>NZ_JACHLI010000013.1 GCF_014204515.1 Pseudomonas nitroreducens | reverse complement strand
CATCACTTCCATTGGGCATACGCTTAAAACCAGTCACAAGACTATCTCCTAGTTTAAGCGTGAGGCCCTGCCCTCAGATACAGGGGGCCAAACCACAGTCAACAGAACTCCCGCCTCGGCCAGATCCTTGTCAGCAAGGGCCTGATCACCTCGCAACAGCTGGATAAGGCCATCCAGCTCCAGCTCAGCAACGGACTGCGCCTGGGCGAAACCCTGATCCAGCAGGGCTGGATCAGCGAACGCCAGCTTGGCCGCGCACTGAAGAAGCAGAACAACCTGCGCCTGGCCGCAACCCTGGTCGCCGCCCTGCTCAGCCCGTTCCAGCTGGCCAGTGCCGACGTGCAGCGCCAGGCGCCGACCAGCATCACCCGCCACGAGGCGCCCAAGGGCCTGAAGCCGCTGAGCGACCGCGAGATGAGCGACGTCAGCGCCCAGGGTTTCGACGACACCCTGCAGGGCCTGCTGGTCAGCGCGGAAAGCGGTGACGGCGTCGGCACCATCAAGCAGCTGTCGCGCCTGGTGATGCCGGTGGTGGACAGCCTGGACGCCGAGACTTCGCTGCAGGACGTGAAGTACGACACCCTGCACGCCTCCTCCTCACTGAATGCCGACGGCACCATCAACGTGCGCCTGCCCAGTTCGATCGGCGAAGTGCGCTTCGACAACATCCGCGTCGCCGGCGCACCCAAGACCCAGAGCATGGGCAGCCTGAGCCTGCAGAACATCGACCTGTCCCAGGCGTCGCTGAAGATCAGCCTGCGCCACTGACACCCTTCGTGCAGGGCCGAGGGGCGCGCCCAGTCCTTGCTCGCGAACCGCACAACACGGGGATCTCCGGCGATATGCGTTCGCGAGCAAGCTCGCTCCTACGAAAAGCTGCTCCCACCGAAATACAAGAAGGCGCCCAAGGGCGCCTTCTTGTATTTCAGTCTTCGAAGCCGGTCAGGACCGGCACCGGGCGCTTCTCGTCATCGATGGCGACAAAGCTGAACAGCCCATGGATGGCCTTCTCGCGACCGTCTGCGGACATGCTCTCGACGAACACTTCCACTTCGACCTTGAGGCTGGTGTTGCCCACCTTCACCACCCGGCCGATCAGCTCGACGATGGAGCCGGCGGGGATCGGGTGCTTGAAATCGATGCGGTCGGTGGACACGGTCACCAGCGGCAGCCGGCAGAAGCGCGTCGCGGCGATGAACGAGACCTCGTCCATCCAGGCCAGCGCGGTGCCGCCGAACAGGGTGTTGTGGTGGTTGGTGGTGGGCGGGAAGATCGCCTTGGTCACGCGGGTTTCGGACAGCTCCGTACGACGGAGGATTTCCTGTTCTCTGGGGCTCATGCCACTGCTACCTGATGCACTGAGGGTGGCTGCCGGTGCTGCGGGTGTTGTGCTTCTAATGCGCTGCCGGGGCAGATGGGGCGTCCAATTAAAGAGCGAAAAACACACAGGCAAGAAAAAAGCAGCCCGTGGGCTGCTTTTTTCGGGGAAGAACCGGCGACTTAGGCCAGTTTTTCCTTGATACGAGCTGCCTTGCCGGACAGTTCGCGGAGGTAGTACAGCTTGGCCTTGCGCACGTCGCCGCGACGCTTGACGGAGATGCTGTCAACCAGCGGGCTGTAGGTCTGGAAGGTACGCTCTACGCCTACGCCGTTGGAGATCTTGCGAACGGTGAAAGCACTGTTCAGGCCGCGGTTACGCTTGCCGATGACAACGCCTTCGAAGGCCTGCAGACGCTGACGGTCGCCTTCCTTCACTTTAACCTGGACGATTACGGTGTCGCCGGGGGCGAACGCCGGAATCTCTTTGCTCATCTGTTCAGCTTCGATCTGCTGAATGATCTTGTTGGTCATTTCGTGCTCCTAAGACCTGCGCTCGGCGCGGGCCATCGATACGTTAACTATCGTTCCGCTGGCGGATGTATTCCTCCAGCAGCTTTTTCTCTTCTCCAGAAAGCGAGCGGCAATCCAGAAGATCGGCACGTCGTTCCCAGGTCCTGCCTAAGGACTGCTGCAAACGCCAGCGCCGGATGTGTTCGTGGTTGCCGCTGAGCAGCACCTCCGGAACACGTTTGTCTGCGTACACCTCGGGTCGGGTGTAGTGCGGACAGTCGAGCAGGCCATCCGTGAAGGAGTCCTCCTCGGCGGAGTCCACGTGGCCCAGTGCACCGGGCAACAACCGCGTGACCGCGTCAATCAGCACCATGGCCGGAAGCTCACCCCCGGACAGGACATAATCGCCAACTGACCATTCCTCATCGACATGCTCTTCAATGAAGCGCTCGTCGATGCCTTCGTAACGCCCGGCGATCAGGATCAATCGTTCCTCGTTCGCCAGTTCCTTCACGGCCGCCTGCGTCAGCTTGCGACCTTGCGGCGAGAGGTAGATCACCTTCACCGGACCGCCTGCGGCTTGCCGGGCATCGCCCAGTGCGCCTTCGAGCGGCTTGATTTTCATCACCATGCCGGGACCACCGCCGAAAGGCCGGTCGTCCACCGTCTGGTGACGGTCCTCGGTGTTGCTTCGCGGGTTGAAGCACTGCAGCTGAATCAGCTCCTGCTTGACCGCGCGACTCGTGATGCCATAGTCGCTGATGGCGCGAAACATCTCCGGAAAGATGCTGATGACTCCTATCCACATCGGCTGAGGGCTCTCATCCACGGGTTAGAAATCCGCGTCCCAGTCCACCCGCATCTCGCCGGCTTCCAGGTCCACCGATTGCACGCACTGATCCGTATACGGGAGCAGGCGTTCACGGTCGTCCAGGCTGCCTGCGCAGGGCTTGACTACCATCACATCGTTGGCGCCGGTCTCCAGCATGTGGTCGAGAATCCCGAACAGTTGCCCGTTCTGGTCGATCACCTTGAGACCTTCCAACTGGCTCCAGTAGAACTCGCCATCATCCAGCACCGGCAGCTCGCTGCGCGGGACCAGGATTTCGAATTCGGCGAAGGTGCGGGCGATCTCGCGATCTTCCAGACCCTTCAGCTTCGCGACCAGGACATTGCCCTGCACGCGACCTTGAACCAGCTCAGCCTGTCGGACCTCGTTGCCACGCCTGAGCGTCCAGCGACGGTAATCCAGCAGGTTGTCCAACGGATCGGTAAAGGAATACACCTTCACCTCACCACGAATACCGTGCACCGATACGATCTTGCCGAGAACAACCATCTCCTCGGCGGGAGCAGTATTCGTGTTCATCGATCTCAGGCAGCCTTGGCGGCGTCCTTGATCAGCTGAGCAACACGCTCAGACGGTTGAGCGCCTTGGCTCAGCCAGTAGTTCAGACGCTCCTGGTTGATCGAGACCTTGACCTCGGCACCAGTTGCAACGGGGTTGAAGAAGCCGACGCGCTCGACGAAACGGCCGTCACGAGCGTTGCGGCTGTTGGTCACGGTCAGGTGATAGAACGGGCGCTTCTTGGAGCCGCCACGAGCCAGACGAATGGTTACCATGCGTACGTTGTTCCTATGGTTTGCTTGCAAAAAAGAAATGCAGCCCTCGGGCACATAGCCCGAAAGGCCGCATATTCTATGAGCTAAAGCCCCGCGCCGCAAGCCGCAGCGCGTCCGGCCCGCCGGGCGGCGAGCCGTCTGGCCTCACATCTTGGGCATGCCGCCGGGGAACATGCTCCCCATGCCGCGCATCATCTTGGCCATGCCGCCCTTGGCGGTGACCTTCTTCATCATCTTCTGCATCTGCTTGTGCTGCTTGATGAGGCGACCCACGTCCTGCACCTGGGTACCCGAACCCATGGCGATACGGCGCTTGCGCGAACCGCTGATGACTTCCGGATCGCGGCGCTCGGCGGGGGTCATGGAGTTGATGATCGCCTCCATCTGCTTGAACTGCTTCTCCGCCGCGTTCTGCGCGTTGCCCATCTGCGACAGGTTGACGCCGCCGAGCATCGGCAGCTTGTCCATCAGGCTGCCCAGGCCGCCCATGTTCTTCATCTGTTGCAGCTGATCGCGGAAGTCTTCCAGGTCGAAACCCTTGCCCTTCTTGATCTTCTTCGCGAGCTTCTCGGCCTTCTCGCGGTCCATGTTCTGCTCGGCCTGCTCGATCAGGCTGAGCACGTCACCCATGCCGAGGATGCGCGAGGCCACGCGGTCGGGGTGGAACGGATCGAGCGCTTCGCTCTTCTCGCCCATGCCGAGGAACTTGATCGGCTTGCCGGTGATGGCGCGCACCGACAGCGCCGCACCACCACGGGCGTCGCCGTCGACCTTGGTCAGCACCACGCCGGTCAGCGGCAGCGCATCGTTGAAGGCCTTGGCGGTGTTGGCGGCGTCCTGGCCGGTCATGGCGTCGACCACGAACAGGGTTTCCACCGGCTTGATCGCCGCGTGGACCTGCTTGATCTCGTCCATCATGTCGGCGTCGATGTGCAGACGGCCGGCGGTGTCGACGATGACCACGTCGATGAACTTCAGCTTGGCCTCGCGGATCGCCGCCTCGGCGATGTCCACGGGCTTCTGGCTGGTATCGGACGGGAAGAAGGTCACGTCCAGATCGTTGGCCAGGGTCTCCAGCTGCTTGATCGCCGCCGGGCGGTAGACGTCGGCGGACACCAGCAGCACGGATTTCTTCTTGCGCTCCTTAAGGAAGCGCGCCAGCTTGCCGGCGGTGGTGGTCTTGCCCGCGCCCTGCAGGCCGGCCATCAGGATGACCGCCGGCGGAGCGGCGGCGAGGTCGAGGTCCTCGTTGGCCGCGCCCATCAGCTCGACCAGTTCGGCCTGGACGATCTTCACGAAAGCCTGGCCCGGGGTCAGGCTCTTGGAAACCTCGGTGCCGACCGCGCGATCCTTGATCCTGGCGACGAAGTCCTTGACCACCGGCAGGGCCACGTCGGCCTCCAGCAGGGCCATCCGCACTTCGCGGAGCGTGTCCTTGATGTTGTCCTCGGTCAGCTTGGCCTTGCCGGTGACGTGGCGCAGCGTTTGCGAGAGGCGATCTGTAAGGTTTTCGAACATGCGCGTTCCTAATCAGCCCGGTCGGGCCTAAGTTTGGCTTGTCAGCAAGCGGCCGATTATAGCGAAGTGCGGCCAGCGCCAACACCGCCGATGATCCCTGGATGGCGGACGGCTTCGCAGGCCAGAAGCGAACTGTTCTCAGCGGCTTTCTAGGCGCGGGCGATCTGTGCCAAACTCAGCACCTTTCGGGTCCCCTTGTCGAAGGACTGTTCCAAGGACTTATGCAACCTCTGCTGCCCAGCCTGATCGCCGCCGTCCTTTATATCGGCACCACCGTCTACCAGGGCGCAAGCCTGGCCCGCCGCACCCCGCCGCAGAAACCGCTGCTCCTCCTGCTGGGCCTGCTCGCCCTGCTCTGCCAGGCCTACGCCCTGAGCCGCGAGCTGCTGACGCCGGCCGGCCTGACGCTGGACTTCTTCAATGCCGCCAGCCTGATCTCCGCCGCCGTCACCGCGCTGACCCTGCTGGCCTGCCTGCGCATCCCGGTGCACAACCTGCTGATCGTGCTCTATCCGCTGGGCGCGCTGACCACCCTGCTGGCCGCGCTGATGCCCCACGGCACCATCGAGCCGATCAACGAGCAGCCGGGCATCCTCGCCCACATCCTGCTGTCGATCCTGGCCTATGGCCTGCTGACCATCGCGGTGGTGCAGGCGCTGCTCCTGCTGGTGCAGGACCATCAGCTCAAGCACAAGCACCCGTCGGGGCTGATCCGCAACTTCCCACCGCTGCAGACCATGGAAAGCCTGCTGTTCGGCTTCCTCTGGGGCGGCTGGTCGCTGCTCTCGCTGTCGCTGATCTCCGGCTGGCTGTTCGTCGACAACCTGTTCGCCCAGCACCTGGCCCACAAGACCATCCTCTCCTGCTTCGCCTGGGTGGTCTTCGGCGTGCTGCTGTGGGGTCGCCACCAGCTCGGCTGGCGCGGCCACAAGGCGATCCGCTGGACCCTCGCGGGTTTCTGCCTGCTGATGCTGGCCTACTTCGGCAGCAAGCTGGTCAAGGAATTCATCCTGCACATCTGACGCTAACGGCGGCGCGGATGCGCCGCTGAAGGACCTGCGCGCATGGAAGAGATCCACCCCGGCTACCTGATCGGCCTGCTCATCTTCCTGATCCTCTGCTCGGCGTTCTTCTCCAGCGTCGAGACCGGCATGCTCAGCCTCGACCGCTACCGCCTGCGCCACCTGTCCAAGCAGGGCAACCGCGGCGCCCGCCGTACCAGCTGGCTGCTGCTGCGCACCGACCGGCTGCTGGGCACCATCCTGATCGGCAACAACTTCGTCAACATCATCGCCTCGTCGCTGGCGACCCTGCTGGCCCTGCGCCTGTGGGGCGAGGCCGGCGTGGCCATCGCCACCGTGGCGCTGACGCTGGTCCTGCTGATCTTCGGCGAGATCACCCCCAAGACCTACGCCGCCCTGCGCCCCGAGCGCGTGGCCTTCCCCGCCAGCCTGCCGCTGCTGTGGATGCAGAAGCTGTTCACCCCGCTGCTCTGGCTGATGAACGGCGTCAGCAACGGCCTGCTGCGCCTGGGCGGCCTCGACCCGACCCAGAAGGGCAACAAGCCGCTGAGCAACGACGAGCTGCGCAGCGTGGTCACCGATTCCGCGGAGAAGCTCACCAACAACCGCCAGGACATGCTGCTGAGCATCCTCGACCTGGAAAAGATCACGGTGAACGACCTGATGGTGCCGCGCAACGAAGTCCAGGGCATCGACCTGGACGACGAGCTGGAAACCATCATCGGCCAACTGCGCAACACCACCCACACCCGCCTGCCGGTGTTCCGCAACGACATCAACCAGGTCGAGGGCGTGGTGCACATGCGCCAGATCGCCCGCCTGCTGACCCACAACCAGCTGACCAAGGACAGCCTCAAGGCCGCGTGCCTGGAGCCCTACTTCGTGCCCGAGAGCACGCCGCTGTCGACCCAGCTGATCAACTTCCAGAAGCAGAAGCGGCGCATCGGCATCGTCGTCGACGAGTACGGCGAGGTGATCGGCATCATCACCCTGGAAGACATCCTCGAAGAAATAGTCGGCGAGTTCAGCAACCAGAACACCCTGCGCAACCCGGATATCCACCCCCAGGCCGACGGCACCTACGTCATCGACGGCTCGGCCAACCTGCGCGACGTCAACCGTGCCCTGGGCTGGCAGTTGCCCAGCGACGGCCCCAAGACCCTCAACGGCCTGGTCACCGAAGCGCTGGAACAGATTCCCGATTGCGCGGTGTGCCTGAAGATCGGCCGCTATCGCCTGGAGATCCTGCAATCGGGCGAGAACCGGGTGAAAAGCGTGCGCGCCTGGTTGCCCGGCGCACCGCCGAAAGAGCCCTACGCCGACGAACTTGCCTGAGGCGCCCCGCCCGCCCCTATAATCCGGACGGCTTACCCAGCCTCCCACCGGCGCCCGTCGCTACCCGCGACGTCCCGCCGGCCAGTCAATCGCACGCCCCGCCGAGCCTCGACCCCGCGTCGTTGCCTTGCGAAGCAGCCGGCCTCGCCCTGACCCGCCGCGAGCCGCGCCTCCCCTGCCCCGATCCCGGGCCGCGCTCGCACTCGCGCCATGGCGATGCCTCAAGAAACGTCGGACACGACCTGAAGAGTCGTCGCCGCGCCTGACTGCCAGGGATCGACCCCGTATGACCAGCGCCACCCTCGAAGCCGCACAACCGGCCGCACAGACCAACTCCACCACCCGCGTTGCGGTGGCCAGCTTCATCGGCACCGCCATCGAGTTCTACGACTTCTACGTCTACGCCACTGCTGCCGCGCTGGTGATCGGCCCGGTGTTCTTCCCGCAGACCTCCGGCACCGCCCAGGCGCTCAGCGCCTTCATCACCTTCGGCATCGCGTTCCTCGCCCGCCCGCTGGGCTCGGCGCTGTTCGGCCACTTCGGCGACCGCATCGGGCGCAAGTCGACCCTGGTGGCCTCGCTGCTGCTGATGGGCATTTCCACCACCCTCATCGGCCTGCTGCCGGGCTACGACAGCATTGGCGCCTGGGCGCCGATCCTGCTTTGCGTGCTGCGCTTCGGCCAGGGCCTGGGGCTGGGCGGCGAATGGGGCGGCGCCGCGCTGCTGGCCACAGAGAACGCACCCAAGGGCCGCCGCGCCTGGTTCGGCATGTTCCCGCAGATGGGCCCGTCGATCGGTTTCCTCGCCGCCAACGGCCTGTTCCTCTGCCTGGCCATGCTGCTCAGCGAAGAGCAGTTCCGCGCCTGGGGCTGGCGCATTCCCTTCGTACTCAGCGCCGTGCTGGTGATCGTCGGCCTCTATGTGCGCCTGAAGCTGGTGGAAACCCCGGTGTTCGCCAAGGCCATGGAACGCCACGAACGCTCCAGCCTGCCGATCGCCGAGCTGTTCGCCAGACACTGGCGCCCGACCCTGCTGGGCGCGCTGGCGATGGTGGTGTGCTACGCCCTCTTCTATATCTCCACGGTGTTCTCGCTGAGCTACGGCGTCAGCACCCTGGGCTACAGCCGTGAGGACTTCCTCGGCCTGCTGTGCATCGCCGTGCTCTTCATGGCCGCTGCAACGCCAGTCTCCGCCTGGCTGAGCGACCGCTTCGGGCGCAAGCCGGTGCTGATCGTCGGCTGCGTCGCCGCCATCGCCTCGGGCTTCGCCATGGAGCCGCTGCTGAGCCAGGGCTCGTCGGTGGAAGTCGCGGTGTTCCTGTCGCTGGAACTGTTCCTCATGGGCGTGACGTTCGCCCCCATGGGCGCGCTGCTGCCGGAACTCTTCCCCACCCACGTGCGCTACACCGGCGCGTCGGCAGCCTACAACCTGGGCGGCATCCTCGGCGCCTCGGTGGCGCCGTACATCGCGCAGAAGCTGGTGGGCATGGGCGGCTTGAGCTGGGTCGGCGGCTATGTCTCGGTCGCGGCAGCGCTCAGCCTGCTGGCGGTGCTGTGCCTGCGCGAGACCCGCGGGGATGACCTGAACGATATCCGCTGAGGCTTTCGCGGATAAATCCGCTCCTACGCTGCCTGGCACTTTCGTAGGAGCGGGCTCTGTCCGCGATGCTTTTCGTGGACGTCTAGCAATGACAAGGTCAGGTTTGCGAGACCAGCCACTGCGCCAGATGCTCGCCCCAGACCTGGTAGCCCAGCGCCGACGGGTGATAGCCGTCGATGGCCAGGAACTGCGGCTGCATCTCCAGGCTCACCCCGCAATAGCCGGCGCCCTGCGCCAGCGCCAGGGCGCTGAGCTGGCGATCCAGCAGCGTCGCGCGCCAGCCCAGCAGTTGCCGCAATAGCCAGGGCAAGGCGGTGAAGTGCTGCAATGGCGGCACCGCGGTACACACGACCCGCGCGCCACGACCACGGAAGTGCTCGATCAACTGTCCGAGGGAGGCCAGCCAGCGCTGGCTGGAGCTGAAGTGGGTGGTGTCGTTGACGCCGAAGACCAGCGCCACGAGATCGAAGTCCTGTTCGGCCACCCGCGGCAAAAGGCGTTCGCAGGCCTCACCCGCGGTGATGCCATTTTCCCCCGCCGCCCGCCAGGCGACGGGGCGCTGGAGGCGGCTGGAGAGCGCCAGGGCCAGTCGGCCGGCCAGCGCGAAGTCCAGGCAGGAGGCGCCAACACCGGCGACAGTGGATTCACCCAGCAGCAACAGACGAAAGGGTTCGCCGGCCAACTCCGCCCCGGCGACGCCTTCGCAGACGCCCGCGGCGGGTGCCAGGCGCAAGGCCGTGCGCCGGGTGCGCACGGCCATGGGCAGGGCCAGCGGCAGCAACGGCACCGCCGCCGCCCACCACATCAGCCCCGCCCAGCGGCTCACAGCTCGACTTTGACTGCCTGGGCCGAACGGGTGGCCTTGGCACGGGCGGCGTCGATCGACTCATCGCGCGCCAGGGCCACACCCATGCGGCGCTGGCCGTCGACTTCCGGCTTGCCGAACAGGCGCAGCGCGGTATCCGGCTCGCTGAGGGCGGCGCCGAGGTTGCCGAAGGACACCTGCTGCGACTTGCCTTCCACCAGGATCACCGCCGAGGCGGAATCGCCCAGTTGGCGGATCACCGGGATCGGCAGGCCGAGGATGGCGCGGGCGTGCAGGGCGAATTCGGAAAGGTCCTGGGAAATCAGGGTGACCAGGCCAGTGTCGTGCGGACGCGGCGAGACTTCGCTGAACCAGACTTCATCGCCCTTGACGAACAGCTCCACACCGAACAGGCCGCGGCCACCCAGTGCTTCGGTAACTGCCTTGGCCACGCGCTCGGACTCGGCCAGCGCCTTCGGGCTCATGGCCTGGGGCTGCCAGGACTCGTGGTAGTCGCCCTTCACCTGGCGGTGGCCGATGGGCGCGCAGAAGGTGGTGCCACCGGTGTGGCGCACAGTCAGCAGGGTGATCTCGTAGTCGAAGTCGATGAAGCCTTCGACGATGACACGGCCCTTGCCGGCGCGGCCGCCTTCCTGGGCATAGTCCCAGGCGGTCTTCAGGTCGGCGTCGGACTTGAGCACGCTCTGCCCCTTGCCCGAGGAGCTCATGATCGGCTTGACCACGCACGGGTAGCCCACGGCGGCGACGCCAGCGGCGTAGTCCTCGTAGGTGTCGGCGAAGTGATAAGGCGAAGTCGGCAGGCCCAGCTCTTCGGCGGCCAGGCGACGGATGCCCTCGCGGTTCATGGTCAGCTGAGCGGCACGGGCGGTGGGGATGACGGTGTAGCCTTCGCTCTCCAGCTCGACCAGGGTCGCGGTGGCGATGGCTTCGATCTCCGGCACGATGTAGTGCGGCTTCTCCTGCTCGATCACAGCGCGCAGGGCGACGCCGTCGAGCATGCTGATCACATGGCTGCGATGCGCCACCTGCATGGCCGGCGCGTTCGCGTAGCGGTCCACGGCGATGACTTCGCAGCCCAGGCGCTGCAGCTCGATCGCCACTTCCTTGCCCAGTTCGCCGGAGCCACAGAGCAGTACGCGGGTCGCACTCGGCGACAGGGGAGTTCCAATACGGGGCATTGCGGGAAACCTCGGGAAGGGAAAGTTCGAATCGGGATGGCAGATGTAGCAGAAGCCCTAGACCAGCACGCCCTGCTCGCGGGCGCGCTGTTCACAGCGCTTGAGCACCTCGCGGCGCTCGGCATTGTCCATCAGCCCCCAGCGGGTGATCTCGGCGGCGCTGCGCTGGCAGCCCAGGCAGATGTCGGCATCGTCCAGCGCGCAGACGTGCACGCAGGGCGAGGCAACGGGACGTTCTTCAGTCATCTTCCTGCTCGGCCAGGTCGCGGGCGTAACGCTGGGCGTTGTGTACGTAGTGGGCGGCGCTGGCTTCGAGCATCTTCTTCTGCGGCTCGGTGAGCTCGCGCACCACCTTGCCGGGCGAGCCCATGACCAGCGAGCCATCGGGGACTTCCTTGCCCTCGGGGATCAGCGCGTTGGCGCCGATGATGCAGTACTTGCCGATCTTCGCGCCGTTGAGGATCACCGCGTTGATGCCGATGAGGCTGTAGTCGCCCACCTGGCAGCCGTGCAGCATGGCGTTGTGGCCGATGGTGACGCCCTTGCCCAGGGTCAGCGGGAAGCCCATGTCGGTGTGCATGACGGTGCCATCCTGCACGTTGCTGTGCTCGCCGATGTGGATCAGCTCGTTGTCGCCGCGCAGCACGGCGTTGAACCACACGCTGGCGCCGGCATCGAGGCGCACCTTGCCGACCACCGTGGCATTGGGGGCGATCCAGCTTTCCGGATGGGTTTCGACTCGGGACGAGCCCAGGCGGTACTTCATGGGTTTCTCCTCAGGCAGGGGCCGCTCTTTGTTATCGGGTCTCAGCTCAGCTTGATGAACTTCGACGGCGGCTGGTGCAGGTCGATGCGAGCGTCGTACAGCAGGTTCAGCAGCTCGACCAGCATGATCGCGGACAGGCCCCAGATCTTGTAGCCCTCGAACAGGTAGCTCGGGACGTACCAGCTGCGGCCGAAATAATCGATGCGGTGGGTGGTTTCCCGCGGGTCGCCGCGGAAGAACTCCAGCGGCACCTTGAACACGGCGTCGATCTCGCCGTCATTGGGCCGGTACTCGACGAAATCCGGAACGAAACCGACGAACGGCTTGACCAGGATGCCGTGGCGCGACACCAGGGTGCTCAACGGGCCGACCACCTCCACCAGCCCCGGCGGCAGGGCGATCTCCTCCTGGGCTTCGCGCAGGGCGGTGTGGATCAGGTCCGCGTCCTCCGGGTCACGCCGCCCACCCGGGAAGGCGACTTCGCCGCTGTGGGTCGACAGACCGGTCGCACGCAGGGTGAGCACGAGCTCTTCCTGGGGAGTGATGGGGAGCAGGACCGCCGCTTCGGGGAAGCTGTGGTCCGTTTCGAGATCGCTTGGCGTGTGCGCCTGTATGCGGTGGCGCAGCTGGTCCAGCATGCCGAACATCCTGCGGGAAATGGCCGATTCTTTTAATTGAAGGATCATGGCACGAAAGACGCCCCTGCCCAACCCCCGCCCCTTGCTGCACGCCCCGCGCAGCGCGCAAGATTGCCCCATTCAATAACAAGGAAGCGGCATGAATTTCTGCAGCCAGTGCGGCGCCAGCGTGAGCCTGCGCATCCCCAGCGGCGACAATCGCCCGCGCTACATCTGCGACCAGTGCCAGACCGTGCATTACCAGAACCCGCGGATCGTCGCCGGCTGCCTGCCGGTGTGGGACGGCCGTATCCTCTTGTGTCGCCGCGCGATCCAGCCGCGCCAGGGCTTCTGGACGCTGCCGGCGGGCTTCATGGAGAACGGCGAAACCCTGGAACAGGCCGCTGCCCGCGAGACCCTCGAAGAGGCCAATGCCCGCGTCCACGGCCTGCAGCTTTATACGGTCTTTGATCTGCCGCATATCAGCCAGGTTTATATCTTCTTCCGCGCCGAACTGGCCGACCTGGACTTCTTTGCCGGCGACGAGAGCCTGGAGGTCCGACTCTTCGAAGAATCCGACATTCCGTGGGGGGAGCTGGCTTTCCCCACTGTGGGCCGTACCTTAGAATATTTCCTTGCGGATCGAAGCCTTCAGATTTTCCCGATACGCAACGAGGGAATTCTCCCAATGCTTGTACAGAAAAAGAACTAATAGACTCTTTTACCGCCTCTAAGGCTTTAGGAACTACCGGGGAACACCACTCGATGCGCTGGTTGATTGCCGTACTTTGTCTGACCTTCGCAGCGTTCTCGCAAGCCAACGCGCTGCCCACGCTCGACGGTCGTATCGACAAGATTCTCGTGCTCAAGTCCGAGCGCAAACTGAACCTCATCAGCAACGGCAAGGTGCTCAAGAGCTACCGTGTGTCCCTGGGCAAGCGCCCGCAGGGCCCGAAACTGGCCGAAGGCGACAACCGCACGCCGGAAGGTTTCTATTGGGTCGACTGGCGCAAGACCAGCGACAAGTACAACCTCTCCATGCACATCTCCTACCCCAATGCCCGCGATGTGGCCAAGGCGCGCGAGAAGAGCCTGCCGCCCGGCGGCATGATCATGATCCACGGCACCCCGCTGGATGAGGAGTACCCCGAGTGGTACTTCAACACCCTGGACTGGACCAATGGCTGCATCGCCATGACCAACGCCGACATGCGCGAGGTCTGGAGCCTGGTCAAGGACGGCACGCTGATCGAGATCCGCCCGTAAGCGGAGCGGCAAGAAAAAAGGCGCCTGCGGGCGCCTTTTTCATGTCGGCTCAGAACACCATGTCCGACAGCCGCCAGACCTCATAGGCCGGCGTCTCGTAGGGATGGGCCTGCTTGAGGGCCTTCACCGAATCGTGGATCAGCTCATCGGCCACCACCATCTCGACCTTCCACTCGGCGACATGCTCGACGCTGCCGGCCTGGCCGATATAGGGGTTGCTGCCCTGCAGAGGGCGGAACTGTCCCTGTCCGAGGGCCTGCCAGCTACAGCTGTCGTAGGCCCCGATGCGTCCTGCACCGGCGGCGAACAGCGCTTTCTTGACCGGTTCCAGGTGGCTTTCCGGAACGTAGAAACACAGTTTGTACATCGGAGACTCCGATCGAAACAGGGACACGGCCGTGACAAAGAGCGCCACGGCTGACAAATGCTGCCACAAATAGTGGCACTTTGCCTCATATGACCGACAGGTCATCGTGCAACTTCGACCGCCCGGTTCAACCCTTGTTCGCCAGCCACGCAGTTTGTCTGAAATCTGTGACCGACTTCGAGCTCAGCCGCCGGTGAAACGTCGCCAGCGTTCCTTCAGTCCCGGCGCCGCGGGCGCATGGGAGCCATCGCAGAACGGCAGCTTCGCCGACAAGCCGCAGCGACAGAGCAGCAGATGGCGCTCGCGACCGACGGTCAGTTCGAGCACCTCCGCGCACTCTGCTGCTGCGTCCGGCAGGCTGGCGCAGCGCCCGCAACGGCAAAGGCGCAGAAACTGGCCCGGTTCGACTGCCCGGACCTCGGGAAGCATTTCGCCGTCAGCCAAGGTGCTCTCCCACGCAGGCCGGACAAAGAAAAAGGGGAAAGCCGAAGCTTTCCCCTTTCTCGTGAAGCATCGGACCCGACTCAGCCGACCCAGATGCGGGCATTGCGGAACATGCGCATCCAGCCGCCGTCCTCTTCCCACTCATCCGGACGCCAGGAGTTCTGCACGGCGCGGAACACCCGCTCGGGGTGCGGCATCATGATGGTGACGCGGCCGTCGCGGCTGGTCAGGCCGGTGATGCCACGCGGCGAACCGTTCGGGTTGGCCGGGTAGCTCTCGGTGACCTTGCCCAGGTTGTCGACGAAACGCAGCGCCACGGTGCCGGACAGGTCGGCTTCCAGCAGCGCTTCCTCGCTCTCGAACTCCGCATGGCCTTCGCCGTGGGCGATGGCGATCGGCAGGCGCGAACCGGCCATGCCCTGCAGGAAGATCGACTGCGACTCCTGCACCTGGACCATCGCCACGCGCGCTTCGAACTGCTCGGAGCGGTTGCGTACGAAGTGCGGCCAGAACTCGGTGCCGGGGATCAGCTCGTGCAGGTTGGACATCATCTGGCAACCGTTGCACACGCCCAGGGCGAAGCTGTCCTTGCGCTCGAAGAAGGCCTGGAAGCCATCGCGGGCACGGGCGTTGAACAGGATCGACTTGGCCCAGCCTTCGCCGGCGCCCAGTACGTCGCCGTAGGAGAAGCCGCCGCAGGCCACCAGGCCCTTGAACTGCTCCAGGCTGATGCGACCGGAGAGGATGTCGCTCATGTGCACGTCGACCGCCGCGAAGCCGGCGCGGTCGAAGGCCGCGGCCATTTCCACCTGACCGTTGACACCCTGCTCGCGCAGGATGGCGATCTGCGGACGTACGCCTTTCTTGATGTAAGGCGCGGCGACGTTGTCGTTGACGTCGAAGCTCAGTTTCACCGACAGGCCGGGGTTGTTTTCTTCCAGCAGGCCGTCGAATTCCTGGTCGGCGCAGTCGGCGTTGTCGCGCAGGCGCTGGATGCGGTAGCTGGTCTCGCTCCAGATGCGCTGCAGGTTGCGACGCTGGGCGCTGTAGACGCGCTCGCCGTTGAAGGACAGCTCGATGTCGCCCCCATTGGCCGGCTGGCCGATGACCGCGACGCAGTCTTCCAGGCCGGCGGCGCTGAACTGCGCCAGCACTTCCGGGGTAGCCGCGCTACGGACCTGAATGACGGCGCCGAGCTCTTCGTTGAACAGGGCGGCGGTCAGCTCGTCACGGCTGTCGGCCAGTGCGTCGAGGTTCAGGTCGAGGCCGCAATGACCGGCAAAGGCCATTTCCACCACGGTGGCCATCAGGCCGCCGTCGGAACGGTCGTGGTAGGCCAGCAGGTGGTCGTCGGCGTTCAGGCCCTGGATCACGGCGAAGAAGGCTTTCAGGTCTTCGGCGTCGTCGACGTCCGGGGCGGCGCGGCCGATCTGGCCGTTGACCTGGGCGAGGATGGACGCGCCCATGCGGTTCTTGCCACGGCCCAGGTCGATGACGATCAGGTCGGTCTCGCCCTTGTCCAGGCGCAGTTGCGGAGTCAGGGTCTTGCGTACGTCGTTGACCGGGGCGAAGCCGGAGATGATCAGCGACATCGGCGAGGTCACGCTCTTCTCGGCGTCGCCATCCTGCCAGCGGGTCTTCATGGACATGGAGTCCTTGCCCACCGGGATGGTGATGCCCAGCGCCGGGCACAGCTCCATGCCGACGGCCTTGACGGTGTCGTACAGGCGCGCGTCCTCGCCCGGGTGGCCGGCGGCGGCCATCCAGTTGGCGGAGAGCTTGATCTCGGAGATCTTGTCGATACTGGCGGCGGCCAGGTTGGTGATGGTCTCGCCGATCGCCATGCGGCCGGAGGCCGGGGCGTCGATCAGGGCCAGCGGGGTGCGCTCGCCCATGGCCATGGCTTCACCGGTATAGACGTCGAAGCTGGTGGCGGTGACCGCGCAATCGGCCACCGGTACCTGCCACGGGCCGACCAGCTGGTCGCGGGCCACCAGGCCGGTGATGGTGCGGTCGCCGATGGTGATCAGGAAGTTCTTGCTGGCCACGGCCGGGTGGCGCAGTACGCGCTCGGTGGATTCGGCCAGGTCCAGGCCAGCGGCGGCGAAATCATCGCCCAGCTCGGCTTCGCGGGTGACCGAACGGTGCATGCGCGGCGGCTTGCCCAGCAGCACTTCGAGCGGCATGTCCACCGGCTTGTTGCCGAAGTGGCTGTCGGCGACGGTCAGCTGCATCTCTTCGGTGGCTTCGCCGACCACGGCGAACGGGCAGCGCTCGCGCTCGCAGATGGCCTTGAAGGTCTCGAAGTCGGCGGCGTCCACCGACATCACGTAGCGTTCCTGCGATTCGTTGCACCAGATTTCCAGCGGGCTCATGCCCGGCTCGTCGTTGGGCACGTTGCGCAGTTCGAAGCGGCCACCACGGCCGCCATCGTTGATCAGTTCCGGCAGGGCGTTGGAGATGCCGCCCGCGCCCACGTCGTGGATGAACTTGATCGGGTTGTTCTCGCCCATCTGCCAGCAGCGGTCGATGACCTCCTGGCAGCGGCGTTCCATTTCCGGGTTCTCGCGCTGCACCGAGGCGAAGTCCAGGTCAGCGGCGGAAGCGCCGGTGGCCATGGAGGAAGCGGCGCCGCCGCCTAGGCCGATCAGCATGGCCGGGCCGCCGAGCACGATCAGCTTGGCGCCGACCGAGATCTCGCCCTTCTGCACGTGGTCTTCGCGGATGTTGCCCAGGCCGCCGGCGATCATGATCGGCTTGTGGTAGCCACGGACTTCCTCGCCGCGCGGGGTGGCGATGGCCTGCTCGAAGGTACGGAAGTAGCCGGCCAGGTTCGGACGGCCGAATTCGTTGTTGAACGCGGCGCCGCCCAGCGGGCCTTCGATCATGATGTCCAGCGGCGTGACGATGCGCTCGGGCTTGCCGTAGGGCACTTCCCAGGGCTGCTCGAAACCGGGGATGTTCAGGTTGGAGACGGTGAAGCCGACCAGGCCGGCCTTGGGCTTGGCGCCACGACCGGTGGCGCCTTCGTCGCGAATCTCGCCGCCGGAGCCGGTGGAGGCGCCGGGGAACGGAGCGATGGCGGTCGGGTGGTTGTGGGTCTCCACCTTCATCAGGATGTGCACCGGCTCTTCGCTGGCGGCGTACTCGCGGGTCTCGGCGTTGGGGTAGAAGCGGCCGGCGACGTAGCCCTTCATCACGGCGGCGTTGTCCTTGTACGCGGACAGCACGCCTTCGCGGTGCATTTCATAGGTGTTCTTGATCATGCCGAACAGGCTCTTGTCCTGAGCCTGGCCGTCGATATCCCAACTGGCGTTGAAGATCTTGTGGCGGCAGTGTTCGGAGTTGGCCTGGGCGAACATCATCAGCTCGACGTCGTGCGGGTTGCGGCCCAGCTCGACGAAGCTCTTCACCAGGTAGTCGATCTCGTCTTCGGCCAGGGCCAGGCCCAGCTCGAGGTTGGCCTTCTCCAGCGCGGCGCGACCGCCGGCGAGGATGTCGACCACGGTCAGCGGCTTGGGCTGGGCGTGGCTGAACAGGGCCGAAGCTTCTTCCAGCTCGTTCAGCACCAGCTGGGTCATGCGGTCGTGCAGGCGGGCAGCGACGGCTTGCGCGTCGGCCTCGCTCAGCTCGCCGGTGACGTAGTAGGCGATGCCGCGCTCGATACGCTCGATCTTCGCCAGGCCGCAGTTGCGGGCAATATCAGAGGCCTTGCTCGACCAGGGCGAGATGGTGCCGAAGCGCGGCAGCACCAGGAACAGGCGACCGGCGGGCTCCTGCACGGGGACGCTCGGACCGTATTTCAGCAGGCGCGCCAGGACTTGTTCTTCCTCGGCGTTGAGGGCTCCGGTGATCTCGGCGAAGTGCGCGAACTCGGCATACAGCCCGGTGACGGCGGGCACATGCTGGGTCAGCAGGTCGAGCAGTTTGCCGTGGCGGAAAGCGGAAAGGGCGGGAGCACCGCGCAGGATCAGCATTGTCGGAACAGCCTCTGGAGACGGGGAAGTGTGTGGGGCCGGACGGGCCGGCCCACAGAGGCCGTGCATTCTACCGTAAAGCGTTGCGCGGCGGCAGCTTTCAAGCGCCTTCCTTACCGCTGCTCCCGCGGAAAATACCTTTCATCTTCGAAGACCTTCGGGCGGCGTAGGAAAAAGCCCCGCGGGCCGGTACTTGCTGACAGAATTGCCGACGAACGGCGCATCAGCTAGCAGAGAAGCAGCAGGCTGTCGAGATATGGCGCCGAGCGGCCTTTGCGTATACTGCCCCGATGCTTGCCCTGACTGTGTCCCGTGTGCGCTGCACCGCCTGGATCTTGGCGACCTGTATCTTTCTGCTGCTTTCCGGCTGTAGCGAGGCGAAAGCCCCGACGGCCCTCGAGCGCGTGCAGAAGGACGGCGTGCTGCGCGTGATCACCCGCAACAGTCCGGCCACCTACTTCCAGGACCGCAACGGCGACACCGGTTTCGAGTACGAACTGGCCAAGCGTTTCGCCGACAGCCTGGGCGTGCAGCTGCAGATCGAGACCGCCGACAACATCGACGACCTCTACGACCGCATCGGCCGCGACGGCGGGCCGAACCTGGCAGCTGCCGGCCTGACCCCTGGCGGCGAGCGCGATAACCAGGTGCGCTACTCGCACTCCTACCTCGACGTCACCCCCCAGGTCGTCTACCGCAACGGCGCCCAGCGCCCTACCCGCCCGGAAGACCTGGTCGGCAAGCGCATCGTCGTCCTCAAAGGCAGCAGCCACGCCGCGCAGCTGGCCGAGCTGAAGAAGCAGTTCCCCAAGCTGGAATACCGCGAGTCCGACGCCGACGAGATGGTCGACCTGCTGCGCATGGTGGATGTCGGCGAGACCGACCTGACCCTGGTCGACTCCAACGAACTGGCGATGAACCAGGTGTACTTCCCCAACGTGCGCGTTGCCTTCGACCTCGGCGACGCCCGCGGCCTGGCCTGGGCGCTGCCGTCGGGTGAAGACAACAGCCTGCTGGAGAAGGTCAACGCCTTCCTCGACAAGGCCAGGCAGGACGGCCTGCTACAACGTCTGAAGGACCGTTACTACGGCCACGTGGACGTCCTGGGTTACGTCGGTGCCTACACCTTCGCCCAGCACCTGCAGCAGCGTCTGCCCAAGTACGAACAGCATTTCCGTCAGAGCGGTACCAAGCTGGAGGCCGACTGGCGCCTGCTGGCCGCCATCGGCTACCAGGAATCCATGTGGCAGCCCGACGCGACCTCCAAGACCGGCGTGCGCGGCCTGATGATGCTGACCAACCGCACCGCCCAGGCCATGGGCGTGGCCAACCGCCTGGACCCCAAGCAGAGCATCCAGGGCGGCAGCAAGTACTACACCCAGATCAAGGACGAGCTGCCCGACAGCATCAAGGACCCGGACCGCAGCTGGTTCGCCCTGGCCGCCTACAACATCGGCGGCGCCCACCTGGACGACGCACGCAAGATGGCCGAAGCCGAAGGCCTGAACCCGAACAAGTGGCTGGACGTGAAGAAGATGCTGCCGCGCCTGGCGCAGAAGCAGTACTACCGCAAGACCCGCTACGGCTATGCGCGTGGCGGCGAAACGGTGCACTTCGTGCAGAACGTACGCCGCTACTACGACATCCTCACCTGGGTGACCCAGCCGCAGATGGAAGGCGGCCAGCTCGCCGAGAGCGGCCTGCACCTGCCGGGCGTGAACAAGACCAAGCCCGATGATGAGGATGGGCGGGATCAGAAGCTCTGAGGCAGTCCTCCTTCAGAGCGCCTCGTGCGTAGCCACCGTTCCCCGGCGCCTCCCCTCCATCGCGAATCCCCACCGGCCGCGCCTGCGCATAGCACGTACCT
This sequence comes from Pseudomonas nitroreducens, assembly GCF_014204515.1. Classification (GTDB taxonomy): domain Bacteria; phylum Pseudomonadota; class Gammaproteobacteria; order Pseudomonadales; family Pseudomonadaceae; genus Pseudomonas; species Pseudomonas nitritireducens_A. The sequence continues at coordinate 152,976 of NZ_JACHLI010000013.1, read as the reverse complement.
CACTGTGGCTCGGGTTTGTTGGTGATGGATTTCGCAGACAAGGTCCGCTCCTACAGGGAAATACCGTGCCGTGCGGTTCGCGAGCAAGCTCGCTCCTACGAAGAGCCAATGCCTCGCCCGCCCCTGGCTTTGGCTTGGGCTTTTAAAGACTTCCAGGGAAATGTCCGCGCACGCCGAATGGCCCCGTTCAGGAGGCCTCGTTGAAGCGGAGTTTCAGGGGTTGAGCGACATGGATGTCGCGAGAGCGCTGTCGGGCCAGGGATGGCCCGTCAGCGCGTGCCCCTGGAACTGCGCTTCAACGAGGGAATTTTTCGCCTAGGCGAAAAACCGGATGTCCGGGGCAAGACCTTTGCCTACTTTGGGGCGTTTGCCAAAGTAGGTCGCCCGAGGGGGCGAAACACAATGTTCACGCGTACGCCGAAGCGGCGCAAAAACACCCGACAAGACGCCCAATATCTCAAAGGAGATATGCTCAGCCCTTGCGCCGCGCCTTGAAGAACGCCGACAACATCGCGCTGCACTCCTCCCCCAGCACCCCGCCCTCCACCAGCACCCGGTGGTTGAGGAAATCCTGTTCGAAGAAATTGCCCCGGCTGACCACCACGCCTGACTTCGGCTCGCTGGCGCCGAACACCACGCGCTGGATGCGCGAGTGCACCAGCAGGCCGGCGCACATGCTGCAGGGTTCGAGGGTGACGTAGAGCGTGCTGCCAGGCAGGCGGTAGTTCTGCGCCGCGGCGGCGGCCTCGCGGATGGCGATCATTTCCGCGTGGGCGCTGGGGTCGTGGGAGGTGATCGGCCGGTTGAAGCCGCGGCCAATGACCTGACCGCCGAGCACCAGCACGGCGCCCACCGGCACTTCGCCCAGGGCCGCGCCCTGTTCGGCCAGCGCCATGGCCTCGCGCATGAAGGGGATGTCCTGGCTGCGGTCGATGACCGGCACCAGCCCCTTCACCGTCGGGTGCCCCTTGCTGTTGGTCAGCCGCACCATGCCTCGCCCACCGCGATGGTTCCCATCAGCCCCGTCTCCATGTGATCGATCACGTGGCAGTGGAACATCCACAGGCCGGGGTTATCCGCCACCAGCGCCACGCGTGCCGTCTCATTCTTGCCCAGCAGGTAGGTGTCGGTGAAGTACGGGATGATCTCGCGGCGATCCGAATCCAGCACCTTGAAGGCCATGCCGTGCAGGTGGATCGGGTGCTGGTACTGGGTCATGTTGCGCAGCACGAAGATGTAGCTGTTGCCTTCCTTGAGCTTGGCCAGCGGCGGCGCGTTGTGCTTGTGCTCCTCGCCGCCCTGCCAGGCCACACCGTTGATCTGCCACAGCGACGGCTGGGCCTGCTCCTTGGCATAGTCGGAACTGGCGCCGACCCACTCGAACTTGAAGTTGATGGTCTCGGCGTTCTTCAGGTCCGGCTCTGCCACCGGGTTGTGCGGCAGCGGTGCCGGCCATTTCGCCGTGGGCGCGTTCGGGTTGGCCACGCCACGGATAGTCGCCACGCGGACCGGGCCGTTACGCAGCGACAGCTCGGTGCCTTCCGCCGGTCCACGCAGTCCCAGCTCCAGGCGCATGCCCGGGCCGATCCAGTACTGGTCCTTCGGCCCCTTGCCGAAATCGCGCGGCTCCACCGGATGACCATCCAACGCATAGATCTTCGCGTCGGCGCCGGGCAGGTTGAGGCGGTAGGTCACGGTACTGTCGAGGTTGAGGATACGTACGCGGACGATCTCGCCAGCCGGCAACTCGATCACCGGCGTCGGTACTCCGTTGACCGTCGAGAGGCGCCCACGGGTACCTTCGCGCGCGGCTTCGCGGGGAATGCTGAAGGGCGTGAAATTGCCCTCCTCGTCCACGTGCCAGGTCTTCAGGTTGAGGATCTTCTCGCTGGTGAATTCGGTCGGCTCGCGCTCGTCGATGATCAGCGGCCCGACCAGGCCACGGCCCAGCTGCTCGCTGCTCATCAGGTGCGGGTGGTACCAGTAGCTGCCGGCGTCCGGCGTCTTGAACTGGTAGATGAAGCTCTCACCCGGCTGGATCGGCGGCTGCGAGATGTAGGGCACGCCATCCATCTCGATGGGCAGGCGGATGCCGTGCCAGTGGATGGTGGTCGGCTCGTCCAGCTTGTTGGTAAAGCGCACACGCAGCCAGTCGCCCTGGCGCGCGCGGATTTCCACGCCGGGAGCCTGGCCGCCATAGCCCAGGCCGGGGGTCTTGTGGCCGGGCACCAGCTCCAGGTCCAGCGGCGCGGCAATCAGTTCGTAATCGTGCTCGGCGGCCACCTGCGGGCGTGCCAGCCAGATGCGCGCGCCACCGGCGCCCAGGCCGACGACGGCCAGGCCAGCGAGGCCACCGAGTACTTGTCTACGGGTAAACGACATGGGTCCAGACTCCTAGAACAAGGGACTTGCGACCCCATCGGCTTTCACGGAGGTGGGCGCGTTTCGCGCCCGGCGCCAGGCTCTTGCGGCCGGCTGCACGGTAAACAGGAGAACTGTGCATGAAGGCGCGAACGCCTCTCATGCGCCAGGTCAAGGACGGCTATCTCCGCCCTCGCCTGCAAGGAACGCGGCGAGCTTGCCGCGCTCCTCGTTAAGGAAACGTTAAACGTTTCCGATCATTCCCACTCGATGGTTGCTGGCGGCTTGCTCGACACGTCGTAGGTGACGCGGGAGATGCCTTCGATCTCGTTGATGATGCGGTTCGAGACCTTCTCCAGCAGTTCGTAGGGCAGGTGCGCCCAGCGAGCGGTCATGAAGTCGATGGTTTCCACCGCGCGCAGGGCCACGACCCAGGCGTAGCGACGGCCATCGCCGACCACACCGACGGATTTCACCGGCTGGAACACCACGAAGGCCTGGCTGGTCTTGTGGTACCAGTCGAAGTTGCGCAGCTCTTCGATGAAGATGTGGTCCGCGCGACGCAGCAGGTCGGCGTATTCCTTCTTCACTTCGCCGAGGATGCGCACGCCCAGGCCCGGGCCCGGGAACGGGTGGCGGTAGACCATGTCGTAGGGCAGGCCCAGTTCCAGGCCGATCTTGCGCACTTCGTCCTTGAACAGCTCGCGCAGCGGCTCGACCAGTTCGAACTGCATGTCTTCGGGCAGGCCGCCGACGTTGTGGTGCGACTTGATCACGTGGGCCTTGCCGGTCTTGGCGCCGGCCGACTCGATCACGTCGGGGTAGATGGTGCCCTGGGCGAGGAACTTCACGTCCTGCAGCTTGGTGGCTTCCTCATCGAAGACTTCGATGAAGCTGCCGCCGATGATCTTGCGCTTCTGCTCCGGGTCGCTGACGCCGGCCAGACGGCTGAGGAACTTCTCTTCGGCGTTGGCGCGGATGACCTTGACGCCCATGTTCTCGGCGAACATGGCCATTACCTGGTCACCCTCGTGCAGGCGCAACAGGCCGTTGTCGACGAAGACGCAGGTCAGCTGGTCGCCGATGGCCTTGTGCAGCAGGGCTGCGACCACCGAGGAGTCAACTCCGCCGGACAGGCCCAGCAGCACCTTGGACGAGCCCACCTGGGCGCGCACGGTGGCGATGGCGTCGTTGACGATGTTGGACGGGGTCCACAGGGCTTCGCAGCCGCAGATGTCCAGCACGAAGCGGGAGAGGATGCGACCGCCCTGCTTGGTGTGGGTCACTTCCGGGTGGAACTGCACGCCGTAGTAGCCGCGGGCATCGTCGGCCATGGCGGCGATCGGGCAGCTCGGGGTGCTGGCGAGGATGTGGAAGCCTTCCGGGATCTCGGTGACCTTGTCACCGTGGCTCATCCACACGTCGAGGCCGAATACGCCGTCAGCACCCACGTAGTCCTCGATGCCGTCCAGCAGGCGGGCCTTGGCGACCACGTCGACGCGGGCATAGCCGAACTCGCGCAGGTCAGAGCCCAGTACCTTGCCGCCCATCTGCTCGGCCATGGTCTGCATGCCGTAGCAGATGCCGAACAGCGGCACCTTGAGGTCGAACACCGCCTGCGGTGCGCGCGGGCTGTTGGCTTCGTGCACCGACTCCGGGCCGCCGGCCAGGATGATGCCGCGCGGGGCGAAGGCGCGAACGTCTTCGTCGCTCATGTCGAACGGATGGATTTCGCAGTACACGCCGATCTCGCGGACGCGGCGGGCGATCAGCTGGGTGTACTGGGAGCCGAAGTCGAGGATCAGGATCCGGTGAGCGTGAATGTCTTGGGACATGGGGGCCTCTGCGAGGCAGCTGCAGGCTTCAGGCCGCAGGCTGCAGGTTGAAAGTGGCCGCGCGGCGACTACGGCTCGGTCGCCTGTAGCCTGCCGCCTGCAGCCTGGAGCAGTGGGCGTCAGCCCACCCGATAGTTCGGGGCTTCCTTGGTGATCTGTACATCGTGGACGTGGGACTCGGCCATGCCGGCGCCGGTGATGCGCACGAACTGCGGCTTGGTGCGCATGTCCTGGATATCGGCGCTGCCGGTATAGCCCATGGCGGCGCGCAGGCCACCCATCAGCTGGTGGACGATGGCGGTCAGCTGGCCCTTGTAGGGCACGCGGCCTTCGATGCCTTCGGGTACCAGCTTCTCGGCGCCAGCGGAGGCGTCCTGGAAGTAGCGGTCGGAGGAACCGGTGGAGCCGGCCATGGCGCCCAGCGAGCCCATGCCACGGTAGGACTTGTAGGAGCGGCCCTGGAACAGCTCGATCTCGCCCGGAGCCTCTTCGGTACCGGCGAACATCGAACCCATCATCACGCAGTAGGCGCCAGCCACCATGGCCTTGGCCAGGTCGCCGGAGAAGCGGATGCCGCCGTCGGCGATCAGCGGAACGCCGGTGCCTTCCAGGGCAGCGGCGACGTTGGCGATGGCGGAAATCTGCGGCACGCCGACGCCAGCGACGATACGGGTGGTGCAGATGGAGCCCGGGCCGATGCCGACTTTCACGGCGTCGGCGCCGGCGTCAGCCAGTGCCTTGGCGGCTTCGCCAGTGGCGATGTTGCCGCCGATGACCTGGACCTGCGGGAAGGTTTCCTTCACCCAGCGCACGCGGTCGATCACGCCTTTGGAGTGACCGTGGGCGGTGTCGACGACGACAACGTCAACGCCAGCGGCAACCAGGGCGGAAACACGCTCACCGGTGTCGGCGCCGGTGCCGACGGCTGCGCCGACGCGCAGGCGGCCTTCGTCGTCCTTGGAAGCCAGCGGGTAGGTCTTGGCCTTCTCGATGTCACGGAAGGTCACCAGGCCGGTGAGGTAGAAGTTCTCGTCGACGATCAGCATCTTCTCGATGCGGTTCTCGTAGAGCGCCGCCTTGATCTCTTCCAGCGGGGTGTTCTCGCGGGCGGTGATCAGCTTGTCCTTGGGCGTCATGATCGCGGCCACGCTGTCGCCGACGTTCGGCTTCACGCGCAGGTCGCGGCCGGTGACGATACCGACCAGCTCACCCTCTTCCACCACCGGGAAACCGGAGAAGCCATACTCGCGGGCGATCTGCAGCAGCTCGATGATCTTGGTCGACGGGGTCACGGTGACCGGGTCGCGAACGATGGCGGTCTCGTGCTTCTTGACCTTGCGGACTTCGGCGGCCTGCTGCTCGATGCTCATGTTCTTGTGGATGATGCCGATGCCGCCTTCCTGTGCCATGGCGATCGCCAGGCGGGCTTCGGTCACGGTATCCATCGCGGCGGACACCAGCGGGATGTTCAGCTCGATGCCTCGGGTCAGGCGGGTCTTCAGGCTCACGTCCTTGGGTAGAACTTCCGAATAACCCGGAATCAGGAGGACGTCGTCGAAAGTGAGGGCTTCTTGGCTGATGCGCAGCATGGCGGGGGCTCCCGATCGGGAAAAATGGAAGCGCGGCATTATATCTCAGTCAGGGGGCGCGGCTCAACGCAACCTGACGATCTGAATAAGGCCTTTCTGCGCCTTGCGCGCTGGCCCCTGTCCACGGGGCCGCTTATCATCCTTCGCCATGCAGAATGATCCCTTCCAACGGCTGGGCCTCGACCGCGAGGTTCTGACCGTCAGCCAGCTCAACCAGCGCGCCCGCCACCTGCTGGAGGACGTGTTCCCGCAGGTCTGGGTCGAGGGCGAGATCTCCAACCTCGCCCGCCCGGCATCGGGCCATATGTATTTCACCCTCAAGGACAGCAACGCCCAGGTGCGCTGTGCGCTTTTCCGGCAGAACGCCCTGCGCGTGCGCCAGGCGCTGCGCGATGGCCTGGCGGTCAAGGTGCGCGGCAAGGTTTCGCTGTTCGAGGGGCGTGGTGACTACCAGTTGATCGCCGATGCCGTCGAACCCGCCGGTGACGGCGCGCTGCGCCTGGCCTTCGAGGCGCTGAAGGAAAAGCTCGCCGCCGAAGGCCTGTTCGCCGCCGAGCGCAAGCGCGAGCTGCCCGCCCATCCGCGGCGCATCGGCATCGTCAGCTCACCCACCGGCGCGGTGATCCGCGACATCATCAGCGTGTTCCGCCGCCGCGCACCGCAGGTCGAGCTGACCCTGATCCCCACCGCCGTGCAGGGCCGCGAGGCCATCGGGCAGATCGTCCGCGCGCTGAAGCTGGCCGACGCCCAGGGCTTCGACGCGCTGATCCTGGCCCGTGGCGGCGGTTCGCTGGAAGACCTCTGGTGCTTCAACGAGGAGCCGGTGGCCCGCGCCATCGCCGCCTGCGTGACGCCCATCGTCAGCGCCGTGGGCCATGAGACCGACGTATCCATCAGCGACTTCGTCGCCGACGTACGCGCGCCCACGCCCTCGGCCGCCGCCGAACTGCTGGCGCCCCACAGCGGCGACCTGCAGCAGCGCCTGGACAGCCTGCGCCGGCGGCTGATCCTGCGCATCCAGGACCGCCTGACCCGCGAGCGCCTGCGCCTGGAAGGTACTGCCCGGCGCCTGCGCCACCCCGGCGAGCGCCTGCGCCAGCAATCCCAGCGCCTGGACGACCTGGACATGCGCCTGCGCCGCGCCTTCGAGCGCCAGCTGCAGATCCGCCAGGAGCGCGTGGCGCGCCTGGACACCCGCCTCGCCGCGCAGCACCCCGGCCGCAACCTGGCCCTGCTGCGCCAGCGCCTGGACAACCTCAGCGCCCGCCTGCCACGCGCCACCAAAGCGATCCTGCGCGAACAGCGCCAGCGCCTGGACGGCCTGATGCAGACGCTGCACATCGTCAGCCCGCTGGCGACCCTCGGCCGTGGCTACGCCATCCTGCTGGACGACAAGGGCAATGCCATCCGCAGCGCCACGCAGACGCAGAACGGCCAGCGCCTCAAGGCCAGGCTTGGCGAAGGCGAACTGGAAGTGCGGGTGGAGGACAACCACCAGGCGCCCGTCACCCTGTCCCTGCTGGACTGACTGCCGATGACCGACCTGCTCGCACCGATCCTCGCGCAACCCGATCCGGACTGGGCCGAAGCCTTCCGCGTGCCCATCGTCGAGTGCCATCAGCCGCTGCAGGCGCTGAGCATCGCCACCGGTTTCGCAGTGTGGCCGGCGTATCACCGCCTGGGCGTGCCGAACGCGCAGCCCGAATGCTATGCACGCACGGAGGTGTTCGAGCGCCTGCTGCACGCTGCCAGCCTGCTGCCCGACGGCATCCGCCTGGTGATCCTCGACGCCTGGCGGCCGTTCGCGGTGCAGCAGCACCTGTACGACACGCTCTACGACATCCTCCGCCAGCACGAGCCGGACGCCGATCCGCGCGAGCTGACCCGGCGCACCCGCGAGTTCGTCGCCCCGCCCAGCACCCGTGCCGAAGCGCCCAGCCCGCACCTCACCGGCGGCGCCATCGACCTGACCCTGTGCGACAGCGAAGGCCGCTGGCTGGACATGGGCAGCCTGTTCGACGAAGCGACGCCGCGCTCCTACACCCGCCATTACGAACAGATCGCCCAGCCCGACGAGGCCCAGCGGCGAGTGCGCGACAACCGGCGGATGCTGTTCAACGCCATGCTGGCGGCCGGTTTCAGCAACCTCTCCAGCGAGTGGTGGCACTACGACTACGGCGACCAGCTGTGGGCCGCGCACCTGGGCAAGCCCCACGCCATCTATGGCCCGACGCAGGTGCTGGCCCTGGAACAGCTGTGGCGGCAGCAGCTTGAAGGCCTGCGTCGCTAGACAGGCTTTGTAGGATGGCGTGGAGCGCAGCGATACCCATCGATCACCGTGCAAGGACAGCATGGGTATCGCAGGCTCCACCCATCCTACATTCGCCACGCCGATAGCGTTTTTGCAGTACCTACGAAGAAACGGCCGAGACCTGTAGGAGCGAGGGGGCGCCATCGTTATTGCTCGCGCCCCCCTCTCCACAACGGGGCTGTTCGCGAGCAAGCTCGCTCCTACAAGTTCCTACCGAACCATCGTGCCGGCGCGGCAGTGAGAGCGGGCATAGGAGCGGACTCCGTCCGCGATGACCTCCAGTCCGGTACCGACCTGTCGCGGACGAAGTCCGCTCCTACGAAGACCACAGCGTGCCGAGCCATCGTGCTTTCGACGAATTGGCCCCGCCCGCCGGAGCGGCCCGTGTAGACTGCCCGCTTCGTCCGCCGACACGTCCACGGATCGCGCCATGCTTCGACTTTCCTGCCTGCTCATCACCGCCCTGTTCACCCTGACCGCCCACGCCGACGGCTTCATCAGCCGCACGCTGAACAAGCCGGTGCCCGGCGGCGTTGCCGTCGTACAACTGGGCCAGGACGCCGCCGCGCCGACCGCCACCTACCAGGGCAAACCGGTATTGGTAGTACGCGAGGAAGGCCGCGACTGGATCGCCATCGTCGGTATCCCGCTGACCACCAAGGCCGGCAGCCAGCAGATCGTCGTCAAGCAAGGCGGCGCCAGCCGCAACCTCGGCTTCGAGGTGGGCAGCAAGCACTATAAAGAGCAACGCATCACCCTGAAGAACACCCGTCAGGTCAACCCGCTGCCCGAAGACCTCAAGCGCATCAACCGCGAGCTGGCCGAGCAGACCGCCGCCTACCGCAGCTTCAGCGCCGGTACGCCGAGCAACCTGGTGCTGGACAAGCCGGTCAACGGCCCGCTCTCCAGCCCCTTCGGCCTGCGCCGCTTCTTCAATGGCGAAGAGCGCAACCCGCACTCCGGGCTGGACTTCGCCGTGCCCGCCGGCACCCCGATCAAGTCGCCGGCCGCCGGCAAGGTGATCCTCATCGGCAACTACTTCTTCAACGGCAACACCGTGTTCGTCGATCACGGCCAGGGCTTCATCAGCATGTTCTGCCATATGTCGAAGATCGACGTGAAGCTTGGCGATGCGGTCCCGCGCGGCGGCGTGGTCGGCCGCGTCGGCGCCACCGGCCGCGCCACCGGGCCGCACATGCACTGGAACGTCAGCCTGAACGACGCCCGCGTCGATCCGGCGATCTTCATCGGCGCGTTCAAGCCCTGATGCGGCTTCGTTTCGATGGACGCAGCGCTATCTTCGCGCTGCTCTGGTTCGCCGTGCTGGTCTGGCTCGCCACGGCCGGAGCCAACCTCGGCTGGCTGCGGGGTTTCGGCGGCGATGTGCTGGCCGTCATCTGGCTGTACTGCCTGCTGCGCACTGCAGTCGATGCACCGGCGCTCTGGCTCGCCGGGGCGGCGCTGGCCTGCGGGCTGCTGATCGAATTCGGTCAGTTCCTTGCCGCGACCTTCCACTGGCAGATCGGCAATCGCGCGCTGCGCATCGTGCTGGGCGCGACGCCGGACTGGCTGGACGTGCTGGCCTACTGCATCGGCTTCGTGTTGATTCTCGCCACGCGCCATACGCGCCTGGCCTTCAGGCCAGCGGGTAGCTGAAGAACAGCGCCATCTCCCCGGGCAGCACCTGCGCCGGGTCGTAGAGGTCGGTGGACAGCCCGCTGAGGGCAAAGCCGCGGGAGCGGTAGAAGCCCACCGCCGGCAGGTTGAGGTTCTGGGTTTCCAGCCACAGGTGGCGCGCCTCGGTGCCGCGCGCCCAGTCGAGGCAGCCTTCCAGCAATTGCCGGCCGACGCCCTGGCCACGCGCGGCGGCGAGGACGAACAGGTCGTCCAGCACCGCGCGGCGATTCCAGATTTCGTAGCGGGCGATGGCGAAGCCCAGGCGCTCGCCTTCTTCGTCGACGACCACGGCGGTCCAGTCGGCCGCCGTGACGTCATCCTTCAGGTCAGCGAAGGGATAGCGCTTGGTCTGCGGCTCGGCCAGCCGCTCCTCGCGCAGGATGAAACCGTCGGCGGCGCTCTCGATGCGCAGGATCGAGTCGCTGGAGTAGCTGCCGTCGAACCCCAGCAGCCACTCGCCGTCTTGCACCCAGACCAGTGGGCGCAGGAGCCGGTCGCTCATCAGTTCATCTGCATGCCGTGCATGTCGTGGCCCATATCCGTGCCTTTCGGAGCCTCTTTCTGCACCGCGACCTCGACCTTCACATCGCCAGCCTTCTGGAAGTGCAGGGTCAGCGGGAAGCGCTCGCCGTCGGTGAGCGGCTTCTTCAGGCCGAACAACATCAGATGGTACTGGCCGGGCGCGAAGACGATCTTGCCGCCGGCGGGAATGTCCACGCCCTCGACCTTCACCATCTTCATCATGCCGTCCTTCTCCACGTGCTGGTGGACCTCGGCGCTGGCGGCGCGGTCGGTGTCGGCGCCGAGCAGGCGGTCCGCCTCCTTGCCGTGGTTCTGCACGATGAAGTAGGCGGCGCCGTTCACCGAGTTGGCCGGCAGCAGCAGCGACCACGGGTGGTCGATGTGCAGGTTGCCAGCCTCGTATTCATGGGCCAGGGCGGCGCCGGAGAAGCCCAGCAGGACAGCGAAAGCGAGCAGGGTTTTACGCATCTTCGAGACTCCAGTTGGCAGGTGATCAGGTCCGCCGGGATGGCGGCCATCCAGTGGGCCGCGGGCGAAATGATCGCGCCGCAGCATAGCCTGCCTCGCAGCAGGCGTCAGGTTGAAACAGTGCACGCCTCAGCCCAGCGCCGGGCTGCGCGGCTTGATCCGCGACAGCACGGCCCAGTCCAGCGCCCACACCAGCAGCAGGGAAGCGCCCACCAGCGGGAAGGCGATGCCGAGGATGACCATGATCGCCACCCCGCCCTTCCACACCGGCAGCGCGTGGGGCATCGGCGGGACGCCAAGGCGGCCCTGCGGACGGCGCTTCCACCAGATCCACAGGCCGCTGATGGCGCTGAGCAGGATCATCAGGCAGACGCCGAGCATGAGCAGCTGGTTGAACAGGCCGAACATCTTGCCTTCGTGCAGCATCACCCCGGACTCGACGCCCTTGGCCACCAGCCCATAGTCCTTCCAGCGCACATCGGCGAGGACCTTGCCGGTGTACTGGTCGATGTGCAGGGTGGCGTCGTTGCGCGAGTCATCGGCGAACACCGAGACGGTGAACACGCCCTGCTCGCCCTTGGGCAGTGCGACGGCGTAACCGGGCGTCACGCCAGCCTTGTCAGCGGTATCGACCACCTGCTGCAGGCTGATCTGCGGCATCGCCATGCCGCCTGAACCATGGGCCATGTGTTCGGCGTGGGCTCCGCCGGACATCGGCATCGGGGTGTTCTCCATGGCCCAGGGGATGGTCTGGCGGTGCGCGTCGTTGAGCGTGCGCGCCTCCAGGTCCGACTTGGGCACCTCGTTCCACATGGCCGCCGGGAAGCGGTTCCACACGTCGGCGAAGGATTTGCCCCAGAAGCCGGTCCAGGTCATGCCGGTGAGCAGCATGAACAGCATCAGCAACGAGCCCCAGAAGCCGACCACCATGTGCACCTCGCGCCACAGCGCGCGACCACGGCGCGACAGGTCCGGCCACAGCAGCACGCGCAACGAGCGCTTGCGCGGCCACCACAGGTACAGGCCGGAAACCACCAGCACGATGCCCCAGCCGGCGGCCAGCTCGATCAGCCGGTCACCGACGGTGCCGATCATCAGCTCGCCGTGCAGCGCGCGGGCCATGGCCTGCAGGTTGGACTTGGCGTCCTGCACACCGAGCAGCTTGCCGCTGTACGGATCGACGAAGGCATTCACCTCGCGCCCGTCCAGCTGCGCGACGAACTGCGCGCTGCGGTCGGCCGCCGGCGCCGGCAGGTACTGGCTGACCTGCAGCTGCGGGTTCTGGTGATGCAGGTGCATCAGTTGCTCGTCGGCGGACAGCCGCACCTCGCCCGGCTTCACCTGCAGCAGGTCGCCGTACATCAGCGGGTCGAGCTGCGGCTTGAACAGGTAGATGATTCCGGTGAGCGCCAGCAGGATCATGAACGGCGCGACGAACAGCCCGGCATAGAAGTGCCAGCGCCAGGCCAGATTGTAGAAATCGAATGTCTTGTGCTGCATTCGTTGGTCTCCTCACGCAAGGAGGCCCCCGAGCGGCGGGGGCCGATCGGGCTTAGAAGTTGAAGTCCACTTTGGTCCAGAACGTCCGCCCTGGCTCGTGGATCGATTCGGGATTGTTGGCCGGATAGCCGAAGCCGGCGTTGCCCGCCAGGTTCAGGTGCTCGGCGTAGTCCTTGTCGAACAGGTTGTCGACGCCGGTGCTGACCTTGAGGTTCTTGCTCAGCTTGTACGCGCCGTTGAGCGAGAACACCGCGAAGCCGGGGCTTTCGTCGAAGTCGTAGCCGACCACGTTGCCCTGGTCCTGGGCGATCCGGCCCTGGTGCGCGACCACACGCCAGAGACCGCCGGCGCTCCAGTCGCCCTGCTCGTAGCTCAGGCCCAGGCGCGCCTCCAGCGGCGGCATCTGCGGCAGTGCCTTGCCGTCGCTGGTGTTCTTGCCCCAGGCGTAGGCCAGGGTGCCGTCGGCGGTCCAGTTGCTGGTCAGCGCATAGGCCGCACCCAGCTCGCCGCCCAGGATGCGGGCATCGACGTTCCGCGCCTGGGAGGTACGGCCCATCATGCCGCCGGTCTGGTAGTCGAACAGGATGTAGTCGCGGATCACGCCGACATAGCCCGAGGCCCAGGCCTTGAGCTTCTCGTCCTCATACTGCGCGCCGAAGTCCAGCTGGGTGGTCTTCTCCGGCTTGATGCTGTCGAAGGCGTTGAGCGAACCACTCGGGCCTTTGTCCGGGGAGAACAGCTCCCAGTAGTCGGGGAAGCGCTGCACGTGGCCGAGACCGACGTAGAGAGTGGTCGGGGTATCCGCCAGGTCGTGCTCGTAGCGGGCGAAACCGCTGGGCAGGGTATCGGCGCGGGTGTCGTCGGCAGTGGGATTGGGCATGCCCATGGAGCCGGTGGTCTGCCGGTAATCCTTGACCGAGGCGCGATCCAGGCGCGCGCCGGTGATCACCCGGTCGCGGTCGGCGGCGTACCAGGTCAGCTCGCCGAAGGCGCCGTAGTTGTGGAACACGGCGTCCTTGTCCCACGGCTGCTCGTCATAGGTGTCGATGCCCATGCCGCTGCGCTGGCGATGCTCGTTGGTCTGCGCGTCGACTCCGGTGATCAGCTTGAAATCGTCCCAGCGCCAGGTGGCGGCCAGGCGCCCGCCGAGGGTGCGGCGGTCGACGTTGGCGGCCATGGGGCCGGCCATCATGCCGGTACCAGAGGGCGTGCGCAGGCTGTAGTTGTCCATCACGTGGTCGGCGTAGTTGTAGTAGACCTGCGCCTCCAGCTTGTCGAGCACCTCGCCGATGTTGGACTTCTCGAAGCGCAGGCCGAGGCTTTCGCGCTTGAACTGCGAGCCGTCCATACCGCGCCCGGCGTAGCGGGCTTCGCCGTCGCCCTTGCCGGCGGTGAGTTCGACCAGGGTGTCGGCGTCCGGCGTCCAGCCCACGGCCACGTCGCCGTTCCACTTGTTCCAGCGTGAGGGCACGGTATTGCCGGCGCCGTCCTCGTAGTCATCGGACTGCGACTTGTTGCCAGTGACCCGTACATAGCCCAGCGGTCCGCCCGCGGCGGCGTCCAGCACGCGGTCGAAGCGACCGTTGGAGCCGGCGGTGAGGCTGCCGTTGACGCGCATGCCCAGCTCGCCGAAGCGCTCCGGCTCGCGGTCGAAGCGAATAGTCCCGGCCGAGGCACCCGGCCCCCAGATCACCGTCTCCGGGCCCTTGACCACGGTGAGCTTGTCGAAGGTTTCCGGGGAGATATAGGAGGTCGGCGCATCCATCCGCGCCGGGCAGGCACCGAGCATGGTGGTGCCGTTGGTGAGGATGTTCAGGCGCGAGCCGAACATGCCGCGCAGCACCGGGTCACCATTGGTGCCGCCATTACGGATGGCGGAGAAGCCGGGGATGGTCTTGAGGTAGTCGGCGCCATCGCTGGCGGGGATCGGCTGGCGCGGCTGCTTGGGGTCGGTAACCACGGTCAGCGGCGAACTCTGCGCCACGGCGGTGATGACGCTGGGCGACAGCTCGGTCACCGACGCGTCAGTGACGTGGGCCGAGTGATCCTCTTCCTCGGCCATGACCGGGACAGCAGTGAAACCGCCAAGGGCGGTCAGCGCGCACAGGGCACGCAGGCCGACGGCACTCTGCCGACGGCGCATTGGGATGCGGGACATTCCATGAATTCCATGATCGGTGATGACGCCCGCTCCACGCGTACTCGCACGGCGCGATGAGCGAATGCAGGCATCCGCGCCGGGGTCGGGGAGTCGGGATTACAGGTCAGCCGATCAGGAACGGGGGTGCGCGGGAGCGGGCGCCGGGGAAGACCGGCGAGGCGGGAACATCGGAAGAGACGAACTGGGCGACGGGCGCGCCGACGGCGGGCAGTCCGTGGTCGATTACCACCGGCGGCGGCGTCAGCGGCGGGCTGTGGATCAGCAGGCTGCAGTAGCCGCACTTCTCCATGAAGGCGTCGGCGGTGAGCGGCTGCTCGCCATGGGACACCGGGGCGGCATGATGGCCCGCGGCGCGCTGGCCGTCGGAGCAGGCCATGTCGTCCAGGCCGGCCATGTCGTGGGCGCTGGCCTTGCCGTGCCCCATGGACGCGCCGTGCTCCATCGGCATGACATGATCCATCGGCATGGCGTGATCCATCGGCATCGACTGGGAGACCAGCGGGCCGACATAGATCATCAGCATGGCGAACAACGCCAGCCAGGTGCCTACGCCTTGTCGAGTACGACGGATCACGAAATGTCCTTGCGGATGGAAGGTCCCCGCCTGGGGCGGGTGCGCAATGATCGCATGGAGTTACAAAGCTCCGCTGCGGCACGAGGACGCAGAATCAGTTAAGCACAACGCTAAGCTTCAGGATAAATTGCTGAAACAGGCATTTTTCGACAATTAATTCTCACCAAACACGCCATCAGGACTTTTCCTACCAAATTTCCCCAAATGCTTGCCATTGGTCTCCCAGGCCATTAGCTTGGCACCCATGAAAACCGCACACACCCTCATCCTGCTTCGCCAACACGCCTGCCTGCGCCTGGTCAGCCCGCGACTGCGTGGCTGAGCCCCCCTCCCCCGTTTCGCCTCATTCAGATTTTCACGCGCAGGCCCCGCAGGCCGCAGAGAACAAGGATTCCGCTCATGAGCATGCTCAAAGACCCGTCGAAGAAATACCGTGCCTTCACCCAGATCACCCTGCCCGACCGCACCTGGCCGGACAAGATCATCGACAAGGCGCCGATCTGGCTGTCCACCGACCTGCGTGACGGCAACCAGTCGCTGATCGAGCCGATGGACGCCGAGAAGAAGATGCGCTTCTTCAAGTGCCTGGTGCAGGTCGGCCTGAAGGAAATCGAAGTGGGCTTCCCGTCCGCCTCGCAGACCGACTTCGACTTCGTCCGCGAGCTGATCGAGAACGACCACATTCCCGATGACGTCACCATCCAGGTACTGACCCAGGCCCGCGACGACCTCATCGAGCGCACCTTCGAGTCGCTGAAAGGCGCGAAGAAGGCCATCGTCCACTACTACAACGCCTGCGCACCGAGCTTCCGCAAGATCGTCTTCAACCAGGACAAGGCCGGCGTCAAAGCCATCGCCGTGGCCGCTGGCCAGACCATCAAGCGCCTGGCCGACGCCGCGCCGGAAACCCAGTGGGGCTTCGAGTACTCGCCGGAAGTGTTCAGCTCCACCGAGACCGATTTCGCCGTCGAGGTGTGCAACGCAGTGATAGAGGTGTTCCAGCCGACCCCGGCCAACCGCCTGATCCTCAACCTGCCCGCCACCGTCGAGTGCGCCACCCCGAACAACTACGCCGACCAGATCGAGTGGTTCGGCCGCCAGATCAACAAGCGCGACAGCGTGCTGCTCAGCCTGCACACCCACAACGACCGTGGCACTGGCGTGGCCGCTTCGGAACTGGCCCTGATGGCCGGCGCCGACCGCGTCGAAGGCTGCCTGTTCGGTAACGGCGAGCGCACCGGCAACCTCTGCCTGGTGACCATGGCGCTGAACATGTACACCCAGGGCATCGACCCCGAACTGGACTTCTCCGACATCGACGCCGTGCGCAAGGTGGTGGAAGAGTGCAACCAGATTCCGGTGCACCCGCGTCATCCGTACGTCGGCGACCTGGTCCATACCGCCTTCTCCGGCTCCCACCAGGACGCCATCCGCAAGGGCTTCGCCCAGCAGCAGGAAGACGCCGTATGGGAAGTGCCGTACCTGCCGATCGACCCGGCGGACATCGGCCGCAGCTACGAGGCGGTGATCCGGGTGAACAGCCAGTCCGGCAAGGGCGGCATCACCTTCCTGCTCGAACAGGAATACGGCATCAGCCTGCCGCGCCGCATGCAGATCGAGTTCAGCCAGGTGGTGCAGAACGAGACCGACCGCCTGGGCCTGGAAATGACCGCCGAGCAGATCTACACCCTGCTGCAGACCGAGTACCTGCAAGCCGTGTCTCCCTTCGGCCTGAAGAACTACCGCCTGCAGGAAGAGAACGGCGTCTGCGCCATCGACATCGACGTGACCCACAAGGGCGAGCAGCACCGCTGGCACGGCAAGGGCAAGGGTACTCTGGAAGCCCTGGTCGCCTCGCTGCCGGTGGACGTCGAGATCATGGACTACAACGAGCACGCCATCGGCGCCGGCACCAATGCTCGCGCGGCCGCCTACATCGAACTGCGCGTCGAGGGTGGTCGTTCGCTGCACGGCATCGGCATCGATGAAAACATCACCACGGCGAGCTTCCGTGCGCTGTTCAGCGCCCTGAACCGCGCCGTGACGCTGGGCCACGCGAAAGCCGCGTAAGCCTGGTCTACGCTGGTCATCAAGGAAGTCCCTTTGCCCCGGATGCTTCGTGCGTCCGGGGCTTTTTCAATGGAGTGAGAAATGACGACCACACCGCAGGAAAATCCCTTCCAGACGCCAACCGCAGTCCTCCAGGATGGTCCAGCCGTTGCCACCGGCGAGCCGCTCTACCGTCTCGCCGCCGTCGTTATCGCCACCTTGTTCGGCACACCGGTCGCTGGCGCCTGGGTCATTGCGCAGAACCTCAAGCGATTGGGACGCGATGCTCAGGTTCGTAATGCCTGGATCACCGGCATCGGCGTATTCGCCGCGATACTGCTGGCAGCCCTGCTCCTGCCCGAAAGCGTCCCCGCCACGCCCTTCAACATTGCCGCCGTCATCGTCATGCATCGTTACGCCAAGCAAATAATCGGCGACGCAGTCGAGCAGCACGCCGCCCAGGGTGGCCAATTCGCCTCCAACTGGCGCGCCTTGGGTGTCAGCTTGCTGATCCTCGCCGCGGTCATGGCCGTGGTATTCGGCAGTGCCTTCGTGCTGGCCCTGCTCGGCCTGATCTGAACCGCCCGCCTCACACCCTCTAAAGATTCCCCCTAGCCCCCTAGGGGGAAGTCTCCGCAATGCTGGTACTCGCCCCGATTACCGCTGCCGCTCCCCTTCCCTAGTCTTGCGTGCACTGCCGTGGAAACGGCAGGCAAACAAAAAACCGTGTCACGCAATCAGACACTTTGGGCCGCCCCTGCCTTGCGTACAGAGGCGCCCGGTTACCTACAACAACAACGAGCTCGACGTGCTTGGCCATCTGCCTTCACCCGCTTCAGGAGCCAGTAACCGTGAACCCGCAATCCCACCCGCAATCCGTCCGCGCTTCGCGCTATTCCTGGTATGTCGTCGTGCTGTGCATGGTGGCGTACATCTTCTCCTTCGTTGACCGGCAGATCCTTTCGCTGATGATCGAGCCGATCAAGGCCGACCTGCAGATCAGCGATACCCAGTTCAGCCTGCTCAGCGGGCTGGCCTTCTCGCTGTTCTACGCCTTCATGGGGCTGCCCATCGCGTACCTGGCCGACCGCTCCTCGCGAGTCAGGATCATCGCCATCGGCGTCGCTTTCTGGAGTCTCGCCACCGCCGCGTGCGGGCTGTCGAAGAACTTCCTGCAGATGTTCCTGGCGCGCATGAGCGTGGGCGTCGGCGAGGCCGCGCTGACACCGGCGACCTACTCGATGCTCGCCGACCTGTTCCCGAAGGAGAAACTCGGCCGCGCACTGGGGCTGTATTCCATGGGCGCGTTCCTCGGCGGCGGCCTGGCCTTCCTCGTCGGTGGCTACGTGATCGAGGCGCTGCGCGATGTGCCGGCCATCGACCTGGGCCTGCTGGGCCAGGTGCGATCCTGGCAGATCGCGTTCTTCATCGTCGGCCTGCCCGGCGTGCTGGTGGCGCTGCTGATCGCGCTGACCATCCGCGACCCGGCGCGCAGGGAGACCCACTCGCAGCACAAGGCGAGCATCGGCGACGGCCTGCGCTTCCTGCGCCGCCACCGCGCGACCTTCACCTGCCATTACCTGGGCTTCTCCTTCTTCGCCATGTGCCAGTACGCGCTGATGGGCTGGGCGCCGGCCATGTACATCCGCCAGTACGGCCTGACGCCGCTGGAAGTGGGCTACATCCTCGGCGGCATCCTGCTGGTGCTCAACACCGCTGGCGTGTTCTGCGCCGGCTGGCTGGTGGACGTGCTGCAGAAGCGCGGGCGCAGCGACGCCGCGATGATCGCCGGCATGCTCGGCGCGGCCTGCACCATTCCCTTCGTCATCGGCTCGGTGACGGCCGGCAGCCTGCAACTGTCGGTGCTGCTGATGGGCCCGGCGATGTTCTTCTGCGCCTTCTGCATCTCCACCTCGGCGGCCGCCATGCAGGTGCTCACGCCCAACCGCCTGCGCGCGCAGGTCTCGGCGCTGTTCCTGCTGGTCTCCAACCTGATCGGCCTGGGCGTCGGCACCACCCTGGTGGCACTGCTCACCGACCAGTACTTCAAGGACCCGAAGGCCGTCGGCTCGTCCATCGGCATCATCGTCACCCTCGCCGGGCTGCTCTGCCTGTGGTTGCTGGGCGCCGGGCGCAAGCACTTTCGCCGCAGCCTGGGCGAAGAACAACGGGCCCAGCCCGAAGCCGCCGCCGCCCTGAACGGCAACGCCGCCACCGCGAACTGATCGCGCCCGCCTCGACAAGACGCAAGCCCGTTCGCCGGCAGGACGCCCCGCGCCCCGGCGAACGGTGCCAGGAGATGACGATGTTCCGTAATCGCTTTACCGGTGCGCTGCTGTGCGGCGCGCTGATGCCCCTCTGCGCCCAGGCTGACCTGATCGACGACAGCCGCCTGGACACTACTCTGCGCAACTTCTACATGCTGCGCGACTATCGCCAGGACAACGCCGCGCAATCCCAGGCGGGCAGCTTGTCCCAGGCCGTACTGGCGCGTTTCAGCTCCGGCTTCAGCGAAGGCACCATCGGTGTCGGCGTCGATTTCACCGGCTTCTACGCCTTGAAACTCGACGGCGGTGCCGGCACCAGCAACGACAGCAACCTGCCCTATGACCGCAGCACCGGCGAGCCGGTGGATGACTTCAGCCGTGGCGGCGCCACGCTCAAGTTGCGCTACTCGAAGACCACGCTGCGGGTCGGCCTGCTGGAGCCGCGCCTGCCGGTGATCTTCCAGGATGACGTGCGCGTGCTGCCGCAGACCTTCCAGGGTGTGATGCTGGAGTCGAAGGAGTCGGAGCGCTTCAAATTCACTGTTGCGCAGCTGTGGAACACCAGCACTCGCGCCTCCAGTGACCGCGAGTCGTTCTACCTGGCCACCCGCCCTGCCAGCCAGGACAGCAACCAGCTGAACCTGGGCGGCGTCGATGCGCAATGGACACCCGGCCTGTCCACCAGCTACTACTTCGCCCAGCTGCAGGACATCTACGACCAGCACTACGTCGGTGCCAACTTCAAGCAGCCGCTGGGAGAGAAAACCGCGCTGCTCGGCACGCTGAGCTACTTCAATAATGAGGAATCCGGGCAGGCACTGGCCGGGCGCATCGACAACCGCGCCTATGGCGCGCGGCTCGGCGTGAAGCACGGCGGCCACATGCTTTCGGCGACCTACCAGCGCATGCTCGGCGAAGACATGTTCCCCATGCTGCTGGGCAATACGCCGCAGCCGTACCTGGTCAACTGGGTCACCAATGGCGGGTTCTTCTGGGCGCAGGAGCGCTCCTACCAGCTGCGCTACGACTACGACTTCGCCAGCCTCGGGCTGCCGGGCCTGACCCTGATGACGCGCTACACCAAGGGCACCGATATCTCGCGCCCCGGCCAGAGCGACGGCCACGAGTACGAACGCGATACCGATATCGGCTACACGATCCAGAGCGGTCCGCTGCAGAAGCTGGCGTTCCTCATGCGCACCTCCACCGTACGCAGCAGCTACGCCAGCGACTATGACGAGGTGCGCTTCATCACCAGCTATCCGCTGGCGTTCTGAGCCATGAAAAAGGCCCCTCGCGGGGCCTTCTTCGTTGTCAGGGGACGCTTACTCGTCGTCGCCGCTGGCGGTGACGGCGCCCAGGCAGCAGAGTCGATGCTGCTTGTCCCCCGCCTGCAGCAGCCAGGTCTCGTCCTCGGCCTGGTAGCTGGCCTCCATCACCTGGTTGTAGCTGAAGCGCCACTCGCGGCGGTCGCGGCCATCCAGGGACTCGATCTGCAGCACCACGTCTTCGCTGGCGAACGGCTGGTCGGCATGGGCGGCAGCATCGGCCTGGTCCAGCAATGCCTCGTTGAGCTCGAACTGCCAGGCGTGCAGACCGTCGATCAACAGCATGTCGGCGGTTTCCAGCTGGTCCAGCAGGTAGGGAGTCATGGTCATGGCGGGCACTCGGCAGATGGGCTGGGCGCCATGATAGACCAGCCGGCGTGCGGTTGCCGGGCAATCCGCCCCGCGGCAGGCGGCAGCCCGTCTACACTGAGGGTTCCCGCACATCCCCCAACCCACACATCTCCTGAGGAGCCAAAGCCGATGCGTACACGCGAACTCGGACAATCGGGCCTGAAGATTCCCGCTCTGGTCTTCGGCGGCAATGTGTTCGGCTGGTCCGCCGACGAGGCGACCTCGTTTCGCTTGCTGGACGCACTGCTGGACGCCGGGCTCAACTGCATCGACACCGCCGACGTCTACTCGCGCTGGGCGCCGGGGCACGCCGGCGGCGAGTCGGAAACCCTGATCGGCAAATGGCTGAAGAAGACCGGCAAGCGCAACCAGGTGATCATCGCCACCAAGGTCGGCATGGACATGGGCAATGGCCATAAGGGGCTGTCGGCGGTGTACATCGAGCAGGCCCTGGAGCGCTCGCTCAAGCGCCTGCAGACCGATTACATCGACCTCTACCAGTCCCACTGCGACGACCCGCACACCTCGCTGGAGGAAACCATGGGTGCCTTCGCCGAGGCGGTGGAGCGCGGCAAGGTGCGGGGGATCGGCGCCTCCAACTTTGACGCCGAGCGCCTGCGTGAAGCCCACGAGCTCTGTACGCGGCTCAAGCTGCCGCACTACCAGAGCCTGCAGCCCAACTACAACCTGTATGACCGCGCCAACTACGAGACCCAGCTGGAACCGACGGTGCAGCAGCTGGGCCTGGGGGTAATCAACTTCTACTCCCTGGCGGCCGGTTTCCTCACCGGCAAGTACCGCCGCGAGGACGACCTGGGCAAGAGCAGCGTGCGCGGCTACAAGGTGAAGAACTTCATGAACGAACGCGGCTTCGCCATCCTCGATGCGCTGGAGGCCGTGGCCGGCGAGCTGAATGCCACGCCGACCCAGGTCGCCCTGGCCTGGCTGATGGCCCGCCCGAGCATCACCGCGCCGATTGCCAGCGCTTCCAAGCTGGAGCAGTTGCCAGACCTGATCGCAGCGGTGGAGCTGAAGCTCAGCGACGAGGCGATCCAGCGGTTGAACACCGCCAGCGCCTATTGAGGAAATTCCAGGTCAACGCTGACCGCAGGATGGGTGGAGCGGAGCGATACCCATGCTGTCGGTGCTGCGATTGATGGGTATCGCTTCGCTCCACACCATCCTACTGCTGGCGCCCGGTACGTGCTCAGCGGGGCGAAGACATCGCGGACGGAGTTCGCTCCTACGCGGTGTCAGGTTTCGTAGGAGCGGACTCCGTCCGCGATTGGCCTCCGGCTACCCGCGGATATCGAACTCGTCCGCATCCAGATTGGCCGGGAAGCGCTCACGGTAAGCCGCCAGCTCCGCCGCGCTCAGGGCAATCTGGAATACGCCGTCGGCGTTGCCAGCGGCGAGCAGGTTGTCGCCCTGGAAGTCCAGCACCTGGCTGTCGCCCGAATAGGCGTGACCCTTGCCGTCTTCGCCGACGCGGTTGACCGCCGCGACGTAGCACAGGTTCTCGATGGCCCGCGCCGGCAGCAGGCGGTTCCAGTGCTGGCGGCGCGCGGCCGGCCAGTTGGCGGTGTAGAGCAGCAGGTCGGTGTCCTGGGCGTCACGGCTCCACACCGGGAAGCGCAGGTCGTAGCAGACCAGCGGGCGAATCCGCCAGCCCTTCCATTCCAGCAGAACCTGCTGCTCGCCCGGAGTGTAGTGCTGGTGCTCGCCGGCCATGCGGAACAGATGGCGCTTGTCGTAATGCTGCATTTCGCCATCCGGGCGCGCCCAGAGCAGACGGTTGCGATGGCTACCGTCTGCTGCGCGGATAATGACGCTACCGCAAACCACGGCATCGAGCCGGGCAGCCTGTTCGCGCAGCCAGGCGTAGGTCTCGCCCTCCTCCGCCTCGGCCAGTGCCTCGGAGTCCATGGAGAAGCCAGTGGTGAACATCTCCGGGAGGATCACCACGTCGGCACCGCGGGCGCTTTCCAGCAACGCCTCGAAGCGCTCGCGGTTGGCCCTGGCGTCGTGCCAGACCAGGGTGGTCTGCACCAGCGCCAGTTTCAGATCGGCCAGTTGAGTCAGATCGCGCATAGTCGTTCCGCTGCCTGGCGCAGCGTCTCCTCTTTCTTGGCGAAGCAGAAGCGCACCAGGCGCATGTCCGCCGGAGCCTGCTGGTAGAACACCGAGACCGGGATGGCGGCGACGCCGTGCTCGGTGGTCAGCCATTCGGACATGGCGACGTCATCAAGGTCCGGGCGGATCGCCGAGTAATCCACCACCTGGAAGTAGGTGCCGGCGGCGCGCTGGAAGGTGAAGCGCGAGCCTTCCAGCAGGTCGCAGAACAGATCGCGCTTGGTCTGGTAGAACGCCGGCAGCTCGCGCAGGTGTTCGGGGTGCGCGGCCATGAAGTCGGCCAGCGCGTACTGCAGCGGAGTCACGCCGCAGAAGTTCACGTACTGGTGGATCTTGCGCATCTCTGCCGACAGCGCTGGCGGCGCCACCACGTAGCCGGTCTTCCAGCCGGTGACGTGGTAGGTCTTGCCGAAGGAGCTGATGACGAAGGCGCGCGGGTACAGCTCGTCGTGGGCCAGCACGCTGGCGTGCTGCACACCGTCATAGATCAGGTGCTCGTAGACCTCGTCGCTGATCACATAGACCTCGCGATCACGGATCAGCTCGGCCAGGCGATCCAGGTCGGCGCGGTCGATCAGCGCGCCGCTGGGGTTGTGCGGGCTGTTGAGGAAGATTAGTCGGGTGCGCGGGGTGATGGCATCGGCCAGGCGCTGCCAGTCGATACGGAAGTCCGGCTGGCTCAGGGCGACGTGCACGCAGCGGCCGCCGGCCAGTTCCACCGAGGGCTCGTAGCTGTCGTAGCAGGGGTCGAGGACGATGGCTTCATCGCCAGCGCGGATCAGCGCCTGCACCGCGCAGAAGATGCCTTCGGTGGCGCCGGGAACGATGGTTACCTCGGCATCGGCGCTGACAGTGCGGCCGTAGAGGCTGGCGACCTTGAGCGCGACCTGCTCGCGCAGCGCCGGCAGACCGGTCATCGGGCTGTACTGGTTGTGCCCGGCCATCACGTGGCGGCCGACGGCTTCGAGCAACGGCGCAGGGCCGGGAAAGTCCGGGAAGCCCTGGGAGAGGTTCAGCGCCCCGCTTTGTGCGGCGAGCTGGGACATGCGGGTGAAGATGGTGGTGCCGACATTCGGCAGTTTGCTGGTAAGCATGGCGTGACTACAGGCTGCAGGCGATGAGAGGGAAGTCCCTACTCTATCGCCTGCGGCTTGCGGTCTGAAGCCCGACAGACGTTATTTACGTTTGTCCTTCTTCTTCTTCTCGGCCTTCTTGTGGTGCGACATCAGGCGGCGCTTCTTGTTGACCTGGCGATCGGTGAGCTGGGTCTTCTTGCCCTCGAACGGGTTGTCACCACCCTTGTACTCGATGCGGATCGGCGTGCCGACCAGCTTCAGCACACGGCGGAAGGTCTTCTCCAGGTAACGGGTATAGGCCTTGGGTACAGCATCGACCTGGTTACCGTGGATCACGATCAGCGGCGGGTTGGCGCCGCCCAGGTGCGCATAGCGCAGCTTGATGCGGCGGCCGTTGACCATCGGCGGCTGGTGGACCTGGATGGCGTCTTCGAGGATCTGCGTGAGCTTGCTGGTGGGCCAGCGGGTCACGGCGGAACGGAATGAGTCCTGCACCGATTTGTACAGATGGCCAACGCCGGTGCCGTGCAGCGCGGAGATGAAGTGGATGTCGGCGAAGTCGGCGAACATCAGCCGGCGTTCCAGCTCGGTCTTCACGTAATCGCGCTCGGCCGATTCCATGCCGTCCCACTTGTTCAGCGCGATGACCAGCGCGCGGCCGGTCTCCAGCACGAAGCCGAGCAGGTTGAGGTCATGCTCGACCACACCTTCGCGGGCGTCCATGACGAAGATGACCACGTTGGCGTCCTGGATCGCCTGCAGGGTCTTCACCACGGAGAACTTTTCCACCGCCTCGAAGATCTTGCCGCGGCGACGCACGCCGGCGGTGTCGATCAGGGTGTACTTCTCTTCGTTGCGCTCGAAGGGGATGTAGATGCTGTCGCGGGTGGTGCCGGCCTGGTCGTAGACGATCACCCGCTCTTCGCCGAGCATGCGGTTCACCAGCGTGGACTTGCCGACGTTGGGGCGACCGATGATGGCGATCTTGATGCCATCCTTCTCGCTCGGGCCGGGGATGCGCTTGGCTTCCTCGCCTTCGGCGACTTCTTCCATCTCGCCGGGCAGGTCGTTGTCTTCCGGCGCTTCCGGCTCGGGCGCGAACATCTCGCCCAGGGCTTCCTGGAGCATCTGGGTGATGCCGCGGCCGTGGGCGGCGGCGATCGGGATCGCGTGCCCCAGGGCCAGCGGGCTGAACTCGGCGCGGGCGATGTCCGGATCGACGGTGTCGACCTTGTTGGCCACCAGGTAGGTGCGCTTGTTCTTCTTGCGCAGGTGCTCGCCGATCATCTCGTCGGCGGCGGTCAGGCCGGCGCGGGAGTCGACCATGAACAGGACGGCATCGGCCTCTTCGATGGCCTGCAGGGACTGCTCGGCCATCTTCGCATCGATGCCTTCCTCGTCACCGGAGATACCACCGGTATCGATGACGATGAATTTCTTGCCCTGCCACTTGGCCTCGCCGTACTGGCGGTCTCGGGTCAGCCCGGCGTACTCGGCGACGATGGCGTCGCGGGTGCGGGTCAGGCGGTTGAACAGGGTGGACTTGCCGACGTTCGGGCGGCCCACCAGGGCTATTACGGGAACCATGCGGCTCTCCAGGAAATTTGATTTTCAGAAAACACGACGGCCGCTGCCGTTTTTCACGGCAGCGGCCGGCAGTAACACTCAGCTTAGCGGAGCGTGTAGGCGACCAGCTTGCCGCTGTTGCCGAACACGTACATCCAGTTGCCGACTACCAGCGGGCGAACCCGTACACCATCGCCATCGACCTTCTCGCGACCGACGAAACGACCGTCCACCTGGCTGAGCAGGTGCACGTAACCTTCCAGATCGCCCACCACCACGTTGCTCGAGAACACGGCCGGAGCGGACAGCTGGCGGCGAGCCAGGGCGTCGTTGCTCCACAGCGAGGACGAACCACGGGAATCGAGGCTTTCCACGGTACCGCTGGCCTGGCTGATGAACACGCTGCCAGTGCCTTCGGCGACGCCGACGTAGCTGGAGGCTTCACGCTGCCACAGCACGCGGCCGCTGCTCACGTCCAGCGCGGCGGCACGGCCCTGGTAGCTGGCCACGTAGAGCACGTTGTCGACCAGCAGCAGGCCGCCGTCGATATCGACCACGCGATCCAGTTCGGAACGGCCCTGCGGGATGGCGACGCGCGCTTCCCAGACCGGCAGGCCGCGCTCGACATCCACGGCAACGACCTTGCCGCTGGCCAGACCGGCCAGCGCCAGGCGACCGGCGATCAGCGGAGCGCCCGTGCCGCGCAGGGTCAGCACCGGTACGGTGCCTTCGTAGATCCAGCGCTGGTTGCCGGTGGCGGCATCGAAGCCGATCAGCTTGTCATCCTGGGTCTGCACCACCACCACGTCACCGTTGGTGGCCGGCGCGGCGAGGACTTCGCTGCTGACCTTGGTGCGCCACTTCTGCTCGCCGGTGCCGGAATCCAGGGCGATCACGTCGCCGCGCAGGGTGCCCAGCAGAACCATGCCGTTACCTACGCCGACGGCGCCGGAGATCGGCAGGTCGAGGTCCTGCTTCCACAGGACTTCGCCGCTTTCGCGCTGGATCGCCATGACCCGGCCTTCGGCGGACGCAGCGTAGATGGTCTGGCCATCCACGGCGGGTTCGAGCAGGTTGTACAGATCGCCCTGGCCGTCACCGACCGAGCGGCTCCACTGCTTGTCCAGGCGAACCTCTTCCTTGAAATCGGTCAGTTCGGCCGGCGGCAGTTCTTTCTTGCTATTGCTGCTGCAACCCACAGCCATCAGGGTCAGTGCCAGCAGTGCAACGTGTTTCCAACGCAACATCTCAGGCGTCTCCCTTGGCCAGGTCGTCGAGTTTCATCTGCAGGGCGCCTACGGCGGCATCTTCCGGCAGGGCAGCCTTGGCCTTCTCGTAGGCGACGCGGGCGTCGTCATTGCGCTTGAGCTGCAGCAGCAGGTCGCCGCGCAGTTCTTCGCGGGTGGCGACGTAGGCCTTGTCGACATTGCCGTCGAGCAGCTTCAGGCCGTCCTCGGCCTTGCCCTGGGCAGCCAGGACACGGGCCAGGCGCTGACGGGCCAGCTCGCCGAGGGTGGCGTCCACCGGCTTGTCGACCACGGCCTTGAGTTCGAGGGCGGCATCGTCCAGCTTGCCGCTGTCCACCGCCACCTTGGCGACGAACAGGCGGCCGTACTGGGCGTACGGGGTGCCACCGTATTCGCTGGTCAGCTTGCCGGCGAGCTCGGCCACTTTCGCGGTATCGGGCTGGCCGGTCGGGTTCAGCGCGGTCTCCAGCAGGGCCTGGTAAATGATGGAAGCGCCCTGGGACTGGTTGGTCTGGTACTTTTTCCAGGCCTGCCAGCCGAACACCACGATCAGCGCCAGAGCGGCGCCGGTCAGCAGGGGCATGCCGTTACGCTGCCACCAGTCCTTGATGTCAGCGATCTGTTCTTCTTCGGTACGGTTACTCACCCCAATACTCCTATCCGCTCGATTCAGGCCTGCTGGAGGCAGGCAGCCAGGTGCTCGGGCAGAGCATCCCAGGCGATATTCTGTTGTTCGCCCTCGCCACGCAGGGGTTTGAAACCTACCACGCGGTTGGCCACTTCGTCGTCACCCAGAATCATGGCGAATTGTGCGCCACTCTTGTCGGCCTTCTTGAACTGGCTCTTGAAGCTGCCGGCGCCGGCGTTGACCAGCAGGCGAATGCCCGGAATGGCCTCGCGCAGCTGCTCGGCCAGGGTCAGCGCGGCCAGCTCGGCGGTCTCGCCGAAGGCGCAGACGTAGAGGTCGGCCGGGCGATTCAGCTCGGCAGGCACCACACCCAGGGTTTCCAGCAGCAGCACCAGGCGCTCCACGCCCATGGCGAAGCCCACGCCCGGCGTCGGCTTGCCGCCGAACTGGCTGACCAGGCCGTCATAGCGGCCCCCGCCGCAGACGGTGCCCTGGGCGCCGAGCTTGTCGGTGACCCATTCGAAAGCGGTGCGGCAGTAGTAGTCCAGGCCGCGCACCAGCTTCTGGTTGATCTCGTAGCGCAGGCCGACCGCGTCCAGGCGGGCCTTCAGGCCCTCGAAGTGGGCGAGCGACTCTTCGTCCAGGTAGTCGTGCAGGCTCGGCGCACCGACCAGCAGGGCCTGGGTAGCCTCTACCTTGCTGTCGAGGATGCGCAGCGGGTTGGTGGTCATGCGGCGCTGGCTGTCTTCGTCGAGCTGGTCGAAGCGGTCCTGCAGGTAGGCCACCAAGTCATCGCGATAACGCGCGCGCGCTTCGCTGGAGCCCAGGGTGTTGAGCTGCAGGGTCACGGCGTCGGCCATGCCCAGCTTCTGCCACAGGCGCCAGGTGAGGATGATCAGCTCGGCGTCGATGTCCGGACCGGGCAGGTTGAAGACTTCCACGCCGATCTGGTGGAACTGGCGGTAGCGGCCTTTCTGCGGCTTTTCGTAGCGGAACATCGGGCCGGTGTACCACAGCTTCTGCACCTGGCCGCCGCCCGACAGGCCATGCTCCAGCACGGCGCGCACGCAACCCGCGGTGCCTTCCGGACGCATGGTCAGGGATTCGCCGTTGCGGTCGAGGAAGGTGTACATCTCCTTGTCGACCACGTCGGTGCCTTCGCCGATGCCGCGGGCGAAGAGCTCGGTGAACTCGAGGATCGGCAGGCGGATCTCGCTGTAGCCATAACCGTCCAGCAGACCGGCGAAGGTGCGTTCCAGATAGCGCCAGGCCGGGGTCTGCTCCGGCAGGATGTCGTTCATGCCACGGATGGCTTGCAGGGACTTGCTCACTTAGGGTCCTTGTTGCGGTCAGCCGCGCACGATCAGTGCGGCGTCGGCCTCGGCCTTCTCGGCCGCTTTTTCGCGGATCAGCCGTTCCAGCTCATCCACCAGGTTATCGTTCTGCAGCTTCTGCGCCGGCTTGCCGTCGATGTAGATCAGGTTGCTCGGGGAGCCGCCGGTGAGGCCGATGTGCGCCTCCTTGGCTTCGCCCGGGCCGTTGACCACGCAACCGATCACGGCGACGTCCAGCGGCACCAGCAGGTCTTCCAGGCGGCCTTCCAGCTCGTTCATGGTCTTCACCACATCGAAGTTCTGCCGCGAGCAGCTCGGGCAGGCGATGAAGTTGATGCCACGGGAGCGCAGGCGCAGCGACTTGAGGATGTCGAAGCCGACCTTGATCTCTTCCACCGGGTCGGCGGCCAGGGAGATGCGGATGGTGTCGCCGATGCCTTCGGCGAGCAGCATGCCTAAGCCGACTGCGGACTTCACGGTGCCCGAACGCAGGCCACCGGCTTCGGTGATGCCCAGGTGCAGGGGTTGCTCGATCTCTTTGGCCAGCAGGCGGTACGCGGCGACAGCCATGAACACGTCGGAGGCCTTCACGCTGACCTTGAAGTTCTGGAAGTCCAGACGCTGCAGGTGGTCGACGTGGCGCATGGCCGATTCCAGCAGCGCTTCGGGGGTCGGTTCGCCGTATTTCTTCTGCAGGTCCTTCTCCAGCGAACCGGCGTTGACGCCGATGCGGATCGGGATGTTCTTGTCACGTGCGGCATCCACCACGGCCTTCACGCGGTCTTCGCGACCGATGTTGCCCGGATTGATGCGCAGGCAGTCGACGCCCAGTTCGGCGACGCGCAGGGCGATCTTGTAGTCGAAGTGGATATCGGCGACCAGCGGCACCTTCACCTGCTGCTTGATCCTGCCGAACGCCTCGGCGGCGTCCATGTCAGGGACCGAGACGCGGACGATGTCCGCGCCGGCATCTTCCAGACGGCGGATCTGCGCCACGGTGGCGGCCACGTCCAGGGTGTCGGTGTTGGTCATGCTCTGCACGGCGATGGGGGCATCCCCACCCACCGGCACGTTACCCACCCAGATCTTGCGGGACAGGCGACGTTTGATCGGAGACTCGCAATGCATCTTACTGTCCACCCAACTTCAGGCGTGCGGTACCACCGCGCGCCGGCGTGACTTCGACCGGCTGGCCGTTGTAGCTGACCTGGGCGCCCTGGGCGAAGCCCAGGCGCAGCTGGACCGGCGCCTTGGCGGCGACTTCCAGCGAATCACCCTTGCGCTTGAGACCTTCCAGCACGACCTTGCCATCGGCATCGGTCACCTGGGTCCAGCAATCGGCGCTGAATTGAACCTTGACCACCCCCTGGCCGGCAGCGGCCACGACCGGTGCGGCCGGCGCCACGGGCGCTGCCTCGACCGGAGCCGTCGGCGCTGCTGGCGCGGTAGGCGCGGCAGCAGCCGGCTGCTGGGCGCTGCCCGCTGCAACCTGGGCCGGTGCAACCTGGGCCGGAGCGCTCTCGGTGGGTGCCGGAGCAACCGGTGCCGGGGCGGCGTCGGGATTGGCTGCCACGCCGGGCTCGCCCTCTGCCGGTGCCTGGGGCTCGCCGCTGTCGCCAGCGGGAACGCTCGGTGCATTGCCCTGCTCCTGGTTCGCCGCCAGGTCCTCGGGCTCGTCGAGGGTGTGGATTTCCGTGGTGCCGTCGGCGCTCTCGACCTCGACGTGCTCCATGTTCAGGCTGCCGGTCTCGGCCGGGCGCGAGGCGCGCTCCTGCCACCAGAAGTAGCCGAAGCCGATCAGCACGGCCAGCAGCACCAGGCTGAACAGGCGCAGCAGGTTGCGCGACAGACGCACCGGCTCGACCACGCGGCCCAGACTGTGGACATTGCTGCCGCTGGCGTCGGTACCGGTGTACTGGTCGAAAGCGGTGACCATCTGCGCCTGGTCCATGCCCAGCAACTTGGCGTAGGCGCGGACGTAGCCACGGGCGAAGGTGTGGCCGGGCAACTGATCGAACGAACCCTGTTCCAGCTGACGCAATGCGTTCTCGGTCAGGTTCAGCTGGCCGGCGACCTGCGCGGTGCTCCAGCCCTTGTTCTCGCGCGCCTGGCGCAGCGTTTCGCCAGGGTTGGCGCGGGTCGTGCCGATGACATCGGACTGCGACGTATTCATCATTTATCCGCCTGGTATGCCTGGTATTCAGGAGAAGCGGGATACAGGCGCTTCAGCTGCAGGCCGAAACTCGCCGCGGTATCCCGGTCGTCGAAGATCTTCGCCAGTCGAATCCCCAGCAACAGGCTGCGCGCGGTCTGCGGGCCCTGCTTGAGATATTCCTCGTAGAAGGCGCGCGACGGCACGTACTCGCGATCCTGGTAGTTCAGGTCGGCCAGCTCGATCAGCGCCACCGGCGAACCGCGATTCAAACGCACGGCCTTCTCGAAGAACTCCTTGGCCTTGGCGCGCTGGTTGAGCTTCATGCTCACCAGGCCGAGGTTCTCGAAGATGCGCGAGCGCTCGGAGTAGAGGCCGTCTTCGGTGGCCTTCATGTAGGTGTCGTAGGCTTCCTGATAGCGCTTCTGCTCGAACAGGAAGCTCGCGTAGTTGTTCAGGATGCGCGCATCGCCCGAGCGCGAGGACAGCGCCTTGCGGTACTCGCTCTCGGCGAGCTTGGGCTCCATCTCGGTCTGGTAGACCACGGCCAGGGCGGCGTGGGCATCGGCGCTGGAGGAGTCCAGGTCGAGCGCCTGGCGCAGCGGGATCTTGGCCTGCTCGGTATTGCCCATCTGCAGGTAACCGATGCCGAGCTGGATGTAGGCGTCGCGCGCCTCGTCCCGGCCCTTCTCGGTTTTCAGAGGATCCTGTTTACCGGTCGTCACGCAACCCGTCAGCACGGTTGCCAACAGTAAGAACAGCGCGGCGCGCAGGGTCATCGGAATCCTCCCTAGTTCAGTTTCGGTTGGCAGCGGGCACGGCCTGGTCGGCATCGGCGGCCAGCTGACGTACGGCAATATAGCGCTCGCTGCGGCGGGTGCGGTCCATCACCTGGCCCACCAGCTGACCACAGGCGGCGTCGATGTCGTCGCCGCGGGTGGTACGAACGGTCACGTTGAAGCCGCTCTTGTGCAGCATGTCCTGGAAACGGCGGATGGCATTGTTGCTCGGCCGCTCGTAACCCGAATGCGGGAACGGATTAAACGGAATCAGGTTGATCTTGCAAGGGAAATCCTTGAGCAGTGCGATCATCTGCTCAGCATGCTCGGGCTGATCGTTGACGCCGGCCAGCAGGGTGTACTCCACGGTCAGCACGCGCTCCTTGCCCAGGCGCGTGATGTAGCGGTAGCAGGAGTCGAGCAGCATGGCGAGCGGGTACTTCTTGTTGATCGGCACCAGCTTGTTGCGCAGTTCGTCGTTGGGCGCGTGCAGCGACAGGGCCAGGGACACGTCGGTGACCTCGGCGAGCTTGTCGATCATCGGCACCACGCCGGAGGTGGACAGGGTCACCTTGCGCTTGGAAATACCGTAGCCGAGGTCTTCCATCATGATGCTCATGGCGCTCACGACGTTGTCGAAGTTCAGCAGCGGCTCGCCCATGCCCATCATCACCACGTTGGTGATGGCACGGTCGATCTTGCCCGGGATGGTCCCGAACGACTGGTTGGCGATCCACACCTGGCCGATGATCTCGGCGCTGGTCAGGTCGCTGTTGAAGCCTTGCTTGCCGGTGGAGCAGAAACTGCAGTCCAGCGCACAGCCGGCCTGGGACGACACGCACAGGGTGCCGCGGCCGCCCTGGGGAATGTACACGGTCTCGACGCAACTGCCCGAAGCCACGCGCACCACCCACTTGCGGGTACCGTCAGCGGAAATGTCCTGGCTGACGATCTCCGGGGGACGAATTTCGGCAACGGCCTCGAGCTTTTCGCGCAAGGCCTTGCCGACGTTCGTCATGGCGCTGAACTCGAGAGCGCCAAAGTGGTGAATCCATTGCATTACCTGGCCGGCGCGGAAGCGCTTTTCACCGATGGACTCGAAGAATTCCTCGAGCTGGGGCTTGGTCATGCCCAGCAGGTTGGCCTTTACAGCGGTATTAGTCATGGATTCACCCTCGCTCATTCGCCTGGATCAGCGAATGCGCTCGCACACCTCGGTGCTGGAGAAGAAGTAAGCGATTTCACGAGCAGCGGAAGCTTCCGAGTCGGAACCGTGTACGGCGTTCTCGTCGATGGAAACGGCGAAGTCGGCGCGGATGGTGCCAGCGTCGGCTTTCTTCGGATCGGTGGCGCCCATCAGCTCACGGTTGCGCAGGATGGCGTCTTCGCCTTCCAGAACCTGAACGACGACCGGGCCGGAGGTCATGAAGGAAACCAGGTCCTTGAAGAAGGGACGCTCTTTGTGCTCGGCGTAGAAACCGCCAGCTTCGCGCTCGGACAGCTGAACCATCTTCGAAGCGACAACGCGCAGGCCGGCTTTCTCGAAGCGGGTCAGGATTTCGCCGATGACGTTCTTGGAAACGGCGTCGGGCTTGATGATGGAGAAGGTACGTTGCAGGGCCATGGAAATAACTCCGAAAAGCAAGGTTGGTAATGCCAAGAAGCCCCTGGCGTGGCCAGGAGCTCCTGCGATTCTAGGGTTTGCCGCGCGCCGCGCCCGTGGGGCGAAGGCCGCGAAACCGGCCCGACTGCGACAGGGCCGGCGACTGGAAAATTCCCTCGGGGAAATTTTCGACAGCTCACCTAAAGATAAAACCCGCGAATTATACGCGGGTTCGGGGAAAAGCATAAGGGCGGCTGCAGACGGCAGGCCACAGGCGGCAGGCAAAAACAACAGCCGCTCCGACCTGTAGCCTGCCGCCTGTAGCCTACAGCCGCTCTTGGCCTGTAGCCGCTTTTATTCCGCTTCTTCGATCCAGGCAGCCTGGATGGCCTCCAGGACCTTCTCCCCGCCACGGGAAGGATCGTCGCTGAACTCCGGCAATGCCAGCACCCAGCGGTGCAGATCGACGAAGTTCACGTAGCGCGGGTCCACGTCCGGCTTGGTTTCGGTCAGCTGGATGGCGATTTCGAGCACATCAACCCATTTCAGACTCATGTCGACGCTCCGCCTCAGTGACCTTCGGACACCTGGTTGATGGTGTATTTCGGGATTTCCACCACCAGGTCCGTGTCGCCCACTACCGCCTGGCAGGACAGGCGCGAATCCGGCTCCAGGCCCCAGGCCTTGTCCAGCATGTCGTCTTCCAGCTCGTCGGAGGCTTCCATGGAGTTGAAGCCCTTGCGCACGACCACGTGGCAGGTAGTGCAGGCACAGGACATCTCGCAGGCGTGTTCGATCTCGATGCCGTTGCGCAGCGCCGCCTTCATGATGGTTTCGCCCGGCTGGGCTTCGATCACCGCGCCTTCGGGGCAGTGTTCGGCGTGGGGCAGAAAGACAATCTGCGGCATCTTCGCTTATTCCTCGATTTCGTTGAGCCGGCGACCGGCCAGTGCGGCTTTGACGGTGGCGTCCATACGGCGCGCGGCAAAGGCGTCGGTCAGCTGGGACAGACGCTTGATCTGAAGTTCGATGGCCGCGGCGTCGCTGCTGGCAGCCAGTTCGCGCAGCGAGTCCATGCCGGCATCGATGACCACGCGCTCGTCAGCGTCGAGCAGGCGCTCGCCGTCGGCGTCCAGCGCCGACTGCACGGCTTCCAGCAGGCGCTGGGCCTCGACCTGCTGCTCGCGCAGCGTACGGGCAGCCATGTCGTCGCCGGCATACTGGAAGGAGTCCTGCAGCATGCGGGCGATCTCGCCATCGGTCAGGCCGTAGGACGGCTTGACCTGAATGCTCGCCTCGACACCCGAGGACAGCTCGCGGGCGGACACGCCCAGCAGCCCGTCGGCGTCGACCTGGAAGCTGACACGGATCTTCGCCGCGCCCGCCACCATCGGCGGAATGCCGCGCAGTTCGAAGCGCGCCAGGGACCGGCAGTCCTTGACCAGCTCACGCTCGCCTTGCAGCACATGGATCATCATGGCCGTCTGGCCATCCTTGTAGGTGGTGAACTCCTGGGCGCGCGCCACCGGGATCGTGGTATTGCGCGGAATCACCTTCTCCATCAGCCCGCCCATGGTTTCCAGGCCGAGCGACAGGGGAATCACGTCCAGCAGCAGCAGCTCTTCGCCGCGCTTGTTGCCGGCCAGGGCATCGGCCTGGATCGCGGCGCCGATGGCGACCACCTGGTCCGGGTCGATATCGGTCAGCGGCTCGCGACCGAACAGCTCGCCCACCAGCTCGCGCACGCGCGGCACGCGGGTGGAACCGCCCACCATGACCACGGCGCTGACTTCTTCCAGCTCGACGCCGGAATCGCGCACCGCACGGCGGCAGGACTTGAGGCTGCGCTGGATCAGCGGATCGATCAGGGCCTCCAGCTGCGCGCGAGTCAGCTCGCCGGTCCAGCTGTCGTAGGCAACGGCAACGCTGGCGCTGTCGGTCAGGGCTTCCTTGGCCGCGCAGGCGGTCTGCAGCAGGCGGCGCTGAGCACCCGGATCGAGGTCAGCCGAAATACCGGCCTGCTCGATGATCCAGCCGGCGATGGCGTGGTCGAAATCATCGCCGCCCAGGGCCGTATCGCCGCCGGTGGCCAGGACCTCGAAGACGCCACGGGTCAGGCGCAGGATGGAAATGTCGAAGGTGCCGCCGCCCAGGTCATAGATGGCGACCAGGCCTTCGGCGTCCTTGTCCAGGCCGTAGGCCACGGCAGCGGCGGTCGGCTCGTTGAGCAGACGCAGCACATGCAGGCCGGCCAGACGCGCGGCGTCCTTGGTGGCCTGGCGCTGGGCGTCGTCGAAATAGGCGGGAACGGTAATCACCGCGCCGACCAGCTCGCCACCCAGGGTGGATTCGGCGCGCTGGCGCAGGACACGGAGGATTTCTGCCGAGACTTCCACCGGGCTCTTGGCGCCCTGGACGGTCTCGATGAAGGGCATGTGCGACTCACCCTGGGTGAAGCGGTACGGCAACTGGCCGCCCAGTTGCTTCACATCTTCCAGGCCGCGACCCATGAAGCGCTTGACCGAGATGATGGAGTTCAGCGGGTCCTGCGAGGCATTGGCGCGAACGCTCTCGCCCACCTCGATGCGGTCGGCGAGGTAGCGCACCGCCGAGGGCAGGATCACTTCGCCGCGCTCATCCGGCAAGGGTGCTGCAACGCCGCTGCGTACGGCAGCGACGAGGGAATTCGTGGTACCCAGGTCGATCCCCACCGCCAGGCGACGCTGGTGTGGCTGGGGAGTCTGTCCGGGCTCGGCGATCTGCAGTAGGGCCATGCGGTTTCTAATCAGGCTATCGGGCGCGGCAGCAGCCACGCGGATTAATCGTCGAGTCGCTCTTCCAGCTGCCGCACTTCCTGCGCCAGCTTGTCGAGGAACTGCATGCGACGCACCAGGCGCTCGGCCCGTTCACGCTGCGCGGCGTCATCCCAGCAGTCAGCGAAGTCATCGTCCAGCTGCTGCTGGGCGGACTTCAGCTGGCGCTTGAACTGCGCCACGCCGTCAAGATCGGCGCTGTCCTGCAGGTCTTCGAGGTCCTCGCGCAGCTGCATCTGCTGCAGGAGGAACTCCGGGTCCTGCACCGTGGCTTCCAGCGGCAGTGCATCGCCGCGCAGGGCCAGCAGGTACAGGGCGCGACGCGGAACGCTCTTCAGCGTCTGGTAGGCATCGTTGAGTTCGGCGGCCTTGGCCTGCGCCAGCCGCTGCTCGCGCTCGGAGGCGTCGGCGAAGCGATCCGGGTGGACGGTTCGCACCAGCTCACGATAGCGGTTGCCGAGGGCTTCCAGATCGATCCGGAAGCCCGGCTGCAGGTCGAACAGCGCGAAGTGACAGGGACTACCCACACCCAGCCTCAGACGTTGAAGCTTTCGCCGCAGCCACACTCACCGCGCACGTTCGGGTTGTTGAACTTGAAGCCCTCGTTGAGGCCTTCCTTGGTGAAGTCCAACTCGGTGCCGTCGAGGTAGACCAGGCTTTTCGGGTCGATGATGACCTTCACGCCGTGGCTCTCGAAGACCTGGTCCTCGGCTGCCAGTTCGTCGACGAACTCCAGCACGTAGGCCAGCCCGGAACACCCGGTGGTACGCACGCCAAGACGGATGCCCTCGCCCTTGCCGCGCCCGTCGAGGGAGCGGCGAACGTGGTTGGCGGCGGCTTCGGTCATGCTGATGGCCATGGGAACTCCTTACTCAACGAATCGCTTCAGAGCAGACCTTTCTTCTGCTTGTAGTCGCGCACGGCCGCCTTGATGGCGTCCTCGGCGAGTACCGAGCAGTGGATCTTCACCGGCGGCAGGGCCAGTTCTTCGGCGATGGTGGTGTTCTTGATGGATTCGGCTTCGTCCAGGGTCTTGCCCTTCATCCACTCGGTGGCGAGGGAGCTGGAGGCGATGGCCGAACCGCAGCCGTAGGTCTTGAACTTGGCGTCTTCGATGACGCCCTGCTCGTTGACCTTGATCTGCAGGCGCATCACGTCGCCGCAGGCCGGCGCACCGACCATGCCGGTGCCGACGTCCGGGTCTTCGGCATTCATCTTGCCGACGTTGCGCGGGTTTTCGTAGTGGTCGATGACCTTGTCACTGTAAGCCATGGCTAATCCTCACTTCTTCGGGGCGGGTCAGTGGGCCTGCCATTCGACCTTGGACAGGTCGACACCCTCTTTGAACATATCCCACAGCGGCGAAAGCTCACGCAGCTTGGAAACGGCTTCCACCACCTTCTTGGCGGCGTAATCGACTTCTTCTTCGGTGGTGAAGCGGCCGAAGCTGAAACGGATGGAGCTGTGCGCCAGTTCGTCGTTGCGACCTAGGGCGCGGAGCACGTAGGACGGCTCCAGCGAGGCCGAGGTGCAGGCGGAACCGGAGGAAACGGCCAGATCCTTGAGCGACATCATCAGCGACTCGCCTTCGACGTAGTTGAAGCTGACGTTGAGGATGTTCGGCGCGTAGGAAGTCGGGCTGCCGTTGAGGTACAGCTCTTCCAGGTCCTGCACCTGATCGAAGAAGCGCTTGCGCAGGCCTTCGATGCGAGCCATTTCCTGGTGCATTTCTTCCTTGGCGATGCGGAAGGCTTCGCCCATGCCGACGATCTGGTGGGTCGCCAGGGTACCCGAACGCATGCCGCGCTCGTGGCCGCCACCGTGCATCTGGGCTTCCAGGCGCACGCGCGGCTTGCGGCGCACGTACAGCGCGCCCATGCCTTTGGGGCCGTAGACCTTGTGGGCGGAGAAGGACATCAGGTCGACCTTGAGTTTCTCCAGGTCGATGTCCACCTTGCCGGCCGACTGCGCAGCGTCGACGTGCAGCAGGATACCGCGGGCACGGGTCAGCTCGCCGATGGCGGCGATGTCGTTGATGCTGCCGACTTCGTTGTTCACATGCATGACCGAAACCAGGATGGTGTCGTCACGCAGGGCGGCCTCGACCATCGCCGGGGTGATGATGCCCTCGGGAGTCGGTTCCAGGTAGGTCACTTCGAAGCCTTCGCGCTCCAGCTGGCGGCAGGTATCCAGGACCGCCTTGTGCTCGATCTTCGAGGTGATGATGTGCTTGCCCTTGGTCGCGTAGAAGTGCGCAACGCCCTTCACGGCCAGGTTGTCGGACTCGGTGGCACCGGAAGTCCAGACGATCTCGCGGGGGTCGGCATTGACCAGTTCGGCGACCTGGCGGCGGGCGTTCTCGGCCGCTTCCTCGGCCTTCCAGCCGAAGAGGTGGGAACGCGAGGCCGGGTTGCCGAAATTGCCGTCAACCAGCAGGCAGTCGGCCATTTTCTGAGCGACACGCGGATCCACCGGGGTGGTGGCGGAGTAGTCGAGGTAAATCGGCAATCTCATCAGGTAACTCCTACAGGCGGGCGTTCGCTCAGTCGATGGCGGACGCTTCAATCTTGTCGAGGCGCAGCGGCTTGCTGCCCGAGCAGCGACGCTCGTCCTGGCGCTGGGCGACCTCTTGAACTTCGCGGCGCTCGACCAGGTCGGCCAGGCTGATGCCGCTGAGGAACTCGTGAATCTGCTGGCTGAGGTCGCACCACAGGTGGTGGGTCAGGCAGGTATCGCCGGAGTGGCAGTCACCCTGGCCCTGGCAGCGGGTGGCGTCGACCGACTCGTTGACCGCATCGATCACCTGGGCAACGTGGATGCCGGTCATGTCGCGGGACAGCTGATAACCGCCACCCGGACCGCGTACGCTGACCACCAGGTTGCCACGGCGCAACTTGGCGAACAGCTGTTCCAGGTAGGACAGGGAGATACCCTGGCGCTCGGAGATATCAGCGAGAGAAACCGGGCCACGCTGGGCGTGCAACGCCAGATCGAGCATGGCGGTGACGGCATAGCGGCCTTTGGTGGTCAATCGCATGGGAACATCCGGAAGAATCGCTGGTATGGCGGAAGTATGCTCTTTTCCGACTATTTAAGTCAACTATAAGACCTATTACTTTAGTCGGATTTAGCCAGCGAGCGGCGCAGTATTCTAGCAGCAATGCTGGCGTCGGCGCATCACTGCGCCGACTGGCTGCTCTCCGGGTCTTTCACACCGGCGAAGTCCTCTTCCCGCAGCACCGGAAGGTCTTTCGCACAGTAATCGCTACCCAGAGCTGTCAGCGCCTGGCACATGCCTTCCAGGCGGCCATCGACCGCCTGCAGGTGATCGAGCAACTGGCCGATGGCGCGGGCCACCGGGTCGGGCATGTCCTGGCTGACGCCGTAGGCATCGAAGCCGAGCTTTTCTGCCATCGCCTGGCGCTTGGCCGCCTGATCCGCGTCATCCTTGGCGATGATGCGCCCCGGAATACCCACGACGGTGGCCCCTGGCGGTACCTCCTTGGTCACCACGGCATTCGAGCCGACCTTGGCGCCGGCGCCGACGGTGAACGGGCCGAGCACCTTGGCGCCCGCCCCCACCACCACGCCGTCGGCCAGGGTCGGGTGGCGCTTGCCCTTGTTCCAGCTGGTGCCACCCAGGGTCACGCCCTGGTAGATGGTCACGTCATCGCCGATCTCGGCGGTCTCGCCGATGACGATGCCCAGGCCGTGGTCGATGAAGAACCGCCGGCCGATCTTCGCGCCGGGGTGGATCTCGATGCCGGTCATCCAGCGGCCGAAGTTGGACACCATGCGTGCCAGCCACTTCCAGCCGGAGGTCCACAGGCCGTGGGCCAGGCGATGCAGCCAGACGGCGTGCAGGCCCGGGTAGCAGGTCAGCACCTCGAAGGCGTTGCGCGCTGCCGGGTCTCGATGGAAAACGCTCTGAATGTCTTCGCGGACACGCTCAAACATCGTCATCACTCCGCTTGGCAAGCTCCCCGCGGGCAGCTTTCTGGGTCTCGGTGAGAATGCCCCGCAGGATATTCATCTCCAGCTTGCTGACGCCGCTGCGGCCATACAGGCGGCGCAGGCGCGACATCAGGTGGCGCGGCTTCTGCGGGTCGAGGAACTGGATGTCCACCAGGGTCGATTCGAGGTGGGCATAGAAGCGCTCCAGCTCGTCAGAGGTCACCGGCACGCTATTGAGCATCGCAGTGGCCTCGACCTTCTCCTGCTTGGTCGGCTGTCCCTGAACGGCCAGCCAGGCCATGCGCACCTCGTAGACCAGCACCTGCACCGCCGTGGCCAGGTTCAGCGAGCTGAACTCGGGATTGGCCGGGATGTGCACGTGGAACTGACAGCGCTGCAGCTCTTCGTTGGTCAGGCCGGCATATTCACGACCGAATACCAGCGCGACCTCGCCACCCTGCTGGACGTGTTCCAGGCTGGTGGTGGCGCACTCGCGGGGATCGAGCAGCGGCCAGGGGATGCGACGATCGCGCGCACTGGTACCGAGCACCAGGCTGCAGCCGGCCAGGGCATCTTCCAGGGTGGGCACGACCACGGCCGCGTCGAGAATGTCATCGGCGCCGGAAGCGCGGGCGCTCGCCTCGCCGCTGGGGAAATCCATCGGATCGACCAGCACCAGGCGCGACAGGCCCATGTTCTT
Source organism: Pseudomonas nitroreducens (assembly GCF_014204515.1). Lineage (GTDB taxonomy): Bacteria > Pseudomonadota > Gammaproteobacteria > Pseudomonadales > Pseudomonadaceae > Pseudomonas > Pseudomonas nitritireducens_A. The sequence goes on along the minus strand of NZ_JACHLI010000013.1, from coordinate 111,998 downwards.
CATCGCACGGGCCGTACCGCCGATATTGCCGGGATGGCTGGTGTTGACCAGCACCACGCGAATTTTGTCGAGCAACGCGCGACTCCACAGAAAAGCGAAAAAGGGAGGGAATCCTACCGCAGCAGTGGGTCTTGCGCCACGCAGGCGACAGGTCGCTCTATGAACTCCATGGCTTTCTGCTAGAATGTTCGGCTTTCTTTAACGACCCAGGTGACCTCTCCATGCAGCCTATGCTGAATATCGCCCTGCGCGCCGCTCGCAGCGCCGGTGAACTGATCTTCCGCTCCATCGAACGCCTGGATACCCTGTCGGTCAACGAGAAAGAAGCCAAGGATTACGTCACCGAGGTCGACCGCGCGGCCGAACTCAGCATCGTCACCGCCCTGCGCAAGGCCTACCCGAACCACGGCATCGTGGGCGAGGAAGGCGGCGTCCTGGAAGGCAGCGGCGAAGGCGCCGACTACCAGTGGATCATCGACCCGCTGGATGGCACCACCAACTTCATCCACGGCGTTCCGCACTACGCCGTCAGCATCGCCTGCAAATACCGCGGTCGCCTCGAGCACGCCGTGGTCCTCGACCCGGTCCGCCAGGAAGAATTCACCGCCAGCCGTGGTCGTGGCGCTGCACTGAACGGTCGCCGCCTGCGCGTCAGCAACCGCAAGAGCCTGGAAGGCGCCCTGCTCGGTACCGGCTTCCCGTTCCGCGACAGCCAGATGGACAACCTGGACGCCTACCTGGGCATGTTCCGCAGCCTGGTCGGCCAGACCGCCGGCATCCGCCGCGCCGGCGCCGCCAGCCTGGACCTGGCCTACGTCGCCGCCGGCCGTTATGACGCCTTCTGGGAATTCGGCCTGTCCGAGTGGGACATGGCCGCAGGCGCCCTGCTGATCCAGGAAGCAGGCGGTCTGGTCAGCGATTTCACCGGCGGCCACGAGTTCCTCGAAAAGGGCCAGATCGTTGCCGGCAACACCAAGTGCTTCAAGGCGCTGCTGACCAGCATCCAGCCGCACCTGCCGGCTTCGCTCAAGCGCTGAGCCTGAGCTGCGATGCAAAAAGCCCGGTATTGCCGGGCTTTTTTGTGCCCTCCGTCAGTGCGGCGGCATTGCGTAGGAGCGGACTCTGTCCGCGATAGGCCCGCACCCTATCTCAAACCATCGCGGACAGAGTCCGCTCCTACGCCCACAGTCAAACGCCGGTAAAAGAAAAAGGCGCCCATCGGGCGCCTTCTTCGTTCCACACCTGGCGACTGCTTATTGCTGACCCAGGATCAGTCGGCCGCTCTTGTCGACCGGAATCTGCGAGCCCGGATCGCGGTCCATGCGGACCTGGCCGGCCTTGCCATCGAGCAGGTACTTCACGTCATAGCCGACCACCTTCTCGCTGGTGTCGTTGACGGTGCTGCAACGGGTTTCGGTGGTGGTGTAGGTGTCACGCTCCTGCATGCCTTCCTGCACCTTGTTGCCGGCATAACCGCCGCCGATGGCACCGGCCACGGTAGCGATCTTCTTGCCGTTGCCGCCGCCGATCTGGTTGCCCAGCAGGCCGCCGGCGATGGCGCCGATCGCGGTACCGGCAATCTGATGCTGGTCCTTGACCGGACGCTGATGGGTCACCGCCACGTCCTTGCAGACCTGGCGCGGATTCTTGATGGTTTCCTTGACCGGCTGAACCGCGAGCACTTCGGCATACGCGGGCGCGCGATCCACCAAGCTGTAGGTAGCCACGGCACCACCGGCAGTCACGCCTACAGCGCCCAGCACAGCACCGATTAGCAACGACTTGTTCATATGAATCTCCTGGTCTTTCTTCTCATTCGGGCATTGCCCTTTACCCTGCCTTGGAGCAACTCATTTGTAAGAAAGTTCCAACAATCAAGCAGGACAAAACCCACAAACAAAAACTCCCGCCGAAGCGGGAGTCTCTGCCGAAGGCCGAAAACGCTCTATTACGGGCGCTCGTCGGCTTCCTTGCTCGGCGGAGGAATCAGGTCCTCGCTGGACAGGTTCAGCCAGATCAGCACCACGTTGGCGATGTAGATCGACGAGTAGGTACCCGCCATCACGCCGACGAACAGGGCGATGGAGAAGCCGAACAGGTTGTCGCCACCGAAGAACAGCAGCGCGGCGATCGCCAGCAGGGTCGATACCGAGGTAGCGATGGTCCGCAGCAGGGTCTGGCTGGTCGAGATGTTGATGTTGTCGATCAGGCTGGCCTTGCGCAGCACGCGGAAGTTCTCGCGCACCCGGTCGAAGATCACGATGGTGTCGTTCAGCGAGTAGCCCACCACCGCCAGTACCGCGGCGAGCACGGTGAGGTCGAAGGTGATCTGGAAGAACGACAGCACGCCCATCACGATGATGGCGTCGTGGATCAGCGAGAGGATCGCCCCGAGGGCGAACTTCCACTGGAAGCGGAAGCCGACGTACAGCAGGATCCCGCCCAGCGCCAGGAGCATGCCGAGGCCGCCCTGGTCGCGCAACTCTTCACCCACCTGCGGGCCGACGTACTCGACGCCGTTGACCTTGGCCGGGTTGGAAGTGTCAGCCTTCTGCAGTGCAGCGGCGACCTTCTTGCCCAACTCCGGGTCTTCGCTGGGCATACGCACCAGCACGTCCTTGGTATCACCGAAGCTCTGCACCACGGCTTCGTGGTAGCCGGCGGCGACCAGTTGCTCACGGACCTTGGAGAGGTCCGCGGGCTGCTCGTAGCTCAGCTTGATCGACGTACCGCCGGTGAAGTCGAGGCCGAAGTTGATGCCCTTGACGAACCAGCTGCCGAGGGCGATCAGGGTCAGGATCAGGGTGGCGGCGAACGCAATGTTGCGCACGCCCATGAAGTTGATAGTACCGATCTTGATATTCATCTCTGGCCCCTTAGATCCACAGCTTCTTCACGTCGCGACCGCCGTAGATCAGGTTCACCATTGCGCGGGTGACCATGATGGCGGTGAACATCGAGGTGAGAATGCCCAGGGACATGGTCACGGCGAAGCCCTTCACCGGGCCGGTGCCCATGGCGTAGAGGATGCCGCCGACCAGCAGCGAGGTCAGGTTGGCGTCGATGATCGCGGTGAAGGCGCGGTTGAAGCCTTCGTGGATCGCCCGCTGGGTCGACATGCCGGATGCCAGCTCTTCCCTTATTCGGGAGAAGATCAGCACGTTGGCGTCCACCGCCATGCCCATGGTCAGCACGATACCCGCGATACCCGGCAGGGTCAGGGTCGCACCGAGGATCGACATCAGCGCCACCAGCATGACCATGTTGAAGGCCAGGGCGACGGTGGCGATCACGCCGAAGAAGCGGTAGATGACGATGATGAACAGGGACACGAAGACCATGCCCCAGAGGGAGGCGTCGATACCCTTGGCGATGTTGTCCGCGCCCAGGCTCGGGCCGATGGTGCGTTCTTCGGCGAAGTACATCGGCGCGGCGAGACCACCGGCGCGCAGCAGCAGGGCCAGCTCCGAGGATTCGCCCGGAGCATCCAGGCCGGTGATGCGGAACTGGTTGCCCAGCGGCGACTGGATGGTCGCCAGGCTGATGATCTGCTTCTCTTCCTTGAACGCCGGAACCGCGACTTCCTGCTCGACGCCGTCAACCACCTGCTTGGCGTAGCGGGTGATCGGCTTCTGCTCGATGAACACCACGGCCATGCTGCGGCCGACGTTGTTGCGGGTCGCACGGTTCATCAGCTCGCCACCGTGGCCATCCAGACGGATGTTCACCTGCGGGCGGCCGTTCTCGTCGAAGCTGGCGCTGGCGTCGGTGACCTGGTCGCCGGTGATGATCACGCCACGTTCCAGCATCGCCGGCGGACGGCGCGGCTCACGGAACTCGAGGGTTTCGGTGGTGGACTTGAGCGCGTCCGGCTCGGCGGCCAGGCGGAACTCCAGGTTGGCGGTCTTGCCGAGGATGCGCTTGGCTTCGGCGGTGTCCTGCACGCCCGGCAGCTCGACGACGATGCGGTTGGCGCCCTGGCGCTGTACCAGCGGTTCGGAAACGCCCAGCTCGTTCACGCGGTTGCGGACGGTGGTGAGGTTCTGCTTGATCGAGTATTCGCGGATTTCCGCCAGCTTGGTCGCGGTCATGGTCAGGCGCAGGACCTGCATGCCGTTGCGCTCGCTCTGGTTGACCTCGAAATCGCGGTAGTCCTTGGCGATGATCGCCTTGGACTTGTCCAGGTCGGCCTCTTCGGTGAAGCCCAGCTGGATGCCGCTGTCCTGCACCGGCAGGCTGCGGTAGCGCACGCGCTCTTTACGCAGCGCGCTCTTGATCTCGCTTTCGTAGACCTTCATGCGCGCATCGACGGCCTTGTCCATGTCCACTTCCAGCAGGAAGTGCACACCACCGGACAGGTCCAGACCCAGCTTCATCGGGTGGGCGGCGATGTTGCGCAGCCAGTTCGGCGTGGTCTGGGCCAGGTTCAGGGCGACCACGTAGTCGTCACCCAGCGCGCGGCGAACGATGTCCTTGGCCGGCAGCTGGTCTTCCTGTTTCACCAGACGGATCAGGCCGCTGTTCTTGCCCAGCGAGCCGGCCTTCACGGCGATGCCCGCGTCGGTCAGCGCCTTGCCGGCCTTGTCGACGTCGGCCTGGGTAATCTGCAGCGCGGTGCTCGCGCCGCTGATCTGGACGGCCGGATCGTCCGGATAGAGGTTGGGTGCGGAATAGATGAAACCGACGGCCAGGACCGCCAGGATCAGCAGATACTTCCACAGGGGATACTTGTTGAGCATGACACCGCCCGTTATGACGCGGGGCGCATCTTGCGCCCCGTCGGTTGGGTTTCTATGGGGTGGATCAGATCGCCTTCAGGGTGCCTTTCGGCAGGGTGGCGGCGATCGCGGCCTTCTGGAACTTCAGCTCGACGTTGTCGGAAACCTCGACGACGACGAAGTCATCAGCCACCTTGGTCACCTTGCCGGCGATACCGGCGGAAGTGACGACTTCATCGCCCTTCTGCAGGCCGGACAGCAGGTTCTTGTGCTCTTTCGAGCGCTTGGCCTGGGGACGCCAGATCATCAGGTAGAAGATGACCAGGAAACCGACCAGGAAAATCCACTCGAAGCCGGTGCCGGCCGGACCGGCAGCAGCAGCGGGTGCCGCGGTGTCAGCGAAGGCAGCGGGGATCAGAAAACTCATGGGTAACTCCTGTCACAAAGCTTTTTCGAAAGGATGAGGTCAGTCCGCCAGCGGCGGCACGGGTAGGCCGCGCTTGGCGTAGAAGGCGTCGACAAAGTTCGCCAATGTACCCTGTTGGATTGCCTCGCGCAAACCAGCCATAAGCCGCTGATAATGCCGCAAGTTGTGGATGGTATTGAGCATGCTGCCGAGCATTTCGCCGCACTTGTCCAGGTGGTAGAGGTAGGCGCGGGAGAAGTGCTTGCAGGTGTAGCAATCGCAGCTCGGGTCAAGCGGAGACTCGTCGTGCTTGTGCACCGCGTTGCGGATCTTGATCACCCCGGTGTCAACGAAAAGGTGGCCATTGCGCGCATTGCGGGTGGGCATGACGCAGTCGAACATGTCGACGCCCCGGCGCACACCTTCCACGAGGTCCTCGGGTTTGCCCACACCCATCAGGTAACGAGGTTTGTCAGCCGGCATGTGCTGGGGCAGGAAGTCCAGCACGCGGATCATCTCTTCCTTGGGCTCGCCCACCGACAGGCCGCCGATGGCCAGGCCGTCGAAGCCGATTTCCTGCAGGCCTTCGAGCGAGCGCATGCGCAGCTCTTCGTGCATGCCGCCCTGGACGATGCCGAACAGCGCCGACGGGCTGTCACCGTGGGCGGCTTTCGAGCGCTTGGCCCAGCGCAGCGACAGCTCCATGGAACGCTTGGCCACGTCGAACTCGGCCGGGTACGGCGTGCATTCGTCGAAGATCATCACGATGTCCGAACCCAGCGCGCGCTGCACGGCCATGGACTCTTCCGGGCCCATGAAGACCTTGGCGCCATCCACCGGCGAGGCGAAGTACACGCCCTCCTCCTTGATCTTGCGCAGCGCGCCCAGGCTGAACACCTGAAAACCGCCGGAGTCGGTGAGGATCGGCCCTTTCCACTGCATGAAGCCATGCAGGTCGCCGTGCTTCTGGATCACTTCGGTGCCCGGACGCAGCCACAGGTGGAAGGTGTTGCCGAGGATGATCTGCGCGCCGATGCCCTCGATGTCGTGCGGGAGCATGCCCTTGACGGTGCCGTAGGTGCCCACCGGCATGAACGCCGGGGTTTCCACCACGCCGCGAGGGAAGGTCAGGCGGCCGCGACGGGCCTTGCCTTCGGTGGCCAGCAGTTCGAATGTCATGAAGCTCATGGATCAGTCCTCGGGGCCGCGCGGTGCCGGATTGCGGGTGATGAACATGGCGTCGCCGTAGCTGAAGAAGCGATAGCCCTGCTCCACCGCGGCCGCGTAGGCGGCCATGGTCTCCGGGTAGCCGGCGAAGGCCGAAACCAGCATCAGCAGCGTGGATTCGGGCAGGTGGAAGTTGGTCACCAGGGCGTCGACCACGTGGAACGGCCGCCCGGGGAAGATGAAGATGTCGGTGTCGCCACTGAACGGCTTGAGCACGCCATCGCGGGCGGCGCTTTCCAGCGAGCGCACGCTGGTGGTGCCGACGGCGACCACCCGACCACCGCGCGCCTTGCAGGCGGCCACGGCGTCGACCACGTCCTGGCTGACTTCCAGCCATTCGTTGTGCATGTGGTGGTCTTCGATGCGCTCCACGCGTACCGGCTGGAAGGTGCCGGCGCCCACGTGCAGGGTGACGAAGGCGGTCTCCACGCCCTTGGCGCGGATCGACTCCAGCAGCGCCTCGTCGAAGTGCAGGCCGGCGGTCGGCGCGGCAACGGCGCCGGCACGCTCGGCGTAGACGGTCTGGTAGCGCTCGCGGTCGGCGTCTTCGTCCGGCCGGTCGATATAGGGCGGCAGCGGCATGTGGCCGACGCGCTCGAGCAGCGGCAGCACTTCCTCGCTGAAGCCCAGCTCGAACAGCGCATCGTGGCGCTGCAGCATCTCGGCCTCGCCACCGCCATCGATGAGGATCTTCGATCCCGGCTTGGGCGACTTGCTCGAACGCACATGGGCCAGTACGCGGTGGCTGTCCAGCACGCGTTCCACGAGGATTTCCAGCTTGCCGCCGGAAGCCTTCTGGCCGAACAGGCGGGCAGGAATCACCCGGGTGTTGTTGAACACCATCAGGTCACCCGGCTTGAGGAAGCCGAGGATGTCAGCGAATTGCCGATGGCTGAGCTCGCCGCTTGGGCCATCCAGCACCAGCAGACGGCTGGAGCGGCGTTCCGCGAGCGGGTGGCGGGCAATCAGCGCCTCGGGCAGATCGAAATGAAAGTCAGCGACGCGCATGGAAGGAGCTATCTCGAAGGGGCGCACATCTTACTGGAAATGCCCATTTCTGACCATTCGAGCCGATTGACCGGCGCAGAGCCTCTCCCTATACTGCCGCGCCATTGCCTCGGTGGCGGAATGGTAGACGCGGCGGATTCAAAATCCGTTTCTGGCGACAGAGTGAGAGTTCGAGTCTCTCCCGGGGCACCATCCTTCTTCTTCTTTCGGAAGGACACCACTTGAAAGCCCGCTGCTCAGCGGGCTTTTTCGTTTCTGGCCACCAGGGCCTCGATGAAGGCCGCCAGCGCCATCGGCTTGCCGAACAGGTAGCCCTGCAGCACATCCACCCCACGCTGCGCCAGGTAGTCCCACTGCTCCTGCGTCTCCACCCCCTCGGCGACGATCCGCAGCTCCAGCTTGCCGCAGAGTTCGACGATGCTGTCGAGGATGTGCAGGGACAGGGCATCGACACCGATCATCGCCACGAAGCTCTTGTCGATCTTCAGCGCGTCCACCTTGAAGCGGTGCAGGTAGGCGAGGCTCGAATTGCCGGTACCGAAGTCATCGATGGCCAGGTAGATGCCCTGGGCATGCAGGTTGTCGAACAACTCGTCGGTCACCTCGCTAGAGGCGATCAGCTCGCGCTCGGTCAACTCCAGGGTCAGCTCCGGCCGATGGGGCAGGAAGCGCGACTTGAAATCGCGGCAATCGTCCAGCAGGGTCGGATCGCTGCAGTGCGATGCGCTGATGTTGAAGCCCAGGTGGAACCCCTCTCCCAGCAGCTGTCCGTGCGGCGCCAGGGCATCCGCCACCTGCTGCATGAGATCCCGGGTCATCGGCACGATCAGCCCGGAGCGCTCGGCCAGGGGGATGAACAGGTCCGGGCCGACCATGCCTTCGCGCGGATGGATCCAGCGCATCAGCACTTCGGCGCCGATCCAGTGACCGTCCCTGGCATCCACCAGCGGCTGCAGATAGGGGACGAACTCTCCTGCCATCATCGCGCGTTCCAGTTCCAGGCTCGGCGTGGCCGAGCGACCCCATAGCCAGAAACAGACCACGCCGGAAACCCCACCCAGCGCAAGCATCAAAGCCACCAGCGGCAGCGAGTCCTCGCGAATGTGTTGCCATTGCGCGCCAGCCGGGAAGCCGCCGATCACCTGGTAGGGATAGCGCTCCGAAGCCAGTTCGACATGCCCCAACGGCAGGGGCGCCGGCTCCCCCTCGAAGACCCGCCCCTCTTCATCCATCCATTGCCGGCCGACCTGCAACTGCAGGTCGCTGCGCTGGTCGACCAATTGCAGGGTGTTGCTCAGGTAGCGTCCGTCCACCGTGGCCAGCGCGGCATAGCGCCCCTCGACCCGCCGCAGGATCAACAGGGCGGAATCCGGCGTCACCTCGTTTCCCGCCATCATGCGCAACTCGCCCGCGACGTAGAGGTCAGGCTCCAGCCGCGCAGCGAAGCCGCCGAACAGCGAAGTGCAATAGATGTTGTCGTCGCGGGTCAGATTGACCGAGCGGACGAACGGCACCACCGCGACCTGCTCGCGCAGCACCAGCGTCGCATGATCGCAGCTCGAGTCGGTATGCAGCAGCGCCACCCGCGCGGCACCGGTAGCGTTGCCCAGCATCACGTCGAACAGGCGTACCGCCTCGGCGGCGGCCGTCTGGGCTTCAGCAGAAAGGCTGCGCAAGGTCTGCCAATAGATCAGGACGTTGCCCAGCACCATCGGCAACAAGGCCATGGAAAGCGAAAACACCAGGCGAGGCAGCAGCCGGCGTCGGGTATAACTGCGTAGCGGCATCCTTGTTCCTTGCTCGACGGGCGCCGCGAGCTGCGACGCATTGCCACTCCCCCCATGGGCAGCCGGCCTCCTCAGCTTAGAACAGCCGCCGGCGGGGCACGCCCGAAGTACGGAATCCGTATAATCCCCGCCCCATCGCTCCGTTCGTCTCCGAAAACGCCCGTCACAGAAACCGACCGTCACAGAAGATGCCCATGCCCAAGCCGCAGCAGCTCCAGCCCGCGGGAAGCTTCCCGCCCGCCACGCTCATCCGCCGTTTCGCCGCGATGTTCTACGACTTCCTGCTCTGCGTGGCGCTGATGATGGTGGTCACCCTGGCTTACCAGCAGGGGCTGCTGCGTCTGATCTATGGCAGCGAGAAGCTGCGTCAGCTGGCCGACCAGGGCGGGCTGATCGGCGATCCGCTGCTGTCGAGCCTGCTGTTCGTCAGCGTGTTCGCCTTCTTCGCCAAGTTCTGGACCCACAACGGCCAGACCCTGGGCATGCAGGTCTGGGGCATCCGCGTGCAGAACGCCAATGGTTCGCCGATCAGCCTGATGCAGGCGCTGCTGCGCTTCGTCATCGCCATCGGCTCCTGGGCCTGCCTGGGCCTGGGCTTCCTCTGGATGCTCTGGGACAAGGACAAGCGCACCTGGCAGGACCGCTACTCGGAAAGCGTGGTCATCCAGATTCCCAAGGACGTGCGCAAGGCGGCCCAGGGGCGCCGCTGAGCACCAGTCTCCAGACACGAAAAAGCCGGCGATCGCCGGCTTTTTCGTTGTCGCCACAGCGCGGTCAGCCCGCCCTGCGCAACAACAGCATGCCGAGCACCGCACAGATCGCCGCCGGCACCACCACCGCCAGCAGCGGCGGGAAGTTGAACACCTGACTGGACGGGCCGAGCAGGTCCTGGGCGATGCGGAAGGTGAAGCCCACCAGCACGCCGGTGAACACCCGCTGGCCGAGGGTCACGCTGCGCAGCGGACCGAAGATGAAGGAGATCGCCATCAGCACCAGGGCGGCGGTCACCAGCGGCTGCAGGATCTTGGTCCAGAACGCCAGCCAGTAGCGGTTGGAGCTCAGGCCCTGTTCCTGCAGGTAATGGATGTAGCTCCACAGGCCGGTGATCGACAGGGCATCCGGCTCCATCACCACGGTGTTGAGCAGTTGCGGGGTGAGCTGGATATTCCACGCTTCACTGGCCTGAGTGACCACTTCACTGCGCTTTTCGGCACTGTGCAGCACGGTGGTCGTCACATCCTGGAGCACCCACTGGCCGTCCTGGAATACCGCCTGGCGCGCGAAGCTGGCGGTCTGCAGGCGACGGTTGTCGTCGAAGTCGTAGCGGGTCACGCCCAGCAGCACGCCATCCGGACGCACCACGTTGATGTGGATGAACTCGTGGCCCTGACGGTGCCACAGGCCCGACTTGGAGCTCTGCGAGCCATTGCCGCTCTGGGCCAGGGCACGGCCGCTCTGGGCCATGGTTTCGGTCACCGGCACGACGTACTCGCCGATCAGGATGCCGACGCACATCAGCACCAGCATCGGTTTCATCACCGCCCAGACGATGCGCTGCAGGGACACCCCGGCCGCGCGCATGATGGTCAGCTCGCTGTTGCTGGCCAGGGTCCCCAGGCCCACCAGGCAGCCGATCAGCGCGGCCATCGGCAGCATGTCGTAGCCGCGGCTGGGGGCGGTCAGCAGGACGAACTTGAGCGCCTCGCCCAGGGTGTAGGTGTCGCTGATCTGCCCCAGCTGGTCGACGAAGGCGAACAGCTCGGCGAGCCCGAGGATGACCCCGAGCACGGCGAGAATGGACACGAAGACGGTGGTACCGATGTAACGATCCAGCTTACGCATGCTTCAGCACTCCGCCCGATCTGGCCCGTCGGGCGGCCAGCTTCAGCCGTAGCGGCTCCCAGTACAACAACAGCAGGCCGATGGCCAGGAATATCCCGTGGATCCACCACAGCCCCAGGGCCATGGGCACCTTGCCCTTGTCGAGCATGCCGCGGCCGGCGATCAGCAGCGCCAGGTACGCCATGTACAGCAGCACGGCCGGCAACAGCTTGAGGAAACGGCCCTGGCGCGGGTTGACCCGCGCCAGCGGCACCGCCAGGAAGGTCACCACGAATACCAGCAGCGGGATGGAAATGCGCCACTGCAGCTCCGACTGCATGCGCGGGTCATTGCTGCCGATCAGGTCGGAGGTGGGGATGGCGTCGCGATCGTCGATCTCGCTGCTCACTTCCGGCTTGGGCAGCAGCACGCCGTAGGTGTCGTACTTGATCTCGCGGTAATCCGCCTGGCCGGGCGTACCGTCGTAGCGGTAGCCGTCCTTGAGGATCAGGTAGCGGCTGCCGTCAGGGTGGATTTCCTGCACGCCGGTGGCGCCGACCAGCACCGAAGTGCCGCCGTCCTTGCCATTGCTGGGGCGGTTCTTGTCGGAAATGAACACGCCGCCCAGCTCGGTCCGCTCGTTGGCCAGGGTTTCGGTGTAGGTCACCCGCGTGCCATCGCGCATCGACTGGAAGCGCCCCGGCGCCAGGGTGTCGAATTCGGTCATGGCGTCCTGCTTGTTCAGCAGCAGCTGCATCTGGGTGATGCCCTGGGGCGCCAGCCAGAAGCTCAGCCAGGCCACCAGCAGGGCGATGAACAGCGCCGGCGCCAGGGTGATGGCCAGCAGGCGCTGCTGGCTCATGCCGGTGGCGGTGAGCACGGTCATCTCGCTGTCCAGGTACAGCCGGCCATAGGCCAGCAGGATGCCGAGGAACAGGCCCAGCGGCAGGATCAGTTGCAGAAAGCCCGGCAGGCGCACGCCCATGATCATGAACAGCGAACCCGGATCGAGCAGGCCTTGGGCCGCCTGCGCCAGGTACTTGATGAAACGGCCGCTCATGATGATCACCAGCAGCACGGCGCTCACCGCGCTCATGGTGATCAGCACTTCACGGGACAGGTAACGGAAGACAATCAAACCGGACACTCCAGGGTTGTCACTTTCAGGCGGCTACGCTCAAACTAGCCGCCGTGAAGCATTGCCGGGTGCGCGCGGACGCGACCCAGCGCAAATAGCCGGCATTATCCTGCGATTCGCCAGGCCTGTCACTGCGCAGTCCATCTTCATTCGCAGACCCTTCTGCTCTTTGTCCCGGGGACACTCAGCCATGGAATTCCTTGTAAAAAGCGTAGGTCCGGAAACTCTCAAGACCGCCACCCTGGTCATCGCCGTGGGCGAAGGCCGCAAGCTCGGCGCTACTGCCAAGGCCGTCGACGATGCCACCGGCGGTGCCATCGCCAACCTGCTCAAGCGTGGCGACCTGGCAGGCAAGGTGGGCCAGACGCTACTCCTGCAAGATTTACCCAACCTTAAGGCCGAGCGCGTCCTGCTGGTCGGCGCCGGCAAGGAGCGTGAACTCTCCGACCGCGCGTACCGCAAACTGGTTTCCGCCGTCCTCGGCAATCTGAAGAACCTCGGCGGTTCCGACGCCGTCCTGGCCCTGGGCGATCTCGCCGTGAAAGGCCGCAACGCCCACGGCAAGGCCCGCCTGCAGGTGGAAACCCTGGCTGACGGCACCTACGTCTTCGACCGCTTCAAGAGCCAGAAGGCCGAAGCGCCGAAGCTGAAGAAGATCACCCTGCTCGCCGCCAAGGCCGACGCCGCCGCAGTCGAGCTGGGCGCCAGAGAAGCCCAGGCCATCGCCAACGGCATGGCCCTGACCCGCGACCTGGGCAACCTGCCGCCGAACCTCTGCCACCCGACCTTCCTCGGCGAGCAGGCCAAGGCGCTGGGCAAGGAATACAAGGGCCTGAAGGTCGAAGTCCTCGACGAGAAGAAACTGCGCGAGCTGGGCATGGGTTCCTTCCTCGCCGTCGCCCAGGGCAGCGACCAGCCGCCGCGCCTGATCGTGCTGCAGTACAACGGTGCGAAGAAGAAGGACGAGGCCCCGCACGTGCTGGTCGGCAAGGGCATCACCTTCGACACCGGCGGCATCAGCCTCAAGCCCGGCCTGGGCATGGACGAGATGAAGTTCGACATGTGCGGCGCGGCTTCAGTGTTCGGCACCTTCCGCGCCGTGCTGGAGCTGCAGCTGCCGATCAACCTGGTGGGCGTGATGGCCTGCGCCGAGAACATGCCCAGCGGCGGCGCCACCCGTCCGGGCGACATCGTCACCACCATGAGCGGGCAGACCGTCGAAATCCTCAACACCGACGCCGAAGGCCGCCTGGTGCTGTGCGACGCGCTGACCTATGTCGAGCGCTTCAAGCCGCAATCGGTGGTGGACATCGCCACCCTCACCGGCGCCTGCATCGTCGCCCTGGGCTCCAACACCTCGGGCCTGATGGGCAACAACGACGCGCTGATCAAGCAACTGCTCAAGGCCGGTGAAGTCGCCGACGACCGCGCCTGGCAGCTGCCGCTGTTCGACGAATACCAGGAGCAGCTCGACAGCCCCTTCGCCGACATCGCCAACATCGGCGGGCCGAAGGCCGGCACCATCACCGCCGGTTGCTTCCTGTCGCGCTTCGCCAAGAAATTCCACTGGGCGCACCTGGACATCGCCGGCACCGCCTGGATCAGCGGCGGCAAGGACAAGGGCGCCACTGGCCGTCCGGTGCCGCTGCTGACCCAGTACCTGCTGGACCGCGCCAAGTAATGGCACAGTGCAACCTGCCGATGGGATCGAACGCATGACGCGTGTGGATTTCTACGTCATCCCCAGCGCCGATCCCGACGCACGCCTGACCATCGCCTGCCGCCTCGCCGAAAAGGCCTGGCGGCAAGGCATGCGCATCTTCGTGCTGTGCAGCGACGAGGCCCAGCGCGATGCGCTGGACGCCCGGCTGTGGAACTTCCGCGGGGAAACCTTCATCCCACACAACGCGGTGGAAGAAGACGCCGACTCGCCCATCGTGCTGGCCCTGGGCGAACCGCCGGAAAGCCACCGGGACCTGCTGATCAACCTGACCCTGGCGATCCCCGCCTTCGTCGACCGCTTCAACCGGGTCGCCGAACTGGTGATCGAGGAATCGGCGATCCGTCAGGCCGCGCGGGAGAATTTCCGTCGCTACCGCGAGCAGGGCTATCCTTTGCAGGACCATCGCCTGCCGCGCCCCTGAGAGCGTTTCCGCCAAGATCATGGACAACCGCAAGCCCCCGCACGACCCCGACCACCTGCTGGAAGACCTGAAGAAGATCCAGGACCTGCTGGACGAGTCGGGCGCCGAGCCGCCCCTGCTCACCGAATCCTTCGAGCCGGACAACATCCCGCTGCTCTCCGACATCGTCACGCCGGCGCCCCAGGCGCCTGAGCCCGTCGCACCCCAGCCCGAGGCCCCAAAGGCCTCGCCGGCCGCCAGCGAACTGCAGCGCCTGGACCTGGAACTGCGCGCTGCCGCCCAGCTGATCCTGCAGGACGTCCTCGACGACTTCGCCCCGCAGATCGAAGCCGAACTGCAGCGCCGCCTGGAAGCCCGGATGCAGCGCCTGCTGGCCCAGCGCAAGCCCTGATCCCCGCCCCGGCCCTCTCCGCGCGGCGGCGGACCGATCGCGGACGGAGTCCGCTCCTACGCGCGCCCGAATTCCCGCGCCGATCTTCAGCCATGCGCGCGATCGCGTGCGCGTACTACCCCAAACATCGAATCCCCGCCTGGGCGTAGGAGCGGACTCTGTCCGCGATGGTTTCCCGCCTGCGCTGCAGCCTGGGGCGGGTTCGCGAGCAAGCTCGCTCCTACAAAGAGCCGCTAACTCCCGGCTTTGGCTTTTAGAGGCTTCCAGAGAAACACCCGCGCACTCCGGACGGCCCCTTTCAGGAGGCCTCGTTGAAGCGCAGTTTCAGGGGTTGAGCGGCATGGATGCCGCGAGAGCGCTGTCGGGCCAGGGATGGCCCGTCAGCGCGTGCCCCTGAAACTGCGCTTCGACGAGGGAATTTTTCGCCTAAGCGAAAAACCGGATGGAGGGGCAAGCCTTCTTGGTTACTTCTTCGGCGTTCGGAAGAAGTGACTCGCCGAGGGGCGAAACAAGAAGCTCGCGCGTACGCCGAAGCGACGCCGAACACCCGGAGCAAAAGCATCGCGGAGAAGCTCCGCTCCTACAGAAGCAAAACCACCCGAGCCAACCTCTAAGAACGCGCCGTGGGCCGTTCGCGGACGAAGTCCGCTCCTACGCTCACGAAAACGACGGAGCAGCGGACACGCCTCCCACCACACCGGTGGCCTGATCTCCCCGCCTCCCGCTATACTCAGCGGTTTTCCGTCTAGCCTTATCAGGGTCCCGCCGCGCTCATGGACAAGACCTACCAGCCCCACGCCATCGAATCCCACTGGTACCCCCTGTGGGAGCAAGAGAACTACTTCGCCCCGCAAGGTTCCGGCGAGCCGTACACCATCATGATCCCGCCGCCGAACGTCACCGGCAGCCTGCACATGGGCCACGGCTTCAACAACGCCATCATGGACGCGCTGATCCGCTACCGCCGCATGCAGGGCCGCAACACCCTGTGGCAGCCGGGAACCGACCACGCCGGCATCGCCACCCAGATGGTGGTGGAGCGCCAGCTGGCCGCCCAGGGCATCGCCCGTCACGACCTGGGCCGCGAGAAGTTCCTGGAGAAGGTCTGGGAGTGGAAGGACCAGTCCGGCGGCACCATTACCCGCCAGATTCGCCGCCTGGGTTCCTCCGTGGACTGGTCGCGCGAGCGCTTCACCATGGACGAAGGCCTGTCCAACGCCGTGAAGGAAGCCTTCGTGCGTCTGCACGAGGACGGCCTGATCTACCGCGGCAAGCGCCTGGTCAACTGGGACACCAAGTTCCACACCGCCATTTCCGACCTCGAAGTGGAGAACCACGACGAGAAGGGCCACCTCTGGCACCTGCGCTACCCGCTGGCCGACGGCAACAAGACCGCCGACGGCAAGGACCACCTGGTCGTCGCCACCACCCGTCCGGAAACCGTGCTGGGTGACAGCGCCGTCGCCGTGCACCCGGAAGACGAGCGCTACGCCGCGCTGATCGGCACCTTCATCGACCTGCCGCTGGTGGGCCGACGCATCCCGATCGTCGCCGACGACTACGTCGACCGCGAGTTCGGCACCGGCTGCGTGAAGATCACCCCGGCCCACGACTTCAACGACTACGAAGTCGGCAAGCGCCACGACCTGCCGCTGATCAACATCTTCGACAAGGACGCCGCCGTCCTCGCCGTTGCCCAGGTGTTCAAGCTCGACGGCAGCGTCAATGCGGAGCTGGACGCCAGCCTGCCCGCTGCCTACGCCGGTCTCGACCGCTTCGTCGCACGCAAGCAGATCGTCGCCGACTTCGAGGCCGCCGGCCTGCTCGAGAAGATCGACGACCACGCGCTGAAAGTGCCCAAGGGCGACCGCTCCGGCACCGTCATCGAACCCTGGCTGACCGACCAGTGGTACGTCTCCACCAAGCCGCTGGCCGAACCGGCCATCGCTGCCGTGGAAGATGGCCGCATCCAGTTCGTGCCCAAGCAGTACGAGAACATGTACTTCAGCTGGATGCGCGACATCCAGGACTGGTGCATCAGCCGCCAGCTGTGGTGGGGCCACCGCATCCCGGCCTGGTACGACGATGCCGGCAATGTCTACGTCGGCCGCAACGAGGCCGAAGTGCGCGCCAAGCACAACCTGGGCGACGCCAACCTGCGCCAGGACGAAGACGTCCTCGACACCTGGTTCAGCTCGGGCCTGTGGACCTTCTCCACCCTCGGCTGGCCGGAACAGACCGAATACCTGAAGACCTTCCACCCCACCGACGTGCTGGTGACCGGCTTCGACATCATCTTCTTCTGGGTCGCACGCATGATCATGCTGACCATGCACCTGATGAAGAATGGCGATGGCACCGCGCAGATCCCGTTCAAGACCGTCTACGTCCACGGTCTGGTGCGCGACGGCCAGGGCCAGAAGATGTCCAAGTCCAAGGGCAACGTGCTCGACCCGCTGGACATCGTCGATGGCATCACCCTCGACGAGCTGCTGGAGAAACGTACCAGCGGCATGATGCAGCCCAAGCTCGCCGAGAAGATCGCCAAGCAGACCAGGGCCGAGTTCCCCGAGGGCATCGCCAGCTACGGCACCGACGCCCTGCGCTTCACCTTTTGCTCGCTGGCTTCCACCGGTCGTGACATCAAGTTCGACATGGGCCGCGTCGAGGGCTACCGCAACTTCTGCAACAAGCTGTGGAACGCCGCCAACTTCGTCATCGAGAACACCGATGGCAAGGACACCGGCGTGAATGGCGAGCCGGTCGAGCTGTCCTCGGTGGACCGCTGGATCATCTCCGCCCTGCAGCGCACCGAGATCGAAGTCGCGCGCCAGCTCGACGCCTTCCGCTTCGACCTCGCCACCCAGGCCCTCTACGAGTTCATCTGGGACGAGTACTGCGCCTGGTACCTGGAGCTGGTCAAGCCGGTGCTGTGGGACGAGAGCGCGCCGATCGAGCGTCAGCGCGGCACCCGTCGCACCCTGGCGCGCGTGCTGGAAACCGCCCTGCGCCTGGCGCACCCGTTCATGCCGTTCATCACCGAGGAAATCTGGCAGCGCATCAAGGGCGCCGCTGCGAAATCCGGTGACACGCTGATGCTGCAACCCTGGCCGATCGCCGACGAGGCGAAGATCGACGCCGCTGCCGAAGGCGACATCGAGTGGGTCAAGGCGCTGATGCTGGGCATCCGCCAGATCCGCGGCGAGATGAACATCTCCATGGCCAAGCGCATCGACCTTGTGCTGAACAACGCATCGCCCGAAGACCACCGCCGCCTGGCCGACAACGAGCCGCTGCTGATGAAGCTGGCGAAGCTTGAGACCATCCGCGTGCTCGACGAAGGCGAAGAACCGCCGATGTCCGCCACTGCGCTGGTCGGCGACCTGCAGGTGCTGGTACCGATGGCCGGGCTGATCGACAAGGCCGCCGAGATGGCCCGCCTGGACAAGGAAATCCAGCGCCTGGAAGGCGAAGTCAAACGCGTGGGCGGCAAGCTGTCCAACGAAGGCTTCGTCGCCAAGGCGCCGCCGGAAGTGATCGAGAAGGAACGCGCCAAGCTGGCTGAAGCCGAGCAGGCGGTGACCAACCTGATCCAGCAGCGCGAGAAGATCGCCAGCCTGTAAGTGCCAACGAAAGGCCCGCCTCGTGCGGGCCTTTTGCTTTTCTGGGGTCGGGAAAATGAGCATCACGCTGCGCTTCGAATCCACCCTGCGCGCCGACCCGGAACTGGCCTGGCGCTGGATCACCGACGTGCGCTGCCTGCGCGACGAGATGCGCCCGCTGCTGTGGATGAGCATCCCGCACGGCATCAACAACCTCGAAGACCTGCAGATAATGCCCGGCCAGCCGCTGTTCACCAGCTGGCTCTGGCTGCTGGGGATAATCCCGCTGGGCACCTCGCGCCTGACCCTGCGCGAACTGCGCAGCGGAGAAGGCTTCATCGAGGAATCACCGATGACCGGCATGCGCCTGTGGCGTCACGAACGCACCCTGGAGCCTTGCGCCCAGGGCACCCGGGTGGTCGACCAGCTCACCGTCGATCCCGTCTTCGGCGCGCCGCTGGTGAAGCTTTTCCTGCGCCTGTTCTTCGCCGGCCGCCACCGCTCGCTGCGCCGCCGCGCGGCCCGACTGCCCTGAAGCCCGACGCCTATGCTAACGTCAGAGCATTCTCAGGACACCTGAGCAGTCCATGACCCGTGATCGCACCCTGAACTTGCTGGAACAGTGCAAGCCCGAGCTGGCGCAGCGCTACGGCGTCGTGCGTCTGGCCCTGTTCGGCTCCACCGTCCGTGACAACGCACGGCCAGATAGCGATGTGGATATCCTGGTTGGTTTCGACGGCCCGGCCACCTCGGAGCGTTACTTCGGCGTGCAGTTCTATCTGGAAGACTTGCTCGGCAGCAGCGTTGACCTGGTCACCGAAAAAGCCCTGCGCCCGGAGTTACGCCCCTTCATCGAAGCAGAGGCGGTGAATGTCTGAACGCGCGGAGCGAGTCTGGTATTTCTATGTCGACGACATGATCGCCTGCGCCAAGAAGGTCATCGGCTATTGCGCCAATCTGGACCAGCAGGCGTTCGTGGATAACCCGATGGTCTATGACGCGACCTTGCGCAATCTGGAAATCATCGGAGAAGCCGCGACCCGCATCCCCGATGACGTTCGCCAGGCGCACCCGCAAGTTCCCTGGCGCATGCTGGTGGCCACTCGCAATCGGCTGATTCACGGCTACCTGGGCATCGACAACGACACGCTCTGGAGCATCGTCCGCGACGAAGTCCCCAAGCTGCTGGCACAGCTGCGAGAGCTGCGCCAGCAACAACCCTGAAGAGCCTCAGTACACCGTCCCCACCGGGTACACGTAGGCATTCACGTCATAGAACGGCGTGCGCTGGTAGAACCACTGCAGCCGCGCGTGGGCGTCCTTGGCGAAGGCCTGGTCGTCTTTCAGCTTCTTCTCGAACTCGGCTTTGAGCTTCGGGTCCTCGGCGAGCATCTTGCGCGCCATCGGCTCCATCACGTACTCCTCCGGCTCCTCGGCCACCACCAGGGTCGAATTGAAGAAGCCCCAGGACCAGAACGAATCCGGACTTTCCGCCGTCAGCAGGTTGACCGCCAGCACGCCCAGCGGCTGGTCGGTGTCGATCACCACCGAGCCGGCCGGGTAGGTCTGCAGGCGCTGGAACGGCTTGCCCACACCGCTGACCAGCAGATGCCCCTCGTAACCGGGAATCTCGTTGCTGGCGGCACGATCCGGCTCGAAACCACCGGCCAGCTTGATGTCGTCCATGCGATACAGGGTCACCTCGATAGGCGTGGCCTTGTCCAGGGTCTTCATCTGGATGCCGTGGGACTTCAGGCGCGCAATCACTTCGCTCCACTGCACGGGCACCACGTACTGCTTCGGCCGCTTCACCACCAGGTCCGGCACCGAGTTGTCGCTGATCGGCACATCGAGCTGCTTGGGCTTGTTGCTCCAGACGATGGTCTTCTTCCCGGTGATCGGCGACTCCTCGTAGCGGTAATCACCCACGGTGAACGGCGTGTGCTGCTCCTTGCCGGGCTTCCAGGTGAGGATCACTTCCTTCTGCGCGGCCAGGCGTTCACGGTCCTTGGCGATGGCCTGCTTGAGCGAGTCGGTGTTGTCGCCGATCACCTGGAACATCGCCTTGAGCATCACATAGTTGCCCAGCACCTGGGTTTCGTAGGGATGCAGTGCGTGCTGCTCGATGAGGATCGAGGGCACGTTGCGGATGTCGCCGTACTGGTTGGAGAAGCGCGCCAGGTCCGTGCGGTAGGGGTAATAACCCTTGGTCGGGTCCTGGTTGTCGTTGAAGCTGATGCACTCGTGGACCACATGCCCGCCGCCCTCCAGCTCCTTGTACACCGGCGGGCGCATGACCTTGTCCATCCACTCGCTTGAGGCCGGCGACCAGCCATTGCCGTTGTGGCAATAGGAGCTGTCGTAGGGGTACATCGCGCCATCGGTGGAGTGGGTGTCGACGAAGAAGCTCAGGTCGTACTGGTTGAACACCGAGGCGACGTTGCGGATCTCCGCGCTGTCGAGCTTGGTGAAGTCGCGGTTGAGGTTGTAGTTCAGGCCGTTGGCCCGCCAGCCGGTGACCTCCGGGCCGTTCTGGTTGATCCGCCCGTAGGGGCTGCGACGCAGGTCGCCATCGATGTTCACGGTGGGGATGAAGACGATGTTGATCTTGTCCAGCAGCCCGGCCAGCGGCTTGTCGCCAGTGGTCATGTCGCGCAGCAGCATGAACATGGCGTCCTTGCCGTTGGCTTCGCCGGGGTGGATTTCCGCCTCGACGAAAATGGTCGGCTTGCCGGACTTGTTCAGCCCGGCCGCTGACTTGTCCGCCTCACGGCTGGCGGTGACCAGCAGCATCGGCTCGCCGGTGGCGCTGTTCTCCGGCAGGTCGCTCAAGGTGATGGCGCTGCCGGAGGCATCGGCCAGCTGCTGCAGCCAGGCGCGAGTCTGGTGATAGTCGGAGGTCTGCTTGAAGCCGCTGGATTCGGCCAGGGTGATCAATGGGTTGTCGGACTTGGCGAGGTACTTCGTGCTGGTGAGCTGCTGCTCGAACATCGCCGGGAGGATGCGGGTCTTGGCGGCGGCGCTGTAGCCGCTGTCATCGACATAGCCCGGCGCCGAAGGCAGGGCGGCGTAAAGGGGCAGGCTGGAGGTGGCGAACAGGCCGGCGAGCAGCGCTCGGGTCGAGAGATGGTCCATGGGAGGTTCTCCGTTTGCAGCAATAGCGTCCTGCGGGCGCGACCGCGCCCGTGCATCAACCATAGACAACCCTGGGAAAACGCCAGCGCGGTTCGTCGTCGCGGCCGCTCTACCGTGGGCGATACATTCCTCCGCGGAATGACCTTGAGAAGAATGCTCGCTTGGATCACCCCGGCAGTTCGCCGAAGATCAGCGCACCCCTGCCCATTCAGGAATCCGCTTCCCATGTCCGACCTTCCAGCCCGCAACGGCGGCCAGATCCTCGTCGATGCCCTGCTGCACCACGCGGTGGATACCGTCTACTGCATCCCCGGCGAAAGCTACCTGCCGGTGCTCGATGCGCTGCACGACGCGACCAGCATCCAGACCATCGTCACCCGCCACGAAGGCGCGGCCTCGAACATGGCCGATGCCTACGGCAAGCTCACCGGCCGCCCCGGCATCTGCTTCGTCACCCGCGGGCCGGGTGCGACCCACGCGGCCAACGGCGTGCACACGGCGATGCAGGACTCCACGCCGATGATCCTCTTCATCGGCCAGGTGGAAAGCGCGTTCAAGGGCCGCGAGGCCTTCCAGGAAGTGGACTACCGGCAGATGTTCGGCGGCCTGGCCAAGTGGGCCACCGAAGTCGATGACATTCGCCGCCTCCCCGAGATCGTCGCCCGCGCCTTCCGCGAAGCCCAGTCGGGTCGCCCCGGTCCGGTGGTGATCGGGCTGCCGGAGGAAGTGCTGTTCGGCTCGGCGCAGGTCGCCGACGTCCTGCCGACGCCCATCACTCGCGCGGCGCCCAGCGCTGATGCGCTGGCCGAACTGCGCGAGCGCCTGAGCCAGGCCAGGCGTCCGCTGCTGATCGTTGGCGGCACCGGCTGGACCTTGGAGGCCTGCGAGCAGGTGCGCGCCTTCGCCCGCGCCAACCGCCTGCCGCTGGTGGCCTCGTTCCGCCGCCAGGACCTGATCGACAACCGCGACGAGCAGTACGCCGGCCAGCTCGGCTTCGGCGCCTCGCCCAAGCTCACCGCCCGTGTACAGGAAGCCGACCTGCTGGTCGTGCTGGGTTCGCGCCTGAGCGAAACGCCGACCGCCGGCTACAGCCTGGTCCAGAGCCCGCGTCCGCTGCAGCAGATGATCCACGTGTATGCCGACGCCAGCGAACTGGGACGCGTCTACCAGGCCGACCAGAGCATCCAGGCCGGCATGCCGGAAATCGCCGCTGCCCTGGCCGGCCTCGCCCCCATCGCCGATGTGCCCTGGGCCGACTGGACCGCCGCCGCCCGCGCCGACTACCTGAGCTACAGCACCCCGCCGCAGAATGCCCAGCCACCGCAGGGCGTGGACCTGGCGCAGGTCGTCGAATACCTCAACGAAATCCTCCCGGACGATGCGGTGATCAGCAACGGCGCCGGCAACTACGCCGTCTGGGTGCACCGTTTCTATCGCTACCGTTCGCCGCGCTGCCAGCTCGCGCCCACCAACGGCGCCATGGGCTACGGTTTCCCCGCCGCCATCGCCGCCAAGCTGCGCGACCCGCAGCGCAGCGTGGTGTGCTTCGCCGGCGACGGCTGCTTCATGATGTACCCGCAGGAATTGGCCACTGCCGTGCAGTACGGCGCAGCGCTGACGGTCATCGTGGTCAACAACGGCATGCTCGGCACCATCCGCATGCACCAGGAGCGCGAATACCCCGGCCGCATCAGCGCCACGCAGCTGCGCAACCCCGACTTCGTCGCCCTCGCCCAGGCCTTCGGCGCCCACGGCGAACGGGTCGAGCGCACCGAGGACTTCGCTGCCGCCTTCGAACGCGCCCAGGCCAGCGGCCAGCCGGCGCTGATCGAACTGCGTACCGATCCCAGGCAGATAACGCCCGTCGCGCGCCTGCCGTAACGACGAAATCCGCCCGCGCGCCGGGCGTCGCGCTTCGCTAAGCTGCATCGGATCAAAGCATTGCGCCCGCCGCCGCGGGCACAATGGCGCGCCGAAGAATCGCTAGGGAAGCGCATGAGCCTGCCACTGATCTGGGTCCTCGCCCTGCTCGCCACCGCCGTCGGGCTGTTCGTCATCAACCGGCCACGCATGGACGTGGTCGCCCTGCTGGTGATGGTCGCGCTGCCGCTGTCGGGCATCCTCAGCGTGCAGGAGTCGCTGGCCGGCTTCGCCGATCCCAACGTCATCCTGATCGCCGCGCTGTTCGTCATCGGCGAGGGCCTGGTACGCACCGGCGTGGCCTACCGCATCGGCGAATGGCTGACCCGTCGCGCCGGCGCCAGCGAGACGCGGCTGCTGGTGCTGCTGATGCTCGCCGTGGCCGGGCTCGGTTCGGTGATGAGTTCCACCGGCGTGGTGGCCATCTTCATCCCTGTGGTGCTGAGCATCGCCGCGCGCCTGCACGTTTCGCCGCGCCGGCTGATGATGCCGCTGAGCTTCGCCGGGCTGATCAGCGGCATGCTCACCCTGGTCGCCACCGCGCCCAACGTGGTCGTGCACAGCGAGCTGGTACGCGAGGGTTCGAAGGGCTTCGGCTTCTTCAGCTTCACACCGTTCGGCCTGGTGGTACTGGTTTTCGGCGTCGGCTACATGCTGGTGGCGCGCCACTGGCTGGGCGATGACGAGGGCGACGACAAGCAGAGCGTCAAGCGTCGTACGCTGGGCGACCTGATCCGTGACTACCAGCTGGCCGGCCGCGAGCGGCGCCTGCGCATCCGCCCCGACTCACAGCTGGTGGGCATGAGCCTGGCCGACGTGGAGCTGCGCGCCCGTGCCGGGACCAACGTGGTGGCCATCGAGCGCATGGTGCACTTCCGCCTGAAGATACTCACCCCCAGCGCCAACATCGTGCTGCACGCCGGCGACGTGCTGCTGGTGGATATCTACGGCGAACGCAGCGACCTGCTCGGCATGTACCACGAATACGGCCTGGAGCCGCTGAGCCTGCAGGGCGACTACTTCACCGAGCGCGCCCACGAGGTGGGCATGGCCGAAGTCACCCTGCCGCCGGAATCGGCGCTATTGGGCAAGAGCGTGCGCGACCTGGAATTCCGCAGCCAGTTCGGCCTCAACGTGGTCGGTCTGCGGCGCAACCGCGAAGCCCTGGTCGAGGGCCTGCTGGAAGCCAAGCTGAAGGTCGGCGACACCCTGCTGGTGATCGGCGACTGGAAGGAAATCCGCCAGCTGCAGGCACGCAGTCGTGACTTCCTGGTGCTCAGCCTGCCCGCCGAGGTCGACGAGGCCGCCCCCGCCGCCAGCCAGGCGCCCCACGCGCTGTTCAGCCTGGCGGTGATGGTGATCCTGATGGTCAGCGGGCTGGTGCCCAACGTCATGGCGGCGCTGATCGCCTGCCTGCTGATGGGCGCGTTCCGCTGCATCGACATGGACAGCGCCTACCGCGCCATCCACTGGCAGAGCCTGCTGCTGATCGTCGGCATGCTGCCCTTCGCCCTGGCGTTGCAGAAAACCGGCGGCATCACCCTGGCGGTCAACGGCCTGGTCGGTGCCCTTGGCGGCGCCGGGCCGTACGCCATCCTCGCCAGCCTGTTCGTGCTCACCGCGGTGATCGGCCTGTTCATCTCCAACACCGCCACCGCCGTGCTCATGGCGCCGGTGGCCATCGCCACGGCCAAGGCCCTGGGCGCGTCCCCCGAAGCCTTCGCGATGATCGTCGCACTGGCCGCCTCGGCCGCCTTCATGACGCCGATTTCCTCGCCGGTGAACACCCTGGTGCTGGGGCCGGGGCGTTATCGCTTCGCCGATTTCGTCAAGGTTGGCGTACCCTTCACGATTCTGGTGATGATCATCAGCGTGGTGCTGGTACCCTGGCTGCTGCCGCTGTAGCCGTCCCTTAAAAGATCGCCAAGGATTCGTCGCGATGGAAGTGAGCAAGACCAAAAGCAGTTTCTACCGCCGCCTCTACGTCGCCTGGCTGATCGACAGCGGCACCGCCACCAGCGTCCCGGCGCTGATGGAAGCTACCGGCATGCCGCGGCGCACTGCCCAGGACACCCTGGCCGCGCTGGCCGACCTGGACATCGACTGCGCCTTCGAGCAGCACGACGGCGAGCGCAACAACGCCGGCCACTACCGCATCCGCGACTGGGGCGCCATCGATCCGCGCTGGATCGCCGCGCACCTGGCGCAGATCAAGGACATCCTGCAATACCCCTGAGCCCACCCCGATGATTGCCGTGCCACCCGCCCTCTGGCGTTTCCGCCGACTGATCCTGCTGCTGGCCTTCGCCATCGTGCTGGTACTGCTGTACCGCGCCAGCGGCCTGCACGAGGAGTTCAGCCTCGACTACCTGCGCAGTGAGCTGACCGACAACCGCCTGCGCGGCCTGCTGCTGTTCGTCGGCCTGTTCGCCCTGGGCAACCTGCTGCACATCCCCGGCCTGCTGTTCCTCGCCGCCGCCGTGCTGGCCATGGGCAAGCTGTGGGGCGGGCTGATCACCTACTGCGCGGCGGTGTTCTCCTGCGGCTTCACCTTCCTGATCGTCCGCGCGGTCGGCGGCAACGGCCTGCGCCTGCTGAACAACAAGCTGACCCGCGCAGTGTTCAGCCACCTCGACCAGCGCCCGGCCACCAGCGTGTTCCTCCTGCGCCATGCCTTCATCACCTCGCCGACGCTGAACTACAGCCTGGCGCTGTCGGGCATCGGCTTCTGGCCCTACATGCTCGGCACCCTGCTCGGCCTGCCGATCCCGCTGTTGCTCTGCTGCCTGCTGTTCGAGCGCCTGGGCAACGTGCTGCTCGGCTGAAGCAGCCATCTGTGGGAAAATCGCCCACCGTTTCCCTGCCCCGCTGCCATCATGTCGAAATCGCCGAAACGCCCTGCCAAACCCACCGAGCCGTTGCGCGACCCTGCCGACAAGCGGCCGAACCTGCTGCACCCGCGTAACCGGCACCAGGGGCACTATGACTTTCCGGCGCTGATCGAGGGCTGCCCGGAGCTGGGCCGCTTCGTCATCACCAACCCCTATGGCAAGCCGAGCATCGATTTCGCCAGCCCCGAGGCGGTTCGCGTGTTCAACCGCGCGCTGCTCAAGGCGCAGTACGGCATCGGCCAGTGGGACATTCCCGCCGGCTTCCTCTGCCCGCCGATCCCAGGCCGCGCGGACTACGTGCATTACCTGGCCGACCTGCTCGCCGAGGAAAACGACGGCAGCGTGCCGCGCGGGCCGGACGTGCGCGTGCTGGACATCGGCGTCGGCGCCAACTGCATCTACCCCCTGATCGGCCACCGCGACTACGGCTGGCGCTTCCTCGGCTCGGACATCGAGCCGGCCGCCCTGGCTTCCGCCCACGCCATCATCCATGGCAATCCGGGTCTGGGCGAAGCCATCGAACTGCGCCAGCAGCACGAGGCGAAACACATCTTCCGCGGCCTGCTGCACGCCGATGAGCGCTTCGACGCAACCCTGTGCAATCCGCCGTTCCATTCCTCGCCCGAGGAAGCCAGCAGCGGCAGCCGGCGCAAGTGGAAGAACCTCGGCAAGCTCGACCCGTCGCGCCAATTGCCCAAGCTCAACTTCGGCGGGCAGAGCAACGAGCTGTGGTGCGAAGGTGGCGAGATCGCCTTCCTGCGCAAACTGGCAGCGGAAAGCGCCGAGGTCGGCCAGCAGGTGCGCTGGTTCAGCTCGCTGGTGTCCAAGGCCGGCAACCTCGATGACTTCCGCCGTGCGCTGAAGAAGGCCGGCGCCATCTCCATCCGCACCGTGGACATGGCCCAGGGACAGAAACAGAGCCGCTTCGTCGCCTGGACCTTCCTCGAACCGGAACAGCGCCGCCGCTGAGCCTACGGGTCCCGTAGGGCGCATAACGCGGCACGCGTTATCCGCCGCCCACCCGCGCGCAAGGGCTCGGCGGATAACCGCAAGCGGTTATTCGCCCTACGTTCTGACTCACACCTCCGCAACGAGTAACGGCGCCTGCTCCCGGCCCAACAAAGCGAACACCAGCCCGGCGACGACGAAGGTCACGCCCGCCAGCACTTCCAGCACCCGGCTGAACGCGGCCTGGTAATCACTGCGCAATTGCTCTGGCGACAGCTGCGGCAGTCGCTCGACCACTGCCGCCAGGTTGCCGATGGCCAACTGGTTGGCGCTCATCAGGCGATCGGCCGTGGCCAGTCCCAGAGGTTGCAGTTGCGCGGCGAGCAGCGTCGCCAGCAAGGCGCCGACCACCGCGATGGCCACCGCATCGGCGGATACCCGCACCGTGTTGAAGATGCCCGTCGCCATCCCGGCGCGTTCGCGCTCGACCACGCTCACCGCCAGGCCGTCCATCAGCCCCCAGGGCAGACCGATGCCGATGCCGATCAGCAGCAGCGGCGCATCCACGGCAGCACCATCGGCCAGGTTGCGCGCCAGCCAGAGCAGCCCTCCCGCGACGATCAGCAAGCCCACCGCCGAGAGGCTGCCAGCGCTGAAGTGCTTCGCCAGCAGCGACGCCAGGAAGGGCACCACCAGCAACGGCGCCGACAGCGCCAACATGGTCCAGCCGGCCTGCAGCGCGCCCTGCCCTTCTATACCGATGAAGCGCCCCGGCAGCAGCACGATCAGCACCACGTAGGCGAACGCCGGCGATGCGCCCAGCAGTTGCACGCCGACGAAGCGCCACTGACTGAACAGCGACAGGTCCAGCAGCGGCCGCTCGACACGCCGCTCGACGGCAACGAACAGCCCGAGCAGCACCACGCTCAACACCAGCGCGGTGATCACGCCCAGGCTCATCCAACCCTGTTCAGGGGCCAGCAACAAGCCATAGGTGAACAGGCTCAAGGCGGCGGTGAAACTCAACGCACCCGGCCAGTCCAGGCCACGCGCCTGCGGGTCGCGGGTCTCGCGGCAGCAGCGCACGACCACCGGCACCGAAGCCAGCGCACACACCGCCGGCACCAGGAATACCCAACGCCAACCCGGCCCGTCGGTGAGCCAGCCGGCCAGCAGCGGGCCGAATGCCAGGCCGACACCGAAGGTCGTCCCCAGCAGGCTGAACACCCGCGTGCGGATCGGCCCGTCGAACTCCTGCGCCAGTGCCGCCATGGCGGCGGCGAAGGCCGCCGAGCCACCCGCGCCCTGCACCAGGCGCAGCACATCGATGGCCGCCACCGAGCCAGCCAGCGGAATCGCCAGGGTAGTCACGCAGAACAGCGCCAGGCCGACCAGCCAGACGCGCTTGCGCCCATACACGTCCGCCAGGCTGCCGGCGGCCATCATCGCCGCGCCGTAGGCCAGCACGTAGCCGTTGACGATCCAGTTCAGCGCCACCGCCGAGCCGCCCAGCTCGTGGGCAATGGCCGGCAGCACCACGGCCGGCCCGGTGAAGCACAGGGGGATCAGCACCGCCGTCAGGCTGGCGGCGAGCAACAGCAGCCAGCGCGAGGCCTCGGGCCGGCTTTCGGGAATAGCTTGAGAAGGGGTCATGGTGGGTCCACAGGAATCAGAGAAGACCCGCCGAACGCTAAACAACCCGGCATTACGGAAAAACAGGCTAGGATTCCGATCAAAACGGACACCTGTGTCCGCAATCGCTCCCCCAGCACGCGGCACAATGGCCGCCCACCCGCACGGATACTGCCCCATGGACAGCCTCAACGGCCTACGCGTGTTCCTCCAGGTCGCCGACTCCCTGAGCTTCGCCCAGGCCGCGCGCCTGCTGGGCCTCTCCGCTTCGGCGGTGGGCAAGAGCATTGCGCGCCTGGAAGAACGCCTGGGCGTGCGCCTGTTCCACCGCAGCACGCGCAGCCTGAGCCTGTCCAACGAAGGCCAGCTGTTCCTCGAACGTTGCCGACGCATCCTCGACGAGCTGGAAGCGGCGGAGCAGGAGCTGGCGCTGTCCACCCAGCAGGCCCGTGGCCGGCTGAAGATCAGCATGCCGCTAGTGGCCGGGCTGCTGCCCCAGGTGCTGCCGGAATTCCTCCGCTGCTATCCACGCATCCAGCTGGACATCGACTTCACCGACCGCCTGGTGGACGTCATCGAAGAGGGTTTCGATCTCGTGGTGCGCGGCGGCGAGCTGCGCGACTCGCGGCTCAAGGCCCGCAAGCTGGGCGACTTCAACCTGCTGCTGGTGGCCTCTCCCGGTTATCTGCGCCAGTACGGCACGCCGCGGCGGCCGGCAGACCTCAATGAGCACCTGTGCCTGCACTACCGCTACCCGAGCAGCGGGCTGGTGCAGCGCTGGCCGCTCACGCTCGCTCCCGGCGAAGCGGAGCCGCGCCTGGACGGCGGACTGATCTGCAACACCGCCGACATGCTGATCAACGTTGCCAGCCAGGGCATGGGCATCGCCTGCCTGCCCGACTTCGCGGTGCGCAGCGCGCTGAACGACGGCCGGCTGATCCAGGTGCTGGGCGACCACACCGCGCACCAGGGCAGCTTCCACGCGCTGTGGCCGGCGGGCCGGCGCATGCCGCTCAAGCTGCGGGTGTTCCTCGACTTCCTCGGCGACCGCCTGTTCGTCACGCGCTGATCAGCGGATGAACTGCCGGCTGATCTCGCGGAAGACTTCCGTCCCCGCGCGCTCCAGCCACTCGAAGGCGACCATCTCCCGCGAGACGATCACCGCGCCGGCCTGACGCAGGCGCTCCAGCGCCAGCGCCTTGTCCTGCGGGCGGCGCGAGCCGACGGCCTCTTCCACCACGAAGACTTCGCGATCCTCGGCCAGCAGGCCAAGCACCGTCTGCAGCACGCAGACGTGCGCCTCGGTGCCGCAGACCACGAACTGCCGGCGCTCGGCACCGGCCATCTGCAACAGGCCGGGGTCAGTCACGGCGGAAAAGGCGATCTTCTCCAGCACCTCGCCCGCGGCCAGCTCGTCACGCAACGCCGGCAGCGTCGGGCCCAGGCCCTTCGGATACTGCTCGGTGGCCAGCACCGGCACACCCAGCCGGCGTGCGACGGCCAGCAGCCAGGCGCTGTGCTCCAGCACCGCCTCGTTGTCGTGGATGGCCGGGAACAGGCGTTCCTGGATGTCGATGATCAGCAGGGTCGAAGCCTGGGCGCGCAGCAGCATCGGGACTGTCCTCCTTGCGTTCCTGATCGGGCATTGGAACCCGAGTTGTGGGCCTGTGGCGCCCCACTGTCAACTGCCATCGCAGCATCGGCCACTTGGCAGGCGCCGCTCCAGCACGCACCCTATGCGTCGCCAGAACAACACAACAACGAGCCTGGAGGGAGTGGAACATGGGCAAGAACATCAGCATCGTCGCGCGTGACGGCAGCGGCAGCTTCAGCGGTTATCTCGCGGTACCGGCCAGCGGGCACGGCCCCGGCGTGGTGATCGGCCAGGAGATTTTCGGCGTCAACGCCAACATGCGCAGCATCGCCGACAGCTACGCCGAGGAAGGCTACGTCGCCCTGGTCCCCGACCTGTTCTGGCGTCTGCAGCCGAACCTGGAGCTGGGCTACAGCGAGGCCGAGTTCGGCCAGGCCATCGGCCTGTTCCAGCGCTTCGACGTGGACAAGGGCGTCGATGACATCGCCGCCGCCATGGACGCCCTGCGCGGCCTGCCAGAGGTCGAGGAGCGCGGCATCGGCTACGTCGGTTTCTGCCTTGGCGGCAAGCTCGCCTACCTCACCGCCGCGCGCACCGACGCCGCCTGCTCGGTGGGCTACTACGGCATGGGCATCGAGCAGATGCTCGACGAGGCAAAGAATATCCAGGGCCGCCTGGTGCTGCACTTCGCCGAGCAGGACGTGTACTGCGACGCCAACGCCCGCGCCGCCATCGGCGAGGTCCTCGGCAAACTGCCGAAGGCGGAAATCTACAGCTACCCCGGCGTCGACCACGCCTTCGCCCGCCCGAACGGCATGCACTTCGACAAGCCTGCCGCGCTGATGGCCCACGAGCGCAGCATCGGCGCGCTCAAACGCGAGATCGGCCCGGACTTCGACCTGTCGCAGCTCTGGGAAGACCACATCCACCACGAATTCGCCGCCCGCGACGTACCCGCCACCATGGCAACCATGGTCGCCCAGCCCTACGTCAACCACATCCCGACCATGACCGGCGGCGTCGGCCAGGACGAGCTGGCGCGCTTCTACCGCAACCACTTCGTCCACGGCAATCCGCCAGACATGAAGCTGGTACCGATCTCCCGTACCGTCGGCGCGCTGCAGGTGGTGGACGAATTCGTCATGTGCTTCACCCACACCAGCGAGATCGACTGGATGCTCCCCGGCGTGCCGCCCACCGGCAAGTACGTGGAAATCCCCATGCTCGGCGTGATCCGTTTCCGTGGCGACAAGCTGTGCCACGAACACATCTACTGGGACCAGGCCAGCGTGCTGGTGCAGATCGGCCTGCTCGACCCCGCCGGCCTGCCGGTGGCCGGCGTGGAGACGGCGAAGAAGCTGCTCGACGAGAGCCTGGAATCCAATACCCTGATGAGCAAATGGAAGGACAGCGAAGGCCGCTGATCCCTCGACCACCCAAGGAGCATCCGATGTACCCCATAGGGAAATGGACCTGCGCCACGCTGCTGGCAATCGTCGGCAGCGCTGGTGCGGCGGAACGCACGGCGCAACCCTGCGACGCCGCCACCTTGCAAACCCTGGCCGGATTGCTCGGCCAACAGGGCTGGCAAGCCCCTGGCCCCGAAACCAGCGGTCCTGTGGTGGCCGCTGCCTGCAAGCCCTGGCCGGACGATCCGAAACTCGAAGTGGTCGCCGTCGCCTACAGCTCGGTGGGTGACCAGACCGAGTCGGGCGAGCGCAGCCTCAACCTGCTGGTCGGTCAGCTCGATACCGGCAGCGGCAAGCTGGTAACGCGCAACGATGACAGCATCGAAGAGGACGCCATGGTGGAGATCGACAGCTCCAGCCTGTGGCTCGACACCGCACGTTATCGCCTGGCGCCGGATGTGCGTGGCTTCGGCCTGATCATCGGCAGCGTGGCGCGCGGCGCCAGTTGCCCGGACGCCTGGTCCTACGACGACTTCAGCCTCTACGCGCCGCAGGGCGAGCAGCTCAAGCCGGTGTTCCGCACCTACCTGCGGCAGTGGACGACACTCGAAGGCGTGGTCTGCGGTGGCAGCGACAAGCTGGTCATCGAACGCTCGCAACTGACACTGGCCATGGGCAAGGACAGTCACCACGGCTACACGGACCTGGTGGTGACCGCGAAGGTGCAGCGCGAACACGAAGGTGACGATGTCGGCGCACCAAGGACCGTGCGCAGGACCGTCAGCTACGACGGCACGCGCTATCCGTTCGAGGAGTTCTCCACCTTCTGGCAGAGCCAGCCATAACCTGTAGGAGCGAGCTTGCTCGCGAAGTGATTTCCCTGTCGCGCCGGCGCCGGGCAGGTTCGCGAGCAAGCTCGCTCCTACGAAAAGCCGCCATGAAAAAGGCCCCTCGCGGGGCCTTCTTCGTTTCTGTCACTTCGCTCAGTGCCCGGTCACGTCACCGCGGCGGCTGGTCTCGAAGAGGAAACACGTCCGCTGCTCGGTCTCGTCGATCCAGTTCTCGATCAGGCTGGCGGTGGCGATGTCGTGGTACTCGTCGCACAGGTCATGGACCTCGCGCATGTAGGAAGTCAGCGATTTGTTGTCCTCCTGCAGCTCGGCGAGCATGTCCAGCGGCTGGACGAACTCGGCATCGTTGTCGAGGATGCGCTTCAGGCGCGCAATGTGGCCGATGGAGCGGATGGTGTTGCCGCCGATCTTGCGGTTGCGTTCGGCGATGGCGTCGGTCATCGCGAAGATTTCGGTGGCGTGGTCGTCCAGCAGCAGGTGGTAGTCGCGGAAGTGCGGACCGCTCACGTGCCAGTGGAAGTTCTTGGTCTTCAGGTACAGGGCGAACACGTCGGCCAGCAGGCGGTTGAGTGCTGCCGACAGGTCGCGGGTGGCGTTCTTGCTCAGGTCCGACGGCGTAGCCAGCGCCGGAGAGCGGCGCGGCACGGCCTTGGCGGCTGGCTTGGCAGCGGCAGCCTTTGCCGCAGCGGGCTTGGCTGCTGCCGGTTTGGCGGCCGGCTTGCTGGCCGCAGGCTTGGCGGTGGAAGGCTTGGCGGCGGCAGGTTTGGCTGCCGGTTTGCTGGCCGCTTTTGCAGCCGGCTTCGCGGCGGGTTTGGCCGCTGCGGGTTTCTTCGGAGCCGATGCGGATTGCTTCATCACAAATCACCTCTACGAAAGATCACGTGAATGCCGACTTGGGCAGATACGGCTGCGTTGCGCGGTCTTGAGCCTATATCGCCCTGCGTCGATTGCAAGTTGACAGCACTCTGCCGCTCGCGTTCCGACTGATGTGGATCAATCGTGAAGCGGCTTTCTGAAGTAGACGACACGCTCGGTTTCGACAAAGCCCAGGGCACGATGCAGGGCATGGCTGGCGGGGTTGTCCAGCGCCGCATCAGAGGCGAAATCCACACAACCGCGCGCCTGCCCCCAGGCCTGCACCGCGCGCACCAGAGCCCTTGCCGCTCCTTGCCGACGGGCGTCTTCGCGCACGTAGAGGCCTTCGAGAAACAGCACTGGCGAGCCTTCGCTGCCATTCACGTAATCGTTGCGCACCGAGGCTTCCGCCAACCCTAGCGCCCTGCCCTGTTCATCGCGGAGCAACCAGGCGCCCAAGCGTTGCGGCTGCGCGAGAATGTCGCGCGCCTCGTCGAAGAATTCCTCGGCGTGATCGCCTGGCCAGAGTTGCAGGCGCAGGTCGATCCAGTCGGCCAGATCGTTCTCGTCGCAGTGGCGCACGGACCTGTCCATCAGGCTTTCTCCGGCTCGAATCGCTCCGGGGCGAAACGGAAGCGGGCGTCGAGCTGGCTGTAGCCCATGCCGACGCCCTTGTGCACCTTGAGCTGCACCGGGATGCGCTCCTTCAGCGCCTCGACGTGGCTGATCACGCCGATGGTCTTGCCGCTGGCGTTGAGGCTGTCGAGGGCATCCAGCGCGACTTCCAGGGTTTCGCCATCGAGGGTGCCGAAGCCTTCGTCGAGGAACAGCGAATCGATGCTGGTCTTGTGGCTGACCAGGTCGGACAGCGCCAGCGCCAGCGCCAGGCTGACCAGGAAGCTCTCGCCGCCGGACAGCGTCTTGCAGTCGCGCGCGGTGTCGCCCTGCCAGGTATCCACCACTTCCAGTTCCAGCTCGCCGTCGCTGCGCCGCGCCAACTGGTAGCGGCCGTGCAGGCGCTGCAGCTGGCGGTTGGCGAGGTGCACCAGGTGATCGAGGGTCAGGCCCTGGGCGAAGCGCCGGTAGCGCGCGCCGTCGGAGGCGCCGATCAGGCTGTTGAGGCGCTGCCAGAGGTCGTGTGCCTCCTCCTGCCGGGCGATCTCAGCGAACAGGCTCTGCTGGCTGGCACGGCGGTTGTCGTCGCCCTGCAGCTGGGCGCGAATCTCGCCCTGGCGCTGGCCGAGTTCGCGCAACTGCGTGGCCAGTGCCTGCAACTGCTGGTCGAGTTCTTCCACCGGCAGTTCGCCGTGGGGCTCGGCCTGCAGGCGCTCGACGTCCTGCGTCGCGGCGGCGCACAGGGTGACGGCTTCGGTAATCGCCGTTTCCAGGCGCTGGCGCAGTTGGCCGAGTTCGTTGCGCTGGGCATCGTCCAGCAGCGCGGCAAGGTAGCTCGTCTCGTCAGCGAAGGGACTCGCCGCCAGCGCCTGCTGCCAGCTCGCCAGACGCTCCGCCAGGCGCGCCTGCTCCTGCTCCAGCCGCTCCCCCAGCGATTGCTCGCGGCCTTGCAGAGCGTCGGCATGACGCTGGGCGGCAGCCAGCTGCTCCTCGGCGTGCGCCAAGGCCTGCTGCGGCGCAGCGTGGCTTGCCAGCGGCTGGCGCGCCTCGAAGCCGGAGGTCTGCCAGCGTTGCTGCCATTGCGCGGCGAGCTGCTGTGCCGCTCGGGCCGACTGTTCGGCATCGCGCTGGGCCGTGGCCAATTCCTGACTACGCTGCTGATCCTGCTGCCACTGCTGCCACTCAGCCGTGCGCTCGGCCAGCCACTGCTCGCCGTCGTCCGGCAAGTCGTAACCCAGTTCGCCCACTGCGCTGGCCAGTGCCTGATCCTGCTGCTGCAGGTCCGCACGCTGGGTGGCGAGTTGCTGCGCGCGCTCTTCCTGGCGCTGGCGTTCGTGGGTCTGCTGCTGGTCGAAGAGGGCCAGTTGCTGGGCGGCCTCGGCGTGATCGCGCTCGGCCCGCTGGCGTTGCTGTTGCGCCTGCTGGAGCTGGACGCGCTGCTCATCCAGCACGTTCAGTTGCTGCTGCAGGGCGCTCAGCGACGCCTCATGGCGCTCGCGCTCGGCACCGAGCTGCTGGTCGTCCTTGAGCGCAATGTCCTGCGCTGCACACTGCTGCTGCCACGCCTGCTGGTGCTGCTCCAGCGCGGCCCGGGCCTCGTCGAGCTGACGCTGCCCCTGCTGCAGTTGCGCATCCAGCTCGGCCAGCTCGCCGCGCAGGGCGATGCCCTGGCTTTCCAGCTCGGCCAACTGCTGGCGCGCCTGCTCCAGCGCCTTCTGCGTAGAGGACACATCCAGCGCCTGGTAGGCCGCCACCGCCGGGTGCTCCGGCGAGCCGCACAACGGGCAGGCCTCGCCGGGCTGCAACTGCGCGCGCAGATGCTCCAGCTGGTGAATCCGCTGCTCCTGCTGCAGGAGTTTTTCCTTGTCGGCGACCTGCTGCTTGGTCACCTGATAGCGCTCGCGCAGCGCGACGATGGCCGTGTCGCGCTGGGCTTTTTTCTGGCGCAGCGCATCCAGCTCAGGCTGGCAGCGTGCGAGTTGCGCGGCGGCATGAGCACGGGCCTGGGCCAGTTGCTCCAGGCGGTCCAGCCCGCGGCTTCTCAGTTGCGCCTGTTGCAGCCGTTCACGCAGGTCTGTTTCGGTGGCGCCACCGAGCAAGGCATCGAGCTGCTGCTGATGCTGCTTCTCCTGCGTGCCGGCAGCGTCGAACTGCTGCTGCATGAAGGCGACGTTGCCCTGCAACGTCTCACGCTGCGCAGTCGCTGCCTGCAACGCCTGATCGGCCGACTGCGCCTGCCGCTGCAAGTCACCGATGGCCTGCGCCAGACGCGAACGCTGGGCGAATTGCGCGCGCCAGCCGCCGAGCAGCTCACCCAGTTTCGCGCGCTGCGGATGCTGGGCGAGACGCGCCTGCAGTTCCTGGCGCTGCTCGCTGACGGCCTTGTACTCAACCTCACGCGCAACCTGCGCCTGTTGCGCATATTGACTGGCGGCCCAGAGAGCCTGGGCGACCTCTTCGCGGCTGGTCGCCTGCTGTGTGCGGTTGTCCTCCAGCGCGGCGCGGCCCTGTTCGACGCTCTCGTGGCTGCTGTGCCAGGCCTGGTGCAACGGCTGCAAGCGGGCGGCAGGCTCGCTGTCCGCCAGGCGTTGCAGATCGGGTTGCGCCTGCTCCAGCGCCTGGCGTGCGCCGGCCTCTTTCACGCCGGCCTGTTCGACCTGCTGCTGCGCGCGGGTCAGGTCCTCGCGCCAGCGGCGCTGCGCCTGGAGGGCTGCATGCTGGGCCTGCATGGCGGTTTCCTGCACGGCGGCATCGCGGCCCTGCTGCTCCAGTTCGCCGCGCTGTTCGGCGCTGAGCAGTTCGAAGCCATCGGCGCGGGCACGCAACTGGTCCAGCGCGCCACGTACTTCACGGGTGCGTTCAAACACGCGTTGGGAAATCAGCCCGTAGATTTCCGTGCCGGTGAGCTCCTCCAGCAGCTCCGCGCGCTGGTTGGCGTTGGCTTCGAGGAAGGCCGCGAAACCACCCTGGGCCAGCAGCATGGACTTGGTGAAGCGCTCGAAGTCCAGGCCGGTGAGCGTCTCGGTCTGCTTGAGCTTGTCGTTGATCTTGTCGGTGAGGATCTGCCCCTCGCCGGTGGTGCGGTCGATGCGCACCAGTTCCACCTTCGGCGCCTGCAGCGCACCCTCGGCCTTGTCGCGGGCGCGGCGCTGGCTCCAGAAAGCCCGGTAGGGCTGGCCCTTCACCTCGAACTCCACCTCGGCGAGGCAGTCGGCGGTGTGCCGGGTCATCAGTTCGTTGCCGCTCTGCGACAGCACGCTCATGCGTGGCGTACGGTGGTACAGCGCCAGGCAGATGGCATCGAGCAGCGTGGTCTTGCCCGCCCCGGTCGGCCCGGTGATGGCGAACAGGCCGTTGCCGGCGAAGGGTTCGGCGCTGAAGTCGATCCTCCATTCGCCCTTCAGCGAGTTGAGGTTCTTCAGGCGCAGGCTGAGGATTCTCACGGGCGTTCCTCCGCAAGCTCAGCGACGACCTGGCGGTAGAGCCCGGTCAGGCGTTCGCGCAGCGGCGCCTCCAGGTCCTCGGCATCCAGGCGCTGGCGGAACACGTCCTCGGGGCTGAGTTCATCAAGGGTTTCCCTGGCTTCGCTGAACAGCGCGGCCTGCGCAGTGCCGCGCTCGCGGCGGGTACGCAGGACGAGCACCGGCAGCTCCTCGCAGAGCTTCTCCACGCGCAGCTGGATGTCGGTCAGGTAGTCATCGGTGTGCACCATGACTTCCAGCCAGACCGGCTGCTCCGCGCTACCTTCACAGGCAACGCGGGCCAGTTCGGCGGGCAGCTCGGCGAGGCTGCCGGACACCGACTTCAACGGCTGGAAGCGCGGCACCGGCAGCGCCGTGACGCTGCGCAGGCCGTTGTCATCCAGGTCCACCAGCAGCACTTCCTTGCCCTGGGTCGCCTCGTCGAAGCTCAGCGCGATGGGCGAGCCGCTGTAACGGATGTGCTCCAGGCCGCCGACCTTCTGCGGCCGGTGGATGTGGCCGAGGGCGATGTAGTCCGCCGCCGGGAAGGCGCTGGTGGGAAAGGCTTCCAGGGTGCC
Organism: Pseudomonas nitroreducens; assembly: GCF_014204515.1. Classification (GTDB taxonomy): domain Bacteria; phylum Pseudomonadota; class Gammaproteobacteria; order Pseudomonadales; family Pseudomonadaceae; genus Pseudomonas; species Pseudomonas nitritireducens_A. The sequence continues at coordinate 73,867 of NZ_JACHLI010000013.1, read as the reverse complement.
GACGTAGATTTCCCGCACCGATTCGCTGGCACTGGCGCCGACGGTGGTGAGGTGGCCGGTGGCGATGATCGGCAGGTGCCGGCCGAGCTTTTCACGCTCGACCTCGGCGCGCTCGAACAGCTCGCGATAATGCGTCTGGATTGCCTGCTGCAACGCCAGTTGCTTGTCCTGCGCACTCTGCCCAGCCTGGCTGGTGAGCACGTCGCGCGGGCGGATGAAAGGGATTGCGCAGAGGATCGCGCCGGGCTGGCCGTCGCGTTGCGGCAACACCAGCAACTGGCGGTCGAGATCGGTGCCGACGGCGGCGATCACCTGGGTATCCAGGCAGGCCAGCAGGTCGCGGGACTCCTCCAGCATCGCCACCGAATCATGGTTGCCGCCCAGCACCACCAGGCGCGCGCCGGTATCGCGCAATTCGACGATGAAGCGGTTGTACTGCTCGCGGGCGTAGCTGGGCGGCGCGCCGGTATCGAACACGTCGCCGGCGATGATCACCGCGTCCACCGCCTGCGCGCGCACCTGCTCGATCAGCCAGGCACAGAACGCCTGGTGCTCGGCCTCGCGGCTCTTGCCCATGAAATGCTGGCCCAGGTGCCAGTCGGAGGTGTGGAGAATACGCATGCCGTGAAGTCCGCAGCCGTGTTTCGAGGCTTGCGATGATAGCGGTTTGCGCCTCTCGGGGGCGGATTCGCCGGCCACCGCCGCGCAGGCTGGCTATCTTTTCAGGACAGCACGTCGTCACAAGGACTCCCCATGCAACGCCTTCTGAACATGCTCAAGGACCTCGCCATCCTGGTCCGCGCCAACCTCTGGCTGGTGCCGGTGCTGGCGGCGCTGGTCGCCGCGGTCTTCTATTTCGTCGCCCCGCCGCCGCCGATGAGCGCCACCCTGGCCACCGGCGCGCCGGGTGGCGGCTACGCGGTGTTCGGCCAGCGCTTGAAGGAGGAGCTGGCCAAGCAGGGGTTCGACCTGCAGCTGGTACGCACTTCCGGCTCGAAGGAGAACCTCGGCAAACTGCTGGACGGCCAGAGCGGCGTGGACCTGGCGCTGGTGCAGAGCGGCCAGGAGCTGCAGCTCGACGCCAAGCAGCGCGCCCACCTGCAAACCCTCGGCGCGATGTTCCAGGAGCCGCTGTGGCTGTTCCAGCGTCGCGAGGCGAAGATCGACCGCCTCGCCGACCTTCTCGCCCTGCGCGTGGCCATCGGCGGCGCCGGCAGCGGCACCGAGGCGGTGACCCAGGCGATCCTCAAAGCCAACGAGATTCCCACCGAGCCGCTGCCCGCCGGCTGGCAGGCGCGTGGCGGCAATGCTGTGGCCAATGAACTGCTGGCCGGAGAACTGGACGCCGCCTTCTTCGTCGGTCCGGCGGAAAACCCGCTGATCCAGAGGTTGGCCGCCAGTGGCGAACTCAAGCTCGCCGGTTTTCGCCGCGCCCATGCCTACGAGGCGCGCATTCCCTTCCTCAAGCGCGTGGAGGTCAGCGAGGGCCTGCTGAACCTGGCGCAGAACGTGCCCGACCAGGACCTCGCCACGCTTTCGCCGGTGGCTACCCTGGTGGTCAACGGTGCCTTCCACCCGGCGCTGACCCCGTTGATCCTCGAAGCAGCGCGGGAAGTGATGAAGAGCGGCACCCTGCTCGACCCGGCCGCCGCCTTCCCCGCCGCCGAGCCACGCACCCTGGCCCTGCAGGAAGACGCCGAGCGCTACTACAAGAGCGGCCCGCCGTTGCTGCAGCGCTTCCTGCCGTTCCGCATCGCCTCGCTGGCGGACCGCTACATCATCCTGCTGATTCCCTTCATCGCCATCCTCATCCCGCTGATGAAGTCCATCGGCCCGCTGTACCGCTGGCGCATCCGCGCGCGCATCTACCGCTGGTACCGCTACCTGCGCGAGATCGACCGGCGCCTGGACGAACGCACCGGCAGCGCCGAGCTGAGCAGCGAGATCGAACGCCTGGAACAGCTGGAGGCCGAGTTGGCCAAGGTCGAGGTGCCGCTGTCCTACTACAACGAGCTCTACGAGCTCCACCTGCACCTGAACTACGTGATCCGCCGCCTGCGCCAGCTGCGGCGCAATCGGCGCGAGCGCGACGAGGGGCTGGTGCCGGCAGATTGAGCCGGCACGAGTATCGGAAAGCGCTGCAGCCGACAGGCGAATGCAGCAACTGTAGTGGGTTGTAGTATCTTGTAGTGCAAGTCACTACACCTCCAAACCACTACACATGAGGTGCTCCATGCCCGTCATGTCTTTGCGCCTGTCGGACGACCAGTCCGAAACGCTCGCCAAGCTGGCCGAGGCCACCGGCCGCAGCAAGAACTTCCTCGCCGCCCAGGCGCTGGAGGAGTACCTGATGCGCGAGTCCTGGCAGATTGGCGAAATCCAGCAGGCCATCGCCGAGGCCGATGCCGGCGACTTCGCCAGCGACGCCGAGGTGAAGGCCATTCTCAACAAGTGGGCGCGCGATGCGGATTGAGTGGCTGCGCACCGCGCTGCGCAACCTCGACAGCGAAGCCAGCTACATCGCCCAGGACAACCCTGCCGCTGCGCGAACCTTCGTCAGCGCCGTGCTGGCGGATATCGAACTGCTGGCCGGCAACCCCGCCGCCGGCCGGGAAGGCCGGATTCCCGGCACTCGCGAATGGGTGATGAACAGCCATCCCTACCTGATTCCCTACCGCATCCGTAGTGGGCGCCTGCAGGTCCTGCGCATCTTTCACACCCGTCGCTTGCCACCGGTACGCTGGTAAGCGTCGCGCATCCTGCTGCCTTGTCGGGTAAACTCTGGCGTTTTCCCATCCGCCCGCCCCGCCGCCGCTTCGATGCGCGCTGCGCCGCCGGCACTGAACATCCGGGTCCGCCATGCCGATTCGTCACGCCATCGTCCACCTGATTGACAAGAAGCCCGACGGCAACCCCGCGACGCTGCACGCGCGCGACGCCGAGCTGGGCGACTCCCAGGCCATCGAGAACCTGATGGCCGATCTCAACGAAAGCTACAACGCCAAGCCGAACAAGGCCTGGGGCCTGTTCCAGGGCGAGTCTGGCGCCTACCCGTTCAGCGGCTGGCTGAGCGAGTACCTGGACAGCGGCAAGGATTTCGTCGCCTTCTCCAAGCAGGCGGTGGAGCACCTGAAGACGCTGATGGAGGAGTCCAACCTCTCCACCGGCGGCCACGTGCTGTTCTGCCATTACCAGCAGGGCATGACCGACTACCTGTCCATCGCCCTGCTGCACCACAGCGAAGGCGTGGCGGTGACCGACGCGCTGGAAGTGACCCCGTCGCGCCACCTGGACCTGGGCCAGCTGCACATGGCGGCGCGGATCAACATTTCCGAATGGCAGAACAACAAGACGTCCAAGCAGTACATCTCGTTCATCAAGGGCAAGGGCGGCAAGAAGGTCTCGGACTACTTCCGCGACTTCATCGGCTGCACCGAGGGCGTCGACGGCCCGAGCGAGACGCGCACCCTGCTCAAGGCCTTCAGCGACTTCGTGGAAAGCGAAGACCTGCCCGAAGAGCAGGCCCGCGAGAAGACCGACGTACTGGTGGACTACGCCACCAGCCAGGCCAAGATCGGCGAGCCGATGGCCCTGGACGCACTCTCCGAGCTGATGGACGACCAGGCGCCGCGCGCCTTCTACGACTACATCCGCAACAAGGACTACGGCCTGTCGCCGGAAATCCCGGCGGACAAGCGCACCCTCAACCAGTTTCGCCGCTTCACCGGCCGTGCCGAGGGGCTGTCGATCAGCTTCGAGGCGCACCTGCTGGGCAGCAAGGTGGAGTACGACGAGGCGCGCGACATGCTGATCATCCGCGGCCTGCCGACCCAGCTGCAGGACCAGTTGAAGCGCCGCAAGGACTGAGGTCCGCGCTGACGAAAAAAGCCCATCCTGAGATGGGCTTTTTTGTGCCTGCGGCTCTGGCGCTGGGCAGTTCGCGAGCAAGCTCGCTCCTACGAAAAGCGCACCACGCTGGCCGGCTGCCTGTAGGAGCGAGCTTGCTCGCGAACCTGCACGGCAGAGAGCTCGACAGGTCAATTGATTACTTCGTACGCCCCACGCACCCGGAAATACCGGAGCAGCCCCGTAGGAGCGGATTCATCCGCGATGTCCTCCAGCCGCCGCGTGCCTATCGCGGACAGAGTCCGCTCCTACGAAACCCACTGGCGCCGGCTGAGTCAGCAGGCCCAGTCGATCTTCATGTCGCGGAAGTCCAGCTGGGCGTTGCCACTGCCGAAGTTGTAGCCGCCCAGGTATTCCTCGAAGCCGATGTAGAAGGCGCTGATGTCCGGCATGCCCTGCACCGGGCGCATGGTGCCGCCGATGTGGTTGGGCTGGTGGCCCTGGCTCCAGGGGTGTTCGCGGTAGTTGTCGCGGTGGATGTCGTTGTTCTCCCAGTAATAGAACTGCTGGTAATCCGTCTCGCCGTATTCGTCGGGCTTGATCCCGGCGTTGGGGTCGCTGGCGCGCGGAGTCCAGCGCAGCAGGTAGCGCACGTCCAGGCCCGGCTGGGGGATGCCGCCGAACAGCCGGTGGAGGAAGTCGCCTTCGCGCACGTGTTCGCTGAAGGTGCTGGCGGAGCCGCCCTTGAGCCACAGCGGCGCGTCGGTCTGCGCCAGCAGGGCATTGCCTTCGGGCAGTCGCGGCGGCTGGCAGGGCGCGCCGTTGAATTCGCCCTCGGTGAGCAGGATCACCGCGTACGCACCGCCAAGGATGTCCTCCATCCGGTGCAGGCGCGGGTGACTGGCGCGGCCTGCCTGCCAGAACGGCAGCAACTGCGGGTCGGCCGGTGGCTGCTGGCCGGGCGAGACGATCTGCTCGGCGATGCCATCCACCGAGCTCGGACCGCCGTCGTTCTGGTCCGGCGCCAGCGAGAAGAAGCTCAGCGCGACGATCTCCGGGCCGTGCACCCGATAGTCCTCGGGCAGGCGCAGGGTCAAGCCGTGCATCAGCGGGTAACCGGTGTCCGGGTCCAGCGGCCATTGCTCGGGCGCGATGCCCGGCGGCAGGCCGAAGCACCAGCCCTGGAGTTCCTCTCCAGCGGCGGGCGTGGAATGTTTCAGCAGTTCGATGTCGTAGGCCTGCATGCGCGGCGTCCTCTGTCGGGCAACGAGAGTTGCACCTTAGACGCCCGCGGCAGACGCCTCAAGCGACCAGCGCACAGTCCGCCGTGGAGCAGCGGACGGCGCTGGCAGACCGATCAGATCGCGCGGATGCCGAAGCCCACGCGCGGGAAGTGCACATGGACGGTGCCGGCGCGTGGGTCCTCGCGGCGCAGCACCAGGCTTTCCAGCCCGGCATGCACCAGTTCGCCCTCCACCGGATCGCAGCCGTAGTCGGTGGCGGCGATCACCACGCGCTGGCCCGCCTTGAAGCCGTTGGGGTCAACGAAATCCTCCTGTGGCAGCGGCGCTGGCTGGCTGTCGCGGGCCACGGCGATGGCGTCCTCGGCGCTCATCTCGCTGGGCGAGCCGTGGCCGAAGCCCAGCACCCGGCCCAGCCAGGCGCTGACCGCCGGGTAGGCATCCACCAGCGGCGCGGTCACCGGCGTGGCCTTGACGAACCACAGGCAGTGGGCCAGGGAGAAATCGGCAATGGAAGGCTCACCGAAGAGGAAGTCGCCCTCCTCGCGGGACAGCTGCTCCTCGATGCGCGCCATGAATACCGGCCACTGGTGCTTGGCCTGCTCGGCCGACAGCTTGCTGGCGGTGCCGCCGCTGAACAGCTGGCTGCGGTCGGCGACGAAGGCCTTGAGGAATTCCGGCGGCAGCTTGCCGAAGCGCATGGCGATGGATTCGGGCTGGAACACCAGGCTGACGGCATGCTGGAAGATCACCGAGTCGACCCACAGGGCGAAGCTGGACGAGGTGAACTCGTGGCCTTCGGGGAACAGCGCCGGTACGGCTTTTTCCTGTTCCAGACGGCGGGCGATCAGCGCGGTGTCGCAGTAGATGTCAGCGCCGACCTGCAGCACCGGGGTCTTGCGGTAGCCGCCGGTGAGCGGCATCAGGTCCGGCTTGGGCATCAGCGGCGGGATGTGCACCGAACGCCACGACAGCTGCTTGAAGCCCAGCAGCAGACGCGCCTTCTCGGCGAAGGGCGAAGTCGGATAGTGGTGCAGGATCAGCTCGGACATGGTGGGCTCCAGCGGCCGGAAGGTGGTCCGGCAGCTTAACCCGTACGTAGGATGAGTCCTACCTCATCCCTCGGATGGGACGACATCCACGGCGCTGATGGTGAAGGGGCCGGCCAGCACCAGGCGCTCCTTGGCCCGCTTGGTCAGCGCCTTGATCGCGCGCTCGCGGCGCAGGGCATCGCCCTTGCCCGGGCAGGCCTCGACATAGACCAGCGCCTGGGCGGGACTGGAGTGGAAGAAGCGCGCGCCCTTGCCGGTGCGGTGGGTTTCGAAGCGGCGCTGGGCGTCATCGCTGATGCCGCAGTAGAGCGCGCCGTTCTCGGCGCGCACCAGGTAGACGAACCAGGGTTTGGGCTCGGCGACGGTCACGACGCCCAGACCCGCGCCTGCATGCGGTCACAGTAGGCGACCAGGCGCTCGTAGCTGCGCGCCATGTCGTTGAGCGGGGTTTCCAGGGTGCTGAGGATCAGGTTGGCCAGCACGCCGTAGGTGGCGGCGTCTGCGCTGCACGGCTTGGCGCCACCGAAGTACGGCAGGTCGCCGAGCATGCCGTCCAGGGCTTCGAGGTCGTCACGGGCGAAGCCCAGCAGCTCCTCGCGGCTGTGGCGCAGCAGGCCGCGGCCCTTGAGGTCGCCGCGGATCTTGCGCTGCAGCATCGCGCCCACCACCGGCCGCAGCGGTGCGGGCACGCCACGGAACATCACCTCCTTCACCTGACGGAAGCCCTGCTCGTCGAGCCAGCGGAAGTACACCAGCAGCGGCACCAGGTGCTCGTCGCACAGGCGGGTGATCGACACCGCCCAGCCACGGCCGCGGGCGTCGAGGCCGGCGTCGAGGTCGAATTCGTAGTACTGCTGCAGGGTACGCATGATGATCGCCGTGTCGGCGATGGGTTTGCCATCCAGCGTAATGAACGGCAGCTTGCCCTTGGGCCCCTTGCGCGGGTCCATCACGTGCTTGACCTGATACTCCAGCCCGGCGAGGCGGAGGAAGGTTTCAAGCTTCAGGCAGAAGGGGCTGACGTTGGGTACGTTGAAGGCGGGCGGGAACTGGAAAAGTGTGATCATGGCGGCGTCCGGCTCTCAGTCGCCTGTCATTTAAGCCTATCCGGCCGCCACGGGCGAGCCTTGCGGCCCGCTTCAGGCTTTTGCCGGCGGGCGCGAACGGTACAGCGCCAGCCCTTTGGCGGCCTGTTTGCGGATCGCCGCCTGCACCGGAGAAGCCCAGCCCAGTAGGGCTCCCTTGGCGCCGAGGGCCTGCCGCGACCACTGCCAGAGGTCGAAAGTGTCGACGTGTCGGCAGATCTGCCCGTCGCGGAATTCGAAGCGGGCCTGGATGCGGTTGACCACCCGGCGGCCGGTCTGGCTGAAGGTGTAGGACGCCACCCAGCGTGCGGAACCGCGCGTGTCATCGGCTTCCACGCCTTCGTAGCTGAGGGAGAAATCCTCGGCGCGGGCAGTGAGCATCCGCCACATGTCGCCGGCCTCGGCACCGCGCAGGTCGGTGAATACCGGATCGCTGAAGTGCACGTCGGCGCTGTAGCAGGCGGCCATGGCGGCGCCATCGCGGCGCTGGAAGGCCTGGTAGAAGCGTTCGATCAACTGGGCATTGGGGTGGGCCATGGCGGGTTCGCTCGAGTAAGGTCTGGATACAGTTTGCGCTGCAGCGCCACTGGACACCATTGGCAATATCGACAACATTGTGATCGATAGCGCCAACCCCCATCGCCCGAGCCAAGCGAGACGCCATGTTCAGGATAGCCCTGTTCGTCTGCCCGCAAACCCTGTGTTCCAGCCTCGGCCTGGCCATGGACAGCTTCCAGCTGGCCAACCGCCTGGCCGGCGAACGCCGCTTCGAGGTGCTGCGGGTCAGCGCCGACGGCGCGCCGGTGGAGCTGCCCTTCGGCCGTGTGGCGGTGGAAGGCGGCCTGGACCTCGCCGCTCGCTGCGACCTGCTGCTGATCCCGGCGACCGGCGCAGACTTCGCCAGCACCTTCGCCAGCAACCAGCCGCTGCTCGCCTGGATGCGCCAGGCGCCGTCCAGCGTGCAGCTGGGCAGCCTGTGCAGCAGCGCCTTCCTGCTGGCCGAGGCCGGCGTGCTCGACGGCCGCCGCGCCACCACCCACTGGGCGCTCGAAAGCGCCTTCCGCGAACGTTATCCCCAGGTACGGCTGGACATCGACGCGCTGTGCACCGATGACGCCGGGCGTCTGTGCTCCGGTGGCGCCCAGGCCGGGCTGGACCTGTGCCTGTACCTGATCGAGCGCCACGCCGGCGCGGCACTGGCGCGGCGCGCGGCGGCAACCCTGGTGTTCGAGCATGGACGCGGGCGCCAGCGACGCTTCACCCCGCTGTTGCCCGACCCGCTGCCGCCCGGCTCGGCCCTGGAGCCGCTGCTGGCCTGGCTGGAGGACAACTACGCCCAGCCCTTCGACCTCGCCAGCCTGGCGCTGCGCGTGCACTGTTCCACCCGCACGCTGTTGCGGCGCTTCCGCGAGCAGGTGGGGATGTCACCAAACGACTATGTGCAGCGCCTGCGCATCGCCTCGGCGCAACAGGCTCTGGGTGATCCGGCACGCTCGCTGGAACGCATCGCCAGCGATGTCGGCTATGCCGACCGGGCGAGCTTTGCGCGGCTGTTCAAGCAGGTTTGCGGGGAGACGCCGGGGGCTTTCCGGCAGAGGCTGATGGGGCGGCAGGCATAAGAAGCCTGGAAGGATGCGGAACCGTAGGATGGGTCGGGCGGCGTTCCGCGAGCTTGCGACACCCATGCTGTTCGTTGCACGGGTTATCGATGGGTATCGCTTCGCTCCACACCATCCTACATAGGAGAACATCGCGAATCCGGGTCGGTCAGTGGAACCACTCCATCGCCGTGCGCCACACGCAGACGCCGACGAAGTAGGCCGAGGCGGCGAACCACAGGCCCAGCAGCCAGGACTGGTCGACCGGATGCTGGAGGATCAGCAGCGCGCTGCTGAGCATCCAGACGAAGGTCACGGCGATGTTCAGCGGCATGAACTGGCGCACGCGGAACGGGTGCAGGAACTTCATGCGGGTGAGGGTCAGCGCGGCCAGCACCAGTACGGTGACGAAGCTCACCCAGGGGTGCAGGTCGAGCACGAAGAAGTACACGGCGACCACGTTCCACGCCGCGGGGAAGCCGACGAAGTAGTTGTCCTTGCTCTTCATGTTGACGTTGCAGAAGCAGAACAGCGAAGACACCAGGATCAACCCCACCGCCAGCAGCTCGGTGTGCATCGGCAGCGGCACGTAGCGGTAGATGAAGATCGCCGGGATGAACACGTAGGTGAGGTAGTCGATCACCAGGTCGAGGGTGGAGCCATCGAAGTGCGGCAGCACCGCCTTGACGTCGAACTTGCGCGCCAGGGTGCCGTCCAGGCCGTCCACCAGCAGCGCCGCGCCCAGCCACAGCAGGCAGGCCTGGGGCTTGTTGTCGACCAGCGCGAGCAGCGCCAGCAGGGCGAGGATGACACCGCTTGAGGTCACCGCGTGGGCGCCCCAGGCCTTGGCTTTGCTGAGGTTCAATGGCGATAGGATCAGGTTCACGTCGGCTCTCTTCCTTTGGACGGCGGATGCAGGGGAGCTACTTCAAACGGTAGCCCATCCCTGACAAACCACTGCACATGGGAACACCGATCCGACGGCCGAGTTCAGCCGGTTTTTCGAGAGTCGCACCTTGTTGCGGTGGAAGCGCCAGCATACGCCGTTGCGGCGGTGGCCTGCCATCGGGGGAGACGAGCGTGACAGGCCATGCCTGCAAGAGCGAGCCTGCTCGCGAACCGCCCGACACCGAGGTGGCCGGGAAGTCTGTTCGCGAGCAAGCTCGCTCCGACGAAAAGCCTGCTGTCAGTGCAGGATCTGACTGAGGAACAGCTTGGTCCGATCCGACTGCGGATTGTCGAAGAACTGGTCCGGCGGCGCCTGTTCGACGATCTCGCCCTTGTCCATGAAGATCACCCGGTTCGCCACGGTGCGGGCGAAGCCCATCTCGTGGGTCACGCAGAGCATGGTCATGCCGCTCTGCGCCAGGCCGATCATGGTGTCGAGCACTTCCTTGACCATTTCCGGGTCGAGCGCCGAGGTGGGTTCGTCGAACAGCATGATCTTCGGCTTCATGCACAGCGCGCGAGCGATCGCCACGCGCTGCTGCTGGCCGCCGGAGAGCTGGCCGGGGAACTTGTGCGCCTGCTCGGGGATGCGTACGCGCTCCAGGTAATGCATGGCGACTTCCTCGGCCTGGCGCTTGGGCAGCTTGCGCACCCACATCGGCGCCAGGATGCAGTTCTGCAGCACGGTCAGGTGCGGGAACAGGTTGAAGTGCTGGAACACCATGCCGACCTCGCTGCGGATCGCCTCGATCTGCTTGAGGTCGTTGGTCAGCTCGGTGCCGTCGACCACGATGCTGCCCTGCTGGTGTTCCTCCAGGCGGTTGATGCAGCGGATGGTGGTGGACTTGCCCGAACCGGACGGCCCGCAGAGCACGATACGCTCGCCCTGCTTGACCTCCAGGTTGATGTCCTTGAGCACGTGGAACTGGCCGTACCACTTGTTCACGCCCTTCATGGTGATCATCACGTGATCGCCGATGGCCGGCTGCGCGGTCTTGTTGGTGGCTTCAGACATGACGATTCACTCCTAACGCTTGTGGCCGGTGTCCAGCTTGTGCTCCAGGTGCATGGAGTAGCGGGACATGCCGAAACAGAAAATCCAGTAGACGACCGCGGCGAACACATAGCCTTCGGTGGCCATGCCCAGCCAGGCCGGGTCCGCGGTGGCGCGCTTGATGCTGTTGAGGAAGTCGAACAGGCCGATGATGATCACCAGGCTCGTGTCCTTGAACAGCGCGATGAAGGTGTTGACGATGCCGGGGATCACCAGCTTCAGCGCCTGCGGCAGGATCACCAGGCCCATGGTCCGCCAGTAGCCCAGGCCCATGGCGGCCGCGGCTTCGTACTGGCCCTTGGGGATGGCCTGCATGCCGCCACGCACTACCTCAGCGATGTAGGCGGCCTCGAACAGCACCACCATCACCATGGCCCGCAGCAGCTTGTCCAGGTTCATGCCTTCGGGCAGGAACAGCGGCAGCATCACCGAGGACATGAACAGCACGGTGATCAGCGGCACGCCGCGCCAGAATTCGATGGTGGTGACGCAGATGACCTTGATCGCCGGCATCTTCGAACGTCGCCCCAGCGCCAGCAGGATGCCCAGCGGCATCGCCCCGCAGATGCCGACCGCAGCGATCACCACGGTGAGCATCAGCCCGCCCCAGGCACTGGTGGGCACGGTTTCCAGGCCGAGGAAGCCGCCGTGCAGCAGCCAGTAGGCCACGATCGGCAGTGCCACGAGGAAACACAGGCCGTACTTCACCTTGTACGCGAAGCGCTTGAGGAACAGCGGCGCCGCGCCGAACACCACGAACAGCACGGTGAGGTCCACGCGCCAGCGCAGCTCCTCGGGGTAGAAGCCGTACATGAACTGGCCAAAGCGCGAGCCGATGAACACCCAGCAGGCGCCCTCGCGGGAACAGTCGGCGCGGGTGCTGCCGGTCCAGTCGGCCTTGATGATCGCCCACTCCAGCAGCGGCGGCAGGATCAGGTAGACCAGGTAGATACCGACCAGGGTCAGCAGGGTGTTGAACCAGCTGGAGAACAGGTTGGCGCGCAGCCAGCCCAGGAAGCCCACGCTCATCGCCGGTGGCGGCAGGTCGGGCTTGAAGGTATGCGTTGTCATGGAAGGCTCCCTACCGCTCGACCAGCGCGATGCGCTTGTTGTACCAGTTCATCAGCAGCGAAATGCTGATGCTGATGGCCAGGTACACGCTCATGGTGATGGCCATGGTCTCGATGGCCTGGCCGGTCTGGTTGAGCACCGTGCCGGCGAACAGCGAGACCATGTCCGGATAGCCGATGGCGGCCGCCAGCGAGGAGTTCTTCGCCAGGTTCAGGTACTGGCTGGTGAGCGGCGGAATGATCACCCGCAGCGCCTGCGGAATGATCACCAGGCGCAGGGTCTGCCCGGGGCGCAGACCGAGGGAGCCGGCGGCTTCGGTCTGACCGTGGCTGACCGCCTGGATGCCGGCGCGCACCGTCTCGCCGATGAAGGCGGCGGTATAGACCGACAGCGCCAGCACGATGGACACCAGTTCCGGGATCACCACCCAGCCGCCACGGAAGTTGAAGCCCTGCAGCACCGGCACATCCCAGTGGAACGGTGCGCCGGCCACCAGCGACACCAGGCCCGGTATCAGGATCAGCAGCGCCAGGCCGCTGAGGAATACCGGGAAGGCCTTGCCGGTCGCATGCCGGCGGGCCTTGGCCCACTTCCACACCACCGCCCAGCCGACCAGGGCCAGGATCACCGCGACGATGAACGGGCCGAGGCCGTCGGCGGCGATCGGCGCGGGCATCTGCAGGCCGCGGTTGTTGACGAAGAACAGGTCGCCGAAGCTGATGCTCTGCCGCGGGCCCGGCAGCGGGCCGAGCACGGCGAAGTACCAGAAGAAGATCTGCAGCAGCGGCGGGATGTTGCGAAAGGTCTCGATGTACAGGGTCGCCAGCTTGCGGATCAGCCAGTTGGGCGACAGCCGCGCCACACCGAGGATGAAACCCAGGACGGTGGCGAAGAAGATGCCCACCACCGTGACCAGCAGCGTGTTCAGCAGGCCGACCAGGAACACCCGTCCGTAGGTGTCGCTTTCGCTGTAGTCGATCAGGTGCTGGGAGATGCCGAAGCCGGCGCTGTGGTCGAGGAAGCCGAAACCGGACTGGATGCCGCGGTGGGCGAGGTTGGTCTGGGTGTTGTCGAAGAGGAACCAGCCGATCGCCAGGACAGCGATGACGGCGATGATCTGGAATGCCCAGCCACGCACGACGGGATCGTTGAACGATGCCCCCCGCGGGCGCCGGGCCTTGATGGAATTCTGCATGTAAGCCCTCTCGGAAGGCCGCCGGGCGACCACGGGGCTACGCCCGAGATCGCCCGGAAGGCTTCACGTCGATCGAAACGGACCGGCGCCCACACTCCGGGCGCCGGCCTGGGTAAGGTCAGCGCACCGGCGGTGCGTACTGCAGACCACCCTTGTTCCACTGGGCATTGAGGCCACGCTTGATCTTCAGCTCGCTGCCGTCGCCGACGTTGCGGTCGAAGATCTCGCCATAGTTACCCACTTGCTTGACGATCTGCACCGCCCAGTCCTTGGGCAGCTTGAGGTCCTTGCCGTAGTCGCCCTCGGCGCCGAGCAGACGCGCGACGTCCGGGTTCTTGGTGCTCTTGGCCTGTTCCTCGACGTTCTTCGAGTCGATGCCCAGCTCCTCGGCGTTGAGCATCGCGAACAGCGTCCAGCGGGCGATGTCGAACCACTCCTCGTCACCCTGGCGCACGGCCGGGCCAAGGGGCTCCTTGGAGATCACTTCGGGCAGCACCACGTAGTCGTCCGGTGCGGCCAGCTTGATGCGCTGGGCGTACAGCTGCGACTGGTCGGAGGTCAGCACGTCGCAACGGCCGGATTCCAGCGACTTGGCGCTCTCGTCGGAGGTGTCGTAGGTGATGGGGGTGTACTTGAGGTTGTTGGAGCGGAAGTAGTCGGACAGATTGAGCTCGGTGGTGGTGCCGGCCTGGATGCACACGGTGGCGCCGTCCAGGGCCTTGGCGCTGGAAACGCCGAGCTTCTTGTTCACCAGGAAGCCCTGGCCGTCGTAGTAGGTCACGCCGACGAAGTTCAGGCCCATGGCGCTGTCGCGGGAACTGGTCCAGGTGGTGTTGCGCGAGAGGATGTCGATCTCGCCGGACTGCAGCGCGGTGAAACGCTCCTTGGCGGTCAGCGGGCTGTACTTGACCTTGCTCGCGTCGCCGAACACGGCCGCCGCCACGGCGCGGCAGACATCCACGTCGATGCCCTTGTACTGGCCATTGGCGTCCGCGTAGGAGAAGCCCGGAAGACCGTCACTGATACCGCACTGCACATAGCCTTTCTTCTTCACAGCATCCAGGGTAGCGCCCGCGTGAGCGAGGCCGCTGATGCCGAACACGGTAGCGGCGGTCAGCACTGCCAGGGTGGATTTCACCATCTTCATCGATCTTCTCCGTTGCTTTTTTAGTGTTTTGGAGTCCCGGTTCCACCGCCGTACCCTCGTGAGGCACCAGCAAGACATCTAACGGGATGGAGACCTGAAAGTGAGTCTAGACGGCTCCGAAAATCCTATCGGAAACCGCGAACACACCTTCGAGCGCGCGGGGTTTGCGCACTGGAACGGGTATCAAGGGATCATTGCGTGTGAAGGCGAAGGCCCGTCGCGCCGACTGTTGACCGCAGCCGGCGCGACGGGCCCTGAAGCAGCCCAAGGCCTGGGTGGCGCCACTTCCGGTACAGCTTTCCGGATGGGGTCGGTAGAGTGTTACCGGAAGTGGGGCCGCACGACCTGCCGGGAGAGATAGCAAGGCGCGTACCAGCCCACGAGGCTTCGTACAATTTCGTGCAGTCAAGTCCCACAAGTTATGGCCATGCGACATCTTCTTGCATGACCCACCCAGCCGATTCCACCCGCAGCGCCCCTTCCTAGAGCGCCTGCCCCATCCTGGAGCAAGCATGACCCAGCCCCTGATCCTCGAACCCTCCCAACCGGCCGACTCCTGCGTCATTTGGTTGCACGGCCTGGGCGCCGACCGTTACGACTTCGAGCCGGTAGCACAGATGCTGCAGCGCAGCTTCACCCGCACGCGCTTCATCCTTCCCCAGGCGCCGACCCGCCCGGTCACCGTGTTCAACGGCATGCCGGCGCCCAGCTGGTACGACATCCTCGCCATGGCCCCGGCCCGCGCCATCGACGAAGCCCAGCTGGAAGCCTCGGCCGACACGGTGATCGCCCTGATCCAGGGGCAGATCGATGCGGGCATCGCGCCCCAGCGCATCATCCTCGCCGGCTTCTCCCAGGGCGGCGCCGTGGTGCTGCACACCGGCTACCTGCGCTGGGACGGCGAACTGGGCGGGGTCATGGCGCTGTCCACCTATGGCCCGACATTCAGCGAAGGCATAAGCCTGCCGGCTACAAAAAGACAACTGTCCGCCCTCTGCCTGCATGGCACTTTCGATGACGTGGTGGCGCCGGCCATGGGCCGCGCCGCGTACGACTTCCTGCAGGCCAACGAGGTGCCCGCCCAGTGGCGCACCTACCCGATGAGCCACGAAGTGAGCAACGAGGAACTCGGCGATATCGGCGCCTGGCTGCGGGAGCGCCTGTGATCCCCTGACCCTGCGGAGAACAACAACAAGCATGAACGCCCCGATCAGCAGCCTGCGTGACGTCGAAGCCCTGGAAGCGGTGCCCCTGGCGGACCGCAACCTGCCGCCCAACACCTATGAACTGCTGCGCCGCTCGGCCGAGCAGTTCGGCCCGTCCACCGCCCTCAGCTGCCTGCTGCAGGGCTCGGCAGACGAGGAGCCGGTGCGGGTCAGCTACGCGGAGCTGTTCGCCCGCGTCACCCAGGCGGCCAATGCCTTCCACCGCCTGGGCGTAAGACCGGGCACTGCGGTGTCGTTCCTGCTGCCCAACCTGCCGCAGACCCACTACGTGATCTGGGGCGGCGAAGCGGCGGGGATCGTCAACGCGATCAACCCGCTGCTCGACCCCGAGCACATCGCCGAGCTGATCCGCGCCGCCGACTCGCGGGTGCTGGTGACCCTGGCGCCCTTCCCCGGCACCGAGCTGTGGGACAAGGTCGCCGGCCTGCGCGAGCACCTGCCGGAGCTCAATGCCGTCGTCACCGTCGACATCGCCAACCTGCTGCCCGAAGCGCAGCGTTCGGCGATCAAGGCCGCCCGCGGCGCGCTGCCCGAGGGCGTTCTGGACTTCGACGAACTGCTCGCCCAGTGCCCGGCCGACCACCTGGAAAGCGGCCGGGTGATCGGCCCGGACGAAGTCGCCTCCTACTTCCACACCGGCGGCACCACCGGCACGCCCAAGCTCGCGCCGCACAGCCACTTCAACGAAGTGGCGATGGCCGAGATCATGGGCCTGAACTCCGATTACGACGGCCACGACGTGCTGCTCTGCGGCCTGCCGCTGTTCCACGTCAACGGCGTGATGGTCAGCGGCCTCGCGCCCTTCATGCGTGGCGGCGAAGTGCTGCTCGCCGGCCCCCAGGGCTACCGCAACCCGACACTGATCCAGGATTTCTGGAAGCTGGTGGAACGCTACAAGGTCACCAGCTTCAGCGGTGTGCCGACCATCTATGCCGCCCTGCTACAGGTGCCCAGCGAGGGCCGCGACCTCTCCAGCCTGCGCTTCGCCCTGTGCGGCGCAGCGCCCATGCCGGTGGAGCTGATCCGCCAGTTCGAGGCCAAGACCGGCCTCAAGGTCATCGAAGGCTACGGCATGACCGAAGGCACCTGCGGCACCAGTTGCAACCCGCGCGGCGGCGAGCGCCGGCCCGGCTCCATCGGCCTGCGTCTGCCCTACTGCGAGCTGAAGTCGGTGATCCTCGGCGGCGACGGCCAGTACCTGCGCGACGCCGCCGTGGACGAGATCGGCAACATCTGCCTGCGCGGTCCAACCATTTTCAAAGGCTACCTGCAGGCCAGCAAGAACCAGGACATCTGGGTCGACGGCGACTGGTTCAACACCGGCGACCTGGGCCGCATCGATGCCGACGGCTACATCTGGCTCACCGGCCGCAGCAAGGACCTGATCATCCGTGGCGGGCACAACATCGACCCGCAGATGATCGAGGAAGCCCTGCACCGCCACCCCGCCGTGGCCATGGCCGCCGCCGTCGGCAAGCCGTGCCTGAAGGCCGGCGAGCTGCCGGTGGTGTACATCCAGCTCAAGCCCGGCGCGCAAGCCAGCGAGACCGAGCTGCTGGAGCATGCCGCCCGGCATGTGCCCGAGCGCGCGGCGGTGCCCAAGGACGTCTGGCTGCTGGACGCCATTCCGGTCACCGCGGTGGGCAAGACCTTCAAGCCGGCGCTGCGCCTGGACGCCATCCGTCGCGTGCTGGAAGAAGAGACCCGGCACCTGTCGCCGGCGCCGCGCATCGAGGTGCTCGCCGATGACCGCCATGGGCAGAAAGCCCGCCTGTTCGTCGGCGCCCTCGCCCCAGACTTGCGCGCTGCACTGGCCGACCGCCTGGGCGGTTACGCCGTGCACATGGAGCTGCTGGAAAGCTGATGAAACACCCGGCCGACCGCCGGTCGGCCGGGGCTGAGCTCGAATTGCCAGTAGTCAAATCTGACTAATACTGATGGCTCAATGTGCGAAGAGGACTACAGGGAGAGTCAGTCGTGCACATCATCAGTCCCCTACCGACTTCCGCTGCACGATGAAAGCCGCGCAGTGGAACGAGGACGTCCGCCAAGTCCAGCATTTGCGCCTGTTCCAGAACGTGGCCGCGGCCAACCTGGAAACGCTGCTCAAGGAATTCCGCGCCTGTGAACTGGAGCGCGGGGAAATCCTGCTGTCGCCGTTCAACCGCAACCATTTCCTTTATATGGTGCTGTCCGGGCACCTGACCGTGTACCTGGGCTCCCTGGACAACCAGCCGGTAACCACCCTGCGCCCCGGCGACTGCGCCGGCGAGATCAGCTTCATCGACAGCGACCACCCTTCTGCCTACGTCGTCGCCAGTGAACCGTCCACCGTACTGCGCCTGCACCGCGAGGCGCTGATCGGCCTGTTCGAACAATCCCCGCAGATCATGCAGAACCTCCTCTCGGTCCTCTGCGAGCGGGTCCGCCAGGGCAACCGGATCATTCTCGATACCGAACAGAACGCCAACATCGACACCCTCACCGGGCTGTTCAACCGGCGCTGGCTGGAACACATCTACGACCGCGAGAGCACCCGCTGCGCCTTCAACGAGCAGCCGCTGTGCATGCTCATGCTCGACGTCGACCACTTCAAGAACTACAACGACGAGCACGGCCACCTGTCCGGCGACTACGCCCTCTGCCTGGTCGCCCACACCCTGCGCAGCCAGCTGCGGCCCAAGGACAGCATGGCGCGCTACGGCGGCGAGGAGTTCGTCATCCTCCTCCCGGAGATCGCCATCGAGGAAGCCCGGCGCATCGGCAACCGCCTGCGCCAGAGCCTGGAACAGGTCGCCTCCTTCTATTCCCCGGTGGGCATCCTGCCCGGCGTCACCGTGTCCCTGGGCCTGGCCCAGATGGACTTCCAGGAAAACCTGCCCAGCCTCATCCAGCGCGCCGACGGCGCCCTCTACCAGGCCAAGCAGAAAGGCCGCAACTGCCTCTGCGGTTGAGATCGCAGCTCCGGCGGACTCCTTCTGTTAGATTGCGCCCCAGCAATCAACCAACAAGACCAAAAACAAAAAAGCTGGGAAGCTGACATGCGCAAACTGCTGATCGTCCTGCTCGTCCTGCTGGCCGTTGGCCTGGGGATCTTCTTCAACCTGCCGGGCTATATGGACCGGAAGATGAACACCGTGGCCAGCCCACCGCCCTACCCCGCCTCGCCGCAGGCCCAGGCACTGCATCAGAGCCTGTTCGTCGCCGACCTGCACGACGACGCCCTGCTCTGGGACCGCAACCTGCTCGACCGCCACGACCACGGCCATACCGATGTGCCGCGCCTGATCGAAGGCCACGTCGGCCTGCAGGTGTTCTCCACCGTCACCAAGACCCCGCGCGGCCTGAACTACGACAGCAACGGCGCCGACAGCGACAACATCACCCCGTTGATCATCGCCCAGCGCTGGCCGGCGCGAACCTGGAACAGCCTGCTGGAGCGCGCCCTGTACCAGGGCGAACTGCTCGACAAGGCCGCCGCCGACAGCCAGGGCAAGCTGACCCTGATCCGCAGCCGCGACGACCTGACCCGCTACCTTGCCGCCTGGCAGAAGGACCCGAAACAGCTCGCCGGCATCCTCGCCACCGAAGGCCTGCACCCGCTGGAAGGCCAGCTGGAAAACATCGACCGCATGTACGAAGCGGGCTTCCGCATCATGGGCCTGACGCACTTCTTCGACAACGAAGTCGGCGGCTCCGCCCACGGCCTGAAGAAAGGCGGCCTGACCGCCTTCGGTCGCCAGGTCATCCCGCGTCTGGAAGAAAAGAAGATGCTCATCGACCTGGCCCACGCCTCGCGCCCGCTGATCGATGACGTACTGGCCATCGCCAGGCGCCCGCTGATCGTCTCCCACACCGGGGTTGCCGGCACCTGCCCCGGCCCGCGTAACCTGACCGACGCCCACCTGCGCGGCATCGCCAACACCGGCGGGGTGATCGGCATCGGCTACTGGGACGGTGCGGTCTGCGAAACCTCCGTGGACGCCATCGTCAAGGCCATGCGCTATGCCGCCGACAAGGTCGGCGTGGAACACGTCGCGCTGGGCTCGGATTTCGACGGCGCGGTCAACGCCCCCTTCGACACCACCGGCCTCGCGCAGCTGACCCAGGGCCTGGCCAAGGCCGGTTTCAGCGACGCCGACATCGCCGCGATCATGGGCGGCAACGTGCGCCGGCTGCTGCTGGAGAACCTTCCGTAGGCCAAGTCAATAGGCACGATGCCCGTGGCACTTCGCCCTGCGGGCATCTTGCATTACACTGGCGGCCGTTCATTCCTTAACCAGTCCGAGATCACCGTGCTCAAAGCACTCAAGAAAATCTTCAGCAAGGGCGAAGGCGAGCAGCCCGTCGCCACCCCGGCAGCCCCCGCTCCCGCTGCCTCCCAGCCCGCCCAGAGCGGCGAAAAGCGTCCGCGCAAACCGCGCAATCCGCGCCCCGAAGGCGAAGCTTCCGAGAAGCCGGCCCGCGGCCCGAAGAGCGACAAACCCCGCGCCGAGCGTGCCGACAAAGGCGAACGCGGCGAAAAACGCGAGCACGCTCCCCGAAACGAGCCTGCCAAGGACGAGGGCGCCGACAAGCCCCGCCAGCCCAAGCCGCGCCGCGAGCGCAAGCCGCGCCCGCCGGTGGTGGACAACTGGAAGCTGGAAGACTTCGTGGTGGAGCCGGCCGAAGGCAAGACCCGCTTCCACGACTTCAACCTCGACCCGCGCCTGATGCATGCCATCCATGACCTGGGCTTCCCCTACTGCACGCCGATCCAGGCGCAGGTGCTGGGCTTCACCCTGCGCGGCCAGGACGCCATCGGCCGCGCCCAGACCGGCACCGGCAAGACCGCCGCGTTCCTCATCTCGATCATCACCCAGCTGCTGCAGACCCCGCCGCCGAAAGAGCGCTACATGGGCGAGCCGCGTGCGCTGATCATCGCGCCGACCCGCGAGCTGGTGGTGCAGATCGCCAACGACGCCCTGGGCCTGGCCAAGTACACCGGCCTGAACGTCATGAGCTTCGTCGGCGGCATGGACTTCGACAAGCAGCTGCGCACCCTGGAATCGCGCTTCTGCGACATCCTCGTGGCCACCCCCGGCCGCCTGCTGGACTTCAACCAGCGCGGCGAGGTGCACCTGGACATGGTCGAGGTGATGGTGCTGGACGAAGCCGACCGCATGCTCGACATGGGCTTCATCCCCCAGGTCCGCCAGATCATCCGCCAGACCCCGTACAAGGGCGAGCGCCAGACCCTGCTGTTCTCCGCCACCTTCACCGACGACGTGATGAACCTGGCCAAGCAGTGGACGGTCGACCCGGCCATCGTCGAGATCGAGCCGGAAAACGTCGCCAGCGACACCGTCGAGCAGCACGTCTATGCCGTGGCCGGCAGCGACAAGTACAAGCTGCTGTACAACCTGATCGCGCAGAACGACTGGACCCGCGTGATGGTCTTCGCCAACCGCAAGGACGAGGTACGCCGCATCGAGGAACGCCTGACCAAGGACGGCATCAGCGCCGCCCAGATGTCCGGCGACGTGCCGCAGCACAAGCGCATCAAGGTCCTGGAAGGCTTCCGTGAAGGCAAGATCCGCGTCCTGGTCGCCACCGACGTCGCCGGCCGCGGCATCCACGTCGACGGCATCAGCCACGTGATCAACTTCACCCTGCCCGAAGATCCGGACGACTACGTGCACCGCATCGGCCGTACCGGCCGTGCCGGCGCCACCGGTACCTCGATCAGCTTCGCCGGCGAGGACGATGCCTTCGCCCTGCCACCGATCGAAGAACTGCTGGGTCGCAAGATCACCTGCGAAATGCCGCCCACCGAGCTGCTCAAGCCGGTCCCGCGCAAGCACTGATCGCCCCGGCGATCGAAGAAGGCGAAGCCACCCGGCTTCGCCTTTTTTGTTTCCGCCAGCGTTACCGCGGGTGACGCCACCCTTCCCACCTCCGCTGAAATCACCCTCATCCCCACGCTAGAGCCTCGCGTTATTCCCGCCGGACCCGCTGGGACGACCGTGCGGCATTCCGCCGCGAACAATGGCACCGCGCCATCTTCCAGCGGAAACCAGCCCCGCCCCGGCCTTTCCCGCTCAGTTTTATTTACAGACGTAAAAAAATTCGCACGCTTCTTGCAAAGCACGCGAGAACAATTCCAAGAACTCGTCGGAATCCTCCCATGCCCTTGCGCGCCAAACTTGCTCTGAGTTTCCTCTCGGTCGGCCTGATCCCCGTGCTGGTGATGGCCATCGTGGTCTATCTCCAGGCCAGCCGTGCCCTCGAAGACCAAAGCCTGAACGCCCTGGAGGCGGTCGCCAGCATCAAGCAGCGGCAGCTGATGGATGCCTGGAAATCCCGCAATGACCAGCTCAGCAGCCTGGCCACCAACCTGGGCAGCAACTATGCGGGCCTGGACAGCGAGTCGCTGGTGACCACCGCCAACTACGACCGGCCGGTGTTCGAGAACTTCATCAAGACCTTCGGCTATCGCGAGCTGCGTCTGGTCTCCGGCGACGGCACCGTGGTCTTCAGCCTCGGCCGCGGCGTGGACTACCAGCAGAACGTCGATGCGCCGAAATGGCGCGACACGCCCTTCGGCCAGTTCATCCGTGGCGCGCTGAGCAGCGGCAAGCCCAGCATCAGTGATCTGGAAACCGCCCTGGACGACCCGCAGCCGGTGCAATGGCTGGCCGCGCCGATCAAGGACAACGGCAAGCTGCAATTGCTGCTGGTGCTGGAGCTGCCGCTGACCGCGATCAACGAGGTGATGCAGAGCCGCCAGGGCCTGGGCGAATCCGGCGAGACCTACCTGGTGGGCGACGACGGCAGCCTGCGCTCGGACTCGGCGCGCTTCGCCGATCACCATGTGCGCCGCGACAAGGAAGCTCCGGTAACGCTGCCCGGCCAGGCCATCGAGAAAGCCCTGGCCGGCGAGCAGGGTCGCCTCACCGAGCCAGGCCTGAGCAACGAGCCGGCACTGAAATCCTTCGTTCCGCTGAGCCTGGACGGTCAGCACTGGGCGCTGGTGGCGGAAATGGACCAGGCCCAGGCCTTCGCCCCGGTGCGCAAGCTGATGTGGCAGATCCTCGTGCTCGGCGTGCTGACCCTGCTGGGCGTCGCCGCCGGCACCTGGGTCGTGAGTCGCAGCGTGATGCGCCCGCTGGGCGGCGAGCCGGCCAGCATGGCCGCGCTGGCCCAGCGCCTGGCCAGCGGCGAGCTGCGCCTGGGCGACGACGCCAGCGCCAGCAGCGGCCTGATGCAGGCCCTGCGCGAAATGACCACGGCCTGGCGCCAGGTGGTCGAACGCCTGCGCCAGGCCAGCGAGGCGGTGGGCGACGCCAGCGGCGACATCCTCGACGCCGCCGGGCGCACCAGCCATCACCTCGACCAGCAGCAGGAAGCCCTGGAGATGGTGGTCAGCGCCGTCGACCAGATGGCCGCCACCGTGCAGGAAATCGCCGGCAGCGCCAGCCGCAGCGCCGACGGCAGCGCCGCCGCGCGGGAAGCCTTCGTCGCCATGCAGGGCACCCTGCAGCACATGATCGGCCGCCAGGACCAGTTGCTGGTCGGCCTGCGCCAGGCCGACGGCGTGGTGCAGACCCTGGCCGGCGAAAGCCAGCAGATCGGCTCGGTGCTGGACGTGATCCGCTCCATTGCCGAACAGACCAACCTGCTGGCTCTCAACGCCGCCATCGAGGCCGCCCGTGCCGGTGAGGCAGGCCGCGGCTTCGCCGTGGTCGCCGACGAGGTGCGCAGCCTCGCCCAGCGCACCCGCAGCGCCACCGACGAGATCGTCGCTATCGTCGGCAGCCTGGGGGATTCCTCGGTGCAGGCGCAGTCGAGCATGAGCGGCGCCAGCGAACAGGCGCATACCCTGGAGCAGGACACCCAGGCCGTGCTGCAAGCCCTCGGCGCGCTGGACGACTCCCTGCAGGGCGTGCACGCCATGGCCTTCCAGATCGCCGCCGCCGCCGAACAGCAGGCCGCCACGACCCAGGAAGTGAACCAGCACATGCACCGCCTGAGCGACATGACCGTGGAAAACCGCAAGACCGCCGCCCACACCCGCGACTGCGGCGAACACCTGCGCCGCGTCGCCGGCAGCCAGGAAGAGCTGGTGGCGCAGTTCAAGCTGTAAGCCTTCAGCCGGGGATCACCCTGTAGGAGCGAGCTTGCTCGCGGACCGCACGACACCGGAACCCCCGGCAGAATGCGTTCGCGAGCAAGGACTGGGCGTCCCCCTCGGTCCTACGAAAAGCCCACCCGACCACACGCCCTTGCCGATAAAGACAGCAGAGTCCAGAATGGAAAAATAAATCCATACCTGGAGTCTCGCCATGTCCGCCGCCACGCCTTTCACCCTCAACCAGGCCGACGCCGAACGCCTGCTGGAACAGGTCGACGTGCTCCAGGCGATGCGCGACATGTTCGTCGAGCTGGCCGCCGGCAGCGCTGTGCAGCCCGCGCAGCAACTGGTGGAATTCCCCAACGGCGGCGGCGACTTCATCAACTACCTGGGCGTGCTGGCTTCGCAGCAGGTCTACGGGGTGAAGACCTCGCCGTACATCGTGCGCCAGCCCAAGTCGCTGGTGACCGCGTGGAGCCTGCTGATGTCCATGGACAGCGGCCAGCCGCTGTTGCTGTGCGATGCCGGCAGCCTGACCACCGCGCGCACCGCCGCAACCACCGCACTCGCCGTGCAGGAATTGGCTCGTCCGGATGCCAAGCGCCTGGCCATCGTCGGCAGCGGCCCGGTTGCCCGTGCGCACCTGCGCTACGTCGCTGGCCTGCGTGACTGGCAGAGCATCCGCGTGTACTCGCCGAACCTGAATGCCGGCGTGCTGGCCCAGTTCGGCGCCATCGATTCCCGCGCCGAACCGGCCACCAGTGTCGAAGCCGCCGTGGCCGACGCCGACGTGGTGCTGCTGTGCACCTCCTCCGGCACTCCGGTGCTGGACCCGGCGATCCTCGGCAAGCCGGCGCTGATCACCTCCATCAGCACCAACGTTGCCCGCGCCCACGAAGTGCCGCCCCAGTCGCTGGCGCAGATGGATGTGTACTGCGACTACCGCGCCACCACCCCGGCCTCCGCCGGCGAGATGCGCCTGGCGCGCGACGAGCATGGCTGGGACGGCGCCATCCGTGGCGACCTGCCGGAGCTGGTCAGCGGCCAGGCCGCCAGGCCGGATTACCAGCGCCACGCCTTCTTCCGCTCCATCGGCCTGGGCCTGGAAGACGTCGCCCTGGCCAATGCGCTCTATACATCTGCAACGCAAGAACGCCTGAGCCGGAGACGAACATGATCGAAGTCGACTTCCTCATCATCGGCGGCGGTATCGCCGGCGCCTCCACCGGCTATTTCCTCTCCCGCCACGGCAAGGTCGCCGTGTTGGAGCGCGAATCCCACGCCGGCTATCACTCCACCGGCCGCTCGGCAGCGCTGTACACCGTCGCCTACGGCACGCCCCAGGTGCGCGCCCTGACCGCCGCCAGCCGCGCCTTCTTCGACAACCCGCCAGAAGGCTTCGTCGAACACCCGATCCTCACCCCGCGTGGCGAAATGACCGTGGACTTCGAAGGCAACCCGGAAGAGCTGCAGCGCCAGTATGAAAGCGCCCTGGCCAGCGTTCCCGAGATGCGCCTGCTGAACGCCGACGAAGCCTGCGCCATCGTCCCCGTGCTGCGCCGCGAGAAAGTCCATGGCGCGATGCTCGACCCCAGCGCCGCCGACATCGACACCGATGGCCTGCTGCAGGGCTATCTGCGCGGTATCCGGCGCAACGGCGGCAGCGTGCAGCTGGACAGCGAAGCCCTGGAAATCAGCCGAATCGACGGCGCCTGGGAAGTGCGCTGCGCGCAGCAGACCTACCGTGCGCCCGTGCTGGTCAACGCAGCAGGCAGCTGGTCCGACAAGGTCGCCGAACTCGCAGGTGCCGCTCCCCTGGGCCTCACGCCCAAGCGCCGCGCGGCCTTCCTGTTCAGCCCGCCGGAGGGTATCGACAGCCATGCCTGGCCGGTGCTGGTGAGCCTGGACGAATCCTTCTACTTCAAGCCCGACGCCGGCATGCTGCTCGGTTCGCCGGCCAACGCCGACCCGGTGGAACCCCACGACGTACAGCCCGAAGAGCTGGACATCGCCCTGGGCATCTACCAGATCGAGGAACACACCACCCTCAGCATCCGCCGCCCGAGCCATACCTGGGCCGGCCTGCGCTCGTTCTTCGCCGACGGCGACCTGGTGTCCGGCTATGATCCGGCCACGCCCGGCCTCTACTGGGTCGCGGGGCAAGGCGGCTACGGCATCCAGACCTCGGCGGCGATGGGCGAGGCCAGCGCCGCGCTGATCCGCCGCGAGGCGCTGCCCGAGCACCTGGCCCGTCACGGCCTGACCGCCGAGATGCTGTCGCCGGCACGCCTGCTGGCCGAGTGAGCCGCCGTTCGTGACAGCCCGCGGGCGCTTGCGGCACACTCGCCAGCGCCCGCCCGACCTCCTTCCCGAGAGCCTTGCCCATGACCGCCGCTGATCCGCTGGACAACTACAAGGCCATCGCCGACGCCATCGCCGCGCTGTTCTTCCCCCACGCCGAAGTGGTCATCCACGACCTGCGCAACCAGCGCGTGGCGTACCTGGCGAACAACATCTCCAAGCGCGAGATCGGCGACGATTCGGCCCTTGAAGACATGCTCGAAGGCGGCCACGACGAACGCAACATCGGCCCCTACGAGAAGCTCAACTGGGACGGCCAGAAGATCCGCTCCATCAGCACTGTATTGCGCGACGCCAGGGGCGAGCCGCTGGCGGTGCTGTGCATCAACCTCAACATCACCCTGTTCGAGACCGCCAAGGCAGCGCTCGACCTGTTCCTCTCCTCCAGCAAGGTCATCCCACAGCCAGACGCGCTGTTCCGCGACGACTGGCAGGAGCGCATCAACACCTTCCTGCATGGCTGGCTGCAGCAGCGCCAGCTGAGCCTCTCCACCCTCAGCCGCGACCACAAGCGCGAACTGGTCCTGGCGCTGCACGCCGAGGGCGCGTTCAAGGGCAAGAGCGCGGCGAACTATGTGGCCAACGTGCTGAACATGGGGCGGGCGACGGTGTACAAGCATTTGAAGGAGTTGAAGGAAGAGGCTTGAGGGCCGCCTGACGTGAGCTCACGAAGAGCCCCTGTCAGTGGTTGGGCATTCTCGCTCCGCTCAGGCATACGCGCGGACTCCGTGTTTCGCCCCCTCGGGCGAGTTACTTTCTCAAACGCCAGAAAGTAACCAAAGGGCTTGCCCCTGCCATCCGGCTTTTCGCTTCGCGAAAAGTACCCTCGGTTCCTCGGAGTTTCAGGGGGCCGCCGCCAAGGGCCATCCATGGCCAGTCGCGGCTTGCGCGGCATCCATGCCGCTCTCCCCCTGAAACTCCGATCACCTTCGGCCTCCTGAAAGGGGCACTTCGGTGCGTGCGGATAGTTCGCTGGAAGACTTTCAGAGCAAGGGCAAGAGCAAGGACGAGCGTTGTGGTGTGAGGCGGTGTGTTTCCGTAGGAGCGGACCTTGTCCGCGAAATCCCTCGCGGCGGAACTCACTTTTCCCAGGTAACACCGATGTACAGCGCCCGATTGTATGAGCGAGCTTGCTCGCGAACCGCACTCTGCCGGCACTTCCCATGAACACGTGGGTCTTGCGGCGTGGAGCCTGCGATACCCATCGAATCCCGCGCGAGGACAGCATGGGTATCGCAAGCTCCACCCATCCTACGTTTGTGCTTCGCCGTGGTTCCGGTGGGGGTGGGAACTCTGCTCGCGGACAAGGTCCGCTCCTACGGGGAAATACGGTGCCATGCGGTTCGCCAGCAAGCTCGCTCCTACGAAGAGCTCATTCGCCGCTTTGGCTTTGGCTCCTGGAGACTTCCAGAGAAATATCCACACACTCCGACTGCCCCGTTCAGAAGGCCTCGTTGAAGCGCAGTTTCAGGGGTTGAGCGACATGGATGTCGCGAGAGCGCTGTCGGGCCAGGGATGGCCCGTCAGCGCGTGCCCCTGAAACTGCGCTTCAACGAGGGAATTTTTCGCCCCAAGCGAAAAACCGGATGTCCGGGGCAAGACCTTTTGGTTCCTTTTGGGGCGTTTGCCAAAAGGGACTCGCCCGAGGGGGCGAAACACAGAGTCCGTGCGCAAACCGAAGCGACGCTGGAACACCCAACTGGAAGCAGGAAAATTACGGGCATGGCGCGCCCCTACAAATGGCGCCGGAATACAGAGTCTCCCGTTAATACGGGAGCCCGCCGCGGAGGACATCGCGGACGAAGTCCGCTCCTACGACAGCCAAAACTCCGCGCAGGGCAAGCTCACTCCTAAGAAAAACAAAGGCCGCCCGAAGGCGGCCTTTGCAACAGCGAGACGGAAAGATCAGTCCCCGTAGATATCGCTCTTGAAGTACTTGCCCTCGATTTCCTTGTACTTGCCATTGGCCCGCAGCGCATCGATGGCGGCGTTGAGCTGGCCGACCAGTTCGGTGTTGCCCTTGCGTACCGCGATACCGGCGCCCTCGCCGAAGTATTTCGGGTCCTTGAACTCCGGCCCGATGAAGGCGAAGCCCTTGCCGCGCGGGGTTTCCAGGAAGCCGATCTCCAGCGGGATGGAGTCGGCGAAGGTGCCGTCCAGGCGGCCCGCCAGCAGGTCCAGGTAGATCTCGTCCTGGCTGGTGTAGCGCACCACGTTGGCGCCAGCCTTGCCCAGTACCTCGGTGGCGAAGCGGTCGGCGGTGGAGCCGCGCTGCACGCCGATGTTCTTGCCCTTGAGCTGGCTGAACTGCTCGTCCAGCGGCGAGCCTTCCTTCATCACCAGGCGGCCCGGGGTGAAGTAGTACTTGTGGGTGAAGTCCACCGAGTGCTTGCGCTCTTCGGTGATGGTGATGGAGGACAGCGCGGCGTCGATCTTGCGTACCTTCAGCGAGGGGATCAGGCCATCGTATTCCTGCTCGACCCACTGGCACTTGCGCTTCATCTCGGCGCACAGCGCGTTGCCGATGTCGTAGTCGAAGCCGGCGATGCCGCCTTCGGGGGTCTTGTAGGCGAAGGGCGGGTAGGCCGCCTCGATGCCGATGCGCAGCGGCTTGTCGTCGGCATGGGAGAAGGTGGCGAAGGCGGCCAGCATCAGGCCGCCCAGCAGGGCTTTGCGATTCATCGATGAACTCCGTTGTGTGGTCGCCGGGGCGAGCGCCGGCCGGTACGTCCTGGCAGTGAGTACGGCATTTCCGGGTTCGTCCAGGGGCGCGAAGCCAAAGCTCGCAGCGGCATTGCCTTGCCCTGACCCAGGCGAACGACTTCTTGTTCTGGTCGGTTCACGCGCAGGCGCGCGTAAACTTAAAATCCAATCTGGACTAAAAAGTACACATCGTCAATCGCCATTAACGCCGCCCGATCGTAGGGCGGATAACGCCTCGGGCGTTATCCGCCATCCGTCTTTCACGGATGGCGAGGCGGCGGATAAAGCGTTCCGCTTTATCCGCCCTACGGGTTACTTGACGCGACGCAGCATCATCCTGCGGCAGCCCGGCGCACTCTCCTTTGCGGTTCAACCGCTACTCCTTCGGAGGGATGTGGCTCAGCGGAGCGGCGCTTTAGTCTGGAGGCGTTCCACAGCGATCCGAGGAGGATTCGAACGATTCTTTCGCATGATTGACCGTAGCTTCCACGGTTTACCTTTTGGCAGATGCCCGAAGCCCCCGCGATACGCTCATGTCGCTGGGGCTTTTCTTTTGCCTGGGGAAAGGTGCTACGAGGAAGTCGGGAGCTCGGGCCGCCCTCACCCCAACCCTCTCCCAAGGGGAGAGGGGGCTGTTCGGCGTGGAGATGAGGTTTGGCGTCAGCCGGAAACCAAGGCAGGCAAGGCAAAGGGCGGACACTAGGTCCGCCAAGGGAGGTCGGGTTCAGCCGCCGCTGAGGTTCATGAAGCGCAGCACCTGCACGTCGCCGACGCTGAACTCATGGCGCGCCGGCTTGCGCGCGAGAGCGCTGCGCAGGGCTTCGAGGATCGGTTCGTCGTGAATCGGATGGCGGCGCAGCAGGCCGCGCAGGTCCAGGGAGTTCTCGTGGCCCAGGCACAGCAGCAGGCGGCCTTCGGCGGTCAGGCGCAGGCGATTGCAGGTGGCGCAGAAGTTGTGCGAATGCGGCGAGATGAAGCCGATGCGCGTGCCCGGATGCTGCGCCAGGCGCACATAGCGGGCCGGGCCACCGCTGTGCTCGGCACTGTCGAGCAGTTCGTGGCGTTCGGCGATCAGCGCGCGGACTTCGTCGCTGGAGCAGAAGCTTTCCTCGCGCTCGCGGCCGACCTGGCCGAGCGGCATCTCCTCGATGAAGCTGATGTCCAGCCCGTGGGCGATGGCGTAGTCCACCAGCGCCGGCACCTCGTCGGCGTTGCGGCCCTTCATCACCACGCAGTTGAGCTTGATGTGCTCGAAGCCGGCCTGCTGGGCGGCGTCGATACCGCGCAATACCTGCTCCAGGCGGCCGGTGCGGGTGATGGCGGCGAAGCGTTGCGGATCGAGGGTGTCGAGGCTGATGTTCAGGCGAGTCAGCCCGGCGGCGCGCAGGTCGCCGGCCAGGCGGCCGAGTTGCGAGCCGTTGCTGGTCATGCATAGTTCGCGTAGGCCGGGCAGCGCCGCGAGGCGTTCGCAGAGGTGGACGATGCCGGGGCGCACCAGCGGTTCGCCGCCGGTGAGGCGCAGCTTCTTCACACCGCGCTCGACGAAAATGCGCGCAACCCGCTCGATCTCTTCCAGGGTCAGCACCTGCTGGCGCGGCAGGAAGCGCATGTTCTCCGCCATGCAGTAGACGCAGCGGAAGTCGCAGCGGTCGGTTACGGACAGGCGCAGGTAGTCGATCTTGCGGCCCTGGCCGTCGATCCATTCGGACATGGTGTTTCACTCCGGCCAACCCTCGCTATCCACGGCGAGGGCCGAAATTCATGGCCGTTTCCGAAGCCCCTCTCTCCGCTGGGGGAGGAATTGGGAGAGAGGGGCCCGGAACCGGTTCACTGCACCAGCGGCGACTCCGCCCCGTCGAAGACGAAGCCGTCGATCCGCGCTTCACCGGCCAGCACGCTGATGTACTGGCTGACGGCACGCTGCAGCACCTGGGCGCGCAGGTAGCCGGCGATGCGCGGGCGCGCCTCGGCGAAGTCCAGCGGCTCACCACCCTCGCGCTCGATCAGCTCGACCACGTGCAGGCCGTAGCGACTTTCCAGCGGGTGGCCGAGCAGGCCGGGTTGCTGTTGCAGCAGGCGTTTTTCGAACTCGGGGACAGTCTGTCCCGGTTCGATCCAGCCCAGGTCACCGCCGTCGTCCTTCGACGGGCAATCGGAGAAGCGCATGGCCTTCTCGGTGAAACGCTCGGGATGCTCGCGCAGTTCGGCCAGCAGCTCCTCGGCCTGCTCGCGGGCCTTGGCGCGGCCGTCCAGGTCGTCCGGTGCGCAGCCCAGCAGCACATGGCGCAGACGCATGCGCCAGGGCGACGTCAGGCGGGCAGGATTGGCTGCGTACCATTGGCGGCAGCTGGCTTCGTCGGCTTCGGGCACGCCGACTTCCTGGTCGATCAGGGCGCGGATGCGCGCTTCTTCCGGCGCCTCGCCCTCTTCCGCCTCGGCGGTCAGGCCCAGGGCATCGGCGCGCTGCACCAGCAGCTGGCGCACGACCAGCGCGCGGCAGGCGGAGTAAAGCGCTTGTGCATGGCTGGCAGCGGGGTGGTATTGCAGCTCGCGGGCCAGTTCGTCCTCGGCGATGGCGACGCCGTTGACTTCGATTTTCGGCAGGTCGACGTGTTCGACCTTGGCTTCGTAGTGGGAGCAACTCATTTCGATAACCTCCGTTTACCCTCTCCCCGGCCCTCTCCCTGAAGGGAGAGGGGGAAGAGCCTGGGGCGAATGACGCACCAGCGTCATCCGCCGCTTCATCACGCTGCGCGACGCTTGGTGCGGACCACCTGGTAGCGACGGCCGAAGTACCACACCGGGGCGCTGACGATGTGCACCAGGCGGGTGAAGGGGAACAGCACGAACAGGGTCAGGCCGAGGGTCACGTGCAGCTTGTAGACCAGCGAGACCGGCGCGATCGCCTCGGCGGCGGCCAGCGGCTGGAAGGTGACGATGGACTGCGCCCAGTTGGCCAGCATGACCATCACCGAACCATCCAGGTGATGAGTCGACGCGACTATGGTGGACAGGCCGAGGATCAGCTGGACGTAGAGCACCAGCAGGATCATCAGGTCCGACGCGTTGCCGGTGGCGCGTACGCGCTCATTGGTCAGGCGGCGCAGGATCAGGCCGGTCAGGCCGATGAAGCAGAGGATGCCGAAGAAGCCGCCGGACACCATCGCCAGCAGTTGCTTCTGCTCGGTGCTGATCAGGTGCTCGTAGACCGCGTGCGGAGTCAGCAGACCGACGAAGTGGCCGGCGAGGATGAACAGCACGCCCACATGGAACAGGTTGCTGTACACACGCATGCCCTTCTTGCTCAGCATCTGGCTGGAGCCGGCTTTCCAGGTGTATTGCGACAGGTCGAAGCGCGCCCAGCTGCCGATCAGGCAGATGGCGAGCGCGACGTAGGGATAGATCCCGAACGCTAGAAGATCGAGGGACATGTTCAGACTCCTTCTCTGGCCGCCCGGTACTGCATCTGCGGCACCGGCTGGGCGACCCACTGCATGGGTTGTTCGGCGGACGAGGACATGCGTCGCGCGCTGGTGGATGGGCAACCGACGGCCGGCTCGGTGAAACTCACCGGGGTTTCTTCCCAGGCCTTGTCGATGGCTTCCAGGCTGTCGTCGCGCACTTCCTGTTCGCGGTCGCGCTTGAGCGCGCCGAGGTCGGGCTGCTCGCCGGACAGCTCCAGCAGGCTGTTGAAGATCGCCGCATAGCTGCTGCCGCGCTCTTCCAGGCGCAGGGCGATCAGCGCGAGGATGTGGGCGACTTCGGCCAGGCCGACGCGGGCCGACTCGGCGTCCTGCAGGGCAAGGAACTCCAGGTACAGCGGCAGGTAATCCGGCAGCTCGTTGACGTCGATGACCAGGCCCGCCTGGGTGTAGCGGTCCATCAGGTCGACCATCGCCTGGCCACGGTCACGGCTTTCGCCGTGCACGTGTTCGAACAGCAGCAGCGAGACCGAGCGACCACGCTCGAACAGGCCGTCGTAACGGGCCTGGACGTCGAGGATGTCGCCCTTGCACAGCTCGTTGAGCAGCGCGGCGAGGCCGTCGCGCTGCTTTTCCGAGAGGTCGCAGGTGCGGATCAGGGCGTGCAGCGCCAGGCTTTCCTCGCGCAGTTCGACGCGCGGGTAGTCCAGCAGCAGTGCGCTGAGCTTGAGCAGTTGGCTATGGCTCTCAAGGGAGATTCCCATCACTGTCACTCCTGTATCTGCACGGTCTGGATGACGTTGCGCTTGTCCACGGCCTTGCCGCCGAACAGGTTCACGCCAGAATTGCTGCCAGAGCTGCTGGAGCAACCGTTGCCGAAGCTGAAGCCGCAACCCGAACGCTCGGCGAAGGCATCCGACAGCGCCTCTTCACGGTGCGCAGTGGGGATGACGAAGCGGTCTTCGTAGTTGGCAATCGCCAGGTAGCGGTACATCTCTTCCACCTGGTTCACGGAGAGGCCGACCTTCTTCAGCACTTCCAGGTCCTGCTTGCCTTCCACGTGCTCGGAGCGCTTGTAGGCGCGCATGGCCAGCAGGCGCTTGAGGGCCAGCAGCACCGGGGCGGTGTCGCCAGCGGTCAGCAGGTTGGCCAGGTACTGCACGGGGATGCGCAGGGACTCGACATCCGGGATCACCCCATCGCTGCCGATATGGCCTTCGGAGGCGGCGTTCTGGATCGGCGACAGCGGCGGCACGTACCACACCATCGGCAGCGTGCGGTATTCCGGGTGCAGCGGCAGGGCCAGCTTCCAGTCCATGGCCAGCTTGTACACCGGCGACTTCTGCGCGGATTCGATGACGCTGTCCGGTACGCCGTCCTTGCGGGCCTGCTCGATCACTTTCGGATCGAACGGATCGAGGAAGATTTCCAGCTGCTTCTGGTACAGCTCGCGCTCGTTCTCGCAGGTGGCTACTTCGTGGATGCGGTCGGCGTCATACAGCAGCACGCCGAGGTAGCGGATGCGGCCCACGCAGGTTTCCGAGCAGACGGTCGGTTGGCCGGCCTCTATGCGCGGGTAGCAGAAGATGCACTTCTCGGATTTGCCGCTCTTCCAGTTGAAGTAGATCTTCTTGTACGGGCAGCCGCTGATGCACATGCGCCAGCCGCGGCACTTGTCCTGGTCGATCAGGACGATGCCGTCTTCCTCGCGCTTGTAGATCGCGCCGCTCGGGCAGGAGGCCACGCACGCCGGGTTCAGGCAGTGCTCGCAGAGGCGCGGCAGGTACATCATGAAGGTGTTTTCGTACTCACCGTAGATGTCCGCCTGGACCTGGTCGAAGTTCTTGTCCTTGCGGCGCTTGGCGAACTCGGTGCCGAGGATTTCTTCCCAGTTGGGGCCCCACTCGATCTTGTCCATGCGCTGGCCGGAGACCAGCGAACGCGGGCGGGCAACCGGCTGGTGCTGGGCCTTGGGTGCGGTGTGCAGGTGCTGGTAATCGAAGTCGAAGGGCTCGTAGTAGTCGTCGATTTCCGGCAGGTCCGGGTTGGCGAAGATGTTCGCCAGCACGCGGAACTTGCCGCCGATGCGCGGGACGATGGAGCCGTCGGCGTTACGCTTCCAGCCGCCCTTCCACTTCTCCTGGTTTTCCCATTCTTTCGGGTAACCGATGCCGGGCTTGGTTTCGACGTTGTTGAACCAGGCGTACTCGACGCCTTCGCGGCTGGTCCAGACGTTCTTGCAGGTGATGGAGCAGGTGTGGCAACCGATGCATTTGTCGAGGTTCAGCACCATGCCGACTTGCGAACGAATTTTCATGGCAGTAATCCTCAAATGTCCTGGGGCAGCGGTTGCGGCAGAGCGTCACCGCCCAGCCCGCCCTGCTCCGGCTCGTCGAGCCAGTCGACCTTGTTCATCTTGCGCACCACGACGAATTCGTCGCGGTTGCAGCCAACCGTGCCGTAGTAGTTGAAGCCCCACGCCTGCTGGGCGTAGCCGCCGATCATGTGGGTGGGCTTGAGGACCACGCGGGTCACCGAGTTGTGGTGGCCGCCGCGGGTGCCGGTGGTCTCGCTGCCCGGCAGGTTCACGATGCGTTCCTGGGCGTGGTACATCATCACCATGCCGTCCTTCACACGCTGGCTGACCACGGCGCGGCAGGTCGCGGCGCCGTTGGCGTTGAAGACCTCGACCCAGTCGTTGTCCTCGATGCCTACGCTTTGTGCGTCGTGCTCGCTCATCCAGATGATCGGGCCACCGCGCGACAGGGTGAGCATCAGCAGGTTGTCGCTGTAGGTGGAGTGGATGCCCCACTTCTGGTGCGGGGTGATCCAGTTCAGGGTGATCTCGGCGTGGCCGTTGGGCTTCTTGTTGAACAGCTTGTCGGTGCTGCGGGTGTTGACCGGCGGCCGGTAGCTGACGAAGCCTTCGCCGAAGGCCTGCATCCAGGGGTGATCCTGGTAGAACTGCTGGCGACCGGTGATGGTGCGCCACGGGATCATTTCGTGGACGTTGGTGTAGCCGGCGTTGTAGCTCACGTGCTCGTCTTCCAGGCCCGACCAGGTGGGGCTGGAGATGATCTTGCGCGGCTGCGCCTGGACGTCGCGGAAGCGGATCTTCTCTTCTTCCTTGGGCAGCGCCAGGTGGGTGTGGTCGCGGCCGGTGAACTTCGACAGCGCTTCCCAGGCCTTCACGGCGACCTGGCCGTTGGTTTCCGGCGCCAGAGCGAGGATCACCTCGGCAGCGTCGATGGCGCTCTCGATGCGCGGGCGGCCTTCGCTGATGCCCGGCTCGGTGACCTTGTGGTTCAGCTCGCCGAGCAGCTTGATTTCCTTGTCGGTGTTCCAGCCGATGCCCTTGCCGCCGTTGCCGAGCTTGTCCAGCAGCGGGCCGAGGGAGGTGAACTTCTTGTAGGTGTTGGGGTAGTCACGCTCGACCACGTGCAGGGTCGGCATGCTGCGGCCGGGGACCGGTTCGCACTCGCCCTTTTTCCAGTCGCTGCCGCCGAAGGGCTGCGCGAGTTCATTGGCGGTGTCGTGCAGCAGCGGCACGGTGACCAGGTCCTTCTCCACACCCAGGTGGCCGACGGAGACTTCGGAGAACTTCTTGGCAATCGCCTTGTAGATTTCCCAGTCGCTCTTGGCTTCCCACGCCGGGTCGGTGGCGGCCGACAGCGGGTGGATGAAGGGGTGCATGTCGGAGGTGTTGAGGTCGTCCTTCTCGTACCAGGTCGCGGTCGGCAGGACGATGTCCGAATACATGCAGGTGGAGGACATGCGGAAGTCCAGGGTGGTGACCAGGTCCAGCTTGCCTTCGGCGCCTTCGTCGACCCAGTCGACTTCACCCGGGCACGGGCCGCCGGCCTTGCCGAGGTCGTCGTTCATCACGCCGTTCTTCGCGCCCAGCAGGTACTTGAGCATGTACTCGTGGCCCTTGCCCGAAGAACCGAGCAGGTTGGAGCGCCAGATGAACATGTTGCGCGGGAAGTTCTGCGGATCGTCCGGTTGTTCACTGGCCACGCGCAGGTTGCCGGCCTTGAGTTCGCGGACCACGTAGTCCTGCACGGGAATGCCAGCGCGTTCGGCGTCAGCGGCGATGTGCAGCGGGTTGCGGTTGAGCTGCGGGGCGGACGGCAGCCAGCCCATGCGTTCGGCGCGGATGTTGTAGTCCAGCGCGTGCTCGGGGAACTGCTTGGTATCGGCCAGCGGCGAGAGGACTTCGTGCATCGAGATCTTCTCGTGGCGCCATTGCGAGCTGTGCAGGTAGAAGAAGCTGGTGCCGTTCATCTGCCGCGGCGGGCGGCTCCAGTCGGTACCGAAGGCCAGCGGGACCCAGCCGGTCTGCGGGCGGAGTTTTTCCTGGCCGACGTAGTGCGCCCAGCCGCCACCGCTCTGGCCGATGCAACCGCACATCATCAGCATGTTGATGACTGCGCGGTAGTTCATGTCCATGTGGTACCAGTGGTTCATCGCCGCGCCGATGATGACCATGGCCTTGCCACGGGTCTTGTCGGCGCTGTCGGCGAACTCGCGGGCCACCTGGATG
The DNA here is from genome assembly GCF_014204515.1 of Pseudomonas nitroreducens. Taxonomy (GTDB): domain Bacteria; phylum Pseudomonadota; class Gammaproteobacteria; order Pseudomonadales; family Pseudomonadaceae; genus Pseudomonas; species Pseudomonas nitritireducens_A. Next base: position 37,262 of record NZ_JACHLI010000013.1, on the reverse strand, counting down.
GCGCGGGCAGCCGGTACGCCGGTGATGCGGGCCTGCCAGGCCGGGGTGTAGGGCACGTCGGCGTCGGTGTAGGAAGCGGCCACGTTGGCGCCGCCCAGGCCGCGGTCGACGCTGTAGTTGGCCATCTGCAGGTCATACACGGTGGCGACGCGCAGGGTCTGGCCATCGGCGCCGGTCACTTCGCGGAACGGTACGCGGCGCACCAGCACCTCGTCGTTGTCCACGCCCTTGAAGTGCGGGTGTTCCTGGCCGGCGAAATACGGGAAGCCGACGTCGCAGGCCTTTTCCGGGCCGTCGATCAGGGTCAGCGCCAGGCGGGTTTCACGCTTCGCGCCGCCTTCGGTTTCCTCGATGTTCCACTTGCCCGACTCGCCCCAGCGGTAGCCGATGGCGCCGGTGGGCGAGACCAGTTCGCCGGAGATTTCGTCCAGGCCGATGGTCTTCCACTCGGGGTTGTTGTCCTGGCCAAGATTGCCCGCCAGGTCCGCCGCGCGCAGGTAGCGGGTCGGCTTGAGCACGCCGTCTGTGTGCGGTTCGAGCAGCACCAGCATGGGCATGTCGGTGTACTGGCGGCAGTAGTCGACGAAGTAGGCGCTGGGCTTCTCGAGGTGGAACTCCTTGAGGATGACGTGACCAAAGGCCATGCCCAGCGCGGCGTCGGTGCCCTGCTTGGGGTTGAGCCAGAGGTCGGTGAGCTTGGCCACTTCGGAATAGTCCGGGGTGACGGCCACGGTCTTGGTGCCCTTGTAGCGGACTTCGGTGAAGAAGTGCGCGTCGGGGGTACGGGTCTGCGGGACGTTGGAGCCCCAGGCGATGATGTAGCTGGAGTTGTACCAGTCGGCCGATTCCGGCACGTCGGTCTGCTCGCCCCAGATTTGCGGGGATGCCGGCGGCAGGTCGCAGTACCAGTCGTAGAAGGACAGGCACACGCCACCGATCAGCGACAGGTAACGGGCGCCGGCGGCGTAGCTGACCATGGACATGGCCGGGATCGGCGAGAAGCCGACCACGCGGTCCGGGCCGTAGACCTTGGCGGTGTAGACGTTGGCGGCGGCGATGATCTCGGTGACTTCGCTCCAGCTGGAGCGGATGAAGCCGCCCAGGCCGCGCTCGATCTTGTAGCTCTTCGCCTTGGCCTTGTCTTCGACGATGCTGGCCCAGGCGTCCACCGGGTCGTTGTGCGCGGCGCGGGCTTCACGCCAGAGCTTGAGCAGCGGCTTGCGCACCTTGGGGTATTTCAGGCGGTTGGCGCTGTACATGTACCAGGAGTAGCTGGCGCCACGGGGGCAGCCGCGCGGCTCGTGGTTGGGCAGGTCCGGGCGGGTGCGCGGGTAGTCGGTCTGCTGGGTTTCCCAGGTGATCAGGCCGTTCTTCACGTAGATCTTCCAGGAGCAGGAGCCGGTGCAGTTCACTCCGTGGGTAGAGCGAACGATCTTGTCGTGCTGCCAGCGCTGCCGGTAGCTGTTTTCCCAGGCACGGCTCTCGTTGGTGACCTCGCCATGGCCATCGGCGAATTCACCCTGCTTCTTCTTGAAGAACTGCAGGCGGTCGAGTAGGTAACTCATCTGTATCTCCTCACCCGGTCTGCGCCGGGCGTTCAAACGCTAATCAACTCTGGTGGCGCGGCTCGGCGGATGGATGGAGCTCATCCGCCCTGCGCCATGGGCAATCCGTAGGGCGGATAACCCGGAACGGGTTATCCGCCGGATGAATCAGCAGGGGCTCTCGGCGCCCTTGCGCGCGTACCACCACCAGGTGGCGACGATGCAGCTCAGGTAGTACGCGACGAACACATAGAGGGCGCCCTCGGCGCTGCCGGTCATGGCCAGCGAAGTGCCGAACGCCTTGGGAATGAAGAAGCCGCCGAACGCGCCGATGGCGGCGGAGAAACCGATCACCGCCGCCGATTCCATGCTTGCGCTCTTGGCGGCCACGGCCTCGGTGACGCCGCCTTGCTTCAGGCGCGCGGCCCACTCGTTGCGGAAGATCACCGGGATCATGCGGAAGGTGCTGCCGTTGCCGATGCCGGCGAAGAAGAACAGCGCGATGAACGAGCCGAGGAAGCCGAAGAAGCTGCCCGCGCCGTTGGCGCCCGGCAGGAAGCTGATCACCGCGAACACGCCGGCGATCATCGCCGCGTAGTTCCACAGGGTGATGCGCGCGCCGCCGAACTTGTCCGCCAGCCAGCCACCCAGCGGGCGGCTCAGGGCACCGACCAGCGGGCCGAGGAAGGCGTACTGCAGCGGGTTGATGTCCGGGAACTGGGTCTTGCTGAGCATGGCGAAGCCGGCGGAGAAGCCGATGAACGAGCCGAAGGTGGCCACGTACAGCCAGCACATCAGCCAGTTGTGCTTGCGCTTGAAGATCACCGACTGCTCGCGGAACGAAGCCTTGGCGTCAGCGATGTCGTTCATGCCGAACCAGGCGGCTACCGAGACTACGGCGATGAAGGGCACCCAGATCCAGCCGGCGTTCTGCAGCCACAGGCGAGTGCCGTCGGAGAGGGTTTCCGGCTCGCCGCCGAAGGCGCCGAACAGGCCGCCGGCAACCGCCAGCGGAACGGCGAACTGCATCACCGAGACGCCCAGGTTACCCAGGCCGGCGTTCAGGCCCAGGGCTGTGCCCTGCTGGTTCTTGGGATAGAAGAAGCTGATGTTGGACATGCTGGAAGCGAAGTTGCCGCCGCCGAAGCCGCACAGCAGGGCGATGCAGGCGAACACCCAGTACGGGGTTTCCGGGTTCTGTACGGCGAAGCCCAGCCAGATGCACGGGATCAGCATCGAGGCAGTGGACAGCGCGGTCCAGCGGCGGCCACCGAAGATCGGCACCATGAAGGAGTAGAAGATCCGCAGCGTGGCGCCGGAGATCGACGGCAGCGCCGCGAGCATGAACAGCTGTTCGTTGCTGAAGCTGAAACCGGCGGCGTTCAGGCGCACGGTGACGGTGCTCCAGATCATCCACACGGCGAAGGCGAGCAGCAGCGCGGGGATGGAAATCCACAGGTTGCGCGCGGCGATGCGCTTGCCGGTCTGCGCCCAGAACTCGGGGTCCTCGGGGCGCCAGTCGACCAGCAGCGGCCCCCTGGCGGCTTTGAGTTGGGTGTTGGCGATCATGCCCATGACGGCATTACCTCAGGAGTGGCTGGAAGGAATGGGGGTGGCGTCGACATCGGCCGCGCGGGCCTGACCGTCGAGACGCTGTTGCTGCTTGATCGCGTAGTGCATCCAGACCATGCACACCACGGTCAGGCCGAACAGCAACATGAAGCAGGAGGAGCGCACGCCGACCGCATCGGCGGCGAAGCCGAACAGGATCGGCAGGCAGAAGCCGCCGAGGCCGCCGATGACCCCGACCATGCCGCCGACGGTGCCCATGTTCTGCGGGTAGTAGTCGTGGATGATCCGGTACACGCTGGCCTTGCCGAAGCCCTGGGCGATGCCGACGATGAACACCAGGAAGGTGAACAGCCAGACGTTCAGGCCGATGCCGAGGCTGACGTCACCCTGGATGCCATGGATGGTCATGGTGGTCGGCGGGTACGAGAGGAAGAACAGGCACACCAGGCAGATCCAGAACACGCCCCAGTTCACCGCACGGGCGCCGTAGTGGTCGCTGAACCAGCCGCCCAGGGCGCGGATCAGGCCCGACGGCAGGGTGAACAGCATGGTGATGAAGGAGGCGGTGCGCAGGTCCAGGCCGTACTCGGCGATGTAGTACTTGGGCAGCCACAGGGCCAGGGCGACGAAGCCGCCGAAGACGAAGAAGTAGTAGAGGCCGAAGCGCCATACGCGCAGCTCGCCCAGCGGCGCCAGTTGCTTGGCCAGGGTCGGGCGCGGGCGGCTCGGGTCGGCGTCGCCGCCCTTGGTGTGGGCAGGATCGGTCCAGGTGCAGAACCAGAACAGCAGCGCGGTCACCAGCATGGCCACCGAATAGATCTGCGGGACCATGCGCCAGCCGAAGGCGACCACGATCATCGGCGCCACCAGGTTGGTGATCGCCGCGCCAGCGTTGCCGGCGCCGAAGATACCCATGGCGGTGCCCTGGCGCTCCTTCTCGAACCACGAGGAGGTGTAGGCGATGCCCACGGCGAAGGAGCCGCCGGCCAGGCCGACGAACAGGCCCAGCACCAGGTAATGCCAATAGAGGGTGGCGAAGGCCAGGCCGTAGATCGGGATGGCCACCAGCAGCATGTGGATGAAGAACACGATGCGTCCGCCGAAGCGGTCGGTGATCAGCCCCAGCGGCAGACGCACCAGCGAACCGGTGAGGATCGGCAGCGCCACCATCAGGCCGAACTGTGCCTCGGACAGGCCCAGCTCCTCCTTGATGCGGATACCGATGATCGAAAACATCGTCCAGACCGCGAAGTTCACGGCGAACGCCAGTGTGCTCATGCCGAGCACGGAGTACTGTTTCTGACGGTGGGACAGCATGGCTAAGCTCACTTCCTGACAGCCTTTGCCCGCACGTTAAGTAAGGCGTAGTGGCCTTCTCTTGATCGTCATCAATGAGCCAAACGACGATTCATGAGCAGATGCGCGCCGCTACCTCCTAGTGGGTATCACCGAAATGAATGCTTAATGCATTGTTTTTAAAGGCATTTTTAATGAAAACGGCACCCTCTTCCGCGCCTGCTTCCAGCGACCGACTCTTTGTGGGTAGCCCCCCGGCCGGACGCACTTCCCTGCGCAAATCCATCGTCGTGCGCTTCGGCTGCTACCTCACCCTGCTGGTGTCCCTGGCCCTGGCCGGGATGTTCAGCGCCCTGCTGTTCGCCGACTACTCGCACCAGGACGCGGCGGTGATCAACCAGGCCGGTTCGCTGCGCATGCTCACCTACCGCCTGGCGCTGGACCCTTCGCCGATCAACCGCCAGGCCCTGCAGGCAACCCTGACCGCGCGCCTGGACAACGACGAGATCACCCGCCTGCTGCGCCGCGCCGATGCCGACGCGCCGATCCGCCAGCAGCACGAACAACTGCGCAGCGAGCTGCAGAACCTCGACCTCTCCGAAGCACCGGCGCTGGCCACCCTGGACACCTTCGTCGGGCACATCGACGGCTTCGTCGGCACCCTGCAGCGCAACGCCGAATACCGCTCGCAGATGCTCAGCACGGTGCAGGGCCTGTGCCTGTTCCTCAGTCTGCTGGTGGTGTTCATCAGCCTTTACGACCTGAGCTACCACGTGGTCGGGCCGCTGCGCGAACTCACCGGCACCGCCCGCCGCCTGGGCGAAGGTGACCTCGATGCGCGGGTCAGCAGCAGCGGCGAGGACGAACTGAGCCAGCTGGGCGAACGCTTCAACCAGATGGCCGCCGAACTGCAGACCAGCTATCGCGAACTGGAGGCGCGGGTGAAAGACAAGACCCGCGACCTCTCCAACAGCCACCAGCGCCTGGAGCTGCTCTACGACAGCGCCCGCCGCCTGGGCCAGGACCCGTACGACGAACGCTCCCTGCAACCGCTGCTGAATCAGCTCGAACGCGTGCTGCAGGCCGGCAAGGTGACCCTGTGCCTGAACAAGGATGGCGTCGAGCGCGCCTATACCTCGCTGACCACCGACGGCATCACCGGCGGCTTCTGCCTGCAGGGCAACTGCGGCGACTGCCGCGCCCAGGCCGACGACTGCAACAACCCGATCCGCGGCGTCAACCCGCTGCTGATGCAGCCGCTGTCCATCGGCGAGCACCGCTTCGGCGAGCTGTTCATCGAGACCCCCGACGGCCAGCTGGAAGACTGGCAGCGGCAGTTCGTCGAAGGCTTCTGCGACAACATCGCGCGCACCTTCGCCCTGTCCCTGCAGCAGGAACAGGAGAACCGCCTGGCGCTGTTCGCCGAACGCAGCACCATCGCCCGCGAGCTGCACGATTCGCTGGCGCAGTCGCTGTCCTACCTGAAGATCCAGGTCAGCCGCCTGGCCACGCTGCTCAAGCGCGACGTGCCAGCAGAGAAGATCGACGAGACCCTCGACGAGCTGCGCGAGGGCCTCAACAGTGCCTATCGCCAGCTGCGCGAACTGCTCACCACCTTCCGCCTGAGCCTGGAGCAATCCAGCCTGGAGGCGGCGCTGGTGAAGACCGTGGAGGAGTTCGGCGAACGCGGCAGCCTCGCCATCGAACTGGACAACCGCCTGGCGCACATCCCGCTCAACCCCAACGAGGAAATCCACATCCTGCAGATCGTCCGCGAGGCGCTCTCCAACGTGGTCCGTCATGCCCAGGCGGAGCAGGCGAAAGTCACCCTCTTCGAGGATGCCCAGGAGCAGGTCTGCATCACCGTGGACGACGATGGCGTGGGCTTTGACCCAGCGCAGAGCCGCAATGGGCACTATGGGCTTAGCATCATGCGGGAGCGCAGCCAGACCCTGGAGGCGAATTTCGACATCGCCCCGCGCGCGCCCAAGGGCACCCGCGTCAGCGTGCGCTTCACCCACAAACCCCTCTCGCAATACCCGGAGACCCACCCATGACGGCCACCCCCACCGATGACCGCGCGCGCATCCTGCTCGTCGACGACCACCCGATGATGCGCAAGGGCGTGGTGCAGCTGCTGGAATTCGAGGATGACCTCGACGTCGTGGGCGAAGCCGGCAGCGGCGAGGAAGCCCTGCGCCTGGCCGCGGAGCTGGAGCCGGACATGATCCTGCTCGACCTCAACATGAAGGGCATGACCGGCCTGGACACCCTGCGCGCCATGCGCGAACAGGGCGTGGACGCACGCATCGTGGTGTTCACCGTCTCCGATGACCGCAACGACGTGATCAACGTCCTGCGCGCCGGCGCCGACGGCTACCTGCTCAAGGACATGGAGCCCGAACGTCTGCTCGAACACATCCGCCAGGCCGCCACCGGCCAGCTCACCATCAGCCCGCAGCTGACCCAGGTGCTGGCCCAGGCCCTGCGCGGCGACGACCGGCCCAAGGGCATCGAGGAACTCACCGACCGCGAGCGGCAGATCCTCCGCCAGCTCGCCCACGGCTACAGCAACAAGATGATCGCGCGCAAACTCGACATCACCGAAGGCACCGTGAAAGTCCATGTGAAACGCGTACTGCACAAGCTGGGCATGCGCTCGCGGGTCGAGGCGGCGGTGTGGGCGGTGGAGAACCATCTGGTCTAGTCATCTGCACCGAACGTGACTCTACCTGTAGGGGCGAGCTTGCTCGCGAACCGGCTCTGCGACAGGGCCGCTCCCGAGCAAGCTCGCTCCTACGAAGAGCCGCTCCGCGCAAGTAGGGCGTATAACGCCACAAGCGTTATCCGCCGACATTCCACAACGGCGGATAAAGCGTTCCGCTTTATGCGCCCTACCCTGCTCTGATCGCCTGCGCCGGACGACAAGGCTGCCGTAGGAGCGGACTCTGTCCGCGATGTCTCGACGCTCGTTGCGGACCATCGCGGATGAATCCGCTCCTACAACAGCGGCTACCTCGCCCGGGTTAGCATGTAGGGCGGATAACTCCACAGGCGTTATCCGCCGGTATCCCGCAACGGCGGATAAAACGTTCCGCTTTATGCGCCCTACCCTGCTCTGATCGCCTGCGCCGGACGACAAGGCTGCCGTAGGAGCGGACTCTGTCCGCGATGTCTCGACACTCGTTGCGGACCATCACGGATGAATCCTCTCCTGCAACAGCGACTACCTCGCCCGGGTTAGTTCAACGGCCGGCTTGATTCAGATCATGTCGCGCCAGAGGGCGTCGGCAGGACACTGCGGGACTCGCCCCGGAGGTCCCCATGCCACCCTCGCCGCACCTGCCTCTCGTCTACTCCTGCTCCGGCTGCTCCAACCTCGCGCAGCTGGCCAACGACCTCGCCCTGCGCCTGGACCGTGACGGCCTGGCGGAGATGTCCTGCATCGCCGGTGTAGGCGGCGACGTACCAGCGCTGGTGAAGAAGGCCTGCTCCGGCCGGACGATCATTGCCGTGGACGGCTGCCACCTGCACTGCGTGCAGAGCTGCCTGGCACGCCACGGGGTGAAGGCCGAACACGAGATCACCCTGACCGAATACGGCCTGAAGAAACGCTACGGCCAGGACGCGCCGGTACAGGACTTCGAGATGCTCTACGAGGAACTGCAGTTCCTTGTGCGCACACCGGCTTGAGCCTTCTTCACCCAGCCCAGGCACAGAGCCAACGGAGAACTCCAACGTAGGATGGCGTGGAGCGCAGCGATACCCATGCCGTCCTGGCACAGCAATCGATGGGCATCGCTTCGCGATACGCCATCCAACGCAGAGCGCTTCAGGCGTTCTCCTGCACCACCCGGCTGGCGCGGCGCATGGCGTTCCACAGCCAGGGAGGCAGGCTGTCCGGATCGAGGCTGTCGATCAGGTTCTTCACCGCCAGCCCCAGCTCGGTATCGCCCTCGATCACCAGGCGGCGACGGAAGAACAGCGTGTCCGGGTCTTCCTGGCGCCCCGCCAGCAGCAGGAAGTCGCGCCAGCTGCCACGGATGGTCACGCTGGGCGCGCAGGCATCGGCGAAGCGCAGGCCCTTCCGCTCATGGGTGAAGCTCCAGGCCAACCCCAGATCGCTCACCTCCAGGCGTAGCCAATGGCCGTCGAGGATGTCGAAGGCGCCATCAGCCAAGGCATCGGCGAACAGGCGATTGGCGGCACGCTGCAGCACCGCGCGCTGCAACCCCAAGGGAGCGCGCGCGACCATCGGCAGGAGTCGGTCAGCGGCGCGCAACGCGCCGGATTCGAGAGTCAGCACAGGTTCACCTCATCACTGCGCAGCATGCCCGGTCGGCCATGCCAGTAGCCATTGCAGCCCTCCACGGCCAGCGGCGGTGTAGCGCCCTGGCGCACGCGGTCGAAGGCCTGCACCACCTCCACCATGCCTTCGGCGCGGGGGCTCAGGCGCAGCAGGTCGGCGCCGCAATCACGCAGCGACGCGTAGTCCGCCAGCAAATTGCTGGCCTCGCCGGACATCGTCTGGATGCCGTTGAGGGTGAACAGCGGCAGGCCTTCCTGGCTGAGCATCGACAGGCCTTCGGGGTAGTTCAGGCAGCAGAACTGGCAGTCATCCTTGGGCCGGTTTTCCGCACGCGCGGTGAAGCAGCGCGCCGAATAGGCCAGCGGCAGATGGCCGTAGGCGAACACCTCGGTCTCCACGTCACCGAGCCCCAGTTCGCGAGCCTGCTCGATCACCGCGTGGATCTGCTCGCCGGAGCATTCCACCGGCGGCACCCAGCGGCGCAGGCCGGCGGCGTGCAGTTCCGCCAGGGTGTGGCCGTTGTAGACGTTGAGCGCCGGGCCGCCAACGAACTCGACGCCCAGGCCAGAGAGAATCTGCACCGCGCCCATGTCACTGGCCTCGACGCGCAACTCGCCGTTGGCGCACAACCGGCGCAACGACGACAGCTCGGAAGCCGCCTCGATCAGCGCCAGGCCAGAGATGAGGATTTCCGCCCCGCTCTGCTGCTGCAGCTCGCGCCCCAGCCCCAGCCAGTCGTCCAGCGACAGCGCGCGGCGTTTCGAGCAGACGGTCTCGCCGATATAAATCGCATCCAGCGGCTGCTCGGCCATCTGCGCATAAAAATCCAGGAGTGTCCGGCGGTCCCAGTAGAACAGCACCGGCCCCAGGCTGAGTTTCATCACGGGCACCTCACTGCCAGGAACGATGGTAGGCGCCCAGGGTCGTCTGGTGGCCTTCGGAAAGCTTGTCCAGGGCGTCCTGCCACTGCGTCAGCGCGCGGTAGTCCTGCGGTGCGCGCTGCCAGGCATCCAGCGCCTGGCGCCAGACGCGGGTGACCTGTTCGACATAGGCCGGGCTGCGTTGCCGGCCCTCGATCTTCACCGCCGCCACGCCGATCTCCGCCAGCTGCGGGATCAGGTCGATGGTGTTGAGGCTGGTGGGTTCTTCCAGGGCATGGAAGCGCTCGCCGTTGACCACGAAGCGGCCCTTGCACAGGGTCGGGTAGCCCGCCGGCTCGTCGGGCGCGTAGCGGTCGATCAGCACGTCATTCAGGCGCGAGGTCAGCCCCTCGGGCTCCTCGCTCCAGCGCACCGCCTTGGCCGGCGAGCAGACGCCGCACAGGTTGGGCGACTCGCCGGTGACGTAGGAGGACAGATGGCAACGCCCCTCGGCCATGATGCACAGGCTGCCGAAGGCGAAGACCTCGATGGGCACCGGGCTGTTCGCCGCCACCTGGCGCACCTGCGCCAGTGACAGCACCCGCGGCAGCACGGCGCGGCGGATGCCGTAGCGCTCGTGGTAGAACGCCAGCGCGGCGACGTTGGTGGCCGAGCCCTGCACCGAGAGATGCAGAGCGAGGTTCGGATGGCGTTTGGCGGCATAGCCGAGCACCGCACAGTCGGCGGCGATCAGCGCATCCACGCCCAGGTCGGCAGCGTGGTCTACCGCCCGTTGCCAGCGCGCCCAGCCGGCCGCGCCGGGATAGGTGTTGACCGCCACGTACATCTGCTTGCCGGCGCTGTGGATAAGTTCCACACCCTGGCGCAGTTGGCGCTCATCCAGGTTGAGGCCGGCGAAATGCCGGGCGTTGGTGTCGTCGCGAAAGCCGACGTAGATGGCGTCGGCGCCTTCGCGCAGGGCCGATTTCAGGGCGGGCAGACTTCCCGCCGGGCAGACCAGTTGCATGCTTCCCCCGGGCAGTACGGAGGCCGCCGGCCCCCGCCGGCAGCCGGGAACGGCGTCAGGCGCCGAGTTCGCTGAAAGACAGGAAGGGCAGCGGCTCGCCGGCACAAAGCGTGCGCCCGGCCTCCACCACCGCCAGGCCATCGGCCCAGCTCGCCGCGCGCAACATGGCCGAGCCCTGCTGCGGATGCAGGCAGATGCGTGCCACGCCGGTGCCATCCAGCTCCAGACGCGCGCGCAGGTACTGGCGGCGCGAGTTGGCCGTGGGCCAGTCGAAGCCGGCCGGCAGCGTCACCGGCAGCGTCTCCACCGACCGGCGCCCCTGGGCACGCCAGAGGAACGGCCGCGCCACCACCAGCGCGGTGACCAGCGCGGCGGCCGGGTTGCCCGGCAGGCCGATCCACGGTTTGCCGGCGATGCTGCCGAACGCCAGCGGCTTGCCCGGCTGCATCTTCAGCTTCCACAGGTGCAGCTCGCCCAGCTCGCGGATCGCCTGCTTGAGGTAGTCGCGGTCGCCCACGGAGACGCCGCCGCTGGTGATCAGCACGTCCCATTCGGAGGCGGCGAGGCTCAGTGCATCGCGGCTGGCCGCCAGGGTGTCGGCGAGTACGCCGTAGTCGTGAACTTCCATGCCCCAGCCTCGCAACAACGCGCCGATGCTGAAGCGGTTGGCGTTGTAGATCTGCCCTGGCGCCAGTGGCTCGCCCGGCTCGCGCAGCTCGTCGCCGCTGCTCAGCAGGCACACCCGCAGCGGGCGATAAACGCTGATGCGATCCAGGCCGACGCTGGCCAGCAGGCCGAGGTCCTGGGCACGCAGTTTCTGCCCGACACTCAGCAGGGCATCGCCTGCCCGGAGTTCTTCCCCGCGACGGCGCACGTGGCTGCCGTGCTCGACCACGGGCACCTGCAGGCGGTCTCCATCGACCGCGCAATCTTCCTGGGCGATGACGCTGTCCGCCCCCGGCGGCAGCGGTGCGCCGGTGAAGATGCGCATGGCCTCGCCGGGTTGCAGTTCTACCTGGGCGGCGTCACCGGCGGCGATATAGCCGGCAATCTTCAGCCGCGTACCGGATGCGCCGGTGTCGGCGCTGCGCAGGGCGTAGCCGTCCATCGCGCTGTTGTCCCACAGGGGCAGGTCGATAGGGGACCGGATGTCTTGGGCGAGGATGCGGCCCAGGGCGCTTTCCAGGTCGACCCGCGCAGTCGGCGGCGCCGCGGGAACGAAGTCCATCAGCGCGGCAATGGCCTCGTCCACCGGACGCAGGCCGCTGCCGGAACAGCCGCAGCCGCTCATGACCTTGTACCGCAGGCCATTGCCGGGCGCTCGGGCTGGCGCTTGAGGTGAGGGACGAAATTGCAGGGCTTGGTGCGGCTGTCCAGCTGGTGCACGAGGATCTTTTCCCAGGCGGTCAGGCAGGCGCCGGTGGAGCCCGGCAGGCAGCAGACCAGGGTGCCGTTGGTGGCCCCGGCGAGGGCGCGGGACTGCAGGGTGGAGGTGCCGATCTCCTCGCGGGAAATCTGCCGGAACAGCTCGCCGAAACCGTCCGCCGTGCGTTCGAGCAGCGGGGCGACGGCTTGCGGGGTGTTGTCGCGGACGGTGAAACCGGTACCGCCGGTGATCAGGCCGACCTGGATTTTCGCATCGGCGATCCAGGCCGAGACCACGGCGCGAATCTGGTAGATATCGTCGATCACCAGGCGGCGCTCGGCGAGCACGTGGCCGGCGCGCTGCAGGGAGGTGACCAGGGCCTGGCCGGAGGTGTCATTGTGCAGGTTGCGGGTATCGCTGACAGTGAGGACGGCGATCTGCAGCGGCTGGAATTCCGCGGTGCTGAGGTGGCTCATGAGGGGCTCTCCGGGACGGAGCAAAAAGGGCTGGTGCCAGCCTGCGCCCCTTCTCCCCTACCGCCCATTCCTCCTAGGAGGTACAGCCTCGGCGCGTGCGGGGCAGTGCCGTTCAGCAGAGGCGGCGGATAAAGCGTTCCGCTTTATGCGCCCTACGCTGGACGCCGATACATCCCGTAGGGCGCATAACGCCGATGGCGTTATCCGCCATCTGGTGAATGGGAGATCAGCCCTTCCAGCGCTCCGCCGCCGCCTGGTCGCTGCAGCGGCCTTCGACCCAGCGCGGGCCGTCGCTGGTGTCTTCCTTCTTCCAGAACGGCGCGCGGGTCTTGAGGTAGTCCATGACGAAGTTGCAGGCGTCGAACGCTGCCTGGCGGTGAGCGCTGGCGGCGCCGACGAAGACGATGGGCTCGCCCGGCTCCAGGCGACCGATGCGGTGGAGGATTTCCAGGCGCAGCAGCGGCCAGCGCTCGTTGGCCTCCACTTCGATCTTGGCCAGGGCCTTCTCGGTCATGCCGGCGTAGTGTTCGAGGAACAGCCCGGCCACGTCGCGGCCATCGTTGAAGTCGCGCACGTAGCCGACAAAGCCGACCACCGCGCCAACGCCGACATTGGCGGCGTGCATCGCATTGAGCTCGGCGCCCGGATCGAACGCCGCCGGCTGGACGCGGATCGCCATGGCTTCAGCCTCCGGTGACGGTGGGGAAGAAGGCCACCTCGTCGCCGTCGGCGAGGGGCTCGTCCAGGGAGCACAGCTCCTGGTTGCGCGCGCACATCAGGTTCTGCTCGCCGAGCACTTCCCAGACGCCGCCACGCTCCAGTAGCAGGCGCCGCAAGTCGTCGAGGCTGGCCAGAGCAGCGCTCCAGTTCAACTGCTCGCCGTCCAGGCCGAGGGCCTCGCGGTAGCGGGCGAAGTACTGCACGCGGATCATGGAGTGTCTCCTGCAGCGCTGTCGGTCGCGACGCAGTGCCCGCTCTTGCCGCCGAGCTTCTCCAGCACGCGCACGCTGTCGATGGTCATGCCGCGGTCCACGGCCTTGCACATGTCATAGATGGTCAGCGCGGCGACACTGGCAGCGGTCAGCGCTTCCATCTCCACGCCGGTCTGCCCGGCCAGCTTGCAGCGCGCGACGATGTGTACGGTGTCTTCACCCTCGGCAGCCAGCTCGACCTTGACGCTGGTGAGCAGCAGCGGGTGGCACAGCGGGATCAGTTCGTGGGTGCGCTTCGCCGCCTGGATACCGGCGATGCGCGCCACGGCGAACACGTCGCCCTTGGGATGGCCGCCGTCCTGGATCAGCTGCAGGGTCGCCGGGAGCATGCGCACCCGGGCTTCGGCCACCGCCTCACGGGACGTCACGGCTTTCTCGGTGACATCGACCATGTTGGCGCGGCCCTGGGAATCGAGATGGGTCAGCACGGCTGGGAACTCTCTGGAGAATCAGGGGGACAGTGTACTCCCGGTGCGCGCCACCGGCGGAGCGACGGATGGCGCGTTGGGGGGAGGATTGTATACAAGAAGAGGTACGAGCGGGATGGCCGTCGGCATTGGCGCTGGGCGGGTTCGCGAGCAAGCTCGCTCCCACGAAAAGCCAGCCAGCAGCACCAATGGCCGCCTCGAACACAGAACCTGTAGGAGCGAGCTTGCTCGCGAACGGCGCATCCGGCTGACCGCTCGGCTGCAGGTTCTGCCCAACAGTCCCCTCCACCGCTTGCGGGAAGGGTTAGTGAGGGGGAACGAATTTGGCCCCAACGCCTAGGTATGGCCGAACCCCGCCGCCCTCTCCCCAGCCCTCTCCCTGAAGGGAGAGGGGGTCGTCTGGAGTTGGAGGGATGATCGGTGCAAGCCGGTTGCCGCGTTTCGCTTACATGTGCGCTTCGGCGTACTCCGCCAGCACCGAGCGCGGCACCCCTTGCAGGGTCACGTGCACGCCGTGGGGGAAGTCCTTGAAGCGTTCGGTCAGATAGGTCAGGCCGGAGCTGGTGGCCGACAGGTAAGGGGTATCGATCTGCGCCAGGTTGCCCAGGCAGATCACCTTCGAACCGTTGCCCGCGCGGGTGATGATGGTCTTCATCTGGTGCGGGGTGAGGTTCTGGCACTCGTCGATGAGGATCAGGCTCTGCTGGAAACTGCGGCCGCGGATGTAGTTCAGCGATTTGAACTGCAGCGGCACCTTGCCGAGGATGTAGTCGACGCTGCCGTGGGTGCACTCATCGTCCGAATGCAGCGCTTCGAGGTTGTCGGTGATCGCGCCCAGCCACGGCTCCATCTTCTCCGCCTCGGTGCCGGGCAGGAAGCCGATGTCCTCGTCCAGGCCCTGCACGCTGCGAGTGGCGATGATGCGCTTGTAGCGCTTGGTGACCATGGTCTGCTCGATGGCGGCAGCCAGGGCGAGGATGGTCTTGCCCGAGCCGGCGGCGCCGGAGAGGTTGACCAGGTGGATATCCGGGTCGAGCAGCGCGTACAGCGCCAGCGACTGGTACACGTCGCGCGGACGCAGGCCCCAGGCTTCCTGGTGCAGCAGCGGCTCCTGGTGCAGGTCGAGGATGGTCAGTTCGTCCTCGTGGATGCCCTTGATCCAGCCGACGAAACCCTGCTCATCGACGATGAACTCGTTGATGTGTACGGCCGGCAGGTTGTCGGTGAGTTGCACGCGATGCCAGGTACGACCGCGGTCCTGGCGGGTCTCCACCTTGCTGACGCGGTCCCAGAACGATCCGTTCAGCGAGTGGTAGCCACGCGACAGCAGGTTGATGTCATCCACCAGCTGGTCGGTGTGGTAGTCCTCGGCAAATACCCCGCAGGCACGCGCCTTCAGGCGCATGTTGATGTCCTTGGTGACCAGTACCACGCGCTTGCTGCTATGGCGACTTTTCAGCTCCACCAGCTGGTTGATGATCTTGTTATCGTTGAGGTGCTCGGGCAGCCAGGTGATCGGCTCCGCGCGCTTGCTCATGAGGATCGACAGGCTGCCGCACGGCCCGCTCTTGCCGCGCTGGATGGGTACGCCATCCTCGACCTGCTCGGGCGAGGCCTCGCCCAGTACCGAATCGATGAGGCGGATCGCCTGGCGGCATTCCGCGGCCACGGTGTGTTTGCCGGTCTTGAGCTTGTCCAGTTCCTCCAGCACCGTCATCGGGATGGCGACGTGGTGCTCCTGGAAATTCAGCAAGGCGTTGGGATCGTGGATCAGGACGTTGGTGTCGAGGACGTACAGGGTGGGCTGGGTGGGGCGGGAGCGTCCGTGGTCATCCATACGCAGGTCACCTCTTCTGGGATCGGTACGACGGAATGCCGTGACAGCGCTCCGCCGTGCGGTGAGCCACCGGCTCCGGTGTCCTGCCAGGGGGCTTGGATCCGGAGCACTGCGAGAAGAGGAGGGGCCGGGCCGGGGCCGCCACCTGTCTGCAGGGTTCGGCGGTCTACGTCTCAACAAATACAGGAAAAAACATGACGATAAAAAGTCTTTTTCCTTCCTAAGAAGGTTTTTTTCGTCGTACGACGAAATACCTTGGCGAGGGCCCCGGACAGCGCTAGTTTTAGGGGTCCCACCTCTCGCAATTTCCTGTCTTTCCCTCGGCGGATCAGTCCCTTAGACCTTGCACCCGGTCTAGCCCGGCGCCTGGCGCCGCGCGCCGCCTTTCCGCACTTTTCCACCCTGCCTATATAGAGGTCACCGCGCCCACGCGCCGGAGGCTAATCGTCCCCATAGGTGGAGCCATCGGCTGCAACTCCTTACAATCGCGCCTCGATTGCAGGAGCGCGCTTGTAGGAGACCGCACGATGCTGATGGTGATTTCCCCCGCCAAGACCCTGGACTACGACACCGCGCCGGTGACGCAGCGTTTCACCCTGCCCGAGCACCTGGACGACGCCCAGGAGCTGATCGGCATCCTGCGGGAACTGGCGCCGGCGCAGATCGCCGAGCTGATGCACCTGTCCGACAAGCTGGCCGGGCTCAACGCCGCGCGCTTCGGCAGCTGGCACCCGGAATTTACCCAGGCCAACGCCAAGCAGGCGCTGCTGGCATTCAAGGGTGACGTCTACACCGGCATGCAGGCCGAGGACTTCAGCGAAGCCGACTTCGATTTCGCCCAGCGCCACCTGCGCATGCTTTCCGGCCTCTATGGCGTGCTGCGGCCGCTGGACCTGATGCAGCCGTACCGCCTGGAAATGGGCACCAAGCTGGCCAACGCCCGCGGCAAGGACCTCTATGCCTTCTGGGGCGAGCGCATCAGCGGCTGGCTGAACGACTCCCTGGCCGAACAGGGCGATGACGTGCTGCTGAACCTCGCCTCCAACGAGTACTTCGGCGCGGTGAAGCGCAAGGCCCTGAACGCGCGGGTGATCGACACCGAGTTCAAGGACCTGAAGAACGGCCAGTACAAGATCATCAGCTTCTACGCCAAGAAGGCCCGCGGGATGATGGCGCGCTACGTGATCAAGGAGCGTCTGAGCAACCCCGAAGGTCTGAAGGACTTCAATTACGCGGGTTACGCCTACAGCGCCGAGCACTCCAAGGCGGACCAGCTGGTGTTCCTGCGCGACCACGCTGACGACTGATCCACTCTTTTGCTGCACCAGACGGGAGCCTTCGAGGCTCCCGTTTTCGTTTCTGCTTCGTTCGCCGAACTCTTCCCCTGTTGGAGCGGGATTGTCCCTTGCAGGAGCGAGCCTGCTAGCGAACAGATCCCTCCGGCTGCGATGGCGCTGGATGGGTTCGCGAGCAAGCTCGCTCCTACGAAGAGCCCGGAATCGCCGCTGATTCCAAGTGGCCTGTAAGCCATTGACCATAAGACCACCCGGTCACCAATGGCCGATCTGTACGTTTACTGCGCAAAACACCCCCGAAAGACCACACGCCAGCAATGGTCAAAACGACCGTTCGTCCGCTTCAGGATTAATCGTGAGAAATTTTTTCGACCCGCCGGACCGATCCATTGGTTGGGAATCGTCCTGATTCGCCCTCTGCCTTGTAATCCATTGGCCATTAACAGCCCTTGGCCATGACATGCATTTCACGATTGCACTTTGCAAGAGGTGAAGCTGAACGGCAGCTGAACGAATGTCTTGGCGACGATACAGGGTCGTTTTTAACGAAAAATTCAATGGAACTTTCCCCGACCGTGCACTTTGCATCAAGCAAAGCGCCGTGCAATTTGCCATTAAGCCAACATCAAGTGATATCAATTGGATATTTCAGAAGATTTCACAGATGGGATGGGCGGAAGGAACTAACCGCATTTCGGATAAATCCTATTTGCGCAACGACCATCGTTGGCAAAACAGAAATGCCCCGATGGAAATTGGCTTGTTCAGTTACAAGGTTATTTCGATCGGCTATCGACGACTGACCATAAAACTGCAACCCAATGAAATCACTGAACTTTTCAGATGACGAGGCAATCATCTAACCAGACTGGAGCACGCCAGGCAGACACTGCACCAATCTTGCAATCGGCCTGAAACATAACAGGGCAAACATTCAGAGTTTGCTCCAATACTGTGCTCGAAAGTTTAGCAATCGATTCCCATGCCTGCCTGGAAGGAAATACGGAAGACACTCGAAAGAGCATCTACCGCGGGTTAATTCAGCCTGAATAAAACGCCCTGCCGGGCAACTTTAAACAGTTCGACCATTGAAGAGGTGAATGCGATGCGTATCAGCATCTTTGGTCTTGGGTATGTTGGCGCAGTATGTGCCGGCTGCCTCTCTGCACGAGGCCATGAAGTCGTTGGGGTGGACGTTTCCACCACCAAGATCGATCTGATCAACAACGGGAAGTCGCCCATCGTCGAGCCGGGTCTGGAGCCGCTGCTGCAACAGGGCATCCGCACCGGCCGCCTGTCGGGCACCACCGACTTCAAGAAGGCCGTCCTGGACACCGACGTGTCGTTCATCTGCGTCGGCACCCCGAGCAAGAAGAACGGCGACCTGGACCTGGGCTACATCGAGTCCGTCTGCCGCGAGATCGGCTACGCCATCCGCGAGAAGAAGGAGCGCCACACCGTGGTCGTGCGCAGCACCGTGCTGCCGGGCACCGTGAACAACGTGGTGATCCCGATCATCGAGGACTGCTCGGGCAAGAAGGCCGGCGCCGACTTCGGCGTGGGCACCAACCCCGAGTTCCTGCGCGAGTCCACCGCGATCAAGGACTACGACTTCCCGCCCATGACCGTCATCGGCGAGCTGGACAGCCAGACCGGCGACCTGCTCGAAGAAATCTACCGCGAGCTGGACGCGCCGATCATCCGCAAGACCGTCGAGGTCGCCGAGATGATCAAGTACACCTGCAACGTCTGGCACGCCGCCAAGGTCACCTTCGCCAACGAGATCGGCAACATCGCCAAGGCCGTCGGCGTCGATGGCCGCGAAGTGATGGATGTGATCTGCCAGGACCGCAAGCTGAACCTGTCGCGCTACTACATGAAGCCCGGCTTCGCCTTCGGCGGCTCCTGCCTGCCCAAGGACGTGCGCGCCCTCACCTACCGCGCCAGCCAGCTGGACATCGAACACCCGATGCTCGGTTCGATCATGCGCAGCAACCAGCACCAGGTGCAGAAGGCCTTCGACATCATCGCCGCCCACGGCAGCCGCAAGGTCGGCCTGCTCGGCCTGTCGTTCAAGTCCGGCACCGACGACCTGCGCGAAAGCCCGCTGGTGGAACTCGCCGAGATGCTCATCGGCAAGGGCTACGAGCTGCAGATCTTCGACCGCAACGTCGAGTACGCCCGCGTCCATGGCGCGAACAAGGAGTACATCGAATCGAAGATCCCGCACGTCTCGTCCTTGCTGGTCTCGGACCTGGACGCGGTGGTGAAGAACTCCGACGTGCTGGTGCTGGGCAACGGCGACGAGCTGTTCGTCGACGTGGTGAAGCAGGCGCCCGAGGGCAAGAAGGTGATCGACCTGATCGGCTTCATGCCCAGTGTCACAGACGAGCGCGCCGAAGGCATCTGCTGGTAATTGGGCATCGATTGGCTGCGCGTCGGCCCGGTGTCGTTGGAGAGGAACTCGGAAATGCTCATTCACTTCAGTGAACTCCGCTTCCTCGCTCCTCTCCGCCTAACCGGACTCTAGCTCGCTCAATCGAGTCCATGCCTTCAGAACGCAAAAGCGCCGGTTTCCGGCCCGCTCAGGCGGGCTGGAAACCAAGCTCCACCAGACGGATAGACGACGATGGAAACCTACAAACGAGTGATCGGTGAAGCCACGGGCTGGCTGGTCTTCCTCAGCCTGCTGATGCTGCTGGCGCTGCTGGTGCCGCCGACGGTGTTCGACGCCGAATCCAAGGACTTCCTGCTGCTGATCGGTGCGGTCGGTATCTGGCGCTATTCCATGGGTGGCCTGCACTTCCTGCGCGGCATGCTGTTCCTCTACGTGGTCTACCCGCATTTCCGCCGCAAGGTCCGCAAGCTCGGCGACGCCGCCGATCCGTCCCACGTGTACCTGATGGTCACCAGTTTCCGCATCGACGCGCTGACCACCTCCATGGTCTATCGCTCGGTCATCGAAGAAGCCATTGCCTGCGGCTACCCCACCACCGTGGTGTGCTCCATCGTCGAGATGTCCGACGAGGTGCTGATCAAGCAGCAGTGGCAGAAGCTCAACCCGCCGGACCACGTGAAGCTCGACTTCGTGCGCATCCCCGGCACCGGCAAGCGCGACGGCCTCGCCCACGGCTTCCGCGCCATCTCCCGCCACCTGCCGGACGAACACGCGGTGGTCGCGGTGATCGATGGCGACACCGTGCTCGAACCTGGCGTGGTGAAGAAGACCGTGCCCTGGTTCAAGCTCTTCCCCAACGTCGGCGGCCTGACCACCAACGAATTCTGCGAAGTGCGCGGCAGCTACGTGATGAGCGAGTGGCACAAGCTGCGCTTCGCCCAGCGCCACATCAACATGTGCTCCATGGCCCTGTCCAAGCGCGTGCTGACCATGACCGGGCGCATGTCGGTGTTCCGCGCCGCCGTGGTCACCGACCCGGACTTCATCACCGACGTCGAAAGCGACCACCTGGACCACTGGCGCCTGGGCCGCTTCCAGTTCCTCACCGGTGACGACAAGTCCAGCTGGTACAGCCTGATGCGCCTGGGCTACGACACCTTCTACGTGCCGGACGCGGCGATCAACACGGTCGAGCACCCGCCGGAGAAGAGCTTCATCAAGGCCAGCCGCAAGCTGATGTTCCGCTGGTACGGCAACAACCTGCGGCAGAACTCCCGCGCCCTGGCCCTGGGCCCGCAACGCCTGGGCTGGTTCACCAGCGTGGTGCTGTTCGACCAGCGCCTGTCGATGTGGACCTGCCTGCTCGGCCTGGTCGCCGCGATCATCGCCAGCATCAAGTACAGCATCGCCTTCCTGCTCATCTACCTGCTGTGGATCGGCATCACCCGCTTCGTGCTGACCCTGCTGCTGTCGCTGTCAGGCCACCACATCGGCCCGGCCTACCCGGCGATCCTCTATTACAACCAGATCGTCGGTGCGCTGGTGAAGATCTACGTGTTCTTCCGCCTCGACCAGCAGTCCTGGACCCGCCAGAACACCAAGCTCGATCGCGGCCTGGCCAGCTTCCAGCGCTGGTTCAACACCTGGTCGTCGCGCGCCATGACCTTTTCCGCGGCCAGCGTTTTCGTCGCCGTACTGCTGACCATCGTCTGACCCCGACTCCCTTTACGAACAGGACTCGACCTCATGAATACCGCCGTCAACGTCAATGTCGTGCACGAATCCGAAGCCCAGCGCCAGCACGCCCGGGTCAAGCTGCCCGCGCGCATCCGCTTCATCGGTTCCCATCGCGAGGGCGTCGATGCACGCCTGCTGGACCTGTCCGCCGGCGGCTTCGCCTTCGCTTCGGCGAACAACACCCCGGTACAGCTCGGTGACCTGCACAAGGGCAAGCTGCTGTTCCAGATCGACAGCATCAGCTTCTCCCTCGAAGTGGAATTCCAGGTGCGCTCCTACGACCGCGACAGTGGCCGCGTCGGCTGCGAATTCCAGCACCTGAAGCCGCGCGAGATCGCCGCCCTGCGCTACCTGATCACCTCCTACCTGGCCGGTGAAGTGGTCAGCGTCGGCGACATGCTCAACACCCTGCAGCGCGAGAACTTCACCAAGGCCCGCAAGCACGGCGTCGGTTCCGGCGGCATGGGCTTCTTCGGCCGCTTCCGCGCGGTCACCGTGAGCACCGCGATCTTCGTGGTCGGCGTCGGCGCCTTCGCAGTGATCCTCAACCAGATCTACAACCTGTACTTCGTCACCCATGCCGATTCGGGCGTGGTCAGCGTCGCCAGCCAGCAGATCACCATGCCCCGCGAAGGCACCGTGGAAAGCCTGGTGGAAGCCGGCGCCGACGTCGCCAAGGGCGCGCCGATCGCCTCCTTCTCGGCCAACCTGCTGGACCTGCTCAAGGGCAACCTGACCGAAGAGCAGCTCAACCCGAGCAACATCGAGAAGCTCTTCGGCCACCAGATGAAGGGCACCCTGACCAGCCCCTGCGACTGCCGCGTGGTCGAGCAGCGCGTCGCCAACGGCCAGTTCGCCAACAAGGGCGACGTGATCTTCACCCTGACCCCGCGCGACAGCAACGCCACCGTCGAGGCGCGCTTCCCCTACCGCAACGCCGCCGAACTCTCCCCCGGCACCCACGTGAACTTCCAGGTCGCTGGCGACAGCGAAGTGCGCGGCGGCCGCATCCTGCGCACCGCGCCGGTGGACGGTGACCTGTCCTCGGAAATCCGCGTGCAGATCACCCCCGACCAGCCACTGGACAGCCAGATGGCCGGCCGCCCGACTGAAGTCAGCATCGGCGGCCTGCCGGGCCGCACCCTGCTGAACAAGGCGATGGCCCTGGCCACCGCCCGCTAAGAGGACCGCCCGCATGAATCGACCTGTCTTCCGACACGCCCCGCACCTTGGATTGGCACTGGCCATCGCCGCAGCCGCCGGTTGCGCCGGCCTGCCCGACCAGCGTCTGGCCCAGGAAGCCCTGGAGCGCGGCGACATCGCCACCGCCCAGGCCAACTTCCAGGCCCTGGCCACCCTGGGTTACGCCGACGCACAGGTCGGACTGGCCGACATGCAGGCCGCCACCGGCGACCCCGACGAACAGGCCCGCGCCGAGAAGCTCTACCGCGAAGCCGCCGAGAGCTCGCCGCGTGCCCGCGCCCGCCTGGGCAAGTGGCTGGCAGCCAAGCCCGGCGGCAGCGACGCCGAGCACCGCGAAGCCGAACAGCTGCTGACCCGCGCCTTCGACGAAGGCGAGGACAGCGCCCTGGTGCCGCTGATCGTCCTCTACCTGCAGTACCCGCAGGCCTGGCCGAACGTGAACCCGCAACAGCGCATCGACCAGTGGCGCGCCCAGGGCCTGCCGCAGGCGGACCTGGCGCAGATCATCCTGTATCGCACCCAGGGCACCTACGACCAGCACCTGGGCGAAGTCGAGCAGGTCTGCCAGCGCTGGCTGAACCGCATGGACGTGTGCTGGATGGAACTGGCCACCGTGTACCAGAAGCAGGGCAACGCGGATAAGCAGAAGGCCCACATCGAAGCGCTCAAGGCAGGCTGGAAGGCCGGCCGCGTGCCGTCCGAGCGCGTCGAGTCGGTGGCCGGCGTACTGGCCGACCCGAACATCGGCACCGCCGACCCGCAGGCCGCGCAGGCGCTGCTCAACGAGATCGCGCCGACCTACCCGGCCGCCTGGGTCAGCCTGGCCAAGCTGCAGTACGACAACCCCGACCTGGGCGATCTGGACCAGATGCTCGACTACCTGAAGAAGGCCCAGGACGCCGCCCAGCCCCGCGCCGAGCTGCTGCTCGGGCGCCTCTACTACGACGGCAAGTGGGCCCCGCAGGAACCGCAGAAGGCCGAGCAGCACCTGCTCAAGGCCGCCGCCAGCGAGCCCCAGGCGCACTACTACCTGGGCCAGATCTATCGCCGCGGCTTCCTCGGCCAGGTCTACCCGCAGAAGGCCGTGGACCACCTGATCATCGCCGCCCGCGCCGGCCAGGCCAACGCCGACATGGCCCTCGCCCAACTGTATTCGCAGGGCCGTGGCGTGCGCCCGAACCTGGTCAACGCCTACGTCTTCGGCGAACTCGCCCAGCGCCAGCAGGTACCCACCGCCAGCGACCTGATGGCGCAGATCGAACCGCAGATCCAGCCGGCCGACCGCAGCGCCGCGCAACAACTGCTCAAGCGTGAAGAACAGGCTCGTGGCGCCAACTGGCAGGCCACGGTGAGCCTTCTGCAGAACAACCAGGAACAAGAAAACCTATGAAGCGCATCGACCCGATGACCAACCCGCCGTTTGCTCTTGTCGAAGGGATTAAGCCGCGAGCTCTGGCAACCGCTGTGCGCCGCGCTCGCCTGTTCCCGGCCATGTTCGGCGTCGGCCTGAGCCTGGCCGGCACCCTGTTCGGCAGCCTCGCCCATGCGGCGGAGGAGCCACCGAAGAACTTCGGCATCGACATCAAGGTAACCGCCGAATCCGAGGACGACCGCGACCTGGGCACCGCCCACGGTGGCGACCTCAACGGCCTCGGTCTGGACGTCCGCCCCTGGGCCTTCGGCCAGTGGGGCGACTGGAGCGCCTACACCATGGGCCAGGCGGTGACCGCCACCGACACCATCCAGACCGACACCCTGCAGGAAGACAACGCCAGCGCCAACGGTGACGACAACAGCGACGACGGCCGCGAGCGCGACGACAGCTACCTGGCCCTGCGCGAATTCTGGGTCGACTACGCCGGCCTCACCCAGTACCCGGGCGAGCACCTGCGCTTCGGTCGCCAGCGGCTGCGCGACGACAGCGGCCAATGGCAGGACACCAACATCGAAGCGCTGAACTGGACCTTCGACACCACCCTGCTGCGCGCCCACGCCGGCGTTGCCCAGCGCTTCTCCGAATACCGCACCGACCTCACCGAGCTGGCCCCGGAGGACAAGGACCGCACCCACGTCTTCGGCGACATCTCCACGCAATGGGCACCCAACCACTGGGTCGGCCTGCGCCTGCACCACGCCGACGACAGCGGCCACCTGAAGGACCCGGGCGAAGAGATCGACTCGCTCGACAAGACCTACACCGGCGACCTCACCTGGGTCGGCATCGAGGCCACCGGCGACGCCTACAACTACCGCTCGCAGATGCCGCTCAACTACTGGGCCAGCGCCACCTGGCTGACCGGTAACCGCGACCGCCTGACCAGCACCACCATCGACAACGAGCGCATCGCCACCGGCAAGCAGAGCGGTGACGTCAACGCCTACGGCGTCGACCTCGGCCTGCGCTGGAACATCGATGAGCAGTGGAAGACCGGTATCGGCTACGCCCGCGGCAGCGGCGGCGGCCACAACGGCGAAGACCAGTTCCAGCAGACCGGCCTGGAGAGCAACCGCTCCAACTTCACCGGCACCCGCTCGCGCGTGCACCGCTTCGGCGAGGCCTTCCGCGGTGAACTGTCGAACCTTCAGGATGCCACCCTGTTCGGTTCCTGGCAGCTGCGCGAGGACTACGACGCGAGCCTGGTGTACCACAAGTTCTGGCGCGTGGACGGCGACTCGGACATCGGCAACAGCGGCATCACCGCGCCGATGGTCAACGACTCGAAAGACGTCGGCCAGGAAGTCGACCTGGTCGTCACCAAGTACTTCAAGCAGGGCCTGCTGCCGGCCTCGATGAGTCAGGCGATCGACGAACCGTCGGCGCTGATCCGCTTCCGTGGCGGCGTGTTCAAACCCGGCGACGCCTACGGCAGCCACGTCGACTCGACCATGCACCACGCCTTCGTCGATGTGATCTGGCGCTTCTGAGGACCGTAGCGATGACTATCCGAGCCCCCTATTCCGCTCCGTCGCCCTCACCCCAACCCTCTCCCAGGGGGAGAGGGGGCGCTTCGGTGCCGGGACGCGCGCCGTGCCAGCCGGCCACTCCGATCAGCTCCCTCTCCCTCCGGGAGAGGGCTGGGGTGAGGGGGCCACAAGGCCAGCGCAAGCTAGCCACCGCGCCCTGGGCGAGCCTGCTGCTGGGCAGCGTGCTGCTCGCGACGACGCCGGCCTGGGCAGCGCAACCCGCGGCCAAGGCCCAAGCCAGCGCCGCGCACGCCAAGCAGGCCAACGCGACGAAAGCCTCCGAGGAGGAGAAAACCGCGGAAGAACATCCGGCCAACGAACCCGGCCACACCCAGACGCTGAAGGAGTCCGGCAACTACACCGTGACTGCCGCGCCCAGCGAGCCGCTGCACCTGGAGCCGCCCAAGCTGCCCGACCTCTCCGGCTACACCGCCGAGGCGGTGGAGAAGAAGATCGAGCGCAACAAGCGCGGCCAGGCCCGCGTCGAGCGCATGGTCCAGCAGCAGCCGCTGAAGGAATTCACCGGCGGCAAGAACCGTCTCGCCGAGTGGGTGAAGCGCCAGCGCCAGATGCCCCAGGCGATCTTCATCGACGGTGGCTACGTCAACCTCGCGGAGCTGGTCGGCAAACTGCCGAAAACCGCCCTCGAACAGACCGAGCCGGGCGTCTACATCGCCCGCCTGCCCATCGTGGTGAGCCAGGGCGCAACCCTGGAGATCGACGGCAAGGTCAAGGAACTGCGCCTGTCCCAGGACCGCGGTGCGTTCCTGGTCAACGATGGCAAGCTGTTCGTCCGCGATACCAGAGTCACCGCCTGGAACGAGGCGAAGCAGGAGCCGGCCTGGTTCAAGACGCCCAACGAGTTCCGCCCGTTCCTGATCTCCTGGGGCGGCGCCGAGGCGTACCTGGTGAACAGCCACTTCACCAGCTTCGGCTACAACGCCTCCAAGGCCTACGGCATCTCCATCTCGCAGTACAGCCCGGGCACGGACAAGACCATGAAGCGCCCGCGCCCCAAGGGCTGGGTGATCGGTTCGACCTTCGAGGACGCCTGGTACGGCTTCTACTGCTACGAGGCCGACGACCTGGTGGTGCGCGGCAATACCTACAAGAACAACATCGTCTACGGCATCGACCCGCATGACCGTTCGCACCGCCTGGTCATCGCCGAGAACACCGTCTACGGGACGAAGAAGAAGCACGGCATCATCGTCTCCCGCGAGGTCAACGACAGCTGGATCATCCACAACAAGACCTACGACAACCACCTCTCCGGGATCGTCCTCGACCGTAATTCCGAGCGCAATCTGGTGGCCTACAACGAGGTGTACCGCAACCACTCCGACGGCATCACGCTGTACGAGTCCGGCGACAACCTCATCTACGGCAACCAGGTGCTGGCCAACCTGCGCCACGGCATCCGCATCCGCAACAGCGTGAACATCCGCCTGTACGAGAACCTCGCGGCCGGCAACAAGCTGATCGGCGTCTACGGCCACATCAAGGACCTGACCGACACCGACCGCAACATCGACCTCGACCCCTTCGACACCAAGGTCTCGCTGATCGTGGTCGGCGGCAAGCTGGCCGGCAACGGCTCGGGCCCGCTGTCGGTGGACTCGCCGCTATCGCTGGAGCTCTACAAGGTGGCCATGCTCGGCCCGACCAAATCTTCCGGCATCTCCTTCAACGGCGTGCTCGGCGAGAAGCAGGACCAGATCCTGGACCTGCTGGTGCGCCAGCAACGCGCGGTGCTGATCGACCCCGTCGAAAGCCAGGCCGAACTGCAGAACTGAGGACCGACCATGAATCGTATGACCGTCAATTTCCTGCGCCTGTCGGGCCTCACCGCCGCCCTGCTGGTCGCCCACCAGGCCGGCGCCGCCGATGCGCCCAGCTACACCGCACAACCGGCCGCCGGCCTGTGCCCCACCGCCGCCAACGACGCGGCCTACAACACCAAGTACCTGGGCTTCTTCACCCACCTGGTGCCGGCCCAGGAAGACTGGCTGTTCCGCAGCACCTACGACCTGCGCACCGACTTCGGCACCAGCGCCGAAGGCTGGCGCGAGCTCAAGCAGCTGCGCGACGAACTCAAGCGCAAGGGCATCGACCTGGTCGTGGTCTACCAGCCCACCCGTGGCCTGGTGAACCGCGAGAAGCTCAATCCCCAGGAGAAGGCCAGCTTCAACTTCGACCTGGCGAAAAAGAACTACCAGGCGACCATCGCCCAGTTCCGCAAGGCCGGCATCTACACCCCGGACTTCTCGCCGCTGTTCGACGAGAAGGAAGAGCACCCTTACTACTTCAAGGGTGACCACCACTGGACGCCGTACGGCTCGATGCGCAGCGCGAAAATCGTCGCCCAGACGCTGAAGGAAATCCCCGCCTACAACGACATTCCGAAGAAGGAATTCGAGAGCAAGCGCGTCGGCCTGCTGTCCAAGCTGGGC
This sequence comes from Pseudomonas nitroreducens, assembly GCF_014204515.1. Lineage (GTDB taxonomy): Bacteria > Pseudomonadota > Gammaproteobacteria > Pseudomonadales > Pseudomonadaceae > Pseudomonas > Pseudomonas nitritireducens_A. The sequence goes on along the minus strand of NZ_JACHLI010000013.1, from coordinate 9,505 downwards.
ACCTTCCACAAGGCCGCCGCGCAACTCTGTGGCAGCAGCTACGCGCCGCAGTACGTCGACCGCTTCGAGACCGAGCCGGTGGGCGATACCGGTGGCGGCGACCTGTTCGGCGAGGGCGGCGATGCCCAGGTGGCGCTGGTCGGCACCTCCAACAGCGGCCCGGCGTACAACTTCGCCGGCTTCCTGGAGCAGTACGGCAAGGTCGACATCCTCAACAACGCCGTGTCCGGCGGCGGCTTCGACAGCTCCCTGCTGGCCTACATGACCAGCAAGGAATTCCACGACAAGCCGCCGAAGATCCTCATCTGGGAATTCGCCACCCACTACGACATGGCGCAGAAGAGCTTCTACCGCCAGGCCATGCCGCTGGTGGACAACGGCTGCGCCGACGGCAAGCCGGCCATCAGCCGCAAGGTCAAGCTGCACGCGGGCAGCAACGAGGTGCTGCTCAACAGTGGCGCCCTGCCGATCCGTTCGGGCAGCTACACCGCCGACGTCACCTACTCCGACCCCGGCGTGCACGAACTCAAGAACACCATCTGGTACATGAACGGTCGTCGCGAGCAGTTGAAGATCGAGCAGTCCAAGGCCGTGGATACCGGCGGACGCTACGTCTTCGAGCTGCGCAACGACGAGGACTGGTCGAACCAGCAGTTCCTCTCCCTGGAGATCGAGGCGCCGGACGACATGCCGGCGGGCCTGGAAGTCGAGGCCAAGCTCTGTCAGACGCCCAAAGCCAAGTCGGCCGACGTGGCCGCCAACTGAAGCGAGGGATGAACACCATGCCCAGCCTACGCAAGATCAAGACACCCGTGGTCGCCCGCATCGGCCTGACCATCGCCGTGCTCGGCGCCCTGTTCGGCGAGAGCACCACCTATGCCGCCGACCTGATGCCACCACCGGGCTACTTCTCCGCCGTTGGCGACAAGGGCAGCAGGAAGGATGCCGACAGCTGCCCTACTCCGCCCACGCCCTATACCGGCAGCCTGCAGTTCACCAGCAAGTACAAGGGCTCGGACTCGGCACGCGCCACCTTCAACGCCGATGCGGACAAGGAGTTCCGCACGCAGATCAAGGACATCACCGACATGGAGCGCGGCGCCACCAAGCTCATCACCCAGTACATGCGCAGCGGCAACAAGGGCGACCTGGACTGCGCCATGGGCTGGCTGGATTCGTGGGCCAAAGCCGGCGCGCTGGAAAGCAGCGACTACAACCACACCGGCAAGTCCATGCGCAAATGGGCGCTGGGCAGCCTGTCGTCGTCCTACATGCGCCTGAAGTTCTCCAGCAGCCGCCCGCTGGCCTCCTACGGCGAGCAGTCGAAGGAGATCGAGAACTGGTTCAGCACCCTGGGCAGCCAGGTGGTGCGCGACTGGAGCGACCTGCCGCTGAAGAAGATCAACAACCACTCCTACTGGGCCGCCTGGTCGGTGATGTCCACCGCCGTGGTGACCAACCGCCGCGACCTGTTCGACTGGTCGGTGCAGGAATTCAAGGTCGCCGCCAACCAGGTGGACAACGACGGCTACCTGCCCAACGAACTCAAGCGCCGCCAGCGTGCGCTGTCCTACCACAACTACTCGCTGCCGCCGCTGACCATGATCGCCGCCTTCGCCCAGGTGAATGGCGTCGACCTGCGCCAGGAAAACAACGGCGCCCTGCAGCGCCTGGCCAACCGCGTGATGCAAGGCGTGGACGACCAGAACGCGTTCGACGCGAAGACCGGCAACGACCAGGACATGGCCGACCTGAAGGAGAACAGCAAGTTCGCCTGGCTGGAACCCTACTGCGCCCTCTACAGCTGCGCGCCCAAGACCCAGGACTGGAAGAAGAAGATGGAGCCGTTCAACAGCTTCCGCCTGGGGGGTGAAGTGACCAAGGTTTTCAACCGTCAGGGGGCGGGGAGCTGAAGACGCACCAGTCCCCGTAGGGCGCATAACCGCTTGCGGTTATCCGCCGAAGGGCCTGGCACAAAATCACGGCGGATAACGCTTCGCGTTATTCGCCCTACGGGAGCAAAGAGCCCCTCACCCTAACCCTCTCCCAGGGGGAGAGGGGACTGGGAGGCAGCAAGCGAAACACCGAGCCATCCGGCGACTACGGACGGCCCCCTCTCCCTCTGGGAGAGGGCTGGGGTGAGGGCAAGCCCTCGCTCCGAAGCAACAGCACCACCACCCGACCCACGCAAAAAAGACGCGGGCGGGCGCAACAGATTGAGCACCACATGGGGAGGAATTGGCGGGTTGCCCCGGCCTTTCCTCAAGGCGTCGCGAAGACGCCGGAAGGTCCGGAGCCACTCAAGGTTTGAAGCTCCAGAGAGAGACGCGGAATGGTCTTTTCTTCCAACGTGTTCCTGTTCCTGTTCCTGCCGGTCTTCCTCGGCCTGTACTACCTGAGCGGGAACCGCTACCGGAACCTCCTGTTGCTGGTCGCCAGCTACATCTTCTACGCCTGGTGGCGGGTGGACTTCCTCCTGCTGTTCGCTGGCGTCACCCTGTTCAACTACTGGATCGGCCTGCGCATCGGCGCCGCCGGAGTGCGCACCAAGGCCGCCCAACGCTGGCTGATCCTCGGCGTGGTGGTCGACCTCTGCGTGCTGGGCTACTTCAAGTACGCCAACTTCGGCGTCGACAGCCTCAACGAGATCATCACCTCGATGGGCATGCAGCCCTTCGTGCTGACCCACATCCTGCTGCCCATCGGCATCAGCTTCTACACCTTCGAATCGATCAGCTACATCATCGACGTGTACCGCGGCGATACCCCGGCCACGCACAACCTGATCGATTTCGCGGCGTTCGTGGCGATCTTCCCGCACCTGATCGCCGGCCCCGTGCTGCGCTTCAAGGACCTGGTCGACCAGTTCAACCACCGCACCCACACCGTCGACAAGTTCGCCGAAGGCTGCACCCGCTTCATGCAGGGCTTCGTCAAGAAGGTGTTCATCGCCGACACCCTGGCGGCGGTGGCCGACCACTGCTTCGCCCTGCAGAACCCCACCACCGGCGACGCCTGGCTCGGCGCGCTGGCCTACACCGCGCAGCTGTACTTCGACTTCTCCGGCTACAGCGACATGGCCATCGGTCTCGGCCTGATGATGGGCTTCCGCTTCATGGAGAACTTCAACCAGCCCTACATCAGCCAATCCATCACCGAGTTCTGGCGGCGCTGGCACATCAGCCTGTCCACCTGGCTGCGCGACTACCTGTACATCAGCCTGGGCGGCAACCGCGGCACCACCTTCCAGACCTACCGCAACCTGATCCTGACCATGCTGCTGGGCGGCCTGTGGCACGGCGCCAACGTCACCTACATCATCTGGGGCGCCTGGCATGGCGTGTGGCTGGCCATCGAGCGCGCCCTGGGCGTGAACGCCGCGCCGCGGGTGCTCAACCCGCTGAAGTGGCTGTTCACCTTCCTGCTGGTGATCGTCGGCTGGGTGATCTTCCGCGCCGAGAATCTCCACGTGGCCTGGCGCATGTACGCCGCCATGTTCAGCTTCGGCGACTGGCAGCTCTCCGAGCTCAACCGCGCCAGCCTCACCGGCCTGCAGGTCGGCACCCTGGTCATCGCCTACCTCGTGCTCGCCTTCTTCGGCCTGCGCCAGTTCTACAACCAACCGATGCAGAGCAAAGCACCCAAGGCCGCCGCCAAGACTGAACAGGTCGATGCCGACGGCCCGGCCAGCGCCCAGCCGCGCACCCCGGCCATGGCCCGGCAGGACCCGGCGGCGATTGCCTATTCGCCCAGCGGCGCTGCTGTGTACCAGCAGCACTGGATGACCCAGCTGCCGGTCCTGGCCACCCGCGTCGCCCTGCTCCTGCTGTTCGCCGCCTCGGTGCTCAAGCTCTCGGCACAGAGCTACTCGCCGTTCCTCTACTTCCAGTTCTGAGCGAGGCCAGACCATGACAATTGCCAAACCCCTCCAGTACGCCTACATCGCCGCCTTCGGCGGGATGCTGCTGGGCCTCGCCGGCTGGTCGCTGAAGGCATTCCCCAGCTTCTCCGCCGCCGAGGGCACCACGGTGCTCAACGGCAAGCTGGCCCACGCCTTCGAAGGCCACTACGACGATGAATTCCCCATCAAGCGCCTGGGCACCAACCTCTGGGCCGCGCTGGACTACACCGTTTTCGACGAAGGCCGCCCCGGCGTGGTGATCGGCAAGGACGGCTGGCTGTTCACCGACGAAGAGTTCAAGCCCGCCCCCACCGCCCAGCAGCTCAACGACAACTGGGCACTGGTGCGCGGCGTACAGCAGGAGCTGGAGCGCCGTGGTGTGAAGCTGGTGCTGGCGATCATCCCAGCCAAGACCCGCCTCTACCCCGAGTACGTCGGCAAGGAGCAACCGGCCGCCCTGCACGCCGCGCTCTACGAAGACTTCCTGCAGCGCGCCCGCCAGGCCGGCATGGCCGCGCCGGAGCTGCTCGGCACGCTGGAGAAAGCCAAGGACAACGGCCAGGTCTTCCTGCGCACCGACACCCACTGGACCCCGCTGGGCGCCGAAGCCGTGGCCCAGCGCCTGGGCGAAAGCATCCGCGCCGGCTCCGGCGCCGACCTGCCCACCCAGGCCTTCGTCACCGAACCGGGCAAGAACGGCGCGCACAAGGGCGACCTGCTGACCTTCCTGCCGCTGGACCCGCTGTTCACCAACCTGCTGCCCGAAGAAGACCAGCTGCAGCAGCGCCAGACCCATCCGGCCGAGGACACCGCCGCAGCTTCCGCTGACAGCGGCGGCGGCGGCGACCTGTTCGGCGACAGCGCCCAGCCGCAGGTCGCCCTGGTCGGCACCAGCTACAGCGCCAACCCGCGCTGGAACTTCGCCGGCGCCCTCAAGCAGGCGCTCTCGGCGGATGTCATCAACTACGCCAAGGAGGGCAAGGGCCCCCTGGAACCGATGCTCGAACTCCTGCAGGACGAAGGCTTCAAGCAGAAGCCGGCGCAACTGCTGGTCTGGGAATTCCCCGAACGCTACCTGCCGATGCACAGCGACCTCAGCCAGTTCAACCCGGACTGGGTGGCGCAACTGCGGGCCGCGGGTAGCCGCGACGAACGCCTGGCTTCCAGCCAGGCAAGCGCTCACTGATCCACCGAACCCACGGCGCACTGCGCGCTGAACAGGGCACCTGCCGTGCCCACCAGACGAAAGAAGACCGGAGGTACACCCTATGAACCGCATCAACCGTCTGAGCATTCGCACCCTCAAGTCGTCCGCCCTGGCACTGGCCCTGGGCGCCGCCTCCTTCGGCGCCTTCGCCGGCGGTGAAGGTGCACTCTACGGCCCGCAGGCGCCGAAGGGCTCGTCCTTCGTCCGCGCCTACAACGCAGGCAGCGGCGAACTCAACGTCGCGGTCGGCAACGCCACCCTCAACGACGTCTCGCCGCAGGGCTCCAGCGACTTCAAGTTCCTCCCGCCGGGCAACTACACCGCCAAGGTCGGCTCCCAGAGCCTGCCGGTGAAACTCGACCCGGACGCCTACTACACCCTCGTCAGCCAGCCCGGCGGCCAGCCGCGCCTGGTCCCCGAGCCGCCGTTCAAGAACAAGCAGAAGGCCCTGGTGCGCGTGCAGAACCTCAGCGGCAAGGCCCTCACCCTGAAGACCGCCGACGGCAAGACCGAAGTGGTCAGCAACGTCGCCCCGCAAAGCCACGGCGACCGCGAGATCAATCCGGTGAAAGTGAACCTGGCGCTGTTCGACGGCGCCAAGAAAGTCAGCGACCTCAAGCCCGTCACCCTCGAGCGCGGCGAAGTGGTCTGCCTCTATGTAACCGGCGACAGCAAGCTGAATCCGGTGTGGGTCAAGCGCCCGGTGAAGGCGGACTAAGACCTTGAGGCGGATGGCAAGCATCGTGCTGGCAGTGAGCTGCACCCCTCTCCCCCGCCCTCTCCCTGAAGTGAGAGGGAGCCATCCGTGCGCACGGAAAGTTCAGTACTACCCGGCGAGCGGGGATGCCCCGCTTCGCTGCGAACAGTCCCCCTCTCCCTTCAGGGAGAGGGCTAGGGAGAGGGTGCTGTGCAACCACTCCCAAGCCAAACAACAAGACCGGCCCCACACCGGCAGCAAGACCCGTGCGCCGCAACGACGGCCAGCACTGGAGAGGTCACCCAAACCGCACGCCAGCCCGCACGACGTGGGCCGGTCGACAGAACGCAAACGCTTTAGGAGAAACCCGATGATTCCAGTAATTCTTTCCGGTGGCAGCGGCTCGCGACTCTGGCCTCTTTCGCGCAAACAGTATCCCAAGCAGTTCCTCGCCCTGACCGGGGAACACACCCTGTTCCAGCAGACCCTGGAACGCCTGGTCTTCGAGGGCATGGAACCGCCGGTGGTGGTGAGCAACCTCGAACACCGCTTCATCGTCCAGGAGCAGCTCGAAGCGCTGGACCTGAAAACCCAGTCGATCCTCCTCGAACCCTTCGGCCGCAACACCGCCCCGGCGGTCGCCATCGCCGCCATGAAGCTCATGGCCGAAGGCCGTGACGAGCTGCTGCTGATCCTCCCCGCCGACCACGTGATCGACGACCAGCGCGCCTTCCAGCGTGCCCTGGCGCTGGCCACCAACGCCGCCGAAAAGGGCGAGATGGTGCTCTTCGGAGTCCCTGCGGATCGCCCGGAAACCGGCTACGGCTACATCAAGTCCGGCGACGAGCGCGGCCTGCCGGACGGCGTCATCCGCGTCGAGCGCTTCGTCGAGAAACCCGACGAGGCCCGCGCCCAGCAGTTCGTCGAGGAAGGCGGCTACTTCTGGAACAGCGGCATGTTCCTGTTCCGCGCCAGCCGCTTCCTGGAAGAACTGAAGAAGCATGACGCCGACATCTACGACACCTGCCTGCTGGCTCTTGAGCGCAGCCAGCACGACGGCGACCTGATCAACATCGACGCCGCCACCTTCGAGTGCTGCCCGGACAACTCCATCGACTACGCCGTGATGGAAAAGACCCGCCGCGCCTGCGTGGTCCCGCTGGCCGCCGGCTGGAACGACGTCGGCAGCTGGTCGTCGATCTGGGAAGTGCATGACAAGGACGACAACGGCAACGTCACCATGGGCGACGTGGTCGTGCACGACAGCCACAACTGCCTGGTGCACGGCAACGGCAAGCTGGTCTCGGTGGTCGGCCTGGAGGACATCGTGGTGGTCGAAACCAAGGACGCCATGATGATTGCCCACAAGGACCGCGTGCAGGACGTCAAGAAAGTGGTCAACCAGCTCGACGCCGCCGGCCGCAGCGAAACCCAGAACCACTGCCAGGTCTACCGCCCGTGGGGCTCCTACGACTCGGTGGACATGGGCGGCCGCTTCCAGGTCAAGCACATCAGCGTCAAGCCGGGCGCGCGCCTGTCCCTGCAGATGCACCACCACCGCGCCGAGCACTGGATCGTCGTCTCCGGCACCGCCCAGGTGACCTGTGACGACAAGACCTTCCTGCTCACCGAGAACCAGTCCACCTACATCCCGATCGCTTCGGTCCACCGCCTGGCCAATCCGGGCAAGATCCCGCTGGAGATCATCGAAGTGCAATCGGGCAGCTACCTGGGCGAAGACGACATCGAGCGTCTGGAAGACGTCTACGGCCGCACCACGGAGAACGTGGAAGTCCAGGCTGTAGTCCGCTAAGCCCCGGGACCTGGCGCTTCCCCCCCATCGGCGCCAATGCCCCCGCCCCTTCCGGTGCGGGGGCTTTTTTATGCCCGCTCGCAGAATTCCCTGCGTAGGGCGCATAACCCGAAACGGGTTATCCGCCATTTCCCCGGCGGATAACGCTGTCGCGTTATGCGCCCTACTCGGCTGATGGATTTTCCGGTGACGCAGGAGCGGACCTTGTCCGCGAAATCCTGCGCGGCGGAATTCGATCCTCCCAGGCATCACTGATTTGCAGCGCCCGATGGCAGGAACGAGCTTGCTCGCGAACCGCACTCTGCCGCCTTCACAGAAGAACGCTTTTGTAGGATGGGTGGAGCTTGCGATAGCCATGCTGTCGGTGCACCGGAATCGATGGGTATCGCTGCGCTCCACACCATCCTACGTCGTGCTCCGCCGAAGTTTCGGAGCAAGCGATTGAATTACGCCTCGGGCCTTTCCAGCCGGCCTATCGCCGGCAGGTCATCGAACGGCACCCACAACCGTCCGTGCCACTCCAGTACGCCCAGGTGCTGGTCGGCCCAGCTCAACTGCCGCTCCCTCGGCCGCAAAGCCGGGTGCTCTGCGCTGCGCAATGCCGGCACCACCTGCCGGTTGAGCCAATGGCGGATGCTGCGGTTCTCCGGATGGAAGTGAAAGATCAGCGCGGCATAGGAGCCGGACTCGCTGACCAGCAGGGACTTTTCGTAATCGCCGCAACTGTTGCGGATCCAGCAGTTCTGCAACTGGTCGGCATCAAGGCTGTTGTGCAGGCGCTCGTCCAGCGGACGGTTGATCAGCCGTCCCAGGTCGCTGACGCAGAACCAGGGCTCGTCATCGAGCAGGAATGCCCGCAACTGACGGCGGTGACGGATGAAGGTAGTGGGGATGAGGATTTCGTTATCCATGGAGGGCCTCCGTCAGGGAGGGTCTGGATGAAATCCTGGGAACGCAAACGGCGTGAAAATCGAGCAGATGTGTCATTCGGAATACCTACTGGTTCGTTCATCCTCCGCCCCCTGTTCAGAGGGGCGACCGGGTGCTTGAACACGGCAGTAGGACCGCCCGCAGATTTCCCCTTTCGGGTGTTTTATGGCTGCGCGCCACCCGGCCATAGCAGCAGCTACAGCAGCAAAAACAACCGCGTTGTCGGGTGGCGGCGGGCCGCCTACTGGGTGTGTTCAGCACCGAGCGCAAAGGTACTGCTTCCCAATAGGCTCCGTTAGCCCGCCCGGAACGCCAGGGGATGATACGGAAGTTTCATACACGAAACTGCGGTACTAATTCATGAGAGCGCACATAGGACACCACCACTTATCCCCACCTCGTCGTTACCCATATCTGTAGGAGCGAGCTTGCTCGCGAACCGCCCCCAGCCGCCATTCCCGGCATACGCTTACCTCGTATGGGGAAGCCCACTTCTGCACGAACCAAACCGACGGAGCCAGTCTGTAGGAGCGGACTCTGTCCGCGATGAGCCTGCCTCGCTCCGGGTTTCCCGCGTCGCTTCGACGTGCGCGCGGAATACGTGTTTCGCCCCCTCGGGCGACCCACTTTGGAAAGACCCAAAGGTGGGCAAAGGTCTCGCCCCTGCCATCCGGCTTTTCGCTTCGCGAAAAGTACCCTCGGTTCCTCGGAGTTCCAGGGGCCCGCGTTGACGGGCCATCCCTGGCCCGACAACGCTCTCGCGACATCCATGTCGCTCGGCCCCTGGAACTCCGATCACCTTCGGCCTCCTGAAAGGGGCACTTCGGCGCGAGCGGATATTTCGCTGGAAGACTTCAAAACCAGAGCCAGAACGTAGGGCGCATAACCCGGCACGGGTTATCCGCCGTTTACCCCCCGGCGGATAACGCTGGCGCGTTATGCGCCCTACGAGGTCAA
>NZ_JACHLI010000012.1 GCF_014204515.1 Pseudomonas nitroreducens | reverse complement strand
CAAGTTGAAGGGACTGAGCCCCGTTCAATACAGGGCTCAGTCATTGGCAGCTTAGCGGCCCAGTCCAACTGTCCAACTTTCGGGGGTCAGTTCATATGCGGGGCTTTTTCGTTTCTGCGGAGCGCAATTCTGCGGAAGCTTTCGTAGGGCGCATAACGCGCCAGCGTTATCCGCAACCCTGTGAGCGGCGGATAACCTGTTCCAGGTTATTCGCCCTACGGTCCCGCACTGGCGACCTCGTAGGAGCGGACTCCGTCCGCGATGCTATCCGGCGCGCTGCGAACCTATCGCGGACGGAGTCCGCTCCTACGCCTATTCAAGCAAGCGCGACTGGCTGGTAGGAGCGAGCTTGCTCGCGAACCCGCCCAGCTTCAGCGCCGCCGGTCAATCCGTTCGCGAGCAAGCTAGCTCCTACAGGGAGCTCCGCCTCAGGCGCGGACGCTGTCCCAGGCGATCTGCGCCAGCTGCTCGCGGCATTCGAACAGGTCCGCCCGCGTGCGCCCGGCCAGCCAGTTGCGCGCGTAGTCATGGGTCGGGCCGATCACCACGGAGTTGAACAGCTCCGCCGACAGCGCCTTGAACGCCCCGGCCTTGCGATGCTCGGCCAGCAACTCGGCGATCCGCCGCCCCTGCTGCCGATTGGCTTCGCGCAACTCCTCGCCCACCTCCCCCGCCTCCACGCGCCCCCGGCTGTGGAGGATGAAACGCGCCCACTCGGGATTCGCCGACACCCAGTCGATGTAGGAAGTGACGAACAGCTTCACCACCGCCTCAGCGCTCTTCGCTTCCTGCAGCCCCGCATCGAGCAGCGCCGCGTACTGGCCGACGCCGGCCAGGTACAGCGCACCGATGATCCGCTCCTTGTTGCCGTAATGGTGGTAGAGGCTACCGATGCTGGCACCGGAGCGATCACGGATCATCTCGATGGTAGTGGCGTCCACGCCGGATTCACTGAAACAGGCCAGTGCGGCCTGGAGGATGTCGTCTTTGCGGGAAGGTCGGGCCATGGGGGTCCTGGGGAGTGAATCATTCCAGAATAAAATTCTAGAATAATCTTCTAGAATTACTTTCTAATCTTCGTATACTGCCTGGGCGCGCAGGTCTCTTCAATCGCAGTACTTCAATGAGAGCTCTTCAATCCCAGCTTGCCCACCCCATCAGCTTGCGGAGTCACCATGAGTCAGATGCTGCAGATGTTCCAACAGGCCGGCCCGGCGCAGTTCAGCGCCATGATCGGCCAGGTCGCCCCCTACTTCTCCACCATCGCCCCGCAGTTCGTCGAGTTGCGCCCAGGCTACGCAGAGGTCACCTTTCCCAAGCGCCGCGAAGTGCTGAATCACATCGGCACCGTGCATGCGATTGCCCTGTGCAACGCTGCCGAACTGGTGGCCGGAACCCTGACCGACGTGTCGATCCCCAAGGGACGCCGCTGGATTCCCCGCGGCATGACGGTGGAATACCTGGCCAAGGCCGAGGGCGACGTGCGCGCCGTGGCCGACGGCCTGACGATCGACTGGAACCAGGAAGGCGACATCACCGTGCCGGTGCTGGCCTACGTCGGTGACAAGAAGGTCTTCCGCGCCGACATCACCATGTACGTCAGCCAGGCCTGAGGGACGATGCCATGATCACCCCGCTCCCCCGCCCGCTGGACAACGGCAACGGCCACAGCCTTTCCAGCCACTGGTACTACCCACGCGGCGAGGCCCGAGGGGCGGTGCTGATCGTCCCCGCCATGGGCGTCGAACAACGCTTCTACACAGCCTTCGCCAACTGGCTGGCCGAGCGCGGCTACCTCACCGTGACCTTCGACTACGTGGGCATGGGCAAGTCCCGCGCCGGCCACCTGCGCGATCTTGACGTCGATGTCGTCGCCTGGGGTAACCACGACTGCAGCGCGATGCTCGACGCGGTGGTCGAAGCCGCCGGCGACCTGCCGGTGTACTGGATCGGCCACAGCCTCGGCGGGCAGATCCTGCCCTTCGTGCGCGGCAACGAACGCATCCTGCGCGCCTTCACCATTGCCACCGGCAGCGGCTATTGGCGCGAGAACACCAAGGGCTTGCGGCACAAGGCCTGGCTGCTCTGGTACCTGCTGGCGCCAACCCTCACTCCGCTGCTGGGCTACTTCCCCGGCAAGCGCCTGGGCGTGGTCGGCGACCTGCCGCGCGGGGTGATCGAACAATGGCGACGCTGGTGCCTGGATCCGGAGTACGCCGTGGGTGCGGAAGGCGGCGCGGTGCGCGAGGCGTATTCATCGGTACGCACGCCTATCACGTCGATCTCCTTCACCGACGACGAGATGATGTCCGGGCGCAATACCGAGTCGCTGCACGGTTTCTACCGTGGCTCGCCGAAGACGCTGAAGCGGATCGATCCGCAGGATATCGGCGTGAAGCGCATCGGCCACTTCGGCTTCTTCCGTAGCCAGTTCGCCGATTCGCTGTGGGCGGATTACCTGTTGCCGGACCTGGGCTGACACCCAGGCCCGGCGCGGGCATCGAGCGGAGTATCAGTCGAGGGTCACCAGCACCCGGCCGACCAGCTTGCCGGCGAGAATCTGGTGGATGGCGGCCGGCAGGTCATCGAGCTTGACCTCGCGCACCGCCGCTTCGAGGTTGTCGAGCTTCCACTGCAGGGACAGCTTGTCCCACATGGAAGCCTTGACCACCAGCGGCAGCTCCACCGAGTCCACGCCCAGCAGGTTCACGCCGCGCAGGATGAAGGGCAGCACGGTGGCCTTGAAGGCGGCACCCGCAGTCAGACCGCAACAGGCGACACTGCCGCCGTACTGCAGCGACTTGACCACGTTGAACAGGATGTCGCCGCCCACGGTGTCCACCGCACCAGCCCACTGCTCGCGCAGCAGCGGCTTGTCGATGCCATCGGAGACGGTGGCGCGGTCGAGAATCTGCCGCGCGCCGAGGCGGTTCAACAGCTCGGCCTGCTCCAGCTTGCCGGTGGCCGCAGCCACGGTGTAGCCCAGTTGCGCCAGCAGCATCACCGCGATGCTGCCCACGCCGCCGGTGGCACCGGTAACCAGGATCGGCCCGGCGGACGGCGTGACACCGGCGCGCTCCAGCTTGTCGACGCACAGCGCGGCGGTCAGGCCGGCAGTGCCGAGGATCATCGATTCGCGCAGCGACAGGCCCTGCGGGCGCTTGATCAGCCAGGCCGCGGGCACGCGGATGTACTGGCCGAAGCCGCCCGGCGTGTTCATGCCCAGGTCGTAGCCGGTGACGATGACTTCATCGCCCGGCGCGAACTCGCCGACCGAGGATTCTTCCACCACACCGGCGGCATCGATGCCGGGAGTGTGCGGGTACTTGCGGGTGACGGCGCGGTTGCCGCTGGCGGACAGCGCATCCTTGTAGTTCAGCGAGGAATACTTCACCCGCACCAGCACTTCACCCGCCGGCAGATCGGCCACCTGTCGCTCGATCACCTGCAGGTCATGCACGCCGTGCGCGCTTTCGGTGACCCACAACGCCTTGAATGCACTCATCTCGACCCTCCTCATTCGAATTCGGAACGGGCGCGATCCCGGCGCCCGATGACAATCAGTGCCAGCGGCCTCACTGCCAGAAGCGGCTGCGGCCCAGGCGGTCCCACCAGGTCACCAGCACACGGTCGATCACGCTGCTGACGCCGACGCCGAAGCGCTCCTGGATGGACTTCTTCTGCACATAGCTGAGCTGGTAGACATCCGCCTCGCGGGCGCGTTCGGCCAGGTATTCGTCGCTGGTCTTGAGCTCGTCGACCAGCTTCTTGCCCAGCGCCGCCTGGCCCAGCCAGACCTCGCCGGTGGCGATCTCGTCGATGGCCAGCTGCGGGCGGTAGTGGACGACGAAGCGCTTGAACAGCTCGTGGGTGGTTTCCAGGTCTTCCTGGAACTTCTCGCGGCCCTTCTCGGTGTTCTCGCCGAACACCGTCAGGGTGCGCTTGTACTCGCCGGCGGTGAGTACCTCGAAATCGATGTCGTGCTTCTTCAGCAGGCGGTTGACGTTGGGCAGTTGCGCCACCACGCCGATGGAGCCGAGGATGGCGAAGGGCGCGGAGAGGATGCGCTCGCCGATGCAGGCCATCATGTAGCCGCCGCTGGCGGCAACCTTGTCGACGCAGACGGTCAACGGCACGCCGGCCTGGCGGATACGCGCCAGCTGGGAAGCCGCCAGGCCGTAGCCATGGACCATGCCACCGCCGCTCTCCAGGCGCAGCACCACTTCGTCACGCGGGGTAGCGAGGGTCAGCAGTGCGGTCACTTCATGGCGCAGCTGCTCGGTGGCCGAAGCCTTGATGTCGCCGTCGAAGTCGAGCACATAGACGCGGTTCTTCTCGCCGCCCTTCTTCTTTTTCGCTTCCTTCAGCGACTTCGCCTCAGTCTTGCGCAGGGCCTTGAGCTTGGCCTTCTCCAGCACGCTGTGCTGCAGGCGCTCGCGCAGCTCCTTGTAGAAGTCGTTGAGCTTGTGCACCTCCAGGTGCCCACTGCCGCCGCGGCGGCCACGACCGCGCAGTGCGGCGATCACCACCAGGACGATGACGATGGCCACCACCACGGTGAAAGTCTTGGCCAGGAAACCGGCGTAATCGGCTAGAAACTCCACTCACATCCCCTTTTACAATTCTGTTCGCGCCCGCGCGAGGAGCGCGGCGAATCCCGCAAGCATACCCAGCCCGCCGGCCCGCCACCAGCGCTGGCAAAGCGCTGTATCAGTCCAGCGAATAGCATTCAAACAAGCGTATGTTTTTTCGTTGACAGCCCCAGGTGATCCTCATAACCTCGCCGGAACTTTCAGCCCTGCCGGGAACGTGCGCGTGGGAAGCATCTACCTGATTCGACATGGCCAGGCTTCATTCGGTGCCGACGACTACGATGTGCTTTCGGCCACCGGCGTACGCCAGGCAGAAATCCTCGGCGAGCACCTGGCCAGCCTCGGCCTGCGCTTCGACCGCTGCGTCGCCGGCGACCTGCGCCGCCAGCGCCATACCGCCGAAGCGGTGATGGGCCGGCTCAACGAAGCAGGGATCGAAACCCCCACCCTGGAAATCGACGCCGCCTTCAACGAATTCGAAGCCGACGCGGTGATCCGCGCGCACCTGCCGGACCTGCTGGAGATCGAGCCGCAGGCCCTGCACATCCTGCGCAACGCCGCCGACCACCGCGCCGAGTTCCAGCGCCTGTTCTCCAGCGTGATCGCGCGCTGGGTGTCAGGCGACCACGACAAGGACGGCCTGGTCAGCTGGGCCGAATTCCTCGACACCGTGCACGGCGGCCTCAAGCGCCTGCTGGAATCGGCCAGCGGCAAGGACAACATCGGCGTGTTCACCTCCGGCGGCACCATTACTGCAGTCCTGCAGATGGTCACCGGCATCCCGGCGCTGAACGCCTTCGAGCTCAACTGGCAGATCGTCAACACCTCGCTCAACCGCCTGAAGTTCCGCGGCAGCGAAGTGGCCCTGGCTTCCTTCAACAGTCACGTGCATCTGGAACTGTTGAGGGCGCCGGAACTCATCACCTATCGTTGAGTACCGGCCCATTGCGACGCGAGCGTCGCGCGAGAAAACCTAGAAAAGGAATAGAACCATGAGTGTTGCTGACATCGTTTCCACCATGAAGAGCAAGTTCAACGCCAGCGCGGCCGCCGGCCTGGATCTGGTGTTCCAGTTCAACATCGAAGACGGCGACAACCACTACCTGGTCGTCAAGGACGGTACCTGCGAAGTGGTACAGGGCGATGCCGAGTCCCCCAACGTCACCCTGATCATGGACAGCGAAACCCTCAAGGGCATCACCAGCGGCGAAACCGACGGCATGCAGGCCTTCATGGCCGGCAAGCTGCGCGCCGAAGGCGACATGATGCTGGCGATGAAGCTGGGCGAACTGTTCCCGGTCTGATCCGCGGAAACCTGCCCGCGCAACGCGAAAAACCGGAGTCCCTGGCTCCGGTTTTTTTATGCCCGCGCGCCGCTGCAAGCCCCGGATCAGGCAGCCTGATCGGGGTGCAACACGGGCGCCAATAACGGCGATGCGTGCTTGTGACGGGCGGGAGCGGGCATTAGATTAGCCAATGATCACCCGGCGCCATCATTGCTTTGCCTGATCCTGCCGACACTCATCAGGCACGAGAAGGACGCCGGCCTGCGCGCACCCCGCAGCAAGCCCAAGGCCTTGCGGGGAAGACCAGTACAAGCCCGTAGCAGACGAGCTCGTAGATAAGAAGGGACCAGCATGTCGTTGACCGACCAGACCATCCGCTCCCGCGAAGGCGAAGAACTCGACGCCGCCGTGATCGACGGCTACCTCAAGGACCATATCCCCGGCCTGCAGGGTCAGCCGTGCATCAGCCAGTTCCCCGGCGGTGCCTCGAACCTGACCTACCTGATCCAGTACGACAACCAGGAACTGGTCCTGCGCCGCCCGCCGTTCGGCAAGAAGGCCAAGTCCGCCCACGACATGGGCCGCGAATACCGCATCCTGAACCAGCTCAAGGATGGCTTCCCCTACTGCCCCAAGGCCTACGCCTACTGCACCGACGAATCGGTGATCGGCGCCGAGTTCTACGTCATGGAGCGGGTCAACGGCATCATCCTGCGCAGCGACCTGCCCAAGGAACTGAACCTCGACGCGCCGAAGACCACTGCGCTGTGCAAGAGCTTCATCGACAAGTTCGTCGACCTGCACAATGTCGACTACAACGCCTGCGGCCTGGGTGACCTGGGCAAGCCCGAGGGCTACGTGCAGCGCCAGATCGGCGGCTGGATCGATCGCTACGAGAAGTCCCTGACCCCCGACGCGCCGGCCTGGGAGCAGGTGAAGGTGTGGCTGCGCGAGAAGATGCCGGCCGACCACCACAAGCCGGGGATCGTCCACAACGACTACCGCTTCGACAACGTCATCCTCGACCCGAACAACCCGATGCAGATCATCGGCGTGCTCGACTGGGAGATGACCACCATCGGCGACCCGCTGATGGACCTGGGCAACACCCTCGCCTACTGGATCGAAGCCGGCGACCCGCAGCCGATGCAGATGCTGCGCCGCCAGCCCAGCCACGAGCCGGGCATGCTGACCCGCCAGCAGTTCGCCGACTACTACGCCGAGCGCGCCGGGATCCAGATCAACAACCTCGATTACTACTACACCTACGGCCTGTTCCGCCTGGCCGGCATCATGCAGCAGATCTACTACCGCTTCTTCCACGGCCAGACCCAGGACAAGCGCTTCGCCACCTTCATCCACGCCAACAAGCTGCTGGAACAGGTGAGCCTGCAGGTCATCGGCAAGTCCCGCCTGTAACGGCGCCAAAGAACAAGGAGAACTCCCCATGTCCAAGACCCAACTGTTCGACCTCGAAGGCAAGATCGCCTTCGTTTCCGGCGCCAGCCGCGGCATCGGCGAGGCCATCGCCAAGCTGCTGGCCCAACAGGGCGCCCACGTGATCGTCTCCAGCCGCAAGATCGACGGCTGCCAGGCCGTGGCTGACGAAATCGTCGCCGCCGGCGGCAAGGCCACCGCGATTGCCTGCCACATCGGCGAGATGGAGCAGATCCAGGCCGTCTTCGCGCAGATCCGCGAGCAGTTCGGTCGCCTGGACATCCTGGTCAACAACGCTGCCACCAACCCGCAGTTCTGCAACGTGCTGGACACCGACCTGTCGGCCTTCCAGAAGACCGTCGACGTGAACATCCGCGGCTACTACTTCATGTCCATCGAAGGCGGCAAGCTGATGAAGGCCAACGGTGGCGGCAGCATCATCAACGTCGCTTCGGTCAACGGCGTCACCCCCGGCGAGTTCCAGGGCATCTACTCGGTGACCAAGGCCGCTGTGATCAGCATGACCAAGGTCTTCGCCAAGGAATGCGCGCAGTTCAACATCCGCTGCAACGCCCTGCTGCCGGGCCTGACCGACACCAAGTTCGCCTCGGCGCTGGTGAGCAACGACGCCATCCGCAACGTCGCCCTGCAGCGCATCCCGCTCAAGCGCGTGGCCGACCCGAGCGAAATGGCCGGCGCCGTGCTCTACCTCGCCAGTGATGCCTCCAGCTACACCACCGGTGTGACGCTGAACGTGGACGGTGGTTTCCTCGCATAAGCATTGTCGCAGCAACGAAAAAGGGAGCCGGTTGGCTCCCTTTTTCATGGACGGAAAGTGGGCTTTTCGTAGGAGCGGATTCATCCGCGATTTCTTCATGGCGGATGCCAATCGCAGACGGAGTCCGCTCCTACGCCAGCTGGCAGATCACTGCCAGGACTTCAGCGCCTGGATCGCCGCCGCATTCATCGGCTCGGCGGTCAGCCCGCCGGCGCCGTAGCGCACGGCGAATACCGCCTGGTCCGCCATGGGCAGGTAGTTCACTCGACCGGCCTTCGGGACAAAGGTCAGCAGGTCATGCTGGCCGTCGCGCAGCCAGCGCCACAGGTCGATCCCCAGCGCCTCGTCAGCCAGCGACACCTTGCGCCCCAGGGCCTGCTGCTCGACCGCCAGGAAGCGCCCGCTGAGGTCCTGCAGGCGATAGCCCGGCGCCAGGCCGATCAGCCGCGCCAGCCCCTTCCACTCCAGCACCCGCGCGTCCAACTGCCAGAGATCGCCAGCCAGCTCCACATGGCGCTCGTCGTCGCCTTCGAGCAGGGTCACGTCGTAGCGCTGCTCGGCCACCCTGTGGAAGCTCAGGGTCGCCAGCGGCCGCTCCGGCGGCAGCGGCGCGTAGCTGCGCAGGTCCCAGGCCACCAGCGCGACCAGCACCGCCAGGGCAACGAACAGCATCCCCGCGCTGCCGCGCAGCCAACCCAGGAACCAGTGACGGTCGAACAGGATGCGTGCCGCCACCACCAGGGCCAGCAGCGCCAGGATCGCCACGACCCAGGCCAGACCGTCGTACTGCATCGAATGATTTCCTTCCTCGTAGAAATGCCGGCATTATGCGCACCGCATCCCTGCGCGGCCAGCCAGACCGTCGCAGCTTTCGGGCCCGTTAACGTTTCCTGCCGCACCGCCCTTCACAAGAGGTCGGCGCAGCGGGCCCCCGATCAAGGCCGATCCCATGCCCTTCGAACTCGTTGTAGACCCCACGACCCTGCTCATCCTCGCCGGGGTCGCCTTCCTCGCCGGCTTCATCGACGCCATTGCCGGCGGCGGTGGCCTGCTGACCATACCCGCCCTGCTCACCGCCGGCGTGCCGCCGCACCTGGCCCTGGGTACCAACAAACTCAGCTCGACCTTCGGCGCCGCCGTGGCCAGCTACACCTTCTACCGCCGCAAGCTGTTCGAACCACACAAGTGGCGCAAGGGCGTGATCGCCACCGCCATCGGCGCCGCGCTGGGTGCCTGGGCCGCGCACCTGATGCCGGCGGAGTGGCTCAACCGCATGCTGCCGGTGGTGGTGTTCGGTTGCGGCCTGTACCTGCTGTTCGGCAAGACGCCCGAGGCGCCACTGGACGCCAACCCGCAGATCGCCCAGCGCCGCCAGTGGCCGCAGGGCTTGGGCCTGGGCTTCTACGACGGCGTGGCCGGCCCCGGCACCGGCGCCTTCTGGACCGTCAGCACCCTGCTGATGTACCCGCTGGACCTGGTCCGCGCCAGCGGCGTAGCACGCAGCATGAACTTCGTCAGCAACATCGTTGCCCTGGCGGTGTTCATCGCCTCGGGCCAGGTGGTCTGGCTGCTGGGCCTGTGCATGGGCAGCTCGCTGATGGTCGGCGCCTATTTCGGCGCGCGCACGGCTATCGGCGGCGGCGCCAAGTTCATCCGTCCGGTGTTCATTCTGGTGGTACTGGCGCTGACCGTGCGCCTGGCCTGGCAGCACTGGTTCAGCGCAGTCTGATTTGCCGCTTGCGGCGCCTGAAGCGTCAGGCGCCGCCGGGCAGGACGGGATCGGGACGACCGGCGCGGCGCGCCAGGTAGACCTCGATCAGGTAGCGGGCGATGGAGCGCTCGGCCGGCAGGCGCGGCAGCTCGTCGACGTGGAACCAGCGGGCATCCTCGATCTCGTCCGGCTGCATGACGATCTCGCCGCTGACGTACTCGGCGTGGTAACCGAACATCAGCGAGTGCGGGAACGGCCACGGCTGGCTGCCCAGGTAGCGGATATTGCCGATCTCGACGCCCACCTCTTCGCGCACTTCACGCGCAACACAGTGCTCCACCGACTCGCCCGGTTCGACGAAGCCGGCCAGGGTGCTGTACATGCCCTGCACGAAGCGCGGCGAGCGTGCCAGCAGCACCTCGTCGCCACGGGTCACCAGCACGATCATGCTTGGCGATAGCAGCGGGTAGCGCTGGATGCCGCAGGCCTCGCAGTGCATGGCTCGATCGCGGGGCAGGCGCTGGTTGGGCTGACCGCAGCTGCCGCAGAAGCGGTGCTGGCGCCACCAGATGCCGATCTGGCTGGCGAAGCCGAGCATGGCGAAGATGTCTTCCTCGGCCTGCATCATGAACTGGCGCAGGCCGACCCAGCTGGCGCCTTCCAGCGGATCGGTGCGGTCGATTTCCAGCAGGTACACCGGCTCGCCATCGAACTGGCCGACGGCATGTTCGGAAAGCACCGAAAGATCCTGGCGCTTGAGCCAGTCACGGGGGAACAGCACGCCATTGCTGTCGGCGAGGAACTGCTGCTGGCAGTGGGCGAGCGCCCAGCCGCCAGTGGCAGCGATCTCGAACATCGAGGATTCCCAGCGTCCGCTACGCATCAGGCGGCCACCGTCAGGCCCAGGGCCTTGACGCTCTCGCTGGCGACGTCCAGGACGTCGGGTTGGCCTTCAGGCCGCATCATCGCTCCACCCTCCAGGTAGTACTCCAGGCCGGTCAGCGCATCCGCCAGGGTTTCCAGCATCTGCTCGGACGGCATCTGGCTCGTCTCGATCATCTGCCCCTGAATGTAATCGGCACAGGCGCCGACAAGCAATGCCGCGCGCTCCTGGCCGAGGAACCAGAGGCCGCCGCGTACCGCCTGCAGGCTGGTGGGAACGTTGGCCAGGTGCAGCTTGTCGCCGTTGGATTCCAGGTAGGCGGTGATCGCCCGCTTGGCCAGCGCCAGGCCCGCCTGGGCCTCGTCGATCACCACGATGCGCGCCTCGGCGAGCTGGTGCACGGCGAAGGAGTCGCCCTCCTCCTGCATCACCGGACGGGCGCTGCTGCGCTCACCGCGCTCGAGGTTGCCGACCATGCTCTCGACATAGAGCAGCGCATCGGCCAGCGCGTTGAGCGACGCCGGGTCGTCCGCCTCGCCCTTGGCCACCCAGCCGGCGACCACGCCATGCTGGTGCTGCAGCGAGGTGGCGGCGGAGTTCAGCCCGACCATGCCCAGGGTCTTGGCCAGCTTGCCCAGCTGGGTGTGCAGGATGCCGAAGGCATCGGCCTGGGACACGCCGCGTTCGATCAGATCGAGCTGGTCCTTCACGGCGGTGAGTTCTTCGCGGATCGCCACCGACAGCGAGCGCATCACCGACTGGCCGGGGCCGGACAGGCGCTGGGACTCGTCTTCGAGCAGATGGTCGGTGAAGGGCAGCGGCGCCAGGCCGAACACCTGGCGCAACTCGCTGGCGCGCACGCCGCTGGTGTCCGCCAGGGCGGTGAGGTACAGCAACTCCTTGAGCAGCTGGCGCGGCGCCTCGTACTGCGGGTTGCCGATCAGTTGCTTGATCTCCCGGTCCAGGCGCGAGAATACCTGCTTGCGCGTCTTGCGCGGCAGCATCTGCGCATCGACCAGGGCCTCCAGCGCGCCGGCGCCGACCCAGCACAGGCGGGTGCGCGCGGCGCTGCCCAGGAGCACGTCGAGCTTGCCCAGGGCGCGGCCCATCAGCTTGAGGCTGGGGTAGAGATTCTGTTCGCGGATCAGCCCGAGCAGGCCGACCTGGTACATCTGCCGCAGGCGGCGGATTTCCCGCGCCGGGTCTTCCACCTGCGGTGCAGTGACGGCACGCAGGGGGCGCGGCAGGTCCAGCCGCGCGCTGAAGAAGAAGCTCTCCGGCAGCGCCGGCTGGCCGGCGGCCTGGCGCACATCGTTGATCGCCGGCAGCAGCAGCTCGGGAATCTCCTGGCGGTGCGCCTCGAGGTTTTCCAGGTAACGGCGCAGCACGTACAGCGCATTGCCCAGCGCCGCCAGTTGGCCGTCACGGTCCTCGCTGACACCGGCGGGAATGTCGGTGGCCAGCGACAGCGCTTCCTGGGCCAGCAGCTCGGCGCCGGCCAGCTCGATCAGGTTGAGCGTGCCGCGAATCTGGCTCAGGCACTCGACCGAATGCTGCAGCAGGCTGCCGTTCTGGCGTTCGGCGATGAAATGTTCGAGGTTCTGCTCGGCCTCTTCCATGGTGGCGAACAGTTCGTCGCGGACCAGACTGAGGGACGTGGCTCCAGTAACCATCGGCCTAGTGCGCCTCCTGCGCGCAAGAAGATCGGAAGGACATCAATCGGCGAACTCGGGAGTCTTCTTGCTCATGTGCGCCATCATGGCGTTCTGCAGGTCGGCAGACTGCAGCATGGCGGCGTTCCAGGTGGCGATATATTCGAGGCCGTCCTCGACCCGGTGGTCGCGGGCGTAGCCGATCATTTCCTTGGTGCCGCGGATGGCGATCGGCGACTTGGCGGCGATCTGCCGGGCCAGCTCCATCACGCCATCCTGCAGCGCGGCATGGTCGGCGTAGACGCTGTTGACCAGGCCGATGCGCTGGGCTTCCTCGGCGTTGACGTTGCGCCCGGTGTACGCCAGCTCGCGCATGATGCCGTCGCCGATCAGGCGTGGCAGGCGCTGCAGGGTGCCGACGTCGGCCGCCATGCCCATGTCGATTTCCTTGATGGAGAACTGCGCGTCCGCGCTGCAGTAGCGCATGTCGCAGGCGGAAATCAGGTCGATGCCGCCGCCGATGCAGTAGCCCTGGATCGCCGCCAGTACCGGCTTGCTGCAGTTGTCCACGGCGTTGAACGAGCCCTGCAATTGCAGGATGGTCTTGCGCAGGGCGCGGGCATTGCGGCCGACGTCCTTGCCCAGGAGGGTTGCGGCCTGGGCCAGCAATGCCAGGTCGATGCCGGCGGAGAAATGCTTGCCGGCGCCGCTGAGGACGACGACGCGGACTTCATCCGTTTCATCGGCCCACTGGAAGATATCGATGATTTCCTTCCAGAAATCGGCGTTCATCGCGTTGAGTTTTTCCGGACGATTGATCTGCACATGGGCGATCTTGTCCGCCAGTTCGACGCGGAATGCTTTGTATTCGGTCACGGGGATGTCCTCGGGATTGCCCTGCTTCTCGTCTGGGTGCGGCGCGCTGCCGCTGGAGCCCGGGCCAACAGTTCTTATGAGTGCTGGATACAGATTTTTGATATCGCGCCACTATAACAAGGCAGGACCAAAAGTCGATCCGCGGTCTGTGACACAGACCACGGCATCGCCCGCCAGTCAGTTAGCGGCGGCATCACCCGCGCTTGATCGGGCGCTGCCCGCCGCCGCGACGATCAGTCGCCGGCCGCCAGCGGCAGGCCCTGCAGGCGGTTGCGGTACTGGCGCCAGGTGTACATCGGGATGCCCGCCATGAACACCAGGAAGCCCCAGAACATCGCCTGCTGGCCAGTGCCGTAGAGCGCCCACAGCGAGTAGAGGAAGCCCAGGCAGCCGATGGTCAGCACCTGCGGCCGCGAGCGCGGCGAGAAGGCCTCCGGCTTCACCGCCAGCATCTGCAGCAGCGCCGCGGTGCAGAAGGCATAGGGTACGACGCCGGTCATGGTGCCGAGCAGGATGATGACGTTGAACACTTCCACCAGCTCGCCATGGCCATCGACCATCACCAGCGCGGTGACCAGCAGCCCCGATGACAGCAGGCCATTGGCCGGCGCGCCGCGCTTGTTGAGCTTGCCCAGGGACTCGGGGAACAGCCCGTCACGGGCCGGCGCCACCGGGATCTGCCCCTGCAGCAGGACCCAGCCGTTGAGCGCGCCCAGGCAGGCAATCACCGCCCCGCCGGCCACCAGGTAGTAGCCCCAGTCGCCCATCAGGACGCGCGCGGCATCGGCGAAGGGCGAAGTGGACTTGGCCAGCACTTCCGGCGGCATCAGCCCCTGCACGGCGGTGATCGACAGGATGTACACCGCGGCGGCCGCCAGGGTGCCGAACAGCGTGGCGCGCGGGATGGTCTTCTTCGGGTCGCGCACATCGTCCGCCGGCACGGTGGCCGACTCCAGGCCGATGAACGACCAGAGCGTCAGCGCCGCCGTGGTGGCGATGGCCTGGGCATAGCCCATGTTCGGCAGTTCGCTGGGCGCCGGAATGGTCAGATAGTCCGGATTGAAGTGGAACCAGCCGAGGACGCCCACCAGCAGCAGCGGAATCAGCTTGAGCGCGGTCAGGCAGTTCTGCACCAGGGCGAAGGCGGTGATGCCGCGCAGGTTGATCAGGGTGCACAGCCAGATGGCGCCGATAGCGGTGGCCACCATCAGCAGCGGGTCGGCCAGCGCCGGGATGAACACCCGCAGGTAACCCACCAGGGTCACGGCGATGGCGGCGTTGCCGATCCACGCGGCCTTCCAGTAGGTCCAGGCACACAGATAGCCGGCGAAGCTGCCGAAGCCGTCGCGGGTATAGGCGTAGGGTCCGCCGGCACCGGGGTTGAGGCGCGCCAGCCGGGCAAAGGTGAAGGCCAGGATCACCGCGCCGGTACTCGATACCAGCCAGCCGAACAGGCTCAGACCACCGAAAGCCGCCAGGCTCGACGGCAGCAGGAACACCCCCGACCCCACCATGTTGCCGACCACCAGCGCGGTGCAGCTCCAGAACCCCATGCTGCCCTTCTTCGCTTCCGCCATCTGCGCTCCTTAGAAGCCCGCCTTCGTGTTTCGACTGGTTGCGCGCTGCCACGGCCAAGGGTGCAGAGCGACGATCTGTCCTACAGGGTAGACAGCGGCGGGCGAAGGAGGAAACCGATTTGCAGGGCGAAACCCCTCGTTTCGAGCGATTTCGCCCCGCGCGGTCAATGTCGACGCAGAAAATGCCGCCGCAAGGTCATTTTCAGGCGGAGCCGAACTGGCGCGTGCCGAGGTCGTAGAACTGCTCGAACTGCTGCGGTGGCATCGGTTTGGCGAACAGGTAGCCCTGCCCTTCGGTGCAGCGCTCGGCGCGCAGGCGATCACGCTGGGCGCTGGATTCGATGCCCTCGGCGATGGTCTCCAGGTCGAAGCTGCGGGCCATGTCGAGGATGGCGCGGATCACCGATAGGTCCTGTTGGGTTTCCAGCATGCCGATGACGAAGCTGCGGTCGATCTTGATCCGGCTCAGCGGGTAGGTCTTGAGCAGGCTGAGGGACGCGTAGCCGGTGCCGAAGTCGTCGAAGGCGATGCCGACCCCATACGAGCGCAGACTCTGCAGGGTGCTCAGGACCGTGTCGTCGTGGTTGAGCACGATGTTCTCGGTGATTTCCAGCTCCAGCGCCTCCGCCGGCAGGCCGTGGCGCTCCAGGGCTTCGAGTACCTGCGAGACCAGGTTGCCCATGCGGAACTGGGCGCCGAACAGGTTCACCCCCATGCGCAGGTTGGGCGCGCCATTGCGCCGCCAGTAGGCCGCCTGGGCACAGGCCTCGTCGAGAATCCAGGCGCCGACGATCGCTGCCAGCGGTCCGCCCTCCAGAGAAGGCAGGAAGGCCGCCGGCGACAGCAGGCCGCGCTGCGGATGCTGCCAGCGGATCAAGGCCTCGGCGCCACGCAGCGAACCATCGCGCAGGCTGACCTGTGGCTGGTAGAACAGCAGGAACTCGCCGTTAGCCACGGCCCGGTGCAACTCCATGCCATAGAGATGCCGCGCCGCCGCCTCCATCTTCAGGGCCGGGACGAACACGAAAGCGTGGCCACGCCCGCTGATCTTGGCCTTGAACAACGCCAGGTCGGCATCACCCACCAGCTCCAGGGCCTCCTGCGCGTGCAGGGGCGACAGCGCCACGCCGCAGCTGGCGGCGACCCGCACCTCGTGGGCATCGATGACGATGGGCTCGGCGATGCTGGCGATCACTGCCTGGGCGAAGCGCATGGCGTGCTCAGGGGTGAGCAGGTTGGGTTCGAGGATGGCGAACTCGTCACCGCCGATCCGCGCCACCGTGGCGCCGGCGGTAGCCAGCCGGTCCAGGCGCGCGGCGACTTCGCGCAGGATGCCGTCGCCCACCGCGTGGCCGAGGGAGTCGTTGACGTCCTTGAAGCCGTCCAGGTCGATCA
The DNA here is from genome assembly GCF_014204515.1 of Pseudomonas nitroreducens. GTDB lineage: Bacteria > Pseudomonadota > Gammaproteobacteria > Pseudomonadales > Pseudomonadaceae > Pseudomonas > Pseudomonas nitritireducens_A. Next base: position 170,686 of record NZ_JACHLI010000012.1, on the reverse strand, counting down.
TCAGCACTGCCGCCGGTCGCGACTGCACCAGCACGTCCTCGGTTCGCCGGTAGAACTGGCCGCGGTTGGCCAGCCCGGTGAGCACGTCGACGCTGGCCAGCTGACGCAGCGCCTCTTCCTCCTGGTGGCGAGCCGTGAGGTCCTTGAGCACCGCCTCGAACTTGAGCTTGCCCTTCTCCGACCAGCTGAACAGGGTCAGGCCCAGGGACAGCTCGACGCCGTTCTTGCGCACGCCGGTGATTTCCCCTGGCACCGCCATGCCGTCCAGCGAAGTGGCGTCGCTGGCGCCGCTGATCAGCGCATGGAAGGTCGCGCGGTCGCGTTCGGGCAGCAGCAGTTCGAAGGACTGCCCGCAACCCTCGATCAGCTCGTAGCCGAACAGGTTGGCGGCCGCCTCGTTCCAGGCGCCGATCTCGCCCCAGCAATCGAACCAGACCACCGGGGTCGGCGAGGTACCGGCGTATTCCTCGAACAGCGGCCGGGTGCGCGAGGAGGCCACCTCGATGCGCCGCAGCTCCAGGCGGTCGGACGCCATGCGTGCCAGCTCGCGCAGGCGCTCGCAGTCGTCGCGGGTGAAGTCTTCATGGGGCTGGCTGTCGATGATGCACAGGGCGCCCAGCGGCTGTCCTTCCACCGACAGCAACGGAACGCCGGCATAGAAACGCACGCCGTTGGGCGCGGTCACCAGCGGGTTGTCGTGGAAGCGTTCGTCCTGGCTGGCATCGCCCACCACCATCACCTCGTCCTGGGTGATGGCATGGGCGCAGAAGGACACGTCGCGACTCATGTCCACTTCGCCGACACCTGCCGCGGCGGCGAAGAACACATGGTCACTGCCGATCATGTTCACCGCCGCAACCGGCATGCCGAACATGCGCACGGCGATCTGCACCACCGGATCGAGGCTGGGCAGCAGGCTTTCATCGTCGAATCCGTAGTCGGCGAGCGCACTCAGGCGCTCGCTCTCGTTCGGCAACGTCACGGGACAGCGCATGGGGGAAACCTCCCTTTTTCCTCAATTTCTCCCTTTACCGATCCGCACAAGGATAGTAGCACTTTGGAAATTCAGGGCCGGCCCCGCAAACCGGGGGCCGGACGGTCATTTGCAGCATTCCACGGTGTAGTGTTTCTGCCCGTCTATGACGCGGATCTGCAGGCCATGCACGTCGGAATCGAAGCCGGGGAACTGGTGCTCGAAGCTCTGCGCGAAGGCCAGGTAGTCGAGTATGGAGCGGGTCGATTCGGTGAACCTTTCCCCTGGCATGATCAGCGGGATGCCTGGCGGATATGGCACCAGCATCACCGCGGCGATACGCCCCTCCAATCGATCGATAGGCACCGCTTCCACTTCCCCGCGCACCAGCTGCGCGTAGGCGTCGGCCGGGCGCATGGCGATTTCCGGCAGTGCCGTGTACATGCGCTTCATCGCCTTGGCGGTGGCGTGATCGCGGTAGCAGCGGTGCAGTTCGTCGCACAGGTCGCGCAGGCCCATGCCCGCGTAGCGCGAGCCACCGGCCTGGGCGACGCTGGGCAGCGCGTCCGCCAGCGGCTGATTGGCGTCGTAGCTGCGCTTGAACTCCAGCAGCTCGGTGACCAGGGTGCTCCACTTGCCCTTGGTCACGCCCATGGAGAACAGCACGAGGAAGGAGTACAGCCCGGTCTTCTCCACCACCAGCCCGCGCTCCCAGAGGAAGCGGCTGACCACCGCGGCGGGAATTCCCCGCGAGTCCAGGCGCCCGCCGGCGGTGAGGCCCGGCGTGGCCAGGGTGACCTTGATCGGGTCGAGCAGCACGTAGTCTTCCACCGCGTCGCCGAAGCCGTGCCAGTCGGCGTTGGGTTCCAGTACCCAGTCGCAGGTCCTGACTTCGTCGGTGCCCTCCACGCCCGGCGGCTGCCAGACGCAGAACCACCAGTCGTCTTCGGCGAGGCTCTGCTGCACGTTGGCCAGGGCGCGGCGGAAGCTCAGCGCCTCGTCGAAGGTTTCCTGGATCAGCGAACGCCCGGCCGGGCCTTCCATCATCGCCGATGCCACATCCAGGGAAGCGATGATGCCGTACTGCGGCGAGGTGGAGATGTGCATCATGAAGGCTTCGTTGAAGCGCGCCTGCTCGAAGCGCCGTGCGCCGGCGTCCTGCACGTGGATCATCGAGGCCTGGCTGAAGGCCGCCAGCATCTTGTGGGTGGAATGGGTGGCGAAGACCATCGGACCGCCGTCGTCGCGGCTGGTGCCCATGCCGTAGCGCCCGTCGTAGAAGTCATGGAAGGCCGCGTAGGCGTACCAGGCTTCGTCGAAATGCAGCACCTCGACGCTGTCGCCCAGGGCCTGCTTGATCATCTGCGCGTTGTAGCAGAGGCCGTCGTAGGTGGAGTTGGTCACCACCGCCAGCCGCACCTTCGGCTCGCGCCCGCGGGCGAGCGGGCTGGCCGCGATCTTCGCGGCAATGGATTCGCGGCTGAATTCGGACAGCGGGATCGGCCCGATGATGCCCAGCTCGTTGCGCTCCGGCGTCAGGTACAGCGGGATGGCGCCGGTCATGATGATCGAATGCAGGATCGACTTGTGGCAGTTGCGGTCCACCAGCACCAGGTCGTCGCGGCAGACCATGGAGTGCCAGACGATCTTGTTCGCCGTGGAGGTGCCGTTGATCACGAAGTAGGTGTGGTCGGCGCCGAAGTTGCGCGCGGCGCGGGCTTCGGCTTCCGCCAGGGGGCCGGTGTGGTCGAGCAGCGAACCCAGTTCCGGTACGGAGACGGAAAGGTCCGAACGCAGGGTGTTCTCGCCGAAGAACTGGTGGAACGCCTGCCCCACCGGGCTCTTGCGATAGGCCACGCCACCGCCGTGGCCGGGCGTGTGCCAGGAATAGTTGGATTGCGCGGTGTGCTCCACCAGCGCGCGGAAGAACGGCGGCAGCAGGCCCTCCAGGTACTTGCGCGCGGCACGGCTGACCTGCCGCGCCAGGAACGGCACGGTGTCCTCGAACAGATAAAGAATGCCGCGCAGCTGGTGCAGGTCGGCCATGGACTCGGCCGGCGCGTTCTCGATGGTCATCTGCTCGCCGAGGGCGAAGATCGGCAACTGCGGCGCACGCACCCGCGCCATGCGGATCAGCTCCACCACGTCCTGCAGCAGGCGCTGGTTCTCCCCCGCCCCCTCGGCGGCCACCAGGATGCAGGCCAGCCCGTGGTGGGTCGACGCGACGATGCGGCCTTCGGCGGAACTGGCGGTGGAAAGGATGCTGAAGCCGTCCTGCTCCAGCTCCCGCGCAATATCCCTCACCCGGTCACCGGCCACCGTGTCGGCCTTGATATCGCGATGGACGATGAGGATGGGGAATTTCAAATCTTTGTACATTGTGAGCCCCTGAATGACGTACGACTGGCGTCGATCCCTTTCAGAGTATGGACTCACGGAATGTAGGGGAATGCGCTCGACTGAGAGCTGTAATAAAACGTCGCGTGGGTGACAGGCGCGCTTACTTCGAGCGCTTCGCTCTGGCTCTGGCTCTTCGTAAGTCTTCCAGATAAATGTCAGCGCACTCCGACTGCCCCGTTCAGGAGGCCTCGTTGAAGCGAAGTTTCAGGGGCACGCCGCGATGGGCCATCCCTGGCCCGTCGCGGCTCTCGCGGCATCCATGCCGCTCAACCCCTGAAACTCCGCTTCAACGAGGGTATTTTTCGCCTAAGCGAAAAACCGGATGTCCGGGGCAAGACCTTTGCCTACTTTGGGTGGGGCGGCCATCCGTCGTTTGCCAAAGTAGATCGCCCGAGGGGGCGAAACACAGAGTCCACGCACACGCCGAAGCGGCGCGGGAAACCCGGAGCGAGGCAGGCACATCGCGGACAGAGTCCGCTCCTACGCGGAAGCCATACAGGTGCGCTGCGAGAGGGATTTCGCGGACAAGGTCCGCTCCTACGGAAGCGGCGGAGTCGACCGAAAACGCTGGCCCGCAGAAACGAAAAAGGCCCCAGTCAGGGGCCTCTTCTCATGCAGCGCACCGAATCACTCCTTCGGCGCCTCCATCTGCGCCCACAGCGACGGACCGCCAGCGGACTTCTCGATCACCGCCAGCCTAGCCACGTGCGCCTCGATCTCCGCATCGGTCGCGCGGATCACCCTCGTCAACCCTCGCTCCGCCGCCAGACGACGAATCGCCGAAGCAGTAGCGCGCCCGCTGCCGTCGCCCTCAGCGCCATTGCCCGCCAGCGACAGGCTGGTCTGGCCACCGGTCATCGCCAGGTAGACGTCGGCGAGAATCTCGGCATCGAGCAGTGCGCCGTGCAGGTCACGGCCAGAGTTGTCGACGCCATAGCGCTTGCACAGGGCGTCGAGGTTGTTGCGCTGCCCCGGATGGCGCTCGCGGGCCATCAGCAGGGTATCGAGGATGCCGCAGTAATCGGCCACATCGGCGCGCTCGCTCTGTCCCAGCAGGGCGAACTCGTTGTTGATGAAGCCCACGTCGAACGCCGCGTTGTGGATGATCAGCTGGGCGCCCTTGATGAACTCGAAGAAGTCATCCGCCACCTCGCGGAAGCGCGGCATGTCCTTGACGTAGTCGTTGGTGATGCCGTGGACCGCGATGGCGCCTTCGTCGATCTCGCGGTCGGGCTGCAGGTAGACGTGGAAGTGCCGGCCGGTCAGGCGGCGGCCTTCGAGTTCGACGCAACCGATCTCGATGATCCGGTGGCCGTCGGTGACCGGCATACCGGTCGTTTCGGTGTCGAGGACGACGCTACGCATTCTGTGTGAAACCTTCTTGCGGTTGATTCGCCCGCAGCGTTGCAGGCGATCCTTGATCTCAGCGCGGCAGTTCGCTCACGCCACGGTTGGCGAGCATGTCGGCGCGCTCGTTGCCGGGGTGGCCGGTGTGGCCGCGCACCCAGCGCCATTCGACAGTATGCCGGTTGACCTGCTCATCCAGCGCCTGCCACAGGTCGGCATTCTTCACCGGCTGCTTGGCGGCGGTCTTCCAGCCGCGCTTCTTCCAGTTGGCCATCCACTCGGTGATGCCCTGCATGACGTACTGCGAGTCGGTGACGATACGCACCTGGCAATGCCGCTTGAGCGCGGCCAGGGCCATGATGGCGGCCATCAGCTCCATGCGGTTGTTGGTGGTATCCGCCTCGCCGCCCCACAGTTCGCGCTCGGCGCCCTTGTAGAACAGCACGGCGCCCCAGCCACCCGGACCCGGGTTGCCCTTGCAGGCGCCGTCGGTATAGATCTCGACTTTCTCTTCGCTCATTTGGCTCGCTTTCAGGACTCGGAATCGCGGCGACTGACCTTGGCCACCGGCAGCGGGACCAACTGGCCGCGCGGTTCGCGGCGGGGCTGGCGCAGGGGGCGCAGACCGACCACCAGCTTGCGCGCCACCAGCAGGTAGAAGCCGGCGCCGGTCCCCTGCAGGACGGGTCCCCAGGTTTCCATGCGGGCCAGGCGGCCCTGCCATTTCGCCGATGCAAGCGGCGGACGATAACATCCGAAGCGGCGTTTCTCCAGCGCGAAGCCCAGCAGGTTGAGCCAGTCGCAGACCCGCGTCGGCGAGATGCAACGAGCACGGCGCAGGGCGTCGCGGGCGAAATAATGGCGGATTCCCCAGGCGCTCCAGGGGTTGACCCCGACCACCAGCAGGTGCCCGCCAGGGCGAACGCTGCGAGCGGCTTCACGCAGCAAGCGATGGGGCGACAGGCAGAAATCCAGGCCGTGCTGCAGCAGCACCACGTCGGCGGCGTGCTCACCCAGCGGCCAGGCCGCCTCGTCACAGGCGATTTCTACCCCTGGCAGCGGCGGCCCCAGGCGCACGCCGCGCTGGATGTTGCCGACACGGGCCGGTAATTCGGCATGCGGCCCGTAATGCACCAGGTAGCCGCCGAAATAGCGTTCCAGCTCGTCGATCAGCAGTTGCTGCTCTTCGGCCAGCATCATTCCGCCGATCGGCCCGGACAGCCAGTGGCGAGCCTGGTCGATCAGCTCCAGCCAGTCGGCATCGGCCTGGGCGAAGGGTTCTTCGATCATCACTACCCCCTGTGGGACAGCGCGACACAAATGTGCGTATCCGCACTACTATGCGCCAATGCCCACCTCTTGGCGACTTTGACCCCATGATACAGATAGACGCACTGCCGGCCTTTTCCGATAACTACCTGTGGCTGTTGCAGGATGTGACCCGCCGCGAGTGCGCGGTGGTCGATCCGGGCGACGCCGGCCCGGTGGAGCGCTGGCTGGAAGCTCACCCCGGCTGGAAACTGACCGACATCCTGGTCACCCACCACCACGCCGACCACGTCGGCGGTGTCGCCCGCCTGAAGGAGGCGACCGGCGCCCGCGTGCTCGGCCCGGCCCAGGAGAAGATCCCCGCCCGCGACGTGGCCCTGGAAGACGGCGACCGGGTCGAGGTGCTGGGCCTGGGCTTGGAGGTCATCCACGTGCCTGGCCACACCCTGGGCCACATCGCCTATTTCCACAGCGCTCAAGAACAACCGCTGCTGTTCTGCGGCGACACCCTGTTCGCCGGCGGCTGCGGCCGCCTGTTCGAGGGGACGCCGGCACAGATGCATGAATCGCTGAGCCGGCTGGCCGCCCTGCCCGGGGCTACCGCGGTCTACTGCGCCCACGAATACACCCTGAGCAACCTGCGCTTCGCCTGTGCGGTGGAACCGGACAATCCGGAGGTCCTGGCTCGCTACGAAGAGGTCCGGCAGTGGCGCGAGCGGGGGCGGATCAGCCTACCTTCGTCCATCGCCCTGGAGAAGCGTACGAATCCATTCCTTCGCTCGTCAGAAATATCCGTTATGAAAAAGGCCGACGAGCGGAACGGCCAGCATCTACGGGCTCCGGAGGATGTCTTTGCGACCATTCGCCGCTGGAAGGACCAGTTCTGACGTCTGGCGAAATCTTGACCAGGGCAGATGCGATTCCTAGAATCGCCGAAATTTTTGCCCCGGACACAGTCATCAGCCAATGTCGCCCAAGACCAGCAAGACCTCCGATCTAGACGCATTGGCACGTGCCATCCGAGTCTCCATCGTACTGCTCGCCGCAGGCCTGGCCGGCTGCCAGTCGACCCCGCAGGAGTCGTCCAGCAGTCCGGTGCGCAGCGCCTCGCGCGCCGTCGACGTGCAGTTCAATCCAGCCTGGACCCAGGCCCAGAACGATATCTGGGAGCGCATGCGCGGTGGTTTCCAGCTGCAGGACCAGCTCAATACCAACCCGCGTATCGAGCGCCAGCGCCTGTGGTTCATGAGCAACCAGTCGTTCCTGGAAAACGCCAGCGAACGCGGTGCGCCCTACATGCACTATGTCGTCGAGCGCCTGGAAGAACGCGACATGCCGCTGGAACTGGCCCTGCTGCCAGTGATCGAGAGCTCGTACAACCCCATGGCCGTGTCGCGCGCCCAGGCCGTCGGCCTGTGGCAGTTCATCCCGAGTACCGGTACCCATTTCAACCTGCGCCAGACCAACTTCTACGACGGCCGCCGCGACATCACCGCCTCGACCAACGCTGCGCTGACCTACCTCAGCCGCCTGCACGACATGTTCAATGGCGACTGGCTGCTCGCCCTGGCCGCCTACAACGCCGGCGAAGGCACGGTGAGCCGCGCCATCGAGCGCAACGAGCGCCTCGGCCTGCCCACCGACTACTGGAACCTGCCGCTTCCGCAGGAAACCCAGGACTACGTGCCCAAGCTGCTGGCCCTGTCGCAACTGGTGAACGCGCCGACCATCTACGGCATCAACCTCAGCCCGATCGCCAACCAGCCCTATTTCACCTCGATCCGCGTCAAACCCGGCCTGGACCTGTCCCAGGTCGCCGCCGTCGCCGATCTGGACGAAGACGAGCTGTACCAGCTCAACCCGGCCTTCAAGCGCAAGGTGACCCTGGACGGCCCGCATCACCTGCTGGTGCCGCTGGCCAAGGCCGACAGCCTGAAAGCCGGCGTAGCCAACCTGGAGCCGGTGCAGATCAAGCCGGTGATCGTCGCCTCCAGCCGCGGCAGCCAGTATCGCGTGCGCAAGGGTGACAGCCTGCACAGCATCGCCCAGCGCTACCGCCTCAGCGTCGCCGAGCTCAAGGCGGCCAACCGCCTGAGCGCCAACCGCCTGCGCAACGGCCAGACCCTGGTCATCCCCGGCCAGCCCGGCCGGCCGACCATCGAGCCGGAGAGCCCGCGCCAGCTGGCCCAGGTGGAAAGCTCGCGGACCACCGCCAGTACCCGTGTCGCCACCCGCAGCTACACCGTGAAGAACGGCGACACCCTGTGGAACATCGCCAAGAAGAATGGCGTCGAGGTCGCCGACCTCAAGCGCTGGAACGGCCTGGACAGCCACGGCGTCAAGCCCGGCCAGACCCTCAAGCTGCAGAGCGCCGCCGCCACCCAGTTGGCCGCTGCCAGCAGCAAGGGCAAGGCCAAGCCGGATGCCGCGACCTATTACAAGGTCAAGCAGGGCGACTCGATGTACACCATCGCCAAGCGCTTCAATGTCGAAATGCAACACATCAAACGCTGGAACCCGCGCAGCGCCCAGGCCCTGAAGCCGGGCCAGACGCTCACGCTGTACCTCAACACCGCCAGCCGCTGAGTTTCACCCTGCGCCGGGGCGCACAGCCCCGGCCGCATGTCTTCTGGCAGCAAGGACAAGCTGCTACTGTACGACGCTAACCCCTTCAGCCAGCCAGGATCGGATCCTACGCCTGATGCGTCGTTTGTCTCTGCTGCTCCTGGGCCTCTTCCTGGGGCTCCCCGCCTCCGCCCAGATCATCGAGAGCCACGGCTACGCGCAGTTCGGCGATCTCAAGTACCCGGCGAACTTCGACCACTTCGACTGGGTCGATCCCCACGCGCCCAAGGGTGGAACCCTGCGCCTGATGGGTCTGGGCAGTTTCGACACGCTCAATCCCTATACCTTCAAGGGCAGCCCGCCGATCAGTACCGCCGACTTCCTGCAGTACGGCGTCAGTGAGCTGAACGAGCCGCTGATGGTCGGCACCGGGCTCTACGATCCGTCCGGCGACGAACCCGCCTCCAGCTACGGCCTGATCGCCCGCAGCGTCGAATACGCCGATGACCGCAGCTGGGTGGTGTTCAACCTGCGCCCGGAAGCGCGCTTCCACGACGGCAAGCCGATCACCGCCTATGACGTGGCGTTTTCCTACCGCACCCTGCTGCAGCATGGCCACCCCATGTACCGCACCAGCCTGCAGGAGGTGCAGCGGGTCGACATCCTCTCCCGGCAGAGCATCCGTTTCGTCTTGAAGCGCCATGACAATCCGCTGCTGATCCTGCGCCTGGGCGAGATGCCGGTGCTGCCGCAGCACTACTGGAAAGGCCGCGACTTCCAGGCCACCACCTTCGACGCACCGCTGGGCAGCGGCCCCTACCGGATCACCGAGGTGGAGCCGGGGCGGCGCCTGGTGTTCGAACGGGTCAAGGACTGGTGGGGCAGGGATTTGCCGGTGAATCGCGGCAAGTACAACTTCGACCGTGTCGAAGTCGACTTCTACCGCGACGCCGGCATCGCCTTCGAAGCCTTCAAGGCCGGCGAGTTCGACATCTACATCGAGCACCAGGCGAAGAACTGGCGCAGCAACTACCGCTTCCCGGCGGTACGCCGCGGCGACGTGGTGAAGGTGGAAATCCCCCACCAGATTCCCACCCAGACCCAGGCGCTGTTCATGAACACGCGGCGGCCGACCTTCGCCGACCGCCGCCTGCGCGAAGCGCTGGGCATGATGTTCGATTTCGAATGGACCAACCGCGCACTGTTCAATGACGCCTATGTGCGCGCCAGCAGCTACTACCCCAACAGCACCTTCGCCGCCAGCGGCGTGCCCCAGGGCAAGGAATGGCTGCTGCTCTCGCCCTATCGCCAGCAACTGCCAGATGCCCTCTTCACCCGCCCCTTCACGGTGCCGGTTACCAAGGGCAGCGGCATCCCGCGGGAAACCCTGCGCCATGCATTGGGTCTACTGGCCGACGCCGGCTGGAAACTCTCCGGCGACCGCCTGCAGGATGCCAGCGGCAAACCGCTGCGCTTCGAGATACTGCTGGTCAACCCCAGCCTGGAACGCATCCTCCAGCCCTACCGCGAGAACCTCGCCAGCATCGGCATCGATGCGAGCTTGCGCACCGTGGACCGCGCCCAGTACAAACAGCGTCTGGACCAGTTCGACTACGACATGATTCTGATGACCCTGCCCCAGACCCTGAGCCCCGGCCTCGAACAATGGCAGTACTTCCATTCCAGCCAGGTGGCGGTCAAGGGCAGCAAGAACTATGCGGGCATCGCCAGTCCCGTGGTGGACGCGATGCTCGAGAAACTCCTCGGCGCCACCGACCGCGACCAGCAGGAAGCCGCGGCGCGGGCCCTGGACCGGGTGCTGCTGTGGCAGCACTACAGCATTCCCAACTGGTACCTGAACAAGCATCGATTGGCGTACCGCAACCGCTTCGCCTTCGTCACCACGCCGCCCTACACGCTGGGCCTGCGCGCCTGGTGGCAAAAAGACCAGGAGAAACCCCTATGAAAAGCCCCCGCCGCGCCGCGCTCTGCGCCGGCCTGTTGCTGGGACTGCTGGGCAGTGCGCAGGCCGCGCCGCAGCACGCCATCACCCTGTATGACGAAGCGCCGAAGTACCCGGCGAACTTCAAGCACTTCGACTTCGTCAATGCCGCCGCGCCCCAGGGCGGCACGCTGCGCCTCTCCAGCGCTGCCGGCTTCGACAGCCTCAACCCCTTCATTCCCAAAGGCAACTCGGCACCGCAGCTGGGGCTGATCTACGACACCCTGACCTTCCACTCCCTCGACGAGCCCTTCACCGAATACGGCCTGCTCGCCGAGAAGATCGAGAAGGACCCCAATCACCGTTTCGTGCGCTTCTACCTGCGTCCCGAGGCGAAGTTCCACGACGGCACGCCGGTCACCGCCGAGGATGTGGTGTTCACCTTCGAGACCCTGATAAAGAGCGGCGATCCGATGTATCGCAACTACTACGCGGACGTCGACAAGGTGGTGGCCGAGGACAAGCTGCGCGTACGTTTCGACTTCAAGCACGGCGATAACCGCGAGCTACCGCTGGTGCTGGGCCAGATATCCGTGCTCCCCAAGCACTGGTGGGCAACTCGGGACTTCAGCAAGACCAACATGGAGCCGCCGCTGGGCAGCGGGCCCTACCGCATCAGCAAGGTCGACGCCGGCCGTTCGATCCGCTATGAGCGGGTGAAAGACTGGTGGGGCGACAAGCTGGCGGTAAACCGTGGCTTCAATAATTTCGGTGCCGTTGTGGTCGATATCTACCGGGACTCCAACGTGGCCCTGGAAGCGTTCAAGGCCGGGCAATTCGACTTCAACGACGAGCGCATCGCCAAGAACTGGGCCACCGCCTACGACTCCCCCGCCGTGCGCGATGGGCGCATCGTTCGCGAGGAGCCGGTCAACGGCAACCCGTGGGGCATGCAGGCCTACGCCTTCAACATCCGCCGCCCGGTGTTCCAGGACCCGCGCGTGCGCGAGGCGATCACCAACCTCTTCGACTTCGAGTGGACCAACAAGCAGCTGTTCTTCGGCTCCTACCTGCGCGACGGCAGCTACTTCGAGAACTCGGAGATGGCCGCCAAGGAACTGCCCGACGCGCAGGAGCTGAAAATCCTCGAGCCGCTGCGCGACAAGCTGCCGCCGCAGGTCTTCACCCAGGTCTACGTACCGCCCACCAGCGACGGCAGCGGCATCATCCGCGAGCAGAAGCGCAAGGCCTACCAACTGCTGCTGGACGCCGGCTACAAGATCGACAACGACAAGATGGTCGGCCCCGACGGCAAGCAGCTGAGCTTCGAGTTCCTGCTGTTCCAGACCGATTTCGAGCGAGTGCTGCTGCCGTTCAAGCGCAACCTCGCCGAACTGGGCATCGACATGCAGATACGCCGGGTCGACGTCTCGCAGTACGTCAATCGCCTGCGCTCGCGGGACTACGACATGATCGTGACCAGCTGGCCGCAGTCCAACTCGCCCGGCAACGAGCAACGGGAATTCTGGCACTCCAGCAGTGCAGACCAGTCCGCCAGCAGGAACATGATCGGCCTGCGCGACCCGGGCATCGACGCCCTGGTGGAACAACTGATCAACGCCGACTCCCGCGAAAGCCTGGTGCGCCATGCCCGCGCCCTGGACCGCGCGCTGCTCTGGGGCCATTACGTCGTGCCCAACTGGTACCTGGGCAACTGGCGCCTGGCCTACTGGAACCGCATCGCCCATCCGCAGAACCTGCCGCCCTACGACTACGCGCTGATGACCTGGTGGCAGGCCCGTGACAAGGCCGAACCGTCCAGGTCGGACGCCAAGGCCGCAGCCCAAGCGCCGGCTGACGATGCCGTCGCCCAAGGGGCCAACTGATGCTGGCCTACATCCTGCGGCGCCTGCTGCTGATCATCCCGACCCTGTTCGGCATCCTGCTCATCAACTTCATCATCATCCAGGCCGCCCCCGGCGGCCCGGTGGAGCAGATGATCGCCAAACTGGAAGGCTTCGACGCCGCCAGCGGCGGCGCCACCGGGCGCATCTCCGGCGGCGGCGGTGAAGTCGCCTCTGCCGGCACGCACTACCGCGGCGCCCAGGGCCTGGACCCGGAGCTGGTGAAGGAAATCGAGCGCATGTACGGCTTCGACAAGCCGGCCCCCGAGCGTTTCTGGATCATGCTGAAGAACTACGTGCACCTGGACTTCGGCCAGAGCTTCTTCCGCGACGCCAAGGTCACCGACCTGATCGTCGAGAAGCTGCCCGTGTCCATCTCCCTGGGGCTGTGGAGCACGCTGATCATGTACCTGGTGTCGATCCCGCTGGGCATCGCCAAGGCGGTGCGCCACGGCAGCCACTTCGACGTCTGGACCAGCTCGGCGATCATCGTCGGCTACGCCATCCCCGCCTTCCTCTTCGCCATCCTGCTGGTGGTGCTGTTCGCCGGCGGCAGCTACTGGGACTGGTTCCCCTTGCGCGGATTGACCTCCAACAACTTCGACGAGCTGACCTGGGCCGGCAAGGTCCGCGACTACTTCTGGCACCTGGCGCTGCCCATCACCGCGCTGGTGATCGGCAACTTCGCCACCATCACCCTGCTGACCAAGAACAGCTTCCTCGACGAGATCGGCAAGCAGTACGTGGTCACCGCCCGCGCCAAGGGCCTGACCGAGCGCCGCGTGCTCTACGGCCACGTATTCCGCAACGCCATGCTACTGATCATCGCAGGGCTCCCCTCTGCCCTGCTGGGGATCTTCTTCACCGGCTCCCTGCTGATCGAGGTGATCTTCTCCCTCGACGGCCTGGGCCTGCTCAGCTTCGAGGCCGCGCTGAACCGCGACTACCCGGTGGTGTTCGGCACGCTGTTCATCTTCACCCTGTTCGGCCTGATCATGAAGCTGGTCAGCGACGTCCTCTACACGCTGGTCGATCCGCGCATCGACTTCGAGAACCGGGAGTAATCCGATGCGCCTGTCTCCCATCAATCAGCGCCGCTGGGCGCGCTTCAAGGCCAACAAGCGTGGCTGGTGGTCGCTCTGGCTGTTCCTCGCGCTGTTCATCCTCAGCCTTGGCGCCGAGCTGATCGCCAACGACAAGCCACTGGCGGTGCGCTACGACGGCCAGTGGTACTTCCCGGTCATCAAGCGCTACCCGGAAACCGCCTTCGGCGGCGAGTTCCCCATGGAGGCGAACTACAAGAGCCCGTACATGCGCGAGCAGATCGCGCAGAAGGACGGCTGGATCCTCTGGCCGCCGATCGCCTACAGCTACGACACCATCAACTACGACCTGCGCGTGCCGGCGCCCTCCGCGCCCACGGCGGAAAACTGGCTGGGCACCGACGACCAGGCGCGCGACGTGATGGCGCGGGTGATCTACGGCTTCCGCGTGTCGGTGCTGTTCGCCCTGATCCTCACCGTGCTCAGCTCCATCGTCGGCGTCATCGTCGGCGCGCTGCAGGGCTTCTACGGCGGCTGGGTCGACCTGCTCGGCCAGCGCTTCCTGGAAATCTGGTCCGGCCTGCCGGTGCTCTACCTGCTGATCATCCTCGCCAGCTTCGTCCAGCCAAGCTTCTGGTGGCTGCTGGGGATCATGCTGCTGTTCTCCTGGATGAGCCTGGTGGACGTGGTGCGCGCCGAGTTCCTCCGCGGCCGCAACCTGGAGTACGTGCGCGCCGCGCGGGCCCTGGGCATGCGCAACGGGGCGATCATGTTCCGCCACATCCTGCCCAACGCGATGATCTCCACCCTGACCTTCATGCCTTTCATCCTTACCGGCGCGATCGGCACCCTGACCTCCCTGGACTTCCTCGGCTTCGGCCTGCCCGCCGGTGCGCCGTCGCTGGGCGAGTTGGTCGCCCAGGGCAAGTCCAACCTGCAGGCGCCCTGGCTGGGCATCACCGCCTTCGTGGTGCTGGCCGTGATGCTGAGCCTGCTGGTATTCATCGGCGAGGCCGCCCGTGATGCCTTCGACCCGAGGAAGTGACATGAGCCAGAACGAGAACCTCATCGAAGTCCGCGACCTGTCCGTCGATTTCCTCTGCGGCGAGGAACAGGTCCGCGCGGTGGAACACATCAGCTTCGACATCCGCAAGGGCGAAACCCTGGCACTGGTGGGCGAAAGCGGCTCCGGCAAGTCGGTGACCGCGCACTCCATCCTGCGCCTGCTGCCCTACCCCACCGCCAGCCACCCCTCCGGCAGCATCCACTATGCCGGCAAGGACCTGCTCAAGCTGCCCGAGCGCAAGCTGCGCGGCATTCGCGGCAACCGCATCGCCATGGTGTTCCAGGAACCCATGACCTCGCTGAACCCGCTGCACACCATCGAGAAGCAGATCGGCGAAGTACTGGCCCTGCACAAGGGCATGAGTGGCAACCAGGCCCGTGCACGCACGCTGGAACTGCTGGAGCTGGTCGGCATCCCCAACCCCGCGTCGCGCCTCAAGGCCTACCCCCATGAACTCTCCGGCGGCCAGCGGCAACGGGTGATGATCGCCATGGCGCTGGCCTGCGAGCCGGAACTGTTGATCGCCGACGAACCGACCACGGCGCTGGACGTCACCGTACAGCTGAAGATCCTCGACCTGCTGCGCGATCTGCAGCAGCGCCTGGGCATGGCCCTGCTGCTGATCACCCACGATCTCAACCTGGTCCGGCGCATCGCCCACCGCGTCTGCGTGATGAAACGCGGCTGCATCGTCGAGCAGGCCGACTGCGAAACCCTCTTCGCGGCCCCACAGCACCCCTACACGCGCGAATTGCTCGGCGCCGAGCCCAGCGGCAACCCCGCGCAGAACGCGCCTGGAGAGCCGCTGCTGGAGGTCGATGACTTGCGGGTGTGGTTCCCGATCAAGAAAGGCGTGTTCCGCAAGACCGTCGACCACGTAAAAGCGGTGGACGGCATCGACTTCAGCCTGCCGCGCGGGCAGACCCTGGGCATCGTCGGCGAGAGCGGCTCGGGCAAGTCCACCCTGGGGCTGGCGATCCTGCGCCTGATCAACAGCCAGGGCGGCATCCGCTTCGAGGGCCAGGCCATCGAAGGCATGAACCAGGCGCAGGTCAGGCCATTGCGGCGCGAAATGCAGGTGGTCTTCCAGGACCCGTTCGGCAGCCTCAGCCCGCGCATGTCGGTGGGCCAGATCGTCGGCGAAGGCCTGGAGATTCACGGCATGGGCACGGCCGAGGAGCGCGAGCAGGCGATCATCGCGGCGCTCAGGGAAGTCGGGCTCGATCCGGAAACCCGTCACCGCTACCCCCACGAGTTCTCCGGTGGCCAGCGGCAGCGCATCGCCATTGCCCGCGCCCTGGTGCTCAAGCCGGCGCTGATCCTCCTGGACGAACCGACCTCGGCACTGGACCGCACCGTACAGCGCCAGGTGGTCGAGTTGCTGCGCAGCCTGCAGGAGAAGTACAACCTGACCTACCTGTTCATCAGCCACGACCTGGCCGTGGTGAAAGCCCTCAGCCACCAGTTGATGGTGATCCGCCACGGCAAGGTGGTCGAACAGGGCCTGGCCGAGGAAGTCTTCGCCGCGCCCCAGCACGCCTACACCCAGCAACTGCTGGAGGCTGCCTTCCTGGCGCCGACGCCGGCCTGATTCCTCAGCGCAAAGAAAAAGGCCGCGACTGCGGCCTTTTTTCTTCACCGGAAACAACAAGGGCCGCTTGCGCGGCCCTTGTCTGTCACTTCTTGGCGTCGTCGAATTTCTCGATCTTCGCCTGATCCTGCAGGTAGCGGCGGAACGCGGTGAAATCGTCCGAACCGCTGCGCGAGGCGAGGAAACGCTTGTACATCGCCTTCTCTTCTTCGCTGGGCTTGGCCTCCGGCTCGCTCACACCGCTGAGCTTGACCAGCACGAAGTCGCCGTTCTGCAGTGCCACGCCGCCCAGACTGGGCTTGTCGGCGCTTTCCGGGCGAGCCATGCGGAACGCACTCTGCAGCACCACCGGATCGACGCCCTCCTGGCCACGGGCAGCCGCTTCCACGACTTTCCACTGCTGGCCTTCCTGGGCCTGGGTCAGCGGGATCTTGCCGTCGCGCAGACCGGCCAGCAACTCTTCGCCGCGCTTCTTCGCATCGGCGGCCGCGTGCTCGACCTGCAGGCGCTTGAGGATACTGTCACTGACCTGCTCCAGGGTTTCCTGCTCAGGCTTGTGGTGCTCCTTCACGCGCAGCACGACCACAGTGTCCGGGTCCAGCTCGATGGCGCCGCTGTTGGCTGCCTCTTCCAGCACTTCCGGGCTGAACGCCGCCTGGAGAACCTGACGGTTGGCGGTGATGCCTTCGCCGCCTTCACGACCGAACGGCTTGCTGGTCTGCACCTTCAGGCCCATGTCCTGAGCCGGCTGACCCAGATCGGCAGCTTCGTAGGCGGAGCTTTCCAGCTGCTTGGTGGCGTCGACGAAGCGCTGCTCGACCAGTTGGGTCTTCACTTCGCGCTCGAGCTTGGCCTTGAGGCTGTCGAAGCTCGGAACCTCGGGGGCCTCGACGCCCAGCAGCTTGATCAGGTGCCAACCGTAGGAAGTCTTCACCGGGGCGGAAACCTCGCCCTTCTTCAGCGCGTAGAGCGACTCTTCGAAAGCCGGGTCGTAAACGCCACGACCGGCATAGCCCAGGTCACCACCGTTGGCGGCGGAGCCGGTGTCGTTGGACAGCTCCTTGGCCAGCTTGGCGAAGTCCTCGCCCTTGTCCAGGCGCGCCTTGATCTCGTCGATCTTCGCCTTGGCCTGCTGGTCGTTCTGCTTGTCATTCACCTCGATCAGGATGTGCGCGGCGTCGCGCTGCTCGGACAGGCCGGCGATTTCCTTCTGATAGAGGGCGTCCAGGTCTTCCTTCTTCACTTCAACCTGATCGAAGAACGCCGACTTCTTCAGTTCGACGTAATCGATGGTGACCTGTTCGGGAGTCATGAACTCGGTGCTGTGGGCGTCGTAGTACGCCTTGATCTCGCTGTCCTCCACCTTGCTCCTGGCCGGGTCGGCCTTCAGGGTCAGGGTGGCGAAGTCACGGGTCTGCTTTTCCAGGCGGGCGAACGCGGTCAGTTCGTCATCGGTAACGAAACCGGTACCGGCGATGCCGGCGCGCAGTTGGCCGATCAGCATTTCCTCGCCGAACATGCGGCGGAACTGCATGCGGTCATAGCCCATCTGGCGGATGACCTGGTCAAAGCGCTCGGCGCTGAACTTGCCATCCACCTGGAACTCGGGAGTCGACAGGATCAGCTGGTCCAGGGCCTGCTGGGAGAAGGCGAACTTGTCGTTCTGCGCGGCCTGCAGGATCAGCTTGCGCTCGATCAGCGCCTTGAGCGCCGATTCCTTGAGCAGCTTGTCGTCGAGCATGGAAGCATCGAAGTCCTTGCCCAGGCGCTGCATCAGCTGGCGACGCTGCATATCAGCGGCCTGCTGCAGTTCCGGCAGGCCGATGTCGTCTCCATTGACCTGGGCGGCGACGTTCTCGTGGTGGGTTGCGCGAATGATCTGATCGAACCCGGTCAAAGCCATGAGGACAACGATCACGCCCAGGATGGTCTTGGTGATCCAGCCTTGGGAATTGTCCCTGATGTTTTGCAGCATGCGGCCCCCGACGCGGCCACGGCTCACCGTCAATGGCGGCGCGGCGTGGAAAAAAGGCAGATATAAGAAAGGCGCATCCGAGGATGCGCCTTCTCGTAACGGGTGGAGCTGGCGGGCTTCGAGCCCGTGACCCCTGATGATTCCAACCGACCTACGCCAGCCGGGTCATCGCTCCGTGACCGGCCCAACCGAAGTTGAACCGGTTCGGGTCAAGTCCAAAAAGACGCTTAGTTGACGGCGTCCTTGAGGGCTTTACCGGCCTTGAAGCCCGGGATCTTAGCAGCAGCGATCTTGATCGGCTTGCCGGTTTGCGGGTTGCGACCGGTGCGAGCAGCGCGCTCTTTGACAGCGAAGGTGCCGAAGCCTACCAGTACGACGGAGTCACCAGCCTTCAGGGCGCCAGTTACGGACTCGATCACCGCGTCCAGAGCGCGACCGGCAACAGCTTTCGGGATATCAGCAGATGCGGCGATAGCATCGATCAGTTCCGACTTGTTCACTCTAAGTCCCCTTATTTCTGTTGAGTATGTTTCTATGTGTTAGGTGTAAGCAAAAGCAGGTGCTGGTTTGCCATCTGACAAAGCAAGTGCCGCTTTATAACAAGGGCTCAAAAACAGTGTCAAGAAAGCCCCCCAACTAATGCGTGCTGATTCGCTCCTTGGAATCAGACTCGCGCTTCTCATCCTTTGCAACCATCTCGGGAGCCGCATCGGGCAAGGGCTCCGGGGCGTATTGCAGCGCAATTTGCAGGACTTCGTCAATCCATTTAACCGGTTTAATAACGAGATCGGCCTTAATATTATCCGGAATTTCCCTAAGGTCTCGTACGTTTTCCTCGGGAATGATCACAGTCTTGATTCCACCCCGGTGCGCCGCGAGAAGTTTTTCCTTCAGCCCACCGATGGCCAGCACCTGACCACGCAAGGTGATCTCACCGGTCATGGCGACATCCGCCCGAACCGGGATCTGGGTGATCGCCGACACGAGCGCCGTACACATGCCGATGCCCGCGCTAGGGCCGTCCTTGGGCGTCGCGCCCTCCGGAACGTGGATGTGGATATCGTGTTTCTCGTGGAAATCCGCCGCGATCCCCAGGCTCTTGGAACGGCTGCGAACCACGGTCAGCGCGGCAGTAATCGACTCGGCCATGACGTCGCCCAGCGAGCCGGTCTTGGTCAGCGCGCCCTTGCCGGGAACCATCGCTGACTCGATGGTCAGCAATTCGCCGCCGACCTGGGTCCAGGCGAGGCCAGTCACCTGACCGATCTGGTCCTGCTGCTCGGCCAGGCCGTAGCGGAACTTGCGCACACCCAGGTAGTTCTCCAGCGAATCCGGGGTCGCCACGGCGTCGATGCGCTTGGCCTTGCCGCCGTCCTTCACCGCCTTGCGGCAGACCTTGGCAATCTGCCGCTCAAGGCTGCGCACCCCGGCTTCACGGGTGTAATAGCGAATGATGTCACGGATGGCCGCTTCCTCGAAGATCAGCTCGTCCTTCTTGAGACCATTGGCCGCAGTCTGTTTCGGTACAAGATATTTCGAGGCGATGTTGACCTTCTCGTCCTCGGTGTAGCCAGGCAGGCGGATGACTTCCATGCGGTCCAGCAACGCAGCCGGAATGCTCATGGAGTTGGCCGTGCAGAGGAACATCACGTCGGAGAGGTCGTAGTCGACTTCCAGGTAGTGATCGTTGAAATTGTGGTTCTGCTCCGGATCGAGCACCTCCAGCAGCGCCGAGGCAGGGTCGCCACGCATGTCGCTGCCCATCTTGTCGATCTCGTCCAGCAGGAACAGCGGGTTGCGCACGCCGACCTTGGTCATCTTCTGAATCAGACGACCGGGCATGGAGCCGATGTAGGTCCGGCGGTGACCGCGGATCTCGGCCTCGTCACGCACGCCACCCAGGGCCATACGGACGAACTTGCGGTTGGTCGCGCGGGCGATGGACTCGGCCAGCGAGGTCTTGCCCACGCCGGGCGGGCCGACCAGGCAGAGCACCGGGCCCTTGAGCTTCTTCACGCGCTTCTGCACGGCGAGGTACTCAAGGATGCGTTCCTTGACCTCTTCCAGACCGTAATGGTCGGCATCGAGGATGTCCTCGGCCTTGTCCAGGTCGTGGCGAACCTTGCTCTCAGCCTTCCACGGCACGTTCACCAGCCAGTCGATGTAGGATCGCACCACGGTCGCCTCGGCGGACATCGGCGACATCTGCTTGAGCTTGTTCAGCTCGGCAGTGGCCTTGGCCATGGCTTCCTTGGTCAGGCCGGCAGCGTCGATGCGCTTCTTCAGCTCCTCGACTTCGTTGTGGCCTTCGTCGATATCACCCAGTTCTTTCTGGATGGCCTTCATCTGCTCGTTGAGGTAATACTCGCGCTGGCTGCGCTCCATCTGCTTCTTCACGCGGCCGCGGATGCGCTTCTCGACCTGCAGCAGGTCGATCTCGGCATCCAGCATGGCCAGTACGTGCTCGACGCGGGCGGACAGCTCGGTGATCTCGAGGATTTCCTGCTTCTGCTCGATCTTCAGCGCCATGTGCGCTGCCATGGTGTCTACCAGGCGGCCGGGCTCGTCGATGCTGTTGAGCGAAGACAGGACTTCAGCCGGGACCTTCTTGCCCAGCTGTACGTACTGCTCGAACTGGCTGAGCAGGCTGCGGGTGAAGACTTCGGATTCGCGCTCGCCGACGCTCGCCTCGTCGATGATCGAGACTTCGGCGCGGCAGTAGGCTTCCTCGTCGATGAAGCGCTCGACCTGACCGCGCTGCTCGCCTTCCACCAGCACCTTGACGGTACCGTCGGGCAGCTTGAGCAGTTGCAGGACGGTGGCCACGGTACCCATGCGGTACAGGCCGTCCGCGCCCGGATCGTCGTCGGCCGGATTCTTCTGCGCCAGCAACAGGATCTGCTTGTCGCTGGTCATGGCGGCCTCGAGGGCCTCGATGGATTTCTCACGTCCCACGAACAGCGGGATGACCATGTGCGGATACACCACTACGTCACGCAGGGGCAGCAGGGGCAACTCGACGAGTGTTTTCATGATATTCGGCTCTACAGCGGCACTTGGCCAAAACGATGGGATTGGACCCTTCGGCCTAAGATGGGGTTAGGACTGGGAAAAAACAAGCGCGGTAGATGGGAAGAAAAAAGGGGCCCTAGGGCCCCTTCTGGTTTCAGGCGTCAGGCGCGGCCTTGGCCGGCTGCTCGGTGTTCTCGTAGATCAGCAGGGGCTGGGACGAGCCATCGATGACGCTCTCGTCGATGACGACCTTGCTGACATCGTTCTGCGAGGGAATCTCGTACATGGTGTCGAGCAGGATGCCTTCGAGGATCGAACGCAGGCCACGGGCGCCGGTCTTGCGCTCCAGGGCGCGGCGAGCCACGGCCTTGAGGGCGTCCGGGCGGAACTCGAGGTCCACGCCTTCCATTTCGAAGAGCTTGGCGTACTGCTTGGTCAGCGCGTTCTTCGGCTCGGTCAGAATCTGCATCAGCGCAGGCTCGTCCAGCTCGTCGAGGGTCGCGATGATCGGCAGGCGGCCGACGAACTCGGGGATCAGACCGAATTTCACCAGATCCTCCGGTTCCACCTCACGCAGCGCCTCACCCACCTTCTTGCCTGCTTCCTGGCTGCGAACCTCGGCGTTGAAGCCGATGCCGCCCTTGGTGGAGCGGTTCTGGATGACCTTTTCCAGGCCAGCGAACGCGCCACCGCAGATGAACAGGATGTTGCGGGTGTCGACCTGCAGGAATTCCTGCTGCGGGTGCTTGCGGCCACCCTGGGGCGGTACGGAAGCCACGGTGCCTTCGATCAGCTTCAGCAGGGCCTGCTGAACGCCTTCGCCGGACACGTCGCGGGTGATCGACGGGTTGTCGGACTTGCGCGAGATCTTGTCGATTTCGTCGATATAGACGATGCCCATCTGGGCCTTCTCGACGTCGTAGTCGCACTTCTGCAGCAGCTTCTGGATGATGTTCTCGACGTCTTCGCCCACGTAGCCAGCCTCGGTGAGGGTGGTGGCATCGGCGATGGTGAAGGGAACATTGAGCAGACGCGCCAGGGTTTCGGCGAGCAGGGTCTTGCCCGAGCCGGTCGGGCCGATGAGCAGGATGTTGCTCTTGCCCAGTTCGACGTCGTCCTTGCGCTCACGCTGGTTCAGGCGCTTGTAGTGGTTGTACACCGCTACTGCCAGGGTTTTCTTGGCACGCTCCTGGCCGATCACGTACTGATCGAGGATGGTGCGGATCTCTTTCGGCGCCGGAAGCTTGTGCGCACTGCTCTCTGCCTGTGCTTCCTGCACCTCCTCACGGATGATGTCATTGCACAGGTCGACGCACTCGTCGCAGATAAAGACCGAGGGGCCGGCAATCAACTTGCGCACTTCGTGCTGGCTCTTGCCGCAGAAGGAGCAATACAGCAGCTTGCCGTTGTCCTCGCCGTTGCGGGTGTCAGTCATTCGATCGTTCCAATCGGGGATATACGTGAAGGACAAGATGAAGGCATTCGCAGGCATTTTCAAGCCCGCGAGCGGCCGGATTACCGGCCGCGGTGCAGCGGAGAGACTTAGCTGGCGGTCGGACGCTGGGTGAAGACCTGATCGATCAGACCGTATTTGACGGCCTCTTCGCCGCTCATGAAGCGGTCACGATCGGTATCGCGGGCGATGACGTCCAGCGGCTGGCCGGTGTGGTGCGCCAGCACGTTGTTCAGACGCTCCTTGATGAAGAGGATTTCCTTGGCATGGATCTCGATGTCCGAGGCCTGGCCCTGGAATCCGCCCAGCGGCTGGTGGATCATCATGCGCGAATGCGGCAGGCAGTAACGCTTGCCAGCGGCGCCGCCGGCCAGCAGCAGGGCACCCATGCTGCACGCCTGGCCCACGCAGATGGTGGACACGTCGGGCTTGATGAACTGCATGGTGTCGTAGATCGACATGCCAGCGGTGACCGAACCACCCGGGGAGTTGATGTAGAGGTGGATGTCCTTGTCCGGGTTCTCGGCCTCGAGGAACAGCAGCTGGGCCACCACCAGGTTGGCCATGTAGTCCTCGACCTGGCCGACCAGGAAGATGATCCGCTCCTTGAGCAGGCGCGAATAGATGTCGTAGGAACGCTCACCGCGGGCGGATTGCTCCACCACCATCGGCACCAGACCACCAGCGGCCTGAATGTTCGGAACTTGCGGCATATAAGGATTATGCATGTCCGACGATCACTCCCTAATAAAAAGTCATGTCTCTATAGACGCACAAGCCAGCCCGAAGGCTGGCTTGTGACAATCGAACGAAGCGTTGGATCAGGCCGCTTGCGGAGCTTCTGCAGGCTTGACCGCGTCTTCGTAGGATACCTGCTTGTCGGTCACATTGGCCTTCTGCAGGACAGTATCTACAACTTGTTCTTCCAGTACAACCGAACGGACTTCGTTCAGTTGCTGGTCGTTCTTGTAGTACCAGGAAACGACTTGTTCCGGCTCCTGATAAGCCGAAGCCATCTCTTCGATCATTTCGCGAACGCGGGCCTCGTCAGCCTTCAGTTCGTGCTGCTTGACCAGTTCGGCGACGATCAGACCCAGCACGACGCGGCGCTTGGCCTGCTCTTCGAACAGCTCGGCCGGCAGTTGGTCGGGCTTGATGTTGCCACCGAACTGCTGGACAGCCTGGACGCGCAGACGATTCACTTCGTTGCCGATCAGGGCTTTCGGAACTTCGATCGGGTTGGTCTCGACCAGACCTTCCATCACCTGGTTCTTCACCTTGGACTTGATGGCCTGACGCAGTTCACGCTCCATGTTCTTGCGAACTTCGGTGCGGAAGCCTTCCAGGGTGCTCTCCTTCACGCCGAACAGAGCGAAGAACTCTTCGTTCAGTTCCGGCAGCTTCGGCTCGGCGACGCTGTTGACGGTAGCGGTGAACTCGGCGGCTTTGCCGGCCAGGTCCAGGTTCTGGTAGTCCTCGGGGAAGGTCACGTTCAGCACGCGCTCTTCACCGGCCTTGGCGCCCACCAGGCCTTCTTCGAAGCCCGGGATCATACGGCCGGAGCCCAGCACCAGCAGGGTGCCCTTGGCGGAACCGCCAGCGAAGGCTTCGCCGTCGATCTTGCCGACGAAGTCGATGTTCAGCTGGTCATCGTTCTGCGCGGCGCGCTCAACGGTCTCGAAGCGGGTGTTCTGCTTGCGCAGGATTTCCAGCATGTTGTCGAGGTCAGCGTCAGCCACGTCAGCCTGCAGGCGCTCGACCTTGATGCCGTCGAAACCGGCAACCTGGAACTCGGGGAAGACTTCGAAGGTAGCGATGTACTCGAGGCCCTTCTCCTTCTCGAACACTTTCGGTTCGACGGAGGGAGCACCGGCCGGGTTCAGCTTCTGCTCGACCACGGCTTCGTAGAAGGTTTCCTGGATCAGGTCACCGAGGGCTTCCTGACGAGCGGCGGCTTCGTAGCGCTGACGGATCACGCTCATCGGCACCTTGCCGGGACGGAAGCCAGGAACCTTGGCGCGACGAGCAGTCTGCTGCAGACGCTTGTTGACTTCGGTCTCGATACGCTCGGCCGGCACGCCAACGGTCATGCGGCGCTCAAGAGCGGAGGTGCTTTCAACGGAAACTTGCATGGATATTCCTCGTGGCACAGACGTAAGCCGGTCCTTCCGGCTCCCAGAATCAAGGGCAAGCATTCTAGTAGCTAGAAATGCAGAAGTCACCCTGACCGGAAGCTGCGGAAATTCACGGATGCGAGAGCTTATGGAAAGAAGATGGTGCGGACGGAGAGACTCGAACTCTCACAGCTTGCGCCACTGGAACCTAAATCCAGCGTGTCTACCAATTTCACCACGTCCGCAGGGTACCGCAGAAACGAAAACGCCAGGCTCTAGGCCTGGCGCTTCGGAATATGGGGTGGACGATGGGAATCGAACCCACGACACCAGGAGCCACAATCCTGTGCTCTACCAACTGAGCTACGCCCACCATATTACATGCTTGTTCCGAACGCCACTTGGCGCACCCGGCAGGACTCGAACCTGCGACCATCCGCTTAGAAGGCGGATGCTCTATCCAGCTGAGCTACGGGCGCTTTAAGTGGCGGCAACCCTTGCTAAGCAGATCCGGTGTTACCACCCGATCGGTTGGCACCGCCTCTTTCGTGTTTCAGGCTGTGCTCGGCAAGCGGGGCGCATGTTATCGATGAGGCCATACCCCGTCAACAACTTTTTTAAAAAAAATTCAAAGAGATAAAGGAGTTACGCCAAATCAGGGGCTGCCGCCTTTGCCTTATGGAGGCAGCGTGCGAAAATGCGCGCCTTCTTTTCTCCCGCCTTGATGGTTATCCCCCCGACATGACTGCAAAACTGATCGACGGCAAAGCGATCGCCGCCAGCCTCCGCCAGCAGATTGCCCAACGCGTCAATGAACGCCGCCAGCAAGGACTGCGCATCCCCGGCCTGGCTGTGATCCTGGTCGGTAGCGACCCCGCCTCTCAGGTCTATGTCGCGCACAAGCGCAAGGACTGTGAAGAGGTCGGCTTCCTCTCCCAGGCCTACGACCTCCCCGCCAGCACCACCCAGGAAGAGCTGCTGGCGCTGATCGACCGCCTGAATGCCGACCCGGCCATCGACGGCATCCTGGTCCAGCTGCCCCTCCCCGCCCACCTCGACGCCTCCCAGCTTCTGGAGCGCATCAACCCGGACAAGGACGTGGACGGCTTCCACCCCTTCAACATCGGCCGCCTGGCCCAGCGCATCCCGCTGCTGCGCCCCTGCACCCCGAAAGGCATCATGACCCTGCTGCAGAGCACCGGTGTCGACCTGTACGGCATGGACGCAGTGGTCGTCGGCGCATCGAACATCGTCGGTCGCCCCATGGCGCTGGAACTGCTGCTGGGCGGCTGCACCGTCACCGTGACCCACCGCTTCACCCGTGACCTGGCCGACCACGTGCGCCGCGCCGACCTGGTGGTCGTAGCCGCCGGCAAGCCGGGACTGGTCAAGGGCGAGTGGATCAAGGAAGGCGCCATCGTCATCGATGTGGGCATCAACCGTCAGGAAGACGGCAAGCTGGTGGGTGACGTGGAATACGACGTGGCCGCCGAACGCGCCAGCTGGATCACCCCGGTGCCGGGCGGTGTCGGCCCGATGACCCGTGCCTGCCTGCTGGAAAACACCCTGTACGCCGCCGAACACCTGCACCCCTGACAGGTTTTCGACGCGCAAGAAAAAGGCCGCTGATCAGCGGCCTTTTTCAATTCCAGGGGAGCCTTACTCGGCCAGACGCCAGGTAGTCCCACCCTTGCCGTCTTCCAGCACCACGCCCAGGGCGGTCAGCTCGTCGCGGATGCGGTCGGACTCGGCCCAGTTCTTCGCCGCGCGGGCATCCAGGCGAGCCTGGATCAGCGCTTCGACCTGTGCCGCGTCGACCTTGCCAGCCGCACCCGCCTGCAGGAACTCGTCGGCGTCCAACTGCAGAACACCGAGCAGAGCACCCAATTCACGGACGCGCGCCGCCAGGACCGCAGCCGCCGCCGGATCGCTCTCGCGCAGGCGGTTGACCTCGCGGACCATCTCGAACAGCACTGCCACCGCTTCCGGCGTGCCGAAGTCGTCGTCCATCGCGACACTGAAGCGCTCGACGAACTCCTCGCCACCCGCGGCAGCTTCCTGCGGCAGGCCGCGCAGCGCAGTGTAGAACCGCTCCAGCGCGCCCTTGGCTTCCTTCAGGTTGTCTTCGGAGTAGTTGATCGGGCTGCGGTAGTGGCTGGAGACCAGCAGGAAGCGCACGACTTCCGGGTGGTACTTCTCCAGCACTTCGCGGATGGTGAAGAAGTTGCCCAGGGACTTGGACATCTTCTCGCCATCCACGCGCACCGCGCCGGCGTGCATCCAGCTGGCCGCATAGAGCTTGCCGGTAGCCGCCTCGCTCTGGGCGATCTCGTTCTCGTGGTGCGGGAACACCAGGTCCGGGCCGCCGCCATGGATGTCGAAGGTCTCGCCCAGGCAGCAGGTGGACATCACCGAGCACTCGATGTGCCAGCCCGGACGCCCGGCACCCCAGGGCGATTCCCAGCTCGGCTCGCCCGGCTTGGCGCCTTTCCAGAGCACGAAGTCCAGCGGGTCCTCCTTGGATTCGTCGACCTCGATCCGCGCACCGATGCGCAGGTCTTCGATCTTCTTGCGCGACAGCTTGCCGTAGCCGGCGAACTTGCCGACCCGGTAGTAGACGTCGCCGTTGCCCGGCGCGTAGGCGTAGCCCTTGTCGATCAGGGTCTGGATCATCTCGTGCATGCCGGCGATATGGCCGGTGGCACGCGGTTCGATATCCGGACGCAGCACCGACAGGCGCGCCTCGTCCTCGTGCATTGCGGCGATCATGCGGGCGGTCAGGTCTTCGAACGATTCACCGTTCTCCTGGGCGCGGCGGATGATCTTGTCGTCAATGTCGGTGATGTTGCGCACATAGGTCAGGTCATAGCCGCGATGGCGCAACCAGCGGGCGATGACGTCGAACGCCACCATCACGCGGGCATGGCCGATGTGGCAGAAGTCGTACACGGTCATGCCGCACACGTACATGCGCACCTGGTTGCCCACCAGCGGCTTGAAGCTGTCCTTGGTCTTGGACAGCGTGCTGTAGATCTGCAAGTCAGCCATCCGTCACTGCCCCCAGGAATCGCGCAGGGTCACGGTGCGGTTGAACACCAGGGCGTCGGCCCTGGAGTCCTTGGCGTCGGCGCAGAAGTAACCTTCACGCTCGAACTGGAAGCGATCTTCAGCCGTCGCAGCGGCCAGCGACGGCTCGGCGCGGCAGCCCTTGAGCACCACCAGGGAGTCCGGGTTGATGTTGTCGAGGAAGCTGCCGCCCTCTTCCGATTTCTCCGGGTTGGCGGAACGGAACAGACGGTCATACAGGCGCACTTCGCACTCGACGCTCTCGGCGGCCGGCACCCAGTGGATCACGCCCTTGACCTTGCGACCCTCGGGGTTCTTGCCCAGGGTGTTCTCATCGTAGCTGCAGCGCAGTTCGACGATGTTGCCGGCGGCATCCTTGATGGCTTCGTCGGCGCGGATCACGTAGCTGCCACGCAGGCGCACTTCGCCGCCCGGAATCAGGCGCTTGTAGCCGGCCGGCGGGACTTCTTCGAAGTCGCTGGCGTCGATGTAGATCTCGCGGCTGAACGGCAGCACGCGCACGCCCATGTCCTGCTTCGGATGGCGCGGCAGTTCGAGGTTCTCGACCTGTCCTTCCGGATAGTTGGTGATGACCACTTTCAGCGGCTTGAGTACGCACATGGCACGACCGGCGTTGGCGTCCAGGTCGTCACGGATGGCGAATTCCAGCATGCCGATATCCACCAGGCCGCCGGCGCGGTTCACGCCGATCATGTCGCAGAAGGCACGGATCGACGCCGGGGTGTAGCCGCGGCGGCGGTAGCCCGACAGCGTCGACATGCGCGGGTCGTCCCAGCCATGCACGTGGTTTTCATCGACCAGTTGCTTGAGCTTGCGCTTGCTGGTGATGGTGTAGTTCAGGTTCAGGCGCGCGAATTCGTACTGGCGCGGCTGCGCCGGCACCGGCAGGTTGGCCAGGAACCACTCGTACAGCGGGCGATGATCCTCGAACTCCAGGGTGCAGATGGAGTGGGTGATGCCCTCGATGGCGTCCGACTGACCGTGGGTGAAGTCGTAGCTGGGGTAGATGCACCACTTGTCGCCGGTCTGGTGGTGATGGGCGTGGCGGATGCGGTAGAGGATCGGGTCGCGCAGGTTGATGTTCGGCGAGGCCATGTCGATCTTCGCGCGCAGCGAACGGGCGCCGTCCGGGAACTCGCCGGCTTTCATGCGGGCGAACAGGTCCAGGTTCTCTTCCACCGAACGCTCGCGGAACGGGCTGTTCTTGCCCGGCTCGGTCAGGGAGCCACGGTAGGCGCGCATTTCCTCGGCGTTCAGGTCGCAGACGAAGGCCTTGCCGGCCTTGATCAGGTCCACCGCCCAGTCGTGCAGCTGGTCGAAATAGTTGGACGCATAGCGCACCTGCCCGGCCCAGTCGAAGCCCAGCCATTTCACGTCGGCCTCGATGGCGTCGATGTATTCCTGGTCTTCCTTCGCCGGGTTGGTGTCGTCGAAGCGCAGGTGGCAGTCACCGCCGAACTCCTTGGCCAGGCCGAAGTTCAGACAGATGGACTTGGCGTGACCGATATGCAGGTAGCCGTTGGGCTCCGGCGGGAAGCGGGTGACGATCTTCTGGTGCTTGCCACTTTCCAGGTCGGCCTGAACGATCGGGCGCAGGAAATTGGCGGCAACAGTGGCTTCTTTCGTATCGGCGGTAGGCTTGCTCATGGTGTCCTTGATCATGCTGGTGTTCGGCCAGGGTAGGCCAGCCAAACCAAAGCGCTTATCATAGCCGAAGCTGTCAACCCCCTGACAGGCCTTCGATTTTTACAAAGAGCGGAAATTCCTGATGTCTACCACCGTCAAACTGCAGACCAACTTCGGCGATATCACCCTTGAACTGTTCGACGACAAGGCGCCGGAAACCGTGGCCAACTTCAAGGAGTACGTGAAGGCCGGCCATTACGACAACACCGTCTTCCACCGCGTGATCAACAACTTCATGATCCAGGGCGGCGGTTTCGAGCCGGGCATGAAACAGAAGTCCACCCGCAAGTCGATCAAGAACGAAGCCAACAACGGCGTCGGCAACAAGGTCGGCACCGTTGCCATGGCCCGCACCATGGAACCGCATTCGGCCAGCGCGCAGTTCTTCATCAACGTCGCCGACAACGATTTCCTCAACCACAGCGCACCGACCGTTCAAGGCTGGGGCTACTGCGTGTTCGGTGAAGTGAAGGACGGCATGGACGTGGTCAACAAGATCAAGACCGTCGCCACCACCATGCGCTCCGGCCACCAGGACGTACCGGCCGACGACGTGATCATCGAGAAAGCAGAAGTCATCGGCGAGTGAGTCGATGAGCGTCCTGTTCATCTCGGACCTGCATCTCGAAGCGGAACGCCCGGATATCACCCGGGCGTTCTTGCATTTCCTCGCCACCCGCGCCCGCGCGGCCGAGGCGCTGTACATCCTCGGCGACTTCTTCGAAGCCTGGATCGGCGACGACGGCATGGACGAGTTCCAGCACGGCATCGCCCGCGCCCTGCGCGAGCTCTCTGACAGCGGCACGCGCATCTACCTGATGCACGGCAACCGCGACTTCCTGATCGGCCAGGGGTTCTGCCGCGAAGCCGGCTGCACCCTGCTGCGCGACCCGAGCCTGATCGACCTGGGCGGCGAGAAAATCCTGCTGATGCACGGCGACAGCCTGTGCACCCTCGATGTGGCCTACATGAAGCTGCGCCGCTGGCTGCGCAACCCGCTGACGCTGTTCATCCTGCGCCACCTGCCGCTGGCCACCCGCCACAAGCTGGCGCGCAGGCTGCGCAGCGAAAGCCGCGCACAGACCCGCATGAAGGCCAGCGATATCGTCGATGTCACCCCCGCCGAGGTTGAACGCATCATGCGCGACAAGGGCGTGCGCATCCTGATCCACGGCCATACCCACCGCCCCGCCGTCCACGAACTGGAGATCGATGGCCGTCCCGCGCGACGCATCGTCCTCGGCGACTGGGATCGCCAGGGCTGGGCCCTGGAAGCCGACGAGCAGGGCCTGCGGCAGGCACCCTTCACCCTGTGAAGCTCCGGGCCACCGCAATGGTGGCCTTTTGGCGTTAACCCACTCGCACTGTCAGACCCTTCCTATTGACCAGCAGGGGCGGCGTTGAGCAGCATTCACGGTTTGCTCACTCAAGGAAGAAACATGTTCAGCAAGGGAAACCTCATCAAGTTCGGCGCCCTGCCCCTGGCACTGGTCGCTGCCGCCTTCATCCTGTTCAACGGGATCTTCTTCTATAACGAAGCCGGCTTCATGACCCACGTGCGCACCATCTTCGGCGACGAGAAGGTGGTCGACGACGTCGGTTACGCCACCAAGTGGTTCGGCCGCGCCACCACCTGGAAGAAGGCGATCAGCGTGCAGTCCGTGCTGATCACCGACGACAACGACAACAACCCCGACAACGACGGGCTCGGCGCCACCATCGAGGCCTTCCCCATCGTCTTCCTCGGCAACGTCGACGCCAAGGTCGAGTCCTCGGCGCGCTTCCGCCTGCCCGGCGGCGACCAGTTCCTGAAGATGGCCCAGGAATATCGCAACCCGGACAACTTCATCCGTACCGCGCTGGTCCCGGCGATCAAGGAAACCCTCCAGGCCACAGCCTCGCTGATGACCGCCGATGACTACTACGCCGGCGCGCGCAGCGAATTCGCTGCGGAATTCGAAAACCAGCTCAACGACGGCCTGTACCTGATCAAGCGCAAGGAAGTGCGCGGCCCGCGCGGCGCCGTGCCGCACCAGACGGCCATCCTCCAGGCCGGCACCGAACAGGGCAGCTTCGGCGACAACAACGCCAGCCAGTTCGTCACCGAGAAAGTCACCGACAGCAAGGGCATCCCGGTACGCAAGCAACAGCAGTTCCGCAAGTTCGGCGTCGAAGTGGTGGAAGCGCGTATCACCAACGTTGACCCCAACCCGCAGTACAAGCAGCGCATGGTCAAGGTGCAGCAGGCTCTCGCCGAGCTGGCCGTAGCGCGCCAGAACCGCCTCAAGGAAGAGGAAGAGAAGCTGCTGGTCACCGCCCGCGGCGAGAAGGAAGTGGAAGCCAAGCGCCAGGAAACCCTGCGCGACCAGATCGAGCGCACCACCCAGGCGGAAACCGAGAAGCAACTGGCGGTGATCAACGCCGAGCGCGAGAAGCAGCGCGCCGAGATCGAGAAGCAAACGGCCGAACTGCTGCGTGACAAGGCTGCGGTAACGGCGCAGGCAACCAAGATCACCGCCGACGCCGAGGCTTACGCTCGTGAAGCGGTGATCAAGGCGGACGGCGCGCTGCAACCCAAGCTGGACGCGCTGATCGCCATCAACAAGGTCTGGGCTGAAGCCGCTGCCCAGGCGCCGGTACCCAGCGTCATGATGGCGGGCAGCCCGACCGGCGCCAGCAGCCGCCAGGACGAAATCGGCCAGCTGATGGGCGTACTGGCCACCAAGGCCGCGCGCGACCTGGCGCTGGACCTGAAGGTAAAGGACTAAGCGGAGCTTTTCTGTAGGAGCGAGCTTGCTCGCGAACGGATTGCCCGACGACTCCGGTGCCGGCAAGTTTGCGAGCAAGCCCGCCCCTACCAGTGGCAAAAAAGAAGCGCCCAATCGGGCGCTTTTTTCATTCCAGGCGACGGGTCAGGCCGCCTGCTCCACCGGCACACCGCTGTGAAAACGGAATTCGCTGTCCGGCGACCGAATCAGTCCCGCCTCGACTTCGCGAATCTCCGCCACGCGGCGATCGATATCGGCATCGTCGCCATAGCGCCGCGCCAGGCTCAGGTAACCCTGGAAGTGCCGCGCCTCGGATTTCAGCAACGAGCCGTAGAACTTCGCCAGGTCGGCATCCAGGTGATCCACCAGGGCGGCGAAGCGCTCACAGCTGCGGCATTCGATGAAGGCGCCGACGATCAGGGTGTCCACCAGCTTCTGCGGCTCATGATTGCGCACCACGGCGCGCAGGCCCGAGGCGTAGCGGCCGGCGGAGATCGGCCGCAGCGGGATACCGCGCTTCTTCAGGATCGCCAGCACCTGCTCGTGGTGGCGCAGCTCCTCGCGGGCCAGGCGCGACATGAAGTTCACCAGCTCCTCGTGGGCGCTGTACTTGGCGATCAGGGCCAGGGCCGTGCTGGCGGCCTTGAACTCGTTGTTCTTGTGGTCGATCAGCATCACCGCCTGATCCCGCAATGCGGCTTCCACCCACGCATCCGGCGTGGCACAACCGAGGAATTCCCTGATTTCGGACAGCATGTTCTTTCTCCACCCGCAGCCACCGCGCGGCCGCGCAAACTCTGTGCGCACCCGCCGTTCGCTGGCCGGTGCAATAAAGGCGGAGCATTATACGAATGCCGCCGCGCGGAACCAGCTTCGGGCGTTGATATGCCTCAACGTCATGAACGAGATATCCCGACTACAGTTGTTCCACATAAACAACGCGCACGAAGGGAGACGATCATGCAAGCCATCCGTAGCATCCTCGTAGTCGTGGACCCGGACCAGCCGGAAGGTCTCGCACTGAAACGGGCCCGCCTGATCGCCAGCGTGACCCAGTCACACCTGCACCTACTGGCCTGCGAGCGTCGCTCCGACTACAGCGCCAAGCTCGAGGAAGTCGCCGAGGTGCTGCGCCAGGAAGGTTTCAGCGCTTCCAGCCGGCAAGCCTGGAAGGACAGCCTGCAGCAGACCATCACCAGCGAGCTGCTGGCCGAAGGCTGCGGCCTGGTGGTCAAGCAGCACAGTCCGGACAACCCGCTGAAGAAAGCCCTGCTCACCCCCGACGACTGGAAGCTGCTGCGCTACTGCCCCGCCCCGGTGCTGCTGGTGAAAACCAGCCTGCCCTGGGCCGGACGCAACATCCTCGCCGCAGTGGACGTGGGCAACAACGACGTCGAGCACCGCACCCTGCACGCCGGGATCGTCAGCCACGCCTACGATATCGCCGGCCTCGCCCATGGCCAGTTGCACGTGATCAGCGCGCACCCCTCGCCCATGCTTTCCGCCGCCGACCCGACCTTCCAGCTCAGCGAAACCATCGAGGCCAAGTACCGCGAGGCGTGCAAGGCGTTCCAGGCCGAATATGGCGTGGATGACCAGCACCTGCACATCGAGGAAGGCCCGGCGGACGTACTGATCCCCAGCGCCGCGCACAACCTCGACGCCGCCGTCACAGTGATTGGCAGCGTGGCGCGCACCGGGTTCGCCGGCGCACTGATCGGCAATACCGCCGAAGTGGTGCTGGACTCCCTGGAGAGCGACATCCTGGTGCTCAAGCCGGACGACATCATCGCCCACCTGGAAGAGATTGCCGCCAAGCCCTGACAGCGCAGGTATCTGTAGGAGCGAGGGGACGCCCAGTTCTTGCTCGCGAACCCTCCCGACGCTGGAGTCGCCGGGGGATCCGTTCGCGAGCAAGCTCGCTCCTACAGAAAGCCCACAAAAAAGCCGCCCTCCAAGGCGGCTTTTTCATTGCACGGGGTAAATCAGGCCTGCGGCTCCAGCCCCTCGGCCAGAAAACTCGGCGCGATGTAGCGCTCGTAATGCGCCTCGGAGAGGATGAAGAACTCCTTGTCGATGGCGTCGCGCAGGTCCGGCAGCGGCCAGCCGCGGAACTCCGGCAGCAGCGCCAGGCCATAGGCTTCCACCTGGTTGATCATCCGCGAGCCGCGGGCGATCAGCTGGTAGGCCCAGCAATAGGGCGACTGCTCGGGGACGAAGCGGATCTGCCGCTGTTCCAGCTGGCTGCGCAACAGGGACGCATCGAAGACTTCCAGCTTGGCCATCATCACCTGCGTCAGCAGGATCTCCAGGCGGCTCAGGACCGCCCGCTTCTCCTCGTCGCCGTAGCGATTCCAGTTCACCACCTCGTGGTGGAAGCGCTTGCAGCCACGGCAGACCAGGTCGCCATAGACCGTCGAGCAGAGACCGACACAGGGAGTTTTGATGCGTTGCGAAGACATGGGCAAACAGATGGCTGGCAAAGCGGGCATGTTAGCCCTTTGTCTAGGCAAGATCACCCTTTGACGCCACGCAAATCGGCTTACCACGGCCGATGAATTCCATTAGAATGGCTGCGCCTTTTTGGCGTCATTGTCCGAAAGAAGCTGTTTTCAAAGCGTCACGAAGCACAGATTCCGGCAGCCGCGCGGTCTGGGCGCCTCCCTCAAGCGCCCAGCCCCATCAGTCCCTGGCCACCCCGGCGTAAAACTTTGAAAACAGCTTCTGCCCGGAGACCGCCGGTGCCGTCGTAGGTCAGTGGATTACCGTCCACCATGCCTGACGAATGGATCGGAGGGGTCTCCTGGATACGCGTCCTCCGGGACCACTGATGAGGGAAATACTGTGCTTGAAGCCTATCGCAAACACGTAGAAGAGCGTGCCGCCCAGGGCGTCGTGCCCCAGCCGCTGAACGCCGAACAGACCGCTGGTCTGGTCGAACTCCTGAAGAACCCGCCGGCCGGCGAAGAAGAATTTCTCCTCGACCTGATCACCAACCGCGTACCGCCGGGCGTGGACGAAGCTGCCTACGTCAAGGCCGGTTTCCTGTCCGCCGTCGCCAAGGGTGAAGCCACTTCCCCGCTGCTCTCCAAGACCCGCGCCCTCGAGCTGCTGGGTACCATGCAAGGCGGCTACAACATCGCCACCATGGTCGAGCTGCTGGACAACGCCGAGCTGGCCGAAGTCGCCGCCGCGCAGCTGAAACACACCCTGCTGATGTTCGACGCCTTCCACGACGTCGCCGAGCGCGCCAAGAAAGGCAACGCCGCCGCCAAGGCCGTGCTGCAGTCCTGGGCCGATGGCGAGTGGTTCAAGGCCCGTCCGGCCGTCGCCGAGAAGCTGACCCTGACCGTGTTCAAGGTCCCCGGCGAAACCAACACCGACGACCTGTCCCCCGCTCCGGACGCCTGGTCGCGCCCTGACATCCCGCTGCACGCCCTGGCCATGCTGAAAATGGCCCGCGACGGCATCGAGCCGGTCCAGCCGGGTTCCGTCGGTCCGCTGAAACAGATCGAAGCGGTCCGCGCCAAGGGCTTCCCGGTCGCCTACGTCGGTGACGTGGTCGGCACCGGTTCGTCCCGTAAGTCCGCCACCAACTCGGTGCTGTGGTTCTTCGGCGACGACATCCCCTACGTTCCGAACAAGCGTGCTGGCGGCTTCTGCTTCGGCACCAAGATCGCCCCGATCTTCTACAACACCATGGAAGACGCCGGCGCCCTGCCGATCGAATTCGACTGCACCGACCTGGCCATGGGCGACGTCATCGACGTCTACCCGTACGAAGGCAAGGTCGTGCGTCATGACAGCGGTGAAGTGGTCACCACCTTCGAGCTGAAGACCCCGGTCCTGCTCGACGAAGTCCGCGCTGGCGGCCGTATCCCGCTGATCGTTGGCCGTGGCCTGACCGAGAAGGCCCGTGCCGAACTGGGCCTGGGCGCTTCGGACCTGTTCAAGAAGCCGGAAGCTCCGGTCGACAGCGGCAAGGGCTTCACCCTCGCGCAG
Organism: Pseudomonas nitroreducens; assembly: GCF_014204515.1. Classification (GTDB taxonomy): domain Bacteria; phylum Pseudomonadota; class Gammaproteobacteria; order Pseudomonadales; family Pseudomonadaceae; genus Pseudomonas; species Pseudomonas nitritireducens_A. The sequence continues at coordinate 134,489 of NZ_JACHLI010000012.1, read as the reverse complement.
AAGATGGTGGGCCGCGCCTGCGGTCTGGCCGAAGGCCAGGGCGTACGTCCGGGCACCTACTGCGAGCCGAAGATGACCACCGTCGGTTCCCAGGACACCACTGGCCCGATGACCCGCGACGAGCTGAAAGACCTGGCTTGCCTGGGCTTCTCCGCCGACCTGGTGATGCAGTCCTTCTGCCACACCGCTGCCTATCCGAAGCCGATCGACGTCAAGACCCACCACACCCTGCCGGACTTCATCATGACCCGCGGCGGTGTCTCCCTGCGTCCGGGCGACGGCATCATCCACAGCTGGCTGAACCGCATGCTGCTGCCTGACACCGTCGGCACCGGCGGCGACTCGCACACCCGCTTCCCGATCGGCATCAGCTTCCCGGCCGGTTCCGGCCTGGTGGCCTTCGCCGCTGCCACCGGCGTCATGCCGCTGGACATGCCGGAATCGGTTCTGGTGCGCTTCAAGGGCAAGCTGCAACCGGGTATCACCCTGCGTGACCTCGTCCATGCGATCCCCTACTACGCCATCCAGGCCGGCCTGCTGACCGTCGAGAAGAAGGGCAAGAAGAACATCTTCTCCGGCCGCATCCTCGAGATCGAAGGTCTGAACGACCTGACCGTCGAGCAAGCCTTCGAGCTGTCCGACGCCTCCGCCGAGCGTTCGGCTGCCGGTTGCACCATCAAGCTGCCGGAAGAGGCCATCGCCGAGTACCTGAAGTCCAACATCACCCTGCTGCGCTGGATGATCGGCGAAGGCTATGGCGACGCCCGTACCCTGGAACGCCGTGCCCAGGCGATGGAAGCCTGGCTGGCCAAGCCGGAGCTGCTGTCCGCCGACCAGGACGCCGAATACGCCGCGGTCATCGAGATCGACCTGGCCGACGTCAAGGAGCCGGTACTCTGCGCGCCGAACGACCCGGACGACGCCCGTCTGCTGTCCAGCGTCGAAGGCCGCAAGATCGATGAAGTCTTCATCGGTTCCTGCATGACCAACATCGGTCACTTCCGCGCTGCCGGCAAACTGCTGGACAAGGTCAAGGGTGGCATTCCGACCCGCCTGTGGCTGGCTCCGCCGACCAAGATGGACGCCCACCAGCTGACCGAGGAAGGCTACTACGGCATCTACGGCAAGGCTGGCGCGCGCATGGAAATGCCGGGCTGCTCGCTGTGCATGGGTAACCAGGCTCGCGTACAGACCGGTTCCACCGTGGTTTCCACTTCGACCCGTAACTTCCCGAACCGTCTGGGCGACGCCACCGACGTGTTCCTGGCATCCGCCGAGCTGGCCGCTGTCGCTTCGATCATCGGCAAGCTGCCGACCGTCGAGGAGTACATGGCCTACGCGAAGGACATCGACAGCATGTCTGCCGATATCTACCGCTACCTGAGCTTCGACCAGATCGCCGAGTTCCGCGAAGCGGCCGCCAACGCGAAGATCCCGGCCGTTCAGGTCTGAGTCTTCCAGCGTGATGAAAAGCCCCGCCCCGTGCGGGGCTTTTCTTTTCCAGGGCCCGGAATAGAGCGCCCGCCGCCCCACCCTAACAATGGGCCTAATACTTATTGAACGGTTGCGCCCTCGCCTGCCGGAGCTATGGTGGACGACAGGCTCCTGCCGAATTCCGTGCCCAGGTGCCCTTGTGGAACCCTCCAGAGGTGCGCTCCCTTCCTCTGCGCCCCGCCGGTACATGGCGGGGCTTCTTTTTATCTGCAGGCCAATTATCTGCATGCTGGCTATCCCCTCGCTGGCACAGCCCTTGCTCGATGTCTGACAGCTGCGGTCCAACGGCGGATCGCCCGGCAATCAACAATCGGTAATCAACAAACGACAACGGCGTCGCTGCCACCGCCTTCACAGACCGGTGGCGCGGCGCTTTTTTTCGCATCCAGAGTGCGCTCAGAGGTGGAGATGATCGACAGTACCCGCGCGCTACCCGGCAGCCTGGCCTGGGTGGCCGGTTCCGATGCCCCGGAAAAGCCCGTACTCAACCTGGGCTTCATGGCCCTCACCGACTCCGCCTCGCTGGTGGTGGCCGCCACCCAGGGCTTCGGCCAGCCCTACGGCCTGACCCTCAACCTACAACGGCAGAACTCCTGGGCGGGGCTACGTGACCGCCTGCTCAGCGGCGAACTGGATGCCGCTCAGAGCCTCTACGGGCTCATCTATGATCTGCAGCTGGGCCTGGGCGGCGCCCCGGCCACCGACATGGCCGTGCTCATGGGGCTGTGCCAGAACGGCCAGTCGATCAACCTCTCCGCCCCGCTGATGCGTGACGGCGTGACCTGTGCTGAAGCACTGCAAAGCCTCGTGCGCCAGAAAGGTGCGCAACTAACCCTGGCCCATACCTACCCCACCGGCACCCACGCCATGTGGCTCTACTACTGGCTGGCCAGTCACGGCATCCACCCGCTGCAGGACGTGCGCAGCCTGGTGGTCCCGCCGGCGCAGATGGTCGAACACCTCAAGGCCGGGCGCATCGACGGCTTCTGCGCGGGTGGCCCCTGGGGCGCCCTGGCGGTGGACGAAGGCAGGGGCTTCACCCTCGCCACCAGCCAGCAGATCTGGCCGGATCACCCGGAGAAGGTCCTGGGCTGCACCCGCGCATTCGTCGAGCAATACCCCAATACCGCCCGCGCACTGGTCATGAGCCTGCTGGACGCCAGCCGCTTCATCGAAGCCAGCGAGGACAACCTGCGCAGCGCCGCTCAACTGATCAGCAGCGACGCCTACGTCGACGCCCCACTCGCCAGCATCGAGCCACGCCTGCTCGGCCGTTACCAGGACGGCCTCGGCCACGCCTGGCAGGACGCCCACCCGCTGCGCTTCCACAACGAAGGCCAGGCCAATTATCCCTGGCTCTCCGACGGTCTCTGGTTCATGACCCAGTTCCGCCGCTGGGGCCTGCTGCGCGAGGACGTCGACTACCTCGGCATCGCCCGCCAGGTGCAGCAGTTCGACCTCTATCGCGAAGCCGCCAGCGCCGTGGGCGTCAGCGTGCCGGACGGCGAGATGCGCGCCTCGACACTGATCGATGGTCGCCTCTGGGACGGCAGCGACCCCTCCGGCTACGCCCGCAGTTTCGACTTGAACGCCCTGGCGGAGCGAGGTTGAGCATGCTGCGCGTCCTGCTGATCAACGACACCCCGAAAAAGGTCGGGCGCCTCAAGGCCGCCCTGGTCGAATGCGGCTTCGAGGTCATCGACGAGTCCGGCCTCACCGTCGACCTGGCACAACGGGTTGAGGCCCTGCACCCGGACGTGATCCTCATCGACACCGAATCCCCCAGCCGCGACGTGATGGAGCAGGTGGTGCTGGTCAGCCGCGACCAGCCGCGCCCGATCGTCATGTTCACCGACGAGCACGACCCGCAAGTGATGCGTCAGGCCATCCGTTCCGGGGTCAGCGCCTACATCGTCGAGGGCATCCAGGCCGGGCGCCTGCAGCCGATCCTCGACGTGGCCATGGCCCGCTTCGAGAGTGACCAGGCCCTGCGCGCCCAGTTGCAGGCCCGCGAGCAGCAACTGGCGGAGCGCAAGCGCATCGAGCTGGCCAAGGGGCTGCTGATGAAGATGAAGAGCTGCGCCGAGGAAGAGGCCTACACCCTGATGCGTCGCCAGGCCATGGGGCGCCAGCAGAAGCTGGTGCAGGTGGCCGAGCAGATCATCGCCATGCACGAGATGCTGGGGCCCTGATACGGCGGCAACAGGGCCGGCCAACTGCCAGCGGAGGCACGGCGCGATCAATTCGCCAGTCGCCGGGCTGGCCCCCGGCAGCCCAGCGACGGCCTATCCTGCCCTCGCCCGGCTGCAGGCCGGGCCCCTGGAGCGTCATCGGCAGGTTCCGATGGCGCATCGCAGTGGTCGCCGCCGGCTAGGCCCCTCGGCGCCCACCCGACCTGCCGCGCGCGGCACAGCAAGGGCAAGCCCATGATCGACCTCACGACCTGGAACCTCAGCGTTCCCACCGACCCCAGCCCTACCGAAGTCAGCACCGAACAGATTGCCCGCGGCTACGAAAGCCGCTACTTCCGGCGTGACGGCGGGCAAGTGGTGTTCTGGGTGCCGGTAACCGGCTCCCACACCTCCGACAGCGTCTTCCCACGCAGCGAACTGCGCGAGACTCTCACCGACGGCGAAGTCTCCAACTGGTACTACAACCAGGGCGACAACGAACTGCGCGTTACCATGAGCGTCCAGCAGGTACCCTCGAAGAACAAGATCATCATCGGCCAGATCCACAGCCGCTCGCCCTACACCGGCGACGGCGAACCGCTGGTCAAGCTGCAGTACCACTACTTTCCCGACCAGCAGAGCGGCCGCCTGGAGGCCCTGGTGCGCAACCACCCGGACGACAGCGCCAGCATCAACGTGCCGCTGCTGGACAAGGTCGCCCTCGACCAGCGCTTCAACTACAGCCTGCGCGTCACCTCGGTGGGCAACCTGGCCATCCGCGTGGAGGCTTCTGACGGTCGCGCCAACTACTACCGCAAGATTCTCAGCACCACCTGGTCCAAGCAGCTGCTCTACTTCAAGGCCGGCGCCTACATCAACGACAACTACGGCGCCAGCAGCGAGGGCGCGCGGGTGACCGTGTACCACCTCAACTCGGCGCACCGCTGAGTCGTCATTCATCGGCCTGATGGGGCACGGGAGCGGCGGACTGCGCGTAGAATGCCCGGCACATCCGCACTACCCGCCGCCTTGTCACCGAGAACACCATGGCCCGCCTGAAACTGGAATTCCCCGAAGAACTGTTTCTCTACAGCACCAAGCTCACCGTCCGGGTCACCGACATCAACGGCGCCAAGCACCTGGGCAACGACTCGATGATTTCGATGATCTCCGAGGCCCGCGCGCGCTTCCTGTTCGACTACGGCATCCGTGAGACCGGCATCATCGTCACCGACCTCGCTACCACCTACCGCGCCGAGGCCCACGCCCGCGATCAGTTGCTGTTCGAGGTCGGCGTGATGGACTTCAACAAGTACGGCGGCGACATCATCTTCCGCATCACCCGCCCGGCCGACGACACCCTGGTGGCCATGGCCAAGTCCGGCTTCGTGTTCTTCGACTATCAAGCGGGCAAGGTCACGCCGATCCCCGAGGCCTTCCGCGACACCTTCCCCAACGTCAACTGGGTCGCATGACGCTCCAGGACGGCGCACGCCAAAGCTAGGCGCGCCCCCGGATGGTTCAACGCTGATCCACCCCGCCACCTCATCTGCCTGATCTGCCTGGAATTTCCCATCCTGGCCCGCGCCTTGCTCTGCACAGGGCGATGGTAGTCAACGGCGATTACCCGACTTCGACAAAGGCGTCGCATCCACACCCGCGCACAGCGGTGGGTGGAGCGACGCCTTTTTCGTTTGCCCCGGCGCAGGGGCTTAGGACTTCCCGGCAGCTGCCACGTGGCGACCGACCGGGCTCTTCTACCGTTGCTGATGAGGTGTTCGATGAACACGAGTTTCTGGAAAGCCGGCCATGCGCCGACCCTGTTTGCCGCCTTCCTGTATTTCGACCTGAGCTTCATGGTCTGGTACGTCCTCGGCCCATTGGCGGTGCAGATCGCCACCGACCTGCAACTGACCACCCAGCAGCGCGCGCTGATGGTCGCCACACCCATCCTCTCCGGCGCCATCCTGCGCTTCCTCATGGGCCTGCTGGCCGATCGCTGGTCGCCCAAGGCCGCCGGCATCCTCGGCCAGGTGATCGTCATCGGCGCGCTGCTGGGCGCCTGGCGGCTGGGCATCCACAGCCTGGAGCAGGCGATGATCCTCGGCGTGCTGCTGGGCATGGCCGGCGCCTCCTTCGCCGTGGCGCTGCCGCTGGCCTCGCAGTGGTACCCGCCGCAGCACCAGGGCAAGGCCATGGGCATCGCCGGCGCCGGCAACTCCGGCACCGTGCTCACCGCGCTGTTCGCCCCGGCCATCGCCGCCGCGTTCGGCTGGCAGAATGTCTTCGGCTTCGCGCTGATCCCGCTGCTGGCCACCCTGGTGGTGTTCGCTGTGCTCGCCCGCAACGCCCCGGAACGCCCGCCGGCCAAATCCCTGGCGGACTACCTGAAGGCCCTCGGCGACCGTGACAGCTGGTGGTTCATGTTCTTCTACAGCGTGACCTTCGGCGGCTTCCTGGGCCTTGCCAGCACCCTGCCCGGCTACTTCCACGACCAGTACAGCCTCGACCCGGTGCAGGCCGGCTACTACACCGCCGCCTGCGTCTTCGCCGGCAGCCTCATGCGTCCGCTGGGCGGCGCGCTGGCCGATCGCATCGGCGGCATCCGCAGCCTGCTGGTGATGTACACCGTCGCCGCGATCTGCATCGCCGCCGTCGGCTTCCACCTGCCCAGCGCGGTGGCAGCGCTGAGCCTGTTCGTGTGCGCGATGCTCAGTCTGGGCGCAGGCAACGGTGCGGTGTTCCAACTGGTACCGCAGCGCTTCCGCCAGACCATCGGCGTGATGACCGGCCTGATCGGCATGGCCGGCGGTATCGGTGGTTTCTGCCTGACAGCGGGGCTGGGCGCGATCAAGCAGGCCACCGGTGACTACCAGATCGGCCTCTGGCTGTTCGCCAGCCTCGGCGTACTGGCCTGGTTCGGCCTGCATGCGGTGAAAGCGCGCTGGCGTACCACCTGGGGCAGCGCGGCCGTTACAGCGGCGCGGGTGTAGCCATGCCCCTTGCAGCGACACGTATTTTCGGCAGGAGCAACAGTCTTTTCACGGGTCAATCCGTGTCTGTGCTGTCCCCCTCACCCCAGCCCTCTCCCTCAGGGAGAGAGAGCTGTCCGTACCGGCTGACGCTGAGGCTTCATCCTGCACCGAACGGTCCCCTCTCCCTCCGGGAGAGGTTTAGGGTGAGGGAGACCCCGAGCGCCAATCCATCCCGTAAGTTCGAAACATGAGCCTGGCCCTGAGCTTCGCCCAGGCCAGCGCCACCGGCCCGCGGGACGAGAACCAGGATGCCCTGCGGGTGGTTACCCCGCCCGCCGGGCTGGCCGCCAGCAAGGGGCACCTGTTCGCCATCGCCGACGGCGTCAGTCATTGCGCCGACGGTGGACTGGCCGCCCGCCTGACTCTGCAGGCGCTGGCCGCCGATTACTACGCCACCCCCGAGACCTGGGCCGTCGCCCAGGCCCTCGACCGCCTGCTGATCTCACAGAACCGCTGGCTGCAGGCCAACGGCGGCGGCCAGCCGCTGCTCACCACCCTCACTGCACTGGTCCTGCGGGGCCGGCGCTTCACCCTCGCCCATGTCGGCGACTGCCGCCTGTACCGCTGGCACGCAGGAGTTCTGGATTGCCTGACCCGGGACCACGTCTGGGAACAGCCCGGCATGCAGCACGTGCTCAAGCGCGCGCTGGGCCTCGACCAGCACCTGGTGGTGGACTACTGCGATGGTGAACTCGAAGCCGGACAGAGCTTCCTGTTGGTCAGCGACGGTATCTGGGCCACCCTGGGTGATAGCGCCATCCAGCGCCTGCTGGAGGACGCACAGAGCCAGCAAGCCTGCGTCGACGCACTGGTCAGCGCCGCCCACCTGGCCGGCAGCCAGGACAACGCCAGCGCCCTGCTCCTGCAGGTGGACGAACTGCCGCCGACAAGCCTTGGTGACGCCCTGGCCCAACTCGACCACTGGCCTGCCCCACCTGCACTGCGGGACGCTCAGGACTTCGAAGGCTGGCAGATCGAAGGCAGGCTGGCCCAGTCCCGCCAATCGCTGATCTACCGCGTGCGCGACCGACAGAATCGCCCCTGGCTGCTCAAGACCCTGCCGCCGTCGCTGCGCGACTCCCCGGAGGCCGCCCAGGCGCTGCTGCTGGAAGAATGGTTCCTGCGCCGTGTGCAGGGCCGCTACTTCCCCGAGCTGCACAGCCTCCCGCAACGCCAGCACCTGTACTACGTGATGCGCGAGTATCCGGGGCAGACGCTGGACCAGCACCTGAAGCTCAGCGGCCCGCTGAACCTGTTTGACTGGCTGGGCCTCGCCCAGCGCCTGCTGCGCGGTATGGGCCAGCTGCACCGGCGCAACATCCTGCACCGGGACATCAAGCCGGAGAACCTGCACTGGGCCGACGACGGCGAACTGCGCCTGCTGGACTTCGGCCTGGCCTACTGCCCCGGACTATCGCAGGAAGACCCGCACGATCTGCCCGGTACCCCGAGCTATCTCGCCCCGGAATCCTTCGAGGGCGCGGCGCCAGATGCTCGCCAGGACCTCTACGCAGCAGGCGTCACGCTCTACCGCCTGCTCTGTGGCCATTACCCCTATGGCGAGATCGAAGCCTTCCAGCATCCGCGCTTCGGCGCGGCGGCCCCGGCCAGCCGCCACCGTCCGGACATACCGGCCTGGCTCGACGACTGGCTGGCGAAACTGATCGCCGCCCGGCCGCAGCAGCGCTTCGAGACCGCCGAGCAATGCCTGCTCGCCCTGGAGCAAGGTGAACGCCAGCCCCCGGCGCGCCCGCGCCCACTGCTGGAGCGCGAGCCGCTGCGGGTCTGGCGCGGCGTCGCACTGGCCTCGCTGGCGATCAACCTGGGGCTGCTGTTCTGGCTGCTGCACGGGGGTTGAAGGCGCACCAGATCGGTTCAGAACGCATCACCGCAGTGCAGCATCAAGGCCGGAGGGCAGACCAGGCCAGCTGAAAGCCCCGGAAACCGGACAACCAACAAGTTGGCACAGCCCCTGCAATGACCGTTTCAACAATCTACAAAAGCGCGGCCCTCAACGAAGAGGCTCGCACTTCCCGATCGATCGGGACTTGGACAAAGGCGTCCTCGCTGGGTAACCGGCGGGACGCCTTTTTTGTTTTCCGTGTTTCAGCTTTGCGTGACGGAGCCCTGACATGAAAAAGCTCAAGCTCGTACTGATCGGCAACGGCATGGCCGGTGTGCGGACCCTGGAAGAACTGCTGAAGATCGCCCCCGACCTCTACGACATCACCGTGTTCGGCGCCGAGCCCCATCCCAACTACAACCGCATCCTGCTCTCCCCCGTCCTGGCCGGTGAGCAGGCCTTCGCGGACATCGTCCTCAACGACCTCAACTGGTACAGCGAGAACGGCATCCGCCTGCTGCTCAACCGCAAGGTCAGCCGCATCGACCGCCATCGCCGCAAGGTCTACGCCGAGGACGGCAGCGAGGCCGACTACGACCGCCTGCTGATCGCCACCGGCTCCAACCCCTTCATCCTGCCGGTGCCGGGCAGCCGCCTGCAGGGTGTCATCGGCTACCGCGACATCGCCGACACCCAGACCATGATCGACACCGCCGCCAGCCACAGCCACGCGGTGGTCATCGGTGGCGGCCTGCTCGGGCTGGAGGCGGCCAACGGCCTCAAGCAGCGCGGCATGGACGTCACCGTGGTGCATCTCTCCGACTGGCTGCTGGAACGCCAGCTGGACCGCACGGCCGGCAAGCTGCTGCAGGAAGCGCTGGAATCGCGCGGCATCCAGTTCCGCCTCAACACCCACACCGAAGAACTGATCGACGACGGCAACGGCCGCGTCTGCGCCGTGCGCTTCAAGGACGGCGAGGTGATCGCCGCCGACCTGGTGGTGATGGCCGCCGGCATCCGCCCCAATACCGAGCTGGCGGAAAAGACCGGCCTGCCCTGTAACCGCGGCATCCTGGTCAACGACACCCTGCAGACCTATGACCCGCGCATCTACGCCCTGGGCGAATGCGCCAGCCACCGCGGCATCGCCTACGGGCTGGTGGCGCCGCTGTTCGAGCAGGCCAAGGTCTGCGCCAACCACCTGGCCATGCTCGGCTTCGCCCGTTACCAGGGCTCGGTGACCTCCACCAAGCTCAAGGTCACCGGCATCGACCTGTTCTCCGCCGGCCAGTTCATGGGTGGCGAAGGCACCGAGACCATCACCCTCTCCGACCCCATCGGCGGTGTGTACAAGAAGCTGGTGATCAAGGACGACGTGCTGGTCGGCGCCTGCCTCTACGGCGATACCGCCGACGGTGGCTGGTACTTCCGGCAGATCCGCGAGAACCACAACGTCGGCGAAATCCGTGACCACCTGATGTTCGGCGAGAGCAGCATCGGCGACGTCGGCCACCAGGGCCAGAGCAGCGCGGCAAACATGCCGGATACCGCCGAAGTCTGCGGCTGCAACGGCGTGTGCAAGGGCACCATCGTCAAGGCCATCCAGGAGAACGGCCTGTTCAGCGTCGACGAGGTGAAGAAGCACACCAAGGCCGCCAGCTCCTGCGGCTCCTGTGCCGGGCTGGTGGAGCAGATCCTGATCAGCACCGTGGGCGGCGCGGCGGACGTGAAGCCCAAGAGCGAGAAAGCCATCTGCGGCTGTAGCGACCTAAACCACGGCCAGGTGCGCCAGGCGATCCGCGAGCATCACCTGGTTACCCTGAGCAGCGCCATGCGCTTCATCGACTGGCGCACCGCGGACGGCTGCGCCACCTGCCGCCCGGCGCTGAACTACTACCTGATCTCCACCTGGCCGGGTGAGGCCAAGGACGACCCGCAGTCGCGCCTGATCAACGAACGCGCCCACGCCAACATTCAGAAGGACGGCACCTACTCGGTGGTTCCGCGGATGTGGGGTGGCGTCACCAATGCCGCCGAACTGCGGCGCATCGCCGACGTTGCCGACAAGTACCAGGTGCCCATGGTGAAAGTCACCGGCGGCCAGCGCATCGACCTGCTGGGGGTCAAAAAGGACGACCTGCCGGCCATCTGGAAGGAACTGGACATGCCCTCTGGCCACGCCTACGGCAAATCCATCCGCACCGTGAAGACCTGCGTCGGCAGCGAGTTCTGCCGCTTCGGCACACAGAACTCGACCCAGCTGGGCATCGACCTGGAGCACGACCTGTTCAACATGTGGTCGCCGCACAAGGTCAAGCTGGCGGTCTCCGGCTGCCCGCGCAACTGCGCCGAGGCCGGCATCAAGGACATCGGCATCATCGGCGTGGATTCCGGCTGGGAGCTCTACATCGGCGGCAACGGCGGGATCAAGACCGAGGTGGCGGAGTTCTTCGTCAAGCTCAAGACCGCCGACGAAGTCCGCGAGTACAGCGGTGCCTTCCTCCAGCTCTACCGCGAAGAGGCCTTCTATCTCGAACGCACCGTGCACTACCTGCAACGGGTCGGCATGGAGCGCATCCGCAAGGCCGTGCTGGAGGACGCCCAAAACCGCCAGGCGCTCAATGCCCGCCTGCAGTTCTCCCTGTCGCTGGAGCAGGACCCGTGGCAGGAGCGTATCGCCCAGCAGCCGCTGAAGAAGGAGTTCGAACGAATTCCTCTCCAGCAGTTGGAAACCGTCTGAGTCGATACCTGGCCCTTCCTATCCGCTTGCTGGAGACACCCCATGAACTGGTTCGACATCTGCGCCCTGGACGACATCAACCCGCTGGGTTCGCGCGTCATCGCCGGCCCCAAGGGCGACATCGCGATCTTCCGCACCTCGGACGACGAGGTCTTCGCCCTCGACGACCGCTGCCCGCACAAGGGCGGCCCGCTGTCCCAGGGCCTGATCTACGGCAAGCGCGTCGCCTGCCCGCTGCACAACTGGCAGATCGAGCTGGAAAGCGGCGAGGCCGTCGCCCCCGACCAGGGCTGCGCGCATCGCCACGAAGTGAAGATCGAGGATGGCCGCGTGCTGTTGGCCCTGCGCGCCGCTGTAGCCAACTGCGCCTGAGGTTGCCAAGAGAGGTGGATGCCATGACCCCGAACCGTCGCACCACCGCATCCACCTGCTGCTACTGCGGCGTGGGCTGCGGCGTACTGATCGAGCACGACGACGAGCGCATCCTCGGCGTGCAGGGCGACCCGCAGCATCCGGCCAACTTCGGCCGCCTGTGCAGCAAGGGCTCGACCCTGCACCTCACCGGCGATGCCGCCGCTCGCGCGCAATTTCCCGAGCTGCGCCTGGGCAAGGGCCTGTCGCGCAGCCGCACCGACTGGGACACCGCGCTGGAGCACGCCGCCGGCGTCTTCGCCGAAACGATCCGCGAACACGGTCCGGACAGCGTGGCCTTCTACGTCTCCGGGCAGTTGCTGACCGAGGACTACTACGCCTTCAACAAGCTCGCCCGCGCCTTGGTCGGCACCCACAACATCGACAGCAACTCGCGCCTGTGCATGTCCTCGGCGGTGGTCGGCTACAAGCGCAGCCTGGGCGCCGACGCCCCGCCTTGCAGCTACGAGGACATCGAGCTGAGCGACTGCGTGATGATCGCCGGCAGCAACATGGCCTACGCCCACCCGGTGCTGTTCCGCCGCCTGGAAGAAGCCCGCGCGCGGCGCCCGGAGATGAAGCTGATCGTCATCGACCCGCGCGTCACCGACACCGCCGAACAGGCCGACCTGCACCTGGCGATCCTGCCAGGCACCGACGTTGCGCTGTTCCACGGCATCCTGCACATCCTTCTCTGGGAAGGTTGGATCGACCGCTCCTTCATCGACACCCACACCGAAGGCCTGGATGAACTCAAAGCGCTGGTGCGTGACTACGGTCCGCTGGCCGTGGCAGACATCTGCGGCATCGCCGTGGACGACCTGCAGCGCGCCGCCCAGTGGATCGGCCAGGCGCCGGCCTTCCTTTCGCTCTGGTGCATGGGCCTGAACCAGTCCACCGCCGGCAGCGCCAAGAACAGCGCGCTGATCAACCTGCACCTGGCCACCGGGCAGATTGGCCGCCCCGGCGCAGGCCCCTTCTCCCTCACCGGCCAGCCCAACGCCATGGGCGGCCGCGAGACCGGCAGCCTGTGCAACCTGCTGCCCGGCCACCGCGAGGCCGGCAACGCCGAGCACCGTGCGGAAGTGGCCGCCTACTGGGGCGTCGAACAGCTGCCGGAAAAACCCGGCCTCAGCGCCATCGAGCTCTTCGATGCGGTCCACGACGGGCGCATCAAGGCGCTGTGGATCGCCTGCACCAACCCCGCGCAATCACTGCCGGACCAGACCCGTGTGCGCGAAGCCCTGGCCGCCTGCCCCTTCGTCATAGTCCAGGAAGCCTTCCGCACCAGCGAGACCTGCCAGTACGCCGACCTGCTGCTGCCGGCCGCCAGCTGGGGCGAGAAGGAAGGCACGGTGACCAACTCCGAGCGCCGCATCAGTCACGTGCGCCCGGCCGTTCCTGCTCTCGGCGAAGCACGGGCGGATTGGCACATCGTCTGCGACTTCGCCCGTCGCCTGGAACAAAGGTTGCGCCCCGGCCAGGGCAGCCTGTTCGACTTCGACTCGGCGTCCGCGCTGTTCGACGAATACAGGCAGCTGACCCGTGGGCGTGATCTTGACCTATCCGGCATCGACTACGCGCTGCTGGATGCTCGCGGCCCGCAGCAATGGCCATTCCCATCCGGCGCAACGCAGGGTCTCCCACGCCTGTACGAAGATGGCCAGTTCCCGACCCCGAGCGGCCGCGCCCGGCTGATCGCCGAGCCCTTCCGCGCGCCGAAGGAAAAGCGCGACGCGCGCTACCCGCTGGTCCTCAATACCGGCCGCCTGCGTGATCACTGGCATGGCATGACCCGCACCGGCACGGCGCCGCAACTGTTCGGCCACGTGGAAGAAGCGGTGCTCGGCCTGCACCCGGAGGAACTGCGCCGCCGACGCCTGGGTGACGGCCAACTGGTACGCCTGCACAGCCGCCGCGGCGAACTGGTACTGCCGGTGCAAGCCGACGAGCGCCTGCGCCCAGGCCAGGCTTTCCTGCCGATGCACTGGGGCGACCGCTATCTCAAGGGGCTGGGCATCAACGTGCTCACTCTGCCGGCGGTGGACCCGCTGTCGCGCCAGCCGGAGCTGAAACACGCCACCGTGGAAGTCAGCCGCATCGAACTGCCCTGGCAATTCTTCGCCCTGGTGGAAGGCGAGGTGCAGCAGCGCTTCGACGCACTGCGCCCGCTGTTCGAAGAACTGCGCTATGCCAGCTTCAGCCCCACCGGCCGGGAACGCCCGGCGCTGGTGATCCGCGCCGCGCACATTGAGGCGCCCAGCGCAGAGTGGCTGGCCCGCATCGACGCCTTGCTCGACCTGGGCGACGGCCCGGTCATGGCCTATGACGACCCGCGCCGCACCGTTGGCAAGCGCGTACGCATCGAACAAGCGCGAATCGTCGCGCTGCGCCTGGCCGGTGAAACCGCCGCCCGGGAATGGCTACGTGAACTGTGGAAGGCCGGCCGCGCCGACCAGGAGCTGCGCCGCTGGCTGCTCGCTCCACTCAGCGCCTCCCCGGGCAAGGCCGGCGTACCGGCCGACAAGACCCTGTGCAACTGCCTTAACGTCAGCCAGAGCCGCATCCAGGCGGGCATCGACCAGGGCCTGGACCTGCAAGGCCTCCAATGCGCACTCAAATGCGGGACCGCCTGCGGCTCCTGCGTCCCGGAAATCAAGCGCCTGCTGGCGCGAAAACCGCTGGCGGCGACCGCCTGAATCAAGCCGCGAAGACGGCAGCCCGAGGAGAATGACATGAGTGGAAAAGTCTGGCTGATCGGCGCCGGCCCGGGCGACCCGGAACTGCTGACCCTGAAGGCCGTCCGAGCCATGGCGCAGGCCGATGTGGTCCTGATCGACGACCTGGTGAATCCGGCAATACTGGAGCACTGCCCGGCCGCGCGGGTGATATCCGTCGGCAAGCGTGGCGGCTGCCGCTCAACGCCACAGGATTTCATCCACCGCCTGATGCTGCGCTACGCCCGTCAAGGCCGCCGCGTGGCACGCCTGAAAGGTGGCGATCCGTGCATCTTCGGCCGTGGCGGCGAAGAGGCGGACTGGCTGACTGCGCGGGGCATCGACTGCGAACTGGTCAACGGCATCACTGCCGGATTGGCCGCTGCCACCCAGTGCGGCATCTCCGTGACCCTGCGCGGCGTCAGCCGAGGGGTGACCCTGGTGACCGCCCACACCCAGGACGACAGCCCACTGAACTGGCGAGGCCTGACCGAAGGCGGAACCACCCTGGTGGTCTACATGGGCGTGGCGAAACTGACGGAAATCCGCGACGGCCTGCTCGATGGGGGAATGGCCGCCCATACACCGGTGGCGATGATCGAGAACGCCTCCCTGCCCTCCCAGCGCGAATACCGGAGCTGCCTGTGCGACATGCTGGAGGACGCCCGACGCTTCGCCCTGAAGAGCCCGGCGATCCTGGTGATCGGCGAAGTGGCCGCCGCTGCGCAACAGGCAATCCTGGCCCGCAGCGCCTGAACCTCAGGTTCCTGCAGGCAAAGAAAAACCCGGCCGAGGCCGGGGTTTTCTCAGGAGCTCAGACCGATTACTGCTTGGACTGGGCTTCTACTTCAGCTTCAACGCGACGGTTGATGGCGCGGCCTTCGGCAGTTGCGTTGTCAGCAACCGGACGGGACTCACCATAACCAACGGCGTTTACGCGGCCGCCTTCAACACCGTACTCGTTGACCAGTACGTCACGAACGGCGTTGGCACGACGCTCGGACAGTTTCTGGTTGTAGGCGTCGGTGCCGACGGAGTCGGTGTGGCCTTCAACGGTGGTGGAGGTGGACGGGTACTGCTTCATGAAGTCAGCCAGGTTCTTGATGTCAGCGTAGCTGTTCTCTTTGACCTTGGACTTGTCGAAGTCGAATTTCACGTCCAGCTGAACGCGAACGACTTCAGCAACAGCCGGGCAGCCGTTGGCGTCAACGGTGACGTTGGCCGGGGTGTTCGGGCACTTGTCGACGTTGTCGCAGACGCCATCGTTGTCGGAGTCGGAGCAGACTTCATCAACCGGCTCGGGAGCCGGGGCCGGCTTGGCGCCGCCACCGAAGTTCATGCCCACGCCCAGACCGGCCATCCACTCGCCCTGGTGACCGTTGACGCGGTTCTCCAGGCCGTACTGGCCGTCGAGGCTGGCTTTGGCGTAGAAGTTTTCGGTGAAGTAGTACTTCAGACCGGTGCCGATCATGGCCATGGTCAGGTTCTGACGGCCACCGTTGTCGGAGTTGATGTTGGTCAGGCTCTGGTGACCGATACCAGCCGAGACGTAGGGACGCAGGTTGCCAGCGCCCGGGGTGCCGAAGTGGTAGATGGCGTCCAGGGTGCTCAGGTTGCCGTGGACCTTCTTGTTGCCAGTCTCGTAGGTACCACGTACGTCGTGGTACTCACCGTAGGACAGAGCCAGCTCGACGTCGTCGGTCAGGAAGTAGCCAACGGAACCGCCGTACAGGTCCGCGTTCTTCATGTTGCGAACGCTGTCGGTGAAGTAGCGCTTGCCGAAGGCTTCGACTTCGACGGCGCCCTGGCCTTGAGCGAACGCGTTGACAGCGGCGGTGGCGATCAGCGAGCCAACTACGACGCCTAAGGTGTTCTTCAGTTTCATCCGTTAAATCCCCATCTTGGTGGTCAATAAGTTGTCAAACCATAGGCCGTACAACTTGGGTGGCAAGTTTATCAGAACTTCCCAAACAGAGAGACAATATTTCCCAGACTAAGATTCCGTCACATTGGAAAACTTTTCTCTCATTCGATCGAGTGCACGTTTGTAGCGCATCTTGGTGGCACTGAGCCCCATGTGCATGATGTCAGCGATCTCCTGGAACTCCAGTTCGGCGACAAATCGAAGCACGAGGATTTCCCGATCAATGGGATTGACATGAACTAGCCAGCGGTCTAGCCCACCCCGTTCTTCGACTTTCGGAGCCTTCTCTTCAGAGGCTTCCTCTACTGGATCCAGACTCAGCGCATCGAGCAATCTGCGTTTACGTCTTTCCTTCCGATATTGGGTAATGCACTCGTTGTAAGTGATGCTGTACAGCCAGGTCTTGAACTTCGACTTTCCCTCGAAGTTCTTCAGACCATACAACACCTTGAGCATGACCTCTTGACACACATCATCGGCGTCCCGGTCGTTGCCCAGATAGCGCGCACAGACGTTGAACAGCGTGCGCTGGTAGCGGCGCATCAGCTCTTCATAGGCCCGTGTCACGTGGTAAAGCTCCTCGTGAGAACGCTCCACCAGCTCCTCGTCGGTGAGCTGGCGCGGGTCATAGCGCAAGGACAGTGATTGCGGCTTGTTCAAGTCGGGTCGGGCCAGGTCAAGTCAGCGTCCAGCGCACCTGCGAGCGAGGCGCACCGGCAATCGGTCATCATCTTCAGCGACTGGTTACACGCTGATCGAGGAGGATACGGTTGGCGATGGACACCAGCTCACCCTCATCAGTCAGCAGAATAGTCTTGATGGTTCCAATTTCCTCGATGATGCCTTCGACATCCGCGACTTTCACCTGTTGTCCGACCTGATACAGCTCCCGCACGTAGATACCCGCAATGATCTGTCCCGCCACCTCGCGGCTGCCCAGGCCCAGCGCGAGCGCCGCGGCCAGGCCGATGGTGATCAGCACGATGGCGATGATGTAGTTGAGCAGGTCGGTCTTGACCTCGAGCTGACCGATGGCCACCGAGATACTGATGATGATGACCAGCCACTGGGCGACACGGCCCAGGCCATTGGCGTACTCCAGGCCGACGCCGTCGGCGGCGCCGCGCACCAGGCTGTTGGCCAGCTGGGCGAGGAGGATGCCGACGATCAGCACCAGCGCCGCGCCGAACACCTTGGGCAGGTACAGCGCGAGCATGTCCAGGGTGGCCGAGACGCGCTGCAGGCCGAGGGACTCGGCGGCGGAGACGAGGAACACCAGCAGCACGAACCAGTAGATGATCTTGCCGATCAGCGTCGACACCGGCACCTGGATGCCGGCGCGCGCCAGCAGCTTGGTCAGGCCGGTTCCGGCCATCAGGCGATCCAGGCCGAGCTTGGCAAGCAGCTTGGAGAGCAGTGCGTCGAGCAATTTGGCGACGACGAAGCCCAGCAGCACGATCACCAGCGCGGCGAGCAGGTTCGGAATGAACCCGGCCAGCTTGCCCCACAGGGTGTTCATGGCGGTGAGCAGGCTTTGCGTCCAGATGTCGAATTGCATGTTCAGTCGGCCTTGTCAGCGGAAGGGGCGGAATTCTGCGCGCGGCGCGTAACCGGCGCAAGGTGCGCGGCGCCGCGGCTCACGCCAATCGACAGGGCCTGGAACCAGTGCCCCATCAGGCTGAACAGATCGCCGGCGCCGACCTGGCGGTTGGCGGTCTTCAGGACGCGATCCAGGCGCGAATCGTCGCCCGGCTGTTCCGGGGGCATTCGCAGCAGATCGCGCAGGGATTCTTCAAATGGGTCGTGCATGCGCACCTCGCCTGTGTGAGGTTTCTGACGCCCCACCACCTCAAAAGTCACACTCAGAGCCAACGCATACGGCGGAAGATCCACCACTGGAAAGCCACGATACCTAGGATCACCACGCAGGCTGCGGCGAAACCGTAGGGCGCGTCCGAGCCAGGAATGCCGCCGACGTTGATGCCCAGGAGCCCGGTCACGAAGCTCATGGGCAGGAAAAAGCCGGTAATGATACCAAGCAGGTACATGGTGCGGTTCATCCGCTCGGTGATTCGACGATGTTCGGCCTCCTGGATCAGGCTGATGCGCTCGCGCACCAGCTCCAGCTCCAGCTCCTCCAGGTTGCGGGTCAGGCGGTTGTACAGCTCGTTCCAGTAGTCGGCGTCGTCGGCCACCGTCCAGGCGGCCTTGTAGCGGATCATCTGCGAGTAGATTTCCCGTTGCGGCGCCAGGTAGCGCCGCAGTCCCGCCGCGCGGCGGCGCAAGGTACGCAGCTGGTGCTGGTCGGGAATGCTGCGCTCATCCTCCTCGATCGCCTCTTCCATGGCATCGAGCTGGTCGGCCAGCCCGCCGATCAGGGTGTCGACGCGATCGGTGAGGTAGTGGGCGAGGTACAGCACCACTTCCGAGGCGGTCTTCGGGCCCGTGCCGGCGTCCAGGTCGGCGCGCAGGTCGGCGACCGCCTTGAGCGGTCGCAGGCGCAGCGAGATGACCCGCTGCGATTCGGCGTAGACGCGCAGCGACACCATGTCCTCCGGCACCGCGCCGGGATTCAGGTTGACCCCGCGCAGGAACAGCAGCAGGCGCTCGCCGCCCAGGTCCACCAGGCGCGGCCGGGTCGCCTCCTCGAGCAGCAGGTCGCAGGCGAACTCGTTCAGCCCGCTGGACTCGCGCAGCCAGCTCTGCGCTTCCGGCACGCCGCGATCCCAGTGGACCCAGAGGCTTTCCTCGGGCTTGAGATCGAGCAAGGGCAATTCGCTGCGGGTGATCCGCCGGCCACCGCCATGACCGTCCAGCACGAAGCCGTCGATCAGTCCGCGTTCCGTGCCGCTTTCGTACTGCTGCATGCCCTGTTCCTTCATTCAGAATCGCCGTCGCGAAGCCCCATGAAAAATGCCGGAAGCTTGCGCTTCCGGCATTGACCCGAACTCTTCCTGGAAGGTTCGAATTATTCCGGCATTTTCAACGCTTTAGGCGAAACGATGATGCCGTTGTTGTCGGCATAGACGAACTCGCCCGGACGGAAGGTGATACCGCCGAAGGTCACCGCCACATTGAGGTCACCGATGCCGCGCTTGTCGGTCTTCATCGGATGGCTGGCCAGCGCCTGCACGCCCAGGTCGGTCTGTGCGATCACGTCGACGTCACGGATGCAGCCGTACACCACGATGCCTTCCCAGCCGCTCTTCGCGGCCTTCTCGGCCAGCATGTCGCCCAGCAGCGCGCGACGCAGCGAACCGCCGCCATCCACCACCAGCACCTTGCCCTTGCCGTCCTTCTCGACCTGCTCCTTGACCAGCGAGTTGTCCTCGAAGCACTTGATGGTGACGATCTCGCCACCGAAGGAGTCCCGTCCGCCGAAGTTGCTGAACATCGGCTCGACGACCTGGACCAGCTCCGGGTAGGCATCGCACAGATCGGGGGTGACGTAATGCATGGAAAACGCTCCTCTTGATGAAGTCGGGCAGGGATCCAGGTTTGGAAGTGACCGGAAGCCGCAATGGCGTCACAGTCTACTCCCTGCCGCGCCAAGCTCAAGCCTGCGCCAGAGCGCCCTGCTCCTGCGGCAACGCCCTGTGCTCCAGCCAATGCTGCAGCAATGGCCAGACTTCGCGCTGGGCGCCCTTGCTGATGAGCATCTCGACATGGCCGAAATCCTCGGAAAAACCGTGGCGCCGACCCAGGTGCAGGAATTCCCGGGTGTCGGAGTCGAACTGCTCGAGCAGCTTGCGACAGGCCCAGGCCGGATCCTGGATGTCGCCGTCCGAACCGATCGCCAGCACGGGCACGCTGACCTTCTGCAGCCCGCCCCACCAGTCATTGTCCTTCTCGCCGAAACGGCCGAACAGGCTGTACCAGTGCAGGGCCTCCAGGGCCAGGCCCAGCGGCTCGTCCTCCGGCCCGCGCTTGAGACGGGAACCGGACAGGCCACCCATGCGCCTGAGCAGGAAACGCCCACCCCAGGTCACCGGCGGCAGCTTCAGTGGCCAGTAGGTGCGACTGATCTGGCTGCCACAGAGTGCGACGCTGGCGGCCTGCCCTGCCTCCAGATAGCCGCCGCCCAGGGCGGCTGCCAGGGTCACGCCGCCCAGCGAATGGCCGACCCAGTGCGGCGCCTGGCCGCTCTGCTCGACGATGAAACTGGCTATGGCCGGCAGATCGAAACGGGCATAGTCGGCCACCCGGTTGCGGTCGTAATCCTCGTTGCGTGGCGACAGGCCATGGCCGCGCATCTCGGCGATCCAGACATCGAAGCCGGCCCGCGCCAGATACGCCCCCAGGCCGATGCCCTTGGGCGAGAACCAGAAGCGCCGGTTGGAAAAGCTGCCGTGCAGCAGGATCACCGGCACGCCGCGGCGGCCTTGCGCACGGCCAAGACGGGTCACCGCCAGCTCGACGCTGGAGTCCGGACTGTTATTGGGCTTGAGGCGGTAGACGTCTTCGGTGAGGTCGCCGCGCAGTTCCGCGCTCATCAGGGCGACGGGAAAGAGTTGACTGCTGCTTTGCATGGAATCGCTTGCATAAAAAAGGCGGGTGAAATCACCCGCCCCTTTCAGGATGGAAAAGGAACCGTCAGGACTGGCCTTCGGCGAGGAAGAACCAGGTATCGAGGACCGAGTCGGGGTTCAGCGACACGCTCTCGATGCCCTGCTCCATCAGCCATTTGGCGAGGTCCGGGTGGTCCGACGGGCCCTGGCCGCAGATGCCGATGTACTTGCCGGCGCGGTTGCATGCCTGGATGGCATTGGACAGCAGCTTCTTCACCGCCGGGTTACGCTCGTCGAACAGGTGCGCGACGATGCCCGAATCGCGGTCCAGGCCCAGGGTCAGCTGGGTCAGGTCGTTGGAGCCGATGGAGAAGCCGTCGAAGAACTCGAGGAACTCGTCGGCCAGCAGGGCGTTGGACGGCAGCTCGCACATCATGATGACCTTCAGGCCATTCTCGCCGCGCTTCAGGCCATTGGTGGCCAGCAGCTCGACGACCTGGGAAGCTTCGCCCAGGGTACGCACGAACGGCACCATCAGCTCGACGTTGGTCAGGCCCATCTCGTTGCGGACCTTCTTCATCGCGCGGCATTCGAGCTCGAAGCAGTCGCGGAAGGATTCGCTGATGTAGCGCGAGGCGCCGCGGAAGCCGAGCATCGGGTTCTCTTCTTCCGGCTCGTAGAGCTTGCCGCCGATCAGGTTGGCGTATTCGTTGGACTTGAAGTCCGACAGACGCACGATGACCTTCTTCGGCCAGAAGGCAGCAGCCAGGGTGCTGACACCCTCGACCAGCTTCTCGACGTAGAAGCCGACCGGATCGTCGTAACCGGCAATGCGCTTCTCGACGCTTTCCTTGATGTCAGCCGGCAGGCTGGCGAAGTTCAGCAGCGCCTTGGGGTGCACGCCGATCATGCGGTTGATGATGAATTCCAGGCGGGCCAGGCCCACCCCTTCGTTCGGCAGCTGGGCGAAGTCGAAGGCGCGGTCCGGGTTGCCGACGTTCATCATGATCTTGAACGGCAGCTCGGGCATGGCGTCGACCGAGTTCTGGCGGACGTCGAAGCCCAGTTCGCCTTCGTAGATCAGGCCGGTGTCGCCTTCGGCGCAGGACACGGTCACGCGCTGGCCGTCCTTCAGCGCCTGGGTCGCGTTGCCGCAACCGACGACAGCCGGGATGCCCAGCTCACGGGCGATGATCGCCGCGTGGCAGGTACGCCCGCCGCGGTTGGTGACGATGGCGCTGGCGCGCTTCATCACCGGCTCCCAATCCGGGTCGGTCATGTCGGAGACCAGCACGTCGCCCGGCTGGACCTTGTCCATCTCGGAGACGTCGTGGATCACCTTCACCGGGCCGGCGCCGATGCGCTGGCCGATGGCGCGGCCTTCGACCAGTACCTTGCCTTTCTCTTTCAGCAGGTAGCGCTCCATGACGTTGGCGCTGGAACGGCTCTTCACGGTTTCCGGACGGGCCTGCACGATGTACAGCTTGCCGTCGTCACCGTCCTTGGCCCACTCGATGTCCATCGGACGCTCGTAGTGCTTCTCGATGATCAGGGCCTGCTTGGCCAGCTCGGTCACTTCGGCGTCGCTCAAGGCGAAGCGCGCGCGATCGGCCTTCTCCACATCGACCACCTTGACCGATTTGCCGGCCTTGGCTTCGTCGCCGTAGATCATCTTGATCGCCTTGCTGCCCAGGTTGCGACGCAGGATGGCCGGGCGACCGGCTTCCAGGGTCGGCTTGTGGACGTAGAACTCGTCGGGGTTCACCGCGCCCTGCACCACGGTCTCGCCGAGGCCGTAGGCGCCGGTGATGAACACCACGTCACGGAAGCCGGATTCGGTGTCCAGGGTGAACATCACGCCGGCGGTGCCGGTTTCCGAGCGGACCATGCGCTGCACGCCGGCGGACAGGGCGACCAGCTTGTGGTCGAAGCCCTGGTGCACGCGGTAGGCGATGGCACGGTCATTGAAGAGGGAAGCGAAGACTTCCTTGGCCGCGCGGATCACGTTGTCCACGCCGCGGATGTTCAGGAAGGTTTCCTGCTGACCAGCGAAGGAGGCGTCCGGCAGGTCTTCGGCGGTGGCGGAGGAACGCACGGCCACGGCCATGTTGTCGTTGCTGCCGGCCATCTCGGCGAAGGCCTTGCGGATTTCGGCGTCGAGGCGGGTGGGGAACTCGGCGTCCATCACCCACTGGCGGATCTGCGCGCCGGTCTTGGCCAGGGCGTTGACGTCGTCCACGTCGAGGGCGTCGAGGGCAGCGTGGATGCGCTCGTTCAGGCCGCTCTGCTCGAGGAAGTCACGGTAGGCCTGGGCGGTAGTGGCGAAGCCGCCCGGTACGGAAACGCCGGCACCGGCGAGGTTGCTGATCATTTCGCCCAGGGATGCGTTCTTGCCCCCCACATGTTCGACATCGTGGACGCCGAGCTTATCGAGGGAAACTACGTACTCTACCAAGGTGATCTCTCCACTAAGTGTTGGAAAAGGTCATACAGGTCGGAGCGGTCCCACCCGTCTGGCCGGAGCCGGAAAAATGGGTGAGAATGCCCCGGCAAAGGGCCTTGCAAACGTGGGGCCTATCATAACCAGGATTCGATCCTACCTATAAGGCCCGCAGCGCACATGAAACGAACTGCATTCTTCATTTCCGACGGCACCGGCATTACTGCCGAAACCCTCGGCCAGAGCCTTCTGGCGCAGTTCGAGAACATCAACTTCACCAAACTGACGCGACCTTACATCGATACCGAAGAAAAAGCGCGCGTCATGGTACAGCAAATCAATCGGGCCGCGGAGACGGACGGGGCGCGTCCGATCATCTTCGACACCATCGTCAATCGTGAGATCCGCTCGGTTCTGGCGCAATCCAACGGGTTCATGATTGACATCTTCTCGACCTTTTTGTCACCGCTCGAGCAAGAATTATCCTCAGACTCTTCGTATTCCGTCGGAAAATCCCACAGCATCGGCCATAACCCGCACTACATGGAGCGGATCGATGCGGTGAACTTCGCCCTCGACAACGACGACGGCGCCCGCACCCACTACTACGACAAGGCCGACCTGATCCTGGTTGGCGTGTCGCGCTGCGGCAAGACCCCGACCTGCCTTTATATGGCCCTGCAGTACGGCATCCGCGCGGCGAACTACCCGCTGACCGAAGAGGACATGGAGCGCCTGCAGTTGCCCAATGCGCTCAAGCCCTACAAGCACAAGCTGTTCGGCCTGACCATCGACCCGGACCGGCTCACCGCCATCCGCCACGAGCGCAAGCCCAACAGCCGCTATGCCAGCTTCGCCCAGTGCGAGTTCGAGGTCCGCGAGGTGGAAAACCTGTTCCGCCGCGAGAACATCGCCTACATCAACTCCACGCATTTCTCGGTGGAGGAGATCTCCGCCAAGATTCTCGTGGAGAAAGGTGTCGAACGCCGCCTCAAGTGATCGTCACGGGCTCTACAATAAAGCCGGCCTCGCGCCGGCTTTTTGCTGGAAGTCAGGCAAACGGCGAGCAGATGATGGTGACAGGTTGATGACGGAACGCCATGCGACTGTCGTCGGAAAAAAGTCACATGCTAGAATGCCGCCCGCATTTGCCTGGGAACGACAGGCCCCTGCAACCTTCCAATGCAGGCGGCGAATTCGCCGTATGACCTTTTTCACGCGGCCATGCGGCCGTCTCACAGCCGGGACCTATGAGACTCAAGCCCCCAGCCCTACTGCTGCTGATCAGCACCCTCCTCTTCTGCAGCCTCGGCCTGGCCGCCGGCAAGACCGTGTATGGCCTGAACGAGTACGCACGGATCGACGATCCGGATATCGAACTGGCCGCCAAGCTCGACACCGGCGCCAAGACCGCCTCCCTCAGTGCCCGCGACATCAAGCGCTTCAAGCGCGATGGCGAGACCTGGGTGCGCTTCTACCTGGCCACCGACACCGCCGACAGCCAGCCGATCGAGAAGCCGCTGGCGCGCATCAGCAAGATCAAGCGTCGCCACGGCGACTACGATCCCGACGAGGGCAAGGCCTACACCGCCCGCCCGGTGATCGAACTGCAGCTGTGCATGGGCAAGGCCCTGCGCACCATCGAAGTGAACCTTACCGACCGCAGCGCCTTCCAATACCCGCTGCTGATCGGCTCCGATGCCCTCAAGCGGTTCGGAGCGCTGGTCGACCCGAGCCTGAAATACGCCGCCGGCAAACCCGGTTGCCAACCCGTAGCGAAACCTGCCGAGTAATCCCATGCGCTCTCTTACCCTGCATCTGAAGGTCCTGATCGCCATCCTGCTGACGCTGGGCGTCGCGATCACCGCCTACCAGATCTTCGTCCTCGGCATTCCCATGACCGAAGCCGAGACCGACGACCTGTGGAACATCGACGCCAAGGTCGAGTTCGTCGCCACGCCGAAGACCCCGGTGAAGGTGCAGATGTTCGTGCCGCCGCTGACCCAGGACTACGTCAGCCTCAACGAGAGCTTCGTCTCCAACAATTATGGCGTGGGCATCAACCGCTCCGACGGCAACCGCAAGGTGACCTGGTCCTCGCGCCGCGCCACCGGCCAGCAGACCCTCTACTACCGCCTGGTGCTGACCAAGCGCTATGCCGGTGCCACCGCTGAGAAGGCCAAGGAGAAAGGCCCGATCTTCCGCGACAGCCTGCCCCTGGAAGGCCCGGACAAGATCGCCGCCGAAGCCCTGATCGCGCCGATCCGCCAGCATTCGGCGGACGTCGAGACCTTCGTCAGCGAAGCCATCAAGCGCGCCAACAACCTCAACGATGACAACGTCAAGCTGCTGCTGGCCGGCGACACCAGCCTGGACAAGCGCTCCCACGTGGTCGAGACCCTGCTGTCGGTGGCCCACGTGCCGCTGGAGCGCGTGCACACCATCCGCCTGGTGGCCAACCAGCCGCAGCAACCCGAGCTGTGGCTGCGCAGCTACAACGGCAAGGAATGGCTGTACTTCAACCCGGAGACCGGCGAACGCGGCCTGCCCGCCGACCGCCTGATCTGGTGGCTGGGTGACGAAAGCCTGCTGTCCATCGAGGGCGGCAAGAAGGCCCAGGTCAACTTCAGCCTGAACAGCAGCGAGATGAACGCCATCCGCCTGGCCAAGCTGTCCGACGAGAACACCGACGCGGCGTTCCTCGAGTACTCGCTGTACGGCCTGCCGCTGTCCACCCAGCAGACCTTCCAGATCATGATCATGATCCCCTTCGGCGTGCTGGTGATCCTGATCCTGCGCAACCTGATCGGCGTGCAGACCCTGGGAACCTTCACCCCGGTGCTGATCGCCCTGGCCTTCCGCGAAACCGGCCTGCAATGGGGCATCGGCCTGTTCACCGTGATCACCGCGCTGGGCCTGTCGCTACGCTCGTACCTGGAACACCTCAAATTGCAGATGCTGCCGCGCTTGTCCGTGGTACTGACCTTCGTGGTGGTGATGATCGCCGCCATCAGCCTGCTCAGCCACAAGCTCGGCTTCGAGAGCGGCCTGTCGGTGGCGCTGTTCCCCATGGTGATCCTGACCATGAGCATCGAGCGCCTGTCGATCACCTGGGAAGAACGCGGCGCCGCCCATGCCATGAAAGCCGCCATCGGCACGCTGTTCGCCGCGGCCCTGGCGCACATGCTGATGCGTGTACCGGAGCTGGTGTACTTCGTGTTCACCTTCCCGGCCGTGCTGCTGATCCTGGTGTCGTTCATGCTGGCGATGGGTCGCTACCGCGGTTACCGCCTGACCGAACTGTTCCGCTTCAAAGCCTTCCTCAAGGACTAAGCCATGTTCGGCCTGATCAAGCGATGGAAAGCCCTGGAAGCCAAAGGCATCATGGGCATCAACCGACGCAACGCGGACTACGTGCTCAAGTACAACCAGCGGCACCTGTTCCCGATCGTCGACGACAAGATCATCACCAAGCAGCGCGCCATCGAGGCGGGGATCAACGTTCCGGAAATGTACGGGACCATCTCCACCGAGAAGGAAATCGAGCGCCTGCCGGAAATCATCGGCGAGCGCAGCGACTTCGTCATCAAGCCGGCGCAGGGCGCCGGCGGCGACGGCATCCTGGTGATCGCCGACCGCTTCGAGGGCCGTTACAAGACGGTCTCCGGGCGGATCATCAGCCATGAGGAAATCGAGCATCAGCTCTCCAGCATCCTCACCGGCCTGTACTCCCTGGGCGGCCACCGCGACCGCGCGCTGATCGAGTACCGGGTGACCCCGGACCAGATCTTCAAGAGCATCAGCTACGAGGGCGTGCCGGACATCCGCATCATCGTGCTGATGGGCTACCCGGTGATGGCCATGCTGCGCCTGCCGACCCGCCAGTCCAACGGCAAGGCCAACCTGCACCAGGGCGCCATCGGCGTCGGTGTGGACCTGGCCACCGGCCTGACCCTGCGCGGCACCTGGCTGAACAACAAGATCAGCAAGCATCCCGACACCACCAACGCGGTGGACGGCGTGCAGCTGCCGTTCTGGGACGGCTTCATGAAGCTCGCCGCCGGCTGCTACGAACTCTGCGGCCTGGGCTACATCGGCGTGGACATGGTGCTGGACCAGGACAAGGGCCCGCTGATCCTCGAACTCAACGCCCGCCCCGGGCTGAACATCCAGATCGCCAACGACTGCGGCCTGACCCTGCGCACCCATGCCGTCGAGGCGCATATCGCCGAGCTGGCAGCCAAGGGCGTGAAGGAGACGGTGGAGGAGCGCGTGCGCTTCGCCCAGGAGCTGTTCGGCCACGTGCCGCCGAAGGAAATCTGAGGCGCCCTGCCCCACGAAAAAGCCCGGCGATTGCCGGGCTTTTTTATGCCTGAGAAATGCTGTCTGTCACGTAGGGCGCATAACGCCGCCGGCGTTATGCGCCGATGCGGCGGATAACCCGTGCCGGGTTATCCGCCCTACATAACCGCACCGAGCGCCGGTGTGCGTCTGTAGGAGCGAGCTTGCTCGCGAACGGGTTTCCTGTTGACGCCGGAGTTGGGCGGTTCGCGAGCAAGGGCTGGGCGCCCCTCGGTCCTACAACAGCAGATCAGCGCACCACCGCCAGCTCGAACCCACCCTGGTCGCCGTGCTCGCGCACCTTCATCCCCGCCTCGTTCACCGCCAGGTCTTCCAGCGGACGCTTGTAGGGTTTGTTGTCGAGGGTCTGCAGGCTGCGATCTTCGTCAGTGGTGAGCAGCAGCACGTAGCGCTCGCCCTGATTGGCCCGCACCGGCACGGTGCCCTCGATGAAGGCGTAGCGGTACCAGGTTTCCGGGTTGAGCTTGTACACCGCATCGCTGACCAGGCGCGTCGGGCGCTTGTGCTCGTCGAGGAACAGCAGCGACGGGTAGACCACCTGGTGATTGGCGAAGCTGCGCACGCGCAGGCCGTAGACGCGCTGGGAGCTGGGCAGCTTCATCGCCACGAAGTAGCTCTTGCCCATGGGGAAGTCGAAGCTGGGGGAGAACTTGTTGAGTTCCTCGTAGCGCGGCTCTTCCACCGACAGCTCTGTGAAGTCGCCATCGCCCATCTGATCGCAGCAGCGCCGCTGCAGGTCGACGTAAAGGTCATCCAGGGTCTTGCCGCTGCCCTTGAGCAGCGCCTTCATGGCGTCGGTCTGCTCACCGGCGCCGTCCAGCCCGGGCAGGTTGCTCGGGCGAGTCTTCAGGTCGATCTGCCGGCCTTCGGTGAAGGCGATGTGGCTGCCGCCCTCCTCGCCCTGGCGGAAGGCCTGCGCGCGCTGCTCGGCGGTGATCGGCGAGTTGCGCACCTGGCCCTTCTCGTCCACCCAGGTGAAGTACGGGCTGCCGTTCTCGCTGCGGACGAAGCCGCGGTCCTCGTAGGACTCGGCGTCGATGTATTCGGCCGAATGATCGCCGTTGGGCAGCACGTAGTCGGCCCTGCCCGGCGCTACCTGGCCGGCGGCGTAGAAGCTGTTCTGCAGGTTGCCCTGGGCATCCACCCAGGTGAAGTAGCGCCGTTTGCTCTCCCCGGCCGGCCGGCTGCCCGGCCACTGGGTGGCGCTCAGGTCGATCAGGCGGTTGCGGTCGCTCTGGTCGATGCGGCGGTCGGCCTGGCGCTGCTGCTGGGCGTAGTTGGCGTCGACGAAAGTGTTGTGCACCTGGCCGCTGTCGTCGATCCACGACAGGTAGCGCCCAGCCGCGGCCTGCACCGCCGGAACGAGCGCGCCGCCGGCAGCCAGGCAGGTGATCAGGAGGGTCAGCCTGCGCATGTCGATTGCCCTCAGAAGGTGGTGCGGTAGGTCATGGCGAACACATAAGCCTTCACCGTGGTGTTCACGTCAAGGCCGCTGTAGGGGTTGTAGACCAGGTTGTCGATGCCGGTGCAGTTGACGTTGCAACTGGTGCCGGCCTTGATGCTCTGCTTGGAGACGAAGTAGTTGAAGCCCAGGTCGATCACCGTGTCCTTGTCCCACTGGTAGCCCAGGCCCAGGCCGTAGAGGTTGGCGTCGCCGATGGGCACCAGGGCGTCGGCCTTGTCCTTGGGAATCGCCGAGGGGCGGTACTCGTAGCCGGCGCGCAATTGCAGGCGATCGTTGACGTCGTACTGCATGCCCATGGCGTAGCTCCAGGTGTCCTGGTAGCCGCGGTCGAGGATGATGCTGTGGTTGGTGGCGCCGTTGGGGGCGAAGTTCTTGGCGATGCGCAGCAGGTCCAGCTCGCGGTCGAACTCGATCTCGAACTTGTTCCAGTCGCTGTAATCGGTCCACTTCAGGTCGAAGTTGAACTGCCACTTGTCGAACGGGCGCAGCTTGATGCCGGTGGAGAAGCTGTCCGGGTTGACCAGCTTCATGGTCGCCACGCCGTGCTCCTCGTCGGCGTTGCCGTAGGGGAACAGCGGGCTGAGGAAGGCGCCGAACACCGAGCTCTGCAGGCCGGACCAGAAGCCCTGCCAGTCCTTGGAGTAGTCGACGCGGTACTTGCCCTTGAGCTTCATGCGCGACTCGCTCTGGTAGGTCGCGCCCCAGGCGAACCAGTCGTAGGGCTCCCAGAGCACGCCCAGGTTGAAGCTCGGCGAGAGGGTCTGCTGCATGTCCAGCTTGAGGTTGGCCAGCGATTCGTAGGGACCGATGCGGCCGCCGCAGACGTTGAACACCAGCTCGACGATTTCCTGTGCGCCGGGCACGCAGGTGGTGTCATGGAGGGTCTGCAGCAGGCCGGTGAGCAGGCCCGGGTTGCGGAAGTCGGTGTCCAGCGCCATGGCCTGGTGGGAGAAGCCGACGCTCAGGCCCACCGACAGGTCGTCGTTGACCTCGTAGCCCAACGAGGGCGAGAAGTAGGTGATCCGCTGCAGCGACACGCGACGTCCTTCGAAGCGCGCCGGATCGCTGTCGGAATCCCGCGAGTAGCCCAGCGCCTGGGGCGCGTAGACGTTGGTGGCGAAGGTGAACTTGGAGCCCGGCGGGTTGATCGACAGGCCGGCCAGCGGGGCGACCAGCAGCGGCATGTCGGTCATGCCGCCGAGGCCCGGCAGGTACATGGTCGGCGTCAGGGTGCGGCTGCTGTCCCCGGCCACCGGGTCGTCGTCCAGGCCGAAGGATGAGGAACCGTAATCCGGCGGGGCGTGGAAGCCGGCGCGGATGTCCATGACCCCGGTGATCAGCTTGACCGCCGTCTGCCGGCCCTTGAGCTTGGTCAGGGCGGCAGGGTTGTAGTGCACCGCGTCGATGCCGGTGGAATCGGCCGTGACCGCGTTGGCCATGGCCATGGCCTTGGGGTTGCCGATGGTGAGATCGTTCGCCAGTTGGGCAAAGGCCGGCGTCGCACAGCCAAGACTCACCCCTGCCATCGCCACCGCGAGGGGCGAAATGCGCATAGTCATGTGATGGTCGCTCGTCGGTTACTGGGCCTTGAGGCCTTGGATATCCAGGGGAAGAGAGAGCCCCAGCAGTACATCCGGCGAGTCTTCGGTCAGACCGAAACCGGCGTTCACGTTGACGATGTAATCGGGTGATGTTCGCAGGCCCAGCGAGAAGTTCATGATCGCGCTGGTCTGCTCCGGCGCCTCTACCGTGCGGTCGTTGAAGTAGTACTTGTTCTTGAACGAGTAGGCCATCTGGTAGGAGGTGGCCAGCGACACGTCGTACGACAGCGCGTAGGCCATGCCCATGGCGAAGTTGATGGTGTCGCCCGGCACCACCTTCTGCAGTTCTTCGCCGTACTGGTTCTGGTGGATGTTGTCGACCTTCATGTTGTAGGTGTAACCCAGCGAGCCGTAGAGCACGACCGGGTCGATCACGTAGGACATGTTGGCGCCGCCGCCCAGGCTGTAGTAGCCGGCGCCGGTGGAGACATCGTTCTCTACATTGGTGTCGTAGGGGCTGTCGCCGGTGGGCAGGCCCAGGGTCGCGTACAGCGTGGTGACCGGGGCGCCGCGGCGCGCTGCCCACGGCTGCCAGCGCAGCGTCGTGGAGATGTCGCCCAGGCTGTAGGCGTGGATGTCGCGCTCGGTGTCGTACTTGGCCACGAACGGCAGGCGCATGCTGAAGGTCAGGTTGTCCCAGATACCGTAATCGAAGGTGAAGGAGTTGGTGAAGGTGTGCTGCGCCTCGCTCTGCGCCAGCACGCTGTAGACGTTCTCACCGGTGCGCACGGCCTGGATGCGGGTGTCGCGCATCAGCGTGTAGTCGAAGCCGTAGGTGAGCTGGCGCTCGCCCTTCTTGAGCAGGGTGTAGCTCTTCTCGGCAGCCTGGAACACCTGCTCCAGCGCCTTGGCGCTGTCGGCGTCGGTGTCCTTCTTCGCCAGTGCGTCGCGCGCCTCGTCGGTCGTCGCTTCTTCGGCCTGTGCGCCAGCGCTGGCCAGCCAGGCCAGAGCGGCAATGCACGCAAACCCCTTCAAATCCATCTTGCTATCCCCTGGTCTTGTTCTTATTCGTCTGGGCCGATCGGGCAGTCACTTGCGCCGGATGTACTGGACATCCCCCTTCGAGGCGGCTTCGCCAATCTGGTTCTGGGTCACCTTGCTCATTTCCGGGAACTCGCGGAAAGCCAGCAGGCTCACGGTGCGGTCGTCCACCAGGCGCATGTCGGCCTCCTTGAGCTCCAGGGCATTCCTGGGCTCCTGGCCGCTGGGGTAGATGACGAAGAGCACGTTCTGGTCCCAGATCTTCTCGAAACGGGCGCGGGTGAAGCTGATGTTGCCCAAGGCAGGATCGGCAACGAAGACGTGGTCGTTGTAGACATCGCGGACCACGACGAAATGCTTGAAACCGGCATAGTGGATCGGCACCAGCGCCGGGTGTTCGAGCGAGTCCAGGTCGGAGAACTCGGCACGGAAGCCACCGCTCTTGTAGCCGAGGGCGGCGGCGTAGCGCTTCATGTCCAGAAGCGAGAAGCCACGGCGT
Organism: Pseudomonas nitroreducens; assembly: GCF_014204515.1. GTDB lineage: Bacteria > Pseudomonadota > Gammaproteobacteria > Pseudomonadales > Pseudomonadaceae > Pseudomonas > Pseudomonas nitritireducens_A. The sequence continues at coordinate 102,298 of NZ_JACHLI010000012.1, read as the reverse complement.
TCGACGATCTTGTCGGCCTCGCCGTACTTGATCAGGCCCTCCATGACCTGGCGCTCTTCGAGGTTGCGGCCCAGGTAGTAGTCCAGCAGCGTGGTCAGCGCCGCCGAGCCGCAGCTGTAGTCGTAGGCCTGGCGGATGACGTTGCGGAACTGCACCTGGCTCATCGGTTCGAGCTGCACCGACTCGCGAAACGGGCCGTTGGGCGTGAGCGGCTGCGAGATGTTCACTGTGCCCTGCTGTTGCGGCTTGGTGTCCACGGCCTGGGTGAATCCGAACAGGCCCAGCAGGCTTCCCAGCAGAATCTCGAACATCCAGCCCCTCTCTCTTCTTTCCTGGAAGAACCTTGCCGGCAGGCGCCGGCAAGGGTTACCGCGTTACAACCGCGGGATCAGTGACCCCAGACCTTCACGGTCGAACCGGCCAGGTTCAGGTTGGAAACGGTCAGCGAGCCGATGCTGGCACCGCTGGTGCCGACCTTGACGGCGTCGACGGTCACGTCGCCGGTCACGGTGGGCAGGCCGATGGCGAGCTGCTGGGTGGCAACAGCGGTGCCGCCACCGGCCGGGGTGATGTTGGTGGTCACCACGTCGATGGTCATCGGGGCGTTGTCGGCGATGGTCACGCTGGGCAGGTGGATGCCCTGCAGGACCAGGGAGCCACCGCCGGCATCGGCGTCCTTGTAGGTGATGGCGCCGATCTGGGCGTTGAAGGTACCGGAAATGCTGATGCCATCCTGGCCGGTGATACCGGACAGTGCAGCGTCATCCATGGATTTCATGTCGGCATGTGCCAGGAACGGAGCGGCCAGAACTGCGCTTGCGAGAACCAGTTGCTTGATTTTCATTGTTATAACTCTCCAGTGTTCAGGTGGGGTTGCCCCAGGCACTGCAAGGGGCGTCCTACCCCGCTGCAGGTTGACCGGCTGATGCCGATCCTCCAGACCCGCGGCTTCTTCCCTAGGCGCCGTGGGCATGGATTCGTGAAGCACGAAGCTTCGCGTCCTGATCTCCAAGCTACTGACCCGCCGTGAACCTGCCAGCCCATCCAAGGGATGGCGCAAAACCCACCGTCTGACTCAAGCTTCGCTCAACAATCCCAGACTCTTTCCCTTGAGTACCGCCTGGGTCCGACTACGCACGCCGAGCTTGGCGAACAGGTTGTGCAGATGCCACTTGATGGTGGCCTCCGACAGGTGCACCGCCTGGGCGATATCCCGGTTCGACAAACCCGCCGCGACGAGCCGCAGAATTTCCCGCTCTCGATGGCTAACATCTTGATTTTCATCGAAACTTTCCGGATCAACGGAAAGCCTGCGGCACTGCTCGCGAAGCATTTCGGCCACCCCCTGCCAGGCCGAGGCGCGCTTGGGCTCGGCCGCTTTCCAGGCCTCCCACAGCGGCAGCAGCCACAGGGCGTCGTCCTGGAACAGGCGGCGATAGCCCAGGTTCCAGGCTTCTTCCAGGGTCGGGGCGAACAGGGCGAAGGCCTTTTCGCTGTTACCTTTCTGCCAATACGCCACAGAAAGTAACAGCGACAGGCGCAGCCGCCGGTCGCGCTGATAGGCCGAGGTAAAGCCCGCCAGGCAGGATTCCAGACGCTGCTGCGCACGCTCGGCACGCCGCTCCGAAAGCGCCAGCCGCGCTTCGGCCAGGACCAGCGCCGTGTGGGCGTCGGCGTAGCGCTCGGCGTTGAGTCCCGAGAGCTGCCTTTCCAACTGCAGGCACACCCGCTCGGCCTCGTTGGGCCGGCGCATCCACAGCAGCAGTTGCACCTTGCAGCTCATGGCCAGTGCATGCACCCGCTCGTAGCCCGGCGACTGCAGGCCAACCAGCCATTCGTCGAGCTGGGCCAAGCCTTGTTCGGCCTCGCCGGCAAAGAAACGCGCCTTGGCCATCACCAGCTTGCCGCGGCTGATCAGCTCCACCGGCGTGGCGACGTCGCGCCAGGTGGTCGCCAGCGGCAGTTCGGCGAGGATCGCCGCGTGGCGATCCTGCTCGTAAAGCAGATCGGCATAGGCCAGCGACAGCGGCCCACCCACCCGGCTGCGCCGACCGAAAACCCGCTCCACTCGGCTGCGCGCACTTTCGGCGATGGTCCGGCCACGCTCCAGCTCGCCGCGTTCCTTGCAGATCAGCGATTCGATCATGCTGACCACCACCTGCAGGTATTCGCTGTCCGCCATGCGCAGGCAGTCGCGGGCGACACCGATGGCATTGGCGGCCTCGGCATAGTCGCCCAGCAGCGCGTAGGCTGCCGCCTGGATGCACGACAGGCTGGCGCGGAACACCGGCTGGTTGCCCGGCACCAGCGCCAGCCACTGGCGCGCCACCTTCAGGCAGGCTTCCAGCTTGTCCTGGTAGAGCAGCACCAGCGCCTTGAGCACCTGGGCCACGGCCAGCAGTTCGGCCATGCCGAAATGGCGGACCTTGCCCTGCCCCTGCAGCAGCCGCGCGCTCAGCTCCTCGATCAGCGCCTCGGCCTCGGCGAACTTCTGCTCGAAGGCCAGCTGCCAGGCATAGAAGATCTGGAACACCGGATGCTCGCGGATCACCTCGGCGGGAATGCTACCGAGCATGCCGAGGATGCCGTAGACGCGGTTGCCGGCGATCAGCCTGGCGCCCTGGCGCTCCAGCAGGTCGGCGGCGAAGGCGTAGTCGCGGGCGCGCAGCGCGTACTTGATCGCCCGGTCGGCCATGTCGCGGCTCTCGCACCAGCGCGCCGCCGCATGCAGCAGCGGCGTCGGGTCGGAGTTGCGCGACAGCCGACCCTGGAGGAATTCGGCGAACAGGTGGTGGTAGCGGAACCACTCGCGCTGATCGTCCAGCGGGATGATGAACAGTTGCTCGTTCTGCAGCCGCATCAGCATGTCCAGGCCATCGCGGCGCCCGGTCAGGGCGTTGCACAGCTCGGCACAGAATTCGTCGAGCACCGAAGTCTGGTCGAGGAACTGCTGCAGCGCTTCGGGCAGGCTGCGCAGCACGTCCTCGGCGAGGTAATCGGCGAGGTCGCGCTCGGTACCGGAAAGTCCCTTGAGGAAGGCGGCGCGGTCCGGATTGCGCGCCAGCGCCAGCGCCGCCAGGTGCAGCGCAGTGATCCAGCCCTCGGTGCGCTTGTGCAGCAGCTTGAGTTCGCTGTCGCTGAGGCTCAGTTGCTTGAGCTGGGTGAGGAAAGTGTCGGTTTCCTCGCGGGTCAGGCGCAGGTCGTCGCCGCTCAGGCAGAACGCCCAGGGCGCCAGACCGGGTTCGTCGACCAGGAAGCGCGGGCGGTAACGGGTGCTGGTGACCAGGCGGATATTGTCCGGCAGGTGTTCGATCAGGTAGCGCGCGCCGTGGGCCAGGGCCGGGTGGCGGATCTGGTGGAAGTCGTCGAGCAGCAGGTAGAGCGGCCCTTCCAGCCGGCGCAGGTCGGAGAGGAAGGCGTCGATGATGCCTTCCAGCGGCAGGGTCATGTCCGACTGCAGCAGGTTCGAGGTGTTGGCGCCGAAGTCCTCCTCGACGCTGCGGATGCTCGCCACCAGGTACTGCACCAGGCGTTGCGGCTCGCTGTCGCCTTCGTCGCAGGACAGCCAAGCGACCCTGGCGCCATCGGCCTTCAGGCGCTGGCGGAACAGGCTGAGGATGGTGCTCTTGCCGAAGCCGGCCGGCGCGCTGAGGATCAGCACGCGCTGCTGGCGGTGGGCGTAGAGGCGGTCGATCAGGGCCCGGCGCGGCAGCAGCGAGTCGCTGTCGGTGCGCGGCGGGAACAGCTTGGTGCGCAGCAACGGCATGGGCTGCTGCGGCAGAGTGGTCAGGGTCGTCATGTCAGAGCAGACTCAGCTCGCGGGCACGGCGTATCGCTTGGGTCCGATTGCGCACCTTGAGCTTCTCGTAGATGTTGTGCAGGTGCCATTTGACGGTGCCCAGGGCCAGCGACAGCTGCTGGCCGATCTCCTCGTTGGAGAGTCCCTGGGCTGCCAGGCATACCACCTCGCGCTCGCGGTCGGTCAGACCTTCTTCGAGCACCTCGGGCGACCTGCGTGCTTCCTGCCCCGGCCAGACGGTCAACATCGCGCGAATGAAGACCTGCAGCGCCGGTTGTCGCTCGGTGGACTCCAGCTGCTGGAGCAACTGGCGGATCCCCTCGCCTTCCTCGATGAAGATGCTCCGCACCCCTTCCCGCTCGGCGCCGACCAGGCACTGGCCGAGCAGGCTGTGGGAGCGTTCCTGGTAACCCAGGCGCTGGTAGCTCAGGGCCGCCAGCAGGTCCAGGCGCAGCCGCTGCAGGCCGTGCCAGCCCGGCTGCAGCATGCCGCGCAGCTGGGTGATCTCGTGCAGCGCCTCGCTGAAATGCCCGCGCGCCTGCAGCAGGCGGATGCGGCTGATGCCCTGCACCCACAGCACCGGGTTGAACGGCATCTGCTTGTAGTGGCTGGCCAGCTTCGCCCAGTCGACCGCCTTGAGCCGCTGCTCGGCGCGCTTGCAGCGGTCGGTGGCGGTCTCCTGGAGGATCAGGTTGACCTCCTCGCCCACCGCCATGGCGAAGAAGCGCCAGGACTGGTTGCGCGAGGCCAGGGTCTGCATCAGCCCGAGGGTCGCCAGCGCCTCCTTGCCGCGCCCCTGCAGGCGCTGGATGCGCGCCAGGCATTGCATGCCCTGGGCGTACAGGTCGATGGGGTTGACCACGTCGACCCGGCCCAGCGCCCAGCGCAGGCGCTCCTCCAGGCCGTCGAACTCGACGCGGTAGTAGGCCGTCAGCGCTTCGGCAATGGCCGGCAATGCCAGGGCCTGGGAGCGTTTGTCGAACAGCGGCATGGCCTGCTCGCGCACGCGCTCGATCAGCATCTGCGCCTGCTTGACCTGGCCCTGCTCCAGCGCCAGCACCACTTCGATGGTGCACTGCTGCATGTGCAGGTAACGGCCGTCGAGGAAGTGGTTGCGTTGCTGCGCCAGCCCCATGAGGCGCCGCGCCTGCTCGGCCTGGCCACGGACCACCTGGGCGAACGCGGCGATCAGCAGGATGGCGCCTTCGAGGAAGGCGGAATTCTGCCCCAGCTGACTCTCCACCCGCCGCGCCAGGGTGATGCACTGCTCCAGGTCGTCCTTCTGCAACGCCAGCACGGCTTTCACCGCCAGCGCCGAGAGGTACTGGTCGCCCATCGGCCCGCTGCCCTTGTGGTCGCCCCAGCGCGCCAGCAGCTCGTCGATCATGCGGTTGGCTTCGGGCAGGCTGAGTTCCGAGGCGCGGGTCCAGACGTCGCTGAGCACCAGGATCGGATAGCGCTCGGCGATCTCGTCCGGCACATGGCGGCGCCAGCGCGAGATCAGGTACAGCTGGCCGCGATTGATCAGTTCCAGGCCGCAGCCGTCCACCAGCGCGGCGAGCATCTCCGGGTCCTCGGCCAGGCACGCGTGCTCGATGGCCAGGGTCGGCATGTGGTGGTTGGTGAACCACAGGCTGGCGTTGAAGTGCAGTTGCTTGAAGCGCTCCGGGTCGCGCTCGCGCAGGCGGGCGCGGAGGAAATCGGCGAACAGCTGGTGGAAGCGGTACCACTGGCGGTCGCGGTCCAGCGGCAGGAGGAACAGCTGCATGCTGTCCAGGTGTTCCAGCAGCGCCTGGCCGTCCTGGCGGCCGGTGAGGGTGTTGGCCAGGTCGCCGTTCAGGCGGTTGGCGATGCCCAGGGACAGCAGCGCGCCCTGGATGTCCGCCGGCAGGCGCTCGAATACCGCGCGCAGCAGGTAGTCGCCGACGGCCGCCTTGTCGCTGCTCAGCAACTTGAGGTCTTCCGGCGCACCGGGCTGCTGGCGCAGCCACAGGCTGACCAGGTGCACCCCGGCCATCCAACCTTCGGTCTGGTTGTGCAGCGACTGCAGGCAGCTATCTTCCAGTTGCAGGCCATCGCGGGCCAGGTACTCGCGGGTTTCCTCGCGGGACAGGCGCAGTTCGTCCTGGCCGATTTCCAGCAGCAGCCCCTTGGCACGCCAGGTGGCGAGGTTCAGCGGCGGCTGCGAGCGGCTGCCGATGACCAGGGTGAGGCCGGGCGGCGCGTACTGCACCAGGCGGTTGAGGCCGGCGAAGACGTCGGGATGGGTGATCTCATGCAGGTCGTCGAGTACCAGCAGGACCTTGCGCTCGTCGCGGGAGAGGTCCATCAGCAGGCTTTCCATGACCGCGACCACGGGCACGCGCATGGTGTTGCGCACGTAGCCCAGGGCGTCCTCGCCGACGCCGGGCACGGCGGTGGCCAGGGCCTGGATGAGCTTCAGGCAGAAGCGGCCGGGGTCGTCGTCGTCATTGTCCAGCGACAGCCAGGCAACGCTGTGGCCCTGGCTGGACCGGGCACCGGCCAGCGCCGCCAGCGCGGTGGTCTTGCCAAAACCGGCGGGCGCGGAAAACAGCAGTATCGAGGCATAAGGATGTCGGTCCAGGGCATTCTGGACGTCGGGACGAATCAAATAATCAGCAGGCACCCGAGGGGGTGTTAATCTGGAGCGCAGAAGGCTGCCGGCTGCGGGCTCGAGCACTACATCCACGGCCTGTATCCCTATGTCATTATCGTTGTTGGTACGGAGCATCGTCCGCGTGGGATTCGTCACTTCTTATCAGAATGCTTTTCTCACGTAAACTGAAGAAATAGCTCTAGGATCGCTACTCCAGCCAACCTGATCACCTCATTTGCCTGCACGCTGTTACCCATGCCTGACTGTTTTCTGCATCCGCTTCCCTACCAGGAAGACCCGGGTGAACGCTTCGCCCTGATCCATCGAGCACCTGGCGCCGTCCTCCTGGACGCCGGCCGACCCATTGCCACACGTGGACGCTATGACCTTCTGAGCGCCTGGCCATTGGCAGAACTGGCGCCAATCGCCGACGAATCGGCCAAGAGCTTTTTCGCCCGCGTGCGCAGCGCCTTGCAGAGCCTGGGCGATGCCCAGGCTCCCGATGATCGCAAAGTGCCATTCGTCGGCGGAATGATCGGGTATCTGGGCTATGATTTCGGCCGCCGCATCGAACAGCTGCCCGAACCCACCCACGACGACCTCGCCCTGCCCGATGCGCGCCTGGGCCTGTATGCCTGGGCGCTGGTCAGCGATCACCAGGAGCGCAGCAGCCAGCTGGTGTTCCACCCGAAGCTGGCGCTGGAGGAACGCGAGCGGCTGATTGCCTTGTTCGAACGCCCGGGCCATGACGAAACACTGCCGCCCTTCCAACTCGGCGCAGCGTTCAGCCCCGACCTGAGCCGCGAGCAGTACCGCGAGGCGCTGGAGCGCGTGCACGGCTACATCCTCGCCGGCGACTGCTACCAGGTGAACTACACCCAGCGCTTCCGCGCGCCCTGCAGCGGTTCGCCCTGGCTGGCCTACCGGGCGTTGCGCGAGGCCTGCCCGACGCCCTTTGCCGGCTACCTGGAATTGCCTGAAGGCGCTGTCCTCAGCCTGTCGCCGGAGCGCTTCATCCAGCTCCACGGTGGGGAAGTGGAAACCCGGCCGATCAAGGGCACCCGCCCGCGTGGTGAAACTCCCGAGTCGGATCGGCAGAACGCCGAAGCCCTGCTGGCCAGCGACAAGGACCGCGCCGAGAACCTGATGATCGTCGACCTGCTGCGCAACGACCTCGGCCGCAGCTGCCGCCCCGGCAGCGTGCGGGTGCCCGAGTTGTTCGCCGTGGAGAGCTACCCCAACGTCCACCACCTGGTCAGCAGCGTGCGTGGCGAACTGGCGGCCGGCAAGGACGCGCTGGACCTGCTCGAAGGCAGCTTCCCCGGCGGCTCCATCACCGGCGCACCGAAGGTCCGCGCCATGCAGATCATCGACGAGCTGGAGCCAACGCAGCGCAGCATCTACTGCGGCAGCCTGCTCTACCTCGACGTGCGCGGCGAGATGGACAGCTCCATCGCCATCCGCACCGTGCTGGTGAAGGACGGCCAGGCGAGCTGCTGGGCCGGCGGCGGCATCGTCGCCGACTCGAACTGGGAAGAGGAATACGAGGAGTCGCTGACCAAGGTCGGCGTGCTCCTGCGGACCCTGGAAGGTATGTGAGCGGAGGTGTTTTCCCGTAGGAGCGGACTCCGTCCGCGATATCGATCAGGCCGGCCTCTCGGCCGGATCGCGGACAGAGTCCGCTCCTACGCAAATGTCATCTCGCTGGAAAGAAAAAGCCCCGCATCCGCGGGGCTTTTTCGTCACAGCCAGTCTTACAGGCTGAGCGGGCGGTTGGACGCCTTGAGGAATTCCTGCTTCAGGTCCTCATAGGTGTGCACGGCCGGGAACTGCGGGAACTCGCGAATCACGTTTTCCGGCGCGTGGAACAGGATGCCGGCGTGGGCTTCGGAGAGCATGGTGGTGTCGTTGTAGGAATCGCCCGCGGCGATCACACGGTAGTACAGGCTCTTGAAGGCGATGACCGACTGGCGCTTGGGATCCTTCTGGCGCAGCTGGTAGCCGACGACACGATCGGTCTCGTCGGTGATCAGCTTGTGGCACAGCAGGGTCGGGAAACCGAGCTGGCGCATCAGCGGCTGGGAGAACTCGTAGAAGGTGTCGGAGAGGATCACCACCTGGAAGCGCTCGCGCAGCCAGTCGACGAACTCCACCGCGCCTTCCAGCGGTTTCAGGGTGGCGATCACTTCCTGGATGTCGGACAGCTTCAGGCCGTGCTCGTCGAGGATGCGCAGACGCTGCTTCATCAGCACGTCGTAATCCGGGATATCGCGGGTCGTCGCCTTGAGCGCTTCGATACCGGTTTTTTCAGCGAAGGCGATCCAGATTTCCGGAACCAGAACCCCTTCCAGGTCGAGACAGGCGATTTCCACGAACGATTTCCCCGCAGGTTTGACTTGAGAGGCGGCACTCTAGCGGCTCGCTCCCAGCGGCGCAACGCGGCACTTATACCCAAACACCACAGTCCACCTTTCCTATGGTTATTTAGGGGCATATCCGCCTCTTTGCTACCATCGCGCCCACGCAGCGCCCTGCGCCATTAAAACTAGGAATACCGCCTGATGAGCCTCCCGTTCGATATCGCGGAAATCGCCGCGAGCCACGCCAGCAAATCCCCCCAGGACATCCTCAAGCTCGCCTTCGAGCACTTCGGCGACGAGCTGTGGATCTCCTTCAGCGGCGCCGAGGACGTGGTGCTGGTGGACATGGCCTACAAGCTCAACAGGAACGTCAAGGTATTCAGCCTGGACACCGGCCGCCTGCACCCGGAGACCTACCGCTTCATCGAGCAGGTGCGCGAGCACTACGGCATCGCCATCGAGGTGATGACCCCGGACCCGCGCCTGCTGGAGCCTTTCGTCAAGGAAAAGGGCCTGTTCAGCTTCTTCAAGGACGGCCACGGCGAATGCTGCGGCATCCGCAAGATCGAGCCGCTCAAGCGCAAGCTCTCCACCGTCCGCGCCTGGGCCACCGGCCAGCGCAAGGACCAGAGCCCCGGCACCCGCAGCCAGGTCGCCGTGGTCGAGCTGGACGGCGCCTTCTCCACCCCGGAGAAACCGCTGGTGAAGTTCAACCCGCTGGCCAGCATGAGCAGCGAAGAAGTCTGGGCCTACATCCGCATGCTGGAAATCCCCTACAACAGCCTGCACGAGCGCGGCTTCATCAGCATCGGCTGCGAACCCTGCACCCGCCCCGTGCTGCCGAACCAGCACGAACGCGAGGGCCGCTGGTGGTGGGAAGAAGCCACGCAGAAAGAGTGCGGCCTGCACGCCGGCAATTTGATCAGCAAGGCCTGAAGCCTTACCCTCGGCTGACGGAATTTTCCCTGTCAGCCCGCAGCCCAGGATCGGACGCCTGCATGCCTGCGGCGGAGCCGATCCCATGCGCATCACTCTGGTGAAGAAGGTCCTGGCCGACGGCCAGGACTGCCGCAAGTGCCGCGAAGTCCACGAACGCCTGGTCAAGGGCGGTTACCTCAATCGCATCGACCGCACCCTGGTCGCCGACGAGCGCAACCCCGCCAGCACCGGCTGGCTGGTCGCCGCGCAGTACGGCGTGGACACCGCGCCGTTCTTCGTGGTCCGCCACGATGACGGTCGCGAGGTGGTCTACACGGTGTTCATGAGCTTCCTCCACGAGGTGCTCGAAGGCCGTGGCGAGCTTCCGCTGGACTCCCGCGAAGCCCTCGCCGAACTGGCCCAGCGCGACGACCTCGACCGCCTGTAAACGCGTGCCGAGGTGTCGCGCTTGACGCTTTCTTGATGGCCGATCGGCCAGACTGCTCTCCCCTCCCCGCAGCACAAGGAAGTTTTCCATGGCCGACGGCTCGGACCGCACGCGCCCGCGCATTCCCGCTACCGTCTGGGCGCTGGGCTTCGTCAGCCTGCTGATGGACGTGTCCTCCGAACTGCTGCACAGCCTGCTGCCCTTGTTCCTGGTCGGCAGCCTGGGGCTGAGCCTGGTCACGGTCGGGCTGATCGAAGGCATCGCCGAGGCCACCGCGCTGATCGTCAAGGTGTTCTCCGGCGCTATCAGCGACTACCTCGGCCGGCGCAAGGGCCTGGTGCTGTTCGGCTACGGCCTGGCGGCGCTGTCCAAGCCGTTGTTTCCCCTCGCCAGCAGCGGCGAGACGATCTTCGCCGCGCGGCTGCTCGACCGCCTCGGCAAGGGTATCCGCGGCGCGCCCCGTGACGCGCTGATCGCCGACGTCGCGCCACCCTCGATCCGTGGCGCCTGCTTCGGCCTGCGCCAGTCCATGGACACCGCCGGCGCCTTCGCCGGCCCGCTGCTGGCCATCGCCCTGATGCTCTGGCTGGGCAACGACCTGCCGCGGGTGTTCTGGTTCGCCTGTATCCCGGCCGGCCTGGCGGTACTGGCGATCGTGTTCTTCGTGAAGGAGCCGGAACAGCTGCCCGGCACGCAGCGTTTCCGTTCGCCGATCCAGCGCGACACGCTGCGCAGCTTCCCGGCGCGCTACTGGTGGGTCGTCGGCATCGGCGCGGTGTTCACCCTGGCGCGCTTCAGCGAAGCCTTCCTGGTGCTGCGTACCCAGGCCATCGGCCTGCCGATGGCCTGGGCACCGCTGGTCATGGTGGTGATGGCCCTGCTGTTCATGCTCTCGGCCTACCCGGTGGGCTGGTGGTCGGACCGAATCGGCCGCAGCGGCCTGCTGGCCATCGGCATGCTCCTGCTGGTGGCGGCCGACCTGCTGCTGGCCTGGGCCGACTCCACGCCGGTGATGCTGGTCGGCGTTGCGCTCTGGGGCCTGCACCTGGGCTTCACCCAGGGCCTGCTGGCGGCGCTGATCGCCGACTGCACACCGGCCGATCTCAAGGGCACCGCCTTCGGCGTGTTCAACCTCGCCAGTGGCCTCGCCATGCTGCTGGCCAGCGTGCTGGCCGGCTGGCTGTGGCAGAGCTTCGGTGCCAGCTGGACCTTCCTGGCCGGCGCGGCGCTGGCCTTCGCCGCCCTGTTGCTGCTGCGCTGGCATACCCACAGCAGCCGGCCATGAAAAAGCCCGGCATTTGCCGGGCTTGTTCCGCAGACGGGCGCGATCAGTAGACCGGCAGCTCGATGCCGTCGAACAGCTCGTCCAGCTCGGTCTTGTTGTGGCACTGCACGGCCTTGGCCAGCAGGTCGCGGGTCAGGTGCGGGGCGAACTTCTCGATGAAGTCGCACATGAAGCCGCGCAGGAAGGTGCCGCGACGGAAGCCGATCTTGGTCACGCTGGATTCGAACAGGTGGCTGGCGTCGAGCATCACCAGGTCGCTGTCGAGTTTCGGGTCGACCGCCATGTGGGCCACGATGCCCACGCCCAGGCCCAGGCGCACGTAGGTCTTGATCACGTCGGCGTCGGCGGCGGTGAACACCACTTTCGGCACCAGGCCGCGCTGGTTGAAGGCTTCATCGAGCTTGGAACGGCCGGTGAAGCCGAACACGTAGGTGACGATGGGCTGCTCGGCGAGCAGCTCCAGGGTCAGCTTCGGCACCTTGGTCAGCGGGTGGCCCTGGGGCACGATCACGCAGCGGTTCCAGCGGTAGCACGGCATCATGATGAGGTCGCCGAACAGCTCCAGCGCCTCGGTGGCAATGGCGAAATCGACGGTGCCGTCGGCGGCCATCTCGGCGATCTGCATCGGCGTGCCCTGGTGCATGTGCAGGGAGACGTCCGGGTATTGCTTGATGAAGCCGCTGATCACGCCGGGCAGCGCATAGCGCGCCTGGGTGTGGGTGGTGGCGATGGACAGCGTGCCCTTCTTCTCGTTGGAGAATTCCTGGGCGATCTGCTTGATGCTTTCTACCTTGCGCAGGATCTCGCCGGCGGTGGTGATGATGCGCTCGCCAGCGGGGGTGACGCGGGTCAGGTGCTTGCCGCTGCGGGCGAAGACTTCGACGCCCAGCTCGTCTTCGAGCAGGCGGATCTGCTTGCTGATGCCGGGCTGCGAGGTATAGAGGCTTTGGGCGGTGGCCGAAACGTTCAGGTCGTGGTGCGCGACTTCCCAGATATAGCGCAATTGCTGAAGCTTCATGGAATTTCCTCGGAAAGAATGTCGCGACCCGCGATCAGGGGCTTTGGTTTTATAACCATATTAATGGTTTAAGGAATAAAACTAGACGTTTTTTTTTGACCTGCTTGCCATTCGTCTAAAGCCTTACGGAAATTCCGGGCTTGCCTGCCTGATTGTCATGAAGCCTTCAACGGTGCTGCAGCATCGGCACCAGGTAGACCGGGACCTCCGCCAATTGCACCAGGCGCCCCGAGGTGCGCCCCAGTGGCGTGTTCAGCCCCTCCCCATGGCTGTGGCTGCCGACCACGATGATATCCACCGCCAGGCGCCGCGCCTCCTCCAGGATCACCAGCGGCGGGTCGCCCTGTACCACGCGCACCGAGCGGATCAGTTCGGCATCCTGGCGCGTTTCCCCCAGCTCGTCGCGAAAGCCTTCCATCACCCGCTGCTCGATGCTGCTCATGACGTTGGTCAGGCCATTGCTGCGCATCTCCTTGAGGGTGTTCTCGTCCAGGTAGGTCTGCAGCACCGAATCGGCGAACAGGCCCAGCGGTTCGACTGCATGCACCACGTACAGCTCGGCGTTGTACGCGCGGGCCAGGGACAGTGCGTGTTGAAGGACGTAGGGGGCGTAGAGGCCAAGGTCGGTGGCGTAAAGGATCGATCGGATCATGCGGCCTCCTCGACTGCCTGCGCGGCGGGGCCTATCCAGCAGCGTAGCAGGAGAATAGGAATCGCTCCGAGAAGGCCGGATGTCGCGGCCGGACGGCTATCCGGGGACCTTCTTCTCGTTGCTCACGCCATGGGGAACATGGCCGGTCGCCACCACGTCCCGCGCCTTCTCGCAATGCAGTGGCTGGTCGTCGAAGAACACGTCGGCGGCGAAGGCTTCGAGGAACGCGGCCTTGTCCAGGCCGCCGAGGAACAGCGACTCGTCCAGGCGGATATCCCACTCGCGCAGGGTACGGATCACCCGCTCGTGGGCCGGCGCCGAGCGCGCGGTGACCAGTGCGGTGCGGATCGGGCAGGACTCCTGGGGGAAGGCCTGCTGGACCCGGTTGAGCGCCGCCAGGAAGGGCTTGAACGGCCCGCCGCCCAGCGGCTCGCGGGCGGATTCGCGCTCGTGGGTCTGGAAGGCTTCCAGCCCACCCTGCTGGTAGACGCGCTCGGAATCATCGGAGAACAACACCGCATCGCCGTCGAAGGCGAAACGCAGCTCGCCGTTGGCCTCGCGGCGGGTGCCGCCGGAGAGGATGGTCGCCGCGGCGAAGCCGGCATCCAGCGCGTTGCGCACGTCCTCGATGTGGGTGGAGAGGAACAGGTGGCAGTTGAACGCCTTGAGGTAGGGATAAGGGCTGCGACCGCCGACGAAGGCGGCGCGGGAGATGCCCAGGCCGTAATGCTGGATCGAGTTGAACACGCGCAGTCCGGTATCGGCGCTGTTGCGCGAGACCAGGATGACTTCGACCGGCGCGCTGTCGGTGCCGCCATTGAGGGCCAGCAGCTTCTGCACCAGGGCGAAGGCGTCGCCCGGCGGCAGGACCTGGTCCTCGCGGGCGATCTGGTATTGGCGATAGGCTTCGACGCCTTCGCTTTCATAGACCTGATGGCTTTCGCGCAGGTCGAACAACGCCCGCGAGGAGATCGCCACCACCAGCTTGTCGCCCAGCCCTTTTGCCATGCTTCCCCCCAGGTGTCCGTCAGCGCGACTGGTTGCGTGCGTCGATGAAACGCAGCGCGCGGTACAGCGCCGCGATCTTCGGCAGCTCGCGCCCGGCCTGGCGCGCGGCTTCCAGCGGCGCGGCGTAGATCGCGCCCAGCTCCAGCGGCCGGCGCTGGGCGAAATCATGGTACATGCTGGGCAGGTAGTCCGGCATGGCGTCGGTGGAGCTGAGCATGGCGCCGACGATGCCCGGCGGCAGCGAGTGGCCACAGGCGGCGGCGCCGGCGATGACTTCCTCCATCAGCTCGGCCACCAGCGCGCGGCTGTCGGGGTTGTCCATGATTGCCCGGGTGCCGCTGTCGAGCAGCACGGAGAGGCCGTTGTAGGGGATGTTCCAGACCAGCTTCTGCCAGCGCGCCTGCTCCAGGTTGGGCATGGCGTTGGAGTCCAGGCCGGCGCTGCGGAACAGCGCGGCGCCCTCCTCCACGATGGCCTGGCGCGCTTCGCCTTCCTGCGCCGGCCCCGAGTGGTAGCCGATGTTCACCCCGCCGAAGGCCTGGTGCTCGATCACCCCCGGCTCGGCACGGTGCACACAGATAAAGCACAGCCCGCCCAGCAGGTGAATATGTTCGGGCAGTAGCGCGCGCAGTTCGTCTTCCACGGCGAGGCCGTTCTGCAGCAACAGGACCTTGGCGCCCTGCGCAGCGGCCTGAATGATCAGCGGCGCAAGGTCGGCGTTGCTGGTGGTCTTGGCGCCCACCAACAACCAGTCGCAGGGCGGCATCTTCGCCACATCGTCGTAGGCGTTCACCGGCGCCAGGCTCAACGCGCCGTGCACCTGGCTGTTCAGGCGCAAGCTGTTCCGCGCGACCGCGGGATACTCGCTGCGCAGCAGGAAATGCACGTCATGGCCCGCGCGGGCCAGCATCAGGCCATAGAAGCCGCCGATGGCGCCGGTTCCGATGATGCCGATTCGCAGAGTGTTCAAGGCAATTCCTCAGCAGGGCGCGACAGGGCTTCGCGCAGGGCTTGGGTCAGGGGTTCGGGGCGTAGCGGCGCGTGGACAGGGCCGAGGAAACGGCCATCCCGCACCACGAATAGCGAAGGCAGGTGAAACACCTCGTAGCGTTCGACCAGGCCGCCGCTGTGCCCGGCATCGATCCAGCACAGGCGGTCGACGGGCAGGCCGAAACCGCCCAGCACCTGCCGCGCCCAGCGGCAGGTGGAACAGCCTTCGCCGGTGAACACCAGCAACGAGGTGCCCGGCAACTCCAGCAGCCGGCGGTCGGCGTCCAGGTCGGTCAGCTCCAGCGCCGGCACTATACTCAAGGTGCCATCACTATAAAGATTGCAGTCGGAGCGCTCCGTCATGCGTCAGTTCCTGCGTCACCCGTGCGATTTTCCGGTAGAGCTGGTCATTCGCAAACAGACCTTCCTGCCGCGCCAGCGGTTGCACAATATCAGCCTGGGCGGCGTCGCGTGCAATTCGCCGCGAGGCTTTCGCCGTGGTACGTCCATCGAATTGCGCATTCCCCTGCTGGGCGATTCCGCCCGCTACCCCGGCATCATCGCCTGGAGCCGCAAGCTGGCCAGCGATTACCGGGTGGGTATCGCCTTCATCGATGAAGACACGCTGTTCCGCGCGCGGATGGTCGAGCAGGTCTGCCAGATCGAGCAGTACCGGCGCCAACAGGAACAGGCCAGCGGCACCAGCCTGCCGTTCGAGCAGCTGGCGCTGGAGTGGATCGCGCAGAACGCCGCGGACTTCCCGATGTTTTGCGCGGTCTGAACGGCGCCGCGCAGAAAGTCGCGCAAATGCCCGTGCTGCGGGCATTTTCCTGCATTGAGCCATTGTCGAGGCGCTGCCTGAACGGTTAAGGTTCGGGTTCCCCTTAGCGACACCTTTTGCCTGCGCCCCATCGCACGGGGATTTCTGGCGGCCGGCACCCGTGACCTGATTGAGTACCACGATGGCTGATTTGCAGATCGACGACCTTAACGTTGCCTCCAACGAGACCCTGATCACGCCGGAGCAGCTCAAGCGCGAAATCCCCCTCACCGACGCCGCCCTGCGCACCGTCGCCCACGGCCGGCAGGTCGTCCGCGACATCCTCGACGGCAAGGACCACCGCCTGTTCGTGGTGATCGGCCCCTGCTCGATCCACGACATCAAGGCCGCCCACGAATACGCCGAGCGCCTGAAGGTGCTCGCCGCGGAAGTCTCCGACACCCTGTTCCTGGTGATGCGCGTGTACTTCGAGAAGCCGCGCACCACCGTCGGCTGGAAGGGCCTGATCAACGACCCGTACCTGGACGACTCCTTCAAGATCCAGGACGGCCTGCACATCGGCCGCCAACTGCTGCGCGACCTCGCCGAGATGGGCCTGCCCACCGCCACCGAAGCGCTCGACCCGATCTCCCCGCAGTACCTGCAGGACCTGATCAGCTGGTCGGCCATCGGCGCGCGCACCACCGAATCCCAGACCCACCGCGAGATGGCCTCCGGCCTGTCCTCGGCGGTCGGCTTCAAGAACGGCACCGACGGCAGCCTGACCGTGGCGATCAACGCCCTGCAGTCGGTTTCCAGCCCGCACCGTTTCCTCGGCATCAACCAGCAGGGCGGCGTGTCCATCGTCACCACCAAGGGCAACCGCTACGGCCACGTGGTACTGCGCGGCGGCAACGGCAAGCCGAACTATGACTCGGTCAGCGTCGCCCTGTGCGAACAGGAACTGACCAAGGCGAAGATCCCGCTCAACGTGATGGTCGACTGCAGCCACGCCAACTCCAACAAGGACCCGGCCCTGCAGCCGCTGGTGATGGACAACGTCGCCAACCAGATCGCCGAGGGCAACAACTCCATCGTCGGCCTGATGGTCGAAAGCCACCTGGGCTGGGGCGCACAGCCGATCCCGAAGGACCTGTGCCAGCTGCAGTACGGCGTATCGATCACCGACGCCTGCATCGACTGGGACACCACCGAGAAGGCCGTGCGCAGCATGCACAGCAAGCTCAAGGAAGTCCTGCCCAAGCGTCAGCGCGGCTGAGGCTCCAGGCACGAATGAAAAAGCCGGGCTGATGCCCGGCTTTTTCTTTGGTTTTTCTTCGGCTCTTCGTAGGCGGCCGCTACTGTCATTGATGGAGTTTCATCAGGCACAAAAAAGCCCGGCATTGGCCGGGCTTTTTTGATTCTGCGCCAGAAGTCAGAGCGCAGTATCGGTATGACGCTGACGGCGCTCCAGGTAGCGCTCGACGTAGGAGCACGACGGGATGACGCTGTAGCCCTTGCGCTCGGCGTACTGCAGCGCGTGTTCGGTGAGGGCGGCGGCGATGCCGCGGCCGCGCAGGCTGTCCGGAACGAAGGTGCGGTAGATATCGAGCGTCTGCTTGCCCAGATCCATGTAGGCCAGATAGGCGCGATGACCGTCAACAGTCGTTACGAACTGGTGGCTGGTTTCATCATGCTGGATGGACAACGACTCACTCACTTGCTCTCTCCTTCCGGGGGCCTCACAACATGACCCGCACCTGATTGATCTTGTTCAGGCGGAGGAACATCTGCGCCGAGCCAGTCCCCATCAGGACGGTGATATAGGCTCGGCCGTTCTCCACCTTGTGCAGCACACCCTGGTAATAGGCACCATCGAACGTGATGAACTGCAGGCGCTTGCCGGTGTACTGGGCAAGGCTTTCAACGCTAACGAACTCATATTGCTGCGTTCTGGCCTGCGACTCAACCGTTTCTTGGGCCGAAACCAGTTGAAGATCGCTTTCAGGCGCGATTTTTTTCTTCAACGGATCGACCCAGGCGAACCCCAACTCGGAAACCGGCTGCTGGTTCACTATGACGACCGGATGCAGCATCTGGATCACATCTTTCGGCTCGAAGAATTGCAGGCCGTCCCAGGCCATGCCCTCGGTCGGCGCCAGCTCGATGCGCAGCGAGCGCGGATCGGCGAGGTAGCGGCCATAGGCTTCCAGCAGCGGCTTGTCCAGGGCGATGCGCTGCTGGCGCAAGGCCTTGTCGAACTGCTCCAGCGACAGCGCGGTATAGGCCTGCTGGTCGAGGCCCAGCTTGCCGCGGCAGAACTCGCTGACCCGGCGCTGGTACTGGTTGTCGTTCATCTCGACGGTGACGCGGGAAACCCGCGGCGGATTCACGCGCATGTCGCCCGGGCGGTCGGAAATGTTCATCAGGGTCATGCTGGTGTGCAGGTCGAGCATGTCGCGGGTATCGCTGCGCAGGTCGAAGGTCAGCGTCTGCGCGCCGGGCTGGCGACGGTAGGAGAACTCGATATCGGACTCCAGGGTGCGATAGCCCATCTGCAGCAATTCATCGACGCCGATGTTGCGCATATTGCCGCAGGCCACTTCGCTCATGGCGGTGAAGGCGCTCTTCTCCGCCGGCTGCGCATACAGCGACTGCATGAACGGCCCGTGGATCTGCAGCTCCACGCCCTGCAGGTCGACCGCCATCTGCTCCGGCAGCTTGCCCTCGGCCAGGCTCTCCTTGAAGCTCAGCAGGTCGCGCAGGCCGTTGAACTTCAGCTGGGCGTGGGCGACCTTCAGGCTGTCATTGGCCATGGGCACGCGGATGACCACGTTCTGCAGGCCGACCCGACCGTCGAAGGACGAGGAGATGCCGCCATAGCTGATCTCCATGATCGGCGACACGCGGGCTATGGCGTCGTTCACCACGCTGCGCACGGAAAGCCAGAGCGAGGCCTTGATGATCAGGGCGACGGCAACGACGGCCAGCAGGGACCACTTGAGGATCTTCGACATTCGGATGCACGTCCTGGATTGTGCGAGGCAAGGCGCGGGATGCTGGCAGCTTAACAGTACGCCCGGCACCGCTCCACGAGGCGCATCTGAAATTGCGTGCATAGCGCACAGAAATTGCCTGACTTTCGTCAGCAGAGGCTGACCAGCCAGTCAGTCAAAACGCTTTACGCCCCAGGCCTGCGTCAGTATGTTCTGGCCACTTCCAACCCAAGGCCCCAACCCAGGACTCTCTGCCATGAGTGAGCTGATCAGCTACCAATTCGAAGACGGCATCGCCACCCTGACCCTCAACAACGGCAAGGTGAACGCCATCTCCCCGGCGGTGATCGAGGCCTTCAACCAGGCCCTGGACCAGGCGGAGAAGGATCGCGCCATCGTCATCGTCACCGGCCAGCCGGGCATCCTTTCCGGCGGCTACGACCTCAAGGTGATGACCTCTGGCCCGGAGAACGCGGTGAACCTGGTGGCCGCCGGCTCGACCCTGGCGCGCCGCATGCTCTCCCATCCCTTCCCGGTCATCGTCGCCTGCACCGGTCACGCGGTGGCCAAGGGCGCCTTCATCCTGCTCTCGGCGGACTACCGCATCGGCGTCGACGGCCCGTTCCAGATCGGCCTGAATGAAGTGGCCATCGGCATGACCATGCACCACGTCGGTATCGAACTGGCCCGTGACCGCCTGCGCCGCTCCGCCTTCACCCGCTCGGTGGTGAATGCCGAGATGTTCAACCCGCGCGATGCCGTGGACGCCGGTTTCCTCGACAAGGTGGTACCGGCCGAGCAACTTCAGGCCGCCGCCCTGGAAGCTGCCCAGCACCTGAAGAAGCTGAACATGACTGCCCACCGCAACACCAAGCTGAAGGTGCGCAAGCAGCTGCTGGAAACCCTCGACAGGTCCATCGAGCTGGATCGCAACCACCTGGTCTGATCGACCTCGCAATAGAAGCCCGGCCCGGTGCCGGGCTTTTTCATGCCTAGACTATTACCTAAAGAGCAATACTGATTAAGCCTGTTTGCTATTTTTCAAAAATTATTACGCATTAACCTATAGATGAACCCAGAGAAACCCAACCGGAGGTGTTCATCATGAAACTCAACATCATCGCCGCCAGCGTACTCGCCGCCGCTACCGCTTTCGCCGCCCAGGCCAGCTTCGCCGAAGAGTCCCCGCTGATGCAGGACCGCATGGTCCACATGACCCAGACCGCCATCCAGCAACACCAGCAGGCCGAGCAATCCGCCAGCCAGGTGAACGCCGAAGCCGCTGCCAAGCAGGGTTGAAGCACTCCACCAGCCGCCTGCAGCAGGTGACGTCATGCAGTCGACTCCGAAGCGGAAGGCCCGGCGCGATGCCGGGCCTTTCAACATCGATGACGCCGCCAGGCCAGCCGGGGTCCAGCCAGCATGAAGACTGCCATCGCCGTGCAATCATCCGACACCGCAGCGTCTTTGCCTGCCGTGCGCCTGGTCGCAGCGCCGCCACCCATCAATTTGCCTGATACCCGGAACCAACCGGCATCGTTATTCAATCGAAATGACCAAAGCGAAACTGGGCCATCCCTTCCCCGGACCCGAGTCGCCACCATGAATCGCCAAGCCCACCGCTACGCCCGCAATGGCGCCCTCGCCGCCCTGGGGCTCTACACCATCGTGATCCTGGTGATCACCGCCCTCACTGCCGGCTTCGACGTTGCGCGCCGCGCCCCGGTGGACAACGTCGATCGCAGCGGACTGTTCGAACGCTTCAACCAGGCCGTACCCGTCGCGCTGCAAGGTCTCCAGGACGCCCTCACTCCGCACTCCTGATCGCCCTCTTCTGGCGCGTCGCGCCAGGCTCTCCAACACTGAAGCTGCAGCAGGACATCCGATTCCGCAGCTGAAGGTGGGCTTCGCCATGGGCCGAGTCATCGCTTCCGCCGTCTACAGCAAGGGCCGCAAGGTCTCCGACATTCCGCTGGAGGATGGCTACCGCTGGGCCTGCCAGCCCGACCACTTCGTCTGGACCGGCCTGCAGGAGCCGACTCCGGAAGAAATGTTCAACCTGCAACGACAGTTCAACCTGCATGAACTGGCGGTTTCCGACGCCCTGGAAAAGCACAGCCGGCCGAAGCTGGAAACCTTCGGCGATGCGCTGTTCATCGTCATCTACTCGCCGATCCGCGCCGATAGCCGACTGATGTTCGTCGAAACCCACCTGTTCGCCGGCATCGGCTACATCATCAGCGCGCGCCACGGGTTCTCCCAGTCCTACTCCCAGGTCCGACAGCGCTGCGAAGCCCGGCCGCTGTTGCTGGCCCATGGTACCGACTTCGTGCTCTATGCCCTGCTCGACTTCGTGATGAGCAATTACGAACCGGTGGTGGAGGCCATCCGCGAGGAGATCGAGGAGGTGGAACAGCAGGTGCTGCGCCAACCGCTGACCCAGGAGCAGATCGAGAAGATCTACGGCCTGCGTCGCGAGGTGCTCAAGCTCAAGCACTACGCCGCGCCCATGGTGGAAATCTGCCAGGAACTGCAGCGCCTGGACTTCCCTTTCATCGACAAGCAGATGCGGCCCTACTTCCGCGACGTGGCGATCCACGTGAACCGCCTGCTGGAAGACCTCACTACCCTGCGCGACGTGGCCAGCCAGACCATTGAGGTCGGCCTGGCGCTGGAGTCTTCACGGCAGAGCGTGGTGCAGCGCAAGTTCGCGGCCTGGGCTGCAATCCTCGCCTTTCCCACCGCCGTGGCCGGCATCTACGGGATGAACTTCGAATACATTCCCGAGCTGCACTGGCACTACGGGTACTTCCTCATCATGGGCCTGCTGGCGCTGGGCTGCGTGGGGCTGTACATCAGCTTCAAGCAGGCGGACTGGCTGTGATGGCAGCCAGCCTGGCGACAATCGCCGGCTAGCCCTCCGCTCTACGCGGCAGGTCGTCTGCCGTGTCGAACCACGCCAGTTGCGCCGAACACCACACATGGCACTGCGGCTCGATCAGCTCCGGCTGGTCCAGGGTGACGATGTTGAGCCCCACCGTCTCGCCGTCGCGTACGCGAAACTCCATCGGCGTGCCGCACTTCACGCAGAAGCGCCGTTCGCCGTCCTCGCTGGAACGCCACAGGCCCAGCTCGCCGGCGACATAGGCGAATCCCGTCAGCGGGATCACCGCCCAGGGCACGGCGGGCGCGGCGTTGGATTTCTGGCAGATGCGGCAATGGCAGTAGCCGGTTTCCTCGGGTTCGGCATCCACCCGGTAGCGCACCGCGCCGCAGGCGCAGCCGCCGAACAGGGGCAAGGGCAACATGGCAGTCTCCAGGCTGGCGGGAAAGACTCAGAGCCTAGCCAGCATGCCGAAGGTCTGCAGCACCGCGACACCGGTGAACAGCAACAGGATTTGTCGCTCGGCCAGGGCACAGACTTCCTCGCGCTGCTGCGCAGGGCGCTCCAGGTAGTCCAGCGACTGCTGGAACAGTTGCCGGCTGATCAGCCGCGACAATTGATTCAGTTCGCCCTCGTCGACGTCCGGCAGCAGGTGGAACTGACGGATGTCCTCGGCCATGTCTTCGCCGAACTCGTCCATCACCCGCGCCAGCGCTGCTCGCAGCACCGGCGACGGCCCGTGCAGCTCGCGCACGCCGATGATGAAGGCCTGCGGGTTGCCCTCCACGAAGTCGAAGAACAGCCGCACCGTCTCCCGCGTCACCCGCTGGCCGCGCTCCAGGTCCAGGCCGAAGGGCACGCTGGCGGCGCCCTGCCCCGGCAGCGCGCGTTCGGCGGCCTCGCGGCGCAGATCGCGCAGCGGCTGGCGCAGCTGGGTGGCGATGTCGCGGATGATCGCCAGACCCAGGTCGTCCACATTGCCGAAGTGCCGGTAGAAGGTATTCGGGTTCAACCCTGCCTCCCGTGCCAGCTCACGCAGCCCCAGGCTGCTCAGGCTGCGCCGGCTGGCTGCCAGGCGCAGCGCGGCATCGATCAGCGCGCGCTTGCCGGCGGCTTCCACGGGCCGTTCTTCCTGTCCGATTTCCATGTGTCCGCTGCCCGACCCCATCTAAGGTTGGTTGTTGCTGAGGTATACAGATGTCTACATTTGATCACGTAGACAGTTGTATACGCCAGCAATAATCATAACAGGAGCGTGGCCATGAGTACGGTTGTGAGTACCCAACCAAAGTCTGCCCCCAGACACTGCAAGGTCGCCATCATCGGCACCGGGTTTTCCGGGCTGGGCATGGCGATCCGCCTGAAGCAGGAAGGCGAGAACGATTTCCTGCTGTTCGAAAAGGACGCCGGCGTCGGCGGCACCTGGCGGGTCAACAACTACCCCGGCTGCGCCTGCGACGTGCAATCCCACGTCTACTCCTTCTCCTTCGAGCCGAACCCGGACTGGACGCGCATGTTCGCTCGCCAACCGGAAATCCGTGCCTACCTGGAGAAGTGCTGGGCGAAGTACCGCCTGGAAGACAAGACGCTGCTCAACACCGAGATGGCGCGCCTGGAGTGGAACGACGAGCAGCAGCTCTGGCACCTGTTCGACGCCGCCGGCAACCACTACACCGCCAAGGCCGTGGTCTCGGGCATGGGCGCCCTGTCGATCCCCTCGATCCCGGCACTCAAGGGCCTGGAGAACTTCCAGGGCAAGGCTTTCCACTCCCAGCAGTGGGACCACGACTACGACCTCAAGGGCAAGCGCGTCGCGGTGATCGGCACCGGCGCCTCGGCCATCCAGTTCGTCCCGGAAATCCAGCCGCTGGTGGCCAAGCTCGACCTCTACCAGCGCACCGCGCCGTGGATCCTGCCCAAGCCCGACCGCGCCATCAGCGACAAGGAACGCGCGCGCTTCCGCCACTTTCCGGCGGTACAGAAACTCTGGCGCGGCGCCCTCTACAGCATGCTCGAAGGCCGTGTGCTGGGCTTCACCTTCGCGCCCTGGGCGATGAAGCTGGTGGGCAAGCTGGCCGAGCGCTTCATCCGCCAGCAGATCAAGGACCCGGACCTGCGCCGCAAGCTGACCCCGGACTACACCATCGGCTGCAAGCGCGTGCTCATGTCGCACAACTATTACCCGGCGCTGGCGGCCTCCAACGCCTCGGTGATCGTCGACGGCATCCGCGAGATCAAGGCCGGCAGCATCATCACCAGCGATGGCCGCGAACGCCAGGTGGACGCCATCATCTTCGGCACCGGCTTCACCGCCAACGACCCGATCCCGCGCGGCGTGGTGTTCGGCAAGGACGGCGTGGACCTGCTCGACACCTGGCAGAACGGTCCCGAAGCCTACAAGGGCACCATGACCCGCGGCTTCCCCAACCTGTTCTTCCTCATGGGCCCGAACACCGGCCTGGGCCACAACTCCATGGTCTACATGATCGAATCGCAGATCGCCTATGTGCTCGGTGCCATCAAGCTGATGGACCGCCGTGAGCTGCAGAGCGTCGAGGTCAAGCAGGAGGTGCAGGAGCGCTGGAACGAGAAGCTGCAGCGCGGCCTCAACCACAGCGTGTGGAACACCGGCGGCTGCAAGAGCTGGTACCTGCACCCGGTGAGCGGGCGCAACTGCACGCTGTGGCCGGGCTTCACCTGGCGCTTCCGCGCCCTGACCAGCCAGTTCGATCCCAGCGCCTATCATTTGAAGGCCAAGCCGCTGTCCAGCCCTGTCGTCCAACCCCAACGCCACGCAGAAGAGGTGCCGGCATGAAGAACTTCGAGAACAAGGTCGCCGCCATCACCGGCGCTGGCTCCGGCATCGGCCGTGCCCTGGCCATCGAACTGGCCTCGCGGGGCTGCCACCTGGCCCTGGCGGACGTCAACGCCGCCGGCCTGGAGGAAACCCGCCAGCTGCTCTCCTCCACCGGCGTGCGGGTGTCCATCGACACGGTGAACGTTGCCGACCGCGAGCAGGTGCACGCCTGGGCCGACAAGGCCGCCCGCGAGCACGGCAAGGTCAACCTGGTGTTCAACAACGCCGGCGTCGCCCACGCCGGCACCGTGGAAGCCAGCGACTACGAAGAGTACGAGTGGATCACCAACATCAACTTCTGGGGCGTGGTCTACGGCACCAAGGCCTTCCTGCCGCACCTGAAAGCCTCCGGTGACGGCCACATCGTCAACGTCTCCAGCGTCTTCGGGCTGTTCTCCCAGCCGGGCATGAGCGCCTACAACGCCACCAAGTTCGCCGTGCGCGGCTTCACCGAGTCGCTGCGCCAGGAGCTGGACATGGAGCGCGGCGGCGTCTCAGCCAGCTGCGTACACCCCGGCGGGATCAAGACCAACATCGCCAAGACCGCGCGGATGAACGACAGCATGGTCAAGGTCACCGGGCAGAACGCGGAAGCAGCTCGCACCCAGTTCAACGACCAGTTGCTGCGCACCACCCCGCAGAAGGCCGCGCAGGTGATCATCCGCGGCGTGGAGCGCGATTCGCGGCGCATCCTCATCGGCGCGGACGCCCACGCCATCGACGTGATGCTGCGCCTGCTGCCGGTCTGGTACCAGAAGGTGGTCACCGGCAGCATGAAGCTGGCCAAGCGCTTTGCGCCCAAGCCCAAGCGCAAGTCGGCTGCTGAGGGTTACGAGGCCAAGTAGCGCCGCCTCCAGCGAACCGTCGTACCAACGAGTCCCTTTTTCCCTGTCGGGCCGGCGCCCCTCCCCCTTACCCCCGGATGGGCGCCGTTTTTTTCCAGCACAGTGCCGCTCCGCCCTCCGCGAATCGCTGTTTATACTGGCAGGCTCTGTCGGTGAGCACGATCAAGGATGACGACCATGAGCCAGGCACTCCCCACCTTCCGCTACCACCCCGATCCACTGGCCACCGGCAGCCTGGTCGCCTCGGACGCCACCTGCCTGTGCTGCGGGCAGAAGCGCGGCCATGTCTATACCGCCTCGGTCTACACCCGCCATGATCTGCCGGAAAACTGCCTGTGCCCCTGGTGCATCGCCGACGGCAGCGCGGCCGAACGCTTCGAAGCGAGCTTCGCTGACGACTATCCGCTACTGGAAGCCGGCGTCCCCGACGCAATAGTGCTTGAAGTCTGCGAGCGCACGCCGGGGTTCGTCTCCTGGCAGCAGGAGCACTGGCTGAGCTGTTGCGGGGACGCCTGCGCCTTCCTCGGCGATGCGCAGCGCGAGGAAATCATCGCCCTTGGCGGCGCAGGGCTGGCCGAGCACTTTCCCGACTACGGCTGGCCGGACAAGACCTGGCTGCAGCTGGTCGAGCACTATGAGCCGGCGGGCAACCCGGCGATCTACCAGTTCCGCTGCCTGCATTGCTCCAGGACGCACTACGGGATGGACTTCACCTGAGCGATGGGTTCGATTCAGAGCCCCATCTGCTTGGCAATGATCTCGTTCATGATCTCCCGCGTGCCGCCACCGATGGAGAGGATGCGGTTGTCGCGGTATAGCCGCTCCACCAGGCTCTCGCGCATGTAGCCCATGCCGCCGAGCACCTGCACCGCGTCGTAGGTCACCCGGTCGGCGACATCGGTGGCGAAGTTCTTGGCCATGGAGATTTCCTTGATCACGCTCTTGCCGGCGGCCATCTTCGCCGCCTGACGGTAGGTGAACTCGCGCGACACCTCGACCTGGGTGGCCATCTCCGCCAGGCGATGCTTGAGCACCTGGAACTTGCCCACCGGCTTGCCGAACGCCTCGCGCTCGCGGCTCCAGGCCAGGGCCTCGTCCAGCGCCAGTTGCGCGGTCATGTTGGCCATGATCGCCAGCGCCAGGCGCTCGCTCTGGAAGTTCGCCATGATGCAGGCGAAGCCCATGTTCTCTGCACCGATGAGATTCTCCACCGGCACCTTGCAGTCATCGAAGAACAGCTCGGCGGTATCCGACGCCCACCAGCCCATCTTCTTCAGCTGGCGGCTGACGGTGAAGCCGGGCGTGCCCTTCTCCACCAGCAGCAGGCTGACGCCACCGAAGCCATCGCCGCCGGTGCGCACCGCCACGGTGTAGTAGTCCGCGCGCACGCCGCTGGTGATGAAGGTCTTGCTGCCACTCACGCGGTAATGATCGCCGTCGCGCACCGCACGGGTTTTCAGACTGGCCACGTCGGAGCCGCCGGACGGCTCGGTGACCGCCAGAGCCATGATCTTCTCGCCGGCCAGCACCTGCGGTGCGATGCGCTCGCGCAGCTCCGGGCGGCCCCACTTGATCAGCGGCGGCAGGCCGATATCCAGCGAACCCAGCCCCGCCACCAGCCCGCCGGAGCCGCAGCGCATCAGCTCCTCGCTGGCAGCGACCTTGGCGAACAGGTCGCCCTCGTGGCTACCGCCGAGCGCCTCGGGGTAGCCGATGCCGAGAATGCCGGCCTCGCCCGCCTTGCGGTACAGCTCGCGGGGAAACTCCTCGGCCTCTTCCCAGTCAGCGACGTGAGGGAGGATTTCCCGCTCGACGAAACGCCGCACGCTGTCACGGACCAGGCGGTGGTTGTCATCGAAGTAATCGGCGAACACGGACATGGCAAGGCTCCAGGCGGTTTGCCCAAGAACTTACCTAGCGCTTGCTTGGTTTTCAAGGCGAGACACCCGCCATCGGCTAGGACAGATGTGCCGTCCCGAACCTTTCGCGGTAGGCCGAAGGCGCCAGGCCCGCCGAGCGGCGGAAGGCGTTGCGGAAGCTTTCCACGGTGCCGAAGCCGCATTGCTCGGCGATGCGCTCCACGCTGTCGGCGCTGCCTTCCAGCAACTCACGGGCGCGCAGCATGCGTTCGTGCTGCAGCCAGGCCTTGGGCGTCATGCCGGTCGCCTCGCTGAAGCGGCGCAGGAAAGTGCGCTCGCTCATCGCCATGCGGCTCGCCAGTTCGACCACGCTGATCGAGCGGCCCAGCTGTGACCGAGCCCAGTCCAGCATGCCGGCGAGGTCATGCCGGGACGCCTTGGCCACCGGCGCCGGGATGAACTGCGCCTGGCCGCCGCCGCGTTGCGGCGACATCACCAGGCGCCGCGCGACGGTATTCGCCACCTGCGCACCAAAGTCCCGCGCCATCAAGTGCAGACAGGCATCGATGCCCGCCGCGCTGCCGGCCGAGGTGATCAGCTGCCCGGCATCCACGTAGAGCACCTGGGCATCGACCTCGATGGCCGGGAAGCGCGCCGCCAGCTCCTCGGCGTAGCGCCAGTGGGTGGTCGCCCGCTGGCCATCGAGCAGGCCGGTAGCTGCCAGGACGAATACGCCGGAGCAGATCGACAACAACCGCGCGCCCTCTTCACAGGCCTGGCGCAGCGCCTGCACCAGCTCGGCGGAAGGCGCTTCGGCACGATCGCGCCAGCCGGGCACGATGATGGTCCCCGCCGTGGCGAGCGATGCCAGCCCGCCGTCGGCCAGCACACGAATGCCGCCCAGCGCCCGCATCGGTCCTTCATCGACGGCAACGACCCGGTGGCGATACCAGGGAAAGTCGAACTCCGGGCGTGGCAGTCCGAAGAGCTCCACGGCAATGCCGAATTCGAAGGTGCACAGGCCGTCGTAGGCGAGTACGGCGACGTCCAGGGGATCGCGCTGCATTTGGCGGAAAACTTCCGATCACTGTCCAGGCCGCCACTGTAGCCGAGGTGGGCATCCCCATACAGTGGCTTTCGTCTTCCACAGGAGCCTTGCCATGCCCAGCCTCGTCAGCCAATTCCCTGCCGCCCTGCCCGCCGACGCCCTCGCCCACTTCAGCCATCGCCTGGCCTTCGAGACCGATTGCTCGGACGTGAACCACGCCCTGCAGAACGGCGAGCAGGATTTCGTCCTGCTGGATGTGCGCAATGCCGCCGCATTCGCCCGCGGCCACGTACCCGGCGCGCTGAACCTGCCAACCCGCGAGATCGATGCACGGCGCATGGCGCAGTTCCCTTCGGGCACCCTGTTCGTCGTCTACTGCGCCGGGCCGCACTGCAACGGCGTGCACCGCGCCGCCGCGAAGCTGGCCGCGCTGGGCCTGCCGGTGAAGGAAATGATCGGCGGCGTAACCGGCTGGCTGGACGAAGGGCTGGCGCTGGTCGGCGCCGCAGGCAAGGCGCTGCCCAGCCACGGCGAAGGCATCAGCTGCGCCTGCTGACGCCAGATACGACAAGGCCGGAATCGCTCCGGCCTTGTTCGTCCACCATCTAGCAGCTCAGCCGCTGATGGGCCGACGCCCCGCCAGGGCGTGGGCCAGGGTGCCGCCGTCCACCAGCTCCAGCTCGCCACCCAGCGGCACGCCGTGGGCGATACGCGACAGCACCAGCTCGCCGCCGCCCAGCAGCTGGGCGATGTAGTGGGCGGTCGCCTCGCCTTCCACCGTGGGGTTGGTGGCGAGGATGATCTCGCTGAAACTGCCGGCCTTGATCCGCGCCTCCAGCTCGGGAATGCCGATGGCTTCCGGGCCGAGGCCATCCAGCGGCGACAGGTGCCCCTTGAGCACGAAGTAGCGGCCGCGATAACCGGTCTGCTCCACGGCGAACACGTCCAGCGGGCCTTCCACCACGCACAGCAGGCTGTCGTCGCGGCGCGGGTCGGTGCACTGCGGGCAGAACTCGTCCTCGGACAGCGTGCGGCAGGTCTTGCAATGACCGACGCCCTCCATCGCCTGGGTCAGCGCCTGGGCCAGGCGCAGGCCGCCGTTGCGATCGCGCTCCAGCAGCTGCAGCGCCATGCGCTGGGCACTCTTCTGCCCCACTCCGGGCAGGGTGCGCAGGGCGTCGATCAGTTGGCGGATCAGCGGCGTGAAGCTCATGGGGCGGTCTCGGGATATTTTTCGGGGGTCAGAACGACTGTAGGAGCGAGCTTGCTCGCGAACCCTGCCCAGCCGCGCGGGCCGGAACAGCATTCGCGAGCAAGCTCGCTCCTACAGGTCAGCTGGATGCCTGGATCAGAAGGGCATCTTGAAGCCGGGCGGCAGCTGCATGCCGGCGGTCATGCCGGACATCTTGTCCTGGTTGTTCTGCTCGATCTTGCGCACGGCGTCGTTCACCGCGGCGGCGATCAGGTCTTCGAGGATTTCCTTGTCTTCCTGCATCAGGCTGTCATCCAGGGAGACGCGCTTGACGTCGTGGCGACCGGTCATCACCACGCTCACCAGGCCGGCGCCGGATTGACCGGTCACTTCGGCGTTGGCCAGCTCTTCCTGCATCTTCTGCATCTTTTCCTGCATCTGCTGGGCCTGCTTCATCAGGCCGGCCATGCCACCTTTCATCATGTCGAGTTCCTCGATTTGTTCAGTTGTCGGCGCAGGCTCAAGCCTTCGCTTCCAGGGGTTCGATAGTACCGTCGCGGACCACCGCGGCGAACTGTTGCTTCATCTGTAGCACATAAGGGTCGGCGGCGATCGACGCCTCGGCCTGGCGCTGACGCTCGGCGCGCTTGCGCGCGGCGGCCTGGGCCGGGGTTTCCTGCTCGGGCTTCTGCTGGGTGACCTGCAGGGTCAGGGTACGGCCGTGGAACTGGTTCAGCGCATCGTTCAGGCGCCGCAGCTGGGTTGCGTTGAACAGCGCGCTCTGGCCCGGGTCCAGGTGCAAATGCCAGTTGTCGCCGTCCACCGCCACCAGGGTGCAGTTGGCGCCGATGCTGGCGGTCAGGCCGGCCAGGCCCAGGCGCGGGAACAGCTCCAGCCACTCGGCGGCAAGGCCGGTGGCGGGCATGGCGGCGGGCTCGGGTTCCGGCTCGGCCTGTTCCTGCGGCGCCTCGTTCTCGAGGTAGCCGTAGGACTCCATGTCGACTTCGTAGTAATCCTCGGCGGGCGGCGGCTCGTCGTCGCGATCGTCGTCCTCGGCCGGGGCTTCGGCCACGATTGGCGCAGGAACTTCAACCGGCGCCGGCGCAGGCGCTTGCACGGGAGCGGGCGCTGCCGCTACCGGTGCAGGTGCAGGTGCAGGTGCAGGTGCAGGTGCAGGTGCAGCAGGCTCGACCACAGCGGGAGCGGCGGCAACCGGCACGCTGGGCTCATCCCATGGCAGATCGACCGGCGCTTCGACAACCGG
This sequence comes from Pseudomonas nitroreducens, assembly GCF_014204515.1. GTDB lineage: Bacteria > Pseudomonadota > Gammaproteobacteria > Pseudomonadales > Pseudomonadaceae > Pseudomonas > Pseudomonas nitritireducens_A. Next base: position 71,498 of record NZ_JACHLI010000012.1, on the reverse strand, counting down.
CGGCTGCGGTTCGACGGCAGGAGCGACGGGCTCTGCGGCTGCGATCACTTCTGGCTGCGGCTCGACCGGCGCAGTAGCCGCCTCGACCACCGCTGCCGGTGCAGCAACAGGCGCTGCCTCCATGACCGGAGCCGGAGCCGGAGCCGGAGCCGGAGCCGGAGCCGCTGCAGGCTGGGGTGCGGCAACGGCAGGCGCAACCTCGGCGACCGGAGCGACAGGAGCAACCGGCGCTGGCGCAACCGGCGGCGAAGCAATGGCTGCAACCGGCGCCGCAACGGCGGCGCCGGCCACTGGGTTGGGGTTGGAATCAGCCGTGGCCTTGCTGATCCCCAGGTCCTTTAGGGGTGACCTCGGTGCGCCGTCGGCATCCGCCGGGCGGAACGCCAGCATGCGCAGCAGCACCATCTCGAAGCCGCCACGGGGATCGGGCGCCAGCGGCAGGTCACGGCGGCCGATCAGGCCCATCTGGTAGTAGAACTGCACGTCCTCGGCCGGCAGCGCCTGGGCCAGCGCCAGCACGCGGTCGCGGTCGCCCTGGCCGTTGTCCACCGCCTCGGGCAGTGCCTGGGCGATGGCCACGCGGTGCAGCACGTTGAGCATCTCGGCCAGCACGCCGCCCCAGTCCGGGCCTTGCTCGGCCAGGTGGCGCACGGCTTCCAGCAGTGCACGGGCATCGCCTTCCAGCAACGCATGAAGCACGCCGTAGACCTGGCCGTGATCCAGGGTGCCGAGCATGGCGCGCACGTCGGCGGCCAGCACTTTGCCCTCGCCGAAGGCGATGGCCTGGTCGGTCAGGCTCATGGCATCGCGCATGGAACCGTCAGCCGCACGGCCGAGCAGCCACAGCGCATCGTCCTCGAACGGCACGCTCTCGGCGCCCAGGACGTGGGTCAGGTGCTCCACCACCCGCTCCGGCGGCATGTTCTTCAACGAGAACTGCAGGCAGCGCGAGAGGATGGTCACCGGCAGTTTCTGCGGGTCGGTGGTGGCCAGCAGGAACTTCACGTGGGGCGGCGGCTCCTCCAGGGTCTTCAACAGGGCGTTGAAGCTGTGGCTGGAGAGCATGTGCACTTCGTCGATCAGGTAGACCTTGTAGCGTCCACGGGTCGGCGAGTACTGCACGTTGTCGAGCAGCTCGCGGGTATCCTCGACCTTGGTGCGGCTGGCGGCGTCCACTTCGATCAGGTCGACGAAGCGGCCCTCATCGATCTCGCGGCACACCGAGCACTGCCCGCAGGGCGTCGAGCTGACGCCGGTCTCGCAGTTCAGGCACTTGGCCAGGATGCGCGCAATGGTGGTCTTGCCCACGCCGCGGGTACCGGTGAACAGGTAGGCGTGGTGCAGGCGCTGGTTGTCCAGCGCGTTGATCAGGGCCTTGAGCACATGGGTCTGGCCGACCATTTCGCGGAACGAGCGCGGACGCCATTTGCGGGCAAGAACCTGATAACTCATTGAAATCCATCGCGACAGGTGAGCAGAAGTGCGCTAATCCTAGCGAAGCGGACTGTAAATTGCACCCGAAGTCCGCACCGGTCGTTGTCGCATCTTGGCAAGGGCCGGGCTAAACGGCATTGTGTTGTCGTTCTGCCATCAACGGAGCCTTGATGCGCTTCCTTGCCACCGCCCTGCTGCTGACCGCCACCCTCGCCCAGGCCGACGACCGTCCCCTGCGCTTCTCGGTGGTCGACAGCTGGGCGATGCCACTGGCGCAGATCGAGAATGGCGAACTGACCGGCGGCATCCTCTTCGAGCTGTTCAATGAAACGGCGCATCAACTGGGCCGCACGCCGGTCTTCCACATCGTGCCGCGGGCACGGATCGAACAGGCGCTGCTGAGCCATTCGGTGGACGTCCGCTGCTACGTTTCGCACACCTGGATCGAACACGACTTCAGCGATTACAAGTGGTCCGCGCCGCTGCTGGTGCAGCGCGACCTGCTGGTGACCCGCGACGCCCCGGCGGACAACCTGGAGACCCTGTCCAGCCAGTCCATCGGCACCGTCCTGGGCTATCACTATCCGCGCCTGAAGCCGCTGCTGGACAGCCACTGGCTGATCCGCGACGAGGCGCGCAACCAGGAACTGGTGCTGAAGAAGCTGCGCATCGGCCGTTATCAATATGCGATCAGCAGCGAGTTTGCGTTGAACTGGTTCAATCGCGCACTGCCCGAGGCGGAGCGCCTGCGCATTGCCAGCGTGATCGAGGAGACGCCGCTGTCGTGCATGGTGCTGGACAGCCCGGAAGTGAACGCCGGCGAAGTGCTCTCGGCACTGGCGAAGATCAAGGCATCGGGGAAGATCGAGCAGATCCTGGATCACTACCGCTGAGGCGGTGAGTGCATCGACAGGCAGGGGGCGCGAGATTTTCCTGGCCCCGAAATGGAGGCGGCCCCGCCAGCCACACCCCGGCACACAATGTCCCCGCCTTGGCTGCTTCCTTCCGGACCTGACCAGGTAAGCGAGTAATCGTTGCGGGGGGACCGACAGGGCCACCATCGCGAGATCTCGCCAGATCGGCGAGCCGCGCCATTGTAGCGGCTTGAGCGCAACTTACAAGTACTTCAAGCACTTAGCTGCGTCCTACGCGCTATTCCTGACCTCCATCACGAATCAGCAACTCAATTCGCGGAAACACCCTACAAAACATTAAGAAATTTCTAATTGCGCCGACGCTTAAGGAAGAGCTCGTCACGCAATGACGGGCCATGACCGAGCGAGGAATGCCTGCATGTCCGTGTCTGCCGCCCTGCGATCCACCCCACTTGTCGCGCTGCTCTTCTGCGCTCCCTCGATGGCCTATGACGGCATCATCCATTTCAGCGGTGCGGTCGTCGAACCCACCTGCCAGGTCGGTCTCAGCGAGGTGACCTCGCGCAGCGCGCGGGTGAGCCTGAGCGACTGCAACCAGGCGATGACCATGATGCTCAACGAGCCGCGCGGTGCACTGCCGAGCGTCAGCTATCGGCTGACCGACACCCAGGGCCGTGCGCTGGGGAACGGTATCAAGGCAATCGGCGACGCCGACAGCGTCATCCGCGCGATCGCCAAGGGTGGCGTCGCGGCGGACAAGCGCAATGTGGTGCTGGTGGCCGAGTACCTGTAAGGGGCGTTATTGCCCCTGGAGCAGCCCTTCGGGCCGAGGCTGGGTGGAGACTTCCAGGTTCGGCCCGATGAACAGGTCCATCTTGCTGTAGCCCGGACGGGTGCTGAAGGTGGAATAACGCTCCGCGCCCTGGTGGAACTGGAACGCCACGCGGTATTCGCCCGAACGCCACAGGCGCAGCGGGAAGCTGCGCGCCTCGCCCGGCCGGATCTCGCCCGCGAGGGTTTCCTCGGCGTTTTCCTTGAAGCTGTAGCTCACCGCCGGACCGCCTTGCGCCTCGTAGTGCAGGACGATCTGCGGACGCTCGGTCCAGGCCACGTAGGCCCCGAACAGCAGTACCAGTGCCGCGACGCCCAGCAGGCGCTGCTTTCTTGCCTTGTCCATGTTGCTCTCCGACAACCAGTGGCCCGCCTCGTTCTGCATCGCGACGCAGGAGCCGGGACGGGCCGGCCGAATCAGTTCAGGCTGTCGATCAGTTCAAGCTATCGACCAGCGCCTTGGCGGGCACCAGGCGCACGGCCTTCTTCGCGGCGATCTCGATGGTCTTGCCGGTCTGCGGGTTGCGACCGGTACGCGCGGCGCGTTCGCTGACCTTGAGCTTGCCGATACCCGGCAGGGTCAGTTCACCGTCGTTCTCCAGGGAGTCCTGGGCGATCTGCGCCAGTTGCTCGAACACACCGCGCACGGCGGCCTGGGTCAGGTCGAGGGATTCGGCGATATCGCGAACCAGTTGGTCCTTGGTCATGGGCATGGGGTAACTCCTTGATGCGTTGATCTTGATTTGCTGATCGGAATAAAGGCGTGTCAGGCGCCGATACCGTGGTTGGCCAGCAGCTTGACCAGCTGCTCTTCGTCCATCACGGCGACGCCAAGTTCCTGGGCCTTGGCCAACTTTGAACCCGCTCCCGGTCCGGCAACCACACAATGGGTCTTCGCCGAGACGGAGCCGGCCACCTTGGCGCCCAGGCTTTCGAGTTTTTCCTTGGCGACGTCGCGGCTCATGGCCTCCAGGGTGCCGGTGAGCACCCAGGTCTGGCCGGCCAGCGGCAGGCCTTCGACGACCTTGCGCTCGCTGCGCCAGTGCATGCCGAATTCGGCCAGTTGCGCCTCGACGGCCCTGGCGCGCTCGACGCGGGCGACGTCGGCGAAATATTCGCGCACGGACTGCTTGGCCTTCTCGTTCACGCCCTTGAGCGTGCTGAGGTCCAGCCAGTCCTGGCTGAGGGTGATCAGGGCATCGAGGCTGCCCGTCTTGTCGGCCAGCTTCTCGGCGCCGGTGGCAGCGATGAAGGGGATGTTCAGCTTGTCGATGAAGCCCGCCAGCGTGGCGACGGCAGCGAACTCGGCGGACACCTCGCCCTCGTCCTGCAACTCGATACCGCGCTCCAGCAGTTGGTCGATCACTTCGAGGTTGTGTTCATCGCTGAAGAAGTTGTGGATCTCGTAGGCCACTTCGCCGCCGACGTCCGGCAGGTAGGTCAGCACTTCCGGCAGCGCTTTGCGGATGCGCGCCAGGGAACCCAGGGAGCGGGCCAGCAGCTTGGCGGTTTCCTCGCCCACGTCAGGAATGCCCAGGGCAAAGACGAAGCGTGCCAGCGCAGGCTTGCGGCTGTCGGCGATGGCCGCGAGCAGGTTGCGCGTGGAAACCTCGGCGAAGCCTTCCAGCTCGATGACCCGTTCGAAGGTGAGCGTGTAGAGATCGGCCGGGGACTTCACCAGCCCCTTGTCCACCAGCTGCTCGACGATCTTGTCGCCCAGGCCGTCGATATCCATGGCGCGGCGCGAGACGAAGTGGATGATCGCCTGCTTGAGCTGCGCCTGGCAGAACAGCCGGCCGACACAACGGTAGATGGCACCTTCGCTGACCGACTCCTTGCCCTTGCTGCGCTTGACCAGCTGGGTGCGCTCCACCTGCGAGCCGCACACCGGGCACTGGGTGGGAATCTCCACCGGCCGCGCATCGGCCGGGCGGCGCTCGGTGACGACCTGCATGACCTGCGGGATCACGTCGCCGGCGCGGCGGATGATCACCGTGTCGCCGATCATCAGACCCAGGCGCGCCACCTCGTCCATGTTGTGCAGGGTGGCGTTGGAGACGGTGACGCCGGCTACCTGCACCGGCTTCAGGCGCGCCACGGGCGTCACCGCGCCGGTGCGGCCGACCTGGAACTCCACGTCGAGCAGCTCGGTGAGCTCTTCGCGTGCCGGGAACTTGTGGGCGATGGCCCAGCGCGGCTCACGGGCGCGGAAGCCCAGTTCGCGCTGGAAGTCGATGCGGTTGACCTTGAACACCACGCCGTCGATCTCGTAGGCCAGGCTGTCGCGACGGGTGCCGATGTCTTCGTAATAGGCACGGCACAGTTCCACGCCCTTGACCAGCGTCAACTCTCGACTGATAGGCACACCCCAACCCTTGAAGGCCTGGAGGATGTCGTACTGGGTGCCGGGCAGCGTACCGCCCTCGACGCGACCAAAACCGTAGCAGCAGAACTCCAGCGGACGGCTGGCGGTGATCTTCGAATCCAGCTGGCGCAGGCTGCCGGCGGCGGCGTTGCGCGGGTTGGCGAAGGTCTTGCCGCCGGCTTCCATCTGCCGCTCATTCAGTGCTTCGAAGCCGGCCTTGGACATGAAGACTTCGCCGCGCACTTCCAGCACCGCCGGCCAGCCTTCGCCCTTCAGGCGCAGCGGCACGTTGCGGATGGTGCGCACGTTGACGCTGATGTCCTCGCCGGTAGTGCCGTCGCCACGGGTGGCGCCACGGGTCAGCACGCCGTTTTCGTACAGCAGGCTGACTGCCAGACCATCCAGCTTGGGTTCGCAGCTGTATTCCACTTCGGCGCCACCGCCCAGCAGGTCACCGGCCGGCAACTGGTCGGCCAGGCCCTCGCGCACGCGGCGGTCGAAGTCGCTCAGGTCCTGTCCCTCGAAGGCGTTGCCCAGGCTGAGCATCGGCACTTCGTGGCGCACCTCGCCAAAGGCCGAGGCGGCCGCACCGCCGACACGCTGGGTCGGCGACTCGGGGGTGACCAGTTCGGGATGCTCGGTCTCCAGCGCCTTCAGTTCGCGGAACAGGCGGTCGTACTCGGCGTCCGGTACGCTCGGCTCGTCGAGCACGTAGTAGCGGTAGTTGTGGTCGTCGAGTTCGCTGCGCAGCTGGGCAATGCGTTCGGCAGCGGTCTGGGAGTCGGTCATGCGGGAGTCTCGGGCGGCTTTCTGCGTAAGGTAGAAATACGAAGCCCCAAGGGTCGCTTGGGGCTTCGCGTGCAGCGTGGGAGAAGCTTAGCGCTTCTGAGTCAGGGCGCGGCGCTCGAAATCGATGATGCGCTGGCGGTAGTGCTCGATGGTCTGTGCGGTCATCACGCTGCGCTGCTCGTCCTTCAGCTCGCCATTGAGCTCCTGGGCCAGCTTGCGCGCGGCGGCGATCATCACGTCGAACGCCTGTTTGGGATGGCGCGGGCCCGGCAGGCCGAGGAAGAAGCTCACGGCGCGGGTGCTGAACTGGTCGATGTTGTCCAGATCGAAGGTGCCCGGCTTGACCGCATTGGCCATGGAGAACAGCACTTCGCCGTTGCCGGCCATGCTCTCGTGGCGGTGGAAGATGTCCATCTCGCCGTAGCGCAGGCCGCTCTCCAGGATGTTCTGCAGCAGCGCCGGGCCCTTGAAGCCGTTCTCGTCGCGGCTGATGACGTTGATGATCAGCACTTCCTCGACCGGAGCCTGGGATGCGGCAGGAGCAGCAGTGGCAGCGGGAGCGACACGCTCCTTGTCCTTCTTGCGCTCCTTGCGGGGCTTTTCCTTCTCCTGCGGCGCTTCGTCCAGCGGGTTGGGGAAATCCTCTTCGTCCAGCGGGCCGAGCAGGTTCGGCGCCGGGTCGTCCAGGTTCAGGTCGCCCTGGCGCGGCTCGCCGCGGCGCTTGCCGCGCGACTCCTTGGCGCTGACCCTGGGCAGGTCTTCCTCGTCCAGTTCCGGCTCGCGGTGTTCGACCACCCGGGACGGCCCGAGCAGTTCAGGGTTGCCTTCATCCCCGTCATCGGGCTGGTTGGCAAACTGACGATCCAGTTTGAAGCGCAACTTGCCCTTGCCACCCCGCATGCGACGCCAGCCGTCGAACAGAATGCCGGCGATCACGATAAGCCCAATGACGATCAGCCATTCGCGCAGACCGATATCCATCTAATCCCGTAGCCCCTGAACAAAAAATGATGATGAAGAAAAAGGACGTCCTATCCCTTGAAAACGTGGAGCCAACTTCCTGTTCCAGCTGATGTTTTCCACGCGATACAAAAGTGGTCGTTAAGCTAACACGCCCTCACATAACTTTACACTGCCTGAGGCGACACTCCGCGGTGCTCTTTGCAACTTTTCATAGCCAGTTGCAGCGTTACTTGGCGAATGCGACCTATTCCTGCCAAATCAATAGCTTAGACTTGTAAAAAGGCATCCTGCCAGCACTCTCGGCAGGCACCGGTGATCAGGCTTCGGCCAAGGCGACCGCTTCTTCCACATCCACTGCCACCAGACGCGAACAACCCGGTTCGTGCATGGTCACGCCCATCAACTGATCGGCCATCTCCATGGCGATCTTGTTGTGGGTGATATAGATGAACTGCACTTTCTCCGACATCTCCTTCACCAGCCGCGCATAACGGCCGACGTTGGCATCGTCCAGCGGCGCGTCGACTTCGTCGAGCATGCAGAACGGTGCCGGGTTCAGCTGGAAGATCGCAAACACCAGCGCCAGAGCGGTCAGGGCCTTCTCGCCACCGGACAGCAGATGGATAGTGCTGTTCTTCTTGCCCGGCGGGCGCGCCATGATCGCCACCCCGGTATCGAGTAGATCCTCGCCGGTAAGTTCCAGATAGGCGTGACCGCCGCCGAAAACCTTGGGGAACAATGCCTGAAGGCCAGCATTGATCTGGTCGAAGGTTTCCTTGAAGCGGTTGCGGGTCTCCTTGTCGATCTTGCGGATGACGTTTTCCAGGGTTTCCAACGCTTCCACCAGGTCGTCGTTCTGGTCGTCCAGGTAGCGTTTGCGCTCGGACTGCTGCTGGTATTCCTCGATGGCCGCGAGGTTGATCGGCCCCAGGCGAGCGATGCGCGCGGCGAGTTCTTCCAGGCGGGTTTCCCAGACCTTTTCGGCAGCGTCGTGGGGCAGCGTGCCCAGCACGCCGTGCAAGTCGTAGCCATCCTCGTGGAGTTGCTCCTGCAGCGACTTGCGGCGCACGTTCAGGGCCTGCCACTCCATGCGCTGCTGCTCCAGCTGGCCGCGCAGCAGTTGCGACTGCTGCTCGGCCTGGGTGCGGCGCTTCTCGGCGTCGCGCAGCTGGCGGTCGGCGTCTTCCAGGGCGAGACGGGCATGCTTGAGCTCGTCTTCCACGGCCATGCGCCGGTCGAGCAGCTCTTCCAGGCGCATGCGCAACTCTTCCAGCGGCGCGGCGCCCTCCTCCAGGTTGAGGTTGAGCTGCTCGCAACGCTCGACCAGGCGCACGGCCTGGCTGTCCAGGCGCTCCAGCGCCTGGCGGGTGGACTCATGCTGGGCGCGCAGGGAACCGACGCGCACGGCCAGTTGGTGAGCGTGGTCCTTGTGCTGGCGGGATTCCTGGCGAATGCGGTCGAGCTTCTCGCGCATGCCGTCGCGTTCGGCCAGCAGGGATTCGCGGCGTTCGGTATCCACCGCCATGGCGTCCAGCGCTTCCTGCAGGCTGAGGCGGGCTTCGCCCAGCTGCTCCTGCTCGACGGCGTGCTGCTCGGCCAGTTCGGCCAACTCCTCGTCCAGACGGCGGCGGCGCAGGGTCAGTTGCTCGACCTTGGCCTGCTGCGCGGACAGCTGCGCCTTCAGCTCGCCCTGGCGGCGGCCCTCGTCCTGCAGGCGGCGACGCACCTGGTCGCGGCCTTCCTCGGCCTGGCGCTGCTCGTCGCGCAGGCGCACCAGTTGTTCGTCGATTTCGGCGAGGCGCTGCTCCAGCGCCTCGCGCTCGGCGTACAGGCGCTCCAGCTCCTGGCCACGAGCGAGCACACCGCCATCGGCGGATTCGCCACGGCGAACACGCAGGAAGTTGCGGCCGACCCAGTAGCCATCGCGGCTGATCAGGCTTTCGCCGTCGCCCAGCGATGCGCGCTGGGCCAGTGCCTGCTCCAGGCTTTCCACGGGGCGCACGCGGCCCAGCCAGTAACTCAGGTCAACGCTGGTCTCGACCTTGTCCAGCAGGCTGCCGGGACGGGAAACGGTGCCGGCGGCCAGATCGAGCAGGCGTAGCTCGCCCTTCTCCAGCGCATCGAACGGCAGGCCTTTCACATCGTCCAGCAGCACGCCGTGCAGGTCGGCGCCGAGCACGGTTTCCACCGCCAGCTCCCAGCCCGGCTGCACGCGCAGGCCTTCGGCGAGGCGCGGGCGCTGCTCCAGCCCTTGCTGGCGCAACCATTGCGCGGTGCCGTCGCCCGGATCGAGCGCGGCCTGCTGCAGCGCTTCCAGCGATGCGATGCGGCCATTCAGGCGCTGCAGCTCGCCCTGCGCCTGATGCTGCGCGGCGCTGCTTTCCTGCAGGGACTGGCGCACGCGCTCCAGGCGCTCGGCCAGTTCCTGTTCTTCGATCTGCGACTCTTCCAGCAGCAGTTCGATGGCGGCAACCTGTTCGCCCAGCTCGAGGATCGCGGCGTCTTCCGGGTCGGCAGCCAACTGCGTGCGCTCTTCGCGCAAGCGGCGCTGGCGTTCTCCCTGGCGCTCCAGGCTCTGCTCCAGGTGCTGGATGCGCGACTGCTGCACCTCCGCTTCGCGGCGCGGCTCGGCGCTCTGCTGGTTGAAGGCGTCCCAGCGCTGCTGCCAGTCGTGCATGCGCTGCTCGGCGTCTTCCAGGCCGACGCTGGCCTCTTCGGCGGCAGCGGCGCTGATTTCCTGCTCCGGCGCCAGACGCTCCAGTTCCTCACCCAGGGTGGCGAGCAGGGTGCGATCGTGGCCCAGGTGGGATTCGGTTTCCTGGCGGGTCTTCTCGGCCTCGCGCAGGTCGTCCTGCAACTGACGCAGGCGCTGCTGGCCGTGCTGGATGCTCTGCTCGACGCGAGCGATGTCGCCGCCCACGGAATAGAAGCGGCCCTGCACCTGGTTGAAGGTTTCCGACAGCTCGTGGTGGCCGTCGCGCAGGCGCTCGATACTGGCATCGGCGCTGCGCTGCTCGGCCACCAGGGCCTCGAAGGCCACTTCCTGGTCGCCGATGACCTTTTCCTTCTGCCCGACCTGCTCGTTCAGGTCGCGCCAGCGCAGGGCGCCGAGCTGGGCCTTGAGGGTGCGTTCCTCGGCCTTGAATTCCTGGTACTTCTCCGCCGACTGGGCCTGGCGGTGCAGGCGTTCGAGCTGGCGTTCCAGTTCTTCGCGCAGGTCGGTCAGGCGCGCGAGGTTCTCCTGGGTGCGGCGGATACGGTTCTCGGTCTCGCGGCGGCGCTCCTTGTACTTGGAGATGCCGGCGGCTTCCTCGATGAAGTTGCGCAGGTCCTCCGGCTTGGCCTCGATCAGCTTGGAGATCATGCCCTGCTCGATGATCGAGTAGCTGCGCGGGCCCAGGCCGGTGCCGAGGAAGATGTCGGTGATGTCGCGACGCCGGCATTTGGTGCCGTTGAGGAAGTAGGTGTTCTGCCCGTCGCGGGTCACGCGGCGGCGGATGGATATCTCGGCGTAGCTGGCGTATTCGCCCAGCAGGGTCTGGTCGGAGTTGTCGAACACCAGTTCGATGGACGCCTGGGTCACCGGCTTGCGCGTGTTGGAGCCATTGAAGATGACGTCGGTCATCGACTCGCCACGGAGGTTCTTCGCCGAACTCTCGCCCATCACCCAGCGAACGGCGTCGATGATGTTGGACTTGCCGCAGCCGTTGGGACCGACCACGGCCGCCATGTTGCTCGGGAAGTTGACCGTCGTCGGGTCGACGAAGGACTTGAAGCCCGCCAGCTTGATGCACTTGAGCCGCATGCGCCCTCTTCCCCCTTTCTCTTCTGATTAGCGAGCTTATCGTTCAGCCAGTGCGGCCAGGACCAGTTGGCTGTTGTGCCGCCCGTAATCGAGCAGGACCTCGCGGATGCCCGCCTCGTCGCGGCCGACCACCGCGCGCAACAGGCTCTCGAAGCTGCCGATGAACTGGCTCATCTCGCCTTTGCGGCGTTCCAGGGCCAGATGATAGGTGCGACTGATGGCCGGCAGGAGATTTTCCACGGTTTCCTGCAGGTAGGGGTTGGCGGCGAACGGGAAGGCGGCGCGCATGATGTCGAAACTGGATTCGACGAAGGCGTTGATGTCGCCGCGTTCGAGGTTGTCCAGCAGGCGCTGCTGGATGGCCATGAAGGGCGCGAGGTCGGCTTCCTCGCGCCAGGTCCGCGCCACGCTGCTGGCGAGCATGATGTACAGCTCCATCACCAGCGAATAGAGGCTTTCGACGTGCGCCGCCGACAGCTCGGAGACCTGCGCACCCCGGCGCGGCAGGATCACCACCAGGTGGCGACGTTCGAGGATCAGCAGCGCTTCGCGCACCGAGCCGCGGCTGACGTTGAGGGTCTGGGTGACCTTCTGTTCCTGGATGCGCTCACGTTCCTTGAGTTCGCCCCGGATGATGCGTTCGGCAAGGTGATGCGCGATCTGCTCAGCCAGGCTGTCCGGGGCCTTGAACGTCATGGTTGTCCTTAAGAATCGGGCGCTTTCGAGGGGGTGCTGCGGCCGCGAAGTGTAACACAGGGTGTTACCGCGCCATCCCCCGCCCAGGGGGAACGACAGAACAAAGGTTGGTGCGTGCGCCGGAAGTTTCAGGCGCAGGATTGTCTGACAATCCTACACAAGAGACGTATCGGGAGTCGTCCATGTTTGCCTTGTTCCTTTCCCCTGCCTGGATGTTGCGTCTCAAGAAAGCCGGTTACTGGATCTGGCTGGTGCCGGTGTTCGGTATTCCCGTCAGCTACTGGTGGTCATTCGGCAGCGAGTCCCCCAATGCCTGGCCCTGGCTGGTGATCACCGTGGTGTTCGGGGTGATCCCGCTGCTGGACTTCGTGGTCGGCCGCGACCCGGCCAACCCCGACGAGGTCGAGGAAGTCCCGCCCATGGAACGCGAGGGCTACTATCGCTTCCTCAGCCTGCTGACCGTGCCGCTGCTGCTGGGCATGCTGGTGTACGGCGGCTGGGTGCTGGCCACCTATGACGCCTGGAACTGGGTCGGCCAGCTGGGCTGGATTCTCTCGGTAGGCACGGTGATGGGCGCCATCGGCATCACCGTCTCCCACGAGCTGATTCACAAGGACCCGCAGCTGGAGCAGAACGCCGGCGGCCTGCTGCTGGCGGCGGTGTGCTACGCGGGTTTCAAGGTCGAGCATGTACGTGGTCATCACGTGCACGTCTCCACGCCGGAAGACGCCTCGTCCTCGCGCTACGGCCAGAGCCTCTATGCCTTCCTGCCCCATGCCTACAAGCACAACTTCCTCAACGCCTGGAAGCTGGAAACCGAGCGCCTCAAGCGCAAGGGCCTGCCGGCGCTGCACTGGCGCAACGAGCTGATCTGGTGGTACGTGATCAGCGCGCTGTTCCTGGTCGGCTTCAGCGTCGCTTTCGGCTGGATCGGCGCGCTGTATTTCATCGGCCAATCGGTGATGGCCTTCACCCTGCTGGAGATCGTCAACTACGTGGAGCACTACGGCCTGCACCGCCGCCGCCTGGACACCGGGCGCTATGAGCGGACCACCCACGAGCACTCCTGGAACAGCAACTTCCTGCTGACCAACCTGTTCCTCTTCCACCTGCAGCGCCATTCCGACCACCACGCCCACGCCAAGCGCCGCTACCAGGTGCTGCGCCACTTCGACGAGAGCCCGCAGTTGCCCAACGGCTACGCCGGGATGATCGTCCTCGCGCTGTTCCCGCCGCTCTGGCGCGCGGTGATGGACCGTCGCGTGCGCGCCTACTACGCCGGTGAGGAATACCAGCTGAGCGCCAGCCAGCAGGCCTGATCGACGAGTTCCACGCCTTGGCGGCAAGCCCTACCCCGGCTTGCCGCCTTTTTTCTTTCTGCCGCCGGGATCGAACCGCCCTTCGTAGGATGGCGTGGAGCGCAGCGATACCCATCACGCCTCGTGCGCAGACAGCATGGGTATCGCTCAGGCTCCACCCATCCTACGAAACGCTCAACGCCTGCGATCACGCGTATGACGAGCTCTCACATAAAGCCGTAATCCACCGTTCATCATCCGCTGAAAAACTTTCTGACCCTTTGGACAGAAATTTTATTGACTCAAAAGTCAGCTTTCCATAGATTCGCCTCCAGTGCCCTACCAAAAACAAGAATCAGCCTGGAGGCAAGCCTTGATCAGGTTCCTGCTCAATCGCGAGCTGCGTGTCGAAGACCGCCTCGATCCGAATCTCACCGTGCTCAACTACCTGCGCCAGACCCTGGGCAAGACCGGCACCAAGGAGGGTTGCGCCTCCGGTGACTGCGGCGCCTGCACCGTGGTGGTCGGCGAGCTGGTGGGCGAGGAAGGCGCCGAGCGCATCCGCTATCGCACCCTCAATTCCTGCCTGACCTTCGTCTCCTCGCTGCACGGCAAGCAGTTGATCAGCGTCGACGACCTGAAGCACCGTGGCGAACTGCACGGCGTGCAGCAGGCCATGGTCGACTGCCACGGCTCGCAGTGCGGCTTCTGCACCCCCGGCTTCGTCATGTCGCTGTTCGCCCTGCAGAAGAACACCGCCGGCGAGACCGCCGACGAGCGCAAGGCAGAAGCCCACGAAGCGCTGGCCGGCAACCTCTGCCGCTGCACCGGCTACCGCCCGATCCTGGATGCCGCCGAGCAGTCCTGCTGCCAGAAGCAGCCCGACCAGTTCGACGTCGCCCAGCCCGAGATCATCGCCCAGCTCAAAGCCATCGCGCCGACAGAAACCGCCGAGCTCAACAGCGGCGACAAGCGCTGCCTGCTGCCGCTGACCATCGCTGATCTGGCCGATATCTACACCGCCAACCCACAGGCGCGCCTGCTGGCCGGCGGCACCGACCTGGCGCTGGAAGTCACCCAGTTCCACCGCGAACTGCCGGTGATGATCTACGTCGGCCACGTCGAGGAAATGAAGCGCGTCGAAGTCTTCGACGACCGTATCGAGATCGGCGCGGCGACGCCGCTGACCGACTGCTACGAAACCCTCGCCCGCGACTACCCGGACTTCGGCGAACTGCTGCACCGCTTCGCCTCGCTGCAGATCCGCAACCAGGGCACCCTGGGCGGCAACATCGGCAACGCATCCCCCATCGGCGACTCGCCGCCGCTGCTGATCGCCCTCGGCGCGCGCCTGGTGCTGCGCAAGGGCAACGAGCGCCGCGAGCTGCCGATCGACGAATACTTCATCGACTACAAGGTCACCGCGCGCCAGGAAGGCGAGTTCATCGAGCAGGTGATCATCCCGCGTCCGCAGGCCAGCCAGGCGTTCCGCGCCTACAAGGTCTCCAAGCGCCTGGACGACGACATTTCCGCCGTCTGCGCCGCGTTCAACATCACCGTGGAAAACTGCAAGGTCACCGCCGTGCGCACCGGCTTCGGCGGCATGGCCGCGATCCCGAAGCGCGCCAAGGCCTGTGAAGCTGCGCTTCTCGGCCAGACCTTCAACAGCGCCACCTTCGAACGCGCCGCGCTGGCACTGAGCGAGGACTTCGCCCCGCTCACCGACTTCCGCGCAAGCAAGGAATACCGCCTGCTCACCGCGCAGAACCTGCTGCGCAAGTGCTTCCTGGAACTGGAAGCCCCTCAGGCCGTGACCCGGGTGACCCACTATGCATAAGCCCCAGAAGAGCCAGGAAGAACTCGCCGCGCTGTTCCGCGCCGACCTCACTACCGGCGTCGGTCGCAGCGTCAAGCACGAGAGCGCGCCCAAGCACGTCAGCGGCGAAGCGCAATACATCGACGACCGCCTGGAATTCCCCAACCAGTTGCACGTCTATGCCCGCATGAGCGACCGCGCCCACGCGCGCATCACCAGGCTCGACGTCAGCCCGTGCTACCAGTTCCCCGGTGTGGCCATCGCCATCACCAAGGATGACGTGCCCGGCCAGCTGGACATCGGCCCGGTAGTCGCCGGTGACCCGCTGCTGGCAGACGGCAAGGTCGAGTACGTCGGCCAGATGGTCATCGCCGTCGCCGCCGACAGCCTGGAAACCGCGCGCAAGGCGGCCATGGCGGCGATCATCGAGTACGAAGACCTTGAGCCGGTGCTCGACGTGGTCGAAGCGCTGCGCAAGAAGCACTTCGTGCTCGACAGCCACCAGCACAAGATCGGCGACTCGGAAGCCAAGCTGGCCACCGCGCCGAACCGCATCCAGGGCACCCTGCACATCGGTGGACAGGAGCACTTCTACCTGGAGACGCAGATTTCCTCGGTGATGCCCACCGAGGACGGCGGCGTGATCGTCTACACCTCCACGCAGAACCCCACCGAAGTACAGAAGCTGGTGGCCGAAGTACTGGGCATCTCCTTCAACAAGGTGGTCATCGACATGCGCCGCATGGGCGGCGGCTTCGGCGGCAAGGAAACCCAGGCCGCTGCACCTGCGTGCCTGTGCGCCGTGGTCGCGCGCCTCACCGGTCGCCCGGCGAAGATGCGCCTGCCGCGCGTCGAAGACATGCAGATGACCGGCAAGCGCCACCCCTTCTACGTCGAATACGACGTGGGCTTCGAGGACGACGGCCTGCTGCACGGCATCAACATCGAGCTGGCCGGCAACTGCGGCTACTCGCCGGACCTCTCCGGCTCCATCGTCGACCGCGCGATGTTCCACTCCGACAACGCCTACTTCCTCGGCAACGCCACGGTGAACGGTCACCGCTGCAAGACCAACACCGCCTCGAACACCGCCTACCGCGGCTTCGGCGGCCCGCAGGGAATGGTCGCCATCGAGGAGATCATGGACGCGGTCGCCCGCCACCTGGGCAAGGACCCGCTGGAAGTGCGCAAGCGCAACTACTACGGCAAGGACGAGCGCAACGTCACCCACTACTACCAGCAGGTGGAACACAACCTGCTGGAGGAGATGACCGAGGAGCTGGAAGCCAGCGCCGAGTACGCCAAGCGCCGCGCCGAAATCCGCGCCTTCAACGCCAACAGCCCGGTGCTGAAGAAAGGCCTGTCGCTGACCCCGGTGAAATTCGGCATCAGCTTCACCGCCACCTTCTTGAACCAGGCCGGCGCGCTGATCCACATCTACACCGACGGCAGCATCCACCTGAACCATGGCGGCACCGAGATGGGCCAGGGCCTGAACACCAAGGTCGCCCAGGTGGTGGCCGAGGTCTTCCAGGTCGATATCGACCGCGTGCAGATCACCGCGACCAATACCGACAAGGTGCCGAACACCTCGCCGACCGCCGCTTCTTCCGGCGCCGACCTCAACGGCAAGGCCGCGCAGAACGCTGCCGAGATCATCCGCCAGCGTCTCGTGGAGTTCGCCGCCCGGCACTGGAAGGTGACCGAGGAAGACGTCGAGTTCCGCAACAATCAGGTGCGCGTGCGCGATCTCATCCTGCCCTTCGAGGAGCTGATCCAGCAGGCCTACTTCGGCCAGGTATCTCTCTCCTCCACCGGCTTCTACCGCACGCCGAAGATCTTCTACGACCGCAGCAAGGCGCGTGGCCGGCCGTTCTATTACTTCGCCTACGGCGTGTCCTGCTCGGAGGTGATCGTCGACACCCTCACCGGCGAGTACCGGATGCTGCGCAGCGACATCCTCCACGACGTCGGCGCCTCGCTGAACCCGGCCATCGACATCGGCCAGGTGGAAGGCGGCTTCGTCCAGGGCATGGGCTGGCTGACCATGGAAGAGCTGGTCTGGAACGCCAAGGGCAAGCTGATGACCAACGGCCCGGCGAGCTACAAGATTCCGGCCATCGCCGACATGCCGATCGACCTGCGGGTGAAGCTGGTGGAAAACCGCAAGAACCCGGAGCAGACGGTGTTCCACTCCAAGGCCGTCGGCGAGCCGCCGTTCATGCTCGGTATCTCGGTGTTCTGCGCGATCAAGGATGCCGTGGCGAGCCTCGCCGACTACCGCGCCCAGCCGCAGATCGACGCCCCGGCCACCCCCGAGCGCGTGCTCTGGGGCGTGGAGCAGATGCGCAAGCTGAAAGCTGCCCAGGCGGAGAAGGCACCGGCTCAGGTCGAGCCGGCGTGATGTGACCATGGGGCTCCGCTGGCAGGAAGAGGCGTCCCCACTTCCGTCCTCCACCCTGCCAGCGGCGCCCCTCCCTATGACCGTGGGACGCCTTGCGCGCAACACGAAACGACAGACCGTAGGGCGCATAACGCGGAACGCGTTATCCGCCATCGCCAATGCGGCGGATAACGCCCGAGGCGTTATGCGCCCTACGTTCAGCCTTGAGGTTCGTACGATGAACTGGATCAGTGCCCTCGCCGACCTGCAACAGCGCGCCGAAGCCTGCGTGCTGGTGACCATCATCGAAGAGCGCGGCTCGACCCCGCGCAACGCCGGCTCGAAGATGGTGGTCAGCGCCGACAAGCTCTACGACACCATCGGCGGCGGCCACCTCGAATTCAAGGCCATGGCCATCGCCCGCGAGATGCTGCAGGGCCGCGAGCGCGAGCCGAAACTGGAGCGCTTCAGCCTTGGCGCCAGCCTCGGCCAGTGCTGCGGCGGCGCCACCGTGCTGCTGTTCGAGCCCATGGGCCAGCCCCAGGCGCACATCGCCGTGTTCGGCGCCGGCCACGTCGGCCGCGCCCTGGTGCCGCTGCTCGCCAGCCTGCCGTGCAAGGTGCGCTGGATCGACTCCCGCGAGGCCGAATTCCCCGACTACATCCCCGAGGGCGTCACCCGCGCGATCAACGAAGAGGTGATTGACGAGATCGACGAGATGCCCGCCGGCAGCTACTTCATCGTCATGACCCACAACCACGCGCTGGACCTGGAGCTGACCGCGAAAATCCTCGAACGCGACGACTTCGCCTACTTCGGCCTGATCGGCTCGGACACCAAGCGCGCCAAGTTCGAACACCGGCTGCGCGACCGCGGTTTCGCCGCCGAGACCGTGCAACGCATGCGCTGCCCCATGGGCATCAGCGAAGTGAAAGGCAAGCTGCCGGTGGAGATCGCCGTGTCCATCGCCGGCGAAGTCATCGCCACCTACAACGCCACCTTCGGTCAGCAGACCAGTAAGGGGGAGAACACTGTGGCCAAACTGTTACCCACGAGCCGCCGCGCGCGTACCGCGCAAAGCGGCGCCTGATTTCCAACCTGCATGGCTTCGTGATGGGTATCGCTGCGCTCCACCCATCCTGCGGAACCATGACCAGCTTTTTGTAGGATGGGTGGAGCGAAGCGATACCCATCGAAAAGCGTCGCAAGACGCGCCAATCCGATTTGCGAGACATCGATGAGCACTCAAGCCAAAGCCTACCGCGCCAGCATCCTGCACAGCGTCGCCGACCCCGCCGAAGTCGGTGTGGAGCAGTCCTACCAGTACTTCGAGGACGGCATCCTGCTGGTGGAAGACGGCAAGGTCGCCCGCCTCGGCCACGCGGCCGAGCTGCTGCCGCAACTGGGCGGCGTCGAAGTGGTGGAATACCGCGACGCGCTGATCACCCCCGGCTTCATCGACACTCACATCCACTACCCGCAGACCGGCATGATCGCCTCCTACGGCGAGCAACTGCTGGACTGGCTGAACACCTACACCTTCCCCACCGAGAAGCAGTTTGCCGACCCGGCCCATGCTGCCGATGTAGCCGGCATCTTCCTCAAGGAACTGCTGCGCGCCGGCACCACCACCGCGCTGGTGTTCGGCACCGTGCACCCGCAGTCGGTGGATGCGCTGTTCGGCGCCGCCGAGAAGCTCGACCTGCGCCTGATCGCCGGCAAGGTGATGATGGACCGCAACGCGCCGGACTACCTGACCGACACCGCCGAATCCAGCTACACCGACAGCAAGGCGCTGATCGAGCGCTGGCACGGCAAGGGCCGCCTGCTCTACGCGGTGACCCCGCGCTTCGCTCCCACCAGCACCCCGGAACAACTCGACGTCGCCGGCCGCCTGCTCAAGGAACACCCGGGCGTGTACCTGCACACGCACCTGTCGGAAAACCTCAAGGAAATCGAGTGGGTCAAGGAACTGTTCCCGGAGCGCAAGGGCTACCTGGACGTCTACGACCACCACGGCCTGCTCGGCCCGCGCTCGGTGTTCGCCCACGGCGTGCACCTGTGCGATGGCGAGTGCCAGCGCCTGTCGGAAACCGGCTCGGCCGTGGCCTTCTGCCCGACCTCCAACCTGTTCCTCGGCAGTGGCCTGTTCGACCTGGCCAAGCTGGAGAAGCACAAGGTCAAGGTCGGCCTGGGCACCGACGTCGGCGCCGGCACCAGCTTCTCCCAGCTGCAGTCGCTGAACGAGGCCTACAAGGTCATGCAGCTGCAGGGCATCAAGCTCGACCCGTTCAAGTCGCTGTACCTGGCCACCCTCGGCGGCGCCCGCGCGCTGGAGCTGGAGGACAAGGTCGGCAGCTTCGCCCAGGGCAACGAGGCCGACTTCGTGGTCCTCGACTACAAGGCCACCCCGCTGCTGGACTACCGCCTGCAGCAGGCGAAAACCCTGGAGGAGAAACTCTTCGCACTGGTCATCCTCGGCGACGACCGTACCGTGAAGGAAACCTTCGCGCACGGCCGCAACGTGCATCGCCGCGGCTGACCCCTTACGGCTGCGGCGCCGGGTCCTCGCTCAGGACCAACCCGGCGCCGGGGCCGCTTTTCATTCTTCACCTGGCAGGAGCGCGCCCGCATTTCTCCGCTGAAGAACCGCCCGCTCCTGCAGGAACACTGCGTTCCCCGACAGATACAGGAGCAACTGTTTTTGTTCCGGAAATCTGTGCCTGGGTTTCCCCTCTCCCTAACCCTCTCCCTGAAGGGAGAGGGGACCGTTCGGTGAAGGAGGAAACCTTAGCGTCAGCCGGCACGGACAGCTCCCTCTCCCTTCGGAGCGGGGCGCGCAGCCAGGGCGGGGGAGAGGGAACGCGCTGGCACGGTATTCAGGTAGGAGCGGACCTTGTCCGCGAAGTCCATCCGCCACGCCGATTTCGCGGATAAGATCCGCTCCTACAAAAAGCAGCCTCGCTGCTATTCGCGCACCTCGACCAGCACCGGACAAGGCGCCCGCTCGATCACCCGCTGCCCCACCGATGGGTCCAGCAGACGTTCGATGCGCCCCAGGTGCCGGTGACCGATGACGATCAGGTCGCACGCCAGCCGCTCGGCTTCGCGCAGGATCGTCCGCGCCGGATCACCGGCCACCACGGCGCCAGATGCCACGCAAGGCTGCAACTGCGCCACCGCGTTATCCACCAATGCCTGGGCTTCGTGCTGCTCTTGCTCGGCCGGCGGGTATTCCAGCGCGTCCTGGCGCGGCATGGCGAAGGCGCGGTCCACGGCACACACCACATGGACCTGCGCGTCATTGCAGCGCGCCAGCTCCGCCGCGCTGGCGATGATGCGTGGCGACTGCGCCGCGCCGTCGATGGCCAACAGAATCCGTTTGAACATGCCCTTCTCCTACTTGAAACGAAATCCGCCGCCATTCTTCGGGCCAGGGCGCAGAGCGTAAAGGCACGCCAAACGTAATGAACCATTGCATGAAACGCACGCTTGCCCATTCGGGCCGTCGCAATGGAACATGCATGGCATCGCGCCAACCCATTCGGAGTCGCCATGGCCCTGCCCGATCTCAACCTGCTGGTCGCCCTCAACATCCTCCTTGAAGAAGGCAGCGTGGTCGGCGCCGCGCGGCGCATGCACCTCAGTGCGCCAGCGATGAGTCGCACGCTGTCGCGCATCCGCGAGGCGGTGGGCGACCCGATCATGGTTCGCGCTGGGCGCAACCTGGTGCCCACGCCCCGCGCCCTGCAGTTGCGCGAGGAAGTCAGCGACCTGGTGGAGCACGCCACGCGCCTGTTCAACGCCAAGGAAAACCTGCGCATGGATCAGCTCGAACGCTGCTTCGTGCTGCGTTCGAACAACGTGCTGGTGGGCGGCTTCGCCTCGCGCATGCTGGCAGTGATGAAGGAAGAAGCGCCGCGCTGCAGCCTGCGCATCGCCCCGGAGGCCGACTTCGACGACGAAGCCCTGCGGCAAAACCGCATCGACCTGTACATCGGCGCCACCTCGACCCTGGAGCCGGAAATCCGCACCCAGACGCTGTTCACCACCAGCTTCGTCGGCCTGGCGCGGCGCGACCACCCGATCTTCGACGACGAGATCACTGCCGAGCGCTTCGCCTCCTTCCCGCAGATCAGCGTCTCGCGGCGCGGCCGTGCCATCGGGCCGATCGACGAGGAACTGGCGAACCTGGGCCTGCGCCGGGAAATCCGCCTGACCGCACCGACCTTCCACTCCTCGATCTTCGCCCTGCTGGAATCCGACCTGGTGCTACCCATCGCCGAGCACTCGCTGTGGCGCCTGGACCGCCTGGGCTTCGCCCTGCGCCAGTTCGATATCCCGCTGCCGCTGAAATCCGTGGTGATCCTCCAGGCCTGGCACCCGCGCTTCGACAACGACCCGGCGCACAGCTGGCTGCGGCAGACGGTAAAGCGCGTGTGCATCGAATTACGAGAGAGTTCGGGCCTGCTGAGCTGATCGCCCAATAAGTGCACCAGACGCACTGATTAGCTGCAATCATTTCAATTTTCACAACCCAAGCCCTTCCCTAGACTCGGTCGCAAATACCCGAGTCCAATCCTATGCCTTGCACCTCACCGCCCACCGGCGGCGGCATCGGCCATCCCTATGGAGGCCGGCCATGACCGCGCTCGCCCCGCTTTCCGCTGCCGCGCCACCAGCGGCCGAAGCAACCGCCAAGCCCGTTGCCCAGCCGTTCGGCCTGCGCATCGTGGTCGGCATGCTCGGCGTGCTGATCGCCTCCCTCAGCGCCGGCCTCAACGAAAAGGTCACCGATCTGGCCATGACCGACGTGCACGGCGCGCTGTCCATCGGCCACGATGAAGGCACCTGGCTGCTCGCCCTGTACTCGGCGGCGCAGGTCGCGGCCATGGCCTTCGCGCCGTGGTTCTCGGTCACCATGTCGCTGCGCCGTTTCACCCTCGGTGCCATCGCCTGTTTCGCCCTGCTCGCGCTGCTCTGCCCATTCGCACCGAACGTCGAGACGCTCTACCTGCTGCGCCTGCTGCAGGGCTTTGCCGGTGGCTGCATGCCGCCGATGCTGATGACCGTGGCGCTGCGCTTCCTGCCGCCGGGGATCAAGCTCTACGGCCTGGGCGCCTATGCGCTGACGGCCACCTTCGCGCCGAACCTGGGCATGCCGTTGGCGGCGCTGTGGACCGAGTTCGTCGGCTGGCAATGGGTGTTCTGGCAGGTCATCCCGCTCTGCGCCGTAGCGCTGGCCGCCGTCGCCTGGGGAATCCCGCAGGACCCACTGCGCCTGGAACGCTTCCGTCAGTTCGACTACTTCGGCCTGGCCCTCGGCCTGCCAGGCGTCCTGATGCTGGTGATCGGCCTGCTGCAGGGCGAGCGCCTGGACTGGTTCGAGTCCGACCTGATCACCCTGCTGATGATCGGCGGCGCCGGGCTGCTGGTGGCGTTCTTCGTCAACGAATGGACGCATCCGTTGCCGTTCTTCCGCCTGGACATCCTCAAGCGGCGCAACTTCACCCACTCGCTGATCACCCTGGCCGGCGTGCTGGTGGTGCTCGGCGCCTGCTCCGGCGTACCGGCGTCCTACCTGGCCTCGGCCCACGGTTACCGGCCGCTGCAATCGGCGCCGATGGCGTTGCTGGTGGCACTGCCACAGCTGATCTCGCTGCCGTTGGTGGCCGCGCTGTGCAACATCCCGCGGGTGGATTGCCGCTGGGTGCTGGCCATCGGCATCAGCCTCTGCGGCGTGTCGGCGTTCGGCATGAGCCAACTGACCAGCGAATGGACGCGGGAGAATTTCTACTGGCTGCTGGCGCTGCAGATCATCGGCCAGCCGATGGCCATCGTGCCGCTGCTGATGTCCGCCACCAGCGTGGTCGCGCCCATCGAAGGGCCGTTCGCCTCGGCCTGGTTCAACAGCGTGCGTGGCTTCTCCGCGGTGATGGGCAGCGCCATCGTCTCGTTCCTCATGACCTGGCGCGAGCACTACCACTCCAACCGCCTGGTCGATCACCTGGGCAACGCCACGCAAGCCCTCGGCCTGCGCCTGGAGCAACTGGGCGGCGCCGACAGCATCGGCCGCCTGGCCGCCCAGGTGCGCGGCCAGGCCGGCGTGCTCGCTGCCTCCGACACGCTGCTGGCGATGGCCTGCCTGGCCGCCGCCCTGCTCGTGCTGATCCCCCTGCTGCCGCTGCGGGTCTACCCGCCGCGCCCTGTCATTCCCAATCAATGAAAGGCCTGCCCATGTCGAAACTCAGTTCCCGTCGCGGCAGTCTGGCCCTGGTCGCCGCGCTGCTGCTCGCCCTTGTCGTCTACCTGTTGCTGCGCCTGCTGGGCCCCGCCCGCGAGCAGAGCACAGACGATGCCTATGTCCATGCCGACTTCACCCTGGTGGCGCCGAAAGTCGCCGGCTTCATCGAGGAAGTGCTGGTGGAAGACAACCAGTCGGTGAAGGCAGGACAAGTCCTGGCGCGCATCGACGCCCGCGATTACCGCGCCGCGCTGGAAGCCGCCGAGGCCGATGTGCTGGCCGCCGAGGCGCGTCATCACCACGTCGCCGCCGACCTCGAACGCCAGCAGGCGGTGATCGCGCAGAGCGCTGCCCAGGTGCAGGCCGACCAGGCTGCGCTGACCTTCGCCGCCCAGGAGCAGAACCGCTACCAGCATCTCGCGACCCAGGGCGCCGGCACCCTGCAGAATGCGCAGCAGGCGCGCTCGCGCGTCGACTCGGCAAAAGCCGTGCTGGACAAGGACAAGGCCGCCGCCCTCGCCGCCCGCAAGCAGCTCGACGTGCTGCTGGCCCAGCAGGCCGAAGCCCTCGGCGCGCTCAAGCGCGGCCAGGCGCAATTGCAGCAGGCACAGTTGAACCTGTCCTACACCGAAATCCGCGCGCCCTTCGACGGCATGGTCGGCCGCCGCGCCGTGCGCGTCGGCGCCTACACCACGCCGGGCAATGCGCTGCTCGCGGTGGTGCCGCTGCAGGACGCCTACGTGATCGGCAACTTCCAGGAGACCCAGCTCACGGAAGTGCAGCCCGGCCAGGCCGTGGAAATCAGCATCGACACCTTCCCCGGCAAGAAGCTGCGCGGCCACGTCGACAGCATCGCCCCGGCCACCGGCCTGAGCTTTGCGCCCATCGCCCCGGACAACGCCACCGGCAACTTCACCAAGATCGTCCAGCGCATCCCGGTGAAGATCGTCCTCGACGCTGACCAACCGCTGCGCGACAAGCTGCGTGTGGGCATGTCGGTGATCGCGCGGATCGACACCGGCAAGCACGCCGAGGAGAAGCAGAAGGTGGCCGTGCAATGATCGTCGCCCGCACGCCTCCGTTCGTACTGGCGGGCCTGGCCCTGCTCGCGCTCGGCGCCTGCAGCGTCGGCCCGGACTTCCAGCGCCCGGACGATGCCGATGCGCTGGACTGGTCCGCCCAGCGTGGCGACGCGCCGAGCCAGGCACTCAACGCACCGCTGGAAGCCCGCTGGTGGACGCTGATGGGCGATCCGCAACTGGATGACCTGCAACGTCGGGTGGCCGCCGCCAACCTCGACCTGCGCGAAGCCGACGCGCGCCTGCAGCAGAGCCGGGCGATCCGCCAGGCGCTGGGCGGCGACGCCGTGCCCAATGTCGGCGCGGACCTGGGCTACCAGCGCAAGCGCAACAGTGAAGTCGGCTTGAGCGACCCATCGGGCAAAGCCGGCAAGGACAGCTTCAACCAGCTTGACGGTGGCTTCGACCTGTCCTGGGAGCTGGACTTCTGGGGCCGTGTGCGCCGCCAGCTGGAGGCCGCCGACGCCAACGTCCAGGCCAGCGCGGAAAGCCGCCGCGACGTGCTGGTCTCGGTGCTCGCCGAGACCGCACGCAACTACCTGCAACTGCGCGCCGAGCAGGACCTGGAAGCCATCATCCGCGGCAACCTGGAGATCGCCCAGCGCAGCCTGGAGCTGACCCGCCTGCGCCGCGCCGATGGCGTCGCCACCGAGCTGGACGTCGCCGAAGCGCTGACCCAGGTCGCCAGCATCGAAGCGCGCCTGCCCGACAGCCAGAAGCGCCAGGCGCGCTTGATCAACGCCCTGGGTTACCTGCTCGGCGAAGCGCCGGGCGCCCTGCAGGCGGAGCTGGCCCAGGCCAGACCCGTGCCGCAACCGCCACGCGGCGTGCCGGTCGGCCTGCCCTCTGAACTGGCCCAGCGCCGCCCGGACATCCGCCGCGCCGAAGCCGCGCTGCACGCCGCCACCGCCAGCGTTGGCGTGGCCAAGGCAGACTTCTACCCGCGCATCAGCCTCAACGGCAGCTTCGGCTTCCAGGCCTTGCAGTTGTCGAACTTCGGCGACTGGAACAGCCGCACCTTCGGCATCGGCCCGAGCCTTTCGCTGCCGATCTTCGAAGGCGGCCGCCTGAAGGGCATGCTCGCCCTGCGCGAGGCGCAGCAACAGGAATCGGCCATCGCCTACCGCCGCACGGTGCTCAATGCCTGGCGCGAAGTGGACGACGCGCTGACCGACTACGCCGCCGACCAGCGCCGCCTGGCCAGCCTCGATAGCGCCGCCGAACACGGCCGCACCGCCCTGGCCAACGCCCGCGAGCAGTACAAGGCCGGCGCCGTGGACTTCCTCAACGTGCTCAGCGCCCAGCGCGAACTGCTGGCCACCGAGGAACAGCAGGTGCGCGGCCGCGAAGCCGTGGCGACGACCTTGGTGCTGCTCTACAAGTCCCTGGGTGGCGGTTGGCAGCAGGCCGAGGAAAGCGTCGGCCGGGACTGACGCCGGGGCGAATCCCGGGTATCAGGGAACGTCCTGATGCATCCGTAGGAGCGGACTCCGTCCGCGATGGCTTCAGGCGCGAGGCGGGCCGATCGCGGACAGAGTCCGCTCCTACGTCCATGGCAAACGCTCGGCACCGCCCCTGTAGGAGCGAGCTTGCTCGCGAACCCGCATCACAGCGGAACCTCCGGTAGCTGCGATCACGAGCCAGCCAGCTCAACCAGCAGCCCATGAAAAAGCCCCGCAATGGCGGGGCTTTTTTCTGGCGCGGCGATCAGGCCGCCGAGTCGGCGTCGGCCTTGCTGCGGCGCGGCTTCTTCTTGCCGGCCAGCAGGTGCGAGAACACCGCGTGCAGATCGCCCGAGGCGCCGTCCACGTCGAGGTTCAGCTTGTCGTCGATGTGCGCCATGTGGTGCATCATCAGGGTCACGGCCTTTTCCTTGTCGCCCTTCTCGATGGCGTCGAGGATTTCGTTGTGCTCGTCGAACGAGCAGTGCGAACGGCCACCGCTCTCGTACTGGGCGATGATCAGCGAGGTCTGCGACACAAGGCTGCGCTGGAAGACCACCAACGGCGCGTTCTTCGCCATCTCGGCGAGCTTCAGGTGGAATTCGCCGGAGAGGCGGATGCCGGCGCCACGATCACCGCGGGCGAAGCTGGATTGCTCCTGCCTGACCATGTCGCGCAACTCGCCGAGCAGTTCGCCGCTGGCATTGTCCACCGCCAGTTCGGTGATCGCGCGCTCGACGGTGCGGCGAGCGAAGAGAATCTGCCGGGCTTCCTCGATGCTCGGGCTGGCCACTACCGCGCCACGGTTCGGGCGCAGCAGCACGACCTGCTCGTGGGCCAGGCGCGACAGCGCGCGGCGGATGATGGTGCGGCTGACGCCGAAGATTTCGCCCAGGGCTTCTTCGCTCAACTTGGTACCGGGTGCCAGGCGCTGTTCGAGGATGGCGTCGAAGATGTGCGCGTAGACGATCTCGTCCTGAGTGCCGCTGCGCGCCTTGCCATTGCGCGGCTGCTTCCTGATCTGTTGCAACTGGTCGGTCATCGGAGTCGAACCCTGCTCAGCCGGTGTGAACCGGCACGAAATCCGTGGGGGGCTGAAGGTGAAACTGGCCGCGGGCCAGGTATGGCCGACAGTGTACACAAAGTGGCCACTATCGTGCAGCCGTCGCGAACAACTGCCGTTCGCCACCAATGCCGCAGCATGCGCGGGATGGATGGTTGCCATCCTGCGACCATTCCGTGGCTTTTCTTGTAAAAATCTTGCTGCCAGGTACTAAACATTATTTGAACTTTTTGTACACAACTGCATAATCGCGGCGTGACTTCCTGACTCAAGGGTCAACTAAATCACACCCTCACAACTCTTTCCGTTAGCGCAAGGGACGCAGGTGAACCAGCCGACGGCAAGGGACCAACAACAAGAGCGTTGAGGAGTACCGCTGTGGAAAGCACCAAACAAGAACAACAAGCCTTTGCGACCAGCCCCCCCGCCACCGGCCTGCTCGAACGCCTGTTCAAGCTCAGCCAGCACGGCACCACCGTGAAGACCGAACTCGCCGCGGGTCTGACGACCTTCATCACCATGGCGTACATCATCTTCGTCAACCCCAACATCATGGCCGACGCCGGCATCGACCACGGCGCCGCGTTCGTCGCCACCTGCCTGGCCGCCGCGCTGGGCTGCTTCCTCATGGGTCTGTACGCCAACTGGCCGGTGGGCCTGGCACCGGGCATGGGCCTCAACGCCTTCTTCACCTACACCGTGGTCAAGACCATGAACTACAGCTGGGAGATCGCGCTGGGCGCGGTGTTCATCTCCGGCATCGCCTTCATGGTCCTGACCTTCTCGCGCATCCGCGAATGGCTGCTCAACAGCATCCCGGTCAGCCTGCGCTTCGCCATGGGCGCCGGGGTCGGCCTGTTCCTCGGGCTGATCGGCCTGAAGACCGCCGGCATCGTGGTCGCCAGCCCCGCCACCCTGGTGCACCTGGGTGACCTCACCAGCCCCGGCCCGCTGCTCGCCGCCATCTGCTTCCTGATGATCGCGGTGCTGGAATACCGCCGCGTGTTCGGCGGCATCCTGATCAGCATCCTCACCGTCACCGTGGCCGGCATCGCCCTGGGCATCGTCAAGTTCGGCGGGGTGTTCTCCATGCCGCCGAGCCTGGCGCCGACCTTCCTGGCGATGGACATCGCCGGCGCGTTCAACGTGACCATGATCAGCGTGATCCTGGCCTTCCTCTTCGTGCACATGTTCGACACCGCCGGCACCCTGATGGGCGTTGCCCAGCGTGCGCACCTGGTGCGTGAAGACGGCCGCATCGAGAACCTGTCCAAGGCGATGAAGGCCGACAGCACCTCCAGCGCCTTCGGTGCGGTGCTCGGCGTGCCGCCGGTGACCAGCTACGTGGAAAGCGCCGCGGGCGTCGCCGCTGGCGGCCGCACCGGCCTGACTGCGGTCACCGTGGGCGTGCTGTTCGTCGCGGCGATGTTCTTCGCTCCGCTGGCCGGCATGATCCCCGCGTACGCCACCGCCGGCGCGCTGATCTACGTCGCCATGCTGATGATGGGCGGCATGGCCCACATCGACTGGAACGAGCACACCGAGACCATCCCGGCCATCGTCACGGTGATCATGATGCCGCTGACCTTCTCGGTCGCCGACGGCATCGCCCTGGGCTTCGTGACCTACGTGGCGATGAAGGTCTTCACCGGCCGCCACAAGGACGTCACCGTCAGCCTCTACGCGCTGTGCGCGATCTTCGTGGCGAAGTTCATCTTCCTCTGAGGCGCTTCCCCGCACGGTAAAAAAAGACCCCGGCCATGGCCGGGGTCTTCACTTGCGGGGAGCGCCACTCAGTGAGCAGCGTCAGGCAGGCTCAAGCCCAGGCGAATCTGGGTGCCGATACCCGGACGGCTGCTGACGCTGATCTGCCCCCCCATCAACTCCGCCAGGCTGCGGCACAGCGCCAGGCCCAGACCCGAACCACCACGGCGGATGCGCTGCGGGTCCAGGCTGTAGACGAAGGGTTCGAAGAGCACCGCCTGCTCGTCCTCGGCGATCCCCACGCCGCTATCGGTCACCGTCAACTCCACGCCGACCAGGCCGTTGCCCTGCCCGCGCGCGACCAGGCGAACGCTGATCTCCCCGACTTCGGTGAATTTCACCGCGTTGCCCAGCAGGTTGGCCAGGATCTGCCGTACCCGCAGCGGGTCGCACCAGACTTCCCGACTCAAGGCCTGAGCGGTATCCACTTCGAGCGTCAAACCCTTGGCCACGGCCTGCTCGCGGAAGTCAGCCACCGCGCGCGTCACCAACTCGCGCAGGTCAATGATCTCCAGCGCCAGTTGCAGCCGGCCGGTCTTGGCACGGCTGAGCAGCTGCAGATCGTCCAGCACGCCGAGCAGGTTATTGGCCATGGTGCGCGCCACCTGCAGCGGCTCACGACGGCGTTGGGGATCCTCCTGGTTCAGGGCGAGGTCGACCATGGCGACAATACTCTGCAACGGTCCCTGCATCTCCGAGCCCAGCCCGGCCAGGTATTGGGTCTTGCCCCGGCTGATGCTCTCGACCCGTGCATTGGCATTGCGCAGCTCGCGCACCAGGTCATCGCGGTCGGTGATGTCCATTGCACCGCAGATCGCCCCCATCAACCGGCCGCCTGCATCCACGTAAGGACGCCCCCAGTGGTGGAAAACACGACGCCCCAGGTGCAAGCGCACTTCCACGTCGAAATCATAGGACTCACCCCGCGCAATGGCGGCCACCAGGGTGTCGCGCATGACCTCGCCTTCCTGCTGATCGGCGAACATCTCCAGCTCCCCGAGCAGCTTGCCGACCACCTCTTCCAACCGGCGTCCGAGGATCGCCAGGGAAGCCTGGTTGCAATACAGAACCCGCGCATCCAGCCCACGGATGGTGACCGGATAGGGCAGTGCGTCGATCATGTGGCGAAGCAGGTCGAGCTCCCGGCGCTGCTCCTCGCTGATCAGGGTGGCCGCCCCGTCCGCTTCGGCATTACCCCCTTCCACCAGCCCTTGTCGGCGGCCGATATCGATCAGCTCCACCAGCGACTTGGCACGCAGCTTCTGCATCAGCCGCACCTTGTAGGTGCTCACCGTCTTGTCGCTGATCGACAGTTGGTCGGCGATGGCAATATTACTCATGCCCTGGGCCAGCAGATGCAGCACGCTCAGCTCGCGTACCGACAAGCCCTTGATCAGCTCACCGTGGCCCGCCTCCTCTGCAGCGCTGACGCTGCCCAGGGCATGGCTGGGGAAATAGCTGTGCCCCTGGGCGATGGCACGCACGGCCTCGCGCACGGCCTGCGGGTCCTCCTGCTTGCTGACGAAGCCGGCGGCGCCGGCGGTCAGGCAACGCCCGGCGAAGTACTCCGAATCCTGGGCGGTCAGCACCAGTACCTTGACTGCCGACTCCTGGGCGACCAGTCGCTGCAGGACCTCCAGCCCGCCCAGGCGCGGAATCGACAGTTCGAGAATCATCAGGTCGGGCCGGCATTGGCGTACCTGTTGCAGCGCATCGGGTCCGTTGTCGGCCTCGCCGACCACCTCATGACGATCTGCCTCCATCATCAGGCGCAAGGCGTGACGGGTAACCGGTTGTTCATCGACGATCAGAATCCTGCTCATGGCATCCTCAATACGATATTCCTCACTTCTTCTAGCCCAAATGCCGCGCACGCGCCTGCGAATGGCGGGTAAATCGCTGAATGACAGGCAAAGAAAAGCCCGCAGTGTGGGCGGGCCGAGGAAGACTCCACGAAGAGTCCGGGGGAAGACCTACGGGCGGGGACTAGCTGCCGCGATAGGTGGAATAGCTGTAGGGGGAGATCAGCAGCGGCACATGGTAGTGGTCGCTTTCCGAGGCGATGCCGAAGCGCAAAACGACCTGGTCGAGGAACGCCGGCTGGGGCAGTTCCACGCCGCGGGCACGGTAGTAGTCGCCGGCATTGAACAGCAGCTGGTAGACACCGGCGCGGAAGTCCTCGCCCTGCAGCAGCGGCTCGTCGCAGCGGCCGTCGTCGTTGGTGACGCGGCTGGCGATCAGCTCCAGCTGCTGGCCTTCGACGCGGTACAGCTCGATCCTGATGCCGTGGCCAGGGCAGCCGTGGGCGGAATCCAGTACGTGGGTAGTCAGGCGTCCCATGGGCTTAGCGGTGTCCTGCGGCAGAGCCGGCCGACACCTTCCTCCTCTGTCTTGTTGGTTCGAATGGGCGGCTGTCGCCAGGACAGCCCGCCGGTGCATTGGGTGGCAGCGAATATAACCAGCGGCGCGCTTTATTGTATACAAAAAACTGATTCAATCTTGCAAAAACCACCCTCTACGCCAGTCTGCAGTCGCTCCCCGAATCGCTGGAAAACCCGCTGGAGGCCGCATCAGGACTGGACACTTCGCACATCCAAGCCCGGCTCCCGGCTGACGAACGGATTCAAACGACCGTTGCGCAGATTGTATTTACAGACCGACCAACATTTTGTATACAATGCACCCATCAACGGCAGCGCGCAGTCCACCGACCCGGCGCCGACCGCCAACCACAAGAAGGAACACTGCAGTGAGCGCTGACTACCCACGCGACCTGATCGGTTACGGCAACAACATCCCCCACCCGCACTGGCCGAACGATGCGCGCATCGCCCTGTCCTTCGTCCTCAACTACGAGGAAGGCGGCGAGCGCAACATCCTGCATGGTGATGCCGAATCCGAAGCTTTCCTCTCCGAGATGGTCGCCGCCCAGCCACTCAAGGGCGAGCGCAACATGTGCATGGAATCGCTCTACGAGTACGGCAGCCGCGCCGGCGTGTGGCGCCTGCTCAAGCTGTTCAGGAAGCATGACCTGCCGCTGACCGTGTTCGCCGTGGCCATGGCCGCCCAGCGCCACCCCGAAGCGATCCGCCAGATGGTCGCCGACGGCCACGAAATCTGCAGCCACGGCTACCGCTGGATCGACTACCAGTACATGGACGAGGCGCAGGAACGCGAGCACATGTTCGAGGCCGTGCGCATCCTCACCGAGCTGACCGGCCAGCGCCCGCAGGGCTGGTACACCGGCCGCCTGGGCCCGAACACCCGGCGCATCGTCCGCGAGGACGGCAACTTCCTCTACGACTCCGACACCTACGACGACGACCTGCCCTACTGGGACCCGGCGAGCACCGCCGAAAAGCCGCACCTGGTGATCCCCTACACCCTGGACACCAACGACATGCGCTTCACCCAGGTGCAGGGCTTCAACAAGGGCGACGACTTCTTCGAATACCTGAAAGACGCCTTCGACGTGCTCTACGCCGAGGGTGCCGAAGGCGCGCCGAAGATGCTTTCCATCGGCATGCACTGCCGCCTGCTCGGCCGTCCGGCGCGCATGGCCTCGCTGGAGCGTTTCATCCAGTACGTCAAGGGTCACGAGAAGGTGTGGATCGCCCGCCGCGTCGACATCGCCAGGCACTGGCACGAGAACCACCCGTTCAAAGCGCAGGAGAACCCGGCATGAGCCGCTTCCAGACCCTGACCCCGGCCAGCCTCGACCGCGCCGCCTTCGTCGCCACTTTCGCCGACATCTACGAGCACTCCCCGTGGGTCGCCGAGAAGGCCTACGACCTGGGCGTGGACGACAGCCTGAACGACATCGAACTGCTGCAGCAGCGCATGGCCGACATCCTCCTGTCCGCCAGCCATGAAGCGCAGCTGGCACTGATCAATGCTCACCCGGACCTCGCCGGCAAAGCCGCAGTCCGCGGCGAACTGACCGCTTCCAGCACCGCCGAACAGGCCGGCGCCGGCATCCAGGACTGCACCGCCGAGGAGTTCGCCCGTTTCACGCAGCTCAACGACGCCTACAAGGCCAAGTTCGGCTTCCCCTTCATCAAGGCCGTGAAGGGCAGCAACCGTCACCAGATCCTCGCCGCGTTCGAAGAGCGCATCCACAACACGCCGGAGCAGGAGTTCCAGACCGCCCTGGCGGAGATCAACAAGATCGCGATGTTCCGCCTGCAGCAGCTCTGAGCGAGCGGACCTTCACTCCTCTCCTGCGGAGAGGCCCATGCGAACAACGATAAAAGAAGACCAGCCATGCGTACCCTGAAGATAGAGCCGTTGACCAAGGAAGCCTTCGCCCCGTTCGGTGATGTCATCGAGACCGAAGGCAGTGATTTCTTCATGATCAACAACGGTTCCACCCGCCGTTATCACAAGCTCGCCACCGTCGAAACGGCGCAGCCCGATGACAAGGCGATCATCAGCATCTTCAGCGCCGAATCCCTAGAGATGCCCTTGCGCATCCGCATGCTGGAACGCCATCCGCAGGGCAGTCAGGCGTTCATTCCGCTGCTCGGCAACCCCTTTCTGATCGTGGTCGCGCCGCTTGGCGACGTACCTGTATCGGGCCACGTCCGCGCTTTCCTCTCCAACGGCAAGCAGGGCGTCAATTACCACCGCGGCGTCTGGCACCACCCGGTGCTGACGATCGAAAAGCGGGATGACTTCCTGGTGGTCGATCGCAGCGGTTCTGGCAACAACTGCGACGAGCATTTCTTCACCGAGGACGAACAGCTCCTCCTCGACCCCCAAGCAAACCAATAAGAGAGGCCCGCGCAGCGCGACGGCGATGCCCGGGCAAGAGGTAAAAGACTGTGGAAGCACATCTCATCGAATGGCTGAACCTGCTGGTCCGCTGGATCCACATGATCGTGGGTATCGCGTGGATCGGCGCCTCGTTCTACTTCGTCTGGCTGGAAAACAACCTCAACCGCGCCAACCCGCGCGAGGGGCTTTCCGGTGATCTCTGGGCGATCCACGGTGGCGGTATCTACCACCTGGAGAAGTACAAGCTCGCCCCGCCGAAAATGCCGGACAACCTGCACTGGTTCAAATGGGAGGCCTACTCCACCTGGATGTCGGGTGTCTGCCTGCTGACCATCGTGTTCTACCTGAACCCGACCCTGTACCTGATCGCTCCGGGCAGCGACCTGTCGCCGGCCGCCGCCGTGGCCATCGGCATCGGCTCGCTGATCGCCGGCTGGTTCGTCTACAGCACCCTGTGCGACTCCCCGCTGGGCAAGAAACCCGCCCTGCTCGGCGCCATCCTGTTCGGCCTGCTGGTCCTCGCCGCCTACCTGCTCAGCCAGGTGTTCAGCGGCCGCGGTGCCTACCTGCACGTGGGCGCCATCATCGGCACCATCATGGTCGGCAACGTGTTCCGCGTGATCATGCCGGCCCAGCGCGCGCTGGTTAAGGCCATCGAGGAAGGCCGCGAGCCCGACCCGGTGCTGCCGGCCAAGGGTCTGCTGCGTTCGCGCCACAACAACTACTTCACCCTGCCGGTGCTGTTCATCATGATCAGCAACCACTTCCCGAGCACCTACGGCAGCCACTACAACTGGCTGATCCTGACCTGCATCGCGGCGCTGGCGGTGATCGTGCGTCACTACTTCAACACCCGCCACAATGGCAACGGCATGGCCTGGGCCCTGCCCGCCGGCGCCGTGGGCATGATCGCCCTGGCCTTCGTCACCGGACCGAACTTCCCCAGCAGCGATAACACCGTCAGCGCCCAGCCGGCAAAGGTGGAGTATCAGCCGCTGCCGGAAACCGCCATCGGCGGCAAGACCCCGGCCGAGCGCGCCAAGGACGAGGAAGCCGCCAAGGCCGCCGCTGCCCAGCAGGCTCAGGCCGCTCCGGCCCAGGCGTCCAGCGCTGGTTCGACCGAAGGCTTCGACAAGGTCCACCACGTCATCCAGGAACGCTGCGCCGTGTGCCACTCGGCCAAGCCGACCAGCAACCTGTTCAGCACCGCACCGGCTGGCGTGATGTTCGACACCCCGCAGCAGATCCAGCAGCTCGCCCCGCGCATCCAGGCGCAGGCCGTGGCCTCGCAGGTGATGCCGCTGGGCAACATCACCCAGATGACCCCGGAAGAGCGCAAGCTCGTCGGCGACTGGATCTCCAGGGGCGCCCAGGTGAATTGAGCCTGCGGCACGGCCAGGAAAACCGCACCTTCGGGTGCGGTTTTTTTATGCCCGCAGGATGGCCGGGCAGGCTCGCCGGCCGGGGGCGAGCCTGTCGCGAGCTCTGGACAGGAACTAGCGCTCAGCGCGGAAGCGCAGGTACTCGACCACCTCGTCCTGGGTGCCGCGAAACTCCACGCGCTCGCCCTTGCTCTCGCGCTGGAAGGCGTACATCGGGTCGTAGTATTCACCCAGCAGGCCCTCGATCCAGCCGCGGTGCAGGTCCACCGCGCCGCTGCGCTTCTGCTCTTCCAGGGCGGCATCCATGATCGCCGCAAGGCGCTGGTAACGCTCACCGCCCAGGCGCTTGACGATGCCCGACAGGCTCTTGCGCAGGTAGGCGGCAAAGGAGTCGAAGCCGCCCTCCTCGCCCACCGTACGCACATGGTCAGCGCACAGATCGACGACATAATCCTTGAGGATGCGCTCCACGCGGTGCTCGAAACTGTCTTCCAGCCACACCAGCGGGTAGTGCTGCATGCCCTGGTACAGCTCCAGCGGCACCGAGCAACTGCCGACGATGCGCCCCTCGTCTTCCAGCACGAACTGATCCAGGCCGGCGTGGCGCTTCTTCAGGATGTCGATGGCCAGGCGGTTCTCGAAATCGATCTGCGCCGGCTGCGGCGTGGCGCGGCGGCCGAAGGCGGAGCCGCGATGGTTGGCGTGGCCTTCCAGGTCCAGGCTGTTGGCCAACTGGGCAATGACCTCGGTCTTGCCGGTGCCGGTCAGGCCGCCCACCAGCACGAACTGGCATTCCTCGACGGCGGCGCGGGTGGTGTCGAAGAGGAAGCCGCGCATCGCCTTGTAGCCGCCGACCACGCGCGGGTACTCGATGCCGGCCTCGGTCTTCAGCCACTGCTGGGTGATCTGCGAGCGCAGCCCGCCGCGGAAGCAGTACAGGTAACCCTCGGGATTGGCCCTGGCGAAGTTCGCCCAGGCCTCGATGCGCTCGGCCTTGAGCGGGCCCATGACCAGCTCGTGGCCCAGGGCGATGGCCGCCTGCTGGCCGTTCTGCTTGTAGCAGGTACCGACCTTCTGCCGCTCGATGTCGTTCATCAGCGGCAGGTTGATCACATCGGGGAACGCGCCCTTGCCGAACTCGACCGGGGCGCGCACGTCCATCATCTTCACATCGCCGAGGAACAGCT
Source organism: Pseudomonas nitroreducens (assembly GCF_014204515.1). Lineage (GTDB taxonomy): Bacteria > Pseudomonadota > Gammaproteobacteria > Pseudomonadales > Pseudomonadaceae > Pseudomonas > Pseudomonas nitritireducens_A. The sequence goes on along the minus strand of NZ_JACHLI010000012.1, from coordinate 35,306 downwards.
CGCGGTAGTGGCGGGTGTTGTCGCGCATCACGCCACCTCGACCGCGTGACTCTGTCGGCCGACCAGTTCGCCGATCGGCGCCAGGTCCATGCCCAGTTCTTTCGCGGTGGCGAGGAACTGCGCCTCGCCGTCCGGCTCCACCGCCACCAGCAGGCCGCCGCTGGTCTGCGGGTCGCACAGCAGCAGTTTGTGCAGCTCCGGCAGCGGCGCAATGCGCTCACCGTAGCTGTCGAAGTTGCGCAGCGTGCCGCCGGGCACGCAGCCGGCTTCCAGGTAGTACTCGACGCTGGCCAGGCGCGGCACGGCGTCGTAGCGAACGCGCGCGGTCAGACCGCTGCCGTCGGCCATTTCCACCAGGTGGCCGAGCAGGCCGAACCCGGTGACGTCAGTCATCGCCTTCACCCCATCGAGCTTGCCGAAGCGCGCGCCGGGCTTGTTCAAGGTGCACATCCAGTCACGGGCAACGCCCACGTCCTCGGCGCGCAGCTTGGCCTTCTTCTCGGCAGTGGTGAGGATGCCGATGCCCAGCGGCTTGGTCAGGTACAGCTTGCAGCCGGCGGTGGCAGTGTCGTTGCGCTTCATGAAGCGCTTCTCCACCAGCCCGGTGACGGCGAGGCCGAAGATCGGTTCCGGGGCGTCGATGGAATGGCCGCCGGCCAGCGGGATGCCGGCTTCGTCGCAGACCTTGCGGCCACCGGCAATCACCTCGCGGGCGATTTCCGGCGCCAGCACGTTCACCGGCCAGCCAAGGATGGCGATGGCCATCAGCGGGTCGCCGCCCATGGCGTAGATGTCGCTGATGGCGTTGGTGGCAGCGATGCGGCCGAAGTCGAACGGGTCGTCGACGATCGGCATGAAGAAGTCGGTGGTGGACACCACGCCGCGCTCGGCGTCGATCTCGTAGACGGCGGCGTCATCGCGCGAGGCATTGCCGACCCACAGCTTGGGGTCGAGGTTCTGCGCACCACTGCCGGCGAGGATGACCTCCAGGACCTTGGGGGAAATCTTGCAACCACAGCCGGCACCGTGGCTGTACTGGGTCAGGCGGATCGGTTCGCTCATCGGGAGGCTCCGGTCGGGGAAATCAAACGCCGATTCTAGCAAAGCCCGGCTTGGCTCGACCGGTACCCTCGGCGTATCGTCGGGCAGTTCGTAACGCGGAGTTGCCCCATGTCAAAACAGATCGCGCTGGTACTCGGTTCCGGCGGCGCGCGCGGTTATGCGCATATCGGAGTGATCGAGGAGATCGAACGGCGCGGCTATGAAGTGGTTTGCATCGCCGGCTGCTCCATGGGCGCGGTGATCGGCGGCATCTACGCCGCCGGCAAGCTGGGCGAATACCGCGACTGGGTGGAGAGCCTGGACTACCTCGACGTGCTGCGCCTGCTGGACGTCAGCTTCCGCCTCGGTGCCATTCGCGGCGAACGGGTATTCGGCAAGATCCACGAGATTCTCGGCGAGATCGACATCGAACAGCTGCCGATCCCCTACACCGCGGTGGCCACCGACCTGACCAACCAGCAGGAAATCTGGTTCCAGGAAGGCTGCCTGCACCAGGCCATGCGCGCCTCGGCGGCGATTCCCAGCCTGTTCACCCCGGTCATGCAGGGCAGCCGCATGCTGGTCGACGGCGGCCTGCTCAACCCGCTGCCGATCGTCCCGGTGGTGTCGACCCACGCCGACCTGATCGTCGCGGTCAACCTCAACGCCACCAACCAGCGCCAGTACTCGCTGCCGGTGATCGAACGCCCGGCAGCCTTGAAGGGCCGATTCGATTCGGTGATCAACGGGCTTTCCAACAAGCTCAGCTTCTTCCGCCGTGGCGAAGTCGAACCGCCACCGGAACTGATCGCCGATGCCCTGCTCCACCCGGTACCGGCCGTCTCCGAAGAGCCCGCCGAGCCGGAAATGCAGCAACCCGCCGCCGCCCCGCAGGCCAAGGGCTCGCCGCGCTCGGCCACCGGCAGCCACGTGATCGACAGCAGCAGCCCGGCCTCGCTGCTGGAACTGGTGAACCAGAGCTTCGAAGTGATGCAGACCTCGCTCGCGCAATACAAGATCGCCGGCTACCCGCCGGACATCCTGATCAACGTGCCCAAGCGCGTCTGCCGTTTCTTCGAGTTCTACAAGGCACCGGAACTCATCGCCCTCGGCCGGCAGATCGCCAGCGATACGCTGGATCGGTATGAGGCGGAGAATCCTTACTGACCGGTTGAGACGGTGCCGTGCGGTTCGCGAGCGAGAACTAGGCGTCCCCCTCGCTCCTACAGGTAGCGCTTGGCCTCGGCATCTTTCGATGGAATTGGAGTACGTCGCGTGGGATTTCGCGGACAAGGTCCGCTCCTACGAAAAGCCATACCGCGCCGCTTTAGCTGGCTCTGGCTCGTAAAGACTTCCAGAGAAACATCCGCACGCGCCGAATGCCCCGTTCAGGAGGCCTCGTTGAAGCGGAGTTTCAGGGGTTGAGCGACATGGATGTCGCGAGAGCTGCGATGGGCCAGGGACGGCCCTTCGCAGCGTGCCCCTGAAACTTCGATTCAACGAGGGAATTTTTCGCCTAAGCGAAAAACCGGATGTCCGGGGCAAGACTTTTTGGTTCCTTTTGTGTCGTTTGACAAAAGGGACTCGCCCGAGGGGGCGAAACACGACGTCCACGCGCACGCCGAAGCGGCGCTGAAACTCCGAGTCGAGGCAAAGTTATCGCGGACAAAGTCCGCTCCTACGTACGGGGGGAGCGCCGAAACCGACCGGTAGGAGCGCGCCATGCGCGCCACCGGGTGCAGGGGAGCACCAGTCGATCAACCCTCGCGCAGGCGATAACCAACGCCCGCTTCGGTCACGATAAACCGCGGCGTCGCCGGATCATCAGCAAGCTTCTGCCGCAGATGGCCAACGACGACGCGCAGGTAGTGCGTGTCCTCGGCATGGGTCGGCCCCCAGATATCCTTGAGCAATTGCTGCTGTGTCACCACCCGGCCAACGTGCCGCGCCAGGGTCGACAGCACCGCGTATTCCTTGCGGGTCAACGAAACCTCGATGCCCTCCAGCAACACCCGGCGATAGGAGAAGTCCACACTCAACGGCCCCACCGCCACCACCGCTTCCTGCGTCTCGCCGCTCGCCCCCTGGCGCAGCAGCACGCGGATGCGCGCGAGGAACTCCTGGATGCCGAAGGGCTTGGTCACGTAATCATTGGCACCGCTGTCCAGCGCCAGCACCTTCTCGCTTTCGCTGGCGCGCACCGAAAGCACCAGCACCGGTACCTGCGACCACTCACGCAGTTCGCGCAGCACGTCCTGGCCGTCCTTGTCCGGCAGGCCGAGGTCAAGCACCACCAGGTCCGGGCGACCCAGGGCGGCCTGGGCCAGGCCTTCCTCGCCGGTGCCGGCTTCGAGCACCTTGTAGCCGCCGGCGCTCAGGCTGATGCGCAGGAACTTGCGGATCTGCGGTTCGTCGTCGACGACCAGGATGGTGGCGGCGCTGGCGTTCATCGGCAGTCCAGGCTGGCGGGGGGCGTCCAGCTTGAGCCTTTCAGACAGCGGCATCAAGCTGCTCCAGGTCCGGCTGCTGCTGCAACGGCAGGTGCAGCACGAGGGTCGTACCACGCCCGTCGATGCCGTCCTCGACGGTGATCCGCCCGCCGTGGGCACCGACCATGCCTTGGCAGATCGCCAGGCCCAGCCCGGTGCCCTGCCCGCCACGATCGCCGCGTGCGGCGGTGTAGAACATGTCGAAGATCTTCTCGCGTTCCGCCGGCGGAATGCCCGGTCCTTCGTCGCTGACCAGGAAGCGCAGCTCCTCATCAGCCTGCTCCACCGCCACCCGCAAGCGACCTTGCGGCGGCGAGAAGCGCGCGGCGTTTTCCAGCACGTTGACCAGCGCCTGTTCGATCAGCGCGGCATGCACGTAGAGCAGCGGCAGCTCCGGCGGCACGCGGGTTTCCACACGGTACGGGGCGACAACCGCACGCAGGCGATTGAGCGCACTGCCGACAATATCGCCGGGCGATACCCAGTCGCGCGACAGCTTCAGCCCGCCGTGGCCGAGGCGGGTCATGTCCAGCAGGTTCTGGATGTAGCGGTCCAGGCGCTCGGCTTCGTCGCGGGTGCTCTCCAGCAGCTCGCGACGATCCGCCGGTGGGATGGCATCGCCCAGGGCCAGCAGGCTGTCGATGGCGCCACGCATGGAGGTCAGCGGCGTGCGCAGGTCATGACTGACAGAGGCCAGCAGCGCGCTGCGCAGTTGTTCGGTTTCTCCGTGCAGGCGCGCGGCTTCGAGGTCTTCGGCAAGACGCGCACGGGCCAAGGCCTGCGCCAGCGGTTGGCCGAGAGCAGCCAGCAGCCGGCGGCGCGACCCGGACAAAGGTTGCGCATCGCGCGGGCTGACGCCCAGCAGCGCCAGCGGGCCATCCTCACCGGACAGCGGCCACCACCACCAGCGCCCGCCCGGCAGCGTGCCGGTGCCCAGGCCGGCGGGCTGGTCGTGCTGCCAGGCCCAGTCGGCGGCGGCGCGTTCCTGATCTTCCAGGGCGCGTTGGAGACCGCCCTCCAGTTTCCACTCGCCGTTGACCCGGCCGAGCAGGCAGATATCCAGACCGTCCCAACCACCGAGCTGCTGCGCGGCGGCGGCCATCACCGCCTGGCGGTCGGTGGCGGCGGTGAGCTTGCGCGACAGGTCGAGCATCTGGCTGGTCTCTTCCTGGGTCTCGCGCAGCGCCTGCAGTTGCCGGCGCTGGCGGGCCGCGAGGTTGCCGGTGAGGCCGGCCATGAGCAGGAAGAACAACAGGGTCAGCACGTCTTCTTCGCGCTGGATGGAGAAAGAGAAATGCGGCGGGATGAACAGGAAGTCGTAGGCCAGGAACGACAGCACCGCGCAGGCCAGCGCCGGGCCGAGGCTGCTGCGCACCGCCACCAGCAGCACCGCGGCGAGGAATACCAGGGAGATGTTCGGCAGCTCCAGCACGCTGGCCACCGCCCAGGCCAGGGCGCTGGCGCAACCGGCGGCCACGGCGGCGAGCAGGTAGTTGCCCCAGGGCCAGCTCGCCTGCGGGCGGACCTTGGGCGGCGCCAGATCGGCCTCGCTGTCGAGCACGCTGATTTCCAGCCCATCGCCCAGGCGCAGCAGGCGCGCGGCGAGGCCGCCACCGAACAGCTGGCGATACCAGCGTTGCCGCGAACGGCCGACCAGCAGCAGCGTGGCGCGGCGCTCCTTGGCGTGTTCGACCAGGGTGCGCGCAACTTCGCCGCCACGCAGTTCCACCACGTCACCGCCCAGGCGCTCGGCCAGTTGCTGGGCGTTCTGCAATTGCATCCGCGACTCTTCGCTGCGCGCCTCGCCGGTATCCACATGCACCAGCGACCAGGGCAGGTGCCGGCGCTCGGCCACGCGACTGGCGTGGCGTACCAGGCGCTCGGCGTTGTGTTCGCCGTCCACACCGACCAGCAGGCGCCCGCGCACGGCAGGCGCCTCGCTGCCCTGCTGGCGATAGCGATGGGCAAGGTCGGCGTCGACCCGCGCCGCGGCAGTCTGCATGGCCAGCTCGCGCAGCGCGGTGAGGTTGGTCTGGCTGAAGAAGGCATCGATGGCGGCGCGGGCCTGCTCGGGCACGTAGACCTTGCCCTCGCGCAGACGCTCCAGCAGTTCGCGCGGCGGCAGGTCCACCAGCAGCAGCTCGAAGGCTTCCTGCAGAACCCAGTCGGGCACGGTTTCGCGTACCTGCACGCCGGTGATGTCGCGCACGTGGTCGTTGAGGCTTTCCAGGTGCTGGACGTTGACCGTGGTGTAGACGTCGATGCCGGCCGAGAGCAGTTCCTGGATGTCCTGCCAGCGCTTGGCGTGGCGGCTGCCGGGGGCATTGCTGTGGGCCAGCTCGTCCACCAGCGCCAGGGTCGGCGGATCGGCCAGCAGGCCGTCGAGGTCCATTTCCTCCAGGGTGATGCCGCGGTAGACGGAACGCTTGAGCGCCTGCTGCGGCAGGCCGGCGAGCAGCGCTTCGGTCTCGGCGCGGCCGTGGGTCTCGACGACTCCGACACGCAGCTTCACGCCCTGGCGCAACTGGCTCTGGGCGGCCAGCAGCATGGCGTAGGTCTTGCCGACTCCTGGCGCTGCGCCGAGGAAGACCTTGAGACGACCACGGCCCATGGCGGGCAGGTCGGCCAGCAGGGCGTCGGCGCGGTTGGGGTCGGTCATGGCGGTATCCTCGGAGCGTCTTGGGCGCTCGTTTCATGAGTGGAGCAGGAGCTTAAGGCCCCTCACCCCAGCCCTCTCCCAAGGGGAGAGGGAGCCGTCCTCTGCCTCTGGACGGCCCTGCGTTTTTCCTCGTACCGCGGCAGGCTCGGTACTGGCGCTGGAGTCTAGCGAGGCAGGCTGGCCAGGGCCATGTTCAGCGCCAGCACGTTGACCACGGCGGGGCCGATCAGCGGGCGTTCGGTGTTGGCTTCCACCAGCTTCTCCAGGCTGGCCGCCGGCACGCCGCGTTCCAGGGCGATGCGTGGCACCTGGTACAACGCAGCGGCGGGCGGCAGTTGCGGGTCGAGGCCGCTGCCGGAGGTGGTGACCAGTGCCAGCGGCACCGGCTGGCCGCCGACCTGCTGGGCAGCGGCGTCCTTGGCGATGCGCTCAGCCAGCGCCGGGTTGCCGGGGGCGAGGTTGCTGGCGCTGCTGGAAACGGTGGCGAAGTCGCCGGCCGAAGGGCGCGGATGGAACCACTGGGCGCCGTCGAATTTCTGCGCGATCAACGCGGAGCCGCGCACATTGCCGTGCTCGTCGCGTACCAGGCTGCCGTTGGCCTGGTCGTGGAAGGCGACCTGGGCAATGCCGGTGACGGCCAGCGGGTAGACGACGCCGGTGATGGCACCGAGCAGGACCAGCGAGGCAATGGCGGGGCGGAGTTGGTTGAGCATTTTCGTGTTCCTCTGTTGGGTTGGGAGCGGGGGTTTGCCCTCACCCCAGCCCTCTCCCGGAGGGAGAGGGGGCGGTTCGGCGTGGCCGGCGAGCTCGGTACTTCCCGAGCACTCCGGAGTCCCTTCTCCCGAAAGGAAAGGCAGTTGTTCGCTGTGGCCGGTGAGCTCGGTGCATGCCGAGCACTCCGGAGTCCCCTCTCCCGGAAGGAGAGGCAGTTGTTCGGTGTGGCCGGCGAGCTCAGTTCTTCCCGAGCACTCCGGACGGTCCCCTCTCCCTCCGGGAGAGGGTTAGGGTGAGGGGAAAAGGCCGGCACCTCAGGCCAGGCCCACCGCCACCAGCACCATATCGATCACCTTGATCCCCACGAACGGCGCCAGCAGCCCGCCGACGCCATAGATCAGCAGGTTGCGCCGCAGCAGCTGCGAGGCATCGCTGGCCTGCACGCGCACGCCGCGCAGTGCCAGCGGGATCAGCGCAACGATGATCAGCGCGTTGAACACGATGGCCGAGAGGATGGCGCTCTGCGGGCTGGCCAGCTTAATCACGTTGAGCACGCCCAGTTGCGGGTAGATGCCGGCGAACAGCGCAGGAAGGATGGCGAAGTACTTGGCCACGTCGTTGGCCACCGAGAAGGTGGTCAGCGCGCCACGGGTCACCAGCAGTTCCTTGCCCACCTGCACCACGTCCAGCAGCTTGGTCGGGTCGCTGTCCAGGTCCACCAGGTTGGCGGCCTCGCGGGCGGCCTGGGTGCCGTCGTTCATGGCCATGCCGACGTCCGCCTGGGCCAGGGCCGGGGCGTCGTTGGCGCCGTCGCCGCACATGGCGACCATACGGCCCTCGCCCTGCTCCTGGCGGATGCGCGCCAGCTTCTTCTCCGGGGTGGCTTCGGCGATCACGTCGTCCACGCCCGCCTCGGCGGCGATGGCGACGGCGGTCAGCGGGTTGTCGCCGGTCACCATCACGGTGCGGATGCCCATGCGGCGCAACTCGGCGAAGCGCTCACGGATGCCCGGCTTGACCACGTCCTTCAAGTGGATGGCACCCAGAAGCTTGCCGTCGGCCACCACCAGCAGCGGCGTGCCGCCGCTCTGGGCGATGCGTTCGATTTCCTTGGCCAGGCTCTCGGGCATCTGCGCGCGCTCCAGACCGACGAAGGCCAGCGCCGCATCCACCGCGCCCTTGCGATAGACGTGGCCGTCGAAGTCGATGCCCGACAGGCGCGTCTCGGCGCTGAAGGCAATCGGCGTCACGCGGTTGCGTTCCGGCTCCGGCAGGATGATCTGCGAGCGAAGGAACTCGACAATGGATTTGCCCTCCGGCGTGTCGTCGGCCAGCGAAGCGAGGAACGCGCCCTCGGCCAGTTCCAGCGGCTGCACGCCAGGGGCAGTGTGCAGCGCGCTGCAACGGCGGTTGCCGAAGGTGATGGTGCCGGTCTTGTCGAGCATCAGCACGTGCACGTCCCCCGCCGCTTCCACAGCGCGGCCGGACTTGGCGATGACGTTCAGGCGCACCAGGCGGTCCATGCCGGCGATGCCGATGGCCGAGAGCAGGCCGCCGATGGTGGTGGGGATCAGCGTCACCAGCAACGCCACCAGGAACACCAGCGGCAGGTTGCCGCCGACGAACAGGGCGAAGGGCTTCAGGGTCACGACCACCAGCAGGAAGATCAGCGTCAGGCCGATCAGCAGGATGTCCAGCGCCACTTCGTTGGGGGTCTTCTGGCGCTTGGCGCCTTCCACCAGGGCGATCATGCGGTCGAGGGTGGACTCGCCGGGGTTGGCGGTGATCTTCACCAGCAGCCAGTCGGAGACCAGCCGGGTGTTGCCGGTGACGGCCGAGCGGTCGCCGCCGGACTCGCGGATCACCGGCGCGGATTCGCCGGTGATGGCCGCCTCGTTGACCGCCGCCACGCCTTCGATCACCTCGCCGTCGCCGGGGATCAGCTCGCCGGCTTCGACCCGCACCACGTCACCCTTGCGCAGGCTACTGGCGGCGACTTTCTCGAACTGGCCGGTAACCGCCATGCGCATCGCCTGCAGGCCCTGAGTACCGGCCTTGAGACTGTCGGCGCGGGCCTTGCCGCGACCCTCGGCGAGCGCTTCGGCGAAGTTGGCGAAGAGCACGGTGAACCACAGCCACACGGCAATCTGCACGGCGACGAAGGTGGGCACGGACTCACCGCCGACGATACAGAGCACAGTGGTCAGCACGGCGGTCAGGGCCACCACCAGCATCACCGGCGAGCGTTGCAGCTGGCGCGGGTCGAGCTTGAGGAAGGCCTGGATCAGCGCCGGCTTCCACAAGGAAGACAACGCGGTGCTCGGGCGTTTCTCGACGGCCTTGTTCACGGCCAGTTCCTGGGTTTTCGCATTCATTGCGATAGCTCCTCAGAAGCCAAGCGTCAGGTGATCGGCCACCGGGCCCAGCACCAGCGTTGGCAGGAAGTTCAGGCCGCCCACCAGCAGGATGGTGGCGGTCAGCAGGCTGACGAACAGCAGGCCGTGGGTCGGGAAGCTGTTGGGGCCGACCGGGGTGGCCTTCTTCGCCGCCAGGCTGCCGGCGATCGCCAGCACCGGCAGGATGTAGCCGAAGCGGCCAATGAGCATGGCCAGGGCGATCATCAGGTTGTGGAACGGCGTGTTGGCGCCGAAGCCACCGAACGCCGAGCCGTTGTTCGCGGTGCCCGAGGTGTAGGCGTAAAGCAGTTGGCTGAAACCGTGGGCGCCGGGGTTGCTCACCGAGGCGGCCGGGCCCGGCAGGCTGGCGGCGATGGCGCCGAGTACCAGCACACCCACCGGCATCACCAGCAGGGTCGCGACCAGCAGGCGCACTTCCCGGGCTTCGAGTTTCTTGCCGAGGTATTCCGGAGTTCGACCGACCATCAGCCCGGCGAGGAACACCGCCACCAGGACGAACAGCAGCATGCCGTAGAGGCCCGCGCCGACACCGCCGAAGATCACCTCGCCGACCATCATGTTGAGCATCGCGACCATGCCCGACAGCGGGTTGAGGCTGTCATGCATGGCGTTCACCGAACCGTTGGAGGCGGCCGTGGTGGTCACCGCCCAGAGCACGCTGGCGGTGGTGCCGAAGCGGCTCTCCTTGCCCTCCAGCGGCGCGACCTGCTCCACCGGCAGCGCACTCAGCGCAGGGTTCGGCTGATACTCGGCCCACAGCGACACGCCCAGGCCCAAGGCGAACAGCACCAGCATGCAACCGAGGATGGCGCGGCTCTGGCGCAGGTCCTTGACGTAGTGGCCGAAGGTGAACACCAGCGCGGCCGGGATCAGGATGATCGAGACGACCTCGAACAGGTTGCTCCAGATGGTCGGGTTCTCGAACGGATGCGCCGAGTTCACGCCGAAGAAACCGCCGCCGTTGGTGCCCAATTGCTTGATGGCGATCTGGCTGGCCGCCGGGCCCAGCGGGATGGACTGGTCGGCGCCCTGCACGGTCAGCGCGTGGGCATAGTCGAGGAAGGTCTGCGGCACGCCCTGCCAGACCAGCAGCAGCGCCAGCAGCAGGCACAGCGGGAGCAGCCCGTAGAGGGTGGCGCGGGTCAGGTCGACCCAGAAGTTGCCCAGGTTGTTCGTCGACTTGCGCGAAATGCCACGGGCCAGCGCCACCAGCACGGCCAGGCCGACCGCGGCGCTGACGAAGTTCTGCACGGTCAGCCCGAGCATCTGGCTCAGGTAGCTGAGCGAGGCTTCGCCGCTGTAGGCCTGCCAGTTGGTGTTGGTGACGAAGCTCACCGCGGTGTTGAACGCCAGGGTCCATTCCAGGCCCGGCAGGTGCTGCGGGTTGAGCGGCAGCGCGCCCTGCAGCATGAGGATGGCGAACAGCAGCGCCAGCCCGGCCAGGTTGAAGGCCAGCAGCGCGACGGTGTAGCTCTTCCAGTCCTGCTCATCCTCGGGGTGGATGCCGCAGGCACGGTAAATCGCCCGCTCCACTGGCAGCAACACGGGACTCAGGAAGGTCCGCTGGCCTTCCATCACCCTGTAGTAGAAACGCCCGAGAAACGGCGCCGGCACCAGCACCAGCGCCAGGAAGGCGACGATCAGCAACAGGTCATGACTGTTCATGACGTCTCCTAGGAACGGTCGGCGCGCAGCAGCGCCACCAGCAGGTAGATGAACAGTCCCGTGGCCAGGACCAGTGACACACCATCGAGCACACTCATGATTGCTTTCTCCTCACGCGGGCGACTCCATCGCTTGGGCGGCCGTTGCCGCCTGACGGAAATTTTCCGCAAGCGGCGCGTAAAGGAGCGATTCCCGGGCCCGGCGGGCGGCATAAAGAAAGCGTAAAAAACCGCTCTGGCGTGGCATTCGCGGCCTTTTGTATCTGACCCGATACACAGCGGACACGCTGGCGACACCCTCACGCCGCAGCCTCGCCGACCATGGCCCGCGCACGTGATGACGGGTTAGCATGCGCAGGTCGCATGCCCCTAGAGGCCCCTGGCCACCCTGCCCCACGTTTTCCCGCGACAGGTTTCTTCATGCACCCGACCCCTTCCGACGACCCGCGCCGCTGGACCACCCGCGCCCTGCTGGTGGATGACGACGAGCCGATCCGCGAGCTGCTCTGCGGTTATCTCGCGCGCTTCAACATCGAGGCCCACGGCGTTGCCGACGGCGTCGAGATGCGCCGCGCCCTGGAGAACGACAGCTTCGACGTGGTGGTGCTGGACCTGATGCTGCCCGGCGAGGACGGTCTGTCCCTGTGCCGCTTCCTGCGCGCCGAGTCGGACATCCCGATCCTCATGCTCACCGCCCGCTGCGAGCCGGCGGACCGCATCATCGGCCTGGAGCTGGGCGCCGACGACTACATGGCCAAGCCCTTCGAACCGCGCGAACTGGTGGCGCGCATCCAGACCATCCTGCGCCGCGTGCGCGGCGGCAACCTGGTCGGCAGCGACGACAGCGCCCGCGGCGAACCGCGCGCCCAGGTACGCTTCGACCAGTGGCGCCTGGACAGCGTGCTGCGCCAGCTGCATGCGCCAGACGGTCTTGTCGTGCCGCTGTCCAACGCCGAATTCCGCCTGCTCTGGGTGTTCCTCGAACGCCCGCGGCGGGTGCTCAACCGCGAATTGCTGCTGGATGCCGCCCGTGGTCGCGCCATCGAGGCCTTCGACCGCAGCATCGATCTGCTGGTCTCGCGCCTGCGGCAGAAGCTCGGCGACGACCCGCGCTCGCCCCGGCTGATCAAGACCGTGCGCGGCGAAGGCTACCTGTTCGATGTCCGCGACATCGCCTGAGTCCGCGCCCGAGCGCGCGAAGGAAAAGCCGCTGGAACGCGCCGACAGCCTGTTCGCCCGGCTGTTCGGGGTGTTCCTGCTGGCCATCGTGGTCGCCCACCTGCTGGCCTTCGCCTGGTTCCACTACTACGGCCCGCACCGCCCGGACATGCCGCCGCCCCCGCCGCCGGAGCAGGGCTTCGAGCGCGGTCCGCCGCCGGGCTTCGGCGCCCCGCCCGAGGGTTTCCGCCCGCCACCGGAAGGCTTCCGCCCGCCGCCACCCCCGCCGCCACGCCTGCCGTTCTGGAGTGCACCGTTCGCCTTCCAGCTGCTGGCGCTGATCCTTGCCGCCGGCATCGGCGCCCGCCTGCTGGCGCGCCCGGTACAGCGCATGGGTGACGCCGCATTGCGCCTCTCCGAAGACCTGGACAGCCCGCCGCTGCCGGAGACCGGCCCGCGCGAAGCCCGCCAGGCCGCCCACGCCTTCAATCGCATGCGCGAACGCATCCGCGAGCAGGTGCAGCAGCGCAGCCGCATGCTGGTGGCGGTGTCCCATGATCTGCGCACCCCGTTGTCACGCCTGCGCCTGCGCGTCGAGGAAATCGACAACCCGCAGCTGCGCACGCGCATCGGCCAGGACCTCGCCGAGATGATCGGCATGCTCGACTCCACCCTGCACTACCTGCAGCAGGAGCGCGCCAGCGAACCGCTGCAGTGGTTCGACGTGAAAGCCCTGGCCGACTCCCTGGCCGAAGACGCCTGCGAGCGCGGTGCCGATGTCGGCGTGGACGGCTATTGCGCGCCGCTCAAGGTCCACCCATGGCCCTGCGTTCATGCCTGAACAACCTGCTGGACAATGCCCTGCGCTACGCCGGCGATGTCAGCATCGAACTGCGCGACGGCACCCGCGAAGTGGAAATCCGCGTGCGCGACCACGGTCCGGGCATCCCCGCCGAGCTGCGCGAGCAGGTGTTCGAGCCGTTCTTCCGCCTGGAAGGCTCGCGCAACCGCAACTCCGGCGGCGTCGGCCTGGGCCTGGCCATCGCCCGCGATGCGGCGCGGCGCCAGGGCGGCGACCTGGTCTTCGAGGAAACCCCCGGCGGCGGCGCCACCGCGGTGCTGCGCCTGCCCAGAAGCACAACCGGGTAACGCCGTTGTAGCCGCCAGCAGACAAAGCGCACAAACCGGCGACACAGGCGAGCCCGAGGCTGTCATCAGCGGAGAACCCTCCGCTTCGGCAACCACGGAGACTCTCCCATGATCAGCGGCGTGAGCAGCAGCTATGCGAGCTACTACACCAGCTCGCTCGCCCGGACCCAGACCGCCAGCAGCACCACCGCAACCACCAGCGGTAGCAGCGGCAACCAGGGCGCGGCGAAATTCCAGGAAGATCTGTTCAAGTCCATCGACAGCAATGGCGACGGCAGCATCAGCAAGGATGAACTGACCAGCGCGCTGTCCTCCAGCGACGACTCGGACAGCAGCGACATCGATATCGACGCCCTGCTCAGCGAGCTGGACAGCGACGACAGCGGCGGCATTTCCCAGGACGAGCTGTCCGCGGCCATGCCCCCACCGCCACCACCACCCGGCGAGATGGGCGGGCTGGGCGATTCCGCCGAAGACCTGATCAGCCAGCTGGATACCGACGGCGATGGCAGCATCAGCGCCGACGAACTCTCCGCACTGGGCAGCGGCGATGACGACAGCGAGCGCCTGAGCACTCTGTTCAGCCAGCTCGACGCCGACGGCAGCGGCTCGATCAGCAACGACGAGCTGACCAGCACACTGCAGGCCCAGCGCCCGGACGGCCCGCCACCGCCCCCGCCTCCTTCGGCCTCCAGCGGTTCGTCCGACGACTCCTCCAACAGTTCTTCGGCCAGCACGACCACCGCCTCCACCAGCACCTCCAGCAACGCCAACACCGGCGCGGCCTACCAGAAGCTGGTGGCGAACCTGCTCAAGCAATACCAGAGCAGCGAGCTCACTTCGCTGCAGGCCACCAGTGGCAGCCTGGTGAATATCGCCGCGTGACCCAGTCGTGACGGCTGACGCCGGAGCGCCCGTGCTCCGGCGGTCTTTCTCCGTTTGCATCCCTCCCCGACTTTGCCCTAGGCTTGGGCCCTTCAAATTCATCCGATGATTGGATGTTTCCATGCCAAGCCCTGTTCCGCCTGCCCCCATTCAAAAGCGCTCCCTGGTGGATATCGCCCTGGAGCAGATCCGCCTGCGCATCGACGACGGCACCTGGCCGCTGGGCCAGCGCCTGCCGCCGGAGCCGGAACTGGCCGAATCCCTGGGTATCAGCCGCAATACCGTGCGCGAAGCGGTGCGGGTGCTGACCTTCTCCGGCGTGCTGGAAGTGCGCCAGGGCGACGGTACCTACGTGCGCGCCTGCGCCGACCCGCTGGACACCATGCTGGTGCTGGCGCGCAGCTCGGTGGAGCAGGCCCTGGAGGCGCGCGGCATCATCGAGGTGGAAGCCAGCCGGCTGGCCGCCGAGCGCCGCAGCGAGGCCGACCTCGCTGCCCTGCGCGAAGCGCTGGAAGCCTCCGCCGTGCACCACGGCGGCTCATTGGATGACTACATCGCCCATGACCTGGCGTTCCACCAGCGGGTGGTCGACAGCGCCCACAACCCGGTGCTCAGCGAGCTGTACCGCTACTTTTCCCAGGTGATCCGCGCCGGCCTGGAGCGCACCATCGGCGACCCGAGCCGGCCGCAGCCAAGTTTCGAGTTGCACCGCGAGCTGGTGGAGGCCATCGCCCGTGGTGACGCCGAGGCCGCGGCGAAAGCGAACCGCGCGCTGCTGATCTGACTCCCATTTCCTGTACCAACGCTTTTCGACGAACGCTTTCTGCCTTGCTGCCCTGGAATGCCCACCATGTCCCTGCCCCATGATCCGAAAGACACCGAGCACAAGGTGTCCTGTCCACCCGAGGAACTGCTGATCGACGCCGAAGACGACAGCGCGCCGCCGACTGCACCGCGCCCGCAACGCACCTGGCTGTTGCTGCTGGGCCTGGTGCTGGTGGCGATCAACCTGCGTCCGGCGCTGTCCAGCCTGTCGCCGCTGCTCAACACCGTGCGTGACGGCACCGGGCTTTCGGCGTCAGCCGCCGGCCTGCTGACCACCCTGCCGGTGCTCTGCCTGGGCCTGTTCGCGCCGCTGGCGCCGATGCTCGCGCGGCGCCTGGGCGCCGAGCGCACCGTGCTGCTGATCCTCTTCACCCTGGCCGGCGGCATCGTCCTGCGCAGCCTGTTCCCGGTGGCCGGGCTGTTCCTCGGCAGCCTGGTGGCCGGCGCCAGCATCGGCATCATCGGCGTGCTGCTGCCGGGCATCGTCAAGCGCGATTTCCCGCACATCGCCGGGACCATGACCGGCGTCTACACCATGGCCCTGTGCCTGGGCGCCGCCACCGCCGCCGGCTCCACCGTGCCGCTGGCCAAGCTGCTGGACGACAGCTGGCAGCTGGCGCTGGCGTTCTGGGCCATCCCGGCGGTAGTCGCCGCGGCGATCTGGCTGCCGCAGACCCGCCAGAACCACCACGCCCACCGCGCGATGCACAGGGTCAAGGGTCTGTGGAGCGATCCGCTGGCCTGGCAGGTCACGCTGTACATGGGCCTGCAGTCGTCGCTGGCCTACATCGTCTTCGGCTGGGTGCCGTCGATCCTCATCGACCGCGGCCTGAGCGCCGTGGAAGCCGGGCTGGTGCTCTCCGGTTCGGTGATGGTGCAGCTGTTCAGCGCCCTGGCCGCACCGTGGCTGGCGACCCGTGGCAAGGACCAGCGCATCGCCGTGGTCATCGTCATGGGCCTGACCCTGGCCGGCCTGCTCGGCCTGCTGTTCGCCCCGCTGTCGGGCATCTGGGGTTGGGCCGTGGTGCTCGGCCTCGGCCAGGGCGGCACCTTCAGCATCGCCCTGGCGCTGATCGTACTGCGCTCGCCGGATTCCCACGTCGCCTCCAACCTCTCCGGCATGGCCCAGGGTGTGGGCTACACCCTGGCGGCCTGCGGGCCGTTCCTGGTCGGCGTGGTGCACGACGCCACCGGCGGCTGGGCCGCGACCGGGGTGATCTTCGTGGTGGTGACCGTGGCGGGCATCGTCTTCGGCCTCGGCGCCGGGCGGGACAAGCTGGTGCAGGTGAAGAGCGAGCAGGTCTGAATCGTAGGGCGCCTAACGCCTCAAGCGTTATCCGCCAGCGCGGCGGGTAAACCGTTCCGGGTTATTCGCCCTGCCTGGCTGAGCTCGCCAGATCCAAGGCGCTTTTGGTAGGAGCGAGCTTGTCGTAGGAGCGAGCTTGCTCGCGAACAGACTACCTGGCGAACTCCGGAGCGCCTGCTGACACCCTCACCCCAGCCCTCTCCCAGAGGGAGAGGGAGCCGTTCGGCGCATGGGTTTTATAGAAAAGTCCGCCGGCAAGCTCCGCGATTTCAAAGCGCACCGACCAGTCCCCTCTCCCTCTGGGAGAGGGTCAGGGTGAGGGCCGCCGCCCGCTCAGAAATCTCAAATCACTGCCGAAAACCGCTCGGCGTGGACACGTTTCACGGCATCAACCGGCGAGCGCAGAGCTTTCAGTACGCATTGAACCATCCCCTCTCCCCACGGAAGAGGGTTAGGGAAACGGCAACCCCCGCTCCGAAACCTCAAACCACCGGCGGCGGCGGTGGCCGGTGCGAGCTGGCCACCCAGGCGCTGACCAGGTTGTACACCACAGCCAGCAGCACCGGCCCAAGGAACAGGCCGATGAAGCCGAAGCTGAGCAACCCGCCGAGCACGCCCAGCAGCACCACCACCAGCGGCAGGTTGCCGCCGCGACTGATCAGGTAGGGCTTGAGGATGTTGTCCACGCCGCTGATCACGAAGAAGCCCCAGATCGCCATGAACACCGCGTAGCCGTAGCTCTGCTGGTAGAACAGCCAGAGCACCGCCGGCCCCCAGACCAGCGGCGGCACCATCAGCAGGCTGCAGACGAAGGTCAGCAGGCCGAGCAGGAAGGCCCCCGGCACCCCGGCGATGAAGAATCCGATGGTGGCCAGCACGGCCTGGGCGGCGGCGGTGCCGATCACCCCGTTGACCACCCGCTGCACCGTGCCAGCGATGATGTCCAGGTACTGTTGGGCGGCGTCGCCGATCAGGCGTTCCAGCACGCCGTGGGCGAAGGCCTGCAGGCGCTGGCCGTCGCGGTAGAAGAAGAAGATCAGCACCAGGCTCAGCACCAGTTCGAAGATGCCCACGCCGAGCTTGGCGCTGCGCGCCAGGGCCCAGTTGCCGACCTCGCCCATATACGGCTTGAGCGCGGAGAACATCGCCACGCCCTGCTGGTCCGCCTGGTACCACCAGCCCACGAGGCGGTCGCCGATCAGCGGGACGCGCGCCATCCACTCCGGCGGTGGCGGCAGGCCGGAGACCTGCAGGTTCTTCACCAGCTCCACGCCCTCGCGCACCCGGTCCACCAGGCCGAAGCCCAGCCATACCAACGGCAGCGCTACCAGCACGATCCAGCCCACGGTGAGCACGCCCGCGGCGGCGGCCTGGCGCCCCCCCAGCAACTGGGTCAGCAAACGCATCAGCGGCCAGCTGGCGAAAGCCAGAACGGCGGCCCAGAACAGCGCCGACCAGAATGGCAGCAGCACCCAGATACTGGCGCCCAGCAGGCCGAGCAGCAGCAGGCGCAGCAACAGGCGATCATTGTCGAACATGGGAATTCCCGGTTGGCTCGAAAGGCCCAGTGTAGGGCGTTTGCGCTGTGGGCGTAGGAGAATCAGCGCAGCCAGGTCAGATGCAGGCCGTCGCCATCATCCTTGCCCTGCTCCAGGCGCGCATCGCGCACGCCCTGGGCGGTGAGCGCGGTGCGCCAATCGCCAGCGTGCTGGCCGGCCAGCTCCACGCGCACGCCGGTGTCCAGGCGCAGGGTGCGCACCAGCAGGTCAAGCCAGGCGCCGCCCGGCTCCTGCGGCACGTGGCTGAGGGTCAGCTCGCCGTTGGCCTTGAGCAGGCGCATCAGGGTCGCCGGGCTGGGCAGCAGCTCGCCCAGCGGCGCGCCGGCGTCGAGCTGTTCGGCGTGCAGGTAGGCACGGCGGTTGCCGCGGGTGATGGTGTAGACCGCCAGCAGGCTGTCCTCGTGGGGCGCGGCGAGGCGCACCAGCAGGTAGGCCTGCTGCTCGTCCGGGCCGAACAGCTTGGAGTTGCCGAACACCGCGTTGGCCAGCAGGTTGCTGGAGCCGCAGTCACGGCTCTCGCACCAGAACAGCGGCGTGGCGTCGGCCTTGAGCAGGTCCTTGCGCGCGGCGGCGAAGGCGCTCTGGCTGGAATCCTCGTCGGGCAGGCGGTAGGTCACGGCGGTCAGCTCGCCGATGGCGCGCACCTCGCCTTCCATGCGCAGACGCCCGCTGATGCGGCTGATCGAGCCTTGCGGGTAGATGCGTTCCTGGCTCGGCGACTGGTTGAAGTCGACGATTTCCGAGCGCGGGAAGCGCGGCAGGATGTCCAGGTCGTGGCTGTCCGGCAAGTCGGCGGCGACCGTCGCGGCGCTGCCGCCCAGGAGGCTGGCGAGGATCAGCAGGCGCGCCATCCGGTTCCTTTGCGCGCGGGTCTGGAAGGTCCGGCCGAACCACGAGCGCGCGGCAGTCTGGATGTCGAGCATGCACAATCTCCCTGAAATCATCCGTGCAGACTCGCGGCAGGCCCCGCTTTAGTCAAGCCGAAGGGCGCTACGGGGTGTTTCCCTCAGGCCTGCAGGAAGGGGCGGAAGATCGCTGCGACGGCTTCGGCACCCGCCTCGTCATCCAGGTGCAGGTGGTGCTGGCCGGGCAGCTCGTAGACCGCGAAGGGCCGGTCTTTCAGCAGTTCGCGGGTGGCCGGCTCGACCAGCATCAAGCCCTGCTGCGCCAGCACCAGGCTGGTCGGGCACTGCACCGACTGGACGAATTGTCGCGCATGGGCGCGGGTCAGGCGCAGCGGCGACGGCAGGGTCAGGCGCGCATCGGTGCGCCAGGTGTAGCCACCGGGCACCGGCACCAGGCCGCGGGAGGCCAGCAGCTCGGCTGCTTCGCGGCTGACCGCGCCAACGCCTTTCATGCGCGCTTCCACGGCACGGTCGATGGCCTCGTACACCGGCTTGCGCTTGTTCGGCAGCGCCAGCTGGGCACGCAGTGCCTCACCGAGTTTCTGCGGAGAAGTCTCCGGCTCGCCGGTGTAGGGCACCAGGCCGTCGATCAGCGCCAGACGCTCGATGCGCTCGGGCATGGCGCCAGCCAGCAGCACCGAGACGATGGCGCCCATGGAATGACCGAGCAGGGAGAAACGCTCCCAGCCCATCTGGTCGGCCACCATCAGCACGTCCAGCGCGTAGTCCCACAGCAGGTAGCTGGCCCCTGGCGCGCGGTGGCCGGAATGGCCGTGGCCGGCGAAATCCAGGGCGAGGATGCGCACACCTTCGAGCCTGGGCGCCAGCCGGGCGAAACTCATGGCGTTGTCCAGCCAGCCGTGCAGGGCGATCACCGGGCGGCCATCTTCCGGGCCGAAGAGGTGGGCGGCCAGCTCGATGTGCGGCAGGTTCAGGCGGATTTCCTGGACTTTGGCAGTCATGGCGATTCCTTAGGCATTGGCGCGCTGTTGCCAGCGGGCGAAGACGGTCTTGAGCAATGCGGCGGTGTCCTGCGGACGCTCCAGCGGAAACATGTGGCCGCCCGGCAGCGACAGGCTCTCGCCCATGGGGATGCGGCCGATCAGGCGGGCATGGTGCGGCAGCACCACGCGGCTGTGGCGGCCGCGCACCATGGTCAGCGGCACGGCCAGTTGCTTCGCGCGGCCCGGCGCGGTGTGCGGCACGTTGCGGTAAATGGATATCTCAGTGGCCGGGTCGAACTTCAGCCGCAGCCCCTTGGCATCCACCGGCGCCAAACCGTGGCGCACGTAGGCCTCCAGGCAGTCGCGATCGAAACGCTGGAACAGCGGCTTGCCGGCGAAGTATTCCAGCGCCTCGGCGAAATCGTCGAAGTCCTCGCGGCGGCCCAGGGTGCGGCCGGCCGGAGTCAGCCGGTCGATGAAGCCGAAGCGCTTGGCGGCGCGGATCACCAGTTGGTCGGCCAGGGTCAGCAGGGGCGAGTCGAGCATCACCACGCCGCGGTACAACTCGGGTTTGCGCAGCGCCGCATGGTAATGCAGCACACCACCCAGGGAATGGCCGACGCCCCAGACGGGCTCGTCCAGCGCTTCGAGGTGATGCAGCAGTTCCTCCACCAGGTTTTCCCAGTTGGCGTTCACCGGGAAGCGCGGGTCATGGCCATGCATGTCCAGCCGATGGACCCGGTAATCCGGCTCCAGGGCATCGAACAGCTTGCCGTAGGTGCCCGAGGGGAAGCCGTTGGCGTGGGCGAAGAAGACCGCTTGCGACATGCTGGGTGAACTCAGGGGAATGACAGCCTGAATTTTCCGACAGCTTCGCGGGTGCGGCAATGACCCGCACTCCCGCGAATGACGGCACTACGGCCAAAGTCCATGGCGCTCCGGCGGATTTGCCCTGATCCGGCCGCTATCGGCGGATAACCGCGAACGGTTATCCGCCCTACAGGTCGGCCGCCGTAGGGCGCATAACTTGGAACAAGTTATCCGCCATCCCCCTTCATACCCAATGCGTCGCGTGGTTCACCACACTGAACAGGATGCCGCCCGCCACCAGCAGGAACACCAGCCCGCAGGCGCCGTCGATCACCGGCACCGCGCGCAGCAGGCGCCGCTGCCACAGCGGCCGGGTGAGGATCACGCTGAGCAGGCTGAACCAGGCGAAGCCGACGACGAACAGCATCACCGCCACCACGACCTTGCCGGGCGCCGACATGTCCGCCGGGATCAGGCTGCTCAGCAGCGCGAGGAAGAACACCAGCGCCTTGGGATTGAACAGGTTGGTCGCCAGCCCGCGCAGCCAGGGGCCGAGCCTCGACGCGGACAACTCGCCGTCGATGCGCCCTGCCCCGCCCGGTTTGCGCAGCGCGCGCAACGCGCCGATGCCGAGCCAGCCGAGGTAGGCCGCGCCCACCAGTTGCAGCGCGCTGAACAGCAGCGGCGAGCGGGCCAGCAGCAACGACACTCCGGTCAGCACCAGCGTGCCGTGGACCAGGATGCCGCAGGCCAGCCCGAGGGCGCTGAGCACGCCGGCGCGGCGGCCCTGGTGCAGCGAAGTACGCACCACCAGCGCGACGTCCGGGCCGGGGCTGACCAGGGCGACCGCGAACACGGCGGTGAGCATGAGCAAGACGTGAACCTCCTGCATGGCGGGATTCTCCAGTGGGAAAGGAAACGGGAAGTGGGCGGATCAGCGCTGGCGGAGTCGCGCGGGCGGCAATCCGTAGGTGCGGCGGAACAGGCGGCTGAAGTGCGCCTGGTCGTAGAAGCCCAGGCTCAGGGCGATCTCCGACAGCGGCTGGCCCTTGATCACCCGCGGCAGCGCGCGTTCCAGGCGCAGCTGGGTGAGCCACTGGTGCGGCGGCAATCCGCACTGGTGGCGGAAGCGGCGCAGCACCTGCCAGGGGCTGAGGTCGCAGAATTCGGCGATTTCTTCCAGGGTCGGCGGGGTTTCCAGGCGCGACTCCAGCCACTCGCGGATACGTGCCCAGGTCGGTGCGTCGAAGCCCTGCCCCGGCTCGCGGATGCGCAGGCTGGAGGCGCGCTCCAGCAGCGCGGCAAGCGCCTGCCAGAGCTGGCCCTCCTGGGCCAGGCGTTCGCCACCGAGCATCAGGGCGTGGGCGCGCTGCAATTCAGTTTGCAGCAACGGGTCGCGCAACTGTGCGGCGGTCAGCCGCGGCGCGCCCTGGCGGCCATCGCTGAAGGCGCGGCAGGCGTCGTCCAGCCATTGCGGGTCGATGGACAGCACGCGGATGCGGTAGCCGTCCTCGCCCTCGCTGGAACCGTCGTGGATGCTTTCGGGACTCATCAGCAGGATGTCGCCGTTCCCGGCCAGCGAGCGCTCACCGCGATGGGTATAGCGCTGGCAGCCGTCCAGCATCAACCCGACGTGGTAGTCGAGATGAAAATGCCGCGGAAAGGCGAAACGGCGGTACTCGGCGTCGATGAACCGGACGCCGGGCAGGCCGCTGCTGTGGTGTTCGATGCGTTCCATGGGCCTACTTTACCGGCGCGGGAACGGCGGGTCTTGGACAAAATTGCGAGTGCGCCGAGCGGCGCAGGAGCTGTAGGCATTGTCGGGAGCGAGGTTTCTGTAGGAGCGAGCTTGCTCGCGAACCCCGCCCAACGCCATCGCATCAGGCGGTTCGCGAGCAAGCTCGCTCCTACCAAGAGCTCGCGCTCCCTATGCAGGTTCGTTGGAGCGGACTTTGTCCGGCTAGATCCATCGCGGATAAATCCGCTCCTACAAGAGCACGCTGCCCCCAACCACCTGCGTAGGAACGGACTCCGTCCGCGAACAGTCAGGCAGATGCAGCCGCAGGGAGCGCATCAGTGGGATGGGTGGAGCCTAGGCGATACCCATGCTGCCCGTGCCGGGATCGATGGGTATCGCTTCGCTCCACGCCATCCTACGGCTCTTCACGACAATGGGCGAAAGGCGCACCGGATCAGCGCTCCAGCGGCACCACCGCCATGGTCAGCCGCGAGATGCAGCTGGGCTTGCCGTCGTCCCCGTGCAGGCGGATTTCCCAGACGTGGGTCGAGCGGCCGATGTGCACCGCCTTGGCCACCGCCGTCACCCGCCCGCTGCGCAGGCCGCGCAGGTGGTTGGCGTTCACTTCCAGGCCCACGCAGTAGTACTTCGTGTTGTCCAGGCACAGGTAGCTGGCGGTGGAGCCGACGGTTTCCGCCAGTACCACCGAGGCGCCGCCGTGCAGCAGACCATAGGGCTGGTGGGTGCGCGAATCCACCACCATGCTGGCGGTCAGCGAGTCGTCGTCGAACGCCTCGAAACGGATGTCGAGCACTTCACCGATGGTGTTCTTCAGGTTCGCGTTGAGCTTTTCCAGGTCGGGCGTGGTGCGCCAGGTCATAGCGTTTTCCTTGTGGTCATTCGTGCCATTGCACCGCCTCGCGGCGCTCCGCCCATTCATTGAAGCGCTGTCCGTAGGTCCCTTCCACCACATTGCGCTTGATCTTCAGGGTCGGCGTGAGGAAGCCGTTGTCCACGGTCCAGACATCCTTGACCAGCACCAGCCCGGCCAGGCGCTCGTGCTTGTCCAGCGCCTCGTTCACCTCCGTCAGCAACGCCTGCAGACTCTGCTCCAACTGGCTGCGCGAGCCGTTGGCGGCTTCCTGGCGACCGACCTCGGAGAGCACGCACAGACCCAACGGGGCGATCAGGCCGTCACCCACCACGCAGATCTGCTCGATCCGCGAATGCACGGCCAGGCGGTTCTCGATGGGCGCCGGGGCCACGTACTTGCCCTTGGCGGTCTTGAAGATTTCCTTGAGCCGGCCGGTCAGGCGCAGGTTGCCGTCGGCATCCTGTTCGCCCTTGTCGCCGGTGCGCAGGAAGCCGTCCTCGGTGATGGTTTCGGCGGTGCGCTCGGGGTCCTTGTAGTAGCCGACCATGGTCGCGCCGCTGCGTACCTGGACTTCGCCGTCGTCGCTGATGCGCACTTCCACACCGGGACTGTTGCGGCCGATCCAGCCGGTTTTCTGTTCGCCAGGGCGGCAGACATGGGAATAGCCGCAGTTCTCCGACATGCCGTAGACCTCCAGCACGTTCAGCCCCAGGCGACGGTACCAGTCGAGCAGCGCCTCGGGCACCGGCGCGGCGCCGCACAGGGCGTAGCGCACGGCATCCAGGCCAAGGCCGGCAAGCACCTTGCGGCCAACGAGGCGGCCGACGATGGGCAGGCGCAGCAGACGGTCGAGTTTCTGCGCCGGCATCTGCGCATAGACGCCCATCTGGAACTTGGTCCAGATGCGCGGCACGCCGAAGAACACCGTGGGCCGGGCGCGACGCATGTCGGCGACGAAGGTGTCCAGGCTCTCGGCGAAGAACACCGTCTGCCCGGCATACAGCGAGGCCATCTCGACGAACATGCGTTCGGCGACGTGGCACAGCGGCAGGTAGGACAGCAGCCGGTCTTCGCCGCCAACGCCGAACAGGTCGATGGCGTGGCTGGCGGCGAAGGCAAAGTTGCCGAAGGTGTGCATCACCCCCTTTGGCGTGCCGGTGGTGCCGGAGGTGTAGACCAGCGTGGCCAGGGTGGCGGCGTCCGGGCGCGGGTCGTCGGCCATCGGCGCCACCGCCTGCAGGTCGCTCCATTGGTGATCGAATCGCCCTTCCGGATGCAGCGGCAAAGCGACGGTGGGCACGCCTTCGGGCATGCCGGCAGCCATCGACGGCCAGTCATCCAGCTTGCCGATGAACGCCACTGCCGCTTCGGAGTGGGTCAGCACCTGGCGCGCCGAGTCGGCGGTGAGGTTCGGATACAGCGGCACCGAGACGTGGCCGGCCATCCAGATGGCGATGTCGGCGACGATCCAGTGCGCGCAGTTCTTGGAAATGATCGCCACCCGGCTGCCTTCGGGCAGGTTCAGGCTGCGCAGCCAGGCGGCGGCGCGGCGGGCCTGGTCGCCCACTTCGCCCCAGGTCAGGGCCTGCACTTCGCCGCCGGCCAGCGGCTGCACCAGGTAGCGTTTGTTCGGGTGGCTCTTCTCGCGCTGATAGAACAGGTCGAGTGGTAATCGGACTGCTTTAACCACGTGCCCCTCCTTTGTTTTTTTTGTCAGAGGTGTAGCTCAGGGATATAGCGATGGATCAACCAAGCACTTGCTTGGTTGAATATTCCACGCAGCGCAGCGGCAGACAAGGCTGGTCGTGTGAACTTTTGTAGGATTTAGCCGAAGGATTGGCAGCAACCGCTCTGCAACGGACCTCGCGCAGAAACATCCGGGCACGATTTGGCGGCGATGGAAATGCAGAAGGCCCCTTTCGGGGCCTTTTTCGTACAGATCCTTCCGACTCAGGAATGCCGCGGATGGTAGAGCGATACCAGTTCCATCAACCCCGCCACCGGCACCTCGCCTTCCAGCTCCGCCAGGGTGGCGGTGCTGAACGGCACGGCGTCGTTGCGGCTGCCATGCACCAGCAGGCCGGCCAGCGCGCCCACCAGCGGCTGGTGGGTGACCAGCAGCAGGTTGCGCTCGCTGCGGCCGTCGAGGAAGCGCAGCACGTCCTTGGGATCGTCGTCCGGCGTCAGCCAGGGCGCAGTACCGACCGAACCCTCGAAGCCGAGCGCCTCACGGACCAGTTCGGCGGTTTCCTGGGCGCGCACGTAGGGGCTGGCGAGGATGCCGTCCAGCGGATGCCCGGCGAGCTGGGCTGCGCTTTTCAGCGCTTCCTTGATGCCGTGGGGCGTCAGCCGGCGCTCGGAGTCACGGCGGGCCTGCGGCTCGGCTTCGCCGTGGCGCAGCAGCCAGAGCTTCAAAGCTTGGGCTCCTCGTCGCGCACCGGGTGCGGCGCCGGCGGCACGTCGTGCGGAGCCTCGCCCTGCGGGGCGTGGGCGGTCGGCCAGTCGGCGAACGGCCAGGGCTTCTCTTCGGTCTGGAAGGTACCGAAGCGGCCGATCTGCGCGAAGTACTGGCTCAGGCTGTCGCCGAACGCCATCAGGCTGCCGCTGGGCGCGCCGTAGATGATGCGGTAGATCAGCTGGATGATCACCACGGCGCCGAGGATCATCTGGGCGACGGACCAGACCAGCGCGAAGACCAGCATCCAGACGACGCGCAGGACCAGGGATTCTTTTTCCAGTCGTTCAGCGGACATGGTGATTGCTCCTTCAGAAACCGGTGGTGGGAATGAAGTCGACGTCGGTCTTCGGCTCGCCGCTCATCAGCGCCTCGATGACCTGCGCCAGGGTACGGCCGCCGAACAGGATGGCGTTGAGGCCGGCCACCAGCGGCATGTAGACGCCCATTTCGTCAGCCTTGGCCTTGAGCACCTTGAGGGTGTTCACGCCTTCGGCGGTTTCACCCATGCGCGCCACCGCGTCTTCCAGGGTCAGGCCCTCGCCCAGGGCGAAGCCCACCTGATAGTTACGGCTCTTGGGTGACGAACAGGTGACGATCAGGTCGCCCACGCCGGCCAGGCCGAGGAAGGTCATCGGGTTGGCGCCGAGCTTGACGGCGAAGCGGGTCATTTCGGCCAGGGCGCGGGTGATCAGCATGCCCTTGGTGTTCTCGCCCATGCCCAGCGCGGCGGCCATGCCGGCAATGATGGCGTAGACGTTCTTCAAGGCGCCGCCCAGCTCGACGCCGAAACGGTCGCCACTGGCGTAGACGCGGAAGGTGCGGCCGTGCAGGGCCTGCTGCACCTGGGCGCAGAGGTCTTCGTCCTCGCTGGCGACCACGGTGGCGGTCAGCTCGTGCTCGGCGATCTCCCGCGCCAGGTTCGGCCCGGAGATCACCGCGATGCGGGATTTGGGCGCGATTTCCTCGAGCACCTGGCTCATCAGCTTGAAGCTCTGCGCCTCGATGCCCTTGGTCAGGCTGACCAGCATCTTGCCCGCCAGCTCCTCGCTGCGGCCGTCGAGCACCTTGCGCAGGGCGCTGGAAGGCACGCCGACGAAGATCATCTGGCATTCGGCCAGGGTCGCCGTCAGATCCGTGGTCGGCTCGACGCCGGCATGGATGCGCACGCCCTTCAGGTAATTGGGGTTCTCGCGGTTGACGCGGATCGCCTCGGCCTGTTCCTCGTCACGCATCCACTGGCGAACGCGGTTTCCATTCTCTGCCAGCAGGTTGGCGAAGGCGGTGCCGAAACTGCCACCACCGAGGACGGCGATCGGTTGCTGCTGTGTCATGTCTGTTCCATGGCTGGCCGCCCTGCGGCGGCGATTGGGGCATTATAAGGCCGCATCGGCGAGCGACCAGTGCGGATCTCCGCACTGGCATTCAGCGCAGCCTCGTTTAACATCCGTCGTGTGGAAAACGTCTAGCTGTAGACATCGACCGAACCCATAAGAACCGAGAACAAGGCCGTTCCGTGCAGCGTACCGCCCGCGCCCCTTTGCCGCTCTCCCTGCTTGCCGCCCTGCTGGCCGGCAAAGCCGTGGCGGGCGACCTGTTCGTGGACAGCCTCGACGTCCCCGAAGTTCTGACCGCGACGCGGCTCAAGCAATCCCCGGCGGAAGTGCCCGGCAGCATGACGGTGCTCGACCGCGACCTGATCAAGGCCTCCGGCGCCCGCGACATCCCCGAACTGATGCGCCTGGTGCCGGGCATGATGGTCGGCTACCTGTCGGGCAACCAGGCCACGGTGAACTACCACGGCACCAACGTCACCGAGGCGCGGCGCCTGCAGGTGCTGGTGGACGGCCGCTCGGTGTACCGCCCCGGCCTGGCCACGGTGGACTGGAGCGATATCCCGGTGGCCATCGAGGACATCGACCGCATCGAGGTCTTCCGCGGCCCCAACGCCGCGAGCTACGGCGCCAACGCGCTGATGGGGGTGATCAACATCCTCACCCGCAAGCCCGCCGACAGCCAGGGCACCCGGCTGAAATACACCGCCGGACAGAACGGCGTCCGCGACTGGTACGCCAGCCAGGGCCTGCACGACCGCTCCGGCGACTATCGGCTGTCGCTCTCCGGCCAGGAGGACGACGGCTTCGACCACGACCAGTTCGACCGCGACTACCGCGACGGCCGCCGCCTGAGCCGCTTCAACCTGGTCGCCAGCCACAGCCTCGACCCACGCAACAGCCTGGACTGGCAGCTCGCCGCGAAGGAAGGCAGCAACCAGCGGCCCTACGACTACCAGCCGGTCTTCGGCAACATCGCCGCCGGCGACGACAATTCCGACCTGACCGCCCGCGACTACGCCGGCTCCCTGCGCTGGACCTTCGACATCAACCCCAAGCACAGCCTGTACGTGCAGGGCTACGCCGAGCACTGGGAGCGCCTGCAGCAGTTCGGCGCCTGCGAAGCCGCCATCGCCTTCAGCCCGCAGCTCGCGCAGCTCTGGTCGTTGAGCCCGAAGTACGTCGACGACCTGGCCGAATCGCTGCCCAGGATTCCCCGCGGCTCGGCCCAGGAACAGGCGCTGGCCGGGCAGGTGCTGCAACAGCTGGCCAATGGTGCCTACCTGCCGGTGTGCGGCCAGGTGAACCAGAACATCCGCGAGACCCGCTACGACCTGGAGCTGCAGGACACCCTCAGCCTCGCCGACGGCGTGCGGCTGGTCAGCGGCCTGAGTTACCGCCACGACCAGGCCACCTCGGAAACCTACTTCGGCGGCACGGTGAACAACGACATCTGGCGCCTGTTCAGCCAGCTGGAATGGCACCTGACGCCACACTGGCTGCTGCAGGGCGGCGCGATGGTGGAGGACGATGCGCTGTCCGGCAGCTCGGTCAGCCCGCGCCTTGCCCTCAACTACCTGATCAACCCGCGCCACAGCCTGCGCGCGGTGTACTCCGAAGCGGTGCGCTCGCCGGACATGTACGAGAACGACGTGAACTGGAGCTACCGGGTGCGCAACCTCTCGGCCCCGGTCTACGGCCAGTCCAGCGCCTACTACTTCGCCCGCGCCCGTGGCCCTGGCGATCTCGACCAGGAACGCATGCGCTCGCGGGAAGTCGGCTACAACGGCCAGTTCGACGAACTCGGACTCGCCGTCGACATCAAAGCCTACTACGACGAAATCCACGGGCTGATCAGCGATCCCTTGAAGGTCTCCGACTTCGAACCGAGCAACCACAACGACATCCGCTTCCATGGCGCGGAAACCCAGCTGGACTGGCGCCTGACGCGGCAGGACCGCGTGCGCCTGACCTATGCCTATGTCGACTACGACGCCAGCAGCCGCTACGACCAGCGTCTCACCGCGCGCAACAGCGGCTCGGCCGGCTGGATGCGCGACTGGGGACGCGGCTGGTCCAGTTCGGTCTTCTATTACGGTGACGACGCGCTGAACCAGCACCGCTTCGAGCGCGTCGACCTGCGCGTGGCCAAGCGCATCCCCCTGGGCCGTGCGGCGCTGGAACTGGCCGGCGTGCTGCAGCAGCGCCTGGACGACGAACCGCTGACCTGGCCGGAAAACCGCTACGACAGCCGCCACCTGCTCTACTTCAGCGCCGAGGTGGATTTCTAGCATGCCTGCCCGCCGCTCAAGGATGAGCCCCGGAAATCTCCTCGCCGCCCTGCTCCTCGGGCTGGCCTGTCTCTTCGCGCTGCCGGCCCAGGCCCGCGACATCCTGCTGGTGAGCAGCGAGCGCAGCCCGGCCCTGGAGGACTTCGCCAAGGCCCTGGCCGAGCGCCGTCCAGGCGACCAGGTGCGCCTGGAATCCCCCGAAGACCTGCCGCCCGCCGCCGCCCTCGACGCTGAAACCCGCCTGCTGCTGCTGGGCAGCGGCGCGCTGAACTGGCGCCTGGCCAGCCACGATGCGCCACCGGCGCTGACCCTGCTGGTCAGCCGTGTCGAGGCCCGGCAGGTGATGGGCGAACGCGACGTGCCGCACCTGAGCCTGCTGTGGAGCGATCCGCCGCCGGCCCGCCAGATGCGACTGGCCCTGCTGCTCACCCCGCGCCCGCAGCGGATTGGCGTGCTGCTCGGGCCTACCAGCGAGTTCCTCCTCGACGAGCTTCGTCAGGCCGCCGGGCGGCTCGGCGTGGAGCTGGTCAGCGAGCTGCAGACCCGCGCCGAAGACGGCCGCCCGCTGCGCGAACTGCTCGGTCGCAGTGACCTGCTGCTCGGGCTGGACGACAAACAGCTTTATAACGCGCAGACCATCAAGGGCATCCTGCTCAGCGCCTATGCCGAGAACCGTCCGCTGATCGGCCCCAGCGCCGCCTTCGTCAAGGCCGGCAGCCTGGCCAGCAGCTACAGCGACCAGGACGACTGGCTGGAGACCCTCGACACCCTGCTCGACGAGCCGACGGAGCACTGGCCCCGCAGCCTCTACCCCGAACGCTTCAAGGTGCAGAGCAACCGCCAGGTGGCGCGTTCGCTCGGCATCGACCTGCCAGGCGACGCGGACCTCGCGCGGCGCCTCGCCGAAGGAGAGAAACCATGAGTTCCCGCCAGAGCTGGAACATCCAGACGCGCATGCTGGCCATCAGCCTTGGCCCGGCGCTGCTGCTGACCGTGCTGCTCACCGGCTACTTCACCTACTCACGGCTGCAGGACCTGCGCCTGGAGTCCAACCACACCGGCCAGCTGATCGCCAACCAACTGGCGCCGGCGGCGGAGTACGGGGTGATCTCCGGCAACCTGCCGGTGCTGCAGAGCCTGCTGCGCGCCACCCTGGGCACCGCCCACGTGAGATTCATCGAAGTGCGCGACCGTGGCGACAACATCCTCGTCTACGTCGAGCACGCCGCGGATCCCGCCCAGGCGAGCACCAAGGTGGAAATCTTCCACGCCTCGATCCAGCGCGAGAACATCGCCCTCGACGGCAGCGACCTGGCCAGCTCCAACGACATGCTGCCCGCTGCCGCCCCGCCCAGCGGCGATTACCTCGGCCGCGTGGTGGTCGGCATGGCCAGCGACGCCTTCAGCCAGCGGCAGCAGGAAATCCTCCTCAAGGCCAGCCTGCTCGCGCTGTTCGCGCTGATCCTCACCTACCTGCTGGCGCGCCGCCTGGCCCGCCGCCTGGCCGCGCCGATCCGCACCATGGGCCGCGCCGTGCAGGCGATCCAGACCGCCGACTACCACACCACCCTGCCGGTACCCGACGACGGCGAAGTCGGCGACCTCGCCCGGCACATCAACAACCTCGCCCGCGGCCTGCAGCAGGCCAGCCTGGAGCAGGACCGCAGCATCGCCCAACTGGTAGCGGCGCGGGAGGAAGCCGAAGAGGCCAACCGCGCCAAGTCCGACTTCCTGGCGATGATGAGCCACGAATTGCGCACCCCGATGAACGGCGTGCTGGGCATGCTGCAGCTGCTGGAAACCACCGAGCTCAACCAGGAGCAGGCCGAGTACAGCGCGCTGGCCACCGAATCCACCGAGCACCTGCTCAAGGTGATCAACGACATCCTCGACTTCTCCCGCGTCGAGCGCGGCGCCCTGGAGCTGGAGCGCATCCCGTTCAACCTGCTGGAGCTGATCCAGAGCTCCCTCCAGGTCTTCCAGCACAGCGCCCAGCAGCGCGGCCTGGCGCTGGAAATGGAAATCCAGGACGGCCTCGATCACCTCGAGGTGCAGGGCGACCCGACGCGCATCCGGCAGATCCTGGTCAACCTGCTGGGCAACGCGCTGAAATTCACCGAAGAAGGCGGCGTGCGCCTGGAAGCCACCTGGCAGGCGCTGGACGACGAGGTGCTGTGGCTCAGCTGCTCGGTGCAGGACAGCGGCATCGGCATCTCCCGCGAGCGCCTGGAGCACATGTTCGAAGCCTTCCAGCAGGCCGACTCGTCCACCTCGCGGCGCTACGGCGGCACCGGGCTGGGCCTGTCCATCGCACGCACCCTGGCCGAACGGATGGGCGGCACCCTGGGCGCGGTCAGCGAGGAAGGCTGCGGCTCGACCTTCACCCTGGAAATTCCCCTGCCCTTCCGCCAGCGGCAGAGTGCCGCAGAGGACGGCGCCAACGCCGGCGAAGCGCCTGCCACTGGTCAGTCCGTGCTGCTGGTGGAGGACAACCCGGTGAATCAAACGGTCATAGAAGCTATGTTGCGCAGCCTGGGTTATCGCGTCACGCTGGTGGGTGATGGCGCCCAGGCAGTGCGCACTTCCGAGCGCGGCGAGTATGCGGCGATCCTGATGGACTGCCGCCTGCCGGTACTCAACGGCTACGAAGCCACCCGGCAGATCCGCGCACGGCCGGGCGGCGAGCAGGTGCCGATCATCGCCCTGACCGCCAACGCGCTGCAGGGCGACCGTGAAGCCTGCCTGGAGGCCGGGATGAACGACTACCTGGCCAAACCGTTCAAACGCGCGGAGCTGCAGCGGATTCTGCAGCGCTGGGTTGCTCCAGGTCGTTGATCGACGGAGCGCTTGCCCGCAAACTGCGGACCGGCCCGGGGCCTGCGTCCCGACAGGGAAACCTGGCAGCGGCGAAAAGTGAACAAGCGTTCGCCGATTGCTGTGACTTTCACTTAAAGGCAATAGTCTATGACTAGGCTGCCGCATGACACCGTGACAACAACAACGGAACGCGGCGCCGCAGGCACAAGCCAGACAACGCCTGCTATCCAGGATTTTTGAGGAGCTCGCATGACCAAACAAAACGCCTTCACCCGAGAAGACCTGTTGCGCTGCAGCCGCGGCGAACTCTTCGGCCCGGGTAATGCGCAACTGCCCGCCCCCAACATGCTGATGATCGACCGCATCACCCACATCAGTGAGGTCGGCGGCAAGTATGGCAAGGGCGAACTGGTCGCCGAGCTGGATATCAATCCCGACCTGTGGTTCTTCGCCTGCCACTTCGAAGGCGACCCCGTCATGCCGGGCTGCCTGGGCCTGGACGCCATGTGGCAGCTGGTAGGCTTCCACCTCGGCTGGCAGGGCAACCCCGGCCGCGGCCGCGCCCTGGGTTCGGGTGAAGTGAAGTTCTTCGGCCAGGTCCTGCCGACCGCCAAGAAAGTCACCTACAACATTCACATCAAGCGTACGATCAATCGTTCGCTGATCCTGGCCATCGCCGACGGCACCGTCAGCGTCGATGGCCGCGAAATCTACAGCGCCGAAGGCCTCCGCGTCGGCCTGTTCACTTCCACTGACAGCTTCTAAGGGTATCCGCATGCGTCGCGTCGTGATCACCGGTCTGGGCATCGTTTCCTGCCTGGGCAATGACAAAGACACCGTCTCCGCCAACCTGCGTGCAGGCCGTGCTGGCATCCGCCACAACCCCAGCTACGCCGAGATGGGCCTGCGCAGCCACGTTTCCGGTTCGGTCAATCTGAACCTGGAAGAGCTGATCGACCGCAAGGTCTTCCGCTTCATGGGCGACGCCGCCGCTTATGCCTACCTGGCAATGGAACAGGCGATCAAGGACTCCGGCCTCAGCCCCGAGCAGATCTCCAACCCGCGCACCGGCCTGATCGCCGGCTCCGGCGGCGCTTCCACCCTGAACCAGATGGAAGCCATCGACACCCTGCGCGAGAAGGGCGTCAAGCGCATCGGCCCATACCGCGTCACCCGCACCATGGGCAGCACCGTTTCCGCGTGCCTGGCCACTCCCTTCCAGATCAAGGGCGTGAACTACTCCATCTCCTCGGCCTGCGCCACCAGCGCGCATTGCATCGGCCAGGCCATGGAACAGATCCAGCTGGGCAAGCAGGACGTCGTCTTCGCCGGCGGCGGTGAGGAAGAACACTGGAGCCAGAGCTGCCTGTTCGACGCCATGGGCGCCCTCTCCACCCAGTACAACGACACCCCGGAAAAGGCCTCCCGCGCCTACGACGCCAAGCGTGACGGTTTCGTCATCGCTGGCGGCGGCGGCATGGTCGTGGTCGAAGAGCTGGAACACGCCCTCAAGCGTGGCGCCAAGATCTACGCCGAAATCGTTGGCTACGGTGCGACGTCCGATGGCTACGACATGGTCGCCCCGAGCGGCGAAGGCGCCATCCGCTGCATGCAGCAGGCCCTGTCGACCGTTGACACCCCGATCGACTACCTGAACACCCACGGCACCTCCACCCCGGTCGGCGACGTTGCCGAAATCCGTGGCGTGCGTGAAGTGTTCGGCAGCAACGCCCCGGCCATCAGCTCCACCAAGAGCCTGTCCGGCCACTCCCTGGGCGCCGCTGGCGTTCACGAGGCGATCTACTGCCTGCTGATGATGGAAGGCAACTTCATTGCCGCCTCCGCCAACATCGACGAGCTGGACCCGGAAGTCGCCGACCTGCCGATCCTGCGCGAAACCCGCGAAAACGCGAAGATCGACACCGTCATGAGCAACAGCTTCGGCTTCGGCGGCACCAACGCCACCCTGGTCCTGAAACGCCACAACGGCTGATCAGTGACCTGAACAGAAAAGGCGCCCCAGGGCGCCTTTTTTGTTGCCTGCGATTCCGCTCTATCCCATTGCGCCCAATCCCTTCAGGATGGGCAAGCCGGACACCAGGGAGCGCACAGATGGAATTGAAGATCAGACAGGCCCGCAGCGAAGACGCTGCCGCCATCAGCCGAGTGATCGTGGCAGCCGTCAGGGAGAGCAACAGCCAGGATTACCCGGCAAGCGTCATCGACTCGGTAGTCGCGCATTTCACGCCTGAGCGGGTGATAGAACTGCTGCAGCAGCGCCTGGTCTTCGTTGCATTGCTGAGCGATCAGATCGTCGGCACCGGCGCGCTGGATGGCAGTACCGTGCGCAGCCTCTTCGTAGCGCCACAGCAGCAGCGCAAGGGCATCGGCCAGGCCCTGATGGGCCAAATCGAGAAAGCCGCCCTGGAGCGCGGCGTAGAGGCCTTGCTGGTCCCCTCTTCTCTCACCGCAGAACGCTTCTACGCCCGCCTCGGCTATCGCCTGCTGCGCGAACAGGTCCACGGCGAAGAACGCACCCTCATCATGACCAAGCCCCTCGCCCACTTGTAGGAGCGAGCCTGCACGCGAACCGCACACTTCACGGCCCTCGGCAAACGCCGGTCGTAGGGCGCATAACGCCTCAAGCGTTATCCGCCGCGGCGGATAACCCGTCCCGGGTTACTGGCCCTATATAGGGCTCCCGTATTGGCTTTTTCCGCCCCATAAAACAAAACCCCCGACCCGCTTTCGCGGATCGGGGGCTTCGGAATTAGAAGCTTGACGATGACCTACTCTCACATGGAGAAACTCCACACTACCATCGGCGATGCATCGTTTCACTACTGAGTTCGGGATGGGATCAGGTGGTTCCAATGCTCTATGGTCGTCAAGCAATTCGGTTGGATGCTCGCCTGAGCGCTCATCCGAATTCGGGTTGCTTACACTAATAAGCAAAACCCCCGGCCAGCGATGCTGACCAGGGGTCTTGGGATAGGAGCTTGACGATGACCTACTCTCACATGGAGAAACTCCACACTACCATCGGCGATGCGTCGTTTCACTACTGAGTTCGGGATGGGATCAGGTGGTTCCAACGCTCTATGGTCGTCAAGCAATTCTTTATGGACGCTCGTGGCAAGTGCACACGCTCATCCAGATTCGGGTATGTGACAGGTAATTTGCGGTTCACACGAACTTTCGGTTCGTTACGTCTTCACCGTACAACACGCAAATTGTTTGGGTGTTATATGGTCAAGCCTCACGGGCAATTA
>NZ_JACHLI010000011.1 GCF_014204515.1 Pseudomonas nitroreducens | reverse complement strand
CGCCTTGAACTACCGATCCCCAAGGGAATTTCGGCGGCGCAAACAGGCAGCAAAATTAGCGTGAGTCCCTGTACTCAGATGCGGGGAGCAGACCACTCTCCCAGGGCGACCATTTCTCTCATTACTGGCCAGATCAGTACTTTAGAGAAAAATTTCTCAATCCCCTTATAGCCGTGGGCTGTGGGGCTTTTTGCCGTGTGAAAATGGCGATGAAATCACCGTCAGGTTTTCTGAATTTTTTTCATTTTTTATCCCGATGTGAAGCACCCGTTCTACGATGAGACTCCAGCTACTGCGGTGCCTGTGGGTATGTTTTCACTTCTGCCTGCATTGCACTTTTTTTCTATACAGAGCGCGTCGGCGGGAGGGGGAAAAGTGCGTGTCCTTCCGGCAGTTTTTTCCCGGCAGGATTTTGCGCAATGCCGGATAAGCTCGTCGGACCTGCTCTGATTTTGAGCGGCAGGAAATTTATTTTCCCCAGGTGGGCCGCGGTCTAGAGGGGATGCGGCAAGAATTTGCACAGTTCGAAGCGGATTATCATCGTGGGTCGATAAGTCGCTACCAAGGATTGGCATGATTCCTACCGCCCGTTTAGGTGATCTGCACGTTTGCCCTATTCCCGGCCACGGCACCTCACCCATTGTTTCCGCCTCACCTGATACGCAGATCAATTACCTTGGCGCTGCACGTGTGGGCGACGTTTGTGGCTGCGGCGCAGCTATCACCGTTGGCTTCCCTTCAATCCTCATCGACAACCTGCCGCTTGCGCACCTTGGCAGTCCCACGAGTCACGGCGGGACGATTACGACGGGAAGTCCAGATACTTTTGGCGGATTCCAGTTCGCAGGGGCCTCGACGCGAGCCGTCGTAGATTTTGCAAAGCTCGGTGCTGTGTGGAAGGACGGTTCCGTAAATGAATCGCTGATGGCCCAGCTTCTTGCGGATCCGAACCTGGAGCAGCGAGCTTTCCAGGCTGGGGCACTGTTACAGCCCAGCGCGTCTCCTGAGAAGACGCTTTCGCCGGAGTTGATAGCTGTTGCTGGAAGCCAGCACGACAACTCATCTGGCAACAAAATGATGTTCATTGGCCAGGCGGTTCGCGAGCTGGCTGTATTCAGGCAACGTGAACCCTCGCTTGTCCGTACGCTGGTGATCTTCACACCGGCATACACCGCTGTAATGCTTGGCTTCGCTCGCGACTCTGCTAAGGCGTATGACGCAGGGGTTGTAGAGGTCGCGACTGCGCAGGAGCTGATCGATTACCTGAATCAGGGCAAGGATCGAGCGACTTCCCCAATTCAACACCTCGCGCTTTTTAGCCACGGCGTGCCACATAAGGTGGCGTTTGGGTACGAACTACCTGGTGGCCACCGGCTTTCGCTAGATGTACTCAACTACGAGAAGATTTCGCCCCAGGCTTTCAGCACCTCGGCGAAACTCGAAAGCTTCGCCTGCAGAACGGGAATGGGCAATCGGTCGGAATATCGAATTGAGGACGGCATTCAGTTTTTTCCACAGACTAACGAAAGCCTGGCTCAGTTGATGGCGAACCACTTAGGCATTTCGGTTCGCGCATACGTCCGGCGCTCTGAGTACAAGAACACTTGGGGGAGGGTCGATGAGCGGCAGTTTGGAAAGCTGTGTCGAGCCAGCAAAGGCAGGATGCCCGACGAAAACTGGTGCAAAAAATGGGAGGCGCTGGCCGGTGAGCGAAAGGATATTCACGATGAGTTCAATTTCACGTATCAGATCATGGGAGCAGTAAACCCCGTTGAGTCAGGTGACACGCCAATCGGGGCGCCAGGAGGGCACTTTGAGTTTCTACCGAAATAAGGTCGTTTGGGCCTTCTTTATCGTTCTTTCTCCTTTTTTGTACATTGCCGCCAGGTATGGGGTCCAGAGTATGACGAGTGTGTATCAAACCGACTTTGGTAATGGAGTCGTCATCTACGCCGATGAATACGTGAACTCGGAAAAATGGGTATTCGACTGCCGCTTTTCGCGTCTGATCAGTCGCAAACCACTGGCCGCTCCGGTAGACGCCTTACAGCGGGCCGAAAGTATGACGATTGAAGACATGCCCGGATCGGCCGATGAAGAGAGGCGCGTAGCCAAGGAAGTGATCAGATCCGTGACGGCTATACCGGAGTGGTATCTCCGCATGAAATACGTGTATTCCAGCCTGAGTGATGACAGTGAGATTGACGGGCATCTTTTTGATCTGATCGCCCTGCATCAAGGGCAAAAGTGGGCCGTAAGAGTGCGTCAAAGGATTGGGTACAGCGGAGACTCCAGTTTCAAGATCCGGGCGCAGCCCTACGATCCTGAGACCTATGTGGACTACGCAAAGGCTCTCGAGGCCGCATATGGAAGCTGCGAAAAGCCGCAGTCTCCCTGACGACGAAGCCCACCACCCGGTGGGCTTTTTTATGGAGTTTGGCGGGTTAGCGTTCGATTAGGGATCTTGCTTGGGCGCCTTCCCGCTTACTGATTAAGATTCTTACGTGTAGGACTTTTCGTCGCACCCCTGACCTGCATCAACCGGCATTCGCCGTTGGTCGCCGAATATCCCTCCATGATCCGCTCAGATCAGAGCGCATGGACAAGGGGAGTTTCGGATGACAGCAAACGCAAAAAGCTGGCGCAACCGCGGCCTCGCGGTGCTGGTCGTGGCCGTGCTCGCCGCGCTGGCCTGGCAGACCTTCAAGCCCAGCGGCCTGCCCGAGGGCTTCGCCAGCGGTAACGGGCGCATCGAGGCCACCGAGGTCGACGTGGCCACCAAGCTGCCCGGCCGCGTGGCCGAGATCCTGGTGGACGAAGGCGACTTCGTGAAGGCCGGCGACGTGGTGGCGAAGATGGACACCCAGGTGCTCCAGGCCCAGCTCGCCCAGGCCCAGGCCGAAGTGCGGCGGGCGCAGAACGCCCAGCTCACCGCCGAGTCCCTGGTGGCCCAGCGCACCAGCGAGAAGTCCACCGCCGAAGCCGTGGTCGCCCAGCGCCAGGCCGAACTGACCGCCGCACAGAAGCGTTTCACCCGCACCGAACAACTGGTCAAGCGCAACGCCCTGCCGCAACAGCAACTGGATGACGACCGCGCGACCATGCAGAGCGCCCAGGCGGCATTGGCCGCGGCGCGCTCCCAGGTGGTTTCGGCGCAGGCCGGCATCTCCGCCGCGCGCTCCCAGGTGATCGAGGCGCAGTCGGCCATCGAGGCCGCCACCGCGAGCGTCGTGCGCCTGCAGGCGGACATCGACGACAGCCTGCTCAAGGCCCCGCGCAACGGCCGCGTGCAGTACCGCGTGGCGCAGCCGGGCGAGGTGCTGGCGGCCGGCGGCAAGCTGCTCAACATGGTCGACCTGGCCGACGTCTACATGACCTTCTTCCTGCCCTCGGGCCAGGCCGGCAAGGTCGGGCTGGGCCAGGAAGTGCACTTGGTGATCGACGCCGTGCCCGAGTACGTGATCCCGGCCAAGGTGTCCTACGTCGCCAGCGTCGCGCAGTTCACGCCCAAGACCGTGGAGACCGCCAACGAGCGCGAGAAGCTGATGTTCCGCGTCAAGGCGCGCCTCGATCCGGGCCTGCTGGAGAAGTACATCACCTACGTGAAGACCGGTGTGCCGGGCATGGCCTACCTGCGCCTCGACCCGCAGGTGGAATGGCCGGCTGAGCTGCAGATCAAGGTCCCGCAATGAACGCCGCCGACTGCGTGGCCCGTCTGGCTGGCGTCTCGCTGCGCTATGGCGAGACCCGCGCAGTGGACGACGTCACCCTCGACATCCCGGCCAACCGCATGGTCGGCCTGATCGGCCCGGACGGCGTCGGCAAGTCCAGCCTGCTGGCGCTGATCGCCGGCGCGCGGAAGATGCAGGACGGCGAAATCCAGGTGCTTGGTGGCGACATGCGCGACGCCCGCCACCGCCGCGCCGTGTGCCCGCGCATCGCCTACATGCCGCAGGGCCTGGGCAAGAACCTCTACCCGACGCTCTCGGTGTTCGAGAACGTCGATTTCTTCGGCCGCCTGTTCGGCCACGACAAGGCCGAACGCGAGCGGCGCATCGCCGACCTGCTGCACAGCACCGGTCTTGCGCCCTTCGCCGAGCGTCCGGCGGGCAAACTCTCCGGCGGCATGAAGCAGAAGCTCGGGCTGTGCTGCGCGTTGATCCACGACCCCGACCTGCTGATCCTCGACGAGCCCACCACCGGCGTCGACCCGCTGTCGCGCAACCAGTTCTGGGAGCTGATCGGCCGCATCCGCGCCGGCCGCGAAGGCATGAGCGTGCTGGTCGCTACCGCCTACATGGAAGAGGCCGAACGCTTCGACCACCTGGTGGCGATGGACGAGGGCAAGGTGCTCGCCACCGGCACGCCGGCTGAGTTGCGCGAGCACACCGCCACGCAGAATCTCGAAGAGGCGTTCATCGCGCTGCTGCCCGAGAGCAAGCGCGCCGGCCACCACAAGCTGGTGATTCCGCCGCGCCCGCAGCCTGACGGCGCGCCGCAGATCGCCATCGAGGCCGAGGGGCTGACCTGCCGCTTCGGCGATTTCGTCGCGGTGGACCGCGTCAGCTTTCGCATCGAGCGCGGGGAAATCTTCGGCTTCCTCGGCTCCAACGGCTGCGGCAAGTCCACCACCATGAAGATGCTCACCGGCCTGTTGCCGGCCAGCGAAGGCACCTGCGCGCTGTTCGGCCAGCCGGTGAACGCCAATGACATGGCAACGCGCCGGCGTGTCGGCTACATGTCCCAGGCCTTCTCGCTGTATGCCGAGCTGACGGTGCTGCAGAACCTGGAACTGCACGCCAAGCTGTTCCACCTGCCCCACGAGCAGATCGCGCCGCGGGTGCAGGAGATGCTCGAACGCTTCGACCTGGGCAAGGTCCGCGACGAGCTTCCCGACAGCCTGCCGCTGGGCATCCGCCAGCGCCTGTCGCTGGCCGTGGCGGTGATCCACAAGCCGGAAATCCTCATCCTCGACGAGCCCACCTCGGGCGTTGACCCGGTGGCCCGCGACGGCTTCTGGGAGCTGATGGTGGAGCTGTCGCGCAACGATGGCGTGACCATCTTCATCTCCACCCACTTCATGAACGAGGCCGAACGCTGCGACCGCATCTCGCTGATGCACGCCGGCAAGGTACTCGACAGCGACACGCCGCAGGGGCTGATCGACAAGCGCGGGCTGCCGACCCTGGAAGCCACCTTCATCGCCTACCTGGAAGAGGCCGCCGGCAGCGCGCCGGTGCCCGATGCCGCGCCGGCGGTGGAGACTCCCGCCGAGCCCGGAAAGTACCAGGGCAGCGACCGCTTCAGCTGGCTGCGCCTGTTCAGCTACGCACGCCGCGAGGCCATGGAGCTGCGCCGCGACCCGATCCGCCTGACCCTGGCGCTGGTGGGCACCGCGCTGCTGATGTTCATCATCGGCTACGGCATCAACATGGACGTCGAGGACCTCACCTACGCGGTGCTCGACCGCGACCAGACCACCACCAGCCAGGCCTATGCGCTGAACATTGCCGGCTCGCGCTACTTCATCGAGAAGGCGCCGATCCAGAACCCCGAGGAACTGGAGCGGCGCCTGCGCAGCGGCGACATCAGCCTGGCGGTGGAAATCCCGCCGAACTTCGGCCGCGACCTCAAGCGCGGCGCCGACCCGGCCATCGGCGTGTGGATCGACGGCGCCATGCCGACCCGCGCCAACACCGTGCTCGGCTACGTGCAGGGGCTGCACGCCAGCTACCTGGCCGACCTTGCGCGGCAGAACGGCAATGCCGCCGCCAGTGCCGCGGCGAGCACCGAAGTGCGCTTCCGCTACAACCCGGACGTGGAGAGCCTCAAGGCCATGGTGCCGGCGGTCATCCCGCTGCTGCTGATCATGATCCCGGCGATGCTCACCGCCCTGGGCGTGGTACGCGAGAAGGAGCTGGGTTCGATCACCAACCTCTACGTCACCCCGGTCACGCGCCTGGAATTCCTGCTCGGCAAACAGCTGCCCTACATCGGCATGGGCATGATCAACTTCGTGCTGATGCTGGCCATGGCCGTGCTGCTGTTCCAGGTGCCGCTCAAGGGCAGTTTCCTGGCGCTGCTGGTCGGCGCGTTCCTCTACGTGGTGACCAGTACCGGGCTCGGCCTGCTGCTCTCGACCTTCATGAAGAGCCAGATTGCCGCGGTGTTCGGCACCGCCATCGCCACCATGATCCCGGCGATCCAGTTCTCCGGGCTGATCCACCCGGTGTCCTCGCTGGAAGGCGCGGCGGCGGTGATCGGCAAGCTCTACCCGACCTCGCATTTCCTCATCGTCAGCCGCGGCGCCTTCTCCAAGGCGCTGGGGTTTGCCGACCTGTGGGTCTACTACCTGCCGCTGCTGGCCATGGTGGTGGTGCTGACGCTGCTCAGCGTGGCCTGCCTGAAGAAGCAGGAGGTCTGAGATGAACAAGCTGGCGAACATCTTCAACCTCGGCATCAAGGAATTCCGCAGCCTGGGCCGCGACTACGCGATGCTGATCCTGATCGCCTGGGCCTTCACCCTGGGGGTCTACAGCTCGGCCACCGGCGTGCCGGAAACCCTGCACCACGCACCCATCGCCATCGTCGACGAGGACCAGTCGCAGCTCTCCACGCGCATCATCAATGCCTTCCAGCCGCCGTATTTCCGTACGCCGGAAATGATCGGCCACGCGCAGATGGACCGCGGCATGGACGTCGGCCTGTACACCTTTACCCTGGACATCCCGCCGGACTTCCAGCGCGACGTGCTGGCCGGGCGGCAGCCGGCGATCCAGGTCAACGTCGACGCGACGCAGACTGGCCAGGCCTTCTCCGGCGCCGGCTACATCCAGAACATCGTCGGCACCGAGGTCAGCGAATTCGTCAGCCGCTACCGCGCCGAGGCGGCGATGCCGGCGGAGCTGGCGGTGCGCATGGAGTTCAACCCGAACCTGACCCAGGCCTGGTTCGGCGCGGTGATGGAGGTGATCAACCAGATCACCATGCTGTCGATCATCCTCACCGGCGCCGCGCTGATCCGCGAGCGCGAGCACGGCACGGTGGAGCACCTGCTGGTGATGCCGCTGACCGCCTTCGAGATCATGATGGCCAAGGTCTGGTCCATGGGCACAGTGGTGCTGGTGGCAGCGGCGATCTCGCTGCAGCTGGTGGTGCGCGGCTGGCTCGACGTGCCGATCAGCGGCTCGGTGGGGCTGTTCCTGCTGGGCGCGGCGCTGCACCTGTTCGCCACCACGTCCATGGGTATCTTCCTCGGCACCGTGGCGCGCTCCATGCCGCAGCTGGGGCTGCTGGTGATCCTCACGCTGATGCCGCTGCAGATCCTCTCCGGCGGCACCACGCCGCGCGAGAGCATGCCGGAGCTGGTGCAGACCATCATGCTGGCGGCGCCGACCACCCACTTCGTCAGCCTGGCCCAGGCGATCCTCTATCGCGGCGCCGACCTGTCCATCGTCTGGCCGCAACTGCTGGGCATCGTCGGGATCGGCGCGGCGTTCTTCTTCGGCGCGCTGTGGCGCTTCCGCCGGACTATCGGGCAGATGGCGTGATCTGAAGGAATGTCGCGACGCCTGTCCCGTTGGCTCCGCTCCCTCTCCCCCACCCTCTCCCTGAAGGGAGAGGGAGCCGTTCGGCGCAGGTGGTTATGGCAGAGTCAGCCGGCGAGCTGAGAGCCATGAGCTCGTGCCGACCAGTCCCCTCTCCCTTCAGGGAGAGGGTTAGGGAGAGGGCAGACCCCGCACAGGGTTTCAGGAAGGCAGTTGCTCCAGCAGATCCACCGGCCACACACAGGTCTGGTTGCGCCCCCTGTGCTTGGCCGCGTACAGCGCCTGGTCGGCCTGGGAGATCAACTGGTCCGGCTCGGCATCCTGCCCCGGCGTGGCGATGGCCACGCCGATGCTCACCGTCAGCCTGCCCAGTTCGGCTCCAGGGTGACCGATGCCCAGCTCGGCCACGCGCTGGTGCACGCGCGCGGCGACATGGCTGGCGCCGTCCAGGCCGGTGTCGGTGAGGATGATGACGAACTCCTCACCACCGTAACGGCACGCCACGTCCCCCTCGCGTTGCAGGCATTCCTGCAGGCAGCTGGCGACCCGGCGCAGCGCATCGTCGCCGGCCAGGTGGCCGAGGCAGTCGTTGAAGCGCTTGAAGTGGTCGACATCCAGCATCAGCACCGCCAGCGGCGCATCGGCCCGGCGCAGGCGCCGCCACTCGCTCTGCAGCTGGCGGTCGAAGTAGCGGCGGTTGAACAGCCCGGTGAGGCCGTCCTGCTGCGACAGCTTCTGCAACTGGGCCTCCAGCTGCAGGCGCTCGCTGTTGTCGCGGGCCACGGCGATCAGGTAGTCACGCTCGCCCTGGTGGATCAGCTGGGTGTTGATCTCCGCCGGCTGCAGGCTGCCGTCGCGGCGTTGCATCTCGCGCTGGAAGATCATCGACAGGTTCAGCCGGTGCGCCTGCTGTACCAGCTGGATCCAGGCGAAGAAGCCGGGGATCAGCCGCTCCGGGTCCAGGTGCAGCAGCCGGCGGAACTCCTCGGCGCTGTAGCCCAGGCCGTTGTAGGTGGCACGGTTCATGTGCAGCAGCTCGCGCTGTTGCAGGTCGAAGATGAACAGCGCGTCGCGGCTGGAGTCGGTCAGGTCCAGGGCCAGCTGCAGGCGTCCACGGCTGTCGCGCAGGTCCGCCTCGACTTCCTGGCGCTGCTGCGCTTCAAGATTCAGCAACTGGTTGCTGGCGCTCAGCGCGGTGGCGCGGCGGGCGTTCTCCCGCGCCAGGAACAACGCCGCCACCAGCAGCAGGCTGATCGCCACGCCGCCGCCGAACACCACCAGCGGCAGCGGCGAGGACAGCGAGCGCACCAGCTTCGCGGTGGGGCGCAGCTCCAGCTCGAAGCTGCGGTTGTTGAGCAGGCG
Organism: Pseudomonas nitroreducens; assembly: GCF_014204515.1. Taxonomy (GTDB): domain Bacteria; phylum Pseudomonadota; class Gammaproteobacteria; order Pseudomonadales; family Pseudomonadaceae; genus Pseudomonas; species Pseudomonas nitritireducens_A. The sequence goes on along the minus strand of NZ_JACHLI010000011.1, from coordinate 193,883 downwards.
CAGCGGCAGGCGCAGGACCTGCCCGGCGTCGCTGTCGGGCTGGTCGCGGACGTAGAGCGGCTGGCCGTGTTCCAGCAGGCGCACGCCGAACAGGCGGTTGTCGGCCTGTTCGAGCAGGTTGTCCATCAGCGGGCCGACGCGGAACACGCCCTGCATGAAACCGTCGAACTGCAGCTGGTTGCCGGCATCGCGGATGAAGACCGGAGCGTAGAGCACGAAGCCGCGACCGCCCTGGACCAGTTCGACGCTGTCGCTCAGGCGCGGCATGCCGCTGTCGCGCGCGGCCATGGCGGTGGCGTAGTTGGGGTGCTGCTCGGTGAGGCGGAAGTTCAGCGCCGCCTCGTTGCCCTGCAGCGGCTCCAGCCAGCGGATACGCAGGTCCGGACCGGACCACTGGATCGACTGGTAGCCGGCGAAGCTGTGCACGTAGAAGCGTGCGTCCAGCTCCCATTCGGCGCGTGGCATGCGGCTGTGGTGAGTCCACAGCTGGGCCATCAGGTTCAACCCCTGCACCTGCTCGTGCAGGTTGGCTTCCAGCTGGTGCGCCAGGCTGCGACCCTGGTAGGTCAGGCGCTCGCCGACGCGCTCGCGCTCGCTGTCCGCCAGCTCCCGGCCGAGCCAGGCGCTGGCGAACAACAGCACGCCGAGCAGGCCGCCCAGCCCGAGGTAGGTCACGAGTGAGGACTGAAGGCGGCGCATGCGGCTGATTCCGGGGGGTTCAGCAATCTAATAGCACATTGCCTTTATTTGCGCGCCAGGCCGACGACGATCGCCCATTGTTCGGCGGTGACCGGCATCACCGACAGACGGCTGCCCTTCTGTACCAGCGGCATTTCCTCCAGTCCCGCCTGCGCCTTGAGGGTGCCCAGCGCCAGCACCGTGCCGAAGGCTTCGACGAAGCTGACGTCGCGTGCGGTCCAGGGGTTCTTCTGCTCGCTGGCCTTGGGGTCGTGGTAGTGGCTCTGCGGGTCGAGCGCGGTCGGGTCGGGGTAGGGCTCGCCCTCGATCCGGGCGATCCCGGCGATGCCCGGCTCCGGACAGCTGGAGTGGTAGAAGAAGAACAGATCGCCCGCCTGCATGCTGCGCATGAAGTTGCGCGCCTGGTAGTTGCGCACGCCATCCCAGCGCGCGGTCTTGAGGCGTTCGAGGTCATGGATCGACAGTTCGTCGGGCTCGGATTTCATCAGCCAGTAAGCGCGGGCCATCGGCGAAAATCTCCTGGTCGGTGGCGGATTCGGATCATGGGTGTGGATACCCTATGGCTTCAAGGGTAGGCGTTTCCCCTGCGACAAGCTGCCGGCTCGCCGGAAACTTGCTGTAGGAAGAATATGTAGGAATTCGGCATGAACATTGCCTGAATGTGCGCGAAGTTTTGCAGGGCGAGCATCGTCCGACGATCGGTTGGCGTCAGAATTGCGGGATGCCTTTCATTGTCGGAGAATGCCGCCGTTTTCAGCTCGGCCCGCCGGACGGACCAAAAATCACCGCCGGCCATCGGGGACAATTGCCTGGAAGGGGGAGGCAATCGATGAAGCGCAAGCCTGATCTTCTGTGGGTGTTGGTAATACTTTTCGGTCTGGGTGTCGTCACTACCGGTTACACCCAGAGCCTGTGGGAACAACGCCAGGGCAACGCCCCGGTGCAGGTCACCCAGCAGCCCTGATCCGTTCGTCTTCGATCAGCGACTGCCGTCGCGACGGACATCGCAGGGACGCGATGCCGTAGCGAGACGGCCATACCAGCCGCCGTCCGTCACAATGCCCAGCAGCGGCACATCCCAGCTCGCCAGCTCCAGCCTGTCGACCTTCTGGCATTCATGCGCCAGACCCAGCAGCGTCGGTTTCTGCCAATTTTTGCGCCTGCCCAGGTACGCCAGGGTGCGGTCGTAGAACCCCTTGCCCATGCCCAGCCGGCCACCTTGCGGGTCGAAGCCCACCAGCGGCAGCAACAGCAGGTCCAGCGCCCAGGCGGGGCGTTGACGACCGCGGTCGGCGACGGGTTCGGCAATGTTGAAACGATTGGGTTTCCAGCGTTCGCCCACGCCCACCTGCTGGAAGGTCATGTGCGTGCGCGGCCAGTCCGAGAGCACCGGCAGGTAGGTGGCCTTGCCACGCTGCTGGGCGGCCTTCATCAACGGACGCGGGTCGATTTCGCCGTCAGCCGGCAGGTACAGGGCAATATGCTTCGCCCGGCGGAACAGCGGATGCTGTGCGAGCTGGCGATACAGGGCCTGGGCGGCGCGGCGTTGCTGCAGGGGAGTGAGCGCGCGTCTGGCCTGGCGCAACTGGCGGCGCAGGGCAGGGCGGGAGAGACCGTCGGAAGGGATCATGGAAGGGTAAAGCTCCCCGGACATGCCGCTGTCGGGTTAGCCCTTGAACCCGAGAGTTCAAGGTGGTGGTTGCAGTAGGCTTTAAGGCTTTCCGTCGTGCGGACATGCACACCAGCCCAACTGGCAACCCCCGTTGTTGCAATTATCGGCTCAGGGACATCACCGACTGGCAAACACACCAGGGAGCGAGGAGGAGTATACCCCAAGGAAATTTCCGGGGTCAGACTTCACCCTGGTCTTTATCGGTGGTATGCACCTCGCCTGACGGCGCATCGCTGGTCAGCGCGCGATCCACACGCTCGAGCAGTTCGCGTACGCGCTCGCGGGTCGAGCCGCTGTCCTGCTCCACGCGCTCCTGCTTGTGCAGCAGGTCGTGGGTGATGTTCAGCGCGGCCATCACGGCGACGCGGTCAGCGCCGATCACCTTGCCGCTGGAACGGATCTCGCGCATCTTGCTGTCCAGGTAGCGCGCGGCGCTCTCCAGGTTGACGCGCTCGTCCGCAGGGCACGCGATGCAGTACTCCTTGTCGAGGATTTGGACGTTCAGGGTGTTCGACTGGCTCATGAGTCCTGCTCCAGGGCTTTAAGACGCAAAATCATCGCTTCGACCTTCTGCCGAGCCAAATCGTTCTTCTCGATCAGATGGGCGCGTTCTTCCCGCCAGCTTTTCTCGTTCGCCCGCAGCAGCCGGTTCTCGGCCTTGAGCTGTTCCAGGCGCTGGAGCAGCAGGTCGAACTTGGCGATCAGCGCGTGCAGGTCGGCGTCTTCCATGGGCTCTCGCTTGGGAGTTGCTTAAGTAATCGAGAACTATATAGGACTGCCGTGGGGGTGGGTCAACGCACGGCTGCCCGGCGCGTCGTCACATGGTCTTGCGGTGTGCGCCGGTGCTAGGATAACGGACCATATTCTATGCGCGGCGCCTGATGGCGCCTAGCCGTCACCCGGGTTCGATCATGTCCACTTCCAGCTCCGCCTACACCGCATTCGCCGCCCTGCTCGCCGAGGCCGCCCTGCCCATTTCCCCCGCCGAACTGCACGGCCACCTGCTCGGCCGTGTCTGCGCCGGCGCAGGCTTCGACCAGGGCGAATGGCTGCAGGCCGCCGGTGATCTGCTCGGCGGCGAACCGGGCGAGCGCCTGGGCGCGGCCCTGGGCGGCCTGCTGGGCATGGTCCAGCAGGACTTCAGCCAGGGCGAGATGGCCGTGGTGCTGATGCTGCCCAACGACGACGCGCCGCTGGCCGAGCGCGCCACCGCCCTGGGCCAGTGGTGCCAGGGCTTCCTCGCCGGCTTCGGCCTGGCGCTGCGTGCCCCCAGCCTGTCCGACGAAGCCGACGAAGTGCTGCAGGACATCGCTGCCATCGCCCAGGTCGGCGGCCAGCTGGAAGAATCCGAAGACGGCGAGGCCGACTACATGGAAGTGCAGGAATACCTGCGCGTCGCCCCGCTGCTGCTGTTCTCCGAATTCGGCAAGGTGCCGGCACCGGCCGAGAAACCCTCCCTGCATTGAGGTCGCGCATGATCCGTATCGCCAAGTCGGAATACGCCCGTCGTCGCAAGGCGCTGATGGCGCAGATGGAACCCAACAGCATCGCCATTCTCCCGGCGGCGCCGATGTACATCCGCAACCGCGACGTCGAGCACGTCTACCGCCAGGACAGCGACTTCCAGTACCTCACCGGCTTCCCCGAGCCGGAAGCGGTGATGGCGCTGATCCCCGGCCGCGAGCACGGCGAGTACGTGCTGTTCTGCCGCGAGCGCGATCCGGAGCGTGAACTCTGGGACGGCCTGCGCGCCGGCCAGGATGGCGCCATCGGTACCTTCGGCGCCGACGATGCCTTCCCCATCGGTGATATCGACGACATCCTTCCCGGCCTGATCGAAGGCCGCGACCGCGTGTACTACGCGCTGGGCGCCAACCAGGAATTCGATCGCCGGCTGATGGACTGGATCAATGTGATCCGCTCCAAGGCGCGCCAGGGTGCGCAGCCGCCGAACGAGTTCGTCGCCCTCGACCACCTGCTGCACGACCAGCGCCTTTACAAGAGCGCCGGCGAGGTGAAGGTGATGCGCTACGCGGCGGAAGTCTCCGCCGGTGCGCACATCCGCGCCATGCAGGCCTGCCGTCCGGGCCTCTACGAATTCCACCTGGAAGCCGAGCTGGAGTACGCCTTCCGCCTGGGCGGCGCGAAGATGCCGGCCTACGGCTCCATCGTCGCCACCGGCCGCAACGCCTGCATCCTGCACTACCGGGAGAACGACGCGCAGATCAAGGACGGCGACCTGATCCTGATCGACGCCGGCTGCGAGATCGACTGCTACGCCAGCGACATCACCCGCACCTTCCCCGCCAGCGGCACCTTCAGCCCCGAGCAGAAGGCCATCTATCAACTGGTGCTGGACGCCAATATGGCGGCCTTCGACTACATCGCTCCGGGCCGTCACTGGAACGAAGCCCACGAGGCCACCGTGCGGGTCATCACCGCCGGTCTGGTGGAGCTGGGACTGCTCAAGGGCGACGTCGACGAGCTGATCGAGCGCGAAGCCTACAAGGCCTTCTACATGCACCGTGCCGGGCACTGGCTGGGCATGGACGTACACGACGTCGGCGAATACCGCGTCGGCGGCGAATGGCGCGTGCTCGAACCGGGCATGGCGATGACCGTCGAGCCGGGCATCTATATCTCCCCGGACAACACCGAAGTGCCGAAGAAGTGGCGCGGCATCGGCGTGCGCATCGAGGACGACGTGGTGGTGACCAAAACCGGCTGCGAAGTGCTGACCAATGGCGTGCCGAAGACGGTTGCCGAGATCGAAGCGCTGATGGCCGAGGCCAAGGCCCAGGCCGCCTGACATGCAACGGACGCAACTGGCCATCATCGGTGGCGGACTGGTTGGCGCGAGCCTTGCGCTGATTCTCCAGGCCGGCGCCCGCGCGCGCGGCTGGCAGATCGTGCTGATCGAGCCCTTCGCCCCTGGCGATGCCTACCAGCCCAGCTACGACGCGCGTTCCTCGGCGCTGTCGTTCGGCAGCCGGCAGATCTACGAACGCCTGGGTCTCTGGCAGCAGATCGCCCAGCGTGCCGAGCCGATCACCCAGATCCATGTCTCCGACCGCGGCCGCTTCGGCGCCGCGCGTCTGACGGCGGTGGAAGAGGGCGTTCCCGCACTCGGTTACGTGGTGGAGAACGCCTGGCTCGGCCAGTGCCTGTGGCGCGCGCTGGACCCGGACGTGGTGAGCTGGCGCTGCCCCGCCGAAGTGCGGCGGATGGATGCGCTGGGCGACGGCTACCGCCTGACCCTGGACGACGACTCGCCGCTGGACTGCGACCTCGCCGTGCTGGCCGACGGCGGCCGCTCCGGCCTGCGCGAACAGCTGGGTATCAACGTGCGCTCCGCGTCCTACGGACAGACCGCGCTGATCGCCAACATCAGCCCGTCCGAAGCCCATCGTGGACAAGCCTTCGAACGCTTCACCGAGAACGGCCCGCTGGCCCTGCTGCCGCTGCCGGAGAACCGCTGCGCACTGGTCTGGACCCGCAACGGCCGCGATGCCGAACGTCTGCGCGAGTTGCCCGACGCAGCCTTCCTCGCTGAGTTGCAGGAAGCCTTCGGCTATCGCCTGGGCACGCTGCGCCAGGTCGGTGCGCGTTACGGCTACCCGCTGAGCCTGACCGAGGCCGACGAACAGATTCGCCCGCACCTGGTCGTGCTGGGCAACGCCGCCCACAGCCTGCACCCGATCGCCGGGCAGGGCTTCAACCTGTCGCTGCGCGATGCCAAGGCCCTGGGCGACCGCCTGCTGCAGGAAGACGCCGCGCCGGGCGATTTCGCCGTGCTGCAGCGCTACCTCGATGGCCAGCGCCTGGACCAGCAGATGACCGTCGGCTTCTCCGACCGCGTCACCCGGCTGTTCTCCAACACCCAGCCGCTGCTGGCCACCGGCCGCAACATCGGCCTGCTCGGCCTCGACCTGCTGCCACCGGCCAAGCGCTGGTTCGCCCGCCAGGCCATGGGCCTGGGCGCCCGACCGGTGTGACTGAATGGAACCACGCAAGAGCTCCCGCCGCGCCCGCCTACTGCGTTTTGGCCTGAACCTCTACCCGCCCTACCTCGGCGCCGGGGTGCGGGTGCGCCACATCAGCGCGGATTTCCGCGAGGTGCGGGTGAAGATGGGCCTGAACCTGTTCAACCGCAATTACGTCGGCACCCAGTTCGGCGGCAGCCTGTACAGCATGACCGACCCGTTCTTCATGCTGATGCTGATGGAGAACCTGGGGCGCGACTACATCGTCTGGGACAAGGCCGCCAACATCGAATTCGTCAGCCCCGGCAAGGGTCCGGTGTATGCCGAATTCCGCATCGACCAGGCGCTGCTCGACGAGATCCGCCAGCACACGGCGGACGGGGCGAAATACCTGCCGCGCCTGCATGCCGAAGTGCGTGACGGCGAAGGCACCCTGGTGGCGCGGGTGCAGAAGACGTTGTACGTAAGGCTCAAGCCGCGCGTGCGGCAGGCCGCTTGAATTTCGATGCCCGCGCCGAAGCTGCGCGGGCCGCTGAAGAAGGAACGCACATGCACGCGGATCTGGTTATCGTCGGGGCGGGAATGGTCGGCAGTGCGCTGGCCCTGGCCCTGGAAGGCAGCGGGCTGGATATCCTGCTGCTGGACGGCTCGCCGCTGAGCGTGAAACCGTTCGACCGCGAAGCGCCTTTCGAGCCGCGCGTCAGTGCGCTGTCCGAGGCCAGCCGGCGCATCCTCCAGCGCCTGCACGCCTGGGACGGCATCGCCGCGCGCCGCGCCGAGCCCTACCGCGAGATGCAGGTGTGGGATGGCTCCGGCACCGGGCAGATTCATTTCAGCGCTGCGAGCGTGCATGCGGAGATGCTCGGCCATATCGTCGAGAACCGTGTGGTACAGGATGCCCTGCTGGAGCGCCTGCACGACTCCGCCCTGGGCCTGCTGCCCAACGCACGCCTGGAGCAGCTGCGCCACTCCGGCGACGACTGGCTGCTGAGCCTCTCCGACGGCCGCGAAATCCGCACGTCGCTGGTGGTCGCCGCCGACGGCGCCAACTCCGCCGTGCGCCGCCTGGCCGGCTGCGCCACCCGCGAATGGGATTACCTGCACCACGCCATCGTTACCAGCGTGCGCTGCGAAAAGCCGCACCAGGCCACCGCCTGGCAGCGCTTCACCGACGACGGCCCGCTGGCCTTCCTGCCGCTGGCAAAAGAAGGCGACGCGCACTGGTGCTCGATCGTCTGGTCGACCACGCCGGAGCAGGCCGAGAAACTCATGGCGCTGGACGATGAAGGTTTCTGCAAGGCCCTGGGCCTGGCCTTCGAGCATCGCCTGGGCGCCATCGAACACGCCGACCGCCGCCTGTGCATCCCGCTGCGCCAGCGCCATGCCAAGCGCTACGTGGAGCCGGGGCTGGTGCTGATCGGCGACGCCGCGCACACCATTCACCCGCTGGCCGGCCAGGGCGTGAACCTGGGCTTCCTCGATGCCGCAGTGCTCGCCGAAGTCATCGAACATGCCCACGCCCGCGGCGAGAACATCGCCGAGGAACGCGTGCTGAGCCGCTACGAGCGGCGGCGGATGCCGCACAACCTGGCGATGATGGCGGCGATGGAGGGTTTCCAGCGCCTGTTCCAGGCCGATCCGCTGGCCGTGCGCTGGCTGCGCAACGCCGGGTTGCGGCTGGTGGACAGGCACCACGAGGCCAAGGGTGTTTTCGTGCGCCAGGCGTTGGGGCTGTCGGGCGACCTGCCGGAGTTGGCGCGGGTTTGATGGGAGAGTCCGAGCGGCGCTTGCCCTCTCCCTAACCCTCTCCCTGAAGGGAGAGGGGACTGATCGGTGCATGCTGTTGGTTCAGGGCTCGCCGGCGGACTCCGTGATATCCCCACCTGCCGAACGGCTCCCTCTCCCTCTGGGAGAGGGCTGGGGTGAGGGGCTCTTGCTTTTCCCGAATACCCCCGCGACCCCAAACCACACCCTCCCGAAACACCCCGACACAAACACGCGGCTCGATAGCAAATGAGGTTCCTTATCATTTGCGGGATTTCTTCCCCGCAAAGGACAAGCCCATGCTCGCGCGCCAAGGTCTACTCGCCACCCTCCTGCTGGCCGCCCTCGGGAGCACCGCCCAGGCCGCCGACGAAGTGGTGGTCTACTCCTCGCGCATCGACGAGCTGATCAAGCCGGTGTTCGATGCCTACACCGAGAAAACCGGGGTGAAGATCAAGTTCATCACCGACAAGGAAGCGCCGCTGATGGCGCGGATCAAGGCCGAAGGCGCCAACACCCCGGCCGACCTGCTGCTCACCGTGGACGCCGGCAACCTCTGGCAGGCCGAGAAGATGGGCATCCTGCAGCCCTTCGATTCGCCGACCCTGGATGCCAACATCCCGCCGCAGTACCGCTCCGGCACCGACAGCTGGACCGGCCTGTCGCTGCGCGCGCGGACCATCGCCTATTCGACCCAGCGGGTGAAGCCCGAGGAGTTGTCGACCTACGAGGAGCTGGCCGATGCGAAGTGGGAGGGCCGCCTGTGCCTGCGCACGGCGAAGAAGGTCTACAACCAGTCGCTGACCGCCACCCTGATCGAGACCCACGGCGCACAGGAGACCGAAGAGATTCTCCAGGGCTGGGTGAACAACCTGGCCACCGACGTGTTCTCCGACGACAACGCCCTGCTGCAGGCCATTGCCGCCGGCCAGTGCGACGTCGGCATCGTCAACACCTACTACTACGGGCGCATGCACAAGGACAATCCGCAGCTGCCGGTCAAGCTGTTCTGGCCGAACCAGGGCGACCGTGGCGTGCACGTCAACCTGTCGGGCATCGGCCTGACCAAGCATGCGCCGCATCCGGAAGCGGCGAAGCAGCTGGTGGAGTGGATGACCGGGCCGGACGCCCAGTCGCTGTTCGCCGGCATCAACCAGGAATTCCCGGCCAACCCGAAGGTGGCGCCGTCGCAGGAAGTCGCGGCCTGGGGTGAGTTCAAGGCCGACAGCATTCCGGTGGAAGTCGCCGGCAAGCGCCAGGCCGAGGCGATCAAGCTGATGGATCGTGCCGGCTGGAACTGATCCGCCGCCTCAGTGGGCGCTGTCGTCGTCCTGGTGATTCACCGCCAGCGCCTTGCCGTCCGCGGAGAGCAGGCAGATGAACTGCCCGTCGGACTGGTCGCCACGGCGCAGCTGGGCGGTCAACCGCTTGCTCGCGGGCTTGCCGTCCACCTCGCCGGTGTAGGCTTCCTCGCGGATCGACGAGGGCTCCACCCAGGTCTGCTGCCAGCGTTCCTGCAGTGGCGGATTCTCGGCCAGCAGCTTCATGGCCATGTCCAGGCAGGACTCCATGGGAGTCGGTTCGTCGGCCAGCACGGGACCACACAGAGACAGAAGCAGCAGCCCGCAGAGCGCGCGAGGGGAAAACATGGCTTTTTCCTTGGCAGGGATGAATGGCAAAGTGGACGGTTCGACCGCTTTAGCTTGCGGTTTATCCCTGTGCCATGAAGATCCGGGCTGATTCGATTTCAATGAGGGAAGTTTCCATAGATAGGCCGGCGGCTTTTCCCACAATTACCCTTTGATGTCCGAGAAACACCCACGCATGCTCGCCAACCGCTGGTACTCCGTCACCTTTGCCGTCGCCGCCCTGGTCCTGCTGCCTATCAGCGTCCTGCTGTTGAGCTGGGCGGAGATCGACCGGGAAATCTGGTCGCACCTGTGGGAAACCCAGATGGCGCGTCTGCTGGGCAATACCCTGGTGCTGGTGGCGGGCGTCGGCGTCGGGGTGACCGTGCTGGGTGTCAGCCTCGCCTGGCTCACCAGCCTCTGCGAATTCCCCGGCCGGCGCTGGCTGGACTGGGCATTGATGTTGCCCTTCGCGGTACCGGCCTACGTGCTGGCGTTCGTCTTCGTCGGCCTGCTGGATTTCTCCGGGCCGGTGCAGACGCTGTTACGCGAATGGTTCGGCAGCGGTCTGCGGCTGCCCCGCGTGCGCTCCACCGGCGGCGTGATCACGGTGCTTGTGCTGGTCTTCTACCCCTACGCCTATCTGCTCGCGCGCACCGCGTTCCTCGCCCAGGGGCGTGGACTGACCGAGGCGGCGCGGGTACTCGGGCTGTCGCCGCTGGCCGCTTTCTGGCGCGTCGCCCTGCCCATGGCGCGGCCGGCCATCGGGGCCGGGCTGGCCTTGGCGATCATGGAGACCCTGGCGGATTTCGGCACAGTCTCGGTGTTCAACTTCGATACCTTCACCACCGCCGTCTACAAGACCTGGTACGGCTTCTACAGCCTCTCCAGCGCCACCCAGCTGGCCAGCCTGCTGCTGCTGTTCGTCATGCTGGTGCTGCTGGGCGAGCGCTACAGCCGTGGCCGCAGCGGCGTGCCCAACGAGCGCCCGCGCGGCGCCGCGCTGTACCGGCTGCACGGCTGGAAGGCCTTCGCCGCCAGCGCCTGGTGCCTGCTGGTGTTCGCCTGCGCCTTCGTCATCCCGGTGCTGCAACTGCTGGTGTGGGTCTGGCAGAAGGGCCGCTTCGATCTGGATGAGCGCTACTGGGGGCTGATCCTGCACAGCCTCTACCTGGGCGGCTTCGCCGCGTTGCTGACGGTCGCCGTGGCGCTGCTGCTGGCCTTTGCCCGGCGTCTGTCGCCGACGCCGGCGGTGCGTTCGGCGGTGGGCATATCCAACCTGGGCTACGCGCTGCCCGGCTCGGTCCTGGCGGTGGCGATCATGCTGGCCTTCAGCTGGCTGGACAACCATGCGGTGATCCCGCTGTCCAGCGCCCTGGGCGGCGCCGGCAAGCCGCTGCTGCTGGGCAGCCTCGGGGCGTTGCTGGTGGCCTACCTGATCCGTTTCATGGCGGTGGCCTACCACCCGCTGGAAGGTGCGCTGGCGCGGATTCGCCCGTCGCTGCCGGAAGCTTCCCGCAGCCTGGGTGTCGGCGGCGCCGGCCTGTTCTTCCGCGTCTACCTGCCGCTGCTGGTGCCGGGGGCGCTGAGTGCCGCGCTGCTGGTGTTCGTCGACGTGCTCAAGGAGATGCCGGCGACCCTGCTGATGCGCCCGTTCGGCTGGGACACCCTGGCCGTGCGCGTGTTCGAGATGACCAGCGAAGGGGAGTGGGCGCGCGCCGCGCTGCCGGCCCTGACACTGGTGCTGGTAGGCCTGTTCCCGGTGATCGGCCTGATCCGTCGCTCCGCGCGCCAGAGCGGTTCTTCGCGGCCCTGAGAATCGGCCGTCGGACAAGCTGTCCAGAGGCCGGCCATGCGACTACAATGCGCGCGTTTCGTGCGGGCCGTACTCGCGCTCCGCACCCGCCTCGCCCGGAAGGAGAACACCCATGGGACAGCGCACGCCGCTCTATGATTTGCACGTCGCCCTCGGCGCCAAGATCGTCGATTTCGGCGGTTGGGACATGCCGTTGCACTACGGTTCGCAAGTCGAAGAGCACCACCAGGTACGTCGCGATTGCGGCGTGTTCGACGTCTCCCACATGACCGTGGTCGACGTCACCGGTCCGCAGGCCAAGGAATACCTGCAGCGACTCCTGGCCAACGATGTCGAACGACTGCAGGTTCCGGGCAAGGCGCTGTACAGCGGCATGCTCAACGAGCGCGGCGGGGTGGTCGACGACCTGATCGTCTATCTCGGCGTGTACGGTTATCGCGTGGTGGTCAACGCCTCCACCCGCGACAAGGACATGGCCTGGATGCAGGCCCACACCGAAGGCTTCGACGTCACCCTGACCGAGCGCCCCGACCTGGCGATGCTCGCCGTGCAGGGCCCGAACGCCCGCGAGAAGACCGCCGAACTGGTCACTCCCTCGCGCGCCGCGCTGATCCGCGAGCTCAAGCCCTTCCAGGGCAAGGCCGACGGTGACTGGTTCATCGCCCGCACCGGCTACACCGGCGAAGACGGCCTGGAAATCATGCTGCCGGCCGTCGAGGCGCCGGGCTTCCTCAACGACCTGGTCGGCGCCGGCATTTCCCCGGCAGGCCTGGGCGCGCGCGATACCCTGCGCCTGGAAGCCGGGATGAACCTCTACGGCCAGGACATGGACGAGGACGTCACCCCGCTGGCCGCCAACATGGGCTGGACCATCGCCTGGGAACCCGAAGGCCGCGACTTCATCGGCCGCCAGGCGCTGGAGGCGCAGAAAGCCGCCGGTGATGCGCCCAAGCTGGTCGGCCTGGTGCTGGAAGAGCGCGGCGTGCTGCGCGCGCACCAGGTGGTCCGCGTTGCCGGCGTCGGCGAAGGCGAGATCACCAGCGGCAGCTTCTCCCCGACGCTGGGCAAGTCCATCGCCCTGGCCCGTGTGCCGGCCGCCACCGGCGACCGCGCCGAAGTGGAGATCCGTGGCAAGTGGTACCCGGTTCGCGTCGTTCAGCCGAATTTCGTGCGTCATGGCAAAGCCCTGATCTAAATTGCATGATCTAACTTGTATGGGGCGGTACCGCCGCCCGTCGCCCAGTCCCCGAGGAAAAACAAGATGAGCAATATCCCCGCCGACCTGCGTTACGCCGCCAGCCACGAGTGGGCGCGCCTGGAAGCCGACGGCACTGTGACCGTGGGCATCTCCGACCATGCCCAGGAAGCCCTGGGCGACGTGGTCTTCGTCGAACTGCCGGAAGTGGGCAAGACCCTCGCCGCCGGCCAGGAAGCCGGTGTCGTCGAGTCGGTGAAGGCCGCCTCGGACATCTACGCGCCGGTGGGCGGTGAAGTCATCGCCGTCAACGAGGTGCTGGCCGACACCCCCGAGGAAGTCAACAACGACCCGTACGGCTCCTGGTTCTTCAAGCTCAAGCCGAGCAACCCGGCGGAGCTGGACAAACTGCTCGACGCCGCCGGCTACCGCGCGGCCAGCGACGCTGACGCGTAAGACACTGCTGTAAACACAGGCCTCGACTCGTCGGGGCCTGTTCTTTTTTACGGACCGATTACGGACCGACTTTTCGAGACCGTGGCCATGTCGAACACCCCTTCGCTTTCCCAGCTGCACCAGCCCGATGCCTTCCTCGCCCGCCACCTGGGCCCCGACGCCGCCGAGCAGCAAGCCATGCTCGACACCCTGGGGCTCGGCAAGCGTGACGACCTGATCGAGCAGACGGTGCCCCCGGCGATCCGCCTGAACCGGCCGCTGGACCTGCCCACCGCCCTCGACGAGCAGGGCGCGCTGGCCAAGCTGAAGGGGTACGCCCAGCAGAACGAGCTGTGGACCAGCCTGATCGGCACCGGCTACTACGGCACGCTGACGCCGACCGTCATCCTGCGCAACGTGCTGGAGAATCCGGGCTGGTACACCGCGTACACCCCGTACCAGCCGGAGATCGCCCAGGGTCGCCTGGAGTCGCTGCTGAACTTCCAGCAGATGACCATCGACCTCACCGGCCTCGACCTGGCCAGCGCCTCGCTGCTCGACGAAGCCACCGCCGCCGCCGAAGCCATGGCCCTGGCCAAGCGCGTGGCCAAGGCCAAGAGCAACCTGTTCTTCGTCGACGCGCAGTGCCACCCGCAGACCATCTCCGTGGTGCAGACCCGCGCCGAAGCCTTCGGCTTCGACGTGGTGGTCGATGAGGTGGACAACCTCGGCCAGCACGCGGTGTTCGGCGCGCTGCTGCAGTACCCGGACACCCGCGGCGAAATCCGCGACCTGCGCCCGGTCATCGAAGCACTGCACGCCCAGCAGGCCATTGCCTGCGTCGCCAGCGACCTGCTCGCGCTGCTGCTGCTCACCCCGCCGGGCGAGCTGGGCGCCGACGTGGTGCTGGGCAGCGCCCAGCGCTTCGGCGTGCCCATGGGCTACGGTGGCCCGCACGCTGCCTTCTTCGCCTGCCGCGACGACTACAAGCGCGCCATGCCGGGCCGCATCATCGGCGTCTCCAAGGATGCCCGTGGCAACACCGCGCTGCGCATGGCGCTGCAGACCCGCGAGCAGCACATCCGCCGCGAGAAGGCCAACTCCAACGTCTGCACCTCGCAGGTGCTGCTGGCCAACATCGCCAGCCTGTACGCCGTCTACCATGGTCCGCAGGGTCTGAAACGCATCGCCCAGCGCGTGCACCGCCTGACTTCCGTGCTGGCCGCCGGCCTCGCCGCCAAGGGCGTGAAGCTCGTCAACCAGCACTTCTTCGACACCCTGACCCTGGACGTCGGCGCCCAGCAGCCGGCCATCGTCGAGCGTGCGCGCGCCGCCCGCGTCAACCTGCGCATCGTCGGTGAGGACCGCCTGGGCGTGAGCCTGGACGAGACCAGCAGCGCCGACACCCTGGCCAGCCTGTTCGACATCCTCCTCGGCGCCGGCCACGGCCTGGACGTCGCTGCTCTGGATGCCGGCAAGGTCGCCGACGGCATCCCCGCCGCCCTGCAGCGCAGCAGCGATTACCTGAGCCACCCGGTATTCAACCGCCACCACAGCGAAACCGAGATGCTGCGCTACCTGCGCCAGCTCGAAGGCAAGGACCTGGCGCTGAACCAGGCGATGATCCCGCTGGGCTCCTGCACCATGAAGCTCAACGCCACCAGCGAGATGATCCCGATCACCTGGCCGGAATTCGCCAGCCTGCACCCCTTCGTGCCGCGCGAGCAGGCCGAGGGCTACCGGCTGATGATCGAGGAGCTGGAAAGCTGGCTCTGCGCGATCACCGGCTTCGACGCCATCTGCATGCAGCCCAACTCCGGCGCCCAGGGCGAGTACGCCGGCCTGCTGGCGATCCGCAAGTACCACGAGAGCCGCGGCGATGCGCACCGCAACATCTGCCTGATCCCGTCCTCGGCCCACGGCACCAACCCGGCCTCGGCGATCATGGCGAGCATGCGCGTGGTCATCGTCGAGTGCGACAAGGGCGGCAACGTCGACCTGGAGGACTTGAAGTGCAAGGCCGCCGAGGCCGGCGAGCAGCTGTCCTGCCTGATGATCACCTACCCGTCGACCCACGGTGTCTACGAGGAAGGCATCCGCGAAATCTGCGAGGTCATCCACGGCCACGGCGGCCAGGTCTACATGGACGGCGCCAACCTCAACGCCCAGGTCGGCCTGGCGCGCCCGGCGGACATCGGCGCCGACGTGTCGCACATGAACCTGCACAAGACCTTCTGCATTCCCCACGGCGGTGGCGGCCCGGGCATGGGCCCGATCGGCGTGAAGAAGCACCTCGCGCCCTTCGTCGCCAACCACCCGGTGATCCGCATCGAAGGCCCGAACCCGCTGAACGGCGCGGTGAGCGCCGCGCCCTGGGGCAGCGCGAGCATCCTGCCGATCAGCTGGATGTACATCGCCATGATGGGCCCGCAGCTGGCCGACGCCACCGAGGTGGCGATCCTCAACGCCAACTACCTGGCCCAGCAGCTCGACGGCGCCTTCCCGGTGCTCTACCGCGGCCGCAACGAGCGCGTCGCCCACGAGTGCATCCTCGACCTGCGCCCGCTCAAGGCACAGACCGGGATCAGCGAGGAAGACGTGGCGAAGCGCCTGATGGACTACGGCTTCCACGCGCCGACCATGTCCTTCCCGGTGCCCGGCACGCTGATGGTGGAGCCCACCGAGAGCGAGTCCAAGCACGAGCTGGACCGCTTCATCGAGGCGATGCTGTCGATCCGCGCGGAGATCGCCAAGGTCGAGACCGGCGAATGGCCGGCCGAGGACAACCCGCTCAAGCGCGCGCCGCACACCCTGGCGGACGTCACCGGACTGTGGGATCGCCCGTATCAGATCGCCGACGCGGTGACCCCGACCGAGCACACCCGCGCCTTCAAGTACTGGCCGGCGGTGAACCGCGTGGACAACGTCTACGGCGACCGCAACCTGTTCTGCGCCTGCGTGCCGGTGGACGATTACCGCGAGTGAGCAGTGTGCTGGAGTGACAGGCGCTGATGTGAAAGTGCGCTGAACGAAAAAGCCGCCTTCGGGCGGCTTTTTCATGGGTTTTTCATAGGAGAGAGTCGTAGGAGAGAGTCGCAGGAGCGAGCTTGCTCGCGAACGGATATCCAGGCCGCTCCGGCGTTGGGCGGGTTCGCGAGCAAGCTCGCTCCTACAGGCTGACATGGGTTTTCCCGGTGTCGTAGGAGCGGACTCCGTCCGCGATCGACCCCGATCCGCTGAAGAGCGTCAGGGCGTAGGGCAGATAACTCGGAACGGGTTATCCGCCGTTGGCCTTTTCGGCGGATAACGCTGACGCGTTATTCGCCCTACCAGGCTGAAGTGGTGACATGCGCTGATGTGAAAGTGCTCTGTACGAACAAACCGCCCTCGGGCGGCTTGTTAATGGGCTTTTCGTAGGAGCGAGCTTGCTCGCGAACGGATATCCAGGCCGCTCCGGCGTTGGGCGGGTTCGCGAGCAAGCTCGCTCCTACAGGCTGACGTGGGTTTTCCCGGTGTCGCAGGAGCGGACTCCGTCCGCGATCGGTTCCGCCCCGCTGAGGTGCGTCAGGGCTTGAGTTGCAACCGCCCGATCAGCCGGATCAGGAACACGAACAGCAGGATCATCAGCACGTTGCTGAGCATGCCCAGCAGGTTGTAGATGGCCGACGGCAGGAGCGAGTAGATGTCCAGGCCGATGACGCCGAGCAGGCGGTTGAGCAGCCAGAAGCCTTCACTGACGATCAGCAGGATCAGGGTGATCTTCAGCGGCTGGATGGGATCGTTCATGGGACACTCCGTGTCGGACAGGGAGTGTCAGTAGAGCACAGCCGCGACCGGCCGGCGCGGTCCGTGACGAGCGCCACGGACCGCGGCGCTGGGTGTCACTGGGCGGATGCGTCATCGCGGCGCACGAGGATGGCGTTGGCCAGTTCCATGTCGCTGCGGTCCTGCAGCGCGGCGTCGTCGCTGCGCAGGCGGGTGAGTGCGGCTTCCAGATACGGACCGCGGATCGCGCCATCGCTGGCGACGAAGGCGCTGGCGTCGTCCTGGGCGGCGACGATCAGCTTGTCGTGCTTGAAGGTCAGGTAGGTCGACGCGGTGGTGGCGCCGGACGAGATGATGTCGCGCCAGAAGCCGTCGGCCATGGCCGAAGCGACGGGCAGGGCGATCAGGGCAAAGGCAGTGGCCAGTTTCGCGGTACGCATCGGGTACACCTCCGCAGGGTCCGTGTACAGGTGAGAGGCGCAGCGGCTGGCGGGAGTTCCAACTTTCCAGCGGCGGGGTGCGCGAACGGTCGTCGCGCACGCCGCGGTGGGTCAGCGCTGCTCGGCGAGGATGGCCGAGGCCAGCTGGGCGTCGCTGGCCTGCGCCAGGGCCGGGTCGGCGCTGCGCATCTGCCGCAGTGCGGCTTCCAGGTAGGGGCCGCGGATGGCGCCGTCGCTGGCGATGAAGCTGGCGGCATCGTCCTGGGCCGGGCCGACCAGCTTGTGGTCGTCGCGGCTGGTCATGTAGCTCGACGCGGTGGTGGCGCCGGAGGTCAGGACGCCGCGCCAGAAGCTGCGGTCTTCGGCCATGGCCGAGGCGAGGGGGAGCAGGGTGAGGGCGATGACGGCGGGGGCGAAACGACGACGCATGATGGTTCCTTGAGTGATTGCGCGCCCTTCAGAACCTCCTGGCAGGCGGCGGTTCCCGCCTGCTGTCGGAAATTTCACTCACGCTTGAGCGCCGGGTCGTCCGGGTTCTGCTGCTCCAGCTCCGCGGTGAGCTGCTGGACCTTCTGGAACTGCCCGGTTTCCCGCAGGTAGTCGAGCAGCGCCAGGCGCGCCGCGCGATTGGCCGGGTGGCGCTGCAACAGCTGTTCGAGCTCGTGGCAGGCGCCGTCGCTGTCGCCGCTGTCGTGCAGGGCGATGGCCAGGACGTAGCGGAACTGGTCGTCGTCCGGGCTCAGGCGCACGGCCTCGCGTAGCTCCCTGAGCGCTTGCGGTCGCTGGCCCGCGCGGACCAGGGCGAGGCCGTTGACGTGGTGCAGCAGGCCGGAGCCGGCATGCAGGCGCAGGCTCTCGTCCAGCAGTTGGCGCGCTTCGCCGGTCCGGTCGTTGGCCTCCAGCCACTGGATCAGCGTGACCTTGGCCGGCAGGAAGTCGGGGTTGCGCTGGATCGCATCGCGCAGAGCGGGCTCCACCTGCTCGTCGCGGCCTGTCAGCTGGTAGAGCTGGGCGAGGTTGAGGTTGGCTTCGGCGCGCTCGGCAAGGTCGTGCTGGACCTGCTCGTACTCCGCCAGCCCCCTCTGCAAGGGACCGGCAATGCCAGCGCGCACAGGCGGCGGCAACTGCGCCAGCTGCCAGGCAGCGGCGATGCGTACGGCGCGGATCGGGTCGTCCAGCAACGGCAGCAGCAACGCCAGTTGCTGCGCGGGAGCGGCCAGCGGCGCCAGCGCCTCGACGGCGGTATTGCGCACCAGTGGGTCGCTGTCCCTCAGGCCCAGGGCGACCAGTTCCAGCGAGCGCGGGCTGGGGTAGCTGGGCAGTTCGGCGAGCAGCGTGGCCCGGCGGATCGCCGGCAGGTCCGGGGTCGCCAGCAGCAGGTGCAGCGCGCGGGAGGCGCCGGGCTGGCCGTTGCGCGCCTTCGACAGGGTGTCGTCATAGCGTGGCGCCGGGTTGCTGGAGGCGTTGGCCCTGGCCGGCAGCTCGTTGGCGAACCAGTCGCGGAACGTCGAGCCCAGTTGCTTGGCCGGCATGTCGCGGTGGCAGGCCTGGCAGGCATCGGGCGCGCCGATGCGGCGGGCGTGCTGCGGGTTGGGCAGGGTGAAGCCGTGGTCGTGGCGGTAGTCGTTGACCATGTAGTAGCGCCCCGGCATGTGGCACGAGGTGCACTGCGCGCCGGGTGTGCCGGGTTGGTGATGGGTGTGCTCGGGCGAGTCGTAGTTCTTCGCCTGCAGGCCCTTGCCGTCGATCTGCGGGCGCACCGCCTTGCCGGCGGTGTTGTGGCACTGCAGGCAGACGCCGTTGCCCGGCGCCTTCAGTTCGCCGCTGTGGGGGTTGTGGCAGTCGGTGCACTGCACGCCCTTGGCGAACATCCTGCTCTGGGTGAAGGAGCCCCATTCGAAGACTTCGTCCTTGATCTTGCCGTCGATCTCGTAGAGCTCGCGGGTCAGGGTGCTGGGCAGGTAGTCGTCCATGAAACGGTGGTCGTTCTGGAAGCCGTCGGCCAGCGGTGCGCGGCGCGCATGGCAGCGCGCGCAGGTTTCGACGATGGTGGCCTGGCTGGCGTTCTGCAGGGGCACTTCGAAGCCCTTGTCCTGGCTGCGGTCAGGCTTCTGCGCCCATTCCAGGTGTCTGGACGCCGGCCCGTGGCAGGCCTGGCAGCCGACGCCCAGGCTGTTCCAGTGGCTGGCGAAGCTGTCCGTCTGCGCATCGTAATTGCGCTTGAAACCGGTGGTGTGGCACTCGATGCACATGAAGTTGGCGTTCTGCGCGGGGCGGGTCC
This sequence comes from Pseudomonas nitroreducens, assembly GCF_014204515.1. Taxonomy (GTDB): domain Bacteria; phylum Pseudomonadota; class Gammaproteobacteria; order Pseudomonadales; family Pseudomonadaceae; genus Pseudomonas; species Pseudomonas nitritireducens_A. Next base: position 174,205 of record NZ_JACHLI010000011.1, on the reverse strand, counting down.
AGTGCAGCTCGTCCTTGAAGTCGATGCGCTGGCCGGGCATCAGCTGGAACCACCGGTGCTTGCGGCTATCCCAGGCGACGCCGAGGGCCTGCAGGCGGCCGCCTGGGCCACCTGTCTTGTCTGGATAGTCGATGAGATATTGCTGCAATGGCTCGAAACCGAAGGTGTAGGCGACCTTGAAGTCGGCCGGCTTGCCGTCGGCGCCGGGGGTGTTGACCCAGTACTCGCCGTCCTTGCGGAAGAAGCGGGTGGTCTCGGTGTCGCCCTTGAAGGTGACGTTGTCGAAGTCGCCCAGCACATGGCCTTCGCTGGCCGGCTTCATCGCCTGCTGGTGGTGCGAGCCCTGCCAATCCTTGGTCTGCGCCTGATGGCAGCCCTGGCACTGTTGTTCGTCGACCAGCACGGGAGCGCTGGCGGTGGGCGTCTGCGCGGCTGCAGCAGCTTTTCCCTCGGCAATCGGAGGATGCCCCGCCGGCAGCTTCGCGCCGCTGTCCTGCTCCACCCAGATCCACGCGCCCAGGGTCGCCAGCAACAGCGCTCCGACCAGCACGGCCAGCCAGGTCCGCCGCGGCCGAACGCGCTCGGGAGCCGCAGTGGCGGCCGGAGTGGGGCGTGCTTTCCGATTCTTGTTGGGCATGGACTTCCGCTGTTCCGCGCGACGACGCAGGGAGCTTCCGCGAGGGGCGTGTGGCTGTCAACGCAGTGGGCCGCCGAATGCGCGGCGGCCCGCGCTTCACGGCTGGCGAATCTCGGCGACGCGGGCGCTGTCGACCTTCACCTCGGGGTTGCCGAACTGTGCGGTGAGGTAGTTCACCAGGGTGGCGATCTGCTCGTCGTTCAGGGTGCCGGCGAAGCCGGGCATGAACACGTCTTCGCTGCCCACCTTGCGGTGCACGCCGCCAAGGACCACCTGTACCAGGTTGTCCGGCTGCAGGGCGCCCACGGCGCTGTTCTTCAGCAGCATCGGGTAGTAGCCGTCCTTCACCCCTTCGCCGCTCCACGAATGGCAGCTGGCGCAGTTGCCCAGGTACAGGCGGGCGCCGTCGTCATGCTTCTGTGCGGCGAAGTCTTCGCCGCGCAGGGTGACGACGTCGTCCGCCGGTTCGCCCCAGGCGAAGCGCGCCTTGCGTTCGCCGTCGCTGACCGCCGGCACGCTGCGCAGGTAGCTGGCAATCGCCTGCAGGTCGGCATCGCTCATGTACTGGAAGCTGTGCTCCACCGCCTCGGCCATGGGCCCGGCGGCCTGGGCCTTGCCCGGTACGCGGCCGCTCCTGAGGTACTGGACGATCTCCGCGTCGCTCCAGCCGCCGATGCCGCTGTGGGTGTCGGGGGTGATGTTGAAGGCGTACCAGCCGCCCAGCGCGGCGCCGGAGAGAAAGCCGGTGCTGCGCTCGTCCGTGGCTTTCTCCTGGAAGGCCATGCCGCGCGGGGTGTGGCAGGTGCCGCAGTGGGCCAGGCCCTGGACCAGGTAGGCGCCACGGTTCCAGGCCGCGCTCTGTTTGGGGTTCTGCTGGTAGACCGTGTCGTCGTGGAACAGCAGGTTCCAGATCGCCAGGGGCCAGCGCATGTCCAGCGGCCAGGTGATGTCCGAATCGCGGTTGGGCTGCGCCACGGCCTGCACGCCGCCTTCGAGGAACCAGGCGTAGAGGGCCTGCATGTCCTCGTCGTTGACCTTCGCATAGGCGGTGTAGGGCATCGCCGGGTAGAGCCGGGTGCCGCCCTTGGCTACGCCCTCGCGCACGGCGCGGGCGAAGTCGTCGTAGCTGTAGCTGCCGATGCCGGTCTTCGGGTCGGGGGTGATGTTGGTGGAGTACACCGCGCCCAGCGGCGTGGCCAGCGGCAGGCCGCCGGCGAAAGGTTTGCCGCCCGGCACCGTATGGCAGGCCGCGCAGTCGCCGGCGCGGGCCAGGTATTCGCCGCGTTGCAGGACTTCCGCTGGCGCGGGGTCCAGGGCATTGGCCGCGTGGGCGAGAAGTGGTGCGGCCAGCAGGGCGAGCAGGAGAAGACGTTTCATGCCTTGGCCTCCCGCTTCAGGTGCTCGGCCAGGCGCAGGGCCAGGGCGGCGATGGTCAGGGTGCAGTTCACCGAGCCGACGGTGGGCATCACGCCGCTGCTGGCGATGAACAGGTTGGGGTGGTCGTGGGTCCGGCACTGGGCGTCCACCACGGAATCCTTCGGGTCGGCGCCCATCAGCACGGTGCCGGTGATGTGGTTGTTGTTGGCGAAACTGTCGTCGAACGTCACCTCTTCACCGCCTAGCAACTTGGCCGCGTTGGCGTAGACCTCGCGGGTGTGCACCGCGCTCTTGCGCACGTAGTCGTCCATTGCATAGGTGAACTCGGGCTTGGGGATGCCGGCCGCGTCGCGCTCGGTGGCGCTGGGCACGATGCGGTTCTCCGGGTGCGGGAGGATTTCGTGGAAGCTGTCGAAGCGCACGAAGCGCGCGGCGCGGTCGCGGATCTTCGCCTCCAGGTCGTGGCCCAGCAGCAGCGGCCCGTGGCGGATCAGCTCGGCGGCCACCTGGTCGGTGCGCGAGAGGTTGGACAGGTGGATCTTCTTCGACGCGTACTCGCTACGGAAGGCGCCATCGCGGAAGCCCACCATGGAGGTCATCTCCTGCGGCCCGCGGCCTGGCCAGAGTTTCTCGTTGGCATAGAACTGCACGGCGGTGCCCGGGTGGTCCATGAGGTTGCGGCCGACCATGTCCGAGCTGTTGCCGACCTCGGACATCAGCATCAGCTTGGGCGTCTCGATGCCGTTGGCGGCGAGGATGAAGGTGTCGCCCTCGACGCGCATCTCGTTGCCCTGCGGGTCCTTGTAGAGGGCCGCGACGATCTTGCCGGCCTCGCCCTTCTCCAGCTTGAACACCACGGCGTTATCGATCAGCCGGGCGCCGGCGGCTTCGGCCTTCTCGACATGGACGATGCCGTTGTACATGGCGCCGATGGGGCAGATGGGCATGCAGTTGTTGTTGCCGCAGCAGGTCGGGCGGCCGTCGTAGGGGCGGCTGTTGCGCGCCACCGGTTCGGTGACCACGCGGTAGCCGTTGGCGTTGAGCAGGGTCTTGATGCGCTGCTCGTTCCACGACAGCGGCAGCGGTGGCATGGGGTAGGGCTGGCTGCGTGGCGAATCGAGTTCCTCGTCGCCCGGGCCCCAGACGCCCAGTTCCTCCTCGGCGCGCTGGTACCAGGGCTCCAGCTCGGCGTACTCGATGGGCCAGTCGCGGCCTACGCCATACAGGCTGCGCAGCTTGAAATCGTTGGGCAGGAAGCGCCAGGCGGAGGCCGCCCAGTGCCAGGTGGTGCCGCCCACGGCGCGGATGTACTGCACGTCGTAGGGGTGTTCACCCTTCTGGATCAGGTAGTGGTTGTCCGGCTTGAACTGCGGATGCGGTGCGAATGGGGTGGACGGATAGGGCGCCTGGTTGTCGGATTTGTCCGCCTGGTTGCGGAAGCGCTCGACGATCTCCCAGCGGCCCATGCGCGGGCCGGCCTCGAGGATCAGCACGTCCTTGCCGGCCAGTGCCAGTTGATGGGCGACCAGCGCGCCGGCCACGCCGGAGCCGACCACCACGAAATCCGCGCGTTGCGTATCGTTCATGCTCAAGCCCCCCGCTCGACGGGCTGCGCGGCCCAGAAGCCGGGCTTGTTCGGGCAGTAGCTGCGGATCACCAGCACGTCGTCCACCGCGCGGAACATCAGCGCCTGCTCGTAGGTGACCACGGTGGCGCTGCTGTCATCGCCGATCTGCCCCAGGTACCAGCCGCCGAGAATCTGCCGCGCCAGCCACTGCTGGCGCTCGTTCCAGCTCGCCGGATCATCGCCCAGGCGATCGAGCAGCTCGGTGAGGCTCTGCTTGAGCGCGGTATCGCGCTGCGCCAGGGCCTGGAACAGGCGCTGGCCGATGCGCGGATCGAGGTTGCTGCGCCCGGTGAGGCGCTGGGAGAGGGTCATGAAGCCTTCCAGCTCCACTTCGGCCTGCGGCGTCAGCGCCGCCCAGCAGCGCCCGGCGGGACTGAGCAGCACCCCGCCCATCGCGGCGCTGGCGCAGGCCACCGCCAGCAGGCGGCGGCGCGAAAGGGGAAAGGCGGGCAGCGATGCCTCGGACATGACGACCTCTCTATCAACAGGCGAACGGTTGGGACGTGCGGTCTGACGCCGCTTGCATCGGGGTATTGGTCGGCCAGGGTGGCGATCCCCTGCCCAGGCCCTTAGTATTGCCGCTTGTTCAGATTCTGCCGGGCGATTCGCTCTGCCGGCGGCTCACCCAGGAGCCGCGCCGCAGAGCCTCAGCGCCGGGCTTTTGGGTGAAACCGCAGCGATGAAACAGTACCTCGACCTCATGCGCCACGTGCGCGAACACGGCACCTTCAAGAGCGATCGCACCGGCACCGGCACCTACAGCGTGTTCGGCCACCAGATGCGTTTCGACCTCGCCGAAGGCTTCCCGCTGGTGACCACCAAGAAGTGCCACCTCAAATCGATCATCCATGAGCTGCTGTGGTTCCTCAAAGGTTCGACCAACATCGCCTACCTGAAGGAAAACGGCGTCTCGATCTGGGACGAGTGGGCCGACGAGAACGGCGACCTGGGTCCGGTCTACGGCTACCAGTGGCGTTCCTGGCCGGCGCCGGACGGCCGCCACATCGACCAGATCGCCAACCTGATGCAGATGCTGAAGACAAACCCGGACTCGCGCCGCCTGATCGTCTCCGCGTGGAACCCCGCGTTGATCGACGAAATGGCCCTGCCGCCGTGCCACGCGCTGTTCCAGTTCTACGTCGCCGACGGCAAGCTCAGCTGCCAGCTGTACCAGCGTTCGGCCGACATCTTCCTCGGCGTACCCTTCAACATCGCCAGCTACGCGCTGCTGACCCTGATGGTCGCGCAGGTCGCCGGCCTGCAGCCGGGCGAGTTCATCTGGACCGGCGGCGACTGCCACCTGTACGCCAACCACCTGGAGCAGACCGACCTGCAGCTGACCCGCCAGCCGCTGCCGCTGCCGACCATGAAGATCAACCCCGAGGTGAAGGACCTGTTCGACTTCCGCTTCGAGGACTTCGAGCTGGTCGGCTATGAAGCCCACCCGCACATCAAGGCGCCGGTCGCCGTTTGACGATTGTGCCGCGGGCTGGCGCCCGGCCAGCCTGCGACAGGCGTCCGCTCACTGCGCCGGGAACCCCGGCAGCGCGATCTCCCGCGGAGCCCGCAGCAGGCCCACCAGCAGCGCGGCCACTCCGATGCTGAACAGATAGAGCGCCGTAGGGCCCAGACGCTCCATCAACGCGCCGGCCAGCAACGGGCCGATGCTCGCGCCGACGCCGAAGGTCGCCAGCAGTACCCCCGCTACCCCGACGCGCAAGTCCGGCTCCAGGTTGGCATTGGCGTGGGCAATGCCCAGCGGGTACAGGCAGAACTGCAGGAAGCCGATGGCTGCGCCCGCCAGCAGTATCCACGCGTGCTGCGACGTATCGAGGAAAACCAGCGGCAGGTAGGTGACGGCCAGCAGCATGGCGATGACCCGGATCAGGACAACGCGCGGGTAGCGATCCGACAGCCAGCCCAGCGGCAGTTGGGCAGCCAGTCCCGCGGCGATGCTCAGGGCCATGAACTGGCCGACCTGGGCTGGCGTGAAACCGCGTTGCGCGGCAAAGATCGGCGCCAGCCCGTAGAAGCAGCCGTTGAGCAGCCCCGAGCCGAGGATACAGCCCAGCGCCTGGGGCAGGCGCCGGACATGGACCATTGGATTCACCCGCGTCTGCGCCATTACCGAGGGCTGCAGCCCCCGGTGCATGGCCATCGGCACCAGGCCGACGGCGAAGGCGATGGCCACGCCGACCAGCACGCGGACATCCAGGCCATTGCCCAGGCTGAGCAGCAATTGCCCGAGCATCATGCCGACGTAGCTGGCCACCATGTACAGCGACATGGCGCCGCCACGTCGATCCCCCGGCGCGCAGTCATTGAGCCAGCTTTCGATGACCATCAGCTGGCACATCATCGCGGCACCTACCACGAAGCGCAGCACCAGCCAGAGGGGCAGCCAGTCGCTGAACAGGTGGCAGAGCACCGCGGTAATGATGATGCCGGCGCCGGTGACGAAGGCGCGGGGATGGGTGGCACGGCCGATCAGCCAGTAGCCGATGCGTCCGCCCAGCACCATGCCCAGCGCATTGGCCGCCATCAGCGCGCCGCTCCAGCGCTCGGCGATGCCGTGGGCGTCCAGGCGCAGGGCCAGGTAGGTCATCAGCAGGCTCGAACCCAGCTGCATCAGCAGGGTCGCCACGTACAGCGTCCCGAAGGACTTGGTCAGTGAGAGCAATTGGGGCCCCTGATCAGCGGCTAGTCGAGGCCGTGGCGGCGCTTCCAGTCCCCTGGATGCACGACATAGCCGAACAGCGCATGGCCGCCGTAGACCAGTTCGGTACCCTCGGGAATCCACAGCATCTGGCCCGGCAGTACGCGGTACAGCTCGCCGTTCGCGCGCAGTTCGAAGCAGCCCTCGATGACGAAGACCACTTCGTCATAGAGCAGCGTCCAGGCCACTTCGGCGCCCTCCCAGCGGGCGAAACCGATGCCCAGGTTCGGCGAGATCTCCTGGCTGATGGCTCGGGCCACGCCTGCGTGGCCCGGCGGCCCGCCGCGAGGGGTGAAGTCCAGGTCGCGGTGATCGACCAGCAGTACCGGGCCGGTTGCCTTGGGCATCACAACTCGCTCCTGCTGTTCCAGGCCGCCCAGCGGATGCGCGTGCGCACACCCAGGCCGAGGAAGGGCTCCGGCGGGTTGAGCGACGGCATGCCGGTGACCGCCTGAATGTCATCGAGCAGGCTGGAGGCGGCACCCACTGCCCGGTCGGCCAGCAATGTCCCGGAAATGGTGCCCCAGGCCGCGCCGACGCCGTTGTCGCACGCCGTGGCGAACACCCCGTCGTCCAGTTGGCCGAAGAAATTGGTGAAGTTGCGCGAGATGGCATAGACCCCGCCCCAGGTGTGGGTGAAGGGCACGGCGGCGAGTTGCGGGTAGCGGGCGAGGAAAGCCTGGCGGTGATCGTCGCGAATCTTCGCGCGGGTGCCGTCGCCAATGCTGCGCCCGTAGCGCGGCACATGCTTGTAGGTGTTGCGTATGATCAGTCGGCGATCCTGGGTCATGCGCAGCGTGGTGCCGGCGTGGTCGGCCGGCGTCAGGCCCCAGTCGGCCTGGGCGCCGATGCTGTCCATCTCGGCGTCGCTGAGTGGGCGGGTCCAGCTGGCGAAGGTCATCACCGGCAGCAGGCGGTTGCGCAGGAAACCGAATTCCTGGGTGAAGACACTGGTCCCCAGCAGCACCTGGGGGGTGCGGATCAGTCCCTGGGCGCCGTGCAGAATCCAGCGCCCGCCGGCATCGCGCTGCAGGCGCTGGATCGCCGATTCCTCCAGGACCTCGACGTTCGGCGGTAGTGAATCGCCCAGTCCGCGCACCAGCGCGGCCGGCTGCATCAGGTAGCAGCCGGGGGTGAAGATGGCCCGGCTGTAGTGCCGGGTGCCGAGCAGGCCAGCCAGTTCGTCGCGCTCCACCAGGCGGTAGGGTTCGCCGAGGTCGGCCATCAGTTTCTCGAAGTGATCGAGGTAGGCCAGGCCGCGCTCGCCCACCGCACCCTGGTACTTGCCGGCGTGGGACCACTGGCAGTCGATGCCGTGGCGTGCGATGAGGCCCTGCAACTGGTCGATGGCCGCGCGATTGAGGCCCAGCAGGCGCTGCTTGTGCCCAGGGTCGGGATGCTCCAGGGCGAACTTGTGCGGCAGGTCGATGACGAAGCCGGAGTTGCGCCCGGAGGCGCCATAGCCGATGCGCTGGGCATCCACCAGCAGGATGCGCGCCTGCGGCTGATGTTCGGCCAGCCGGCGCGCGGCGGCAAGGCCGGCGAAGCCGGCGCCGATCACCACGTAGTCGGCGTTCTGTTCGCCAAGCAGGCGGGGACGGGGTAGTGGTTCGGGCAGCGCGGCATACCAGCCGCAGCTGCGATCATCGTAAGGCAGGTTGACGATACTGTTTATGGGGCGCACTCAAGCCACGTTCTGTGGGGTGCTCTGGCAGTTCTGCAGCCAGGCACTTCGTTGTTGTTGGGCCTGCCGACCGAGCAGGACGAAACCGCGCAGGGCGCCAGACGGGTCATGGAAGGCGGCGCTCAGGCCGTCGGCCGTCGCTTCGCAGCGCCACTGGCCCGCGCAATCCAGCGGCGGTGGCAGCAGGCAGAGCGGCGCAGCGGGGGTTTTCACGATCACCGGCATCAGCGGGTAGCGGACGGCGCTCGGTTGCCCCAGCAGCGTCCTGGCCAGTGCGCGGATGCCCTCATTGATCGGCGCCAGGTACGGCAGCAACTGGCCGTCGACCTCGATGCAGTCGCCCAGGGCGTAGATGCCGGGCGCCGAGGTCTGCAGGTGGGCGTCGACCTGGATGCCGCGCCCGCATGCCAGCCCGGCGTCGGCGGCCAGTTGCAGGTTCGGGCGCAGGCCGACGGCGGAGAGCACCAGGTCTGCCTGCACCTGCTGGCCGTCCGCCAGGCTCAGGCGATAGCCGCTGCTTTGCCGCTCGATGCGTTGCAGCGTGGTGCCCAGGTGCCACTGCACGCCGAGTTCGGAAAGTGCGTGTTGCAGGTGCACTCCGGCCTGGGCGGGCAGCAGGCGCTCCATGGGCCAGGCGCCCAGGCCGATGACGCGCACCGCGTAGCCACTGCTCGCCAGGTCATTGGCGAACTCGCAGCCGATCAGGCCGTCGCCCAGGATCGCCACGCTGTGCGCACCTTCCAGGCGGTCGCGGAAGGCCTGGTAGTCGTGCAGGTTGTTGACGCTGACCAGCGCATCCGCGCAACCCTCGATGGGCAGGCGCAAGGGCGAGGCGCCGCTGGCCAGTACCAGCTGGCCGTAGTCCATGTCGCCGAGGCTGGTGTGCAGGCGCTTCGCGTCAGCGTCGATGCGTTCGACCCGGCAGTGCGGGTAGATGCGGATGCCCAGGCGGCGCTCCACCGCCAGCGGGCTTTCCGTCGCCAGCGCCGCGGGGTGGCGGCCCTGGGCCAGGGCAATGGAGAGTGCCGGCTTGGAGTAGTGATGCCCACAGTCCTGGGTCAGGACGCGGATCTCCAGTTGCGGGTTGGCCTTGCGCAGTTCCTGGGCCAGGCCGTAACCGGCATGGCCGCTGCCGATGATGACGATCGGCTGGGCAGGAATGGCCGTCGCCATCGGCAGTTTCGGTGCAGCCGCGGGTGTGGCGACGGCGGTGGGCGGTTCGCTGATCTCGATCATCTCGAAATCGGCCTTGCCGACCTTGCACTCGGGGCACAGCCAGTCTTCGGGAACGTCTTCCCAGCGAGTGCCGGCGACGATGCCGTCGTCCGGCCAGCCGAGGGCTTCGTCATAGATCAGGCCACAGATGATGCACAGCCACTTCTTCATCGCCCTGCCCTCATTCGCCGCTGATGCGTACGGCCAGGTTCTTGGTCCTGACGTAGCTGTACAGGGCCTCCTGGCCTTTTTCCCGGCCAAAACCGGATAGCCCGACCCCACCGAAGGGCGTCTCGATGCCGCCGGCGTACCATTCGTTGACGAATACCTGGCCGGCGCGCAGGCGCCGGGCGCATCGCAGTGCGCGGTTGAGGTCCTGGGTGAAGACGCCGGCGACCAGGCCGAAGTCGGTACCGTTGGCGATGGCGATGGCCTCATCCTCGCTGTCGAATGGAATCACCGCGAGGACCGGGCCGAACACCTCGCTCTGGGCAATCTCCATTTCCGGGGTGATGTCGCGCAGTACCGTGGCCGCCATGAAGTGTCCGCAGCCCTCGCCGATGGCTTCGCCTCCGGTAGCGACCACCGCGCCTTGCTGCTGGGCGCGCCGGCACAGGGCTTCGATGCCGGCGAGCTGGCCGGCGGATATCACCGGGGTCAGGCCGGGGTTGTCCTGGCCGATGCCGACGCTCAGGTTCCTGGCCAGGGCGACGACGTCGGCGACCACCTCTTCGTACAGCGAGCGCTGCACCAGCAGGCGCGACATGGCCGAGCAGACCTGGCCGGCGTTGAAGAAGATGCCGTTGCGCACGCTGGCCAGCAGTTGCTCGCGGTCATGGTCGGGGAAGACCAGCGCCGCAGACTTGCCGCCCAACTCCATCACACAGGGCGTTGCATGCTCGGCGGCGCTGCGCAGGATGCTCTGGCCGGTGCCGACCGAACCGGTGAAGACGATCTGGTCGACCGCACGATGCCCGGCGAGATAGGCGCCCACTTCGCGCCCACGGCCGCAGATCAGGTTCACCGCGCCGCGGGGCAAGCCGGCGCGCTCGATGGCCTTGAGCAGCACGCAGAGCCCCAGCGGCGAAAGCTCCGGCGACTTGATCACCACCGCGTTGCCGGCGGCCAGCGCTGGCGCCAGCGAGCGGGCGCAGATCGACACCGGGAAGTTCCACGGCACGATCTGCAGCGATACGCCCATCGGGTCGTATACGGTGAAGTCCATGTAGCCGTTGCCCAGGGGGATGGATGTCCCCTCGATCTTGTCGGCCATCCCGGCGTAGTACTCGAAGTAGCGCGCGGCCTCGACGAATTCGTCGCGGGCATCGCGCAGGCACTTGCCGTTCTCCTGGCACAGCACCCAGGCGCCTTCGTCGGTCACCGCACGGATCTGCGCCGCCACCTCCAGCAGCCAGGCCACCCGCTGGGCCGGGCGTGCGCGAGTCAGCTCACCACTGTCGGCGCAGCGGCGCGCCGCCTGCACGGCGCGCTCCGCGTCGGCGACCGTGGCCTGGGCGATGGTGGCCACGGGCTCGGTCGTGCCGGGATTGTGGACGGTGAGCCGCTGGCCACTGTCGTGCCACTGTCCATCGATGTAGTTCAGCCAGTGCGGGGCGATCGTCTGCATGGCGATCACCTCAGGCTTTCTGCGCGTAGTCGAGCAGCTCGCGAGCGGCCCATTGATGGAAATAGTGAGTGGGCACGTCCATTTCCGGGGAGAAGGCCCCGCCGTTGTAACCGGGGGAGCTGCGACCCAGTTGCATGCCCTCGACCGAGGCGATGTCCTCGGCGAACACCACGCGCCAGGACTCCATGACGGCCTTGCGCGCAGCCTCGTAACGCTCGTCCAGGGCTTCGTCGCCGATATAGAAGAGGCGCAGGTGCTCGATGGTCCGGCCGGGGGCGACGGGTTCGAGCATCATGGCGAAGGCGTGGTCGGCCTGGATGCCCAGCAGCACGTTGGGGAAGAACGCCACGTATTCGGCGGTACGCAGGCGGTCCTGCGGCCAGGATGGGAAGATCGGCAGGTGCGTGCCGGCGACATCCGACAGGTTGTAGGCATGGCTGCCCTGGCCGGCGAACCGGTCGAACAGGATGTTGTAGTGGTCTTCCAGGCGCGAGTAGCTGTTCAGCGACGGGTGCACCCAGGGCAGATGGTAGGACTCGCAGTAGTTCTCCACCGCCAGCTTCCAGTTGCAGTCGACCTTGATGCTCAAGGCGCCGCTGGTGGCTTCCCGGCGCAACAGGCTCATACCGTTGGTGCCGAGGAACTGGCTCCAGCGCTCGGTCAGCGGCGCCAGCTGCTCTTGCAGCTCCGGCGCATCGCCGCTGAGGTTGACGAACACCATGTCCATCCAGATGGCGCTGCGCAGGGCCTTGAGGCCGTGTTTCTCGCAGGCGAAGCGTTCGTCCTTGTGCTGGTTGATGCCGCCGACGTGCGGCGTGCCCTTCAGCGCGCCGTTCAGGTCGTAGGTCCAGGAATGGTAGGGGCAGCGGATCACGCCCTGGATTTCTCCGGCTTCGCGTACCAGCTTGACGCCACGATGGCTGCAGACGTTATGGAAAACCTGCAGCACGCCTTCGCGGTTGCGCATCAGCAGCAGCGGCAACCCCATGAAGTCCACCGGCTTGACGAAGTTGTTCTTCGGCAGGTCGCTGGCGAAGCCGACGCAGGCCCAGTTGCGTCCCATCACGTGATCGCGCTCCAGCTCGAAATAGCGCTGCTCGGTATAGAACTCGTTGGTGAGGCCGTGGGCCTGGTGGATCGGCGCGAGGATGGTTTCCAGGGCGTGGGTCGGAATCAGGCGGGGTGCAGTCGAAGTCATTGTTGTTCTCTCTTGGCTGGCACGGAGGGAGGATGCGCGGCCCCTGAGGCCGGCGGCATGGCGGCGAGTGTCGGCAAGAGAGGGAAGGACGGACAAACGATTTTTTCGAGCTGATTAATTACTTTTTATCATTAATTAATAAATCGATTGTTCAGCTTAGTTCAAGTCATATAGGCGTACTGGCGGGTTGTGAGACTTTTTCGATTAATGCATTTTGGTAATTAATTGATGAGGAGAAATGAGTTGTTCGGCTCTGCCGTCTCCACCATGTTGTGGCCACGCCCTGGAGCCGTGCGCACCAGGGTCACTGCAGAGTGAGGCGAATTTTCCTGATCGCCCTCAGAGGCCGGCCAACGGCCTCGTTCACTCGACCAAAAAGCCCTGAACAAGAATAAATGGGGACTGGATATGCGTGCTGAATCGGGCCTGCTCAAAGGCCTCAATCCGAAAGTAACCCTGACTTCGATCGTGACCGTGATTGCCTTCGTGCTGTTCTGCGCGTTCAGCGGTGAACAGGCGGCGAAAACCTTCGAAACGACCTCCGGTTTCATCCTCGACAACTTCAAGTGGTATTACCTGGCGCTGGTCAGCGTGGTGCTCTGCCTGTTGCTGTACCTGACGGCCAGTCGCTATGGCGACCTGAAGCTGGGCGCTGAGGGTGACGAGCCGGAATTCAGCTTCGCCTCCTGGATCGCCATGCTGTTCAGTGCCGGGATGGGCATCGGCCTGATCTTCTGGTCGGTCGCCGAACCCATGCTGCACTACGCCAGCAACCCTTTCGCCGCCGGACTGACTGACGAGGCGGCCACGGCGGCGATGCGCATCACCCTGTTCCACTGGGGCCTGCATCCCTGGGCCATCTTCACCCTGATCGGCTTGAGCCTGGCGTACTTCGCCTACCGGCGGGGGCTGCCGCTGGCGCTGCGCTCCATTCTCTATCCGCTGATCGGCGAGCGGATCTACGGCTGGATCGGCCACACCGTCGATATCCTCGGGGTGGCAATCACCGCGTTCGGCGTGTCGCAGTCGCTGGGCCTGGGTGTCGCGCAGATCAACACCGGGCTGCACCAGGTCTTCGGCCTGCCGGTCAGCATCGCCCTGCAGCTGTCGATCATCCTGGTGGTTACCCTCATCGCCTCGGTGTCCCTGCTGGCCGGACTCTCGCGGGGCATGAAGCGGATATCCACGCTGAACATGTACCTGTCTTTCCTGTTGATGCTGGTGGTCCTGGCCATCGGCCCGACGCGCTACATCCTCAACCTGATGTTCGAGTCCACCGGGGATTACCTGCAGAACCTGCCCGGCCTGAGCCTGTGGATGGACACCCAGAAGGACAGCCAGTGGCAGAACTGGTGGACGGCGTTCTACTGGCCTTGGTGGATGACCTGGGGGCCGTTCGTGGGGCTGTTCATCGCGCGCATCTCCAGGGGCCGCCGCATTCGCGAGCTGATCATTGGTGCGCTCTTCGTACCGACACTGGTGACCATTCTGTGGATGTCCGTGTTCGGCGGTGCCGCGCTGAAGAGCGAGCAGGTCGACCGCCAGCACTATCAGCAGGAGGCGGCGAACACTGTTGTCGGTCAGGATCAGGCCAGGTTCGAAGGCGGCACCGTCCTGCTCGCGACCCAGAAGGAAACCACGGCCGCCATGTTCACCCTGCTGGGAGAACTGGATGGTCCTGCGGTCGGCGCTGCGCTTTCGGTGCTGGTCTGCCTGCTGCTGGCGGTGCACTTCGTGACCACGGCGGATGCCGGCACCCAGGTACTCTGCACCCTGAATGCCCTGGGCAGTACCAACCCGCCCAACTGGATCAGGCTGCTCTGGTGCGTTCTCGAAGGTGCCATCGCTGCTGGGCTGCTGCTGGCTGGAGGGCTCAAGGCGATCCAGATGGCGAGCATCGCCGTCGGCCTGCCGATCGCCATTCTGATGACGGTCATGGCTTACACCCTGATCCGCACCCTGCGGCAGGAAAGGCCCGACGGCCTGCCCGAGCATCCGCCGGGTGGTGGTGCACGGCTTCAGGAAGTTTCCCCGGAGGGTGTCCCGTTTCGTCGTGGAACGGTGCTGGGCGCGGCTGTTCAGAGCGCATTGAGCGCCCGAAAAGCCGGCTGACCCTGGCCTCCCAGCCACCTCACAGAACCAACGCCGCTGGTCGAAAGCCAGCGGCGTTGGCCGTTTCAGCCCAGCGCCCGGGCGGGGTGGCTCACTGGCCGCGCACCGACGGCTGCCCCATCAGCCATTCGCGGAATAGCCGCACGCTTTGCCGTTGGCCATGACCGTTGAGGGATTCCAGCAGGCAGAAGGTCGCATCGGTCTGCAACACGGCGGCATTGGGCCTGACCAGTGCGCCCGTGCTCAAGGCATCGTCGACGAGGCGGTTCCACGCCAGCGCGACGCCTTGGCCGCTGATGGCGGTCTGAATCAGCATGCCGTAGCTATTGATGTTCACCCGGTGCCTGGGTGTGAGGGACGCATGCCCGGTACGGCGCAACCATTCCGGCCAGCCGATCCAGTCGCGCTGCGAGTCTTCCAGCCAGAGCCAGGTGCAACTGGACAGGCCTTCCACGGTTGAGAGTTCCGGATGCTTGGCCAGGTAGTTCGGGCTGCAGACCAGGTAGATCTCCTCCGAGAACAGCGGCGTGACTTCCATCGCCCTGGGCGGCGAACTGCAGTAGTACAGCGCCAGGTCACAGTTGAGCCGCGCGTAGTCCTTCACGTGGTCGAGGGCCACGATTCTCAGGTCGATCGCCTCATGCTGGTTCTGGAACTCGGCGACCTTGGGCAGCAACCAGAGAGAGGCCATTGCCGTGCTGGTGGCCACGGTCACCTGCTGGCCGCCCTGCCATTGGCGTATTTCCCCGGTCGCGCGGGCGAGGTGCAGCAGGCTGTCACGGACGGTTTCGTGGTACTGGGCGCCACTGGGCGTCAGGTTGATGGTCCGCGTGGTTCTCTCGAACAGCTGCCGGCCCAGGTAATCCTCGAGCAGGCGGATCTGGCGACTGATGGCGCCCTGGGTAACGTTCAGCTCCTGGGCGGCCTGGGTAAAGCTGAGATGGCGGGCCGCGCACTCGAAGGCCAGTAGGCTGTTCAGCGGCGGAAGCGGTTGGATTTTCAAGGCGGGTGTATCCACTCGTTGTTGTTATTGTCAGCCGCTCCATTCTAGGGTTTGCGGCGATTGTCCGGAGCCTGGAATGCGGCCTTGACGAGCCGGATCTGGCCGCTGGTTAACCTGGCACGTTTTACCGCTATCGCTATCTGCGATGTGGCGGAGATTGTCTGTAGCGGTAACGGCATGCGTGCATTCATCTGGTGAATAACGGTTTCGCCTGGCGGTACAAGGTTTCATGGGTGTCCCTCGCGTTGCTATGCTCCCCCGGCTGGCCGCCGAGCGGTGGCCAACGGATTTTCCGCCGTACAACGACAAGAACCGGGGACCGTCATGCAGCCTTTCAGCTTCGCCACCACTGCGCAGATCCTCTGCGAGAGTGGCTCCGCCGCCCGACTGGGTGAACTCTGTCGCGAGCGCGGCGCCCAGCGCGTGCTCATCGTCACCGACCCCGGCATTACCCGCCTGAACATGCTCGACGGCGTGTTGCCGGGCTTCGCGGCGGTCGGCGTGGCGGTGGAAGTCTTCGACCAGGTACTGGCCGATCCGCCGGAAAGCATCGTACTGGAAGCCTCGGAGCAGGCGCGGCGGATGGCCGCGCAACTGGTGATCGGCTATGGCGGCGGCAGCTCGATGGACGTCGCCAAGCTGGTGGCGCTGCTGGCTCATCCGCTGGCGACCCAGAATCTCAAGGATGTCTTCGGCGTCGGCAACGCGCGCGGCCCGCGCCTGCCGCTGATCCAGGTGCCGACCACCGCCGGCACTGGCTCGGAGGTCACGCCGATCGCCATCGTCACCACCGGCGAGACCACCAAGATGGGCGTGGTCAGCCCGCACCTGCTGCCGGACCTGGCCGTGCTCGACGCCGACCTCACCCTCGGTCTGCCGCCGGCGGTCACCGCCGCCACCGGCATCGACGCCATGGTCCACGCCATCGAGGCCTACACCAGCAAGCTGAAGAAGAACCCGCTGTCCGACCTGCTGGCCCGCGAGGCCCTGCGCCTGCTGGCGCTGAATCTCGACGAGGCGGTGCACAACGGGCGCAACCGCGAGGCGCGCCAGGCCATGCTGCTGGGCGCCTGCCTGGCCGGCCAGGCCTTCGCCAACGCTCCGGTGGCTGCCGTGCACGCGCTGGCCTACCCGCTGGGCGGGCACTTCCATATTCCCCACGGGCTGAGCAATGCGCTGGTGCTGCCCGAGGTGATCCGCTTCAACGCCCCCAGCGCCGGCACCTTCTATGCCGAGCTGGCGCCGCTGCTGCTGGGCGAACGCCTGCGCCATGACGCCGATCGCACCGAGCAGTTCATCGCCGAACTGGCCGACCTCAGCCCGCGCAGCGGCCTGCCCTCGCGCCTGCGCGATGCCGGCGTGCCGGAAGACTCGCTGCCGCGCCTGGCTGCCGATGCGATGTTGCAGCAGCGCCTGCTGGTGAATAATCCCCGCGAAGTCAGCGAGAGCGACGCGCTGGCCATCTACCGAGCCGCCTTCTGAGACCCCGATGAGCGAACAGCACCCCAGCCGCGCGGATTACGCGCACTTCCAGCCGATCACCACACGCTGGCACGACAACGACATCTACGGCCATGTGAACAACGTGACCTATTACGGCTTCTTCGACACCGCCGTGAACACCTACCTGATCGAGCGCGGCGGGCTGGATATCCACGATGGCGAGGTGGTGGGGTTCGTGGTCAGCTCCAGCTGCGACTACTTCGCGCCGGTGGCCTTCCCCGAGCGCATCGAGGTCGGCCTGCGGGTCGGCAAGCTGGGCAACAGCTCGGTGCAGTACGAGTTGGCGATTTTCCTCGAGGGTGAAGAACTGGCCTGTGCGGCGGGGAAGTTCGTGCACGTATTCGTGGATCGGCAGAGCAATCGGCCGGTGGCGATTCCGCCGGGGTTGCGCGAGGCGATGGAAGTCCTGGTGCGCGGCTGACCTGCATGATCGTAGGAGCGGACTCCGTCCGCGATGTGCTTATGTGGCCGATGCACTTCACTTGCTCGCGCGAGCTCCTGCGTACGCGCTCTTAGGCGAGTGATGGGATGCATTGGCATGGGAGTTTCTGCGCCGCTTCGGCGCATGCGCTGGCCTCTTGTTTCGCCTCTCGGCGAGTCACTTCTTCCAAACGCCGAAGAAGTAACCAAGAAGGCTTGCCCCTCCATCCGGTTTTTCGCTTAGGCGAAAAATTCCCTCGTTGAAGCGAAGTTTCAGGGGCACGCGTTGACGGGCCATCCCTGGCCCGACAACGCTCTCGCGGCATCCATGCCGCTCAACCCCTGAAACTCCGCTTCAACGAGGCCTCCTGAAAGGGGCGGCCCGGAGCGCTTGGCTGTTTCCCTGGAAGACTTTTAAAGCCAAAGCCAAAGCCGAGTGTGGGAGGACGCTTTTCCTGTAGGAGCGAGCTTGCTCGCGAACCATCGCCCGACGCATGTCCCGGACGGGAGCGCGATGGTGGGATGGGGTAGGAGCGGACCTTGTCCGCGAAATCCATCGCGGAGGGATTACGCCCTGGCCGGGAAATGCCGATACGCAGCGCCCGCGTAGGACCGCGATCGGCGCGAGGCGGCGCTCTCCAGCTACCACCCCATCGGATAATGCTCGATCCGACACGGCCCATCGTTGCCATCACGCTTGCACCACCCATCAAGGTACTGATAGCGCATCCACACCCGTTGCCCCGGCGCGGGCCAGTGCTTGCGTGGGATGCGGCTCTGCCAGTCGGCAGTTTCCGGTTCGAAGGCGATCAGTTCGCCCTGGCTCGGGCACTGGGTGCCGGCGGAGCGTGGCTTGGCCGACTGCACGCGGCCCTGCAGCCCCCGTACGGGCTGCTTCAGCGTCCCGGTGATCTCCACTTCCAGCTGGCAGACCTGCCAGTCCCCCGCATTCGCGGCCTGCGCGGCGCCCAGAGAAAGCAGCAGTGCGGCCACAGCGACAGCTTTCA
The DNA here is from genome assembly GCF_014204515.1 of Pseudomonas nitroreducens. Lineage (GTDB taxonomy): Bacteria > Pseudomonadota > Gammaproteobacteria > Pseudomonadales > Pseudomonadaceae > Pseudomonas > Pseudomonas nitritireducens_A. Next base: position 156,079 of record NZ_JACHLI010000011.1, on the reverse strand, counting down.
CGAAAAGACTCCTTGTGCTCGATGATCCCTGCCCGCCAAGCCTATACCAGCCTGACGGTATGGCACGGGGCTTGTCCGGGATGGGCGTCCGGCCTATGCTGACCGCCGGTCGGCAGTTCACCCAGGCGTCGCCGCCTCCGTATGGAGAGCGCTAAACCTGCCGCGCGGTTCCCCGCAGCTTTGACGATCCGACACATTTCCTTCAGTGCCGCATCGGAATTCGGCGACCCCCGATAACCTCCTGCGCGAGGTCTTGGCACGCAACGAGGATTGCACTGTGTCCAGGCAACGCTTGCCCTACCATGCCCCCGATATCTCCGCCCTGGCGAAGGCGCTGACGCGCCAGCTCGACGAAGCGCCCGAGCGCCCCGGCCATGTCGAGATGCTCAACCTGCTGGCCCGCGCGGTCGGTTTCCGCAATTACCAGGCGCTGCGCGCCAGTCACGAGGCCGCTACGCGCCTGGCGCGGGAGCCCGAGCCGGCCGCTGCGGTGGATTTCCGTCGTGTCGAGCAGTGGCGGCGCTACTTCGATGACACCGGCTGCCTGCAACGCTGGCCGAAGAAGCACAGCCACCGCGAGGCCTGCCTCTGGGTGTTGTGGTCGCGGCTGCCGGCACGCGAGCACTGGGATGAGAAGTCGCTCAACCAGCTGTTGCAGGCCCAGGAACGGCTGGGCGATCACCTCCTGCTGCGCCGCGCGCTGGTCGACGGCGGCTGGCTGGCGCGTACCGATGATGGTGCGCAATACCGGCGCATCGAAAGGCGGCCGCCCGCGGAGTTGGGGGCGTTGCTGTCCTGCCTGCCAGCCTGATCGGTCGATGTGAAACGAAAAAGCCCGCCAATCGGCGGGCTTTTTCACAGGTGCATCTGTCAGTCGTCGTGGTGCTTGTGTTTGTGCTTGTAGTGGCCCTTGCCCTTGTGGTGGCTGCCGCTGTGGTGACTGTCGTCCTTGTCGCCCGCCAGGTGGTTGCCCAGCGCGCCGCCGGCTGCGCCGCCCAGGCCCGCGCCGATGGCGCCACCGGTGGAGCCGCCGACCTTGTTGCCGATCACCGAGCCGCCGGCCGCGCCCAGGCCACCGCCGATGGCGGCCTCGGTCTTGTTGCCGTTCTTCGCGCCCATCGCGCCGCCCGCTGCACCGCCTACACCGGCGCCGATGGCCGCACCAGTGGAGCCGCCCAGGGCGCCGCCGACCACGTTGCCGAGGGCGCCGCCCACACCGCCGCCGATGGCGGTCTTGGTGTCGTCGGCCACGGCATGGCTGGCCAGCAGGGCCAGTGCCAGAACAGAAAGAGTCTTACGCATGTTGCGAACCTGAATGTAGGGTGGAGATGAGGAAATTGTCCTGCACACAAAACAGCCGGGCAATGTCTGCCCGGCTGACGGTCGACGTGCGGATCAATGGATCAGCGGCGCTATGCCCTGGATCAATCCCAGTCGCGGTGATGATGCTTGTGCTTGTACCAGCCGCGATGGCGGCCGTTGTCGTGCCAGCGGCGATCGTAATGGCGACGGTCGTAGTGACGGCGGTCGTCGTAGCGGGCGCGACGGTAGTTGCGGTCGTCATCGTCGTCGCGGTTGCTGTCGGCGTAATGGTTGCCCAGTGCGCCGCCGGCGCCGCCGCCAAGGGCCGCGCCGATCAGGCCGCCCGTGGTGCCGCCCATCTTGTTGCCCAGCACCTGGCCACCGGCCGCGCCCAGGCCACCGCCGATGGCGGCTTCGGTCTTGTTGCCGTGGCGGGCGCCGACTGCGCCGCCGGCTGCGCCACCCAGGCCGCTGCCGATGGCTGCGCCGGTGCTGCCGCCGACTGCGTCGCCGACCACCGAACCCAATACCCCGCCCAGGGCGCCACCGACGCCGGCACGGGTGTCGCCGCCGGCGAAGGCGGTGCCACCGACCAGCGCGAGGGACAACAGGAGCATCGAGGAGTACTTCATAGAGAGGATCTCTCTGTGGGGATGTTGGTGGCGATCCTCTGTTTGTGCGAAGGCTCTGACAAGGGGGTTCCGACGAGTAACACGACTTTCATCAAAGAATGCAAGTAATTGATTTATGGTCAGAACTTTTTCGATTTTGGGCAGTCTGAGTGTTATTCCGGGGTTCCGATTTTGGCGTGCTTTTCTCACAAAATGCCATTGAAATGATGGCTTTTCACGAAAAGTCCCCGTCCATTCCGAGTTTACCTTTCAGTCTCTTCCTACTTGATGTGTGTCTGGCGGATTTTTCTGCGGACGCGGCACTTGCGCGCCCGCAGAAAGGCTTCGCGAGCAAGCTCGCTCCTACGAAGGGCATACCAGTGCGGCTTTTTGCAGGAGCGAGCTTGCTCGCGAACGGGAACTGGCGGCGGCGCCCCGGACGGAGCGCCGCAGGAGGGCGTCAGGCGATCCGCTTGCTCGGCCGAGCCTTCTCGAAGCGGATGGCGACGAACTTGGAGGTCGGCGTGTGGCTGCCCACGCCGTGGCTTTCCAGCGGCACCAGCGGGTTGGTCTCCGGGTAGTAGGCGGCGGCCTGGCCGGCGGGGATGTCGAAGGCCAGCAGGGTGAAACCGTGCACCCGGCGCTCCACGCCATCGTCCCACAGCGACAGCAGGTCGACCTTCTCGCCCGGCTCGAAGCCCAGGCGGCGGATGTCCGCTTCGTTGGCGAAAACCACCTCGCGCTGGCCGCGCACGCCGCGGTAGCGGTCGTCCAGGCCGTAGATGGTGGTGTTGTACTGGTCGTGGGAGCGCAGCGTCTGCAGGATCAGATGCGGCTCCTGCCCGGATTTGCGGATCTTCTCGTGGATCAGGTCGGCCGGCAGCGGGTGATGGTGGAAGTTGGCCTTGCCGCTGGCGGTATTCCAGCGCCGTGCGCCGGCGGGGTTGCCCAGGTAGAAGCCGCCCGGGTGCGCCACGCGACGGTTGAAGTCGCTGAAGCCGGGAATGGTGTCGGCGATCAGATCGCGGATGCGGTCGTAGTTGGCGATCATTGCGTCCCAGTCCACCGGGTGGTTGCCCAGGGTGGCCTTGGCGATGCCGGCGATGATGGCCGGCTCCGAGCGCATCTGCTTCGACGACGGCTCCAGCTGGCCGAACGATGCGTGGATCATGCTGAAGGAATCTTCCACGGTGATTGCCTGCGGACCTTCGGCCTGGCGGTCGATGTCGGTGCGGCCCAGGCACGGCAGGATCAGCGCATCGCCGCCGACGGTGAGGTGGCTGCGGTTGAGCTTGGTGCTGATCTGCACGGTCAGCTGGCAGCTTTCCAGGGCTCGGTGGGTGCGTGGGCTGTCCGGGGTGGCCTGGGCGAAGTTGCCGCCCAGGCCGATGAAGACCTTGGCCTCGCCCTGGAGCATGGCGTTGATGGCCTCGACGGTGTTGTGGCCGTTGTCGCGCGGCACCTTGAAGCCGAAGCGTTTTTCCAGGGAGTCCAGCAGCGCCACCGGCGGCCGGTCGTTGATGCCCATGGTGCGGTCGCCCTGTACGTTGCTGTGGCCGCGCACCGGGCAGAGGCCGGCGCCGGGGCGCCCGAGGTTGCCGCGCAGCAGTTGCAGGGCGACGATTTCCTGGATGGTCGGCACCGAATGGTGGTGCTGGGTGATGCCCATCGCCCAGCACACGATCACCCGCTCGGCGCGGCGGTACATCAGCGCCGCCTGTTCGATTTCCTCCAGGCTCAGGCCCGACTGCTGGACGATGTGTTCCCAACTGGTGGCGTCCAGCTGCGCGAGGTAGCCGTCGACACCCTGGGTGTGTTCGGCGATGAACTCATGGTCGAACACCGCCGGCTCGCCCTTGGCCTGGGCCTCGCGCTCCCACTGCAAAAGGAACTTGGCGATGCCGCGCACGGCGGCCATGTCGCCGCCCAGTGCCGGGCGGAAGAACGCGGTGTTCAGCGGCTCGGAGCCGTTGGTGAGCATTTCCAGCGCGTGCTGCGGGTGCTGGAAGCGTTCCAGGCCGCGCTCCTTGAGCGGGTTGAAGGCGACCACCTGGGCGCCGCGCTTCACCGCCTCGCGCAGCGGTTCGAGCATGCGTGGGTGGTTGGTGCCGGGGTTCTGGCCGAAGACGAAGATCGCGTCGCTGTGCTCGAAGTCGGCAAAGGTCACGGTGCCCTTGCCGACACCAACGCTCTGGCCCAGGGCGACGCCGCTGGCCTCGTGGCACATGTTCGAGCAGTCGGGGAAATTGTTGGTGCCGAAGGCGCGGACGAACAGCTGGTAGAGGTAGGCCGCCTCGTTGCTGGCCCGGCCGGAGGTGTAGAACTCGGCCTGGTCGGGGCTTTCCAGCGCGTTCAGGTGCTGGGCGATGAGGGCGAAGGCGTCGTCCCAGTCGATCGGCAGGTAGCGGTCAGTGGCCGGGTCATAGCGCATCGGTTCGGTGAGCCGGCCCTGGTATTCGAGCCAGTAGTCGCTCTGCTGGCGCAGCGAAGTGACGCTGTGGCGGGCGAAGAAGGGCGCGTCGACACGGCGCTTGGTGGCTTCCCAGTTCACCGCCTTGGCGCCGTTTTCGCAGAACTTCACCCGGCCGTCTTCGGGGGAGTCGCCCCAGGCACAGCCGGGGCAGTCGAAACCGCCGTTCTGGTTGGTCTTGAGCAGCGCACGGAGGTTCTTGAACGGTTGCTTGCTGTCCAGCCAGAAGCGCGTGACGCTGATCAGTGCGCCCCAGCCGGCGGCGGCACCCTTGTAGGGTTGGTAGCGGGGGTTTTCCTGTTGCAGGCTCATGGGCGGCTCTCTGTCAGACGGCTTGTGGCGCCGGGCTGTAGACCCGGGGCGCATTGCGATGGGGCAGGTGGATCAGGTTCAGGTTGTGCTCGCGGGCCCACTGCACGGTGAGGGCGGTGGGGGCGGACAGGCTGACCAGCGTCGGCAGGCCGGCGCGCACCGCCTTGTGGATAAGTTCCAGGCTGCAGCGGCTGGTGACTACGGCGAAGCCCGCGCGCAGGTCCAGGCGCTGGCGCTTGAGAGCGCCGACCAGCTTGTCCAGTGCGTTGTGCCGACCGATGTCCTCGCGGCACAGGCGGATATCGCCTGCGCCGTCGACGAACAATGCGGCATGCAACGCGCCGCTGCGACGGGCGATCTGCTGGGCGGCGTCGATGCGGTCGCGCAGGCCCTTGAGGTGGTCCGCTGGCGGCAGTGGCGTGGGGGCGAGCAAGGCCAGTTTCGGCAGCGCCTGGTCCAGCGCCTCGACGCCGCACAGGCCGCAGCCGGTGTTGCCGGCCAGTTGGCGGCGCTGTTGCTTGAGGTTCCAGAAGGCGCGGCTGCTCACCTGTACCTCGGCGGCGATAGCGTCACCGTGGGGTGTAAGGCGGATGTCATAGATATCGTCGATGGACTCGACGAGGCCGGCGCCGAGGCTGAAGCCGTGGACGAAGTCTTCCAGGTCGCCCGGCGAGACCATCATCACCGCCTGGCTGAGGCCGTTGTAGGCGATGGCCAGGGCGACTTCGTCGGCCAGCGCGGCGCGGCCGGTATCGCTCAGCGGGGTGAGTTCGGCATAGGCGTAGCCGTCGGCAGGCACGACGGCAGCCCGGACATCGGCAGGAGCCGGGCGGGCGATCAGGCAAGGCATGGGCTGAGCCCTGTGGTTCTAGTAATAAGGCCAGCCTAGGCCGATGCGCCGGGAGCGTCTAATGGGTGCTGTCGATGTCGTGATAGATGGCGTTTATCGGTCGGCCGCCGAGGTGCCCAATAGAGCGGCTGCTTCGCGGAAGCAGGCCTCGGCCAGCGCCGAGCGCGGCTCGCTGCGGCGCTGGATGAGGCCCAGCGGCGAGAGGGTGCGGGCGTCGTCGATGGGGGTGAGGACGAAGTGCTCGCCCTGGGCGTCCAGCCCGCTGCCCAGCGGCATGATCGCGCAGCACAGGCCGCGTTCGACAGCCTGCAGCAGCTGGTGCACGGCGTCGGTTTCCAGGCGCGGCTGGGGTGTCAGGCCGCGGCTGCGGAAGCCATGGTCGATCGACTGGCGAAAGTGCATGCCGGCCGAGAGCAGGCCCAGCGGCAGCTCCACCAGCTCGTCCCAGCTCAGGCTCGGCCCGTCGATCTGGAAGTGCCGGCGGTCGTGCAGCAGGCCCATGCGCGTGGCGGCCAACTCCAGGCCTTCGAAGTGCTCGCGGTCGATGCGGTCCAGATAAGAAAGGCCGAGGTCCAGCTGGTTGCGTCCCAGGCCTTCGAGGATGTTCTCCGAGCTCAGGGCGAACAGTTGGAAGCGCAGCTCCGGGTGGCGCTGGGCGAACAGCTCGATCAGCTGCATCGGGTCGAAGCCCGCCAATGGCACCAGCCCCAGGCGCAGGGTGCCGACCAGCTGGCCGCGGCAGGCGGCCGCTTCGGCGTAGAGCCCGTCGTGGGCCGCCAGCAGGCTGCGGGCCCAGGCCAGCACGCGTTCACCGGCCTCGGTGAAGCCTTCGAAGCGCTGGCCGCGGCGCACCAGCTCCAGCCCCAGCTCTTCCTCCAGGCTGCGCAGGCGCATCGACAGGGTGGGCTGGGTGACGTGACAGCGCGCCGCCGCCTGGCCGAAGTGCCGCGTCTCGTCCAGGGCGCAGAGGAATTTCAGTTGCTTGATGTCCAACGGCGGAGGGCTCCGATGACGACATTCTGTCGGTTGGCAACAGTTTGGGATTAATCCGGCAGGCTCCGGCGATCTCGCCGACTAGACTCCAGTGGCGCGCGGCCTGCCCAATGCCGGCCGCCTGTCACTGTAACCGTAGGAGAGTGGAAATGGGCCTTTTTGCGTTTGTTAAGGAAGCCGGCGAGAAGCTGTGGGAAAGCATCGTGGGCCAGGAGGCGCAAGCCGCCGAATCGCTCAAGGATCACATCGCCAAGGTCGGCCTGGGTAATCCGAACATCCAGGTCAGCGTCGAGGGTGACAAGGTGATCGCCACCGGTGAGGTCGCCAGCCAGGAAGAGAAGGAGAAGATCCTCCTCGCCCTGGGCAACGTCGCGGGTGTCTCCGGCGTGGAGGACCACATCACTGTCGCTACCCCGGCCGCCGAAGCGCGTTTCGTCACCGTGAAGAAGGGCGACACCCTGAGCGCCATCGCCAAGGCCGAGTACGGCAATGCCAACCTCTACAACAAGATTTTCGAGGCGAACAAGCCGATGCTCAGCCATCCGGACAAGATCTATCCCGGCCAGGTGCTGCGGATTCCGGAATAAGCGGTTCCTGCAAGTCCACGAGCCCGGCCCAGCGCCGGGCTCGCTGTTTCTGTCCTGCTGGAGTCAGAGGCCTTCCAGCAACGCCCGGTAGTCTTCCTGGGCGGCGAATTCCTCGGTGTCCTTCGGCCCCTGGCGGCTGTCCGGCTGGCGCACCGCGAGCAACTGACCGATACCGAAAGTCCGCGCGGCGCGCAGGATCGGCAGGCTGTCGTCGATGAACAGGCTGCGCGCCGGGTCGAAGCCGACGTCTGCCTGCAGGGCTTGCCAGAACTGCTGGTCCTCCTTGGGGAAACCGTAGTCGTGGGAGCTGATCAGCCGGTCGAACCAGGGCGCCAGCTCTACCCGCTGCAACTTCAGCGACAGCGAATCGCGGTGCGCGTTGGTGATCAGCACGGCGCGCTTGCCATGCTGGCGCAGCTGCGCGAGGAAGAAGTCGGCGTCCGGCCGCAGGGCGATGAGGTCGGCGACCTCGTGCTTGAGGTCCATGATCGACAGCTTCAGCTCGCGGCTCCAGAAGTCCAGGCAATACCAGTTGAGCAACCCGGCGTTGTCACGGAACAGCGGCAGCAACTCGGCGTCGGCCTGCGCGCGGCTGATGCCGTGGTGCTCGGCATAGCGCCGGGGCAGGTGTTCGAGCCAGAAGTGGTTGTCGAAATGCAGGTCGAGCAGGGTGCCGTCCATGTCGAGGAGCACGGTGTCGATCTGGTTCCAGGGCAGGCGGGGCATGGGGCGCTCGGCAACAGGGTGTCGCAATTGCAGCGGGCCACGGCGGCTTCGGCACAATATCCGACACGGAGAATCGGGAAAGGCGGGTTATCATAGCCGACCCGGCCACCCCCAGGAGTTGCCCCATGCGTCAGAAACCCACGGTCCTCGCCCGCGAGATCGTTGCCCGAAGCCGGCTGTTCGCCGTCGAGGAGCTGCAGCTGCGCTTCTCCAATGGCGTCGAGCGTACCTACGAGCGCCTGGTGGGCAAGGGGCAGGGTTACGGCGCGGTGATGGTGATCGCCATGCTCGATGCCGAACACGCCGTGCTGGTGGAGGAATACTGCGCCGGGGTCGACGAGTACCAGCTGTCGCTGCCCAAGGGCCTGGTGGAGCCGGGCGAGGACATCCTCGACGCCGCCAACCGCGAGCTGAAGGAAGAAGCCGGTTACGGCGCCCGCCAGCTGGAGCACATCACCGAACTGTCGCTGTCGCCCGGCTACATGAGCCAGCGCATCCAGGTGGTGCTGGCGCGCGACCTTTATGAAGAAACCCTGCCCGGCGACGAACCCGAGCCGATGCGGGTGGACAAGATCAACCTGCGCGAGCTTTCCAGCCTCGCCCAGCATGCGCAGTTCAGCGAAGGACGCGCCCTGGCCGCGCTCTACCTGGTGCGCGACCTGCTGACCCAACGAGGGGATTTCCAGCCGTGATGAATGCTTTCCTGCCCGCCGTGATCGACCTGGTCCACCAGGCGGGCGATGCGATCCTGCCGTTCTGGCAGGGAGATCTGGACGTGCAGAGCAAGGCCGACGAGTCGCCGGTGACCGCCGCCGACCTGGCCGCCCACCGCGTATTGGCCGACGGCCTGCGCGCCCTGGCGCCCGACGTGCCGGTGCTCTCCGAAGAAGATTGCGACATCCCGCTGGAGCAGCGCGCGCAGTGGACCCGCTGGTGGCTGGTGGACCCGCTGGACGGCACCAAGGAGTTCATTTCCGGCAGTGACGAATTCACCGTCAACGTCGCGCTGATCGAGCATGGCCGGGTGGTTTTCGGCGTGGTCGGGATTCCCGCCAGCGGCCGTTGCTACTACGGCGGCGCCGGCCTGGGGGCCTGGTGTGAGGATCGCGGCGGCGAGCCCGAGGCGATCGAAGTGCGTACCGAGCCGGACGACGTCTTCACCGTGGTGGCCAGCAAGCGCCACTCCAGCCCGCAGCAGGAACAGCTGCTGGCCGGTCTCGCGCAGCGCTTCGGCGACCTGAACCTGGCCAGCATCGGCAGCTCGCTGAAGTTCTGCCTGCTCGCCGAAGGCTCGGCGGACTGCTACCCGCGCCTGGCGCCGACCTCCCAGTGGGACACCGCCGCCGCCCAGGGCGTGCTCGAAGGCGCCGGTGGCGAAGTGCTCGACGTGCAGGGCGAACCCTTCACCTACGAAGCGCGCGAAACCCTGCTCAACCAGTCGTTCCTGGCGCTGCCCAAGGCCGCGCCCTGGCGCGAGGACCTGATCCGGCTCGCCCGCGCGCTGGACTAACCCGATACCCTTGTAGGAGCGAGCTTGCTCGCGAACCAGCCTGATGCCGGTGTTGCCGGTTGATTCGTTCGCGAGCTAGCTCTCTCCTACAGAAAGCACCTCAGATGCCGTGATCCATGCCTGAATTACCTGAAGTCGAAACCACCCGCCGGGGCATCGCGCCCCACCTCGAAGGCCAGCGCGTCAGCCGCGTGATCGTCCGTGAGCGCCGCCTGCGCTGGCCGATTCCGGAGGACCTCGACGTGCGCCTGTCCGGGCAGCGTATCGTCAAGGTGGAACGGCGCGCCAAGTACCTGCTGCTCAATGCCGAGGTGGGCACGTTGATCAGCCACCTGGGCATGTCCGGCAACCTGCGCCTGGTGGAATGCGGTACGCCGGCGGCGCGCCATGAGCACGTCGACATCGAGCTGGATTCGGGCATGGCGCTGCGCTACACCGACCCGCGCCGCTTCGGCGCGCTGCTCTGGAGCCTGACGCCGCTGGAACACGAGCTGCTGCGCAACCTGGGCCCGGAGCCGCTGACCGACGCCTTCGAGGGCGAGCGCCTGTTCCAGCTGTCGCGCAACCGCAGCATGGCGGTGAAGCCCTTCATCATGGACAACGCGGTGGTGGTCGGGGTGGGCAACATCTACGCCACAGAGGCGCTATTCGCCGCCGGCATCGACCCGCGCCGCGAGGCCGGGACTATCTCGCGGGCGCGCTACGTGAAGCTCGCCCAGGAGATCAAGCGCATCCTTGCCATCGCCATCGAACGCGGCGGCACCACGCTGCGCGACTTCGTCGGCGGTGACGGCCAGCCCGGCTATTTCCAGCAGGAACTGTTCGCCTACGGGCGCGGCGGTGAGCCGTGCAAGGTCTGCGGTACGACCCTGCGCGACGTCCGCCTCGGCCAGCGCGCCAGCGTCTACTGTCCGCGCTGCCAGCGCTGAAGGCCGGCGGCCCTGAGCTGCCGCCGGCAAGCCGCCCAACCCCTCTTCGCCATAACAACAAGGGCTCCCGCAGAGGAGCCGTCAGGTGATCCATGTCCGGCAATTATCTGCCCCGCAATCCTTTCGCCGAGGCGCTTGGCCACGCCATGCTGCGCGTCGCCGGCTGGCGCATCGAGGGCGCCCTGCCCAGGCTCGACAAGTTCGTGGTGATCGGCGCGCACCACACCTCCAACTGGGACTTCGTGCTGTTCCTCGCGGTGAAGTTCGTGCTGCGCCTGAACGCCCGCTGGTTCGGCAAGCACACCATCTTCCGCGCGCCCTTCGGCGGCCTGCTGCGGCGCTGGGGCGGCATCCCGATCCAGCGCCACCTCAAGCTCAATACCGTGGACCAGGCGATCCAGGCGTTCCGCGACAACCCCGAGATGATGCTGATCCTCTCCCCGGAGGGCACGCGGCGCAAAGTCGAGCGCTGGAAAATGGGCTTCTACCACATCGCCCGCGGCGCCAACGTACCCATCGTGCTGGCGGCGCTGGACTATCCCGGACGGCGCATCGTCATCGGCGAGGCGTTCTGGCCCACTGGCGACGAGGCGGCCGACCTGCGACGGATGCTGGCTTTCTACCGGCCTTTTGTACCGAAAAAGCCCGAATACGCATTCCTCGGCGATTGAAGGCTGTCACGCGACAAGTCATGGAGCGCTGTTATAGTTATGGCAGTCTGCCTGCCCAACTACACCAATAAAGGACTTCCTTCCATGAACCTGTTCCGCACCACCGCCACTGCAATGGCACTGACCTGTGGGCTTTCGGTTCTGCCGGCTGTCGCCCAGGACGCGGTGAGCAATTCCAGCGGTGACCCGATGTACACCGTCGAGGCCCCGCCGGCCTACGCGATGATGGGCGACCTGATCTTCGCGCGCCCGCTGCTGATCGCTGCGACCGTGGTGGGGACCGCGGCCTTCGTGGTCACCCTGCCGTTCAGCGCGGCCGGCGGTAACATCAAGGAAGCGGGCCAGGCGCTGGTCGTCGATCCGGGCAAGGCCGCCTTCGTGCGCTGCCTGGGCTGCACCACCAGCGGTTACAAGAAGGACTGATACAGCCTTCGCCCCGGGGCGGCTTGCCGCCTCGCCCACCCGCTGCGCCGGGTGAATCACGCGGGTAGCCCATGAACCTGACCGGTCTGAAGAAGCATCTGCGTCCGCTGCTTCTGCTGCTGGTTGCGGTCGTCCTCGGTTATACCTTCTGGTCCAGCGCCGGCCTGCTGCAGTTGGGGGCGGGCCTGGCGCTGTTCCTGTTCGGCATGCAGTGCCTGGAAGAGGGCCTGCGCGACCTCGCCGGCAGCCAACTGGAACGCTGGCTGGAGAAGAGCACCGCGACTCGCGGCAAGAGCCTGCTGTTCGGCCTCTTCGGCACCTTCCTGCTGCAATCCTCGACCCTGGTCTCGCTGCTCACCATCGCCTTCATCAGCACCGGGCTGATCCAGCTGGCGGGCGGTATCGCCATCCTGTTCGGCGCCAACCTGGGCGCCACCAGCGGCATCTGGCTGCTGGCGCTGGCCGGGCAGAACATCAGCCTGAGCCCCCTGGCGCTGCCGCTGCTGGTGTTCGGCGTGCTGGTGGGCTTCAACGGTCCCCGGAGCAAGGCCGCCGGGCGCATCCTGCTGGGCATCGCCTTCATCTTCCTGGGCATCGACCAGATCAAGGAAGGCTTCCAGAGCTTCGGCGACGCCCTGGACATGAGCCAGCTGAATTCCGAAGGCATGCTTGGCGCGTTGCTGTTCGTCACCTTCGGCATCCTCATCACCGTGGTCCTGCAGTCCAGCCACGCCACGCTGATGCTGACTCTCGCCGCCCTGGCCGGCGGCCAGCTGGAGCTGGGCCAGAGCCTGGCGATCGCCATCGGCTCCAATGTCGGCAGCAGCGTCACCACCGCCTTCGTCGGTTCCCTGGGCGGCAACCGCAGCGGCCAGCGGCTGGCGCTGGCACACGTGCTGTTCAACGTAGTGACCGGCGTGCTGGCCTTCCTGCTGCTCTCGCCGCTGACCTGGCTGGTACACACCCTGGTGACGCCGCTGGGGCTGGCGGACAACCCGATGATCCAGCTGGCGCTATTCCACACGCTGTTCAACGCCATGGGCGTGGCGCTGTTCTGGCCGATCCAGGGGGCGCTGGCCAACGCCCTGGTGCGCTGGCTGCCCGAGGTGGAGGAGCCGGCGGTGCTGATCACCGACATGGCGCCGGCCTTGCCGACCATCGAGCGAACCCACGCCCGCTACCTCAACGAGCGTGCGCTGGATTCCGCGGACGCCGCCGCCAGCGCGGTGCTGCAGGAGCTGCGGCACCTGGGCCGGCTGAGCATCGAGGTGATCTGCCACGCGCTGTACCTGCCGGTGGACATGCTCAACCAGCCGCGCATCGACGAAAACCAGTTGCGTGCTGCGCCGGATCGCCATGCGCTGGGTGCGGAAGTGCTCTACCAGCGCCATATCAAGGGTGTGTACGGCGACCTGCTGAGCTTCATGGGTCGCCTGGAAGTGCCGCTGGACGAGGAACACCAGCGCTTCTGGCTGTCCTGCCAGGTGGTGGCGCTGCAGCTGGTGGACGCGGTGAAGGACGCCAAGCACCTGCAGAAGAACCTCGGTCAGGCCCTGCAGGGCGAGCCCTCGGCGTTGCGGGATGCCTATGTCGAGCTGCGCCGGCACCTGATCGGCATGCTGCGCGAGGTGCGTGCGCTGGGTTCGCTGATCGGCGGTGAGCTGCCGGAGGAAGCGCTCGCGGCTCGCCTGCAACTGCTGGACGAGAGCGCTGCGGAGTTCGACGCCGCCTTCCGCCAGCGCCTGTTCGCCGCCGTGCGCCGCCAGGAGCTGGACGGTCTGCAGATGAGTTCGCTGATGAACGACCTGGGCTATGTCAGCCGGATCATCCAGAGCCTGCGCAATGTGCTGCAGCTGGGCACCGAGCACGGATTGTTCGAGCGGAGCGACGAAGACGCTTCGCCGCTCATCCTGCCCTGATCACTTCAATGGCGCCGCCAATTCGGTGGCCAGGCCGATGCCGCGCGGGTCGCTGGCCGACTGCACTTCGCCGGATTTCTTGTTCCACAACAGCACCTGCTGGTTGCCGTAGGCGCGGCCGACATCCTGGAGCGTGTAGCCACGGCGTTGCAGGTCGGCCATCTCGGCGGCGCTGAAGGCGCGCGGTTCGTGCTCGATCACGTCGGGCAGGTACTGGTGGTGATAGCGCGGCGAGGACACCCAGCGCTGCACCGGCTTGCCGTCCAGGTAATCCAGCATCGCCAGCAGCACCATGCTGGGAATCCGGCTGCCGCCCGGCGTGCCGAAGGCGGCCAGTTCGTTGGGACTCTCGATGAAGCTCGGGCTCATGCTCGACAGCGGACGCTTGCCTGCGGCCACCGCGTTGGCCTGGCTGCCGGCCAGCTCATAGGCGTTGGAGCCGCTGACGTCGGTGGCGAAGTCGTCCATCTCGTCGTTGAGCAGTACACCGGTACCCGGCACGGTGAAGGCCGCGCCGAACGGCAGGTTGACCGACAGGGTGGCGGCCACGGCGTTGCCGTCGGCGTCCATCACCACGAAGTGGGTGGTGTGGTCGCCCTCGCGCCAGGCTGGCGCCGGCGGCAGGGACGAGCTGGGCGTGGCGCGCTGCGGGTCGATGCCGGCGGCCAGGCGCTTCAGGTAGTCCGGCGCGAGCAGCTGGCTGACCGGGTTGGCCACGCGGTCCGGATCGCCCAGCAGACCGCGGTCGCGGTAGGCGCGGCGCAGCACTTCCACCACGTAGTGGGCGCGCTCCACCGGCTGGGCTTTCTGCCAGGGCAGTTGCTGCAGCATGCCCAGGCTCTGCGCCAGGGCCACGCCGCCGGCGGAGGGCGGCGGGGCGCTGATCAGTTCGCGGCCGTCGGCCAGCGGGTAGCGCAGTGCCTGGCGTTCGACAATGCGGTAGCTGGCGAGGTCTTCCAGGCTCCACACACCGCCGGCAGCACGCACGCCGTCGACCAGCTTCTGCGCGGTTTCGCCTTCGTAGAAGCCGATGCGGCCATAGCGCGCCAGTTTCTCCAGGGTGTTGGCCAGCTGCGGCTGGCGCATCAGGCTGTATTCCTCGGGCAGGTTGCCCTGGTCGAGGAAGATGCGCGCGGTTTCCTTGTCCTTGCGCATGGCGTCCAGGCGCCAGGACGCGCGGTCGATGTAGACGCGATCGATGGACACGCCGTCGGTGGCCAGGCGGATCGCCGGCACCAGGTTATTGGCCAGGGTCTTGCGCCCGTAGCGGCTGCTGATGTCCGCCAGGGCCGCGGGCAGGCCGGGGATGCCGGCGGCCAGCGGGCCGTTGAGCGACAGCTGTGGGTCGACCTTGCCGTTGCGCTCGTACATCCGCGCGTGGGCAGCCAGGGGCGCACGTTCGCGGGCGTCGATGAAATGGTAGGTCGGCGGGCTGCCGGCCTTGCGCAGCAGGAAGAAGCCGCCGCCGCCCAGGCCCGAGCCGTAGGGTTCGGTCACCGCCAGCGCGGCGGCGATGGCCACGGCGGCGTCGAAGGCGTTACCGCCGTCGGCGAGGGTCTCCAGGCCCGCCACGGTCGCCGATGGGTGCGCGGTGGCGACGCTGGCCTGGGCCGGGTGTTCCGCGGCCTGCAGGGCAGAGCTGAGCAGCAGCAGGCTGCAGAAGCCGAGCAGGGAGGCGCGGGTGCGGGAGTTCAACAGGGACATGGCATCTCACGAACCGCCGGCACTGCCGGCTGGAAAACCAAATGGGGCGAAGGTGGAGGATAGACAATCCAGGCCGCCGCAGGTTTGTGAGAACTCAATGAAAAAGTGTCGAAACGCGCGAAGTCAGGCCTTGCCGGTGAGCTTCCTGTACTTTTCCATCAGCTGATCCTTGCTCTCGACATTGCTTTCGTCGAGGGGGATGCAGTCGACCGGGCAGACCTGCTGGCACTGCGGCTCGTCATAGTGACCGACACACTCGGTGCACAGGTTCGGGTCGATGACGTAGATCTCCTCGCCCTGGGAGATCGCAGCGTTGGGGCACTCGGGTTCGCAGACGTCGCAGTTGATGCAATCGTCAGTGATTATCAGGGACATCTGAACAACTCCAACCATGACGGCAGCCATGGCGATCGGTAGCAACAATGGTGAAATTGTGCCGTATCGGCGCGCCGAGTGCACGCGAACAGGGAGTCAACTGACGGAAACCGCCGTCCTTGGCGGTCGGCGGACTAGCGCTTGAAGCGCTCGGCCAGGGCGCTGGCCACCGCGGGATGGACGAACTTGGTGATATCGCCGCCCAGCGCTGCGATCTCGCGCACCAGGGTGGAGGAGATGAAGGAATACTTCTCCGACGGCGTGAGGAACATGCTTTCCAGGTCGGGGGCGAGCTGGCGGTTCATGTTGGCCAGCTGGAATTCGTACTCGAAGTCCGACACCGCGCGCAGGCCGCGCAGCAGGATGTTGGCGTTCTGCTCCTTGGCGAAGTGTGCGAGCAGCGAGGAGAAGCCGACGACTTCCACGTTGGGCAGGTGCGAGGTGACCTGGCGGGCCAGCTCTACGCGTTGTTCCAGCGGGAACAGGGGGTTCTTCTTGGGGCTGGCGGCGACGGCAATGATCACCTGGTCGAACAGTCGCGAGGCGCGTTCGACCAGATCGGCATGGCCTTTGGTGATGGGGTCGAAGGTACCCGGGTACAGCACTCGATTCATCGCGGCGTCCTGGTCGGCTCTTGTTGGCAGGCTGGGCAATAGCGGGGCGGATGGTAACGCAGCATGTCCGTGGGGCCAAGCGACCTTGGTAGTGCTTCCGTAACCGGACTACCGGATTTTTCCGGCAGGAGACCGGTGAGTCACGCGCAGGCCCCGTGCCAGAGGGCGCGCGAGCGATTTCCCCGGCTTCTCCATGATTTCTGCCCTGGAGGAGCGAGCAGCAGATTTGTAGGGCGGATAACCCGGAACGGGTTATCCGCCAGCCAGACAGCGGCGGATAACGCTGGCGCGTTATGCGCCCTACGGCAGCTGGGCGCCCGGGTTGCCCGATCAGGCCTGGCCCAGGCGCTTGGCCAGGCCGTCGGCCAGTTGCGCGGTGAGGCCGTAGACCGACAGCTGCGGGTTGGCGCCGATGCTGGTGGGGAACAGCGAGCCGTCGTGGATCGACAGGTTCTCCAGCTGGTGGTGGCGGCCGAGGCTGTCGCACACCGACTGTTTCGGGTCCTCGCCCATGGCGCAGCCGCCCATCACGTGGGCGCTGCCCAGGCGGGTGCGATACAGCTCCAGGCTCAGGCCGTCGATCAGCTCGTGGGCTTCCTTGGCGCTCTTCACGTAGCCGGCGTCGGCATGCAGCGGCAGCACGGCCTTGGCGCCGGCGGCGAACTGGATGTCGGCCATGGTGTGGAAGGCGCGGCGGATGCCGTCCCAGGCGTAGTCGGTCATCGGGTAGTCGACCACCGGGGTGTCGTCGCCGCGCAGGCTGACGCTGCCGCCGGGGCTGTCCGGGTGGAAGCCGTCACGCAGCAGCGCGAGGATCACGTTGGTGTGCGGCAGCTGTTCCATGCGCAGCGCGTTGTCCTCGCCGAAGCGGCCGAGCAGGGTGGCGCTGAGCGCCGGCTGCAGCGGCGGCACTTCGAGCTTGTAGGACATGCGCCCGGTGGCGCCGTCGTCCCACTGGAAGTGGTCGGAGTAGATCGACTGCGGCGCGCCGTAGAAGGGGTTGATCACCTCGTCGAAAGTCGCCGCGCTGAAGTTCACCACGTGCAGGAAGGTGCGCTGGCCGACGCGGCCGTTGGGGTCCGGCGCCTTGGAGCGCAGGAGGATCGCCGGGGTGTTGATGCCGCCCCCAGAGAGCACGTAGTGCTTGGCCTTGATGGTGATCTTGCGGCCGGTGGGCGCGACGCAGCGCTCGTCCATGGCCGAGCATTCCAGGCCGCTGACCTTGCTGCCATCGTGCAGCAGGCGGTCGGCGCGAGCCAGGAACAGCAGCTCGCCGCCCTTGTCCAGGGTGGCCGGGATGGTGGTCACCAGCATCGACTGCTTGGCGTTGGTCGGGCAGCCCATCCCGCAGTAGCCCAGGTTCCAGCAGCCACGCACGTTGCGCGGGATGACCTTCCAGTGCAGACCGAGCTTCTCGCAGCCGTTGCGGATCACGTCGTTGTTGGCGTTGGGCGGCATGATCCAGGGCGCGACACCCAGGCGCTGCTCCATCTTCTCGAACCAGGGCGCCATCTCGGCGACGCTGTGGCCCTTCACGCCGTGCTCCTTGGCCCAGTGCTCAAGCGTTGGCTCGGGTGTGCGGAAGCTGGAGGTCCAGTTGACCAGGGTGGTGCCGCCCACGGCGCGGCCCTGGAGGATGGTAATGGCGCCGTCCTTGCTCATCCGGCCGATGCCTTCCTGGTACAGGCTGGGGTAGGCGTCGGACTCCTGCATCTTGAAGTCGCTGCTGGTCCTGAGCGGGCCCTCTTCCACCAGCAGCACCTTGTAGCCGGCGGCGCTGAGGGTTTCGGCGGTGGTGCCGCCACCGGCGCCGGTGCCGACGATGACGACATCGGCTTCCAGGGTCAGGTCCTTGTCCAGGCGCGAGCCATCGTGGACTTTCCAGCCGCGGGCCAGGCCTTCGGCGAACAGATCGGGTACGGGCATCGGGTCTCTCTCAGGCGAATTCTTGTTTTTCTAGCGGAATCAGATCTGGCGACATCAGATCTTCGGCGGGCCGGGGTAGCCGCAGTGGCCCCAGGATTCCGGGCGGCCGTACCAGGCCATCATCACCAGCTGCAGCAACGAGCTGTGGCCCATCTTCAGCAAGGAAATGAAGCTGTTCTGCCAGCGGTGCAGGAAGTTCTGCACATCCTCGGCGCTGGCGTTGTCCCAGCTGCCCCAGATGCCGGTCAGCGGCCCGCGGGTGAGCGGCAGGGCGAGCACGTCGAACAGCTGCACGGTGAGCTTGAGCATTTCCGGAGAGAGGCGGTCGAGGCTGTGGTCCAGGCTCTGGATAGTGCCTTTCACCGCGTCGGCCATGCGTTCGGCGGGCACCGCGCCGGCCAGCATCACCGGGATCAGCGCCTTGAGGAACGGCATGTCGGAATCACGCAGCACGGCAAAACCGTTGGACGGCGTGCTGGCCGAACAGCCGCTCAGGCTGGCGGTGACGCCCGCCGTGGCGAGGAAGGCCCCGCCCAGCAGGCCGATCTTGAGCACGCCGCGCCGGGAGAGTCCCGGCGCGCTCAGGGAGGTGTCTGTCATTCTTGTTATGCCACCTTGGATGGATAGGGTCGATCAGCGGATGAACAGCTTGTACACCAGCTTCTGCAGCGACTTGCCGTAGGGCGGGTAGATCACCCGCGCGGCGTTGAAGCGCGGCTTGCTGAACACGCCCTTGGCCTTGGAGAAGGTCAGGAAGCCTTCGTGGCCGTGGTAGTGGCCCATGCCGGACGGGCCGACGCCGCCGAAGGGCATGTCGTCCTGGGCCACGTGCAGCAGGGTGTCGTTCAGGCACACGCCGCCCGAGTGGGTCTGGGCCAGCACGTGGTCCTGCTCGCGCTTGTCGTAGCCGAAGTAGTACAGCGCCAGCGGCCGGTCGCGCTCGTTGATGTAGCTGAGCGCCTGGTCGAGGTTCTGGTAGGGAATGATCGGCAGCAGCGGACCGAAGATTTCGTCCTGCATCACCTTCATTTCATCGTTCACGTTCAGCAGCAGTGCCTGCGGCAGTCGGCGGCCCTGGGCCTGCGGGAACAACGGGATGATCTTGGCGCCGCGTGCTTGGGCATCGGCCAGGTAACCATTCAGGCGCGCCAGCTGGCGCTCGTTGATGATCGCGGTGTAGTCGGGGTTGTTCTCCAGTTTCGGGAAGAAGCCCTGGACCACCTGACGGTAGCTTTCGACGAATTCGTCGACGCGGTTCTGCGGCACCAGCACGTAGTCCGGCGCCACGCAGGTCTGCCCGGCATTGAGCGACTTGCCGAAGGCGATGCGCTCGGCGGCATCCTTCATCGGCACGCTGGCGGAGACGATGGCCGGCGACTTGCCGCCCAGCTCCAGGGTGACCGGGGTGAGGTTCTCGGCGGCGGCGCGCATCACATGCTTGCCGACGCTGGTGGCGCCGGTGAACAGCAGGTGGTCGAAGGGCAGCTTGGAGAAGGCTACGCCCACGTCCACTTCACCCTGCACCACGGCGACCAGGTCTTCCGGGAACACCTTGCCCAGCAGCTCCTTCAGCACGCGGGCGGATTCCGGGGTGGATTCGCTCATCTTGATCATCACCCGGTTGCCGGCGGCCAGGGCGCCGGTCAGCGGGCCGATGGCGAGGAACAGCGGGTAGTTCCACGGCACGATCACGCCGACCACGCCCAGCGGCTGGTAGATGACCTTGGCCGAGGCCGGCATGAACTGCATGCCCACCGAGCGGCGCGAGGGCTTCATCCACTTCTTCACGCGCTTGGTCGCGTAGTGCACGCCGTGCAGGCTGGGCAGCACCTCGGCGAGCAGGGTCTCGTCGGCCGAGCGGTTGCTGAAGTCGGCGTTGATCGCGTCGATGATCGCTTGCTGCTCGGTCACCAGCAGGTTGGCGAGGCTCCTCAGCCACTGGATGCGCTGGCCGGCCTCGGGCATCGGGTTGGCGCGGTAAGCCTGGCGCTGGCGTTCGAGAAGGGTTTCCAGCTGGCTGATCTGCTGCTGGGTCTGCTGCAGGTAGGCGATATCGGCGACCATGACGGGCTCCTGACGGAAGCGGGTGGGGAGGTTCTCCGACGATTCGCGGACGAATCCGGATGCCTCGCGTTTTTATCTTGTCGCTGGTTTTTTAGAGCAATTGCTCTAGAGTGTCAATCAGCATGCCGGTTCCGCGCCGCCAGGCCCAGCCAACGAAAAGTTGGGCGAGGCCGACAGTTGTGTCAGGTGGTAGCAATCGGTGACCCTTTGCGTCCGCGCAATCCGCTTCGATGAGTTCTGGCAATGGCACCACGCATCAACACCCGCGACCGCATCGCCCAGGCGAGCCTTGAGCTGTTCAACGCCCAGGGCGAGCGCAGCGTCACCACCAACCACATCGCCGCGCACCTGGGCATCTCGCCGGGCAACCTGTACTACCACTACCGCAACAAGCAGGTGATCATCGCCCAGCTGTTCGCCGAGTACGAAAGCCACGTCGACCAGTTCCTGCACCTGCCCGAAGGTCGCGCGCTGACGGTGGAGGACAAGACCTTCTACCTGGAAGCGCTGCTCGCCGCGATGTGGCACTACCGCTTCCTGCACCGCGACCTGGAGCACCTGCTGGATTCCGACCCGGAGCTGGCCGCCGCCTACCGCGCCTTTGCCCGCCGTGCCATGGACAACGCCAAGGCGATCTACCAGGGCTTCGTCGACGCCGGCATCCTGCGGATGGACGAACCCCAGCTCGAAGCCCTGGTGCTCAACGCCTGGATCATCCTCACCTCCTGGGTGCGCTACCTGTGCACCACCCGCGAAGTGGCCAATGATCTCAGCGAGGCGCTGATGCGCCGCGGCATCTACCAGGTGCTGGCGCTGGAGAGCGGTCATATCGCCGAGCCGTTCCGCGAGGCGGTGGCGGCGGTATTTGATCGGATGTATGTGCCGCTGGAGGGCTGATCCTCACTCGGCGGATAACCTTGAGCGGTTATGCGCTCTACGCCCAACTTCTGCGCAGGTCTGCGTCCCTCACCCCAGCCCTCCCCCTTTGGGAGAGGGCTGGGGTGAGGGGGCTCTTGCTGCAGCTTAGGCCTTAGGCATCCACCTCGCGCGGCCCCGGCACCCGCGGCCGGCGCAGGGCGATGCCGTGGCGCAGGAAGAACTCCTCCACGCCCTCGGTGGCATCGGTATAGAGCGTGCGGTTGGGGTGATCGGCGAGGAAGCGCGCCATCAGCGCAAGACCGATCCCGCGGGACTGGAAACCCGGCAGCACGGCGATTTCCGCAAGCCACGTGGTCTGTGCCGTCTCGCTCTCCGCGCGCAGCAGACCGACCACCTGCTCGCCGTCCAGGGCCAGCAGGAAGTAGCTGGAGAACTCGTAGAGATCGCGCAGCTCCGCCGGGGTGCCGGGCGAGCCCCAACCCACGGCGCGGTACAGCGCGGCAATGCCCGCGCACTGGGCATCGCTCAGGGGTTCGTTGTGCAGAATCGTCAGCGGCGTGTCGTGCATGGCGGCGCTCCTTCCTGGCGTTTCCTTCCGGGTGCAGTTCCAGTCTGCCTCATTCCCACGTCCAGTGGCTGACCCAGCGCAGTCAGGCTTCCCGCCGTTCGCGCAGCCACTGCGGGATGCGGCGCTCCAGATAGTAGTCCGGGTGCTTGGGCGTACCACCGATGAAGCCGACATGACCGCCATGGGGCAATAGCTCCATCTGCGTCGAGGCGGACAGTTCGTCCGGCTGCGGTACGCTGTGGGCGTGGATGAACGGATCGTCGCTGGACTGGATGATCAGCGTCGGCACGCGGATGCCGCCCAGGTAATAGCGGCTGGAGGCGCGCCGGTAGTAGTCGTGGACGTCGGCGAAACCGTGCAGCGGCGCGGTCACCCGGTCGTCGAAGTCCCAGAAGGTGCGCATGCCGTCCAGCGGCCCGAGGCGTTCCAGCGCGGCGAGGTTTTCCGCATGGCCGGCGCGGGCGAAGGCCTGGCGCTTGGTCTGCACGTAGGCCACCAGCTCGCGCATGAAGTGCGCCTGGTAGACCCTGGAGAAGCCGATGCCGATCCGGTCGGCGCACTGGTCCAGGCGAAACGGCACAGACACCGCGACAGCGCCCTTCAGCGCGCAGCTCTCCGAGGCTTCGCCCAGGTACTTGAGCAGCACATTGCCGCCCAGCGAGTAGCCCACCGCGTAGAGCGGCGCCATCGGCCGCTGGGCGCGGACGTGGGCGACTACGGAGGCCAGGTCCTCGCTGACGCCGGAGTGATAGCCGCGCGGCAGCAGGTTCGACTCCCCCGAGCAGCCGCGCCAGTTCAGTGCCACGCTGGCCCAGCCCTGCGCCGCCAGTTGCTGCTGCAGGCCGAGGATGTAGTGTGAGGACGACGAGCCGGTCAACCCGTGCAGGGCCAGCACCAGCGGCGCCTCCGCCTCGTGCGGTCCGTGCCAGTCGAGGTCGATGAAGTCGCCATCTTCCAGCCACAGGCGCTCGCGGCTGCGTTCAAGACTGGGCGCCTTGCGCAGCAGTGAGCCGTAGAGTGTCTGCAGGTGCGGGCCGGGGAGCCACCAGGCGGGTTTGAACGGGGAGGGTATAGTCATCACGGATCGAATGGGGCTGACGAGACGTGATAGTAACGCCAAGTCGGTCGTCCAATGGATGCCTTGTGCAATCGCTACCCGGGAAACCCACGCAAAGGAGGGGATGGCATGTGGAAGAGGATCGCGGCGCTGAGCC
This sequence comes from Pseudomonas nitroreducens, assembly GCF_014204515.1. GTDB lineage: Bacteria > Pseudomonadota > Gammaproteobacteria > Pseudomonadales > Pseudomonadaceae > Pseudomonas > Pseudomonas nitritireducens_A. Next base: position 133,432 of record NZ_JACHLI010000011.1, on the reverse strand, counting down.
TGGTTGTGTGGCTGGCCGCGTGCGGCGAGCCGGTGCCGCAGGAGCACAAGTCGTACGTTGGCTTGTGGACTGCGCCGCAGATGAGCCTGCTGGTCACGGCGGACGGTCGGGTCATCTACAAGCGGGTGTCGGGCAGCACCTCGAAGTCCATCGAGGCGCCGATCAAGAGTTATGAAAGCGACGGCTTCACCGTGGGCTTCGGCCCGTTCGGCACAAGCTTCAAGGTCTCGAAGCCGCCCTATCAGGACGGCGGGAAATGGAAGATGGTGGTCGATGGCGTGGAACTGGTGCGCACCAGCACCGTCGATATCGGCAAGTCCATCTGAAGGCTTGCTGCACCCGGATCATCAAGGAGTCGGCCCGGAAGGCCGATCGATTCAACCGACATGAGGATCGTCCCCTATGTTCAGCCGCTGGCTGTTCCTCTCCGCTCTCACCCTGGCCTTGCCCAGCTTCGCCTGGGCGCAGGGCTCAACTTCCGACTTCAGCGAAGACGCGTCCAGCGCCGAGCAGAGTGATCCACGCGGCGAAGAACTGTTCGCCGAGTTCACCCGCCTGCAGCAGGCCGCCGCAACGGGCGAGCCGCAGGCGCTGTTCGACTTCGGCGCCTACTTCTACCACCAGCAGAACTACGTCGGCGCGCGCAAATGGTGGGGCAAGGCGGCCGAGGCCGGCATGGCCCGCGCGCAGATCCAGCTGGCCATGCTCTATCGCGACGGTGACGGCGGCGCCGAGGACAAGGCCGAAGCGGCGCGCTGGTTCGCCAAGGCGGCGGAGCAGGGCGATACCGGCGCGCAGAACGAGATGGGCGTTATCTACTGGCGCGGTGAGGGCGTCGACAAGGACCGGGTCAAGGCCGGCAGCTGGTTCGAACGCGCCGCGGCCAGTGGCAGCGAGGACGCCCAGATCAACCTGGGCTGGTTCTACCTCGACGACTCGCAGGGCATCTATGCCTTTGCATCCGATGAGGAGGCGGCGCAACTGGACCGCTACGCCGCCAGCCGCGAAAAGGCTTTCCAGTGGTTCTGCAAGGCGGCGACCCAGGGCAATGCCCGCGCCCAGTTCAAGACCGGCGAAGCCTACTGGAACGGTCTCGGTGCCGGCATGAACAAGCTGCAGGCGCGGCTCTGGCTGGAGAAGGCCGCGCAGCAGCAGGACGCCGACGCCATCGCCTGGCTGAAAACAGCCGCGGACGCGGCCTGGTACACCCGCCTGGAAAACTGGACCCACGCCGCGCTGGATGGCGAGCTGTCCGGCACTACCGATTGCTCCGGCGCCGCGGATCGCCGCCACGCCAACCGTGGCGTGGAGAGCACCGAGCCTGAGCCGGAAGCCGTGGATGCCAGTGCGGTGGAAGAAGTGCAGGCTGCGCAGCCGGCGAGTCAGTAAGGCTCGCTACCAGCCGAACTCGTCAGCCAGGTCTTCCGCGCGGCGGGCGTCGCCCAGTACCTGCGTCAGCTCGCCGATCAGCTCGCGGCGGTAGAGCGGGTTGACGCTGTAATCCTCGGCGAAGATGTCCTCGCCGGCTCCGCGCCAGATCCGGCCGAAGGTGGCGAGGCAGGCAGTCATCTGCCACAGATCATCGAACATCGGCGCCGGGTCCCAGGGGCCGCCATGCTGGTCGAAAAGGATTCGACCGCTGGAGCATTCGAGGATGAACGGATCGGCGCCCTGATCCGCCACCACGATCCAGTCCTCTTTCCAGCCCTCCAGGCGCTCGCCCGTCAGGCCGTGCCAGCGGTAGCCGGCCTGCTGCTTCCACAGTTTCGCCAGCGAAGGGATGAAGAACGGGTTGCCGGCGGTATCCAGGGTGCAATCGCACGGGCCGACTTCCCGGTAGAAGCGCTCCAGCCCGGCGGGCAAGGCGATCTCGCCGGCCCAGTCGCTGGCCGGCTGCTCGAAACAGCGTTCTTCCAGCGCCAGCAGTTGTTCGCGGATCGCGAGTGAGGTGGTGGTCATGGTTCAGACGTCCATTGCTGCCAGTGAGTGGGGACGCTTTGTATCGATCAGTTCCGGATCAGGTTCATGATCAGGTGGATCATCAGTTCTTTCTGCGCCGGGTCGCTTTGCGCCACCAGCAGGGCGATGGCCGCCAGAGCGTTGTCATTGATCTTCAGCTCCCCGTCCTGCTTCAGATCGTGCCGGTTGCGCTGCAGGAACCAAATGAACAGAAAGGCGCCGATGCGTTTGTTGCCGTCGGTGAATGGATGGTTCTTGATGACGAAATACAGCAGATGTGCCGCTTGCTCCTCGATGCTTGGGTATAGGAACTGGCCGCCGAAGGACTGAGTGACGTTACCCAGCACGCCGAGGAAACTATCGTCCTTGGGCCGGCCGAACAGGTCGCTGGCTTCGCTTCGGGCCAGCAGATCGTCCTTCAGTGCGGCAATCGCGCTATTGGCTTCGTCAGGTTCGATGGCGTAGCGGATGTCCTCATTGAATCCATCGCTGGGAAGGCGTTCGCTGTCGAACTGGTTAAGCAGCACGAAGGTCCGCGCATAGCCCGCGATGACGCTGACCAGCCCTTTGGCTTCCGGGAGGCTGGCCTGGTCGATCAGGTTTTCCTGGAACAGTGTCAGTGTTCGCTCCAGCTCTCGAATGCGCGCATGTTGGGCTTTAAGACGCTGTTCGTTGAGGGAATAACCTTTGACCAAGTAGTCCTTGAGGACCTGATTGGCCCAGATGCGAAAGTGAGTGCCTTGCCGGGAGTTCACCCGGTAGCCGACGGAGATGATGGCATCGAGGCTGTAGAACTCTGTAAAGCGTGCGACTTGGCGTTTACCTTCGGATTGAACCGTTGCATTTTTTGCAACGGTTCGCTCCTTTTCCAGCTCACCGCTCTCGAAGATGTTCTTCAGGTGCCGCGAAATAACGGATTTATCCCGCCCAAACAATTCGACCAGTTGCGGAAGGCTCAGCCAAAGCGTTTCTTTTTCGAGCAGAACTTCTACTGCAGGACGTCCGCTTTCTGTCTGGTACAGCAGGATTGATCTTTCTATCTCATGATCCATCTGAGATTGCTCCTTCCGAATCAGGATGCTTCCCGCTGCCATAACGCGTAATGCACCGAACCCGCCTTCTTCTCCCGATGCAGCCGCCAGTTGCCCGGCAGGCCGAGGCTGGAGGGAACGGCTTCGCTCTCGGTGTAGACCCAGGCGTCCTGGGCCAGCCAGCCGCGTTCTTCCAGCAGGCGGCAGGTGTTCTGCAGCAGGTCCTGGTGGAACGGCGGGTCGAGGAAGACCAGGTCGAAGGTCTGGGAGGCCGGGGTGTCGAGGTAGCGCAGCGAGTCGGTCATCAGCAGCTGGCCGTTGCCGCACTTGAGCGTGTCGAGGGTGGCGCGCAGGGCGGCCACGGCTTCGCCGTTGGTGTCCAGCGCGAGGCCCAGGCTGGCGCCACGGGACAGTGCCTCCAGGAACAGCGCGCCGCTGCCGGCGAACGGATCGAGCACGCGCGCGCCGGGCACATAGGGCGCGAGCCAGTTGAACAGCGTCTCACGCACCCGGTCCGGGGTCGGGCGCAGGCCCGGGCCGTCGGGGAAGGCGAAGCGCCGGCTGCGCCATTCGCCGCCGATGATGCGCAGCTGGCCCTGGCCGCCGTGGGGCTTCTGTGCGGCGCGCGGGGCGCCGCCGGGTCGTTTGCTCATCAGTGCTCCGGTACGCCGGCAGGTTGCGCGGCGGGCTTGTCGGTGGGCGGCGGCAGCGGTTGCTGCGCCACGTTGGGTCCGGCGGTGACGATGACGAAAGCGTCCGGATCGAGGTGGCGGCGCATGGCCTCCTTCACCTGCTCCACGCTCAGGCCCTGGACCTGGCTGAGGAAGGTCTCCAGGTAGTCCAGCGGCAGGTTGTAGAAGCCGATGGCGCCCAGTTGGCCGACGATGTCGGCGTTGCTCGCGGTGGACAGCGGGAAGCTGCCGGCCAGTTCGCGCTTGGCGTCGTCCAACTCCTTCGGCGTCGGGCCCTTGTCGAGGTAGTCACGAACGATGTCCTGGACCAGCTTGAGGGTGCCTTCGCTCATCTCTGCGCGGGTCTGCAGGCCGATGGTGAACGGCCCGCGCGACTGCATGCCGGTGAAGCCGGAGTACACACCGTAAGTGAGGCCGCGCTTCTCGCGCACCTGGTCCATCAGGTGGGTGCCGAAGCCGCCGCCGCCGAGGATTTGGTTGCCCAGGTAGAGCGCGGCGTAGTCCGGGTCGTTCCGGGTGATGCCCAGCTGCGCCAGCATGATCTGCGTCTGCTTGGACGGGAACTCGATGTGGGTGACGCCGGCCTTGGGCGTCTGCGGCTCGCCCGGCGCCGGCAGGGCGGGGCCCTTGGGCAGGGATCTGGAGACACTATTGGCGATGGCTTCGGCCTGCTCGCGGGTCAGATCGCCGACCAGCGCGATGACCACGTTGCCCGCGGCGTAGGCCTTCTGGTGGAAGGCGCGCAGCTGGGCGACGCTGATCTTCGGCACGGATTTCTCGTTGCCATCGCTGGAGTGCGCATACGGATGGTCGCCGTAGAGCCGCTTGAACAGCTCCAGGCCCGCCAGCTTGCCGGGGTTCTGCTTCTGGTACTCGAAGCCGGCCATGACCTGGTTCTTGATGCGCGCCAGGGCGTCCTCGGGGAAGGTCGGCTGGCCGATCACCTGGTCGAAGAGGGCCAGGGCGGCGTCGCGCTTGCTCGGCTCGCTCAGGCTGCGCAGGCTGGCTACCGCCATGTCGCGGTAGGAGCCGTTGCCGAAGTTGGCGCCCAGGTCGTCGAAACCGGCGGCGATGGCGCTGGTGTCCTTGCCGGGCACGCCTTCGTTGAGCATGGCGTTGGTCAGCATGGCCAGGCCGTAGGCATCGCCGTCCTGGCTGCTGCCGGCGGCGAAGGTCAGGCGCAGGTCGAACATCGGCAGCTCATGGGCTTCGACGAAGAGCACGCGGGCGCCTTCGGCGGTCTGCCATTGCTGGATGTTCAGCTTGCGGTGGCTGGGCGCCTTGCCGGCGGCCTCGGCGAGGGATTGCAGACCGGTGGGCGCTGCCGTCTCGGCGGAAGCCGGTTGCGCAGGGGCGGGCGCCGCTGCCGCAGTCTCGGCGGCGGGGCGGGAAACGAACAGCACCAGTCCGGCGATCAGCGCGATGACGATCAGCCCGACCAGGCCGTAGCGCAGGCCATTGCGTTCACTCATGGCTGGGCTCCTTGTCGGTGGTGACTTCCGGCAGGACCTGGGCAAGGGTCAGGCGGGAGCGGGTGAAGTAGGTACGGGCGGCTTGCTGGATATCCTCGGCAGTGACCGCCTGGATGGCTTCCAGGTCCTTGTCCGCCAGGCGCCAGCCGAGGCCGACGCTTTCCAGCTCGCCGATGGTGCTGGCTTGCCCGGCGATGGAGTCGCGTTCGTAGACCAGCCCGGCGATGACCTGGGCGCGCACGCGCTCCAGCTCTTCCTTGCTCGGCGGGTTCTGCTTGAGGTCTTCCAGTTGTTTCCACAGCGCCGCCTCGACCTGGTCGAGGGTCTTGCCGGTCTGCACGTTGGGCGTGGCCGAGAGGAAGAACAGACCGTCGCCGCGCGAGAAGGCGTCGTAGGACGCCGAGGCGCCGGCGACGATTTCCTCGCCGCGCTCCAGGCGCGCGGACAGGCGCGCGCTGTAGCCGCCGTCGAGGATCGCCGAGACCAGGCGCAGGGCGTTGATCTGCCTGGCGTCATCGCTGCTGCCCAGGGTCGGCACGTTGAAGCCCATGATCAGGCTGGGCAGCTGGGTGCGCACGTGCAGCTTGAGGCGGCGCTCGCCCGGCTCGGCCAGTTCCAGCGGCTTGCGCGCGGCGGGCAGGTCGCGCTTGGGGATCTCGCCGAAGTACTTCTCGGCCAGGGTCTTCACCTCGTCGCCGGTCACGTCGCCGACCACCACCAGGGTGGCGTTGTTCGGCGCGTACCAGGCCTGGTACCAGTGGCGCAGATCGTCGATGGTCATGCGCTGCAGGTCGGCCATCCAGCCGATGGTCGGCGTGCGGTAGCCGCTGGCGGGGTAGGCGGCGGCCTTGAACCGCTCGAAGGCCAGCGCGCTGGGCTTGTCCTCGGTGCGCAAGCGGCGTTCTTCCTTGATCACCTCGATCTCGCTCTTGAACTGGTCGGCCGGCAGGGCGAGGTGCGCCATGCGGTCGGCTTCCAGTTCCAGCGCCACCGGCAGGCGGTCGCGGGCGAGCACCTGGTAATAGGCGGTGTAGTCGTCGGTGGTGAAGGCGTTCTCTTCCGCACCCAGGTCGCGCAGCACCAGGGATGCCTGGCCGGGGCCGAGCTTGCGGCTGCCCTTGAACATCATGTGCTCCAGGGCATGGGAGAGGCCGGTGAGGCCGGGCGTTTCGTAGCTGGAGCCGACCTTGTACCAGAGCTGGGAGACCACCACGGGGGCGCGGTGGTCCTCGCGGACCACGACCTTCAGGCCGTTGTCCAGGGTGTATTCGTGGGTGGGCTGTGGTTCCGCGGCGCTGGCCATCAGCGGCAGCAACAGGGAACCGAGCAGCAGGCCGGCGTGGCGGCGTGCAAGGGTTTTCATCGTGGACTGAACCTTTCGGGCTGTCCGCGGGGTCTATTCAGGCTGGCGGCCAGCCTCTTAACCCCGGCGGGCGAGGAGATGCTAGGATACCCATCCGTTTTCCGGGCGGCCATGTTCTGGGCTTCGCAAAGCTGTTTCGAGGCTTTTTTGCTGCCAGTCTTTCGTGGCGTCCCCTAGAGATTCGATCCCTACATGTTTGGTTCCAACGACGACAAGAAGGCCCCGCCAGCCGGGGAGAAGAAAGGTCTGTTCGGCTGGCTGCGCAAGAAGCCGCAGACCCCGGAGCAGCCCGCCGCCGAAACCGAGCCGCAGGTCGAGCAGCCTGCTGCCGCCGAACCGGTTGCCGCCCCCGAGCAGGCTCCTGCTGCCCAGGCCGAACCGGTAGCGCCGCGCGCCGAGCCGACGCCTGAGCCGGTGATCGATGTAGTACCGGTCAGTGTGCCGGTGGAGCCGCTGGTGCAGCCCGCTCCGCAACCTGAACCGGAGCCGCAGCCCGCTCCGCCACCGGTCGTTGCCGAAGCGCCTCAGCCCGTTATCCAGCCGGTCGAAGCGCAGCCAATTCCGCAACCGTTGGAGCCCGCACCTGCTCCCGTTGCGCGGCCCGTCCAGCCCGAACCGGTCGCCGAAGCGCCGGTGGTCGCCCAGCCTGAGCCGCAACCCGAACCCGTTGCGCAGCCTGAGCCGCCAGCCAAGCCCGCTGCCGCCGAGCCCTCCAAGCCGGGCTTCTTCGCCCGCCTCAAGCAGGGCCTGTCGAAGACCAGCGCCAGCCTGGGCGAAGGCATGGCCAGCCTGTTCCTGGGCAAGAAGGCCATCGACGACGACCTGCTCGACGAGATCGAGACCCGCCTGCTGACCGCCGACGTCGGTGTCGAGGCCACCACCACCATCGTGCAGAACCTGACCAAGCGCGTCGCGCGCAAGGAACTGGCCGACAGCGAAGCGCTGTACAAGGCCCTGCAGGAAGAGCTGGCCGGCCTGCTGCGTCCCGTCGAGCAGCCGCTGACCATCACCGCCGACAAGCAGCCCTACGTGATTCTCGTGGTCGGCGTGAACGGTGTCGGCAAGACCACCACCATCGGCAAGCTGGCCAAGAAGCTGCAGCTCGATGGCAAGAAAGTCATGCTGGCCGCCGGCGACACCTTCCGTGCCGCCGCCGTCGAGCAGCTGCAGGTCTGGGGTGAGCGCAACAACATTGCGGTGATCGCCCAGCACACCGGTGCCGATTCCGCCTCGGTGATCTTCGACGCCGTGCAGGCCGCCAAAGCCCGTGGCGTGGACGTGCTGATCGCCGACACCGCCGGTCGCCTGCACACCAAGGACAACCTGATGGAAGAGCTGAAGAAGGTGCGCCGGGTGATCGGCAAGCTGGACGAGACGGCTCCCCACGAAGTCCTGCTGGTGCTGGACGCCGGCACCGGGCAGAACGCCATCAACCAGGCCAAGCAGTTCAACAACGCCGTGGAACTCACCGGCCTGGCCCTGACCAAACTGGACGGCACCGCCAAGGGCGGGGTGATCTTCGCCCTGGCCAAGCAGTTCGGCCTGCCGATCCGCTACATCGGTGTCGGCGAGGGGATCGACGATCTTCGAACCTTCGAGGCCGACGCTTTCGTCCGTGCACTCTTCGAGACCCGGGAAATCGCATGATCCGTTTCGAGCAGGTTGGCAAACGCTATTCCAACGGCCATGTCGGCCTGCACGAGATTTCGTTCCGCGTGCCGCGCGGCGAGATCATGTTCGTCACCGGCCACTCCGGCGCGGGCAAGAGCACCCTGCTGCGCCTGATTCTGGCGATGGAGCGACCCACCTCCGGCAAGCTGCTGCTCGGCGGGCAGGACGTCTCGCGCATCTCCACCGCGCAGATTCCCTTCCTGCGCCGGCAGATCGGCGTGGTGTTCCAGAACCACCAGTTGCTGGACGATCGCAGCGTGTTCGACAACGTCGCCCTGCCGATGCAGATCCTCGGGCTGCCCAAGGCGGACATCGCCTACCGCGTCGAAGCGGCGCTGGAACGGGTCAACCTGAAAGAGAAGGCCGAAGACCGCCCGTCCGACCTCTCCACCGGCCAGCAGCAGCGCGTCGGCATCGCCCGCGCGGTGGTGCACCGTCCGGCCCTGCTGCTCGCCGACGAACCCACCGGTAACCTCGACCCGCGCCTGGCCTCGGAAATCATGTCGGTGTTCGAAGACATCAACCGCCTGGGCACCACCGTGCTGATCGCCAGCCACGACCTGGCGCTGATCGCACGCATGCGCCACCGGATGATCACCCTGCAGCGCGGCCGCATCATCGCCGACCGTGAGGAGAACGCCTGATGAGCGCCAATGACCTGCCGCGCGGCGAGGAAGAAGGCACCCCGACGCGCAACACCCGCGAGCGCCCGGACGACAACGAACACCAGGATCACAGCGCCTCCCTCTCGGCCTATGTGGAAAACCACCGCGCCAGCCTGATGGACAGCCTGCACCGCCTGGTTAGCCATCCGTTCGGCAGCTTCTTCACCTGCCTGGTGATGGGCATCACCCTGAGCCTGCCCATGGGCCTGTCGCTGCTGCTGAACAACGTCGAGCGCCTCGGTGGCTCCTGGCAGCGCGCCGCGCAGATTTCCCTGTTCCTCGACCTCAAGGCCAGCGAGGCCCAGGGCCAGGACCTGCGCGAACAGATCGAGAAGATGCCCGATGTGATCGAGGCGCAGCTGATCAGCCGCGACGATGCGCTGAAAGAGCTGCAGGAACAGTCCGGCCTCGGCGAAGCGCTGAAGGAATTGCCTGACAACCCGCTGCCGGCGGTGATCTCGGTGACGCCCAAGCAGATCGACAAGGCCCAGCTGGATGCCTTGCGTCAAAGGTTGTCCGAGTTGCCAGGTGTACAACAGGCGCAGCTGGACCTGGTGTGGGTCGAACGGCTGTCGGCGATCCTCAAGCTGGGCGACCGCTTCGTCTTCGGTCTGACCCTCCTGCTGGTACTGACCCTGCTGCTGGTGATCGGCAACACCATCCGCCTGCACATCGAAAACCGCCGTAACGAAATCGAAGTCATCAAGCTGGTCGGCGGGACGGACGGTTACGTGCGCCGCCCCTTCCTTTATATGGGCGCGCTGTACGGCCTGGGCGCGGGCGTCCTGTCCTGGGCCCTGCTGGCCTTCGGGCTGGACTGGCTGAACAGCTCGGTGGTCAACCTGGCCGGGCTCTATGGCAGTGATTTCGGACTGGCGGGCGTACCGGTCGGCGACGGCCTGTCGCTCACCGTGGGCGCCGTGCTGCTGGGCTGGATCGGCGCCTGGCTGGCCGTGGCGCGCCACCTGCGCGAGTTGGCGCCGCGCTGAAACCCCCTGATTTTACTGGGGTTAAGTGGGTGTAAAGGAACTTTTACACCCGCTTGCAGTCAGATTTCGCAGTGCTACACTGCGCGAGTTTCGTGAATCGGAGGATTCGCATGACCACTTCTCTGCAACCTGTCTATGCCCTGGCTCCCGGTGCGAACCTGGAAGCCTACGTGCACTCGGTGAACAGCATTCCGCTGCTGACGCCGGAGCAGGAGCGCGAACTGGCCGAACGCCTCTTCTACCAGCAAGATCTGGAAGCGGCACGGCAGATGGTTCTGGCGCACCTGCGCTTTGTTGTGCATATCGCCCGGAGTTATTCCGGGTACGGCCTGGCCCAGGCCGATCTGATCCAGGAAGGCAACGTTGGCCTGATGAAGGCCGTGAAGCGCTTCAACCCGGAAATGGGTGTGCGCCTGGTGTCGTTCGCCGTCCACTGGATCAAGGCGGAAATCCATGAGTTCATCCTGCGCAACTGGCGGATCGTGAAAGTCGCGACCACCAAGGCGCAGCGCAAGCTGTTCTTCAACCTGCGCAGCCAGAAGAAGAAACTGGCCTGGTTGAGCAATGATGAAGTGCACCGCGTCGCGGAAACCCTCGGTGTTGAGGCCCGCGAAGTCCGCGAGATGGAAAGCCGTCTCACCGGGCAGGACATGGCGTTCGATCCGGCGGCCGATGCCGACGACGAGAGCGCCTACCAGTCGCCGGCGCACTACCTGGAAGACCATCGCTACGACCCGGCGCGCCAGCTGGAGGAAGCGGACTGGAGCGACAGCTCCACCGCCAGCCTGCACGAGGCGCTGGAAGGCCTGGACGAGCGCAGCCGCGACATCCTCTACCAGCGCTGGCTGGCCGAGGAGAAGGCGACCCTGCACGACCTCGCCGCCAAGTACAACGTATCCGCGGAGCGGATCCGTCAGCTGGAAAAGAACGCGATGAACAAGCTCAAGGGTCGCATCGAAGCCTGACCGGCTTCGACGCGCCCTGCGAGTCGCGAACCGCACCCTGGTGCGGTTTTTTTCTGTCCGCCTTCCGGACTCTGGAGCATTGCATGCCGCGCCTGCGTCCCGTTCACGGGATGTTCTTCCTGGTCATCGCCCTGCTGGCCTTCGGTCTGGGCACCTGGGTCGCCCGCACTTCGGCGCCGCCCAAGCCGCCGCAGTGGTTCATCGACTGGAAGGAAAAGGTCTTCGAGCCGCTGGCCGACGACAAGCTCACGTTGAATGACCTGCAGGACCTGCAACCCGGCGAGCTGTGGCTGACCGCCAGCCAGGACGGTCCGCAGTTGCATTACCGCGGCCGCCTGGTGACGGACGAAGGGCCCTGGCATGTCGAGGCGGAGCTGGCCCTGAGCGAGGCTGAGCATGCCAGCCTGGCCAAGGCCACCGGCATGCAGCCGGGCAGCAAGGACCAGCCGCTGAGCGCCGAGCTGATGAGCCAGCTGGGCAACAAGCCGGTCTCCGAGCTGGCGCTGGCGCCCCAGGAGGACCTGGCGGTCGGTCGTCTGGCAGTGAGCCTGGGCGACCCGCGCCTGCGCCTGCAGGTGGATGGCGGCGAGGCCTGGGTCTATCCGGAGACGGGCATGACCCTGCTGCACCGCGACGGTACCCTGCAGTGGGTGCGGGTGGTGCCGCGCGATACCTTCAAGGCTGGTGCTGAGGCGCCCTCTCCCCAGACCTCTCCCTGAAGGGAGAGGGAGCCGATCGGCGTGCTGCGTAACATCGGAGTCAGCCGGCGAGCTACGGACTATCCGCAAGTTCAAGACAGTCCCCTCTCCCTTCGGAGCGGGGCGCGCAGCCAGGGTTAGGGAGAGGGAGCGCGCAGCGCCGATATCTCCAGCGCCGCAGCCAACCCTTTACAGCCGTTGCAGATACTCACTGCCCAACTGCCACATCTGCTGGCGAATCCACGAAGCGCGCTGGCGTACGTAGGGACCGGGCTTGCCGGCGCTCCACTTGCGCGGGTTGGGCAGCACGGCGGCCAGCAGGCTGGCCTGCTGCTGTGACAGGCGCCTGGCGTCGACGCCGAAGTGATGCTGCGCCGCGGCCTGGGCGCCGAACACGCCGGCATCCCATTCCACGCTGTTGAGGTAGACCTCGAGAATCCGCTGCTTGGACCAGAAGGTCTCGATCAGCAGGGTGAACCAGGCCTCGAAACCCTTGCGCACCCAGCTGCGGCCGGTCCAGAGGAAGACGTTCTTCGCCACCTGCTGGCTGATGGTGCTGCCGCCGCGGACCTTGCCGCCCTGTTCGTTGTGCGCCAGGGCCTTCTGGATCGCCGGCAGGTCGAAGCCGTGGTGTTCGGCAAACTTCTGGTCTTCGCCGGCAATCACCGCAAGCTTCAGGCTGTCGGGCAGCTCATCCCAGGAGCGCCAGCTGCGCTGCAGGTCGATGGGCTTGCCGTTGAACCAGGATTCGACCTTGCGCTCGACCATGACCATGGTGCCGGGCGGCGGCACCCAGCGCAGGATGATGACCAGCGCCACGCTGCCGGCGACAAACCAGAGGGCGATCTTGAACAGGCGGCGGAGCCAGGTACGCATGCGAGACTTTGCCCGTGGCGGATGAGCGGGCCATTATAGCGGGATCACCTGTCTGGAGCCTTCCTCATGCTGCGTACTTTCCTGATGCTCGCCGCGTTCTTCGGATTCACCGGGGTCGCCCTCGGCGCCTTCGCCGCCCACGGCCTGAAGAACAAGCTCACGCCCGAGTACCTGGCGGTGTTCCAGACCGGCGTGCACTACCAGATGCTGCATGCCCTGGCGCTGTTCGGCGTGGCGCTGCTCACCGCGCACATCGGCGGCACCCTGGTGACCCTGGCCGGCTGGGCCTTCACCGTCGGTATCCTGCTGTTCTCCGGCAGCCTCTACCTGCTGACCCTGGCCGGGCTGGGCGTGGGCATCATCACGCCGATCGGCGGGCTGTTCTTCCTGATCGGCTGGGCGCTGCTGCTGGTCGCGGCTTTCCAGCTGGGTTGACCCGAGCGTCAGAAAAGCCCGAGTGCGGCACTCCGGAACCTTGGTCATCCGGCGCGATCGGGCTAGAATGCCGACCCCTCCAGCAACGACCGTCCCGCCCATGCGTATTCAGTTGAATGGCGAACCCTTCGAGCTGCCCGACGGCCACACCGTCGCTCACCTGCTCGAACGTCTCGACCTCACCGGCAAGCGTGTCGCGGTCGAGCTCAATCTGGACATCGTGCCGCGCAGCCAGCACGCCGCCACCGCCCTGAGCGAAGGCGACCAGGTGGAAGTGGTGCATGCCATCGGTGGCGGCTAGCAGCCGCCGCCCAGACTTTCAGGCCCCGCCCGCCTTCCCTTTGCATCAGGAGTGATCCGATGAGCCAAGCTTCCAACCTGCCGGCCGACAAGCCCTTCACCCTGGCTGGCCGCACCTACCATTCGCGTCTGCTGGTCGGCACCGGCAAGTACAAGGACCTCGAGGAGACCCGCGTGGCCATCGAGGCCTCGGGCGCCGAGATCGTCACCGTCGCCGTGCGCCGCACCAATATCGGCCAGAATCCGGGCGAGCCGAACCTGCTGGACGTGATCCCGCCGGATCGCTACACCATCCTGCCGAACACCGCCGGTTGCTACGACGCTGTCGAGGCCGTGCGCACCTGCCGCCTGGCCCGTGAGCTGCTCGATGGCCACAACTTGGTCAAGCTGGAAGTCCTGGCCGACCAGAAGACCCTCTTCCCCAACGTCGTGGAAACCCTCAAGGCCGCCGAAGTGCTGGTCAAGGACGGCTTCGACGTCATGGTGTACACCAGCGACGACCCGATCATCGCCCGCCAGCTGGCCGAGATCGGCTGCATCGCGGTGATGCCGCTGGCCGGCCTGATCGGCTCCGGCCTGGGCATCTGCAACCCGTACAACCTGCGCATCATCCTCGAAGAAGCCACCGTCCCGGTGCTGGTGGATGCCGGCGTGGGCACCGCTTCGGATGCCACCATCGCCATGGAGCTGGGCTGCGAGGCCGTGCTGATGAACACCGCCATCGCCCACGCGCAAAACCCGGTGATGATGGCCGAGGCCATGAAGCACGCTATCGTCGCTGGCCGCCTGGCCTACCTGGCCGGCCGCATGCCGCGCAAGCTGTACGCCAGTGCGTCGTCGCCGATGACGGGGCTGATCAACTAAGTATTTCCATCCCGACGCGCGGGCCGGTCTGCCAGGGGCAGCCGGCCCGCGCGTGCATTTACCCGCAAGGTCCGAGTCATGAGTGACATTCCCGAGAATCAGCCCGAGAACCAGCCCGACGCCGACAACCGTCCGATGCGTGCGATCAAGAGCTTCGTGATGCGCGCCGGGCGCATGACCGAAGGCCAGCAGCGCGGCCTCGACCAGGGCTGGCCGAAGTTCGGCCTGGAGCTGGCCGACGGCGCACGGGACTTCGATCAGGTATTCGGCCGCCAGGCGCCGCGTACTTTCGAGATCGGCTTCGGCATGGGCCACGCCACCCTGGAGATGGCCGCTGCGGCGCCGGAGCAGGATTTCATCGGCGTGGAAGTGCACCGTCCGGGCGTCGGCGCGCTGCTCAACGGCATGCTGACCCAGGACCTGAGCAACATCCGCGTCTACAGCTGCGACGCCCTCGAAGTGCTGCGCGACTGCGTCGCCGACGCCAGCCTCGACCGCCTGCTGCTGTTCTTCCCGGACCCGTGGCACAAGTCGCGCCACCACAAACGCCGCATCGTCCAGCCGGCCTGGGCCGAGCTGGTGCGGCAGAAGCTCAAGGTCGGCGGTGTGCTGCACATGGCCACCGACTGGGAACAATATGCCGAGCACATGCTGGAAGTGATGAATGCCGCACCCGGCTATCGCAACCTTTCGGCCGATAATACCTACGTGCCGCGCCCGCAAGAGCGACCGGTCACCAAGTTCGAACGTCGCGGGGAGCGACTCGGCCATGGCGTCTGGGACCTGAAGTTCGAGCGCGTCGACTGATCCATCCGAAAAGGCCTGCCCAGCAGGCCTTTTTCACGCGAAAGCACCTACCAGACCGGGACCACCCGGCAGGCCACCAAGGCCACCCTCACCTCCTGAATAAAAAGCGGCATCCGCCGCGGACGAAAATAAGAGTGACGGACAGGAGTCCGTCGCAAAGGAGTCTGCTGTGTTGAAGAAACTTGCTGTACTGCTGATGGCAGGGGCGTGGGCCCTGCCGGCGCAGGCGAAGGTCGATGCTGCCGAGGCCGCTCGACTGGGCCGCGACCTGACGCCGATGGGGGCGGAAATGGCCGGCAATGCCAGTGGCACCATCCCTGCGTGGACCGGCGGCATCACCAGCGCCCCGGCGGGCTACCAGCCCGGCACCCACCACCTCGATCCGTACGCCGCCGACACCGTGCAGTACCGGATCGACAGCAAGAACCTGGCGCAGTACCAGGCGCTGCTCACCCCCGGCACCCAGGCGCTGCTGCAGGAAAATCCGGACTACTACCTGCGCGTCTTCCCCAGCCGCCGCAGTGCATCGCTGCCCCAGCGCATCTATGACGCCACCCGCTTCAACGCCGAGAATGCCGAGCTGATCGCCGATGGCAATGGCGTGCAGGGCGCTGCCGCCGGCGTGCCGTTCCCGATCCCGAAGACCGGTCTGGAAGCCATCTGGAACCACATCATGCGCTACCGGGGCGAGCAGATTCACATGGTGACCAACCAGGCCGCCGTGCTCGCCAGCGGCAGCTACAACCTGCTCAAGCTCGACCGCTACGTGTACTTCAACTACGGCCGCGAGGGCATGACCCCGCAGGACCTGAACAACACGCTGTTCTACTACAAGTACAACATCGTCGCCCCGGCCAAGCTCGCCGGCTCCGCGCTGGTGGTGCAGGAGACCATCGACCAGGTGCTGTCGATCCGCAAGGCCTGGCGCTTCAACAGTGGTGAGCGCCGCGTGCGCCGCCTGCCGAGCCTGGCCTACGACACCCTGCAGCCGGACACCAACGGCCTGGCCACCGCCGACACCGTGGACGTCTACAACGGCGCGCCGGACCACTACGAGTGGCAGCTGCTGGGCAAGCGCGAAATGCTCGTGCCGTACAACAGCTACGCGGTGCACCAGAAGGGCATTCCCTACGCCGACATCCTCCGGACCAAGACCCTCAACCCCGAGCTGCTGCGCTACGAGCCGCACCGTGTGTGGGTGGTCGAGGCGACCCTGCGCAAGGGCATGGGCCATCCGTTCGCCAAGCGCCGCTTCTACCTCGACGAGGACAGCTGGCAGATCCTCGCCTCGGACATCTACAACGCCGACGGCAAGCTGATCCGCGCCCAGGAAGTGCACCCGATCAACTACTACGACGTGCCCATGGTGCTCAGCACCCTGGAAGCGCTGTACGACTTCGAGGGCGCGCGCTACTTCGTCGACGGCCTGGACAACAACGAGCCGATGTACGACTTCAAGGTCCCACTGGGGCCGCGCGACTTCACCCCGCAGGCCTTGCGCCGCGAGGGCAACTGAGTCCAGCAGAGGCCGCCGCGAGGCGGCCTTTGTCTATCTGCGTAATCCGGATCACGGGCGGTGCGCGTGGATGTAGGAGCAATTGACTTTCTCTGACAGGCCGTGCCTGGGATTTTCCCTCTCCCTAACCCTCTCCCTGAAGGGAGAGGGGACCGTTCGGTGCAGATTGAAACCATAGTGTCAGCCGGTACGGACAGCTCCCTCTCCCTTCAGGGAGAGGGCGGGGGAGAGGGTATTCCCGTGACGCCGGAGCTCCCCTGTAGGAGCGGGCCATGCCCGCTATCCGCCTAAAAGGCGGTACTGCCCTGCGAGCGCTGTGCCGCGCCAATCACGGATGAATCCGCTCCTACGAAAGGCATTGTGCCCGTAGGAGCGGACTCTGTCCGCGATAGCGTCCGCAGGACGCTGGCTCATTCGATCAATTCGGCGCCCAGCACCGTGGTCTCCGGCACGCGCATCGGTGCCGGGCTGATCTGCAGGTACTTGATGCTGGTGCGCGGGATGATCAGCAGGTCGCCGTCGACCTCGATGCTGATGGCCGAAGACTCCATCTGCTTGCGGATGCCGCGGGCCACTTCGGCGGGGTCGTCATGCTGCTGGGGGAAGCGCAGCGCCAGGCGCTGGCCGTCGGTGAAGTGCAGGTAGAGATGCTTGATCGGCTTCATGGGTCCTCCGGCGGGTTGCTGGCCAACCACCGGAGGTCCGCAGGTCAGCTGCGGTCGGCGATCATGCCAATCACGAAGAACACTAGCAGCAGGACGGGCGCCAGGGTGTAGTTGTTGAAGTAGCCCAGGCCCTTGGCCAGCCACGGGGTGACGAAGACCATCGCCAGGCCGTAGCCCACGGCGCAGATCAGCACGAACAGCAGGGTGCGGAAGACGAAGTTCAGGCTGCCGATGCGCTGCTGGACCCAGGCGTTGATCGCCGGACCGAACAGCACCAGCACGGTGGCCATGATCGCCAGGGCGATGTCGGACAGATGGCCGCGGCACCAGCGGGAAACGTTGGCAATCAGGTCGAGCGCGAAGTCCATTGGGGCTCCTTGGAATTCAGGGTCGCCGGGGAGTGTACACGGCGGGCGACGGCAGCGTCGCCCGCGCTGCTGTCACAGAATCAGGGCAGGAAGCGCTGCAGCAGGTCGTTGAGGAACAGCTGGCCGCGTTCGCTGGGAGCCAGGCGCTGTGGGTCGTCCAGCAGCAGGCCGTCCTTGCGTGCCTGGTTGCAGGCGGCTTCGATGAACGCCAGCGGCAGGCCGGTGCGCTCGGCGAAGGTCGCTGCCGGCACGCCATCGGTGAGGCGCAGGGCGTTCATCATGAACTCGAAGGGCAGGTCGTCCGCTTCCAGGTCGCGCTCGCCGGCCTGGAAGGGTTTTTCCGGGTTCAGGTAGTCCTTCGGCAGGCGAGTCTTCCAGGTGCGCAGGATGCGGCCTTGCGGCGTGGTCAGCTTGGCGTGGGCGCCAGCGCCGATGCCGAGGAAGTCGCCGAAGGTCCAGTAGTTCAGGTTGTGCCGTGCGCGCTTGCCGTCACGGGCATAGGCCGAGGTTTCGTACTGCACGTAACCCGCCTGGGCGAGCAGCGCCTGGCCGGCTTCCTGGATTTCCCACAGCTGGTCGTCCTCGGGCAGCTCAGGCGGCTGGCTCCAGAACACCGTGTTCGGCTCCATGGTCAGCTGGTACCAGGACAGGTGCGTCGGCGCCAGGGCGATGGCCTGGCGCAAGTCGCTCAGCGCATCCTCGACGCTCTGCTCGGGCAGGCCGTGCATGAGGTCCAGGTTGAAGTTGTCGAAGCCGGCGCGGCGCGCCATCTCGGCGGCGCGTACCGCTTCGTCACCGTCGTGGATACGCCCAAGCGCCTTGAGCTTCTCGGCCTGGAAGCTCTGGATGCCGATGGACAGCCGGTTGATGCCCAGTGCCCGGTAATCGGCGAACTTGGCCTGCTCGAAGGTGCCGGGGTTGGCTTCCAGGGTGATCTCGATATTGCTCTCGAAGCCGACCTGCTGCTCCAGCCCTTCGAGGATGCGACCCAGGGCGCTCGCCGAGAACAGGCTGGGTGTGCCACCGCCGAAG
This sequence comes from Pseudomonas nitroreducens, assembly GCF_014204515.1. GTDB lineage: Bacteria > Pseudomonadota > Gammaproteobacteria > Pseudomonadales > Pseudomonadaceae > Pseudomonas > Pseudomonas nitritireducens_A. The sequence goes on along the minus strand of NZ_JACHLI010000011.1, from coordinate 115,064 downwards.
AAGATCGAGGTCAGATGGCGACCCTGCACGTAGCCGCGATCGGCCGCCAGATCGGCCAGCAGCGCCTCGACATAGGCGTCCTCGGGCAGCTCCGGGCCGGCGGCGTGGGAGTTGAAGTCGCAGTAGGGGCATTTGCGTACGCACCAGGGGATATGCACGTACGCCGCCAGGGGCGGGAGCTGCAGGCTGCAGGCTGCAGGCTGCAGGAGGGGGCTTTTGCCTGGGGCCTGAAGCCTGTCGCCTGAAGCCTTGGTCATAGTCCCAGCCGCTGCTTCAGCAGGGCCATCGCGCGGGCGCGGTGGCTGATCTGGTTCTTGCGCTCGGGCGGCAGTTCGGCGCTGGAACATTCGGCTTCCGGTACCCAGAACAGCGGGTCGTAGCCGAAGCCGTGCTCGCCGCGGGCTTCGCGCAGGATGCTGCCGTGCCAGAGGCCTTCGCAGAGGATCGGCAGCGGGTCGTCGGCGTGGCGGACCAGGGCCAGCACGCTGACGAACTGGGCGCCGCGCTCCTCGTCCGGCACGTCCTTGAGGGCGTCCAGCAGCTTGGCGTTGTTCGCCGCATCACCCTTGCCGTCGGCGTAGCGTGCGGAATAGATACCCGGCGCGCCGCCGAGGAAGTCCACCGCCAGGCCCGAATCGTCGGCCAGTGCCGGCAGGCCGGAGATGCGCGCGGCGTTGCGGGCCTTGAGGATGGCGTTCTCGACGAACGACAAGCCGGTCTCTTCCGGTTCCACGTCGCTGAACTCGCCGATGGAGCGCACCTTCACGTGGGCGCCGAGCATGGCCTGGAGTTCCTTGAGCTTGCCGGCGTTGTGACTGGCCAGCACCAGTTGTTCGAGCTTGATCATTCGTCTGGGAAGATTTCCTGCATGAAATCGAAGCTTTGCGGGGCTTCGTTTCCGGACTGGACCTGGATGGAGAAGGTCAGGGTTTCGCGGCCTTCGATGGGGAACTGCGCCAGGTTGTAGACGGCGCCTTCCTCGACCACGCGCTTGAAGGTCAGGGGGATGTTCTGCCCCATCAGGTTCTTCGCCGAGCCGGCGACAGTGACGTTGGCCGGCTTGCCGCTGGCGTCCAGCGGCACGATGTTGATCACGCCCTGGGCCTTGCTGCGCACCACGCCCACCGCCTGCGCGACGTTGGGCTGGAGGAAGCTGGAGTTGAACACGCTGTAGTGCACCTGCAGGTCGCCCAGGCGCTTCACCTGTTCGGCGAAGGCGGGCAGGGCGAGGACCAGGCAGGCGAAGAAGGTAAGCAGGCGGCGCATGATAGTTCTCCCAGGTGCAACTTAGACGGCGATGCGGTGATCCAGCACGCCGGCACCGCTGACCCTGTAGATGCCGATCTCACCCAACAGATTAGGCCAGATTCGCGAGGCCCAGCCGTGCTGGTGCTCGTGGTCCACCGCCAGGCGGTCCAGCACCTTGGCGTGCTGTTCGTGGCAGAGCGCCTCGAAGTCGCGGAAGGTACAGAAGTGGATGTTCGGCGTGTTGTACCAAGTGTACGGAAGGAATTCCGACACCGGCATGCGGCCATTGCGCGCGAGGTACCAGCGGCAGCGCCAGTGGCCGAAGTTGGGGAAGGTGATGATGCAGGTCCGACCCACGCGCAGCATCTCCGCCAGCACCTTGTCCGGGTAGCGCAGGGCCTGCAGCGACTGGGTCATCACCACCACGTCGAAGCTGTTGCTGGCGAAGTTGCCCAGGCCCTTGTCCAGGTCCTGTTCGATGACGTTGACCCCGCGTTCGATGCACTTGGCGATCTTGTCCGGGTCGATCTCCAGGCCGTAGCCGCCGACCTGCTTGTGGTCGCGCAGCCAGGCGAGCAGCTCGCCGTCGCCGCAGCCCAGGTCGAGCACGCGGCTGCCGGCGGGGATCCAGTCTTGGATGATTTCCAGGTCGGCGCGCATAGTACTCCTTAAAAGGCGATCCTTATACGATGATGCGGTGCATGTAACCGCCAAAGGCTTGCAGGTAGCGCGGAATCGGCATCAGGAAGGCGTCGTGGCCCTGCGGTGCGTCGATTTCCAGGTAGCTGACGTTCTTCTTCGCCGCCAGCAGCGCGTCGACGATCTCCCGCGAGCGCGCCGGGGAGAAGCGCCAGTCGGTGGTGAAGGACATCAGGCAGAAGTCCGCCTTGACGTCGGCCAGGGTGCGCGCCAGATCGTCGCCGTTGGCGGCGGCCGGGTCGAAGTAGTCCAGCGCCTTGGTCATCAGCAGGTAGGTGTTGGCGTCGAAGCGGGTGGAGAATTCCTCGCCCTGGTAACGCAGGTAGCTTTCCACCTGGAACTCGACGCTGTGCAGGTCGTAGTTGAGCTTCTCCGACTTCATGTCGCGGCCGAACTTGGCGCCCATGGCGTCATCGGAGAGGTAGGTGATGTGTCCGACCATCCGCGCCAGGCGCAGGCCGCGCTTGGGAATCACGTCGTGATCCTGGAAGTGGCCGCCGTAGAACTCCGGGTCGGAGAGGATCGCCTGGCGCGCCACTTCGTTGAAGGCGATGTTCTGCGCCGACAGCTTGGGGGCGCTGGCGATGCACAGGCAATGGCGCACGCGCTCGGGGTAGCTGATGGTCCACTGCAGCGCCTGCATGCCGCCCAGGCTGCCGCCGACGATGGCGGCCCAGCTGTGGATGCCCAGGCGATCGGCCAGGCGCGCCTGGCTGTTGACCCAGTCTTCCACGGTGACCACGGGGAAGTCCGCGCCGTAGGTCTTGCCGGTTTCCGGGTTGAGGCTGGTGGGGCCGGTGGAGCCGTTGCAGCCGCCGAGGTTGTTCAGCGCGACGACGAAGAACTTGCGGGTGTCGATGGGCTTGCCCGGACCGATGCAGCTGTCCCACCAGCCCGGCTTGCGCTCATCTTCGCTGTGGTAGCCGGCGGCGTGGTGGTGGCCGGAGAGCGCGTGGCAGATCAGCACGGCGTTGCTCGCCGTGGCATTGAGCTCGCCGTAGGTCTCGATCACCAGCTGGTATTCGGGCAGGGTCTTGCCGCAGGCCAGGGGCAGCGGTTCGTTGAACTGCAGCGTCTGGGGCGAGACCAGACCGACGGAATCTTCGGGGAAGACTGTTGGCATCGACCCGGCTCATGAATAAAAAAGGACGGCCAGTCTAAAGAGCGCCGCCCCCTGCGGCAAGCGCACTCGGCAGGGGGTGGGGCAGGGGCAGGGCGGGCGTGGCGCGGGGTTCAGGCGCGCTGGGAGGTGGGCAGGGTGACGACCTTGGCCTGGCGCTGCTGCGGAGCCGGGCGGCGCAGCAGGCGGAGGATGTCGGTGGCCTCGGCGAGCTGCTGTTCCAGCTCTTCGGTGTAGCGTCCCAGCAGCAGCGAGCGCTGCCGTGCCTGCTGGGTTTCCTGGGCCAGGGCCTTGAGGCGCAGCATGTGGGTTTCCAGCATCTGCTTGTGTTCCAGGCTGTACTGCATCAGCGGCATCAGCGCATCGGCGGCCCACTGCTCGGCTTCCTCGCGCAGACGCTGGTGCAGGCCGATGACTTCCTGGGCGACGGTGGCGAAGAAGCGCCGGGTCAGCAGGCGCTGCTCGGTGAGCAGGGTCTTCAGGTGCAGGCGGAAGCGGTCGGCCTTGGCCTGCAGCTTGGCCAGCTCGCGCAGGTAGCGCTCGACGCGCAGCTGCGGGGCGTCCAGGGCGTTGAGCGGGTTTTCCTGGTTGTGCCGCTGGTAGATGGCCGCGACCATGCGGTTGGCGGTTTCCGACTCGTGCATCAGGCCGACCAGGTCGGTCTCCACGGTGCGGAAGAACTGCAGGATGGCCTGGTTGATGCCGACCGTGGTCCAGCTGCCGCGCAGCTTTTCGTGGACCTTGCGCAGGTGCTGTTCCAGACGCTCCGGGCGCACCGCATCGCGCAGCTGCTCGCCCTGGTGGCGCAGCAGGCGCTGGTTGGTCTTCAGGCTGAGCAGGCGCTTGTGGTGCAGGTTGTGGTCGTCTTTGGTGCGAGCGGTCAGCTCGAACAGCAGCTGGCCGCTGTCCTGCTGCTGGTCGTTGAGCAGCGCCTGCTGCTCCTTCACCTTCTCCAGGCGGACGCGCAGGCTGTGCTGGCTGTTGTTGACCAGGGCCAGCACGCGGCCGACCACGGCGTCCTCCAGCAGGCGCTCCTTCTGCGCGACGATGCGTTCGCAGAGCAGCGCCTCCAGCGCTTCCATCTGGCTGCGGGCGAGCAGCTCGCGGTCGCCGCGGACCTTGGCCAGCAGCGCCTGCTTGGCCGACAGCGGCAGCACGTCCTCGGGGGCGATGCCCAACTGGCGGGCGGTGGTTTCCTGGATCCGGTGGATGGCGTTCTGCACGAAGGCCTCGCCGGCCAGGTCGTCCCAGAGCACGTCGATCTTGTTCAGCACGGCGTAGAGCGAGGTGTGGCCGTCTTCGCCGAGCTGGCGCACGTGGTCCTGCCAGATGGCCATGTCGGAAGCGGTGACGCCGGTGTCGGCAGCCAGCAGGAAGAGGATCGACTGCGCGCTGGGCAGCATCGACAGGGTCAGTTCCGGCTCGCTGCCCAGGGCGTTCAGGCCGGGGGTGTCGAGGATGCGCAGGCCCTGGCGCAGCAGCGGGTGGTCGAAGTTGACCAGCGCATGGCGCCACGCCGGCACCAGCACGATACCGGGCTTGTCGGTGGCTTCGAGCATGTCCGGGTGGAAGCCCAGCTGGATCGCCTGCTCCACCGGCAGCGGCTTGGTCTTGGCGACCTGGGCGAAGGCCAGCGCCATGTTGGCCGGGTCGGAGGTGTCCAGCGGGATGTTCACCCAGTGCCGCGGAATGCGCTTGAACTGCGCCACGCTGGCCTCGGCGACGCGGGTCTCGATGGGCAGCAGGCGGATGTAGGGGCGTTCCGAGCGCGGGTCGAAGAACAGTTCGGTCGGGCACATGGTGGTGCGCCCGGCCTGGGACGGCAGCATGCGCCGGCCGTAGCCGGAGAAGAACAGGCTGTTGATCAGCTCGGTCTTGCCGCGCGAGTACTCGCCGACGAAGGCCAGGGTGATGTGGTCGACCCGCAGCAGGCGCAGGGTGCGTTCCAGGCGCTCGTCGATCTCCGGCGAATTCAGCCGGGCGCGCTCCAGCCAGCTGCGATAGCGGGTGATCTCGCGGACCAGCTCGCGCTTCCAGGTGACATAGGCATCGATCTGCTGACTGAGACGTTCCATGCTCATCCGGGCGTTCCTTGGGCTGGCGCGTCCTGCGCGGGGAATGGATGGCGTGGATTATGCGGTGGACTGTAGGAATAGCAATTGGCCTACAGCACATTCCTACATGTAAGGTCGGCCAAGGTTACCGAGCGGCTATCCCGAGGTCTGGCGGAAGTTTCGTCGGCCGGGGAATGCGCACGCGCTTCTGCCGGTTCAGTTCGCCGCTTTCCAGCTTCACCGTGCTTTTCGGCACGCCGAAGGCCTTGCCGAGGAAGGCCAGCAGGTGGGCGTTGGCCTTGCCTTCGACGGGCGGCGCGGTGAGGCGGATTTTCAGGCGCTCACCGTGCAGCCCGGCGAACTCGTCGCGGCTCGCCTTGGGCTGCAGGTGAACGTCGAGGAGCAGGTCCTCGCCGTCCCAGTGGTAGAACGGCATGCCGGTTACATGAACGGCGAGAGAATCTGCGGCATCCCGGTCATGGCGGCGAGGTTGCCGATCACCAGCATGTCGATCAGTTTCAGCGCGATGAACGCGAAGATCGGCGAGATATCCAGGCCGCCGAGGTTCGGCAGCAGCTTGCGGAACGGCGCCAGGAACGGCTCGCAGATCTGGTTCACCAGCTGGGCGCCGGGGTTGTAGCTGCCCGGAGCGACCCAGGAGAGGATCACGCTGATGATCAGGGCGAAGAAGAAGATCTTCAGGAACAGCGAGGTCACCGCGATGATCGACCACACCAGCAGCTGCAGAATGTAGCCGCCGACGCCGTAGCCCATCAGGGTCAGGGTGACGACCATGAGCAGCAGCTGGACCAGGATGGCCAGCACCAGCGAGGCGAAGTCGATGCCGCCAAAGCCGGGGATGACCCGACGCAGCGGGTTCAGCAGCGGCTTGGTGGCGCGCACGATGAACTGGCTGAGCGGGTTGTAGAAGTCGGCGCGGACCAGTTGCAGGATGAAGCGCAGCAGCACGATCAGCAGATACAGGCTGCCAAGGGTCTGGATCACATAGATGGCGGCTGTGGAAAGTCCGGTCATTGGGCGGTCCTTGGTGAACGTTGGGCGCCGGCGCGCAGGGCCGGGCGAATCGGGCGGTCGGTCAACGACGGCGCTGTAACGCCATACTGTAGGGAATTCATCGTCGCCGGTCGCCTGTAAGTGTGTTTCCTCACGTGCAAATTCAACCCCGCCTGGCCATCAGGTCGGGGCCGTTGCACGCCGGGTCGGCGCTGCGGCCAAGGCCGAGCAGGGTGAAACCGTTGCTTTGCTGGCGGATGCTGACGAAGCGCTGGTTGCCTTCGGCCAGCGGCTGCGGGCTGTCCAGCTCGATGTCCACCTGGAAGCGAGCGGGATCGGCCTTGCAGCCGCGCACCGCGGTATAGGCCAGGGTCACGCCGCTGCGCTTGTTGAGGCCGAGCAGTTCCTCGCGGGCTGCCAGGCTGGCGTCGGCGCTGGCCGGGTCGGCCCAGGCGCGGGCAAGGTCGGCGTCCACCCGCAGCCACTCATCGACGAAGCCGCGGCCATTGGACGCGGCGGGCTGGATGCGCTGGAAGCTTTCACCGTCCTGGCGATAGCGGAAGATGCCGGGCCGGGTCAGCAGGTCGCCGTCCAGGCTGCCGACCTCGGCGCGCCACTCGAAGCCGTCGGAGCGGGCCTTGAGCTGCACTTCCTGCTCGTCGCGCACGTAATCGTGCTCGGTGTGCAGCAGGGTGCGCTGGGCCTGGTCGGCGCTGGCCGGGCGCACCACTTCCACTGCCAGGTGGCTCCAGCGCGAGGTGCACCAGGGCGTGCCGTGCATCAGTGCGATGTCGCCGTTGGCCAGGCGCTGGTACCGATACAGGTCGCCGTAGGCGCCGGAGATGTCTTTGTAGGGACCGCTCTGCCAGTCCAGTGCACGGACCCAGGTGTCGCCTTCGCGGCGATAGCCGCGCAGGACGTTGTCGGTGCCGCAGGGGATGGCGAAGCCGCCGCTGACCAGCAGCAGCGGAGTAGGGCTGTCGCTCAGGCTGACGACTATCTCGTCCTGCTCGGTCGGCGGGCCGTCGCTGGCCGGCTGTGCGGCAGGCAGCAACTGCTGGCGCAGGTCGGCCTGCAGGGCCGCTGCGTCCGGCGTCGCCGGGGCGCAGGCGAGATGGGCATCGAAGGCCTCGGCCAGCGTCTGTTTATAGTGCTCGATGGCCTGGCTCAGCACCGGCGCGACGGTGTTGTCCGCATCGTTGTCGAAGCCGCTGCTCATGGCCTGCTGCAGCGTCTGGCGAGCCGCGAGTGTCGCCTCGCCGATGGTGGCGGGCACCGGGCATTGCGCGGCCTGGACGACGGCGCTGGCCAGTAGTAGGCAGGCCGCGAGGGGCAGTGCGACCTTCCCTGGTCGCGAAGTGGCGAGGGACATCGCGGTCAGCGGCCCAGCTGCTCGGCCAGTTCGGCGGAACGGTGGTCGGCAGCGCCGACTGCTTTCTCCACCAGCGCCTCGAAGCCGTTGGCCTGGAAGGTGGTGATGGCCGCTTCGGTGGTGCCCTTGGGCGAAGTCACGCGGCGGCGCAGTTCGGCCGGATCGACATCGCTGCTGATGGCCATCTGCGCCGCGCCCAGGGCGGTCTGGCGGGCCAGCTGGCCGGCGACTTCGCGGGACAGGCCGAGCTTCTCGCCGGCGGCGGTCATGGCTTCCATCAGCAGGAAGAAATAGGCCGGGCCGCTGCCGGAGACGGCGGTGACCGCCTCGATCTGGCGCTCCTCGTCCAGCCACAGGGCAATGCCCACGGCGCTCAGCAGTTGCTGCGCCTGCTCGCGCTGGGCGGCGCTGACGCTGGCGTTGGGGAACAGGCCGCTGGCGCCCAGGCCGACCAGCGCCGGGGTGTTGGGCATGCAGCGGACGATGGCGCGCGGCTGGCCGTTCACCGCGCCGAGCCAGCGTTCGAGGCTGGCGCAGGGAATGCCCGCGGCGATGGAGACGATCAGGGCGTTCTCGCTCAGGGCCGGCGCCAGGGCCAGGCAGACGTCCTTCATGACCTGCGGCTTCACCGCCAGGACCACCACGTCAGCGCCGGCCACGGCATCGGCGTTGTCGCCGACCACTTCGATGCCATGCTCGGCGGCGATCTTCACGCGCTGCTCGGCGCCCGGATCGCTGGCGCGGATGTCGCCCGCGGCGACGCCCTTGGCGCGCAGGCCGCCGATGAGACTGGCGGCCATGTTGCCGGCGCCGATGAAGGCAATGCGGGTGCTGCTCATGGGGTCTCTTCCTTTATTCATTCAGTGCGTCAGTGCGAGGCGCCGTAGTCACGGGCGCCGAACAGGGCGGTACCGATCCGCACCCAGGTGGCGCCTTCGCCGATGGCGGCTTCGAGGTCGTGGCTCATGCCCATGGACAGGGTGTCCAGGCCAAGATTCAGGGCGTGCATCAGCTCGCGCAGGCGGGCGAAGGCGGCGTGCTGCGCGGCGACGTCGTCGGTGGGCTCGGGGATCGCCATCAGGCCGCGCAGCTTCAGGTGCGGCAGTTGCGCCACCGCCTGGGCGAGGGCGGGCAGCTCCGCGGGGGAGCAGCCGGACTTGCTGTCCTCGCCGCTGACGTTCACCTGCAGCAGCACGTTGAGCGGCGGCATGGTCGCCGGGCGCTGTTCGGAGAGGCGCTGGGCGACCTTCAGCCGGTCCACCGAGTGCACCCAGTGGAAGTGCTCGGCGATCGGCCGGGTCTTGTTCGACTGGATAGGCCCGATGAAGTGCCAGGTCAGCGGCAGGTCGGCCAGCTCGACCTGCTTGAGCAGCGCTTCCTGCAGGTAGTTCTCGCCGAAATCGCTCAAGCCTTCGGCATACGCTTCGCGGATGGCGGCGGCGGGTTTGGTCTTGCTCACGGCAAGCAACTGCACCGACCCAGGCGTGCGATTTTTCGCTTGTTCCGCCTCACGGATTCGTACGCGAACCTTTGCAATATTCTCTGCTATCGTGGACATTACCGTCGCTTTTCCGCCCGGCTGCTGCGTGTTCTGCGGCATTCTACCTGCTTGCTCTTGATTGGGGAGTCCCATGGATATTACCGAGCTGCTCGCCTTCAGCGCCAAGCAGGGCGCTTCGGACCTGCACCTCTCGGCCGGCCTGCCGCCGATGATCCGCGTCGATGGCGATGTTCGCCGCATCAACCTGCCGCCGCTGGAGCACAAGCAGGTTCACGCGCTGATCTACGACATCATGAACGACAAGCAGCGCAAGGATTACGAAGAATTCCTGGAGACCGACTTCTCCTTCGAAGTCCCGGGGGTGGCGCGTTTCCGGGTCAACGCCTTCAACCAGAACCGCGGCGCCGGCGCCGTGTTCCGGACCATTCCCTCCAAGGTCCTGACCATGGAAGACCTGGGCATGGGCGAGGTGTTCAAGCGCGTCTCCGACGTGCCGCGCGGCCTGGTGCTGGTCACCGGCCCCACCGGTTCGGGCAAGTCCACCTCGCTGGCGGCGATGCTCGACTACCTGAACAACACCAAGTACAGCCACATCCTCACTGTCGAGGACCCGATCGAATTCGTCCACGAATCGAAGAAGTGCCTGGTCAACCAGCGCGAGGTGCACCGCGACACCCTGGGCTTCAACGAGGCGCTGCGCTCGGCCCTGCGTGAAGACCCGGACATCATCCTGGTCGGCGAGATGCGCGACCTGGAGACCATCCGCCTGGCGCTGACCGCCGCGGAAACCGGCCACCTGGTGTTCGGCACCCTGCACACCACCTCCGCGGCCAAGACCATCGACCGGATCGTCGACGTGTTCCCCGCCGAGGAGAAATCCATGGTCCGCTCGATGCTCTCCGAATCGCTGCAGGCGGTGATTTCCCAGACCCTGCTGAAGAAGATCGGCGGCGGCCGGGTGGCGGCCCACGAGATCATGATCGGCACCCCGGCGATCCGTAACCTGATCCGCGAGGACAAGGTGGCGCAGATGTACTCGGCGATCCAGACCGGCGGCGCGATCGGCATGCAGACCCTCGACATGTGCCTCAAGGGCCTGGTCGCCAAGGGCCTGGTGACCCGCGACTCGGCCAAGGAAAAGGCCAAGATCCCGGAAAACTTCTAACTCCACCGGGCCACCGCGGCCCGGCGCATGGAACGCGCCACACGCACTCGTTCCGTGCTTCGACAGCATCGTCGCAGTCAGCGTGAAACCCCGCGAGAACGAGCATGGAATTCGAGAAGCTGTTGCGCCTGATGGTGGAAAAGGGTGCCTCCGACCTCTTCGTCACGGCGGGCGTGCCGCCGTCGATGAAGGTCAATGGCAAGGTGCTGCCGGTGACCAAGACCGCGCTGTCGCCGGAGCAGACCCGCGAGACGGTGCTCTCGGTGATGAACGAACAGCAGCGCCGCGACTTCGCCGAGAACCACGAGTGTAACTTCGCCATCAGCGCCCGCGGCATCGGCCGTTTCCGCGTCAGCGCCTTCTACCAGCGCAACCTGGTGGGCATGGTGCTGCGTCGCATCGAGACCCACATCCCGACCATCGAAGACCTCAAGCTGCCGGAAGTCCTCAAGAAGCTGGCGATGACCAAGCGCGGCCTGGTGATCTTCGTTGGCGCCACCGGCACCGGTAAATCCACCTCGCTGGCGGCGATGATCGGCTACCGCAACAAGAACTCCACCGGCCACATCATCTCCATCGAAGACCCCATCGAGTACATCCACCAGCACCAGGGCTGCATCGTCACCCAGCGCGAGGTGGGCCTGGATACCGACAGCTTCGAAGTGGCGCTGAAGAACACTCTGCGCCAGGCGCCTGACGTGATCATGATTGGCGAGGTGCGCTCGCGCGAGACCATGGACCACGCCGTGGCCTTCGCCGAAACCGGCCACCTGTGCCTGGCGACCCTGCACGCCAACAATGCCAACCAGGCGCTGGAGCGGATCATCCACTTCTTCCCCGCCGACCGGCACGGCCAGGTGTGGATGGACCTGTCGCTCAACCTCAAGGCCATCGTCGCCCAGCAGCTGGTGCCGACCCCGGACGGCAAGGGTCGCCGCGCGGTGATCGAGGTGCTGCTGAACACCCCGCTGGCTGCCGACCTGATCCGCAAGGGCGAGGTCCACGAGCTCAAGCCGCTGATGAAGCGCTCCACCGAGCAGGGCATGCAGACCTTCGACCAGGCGCTGTACCAGCTCTACACCCAGGGCGAGATCACCTACGAAGATGCGCTGGCCTACGCCGACTCGGCGAACGACCTGCGCCTGATGATCAAGCTGGGCTCGGAAACCGACGCCGACCACCTGACCACCATGACCCAGGGCCTGACCCTGGAGCTGAGCGACGACGATCCCAACCGCCGCTTCCGCTGATCCGCGACGTCCGAGAAGCCCGCCCCGTGCGGGCTTTTCGTTTATGCTGGCTGCCACGCAACGCAACGGGAGAAAGGCATGTCCGCCAACCCTGATACCCACAGCAAGGTCATCGGCTACCTGCTGTGGATCTTCGGCTTCACCGGCTCGCACCGCTTCTATTACGGCAAGCCGATCACCGGCACCATCTGGTTCTTCACCCTCGGCCTGTTCTTCATCGGCTGGATCATCGACCTGTTCCTCATCCCCTCCATGGACGATGCCGCGGACCAGCGCTTCCGCGCCGGCGGCGTGGACTACAACGTCGCCTGGATCCTGCTGACCTTCCTCGGCGTGTTCGGCGTGCATCGCCTGTACATGGGCAAGTGGATCACCGGGCTGATCTACCTGTGCACCGGCGGACTGTTCTTCCTCGGCGTGCTCTATGACTTCTGGACGCTGAACAGCCAGATCTCCGAGCGCAACGGGCCGCAGCGGATCTGACACCCATGCATTCCCCGTAGGAGCGGACTCTGTCCGCGATGGTCTCCGGCGCGATGCGGACCTATCGCGGACGGAGTCCGCTCCTACGGCGCTCCTTCACTTCGCGCCGAATCCTCACACTCTACGAAAAGCCAAAGCCGCCGTCTTTCGTCGCGCCGCCTGGCGCGAGCTGTGCCTCGCGCCTAAGGTCAGGAGGACAGTAGCAGGCGCCGCCGGGCGATCCCCAGGGCGCCCCGAAGGAGTGGCTGCCATGAGCAACGAATCCCGCCCCGCCGTACTCGACCTGATCGGCAATACCCCCATGGTCCGCGTGACGCGCTTCGATACCGGACCCTGCACCCTGTTCCTCAAGCTCGAATCGCAGAACCCCGGCGGCTCCATCAAGGACCGCATCGGCGTCGCCATGATCGAGGCCGCCGAGCGTGACGGCCGGCTGAAACCCGGCGGCGTAATCGTCGAAGCCACCGCCGGCAACACCGGCCTGGGCCTGGCTCTGGTGGGCCGTGCCAAGGGCTACCGGGTGGTGCTGGTGGTGCCGGACAAGATGTCCACCGAGAAGGTCCTGCACCTGCGCGCCATGGGCGCCGAGGTGCACATCACCCGTTCCGACGTCGGCAAGGGCCACCCCGAGTATTACCAGGACGTCGCCGCCCGGCTGGCGAAGGACCTGCCCAACGCCTTCTTCGCCGACCAGTTCAACAACCCCGCCAACCCGCTGGCCCACGAGACCGGCACCGCCCCGGAAATCTGGGCGCAGACCGGCCATGACCTCGACGCCGTGGTGGTCGGCGTCGGCTCCGCTGGCACGCTCACTGGCCTCACGCGCTTCTTCCAGAAGGTGCAACCCGAGCTGGAGATGGTCCTCGCCGACCCGATGGGCTCGATCATGGCCGAGTACTCGCGCTCCGGCGCCATCGGCACGCCCGGTTCCTGGGCAGTGGAAGGCATCGGCGAGGACTTCGTACCGTCGATTGCCGATCTCTCCAGCGTGCGCCATGCCTATTCGATCAGTGACGAAGAGAGCTTCGCCACTGCCCGCGAACTGCTGCGCAACGAAGGCATCGCCGCCGGTTCCTCCACCGGCACCCTGCTGGCCGCCGCGCTGCGCTATTGCCGCGAGCAGACCGAACCCAAACGCGTGGTCAGCCTGGTCTGCGACACCGGCACGCGCTACCTGTCGAAGATCTACAACGACCAGTGGATGACCGACCAGGGCCTGCTGCAGCGCAAGCGCTACGACGACCTGCGCGACATCATCGCGCGGCGTTTCGAGGAGGGCCGGGTGGTCAGCGTCGGCCCCGGCGACACCCTGCTCACCGCCTTCCAGCGCATGCGTCTGGCGGACATCTCCCAGCTGCCGGTGCTCGACGGCCAGCGCCTGGTCGGGGTGATCGACGAATCCGACATCCTGCTGGGCGTGCACGACGACCCCGAACATTTCCGCCGTGAAGTCGCCAGCGCCATGAGCACCGCGCCAGAGACGCTGGCGCCGGGCGCCACTCTCAAGGAACTGGAAGCCGTGCTGGCGCGCGGCCTGGTGGCCATCATCGCTGATGCCTCGGGCTTCCATGGCCTGATCACAAGATTCGACCTGCTCAACCATTTGCGGAGGACCCTCCCATGAGCCAGCACGACGACCGCCTCGGTTTCGCCACCCGCGTGATTCACGCCGGGCAGGAACCGGACCCCTCCACCGGGGCGATCATGCCGCCGATCTACGCCAACTCCACCTACCGCCAGGACAGCCCCGGCGTACACAAGGGCCTCGACTACGGCCGCTCGCACAACCCCACGCGCTGGGCGCTGGAGCGCTGCGTGGCGGACCTCGAAGGCGGCAGCAAGGCGTTCGCCTTCGCCTCGGGCCTGGCGGCCATCTCGGCGGTGCTGGAACTGCTCGACGCCGGCTCGCACATCGTCTCCGGCAATGACCTCTACGGCGGCACCTTCCGCCTGTTCGAGCGGGTGCGCCGGCGCAGCGCCGGGCATGATTTCCACTTCGCCGACCTGGCCCAGCCCGGTGCGCTGGAGGCAGCGCTCACTGACAAGACGCGGATGGTCTGGGTGGAAACCCCGAGCAACCCGCTGCTGCGCCTGACCGACCTGGCCGCCATCGCCCGCACCTGCCGCGAGCGCGGCATCCTCTGCGTGGCCGACAACACCTTCGCCAGCCCCTACGTGCAGCGCCCGCTGGACCAGGGCTTCGACATCGTCGTGCACTCCACCACCAAGTACCTCAACGGCCACTCGGACGTCATCGGCGGCATCGCCATCGTCGGCGACAACCCCGACCTCGCCGAGCGCCTGGGCTTCCTGCAGAACTCGGTGGGCGCCATCGCCGGCCCGTTCGACGCCTTCCTCACCCTGCGCGGCGTGAAGACCCTGGCGCTGCGCATGGAGCGGCACTGCGCCAATGCCCTGGAGCTGGCGAAATGGCTGGAACAGCAGCCGCAAGTGAAGCGCGTCTATTACCCCGGTCTGCCGTCGCACCCGCAGCACGAGCTGGCGCGCACGCAGATGAAAGGCTTCGGCGGGATGATCTCGCTGGACCTGGACACCGACCTCGCCGGTTCGCGGCGCTTCCTGGAGAACGTCCAGCTGTTCGCCCTGGCCGAGAGCCTGGGCGGCGTGGAAAGCCTGATCGAACACCCGGCGATCATGACCCACGCCAGCATCCCGCCGGAAAACCGCGCAGCGCTGGGCATCGGCGATTCGCTGATTCGCCTGTCGGTGGGGGTGGAAGACGTGGAGGACCTGCGCGCTGACCTGGCCAAGGCCCTGGCGATGATCTGAGGCTGGTCCTACAAGAGTCGAAGTCGCGGCGCGGGCCTGGCAGCCGTGACTTCGTAGGATGGCGTGGAGCGAAGCGATACCCATCAATCGCGGCACCGACAGCATGGGTATCGCTGCGCTCCACCCATCCTACGTTGAAGCTCCCGGTAGGAGCGGACCTTGTTCGCGAAGTCTTGCCGACACAGCGGAGTTATCCGGCGGGCGTTAGAGGGGCTGGCGCAGGCTCCGGAGGTTGGGGCGTCCGCCGCGAAGGATTTCGCGGACAAGGTCCGCTCCTACGCTGGCCGGTTGGAGATGAAGTTCGCTGTGGGGCGATAGGAAAAGAAAAAGCCCGCCAATCGGCGGGCTTTTTCATGGGGCGGTTGAGCGTTACACCGCGTGAACGATATGCCCGTCCACCAGGGTGCAGCGCACCACGCCCGGCAGGCAGTGGCCGAGGAACGGGCAGTTCTGGCCGCGGGAGAGCCAGGTCTCGCCGGCCAGGGTCTGGCCGTCGGCTTCGAACAGCACCACGTCGGCGGCGGCGCCCACCGCCAGCTTGCCGGCCGGCAGGCGCAGGGCGGCGGCCGGGCCGCTGGAGAGGCGTGCCAGCAGGGTCGGCAGGTCGAGCAGACCGTCCTGTACCAGGGTCATGGCCAGCGGCAGCAGCAACTCGACGCTGCTGATACCCGGGTCGGTGGCGGCGAACGGGGCGTTCTTGGCGTCCTGCTCATGGGGCTGGTGGTGGCTGGCGATGGCCTGGACCACGCCGCTCTTCACCGCTTCGCGCAGGGCCTCGCGGTCCTTGTGCGAGCGCAGCGGCGGCTGCACGTGGTAGAGGCTGGAGAAGTCCGCCAGCGCTTCGTCGGTGAGGATCAGCTGGTACAGCGCTACATCGGCGGTGACCGGCAGGCCACGGGCCTGGGCCTGGGCGATCATCTCGACGCCGCGGGCGCTGGTCAGCTGGCTGAAGTGCGCGCGCACGCCGGATTGCTCGACCAGCAGCAGGTTGCGCGCCAGGGCCACGGTCTCGGCGGTTTCCGGGATGCCGGCGAGGCCGCGGAAGCTGGCGGTCGGGCCTTCGTGGGCGATGCCGCCCTCGGCGAGGTCCTGGTCCTGGGAGGTGAAGATCACGGTCAGGTCGAAGGTCGCCGCGTATTCCAGCGAGCGCAGCAGCACGCGGTTGCTCGCCATCGGCGCCAGGCCGTTGGTGAAGGCCACGCAGCCGGCATCGCGCAGGGCGACCAGTTCGGACAGCTGCTCGCCGCCCAGGCCCCTGGTCAGTGCGCCGATGGGAAAGACCTTGGCGTTGCCGGCCTCGCGGGCGCGGTCGAGGATCAGCTCGGCGACGGCGGAGGTGTCCAGCACCGGCTTGGTCTGCGGCGGGAAGCACAGGCTGGTGACGCCGCCGGCAGCGGCGGCGCGGGTTTCGCTCTCGATGCTGCCCTTGCGGCTGTAGCCCGGTTCGCGCAGGGCGACGCTCAGGTCCACCAGGCCGGGCGCGGCGATCAGGCCGGCGGCGTCGATTTCCTGGGCGGCGTGGAAGCCTTCGGGGGCCTCGCCGATGGCGATGATGCGGCCGGCCTCGATGTGCAGGTCGCAGACCTGGTCCAGGCCGCTGGCCGGGTCGATCAGGTGGGCGCCACGAATACTGACGGTCATTGCGCGTCCTCCTGTTCCAGCTGGCGTTGGGCGTTCTGGCCGCTCATGGCCATGGACAGCACGGCCATGCGGATGGCGATGCCATAGGTGACCTGGTTGAGGATCACCGACTGTTCGCCGTCGGCCACCGCGGACTCGATCTCCACGCCGCGGTTGATCGGGCCGGGGTGCATGACGATGGCGTCGGGCCTGGCCAGCTGCAGGCGCTTCTGGGTCAGGCCGTAGAGCTTGAAGAACTCGCCTTCGCTGGGCAGCAGGCCGCCGGCCATGCGCTCGCGCTGCAGGCGCAGCATGATCACCACGTCGACGTCCTTCAGGCCTTCGTTGGCGTCGGTGAACACCTTCACCCCGTACTGCTCTTCCAGGCCCACCGGCAGCAGGGTGCGCGGGGCGATGACGCGGATGTCCGGGCAACCCAGGGTCTTCAGCGCCAGCATGTCCGAGCGCGCGACCCGCGAGTGCAGGATGTCGCCGACGATGGCCACCGAGAGATTCTCGAAGCTGCCCTTGTGACGGCGGATGGTGAGCATGTCGAGCATGCCCTGGGTCGGGTGGCCGTGGCGGCCGTCGCCGCCGTTGATCACGGCGACGTTGGGGCTGACGTGCTCGGCGATGAAGTGCGCCGCGCCGGAGTCGCTGTGGCGCACGACGAACATGTCGGCGGCCATGGCCTCGAGGTTGCGCAGGGTGTCGGTGAGCGTCTCGCCCTTGCTGGTCGAGGAGGTCGACACGTTCAGCGAGATGACGTCGGCGGACAGGCGCTGGGCGGCCAGTTCGAAGGTGGTGCGGGTGCGTGTGGAGTTCTCGAAGAACACGTTGCACACGGTCTTGCCGCGCAGCAGCGGGACTTTCTTCACCGCGCGGGCGCCGACTTCGAGGAAGGAGTCGGCGGTATCGAGGATTTCAGTCAGCAGTTCGCGGGACAACCCGTCGAGCGAGAGGAAGTGGCGCAGCTGGCCCAGGTCGTTGAGCTGCAGCGGGCGCTTGGCGTCGGTCGGCATGTGGCAGGCCCTGAAAGTTGGGAGTGGAGGTCCGGGCGCGCGGGGTCACAGCGCGGTGCTGAGAAGCGTGCGCTCGAGGACGAGTGGTGCGGGACCGCGCAATTTTACCCGCTCGTTGGGTGCCAGGGACAGGGTTTCGCCGACGATATCCGGGCGAATGGGCAGCTCGCGCTTGTTCAGGTCGACCAGGCTGACCAGGGTCACGCTGGCCGGGCGGCCGTAGTCGAACAGCTCGTTGAGCGCCGCGCGTATAGTGCGTCCGCTCATCAGCACGTCGTCCACCAGGACCAAATGCTGGCCGTCGATCTCGAACGGCAGTTCCGACGGACGGACCTGCGGGTGCAGGCCGCTGCGGCTGAAATCGTCGCGGTAGAAGGAGACGTCGAGGATGCCGAGGATCTCGTCGCTGCCCAGTGCCTTGAGCAGTTCCTGGGCGACCCAGATGCCGCCGGTGTGGATGCCGACGAAGCGTGGCGCGTCGATCCCGCGCTGCGCCAGGTAGCTGCGCAGGTCGGTGGCCATGCGGGGGATGAGTTCGGCGGGGCTGGGCAGGGTCATGACGTCTCCGGTTCGGTTGGCGAAGCCACCCGGCGCGGGCGGCCATCGGGGCGGACCGTCCGCGTGGGAGTGGTCCGGCAAGCTTAGCGGCTTTGCCCGGCAGGGCTCTGCCTCAGGTCAAGCGGGGGCGTGCTCGGCCAGCCAGCCCTCCAGCAGCAGGGCGGCGGCCAGGGCGTCCACCGGGCGCTCGCGGTAACCATCGCGCTGGCCCTGGGCCAGGCGCTCGCCCTTGGCGGCGTAAGTGGTCAGGCGTTCGTCGTGGGTGTGCACCGGCAGGTTGTAGCGGCCATTGAGGCGGCGGGCGAATTTCTCGGCGCGTTCGCTCATCTCGCTGGGGGTGCCGTCCATGTTCAGCGGCAGGCCGACGACGATGGCGTCGGGCTGCCATTCCTTGATCAGGGCTTCGACGCGGTTCCAGTCCGGCACGCCGTTCTGCGCCTTGAGCACGCAGAGTTCGCGGGCCTGGCCGGTGATGGCCTGGCCGACGGCGACGCCGATCTGCTTGGTGCCGTAGTCGAATCCCAGGAGCAGGCGCAGGGGTTTGCTGCTGCTCATCAGGCGTGCCCGGCCTGGGCGGTGAGCAGGCTGAGGTTGACCCCCAGGCGCTCGGCGGCGGCCGACAGGCGCTGCTCGGCCGGCACCTCGAAGAGCACCGCCGGGTCGGCGGGGCAGGTCAGCCAGGCGTTGTCGGCCAGCTCGGCTTCCAGCTGGCCGGCTTCCCAGCCGGCGTAGCCGAGGGTGATCAGGTGCTGGGCCGGGCCGCTGCCCTCGGCGATGGCGAACAGCACGTCCTGGGAGGTGGACAGCGACAGCTCGCCCAGCTCCAGGGTGGCCTGGTAACTGCGCCCGGCGGGGTGCAGGACGAAGCCGCGGTCGGTCTGCACCGGGCCGCCGTTATAGATGGTCATGCCCTGGCAGCGTACCGGCGGCAGTTCGTCCGGGCGCAGCTGTTCGAGCACGTCGGCCAGGCTCAGGCCGCTGGGGCGGTTGATGATCAGGCCCATGGCGCCCTGCTCGTTGTGTTCCACGAGGTAGGTCACCGTCTGGGCAAAGTTGGAGTCCGCCATGTGCGGCATGGCGATCAGGAAATGGTGCTTGAGGTAGCTGGCGGCTGTGCTTTTCATGCCGGCTAGTGTCAGGCCTGGGGCGCAAAGGGACAAGACTTGAAAGTGTCACCTGACGCCACAGGCGCGCCGGCTTACTTGCTGGACAGGCGGTCGCCGCGCTCGAAGCGCCAGGTGCGGATGATTTCCAGGCGGTCGATGTCGTTCAGATCGCCGGAGAACGGCGCGAAGGGCGCGGCCAGGCGCACGATGCGCTGGGCGGCCTGGTCGAGCAGGGGCTGGCCGGAGGATTCGAGGACCTGCACTTCATACAGCGAGCCGTCGCGGTTGATCGACACCAGCAGCCGCAGGTTGCCGTAGATGCGCTGGCGACGGGCCTCGTCGGGGTAGTTGAGGTTGCCGATGCGCTCGATCTTCTTGCGCCACTCCTCTTTATACCAGGCGCCCTTGTCGCGCATGGTCGAAGCGGCGCTCAGGCGGTGGATGCGCGGGCGCTTGGCGTAGGCCTGCTGGTCGCGGGCGAGGTCGGCTTCCAGGCTGGAGATTTCCGCCGAGAGCTGGGCCGAGTCGAACTGCGGCGCCGGCTTGGCGACGGTCTCGGCCTTGGGCGTCTGCTGCTTGGTCTGCACCTTGTCCGGGCGCGGAGTGCGGGTGGCGACGGCGGCCTTGGGCGCTTCCGGGCTCTTGGCCTGGCGCGGGGTGGCCGGCGGGGCGACCTTCTTCACCTCGGTGTCCTGGAACGGCGCCTGCTCGGTGGTCTTGGGGATCGCCTTGTGTTCCAGGGTGCCGCTGCCCTGCTGGTTCATCTGCGCGAGGTAGTCGGCTTTTTCCGGCGCCTTGTCGCTCTTGAAGCTGGCCAGGGTGATTTCCAGCGTCTTGCTCAGCTGGCTGGGGCTGGGCATGGTGAAGCCCACGCCCAGCAGGAAGGCCACGTGCAGGATGGCCGCAACGAACAGGGTGAAACCCAGACGGTCCGCCGGGCGGACGCCGGAGGACACGGGGAAGTCTTGGTGGGTTGCAGCGTTCATTGCGGGTCACTGGGCCAAAGTGGGCGAGAGTCTGCCGACGAGGCTTATAAAAGTCTATGACGCACTGCGCGCCTTGAGCTTTTCATCGATGACTGCCATCAGCCTCTCACCGATGCGGGTGTCGTAGGCCGCATCGATCTCGCGGATGCAGGTCGGGCTGGTCACGTTGATCTCGGTGAGGTTCTCGCCGATCACGTCGAGGCCGACGAACAGCAGGCCGCGCTTGCGCAGCTCCGGGCCGACCTGGGCGGCGATCCAGCGGTCGCGCTCGGTCAGCGGCTGGGCCACGCCACGGCCGCCGGCGGCGAGGTTGCCGCGGGTCTCGCCCTGCGCCGGGATGCGCGCCAGGCAGTATTCCACCGGCTCGCCGTCGATCATCAGGATGCGCTTGTCGCCGTCCTTGATGGCCGGCAGGTAGCGCTGCGCCATGACCTGTTCCTGGCCGTGGCGGGTCAGGGTTTCGAGGATCACCGAGAGGTTCGGGTCGCCTTCACGGTGGCGGAAGATCATCGATCCGCCCATGCCATCCAGGGGTTTGAGAATGATGTCACGATGCTGTGATGCAAACTCGCGCAGAATGTCGGACCGGCGGCTCACCACCGTCGGCGGCGCGCATTGCGGGAACAGCGTGGCGAAGTATTTCTCGTTGCAGTCACGCAGGCTCTGCGGCTTGTTGACCACGAGGGTACCGGCGGCTTCGGCCTGCTCCAGCAGGTAGGTGGAGTAGACGAACTCGTTGTCGAAGGGCGGGTCCTTGCGCATCAGGATCACGTCCAGCTCCGACAGCGGCTGGTCGACTTCGTCCTCCAGCTCGAACCAGTGGGCCGGATCGTAGAACACCTTGAGCGGACGCATGCGGCCGCGGGCGACGTTCTCCTTCTGGTAAAGATCCTGCTGTTCCATATAGAACAGTTGCCAGCCACGGGCCTGGGCTGCCAGCAGCATCGCCAGCGAGCTGTCCTTCTTGAAGCTGATCTGCGCGATGGGGTCCATCACGATCCCGAGGCGTACGCTCATGGGATGTCCTCCTGGGGGAATCTCTGGGCTTGGGGCTGCGACGAGAAGCCGCGCCGCAAAGGCTGAAAATGGACGCTCAGGGTGGCGCTGGATGTGCGCTCGGTCAAGGAAAAAGCCTGCGCGTTCGGGGTCTTATGGCCTGATTTTGCTGGGCGTGGTAAAGATTCTGACGATTGTGGTAAAAGGTTCCCACGATTGGGTCGCAGCCCGACGGTGGCAGGGCGCTTGCGCACTGAAATAAAAAGCGGAAAAACGACTCACCGAGATGGTAAGGGCGAACATGGAACAGCATTCCGACGGTTTGAAAGTAATGGTGATCGACGATTCCAAGACGATTCGTCGCACGGCTGAAACCCTGCTGAAGAAAGTCGGCTGCGATGTCATCACGGCCATCGACGGCTTCGATGCGCTGGCCAAGATCGCCGATACCCATCCGAGCATCATCTTCGTCGACATCATGATGCCGCGCCTGGATGGCTATCAGACCTGCGCCCTGATCAAGAACAACAGTGCCTTCAAATCCACGCCGGTGATCATGCTGTCCTCCAAGGACGGTCTGTTCGACAAGGCCAAGGGTCGCATCGTCGGTTCCGATCAGTACCTCACCAAGCCTTTCAGCAAGGAAGAACTGCTCGGCGCGATCAAGACCCATGTGCCCGACTTCACCCCGGTGGAGCACGCTTCCTGAAGTCCGGCGCAAGCGCCGGTGACGCCTATTCCGTATGGGGACCACAATGGCTCGAATTCTGATTGTTGATGACTCGCCGACCGAGATGTACAAGCTGACCGCGATGCTGGAAAAGCACTCGCACCAGGTACTCAAGGCCGAAAACGGCGCCGATGGCGTGGCCCTGGCTCGCCAGGAGAAGCCCGACGTCGTCCTGATGGACATCGTCATGCCCGGCCTGAACGGCTTCCAGGCCACCCGCCAGCTGTCCAAGGACCCGGAAACCAGCGCGATTCCGGTGATCATCGTCACCACCAAGGACCAGGAGACCGACAAGGTCTGGGGCAAGCGCCAGGGCGCTCGCGACTACCTGACCAAGCCGGTGGACGAAGAGACGCTGCTCAAGACCATCCAATCGGTGCTGGCCGGCTGATCCAGCCCGACCACACGTACTGCACATAATTATTAGAGAAGGCCAGGGCCGGCATGGCGGAAGTCCAGAGTCCTTTCGAGGTTCTCGTCCAGATCGATCAGCGCTGTCGCCAGCTGGCCGCGGGTCTGCCCGCCCAGCGCGAGGTGGTGCAGAGCTGGAACGGCATCGGCTTTCGCATGGCTGGGCGCCTGTTCGTGGCACCCATGGGGGAGGTCGGCGAGGTTCTTCACGAGCCGCGCTACACACTGCTGCCCGGCGTCCGTGACTGGGTGAAGGGGGTAGCCAACGTGCGCGGCCGCCTGTTGCCGATCATGGACCTGTGCGGCTTCCTCGGCGCGGAGCTTTCGCCCCTGCGCAAACAGCGGCGCGTGCTCGTCGTGGAACACCAGGAAGTCTTCGCCGGCCTCATCGTCGATGAGGTATTCGGCATGCAGCACTTTCCGGTGGACACCTTCTCCGAGCAGCTGCCGCCGCTGGAAGCGGTCCTGCAACCCTTTATCCATGGCGTCTTCCACCGGGAGCAACCCTGGCTCGTGTTCAGCCCGCATGCGCTGGCTCAGCACCCCGGGCTCCTGGACGTCGCCAGCTAGAGTTTGACCGGTTGGGCCGGCATTGCCGGCCCTTGTTGTGACATGGAATTCGTAATCGTGGTGGGTCCAGGCGGGGGCCGAATATGAAAAATATAAAGGCAGGCAGTCTTTTCTCGGGTGCGCGTAGCAGCTCGCTGATCCTCGGACTCTTCGCAGTCCTGGTGGTGGCGATCGTTCTGCTGTTCGCCAACTTCGCATACCTGAACAAGCAGGCGGACCACGACAAACAGTACATCGGCCATGCCGGCGAACTGCGCGTGCTGTCCCAGCGTATCGCCAAGAACGCCACGGAAGCCGCGGCGGGCAAGGCGGAGGCGTTCAAGCTGCTGAAAGAGGCGCGCAACGACTTCGAGAAACGCTGGAACATCCTGACCAAGGGTGACGAAAGCACCGGCCTGCCGCCCAGCCCCGATTCGGTACAGCCGCAGATGGCGGACGTGCAGAAGGACTGGGACACCCTTCGCAAGAACGCCGACTCCATCCTCGCCAGCGAACAGACCGTCCTGTCCCTGCACCAGGTGGCCGCGACCCTCGCCGAGACCATCCCGCAGCTGCAGGTGGAGTACGAAGAGGTCGTCGACATCCTGCTGGAGAACGGCGCCCCGGCCGACCAGGTCGCGGTAGCCCAGCGCCAGTCGCTGCTGGCCGAACGTATCCTCGGCTCGGTGAACAAGGTGCTCGCCGGTGACGAGAACTCCGTGCAGGCCGCCGACAGCTTCGGCCGTGACGCCAGCCTGTTCGGCCGCGTGCTCAAGGGCATGAAGGACGGCAACGCGGCGATGAGCATCTCCAAGGTGACCAACGCCGAAGCGGTGGATCGCCTCAACGAGATCGCCGAGCTCTTCGAATTCGTCTCCGGCTCGGTGGACGAGATCCTCGAGACCTCGCCGGAACTGTTCCAGGTCCGGGAAGCCGCCAACACCATCTTCGGCGGTTCGCAGGTCCTGCTGGACAAGGCTTCCAGCCTCGCCGCCGGCTTCGAGAACCTGGCCGAGGGCCGGGTGTTCAACCAGGTCGCCAGCGTCGCCCTGGGTATCATCGTGCTGGGCGCGATCATCCTCATCGGTCTGGTGATGGTGCGTGAAACCAACCGCCGACTGGCCGAGACCGCCGAGAAGAACGAACGCAACCAGGCGGCGATTCTGCGACTGCTCGACGAGATCGCCGACCTCGCCGACGGTGACCTGACGGTGGCCGCGACGGTAACCGAGGACTTCACCGGTGCCATCGCCGACTCCATCAACTACTCCATCGACCAGCTCCGCGAGCTGGTGGAAACCATCAACCTGACCGCCGTGCAGGTGGCCGCCGCCGCCCAGGAAACCCAGGCCACCGCCATGCACCTGGCCGAGGCTTCCGAGCACCAGGCCCAGGAAATCGCCGGCGCCTCCGCGGCGATCAACGAAATGGCCGTGTCCATTGACCAGGTATCGGCGAACGCCTCCGAGTCCTCGGCGGTAGCGGAACGTTCCGTAGCCATCGCCAACAAGGGCAACGAAGTGGTGCACAACACCATCACCGGCATGGACAACATCCGTGAGCAGATCCAGGACACCTCCAAGCGGATCAAGCGCCTGGGTGAATCGTCCCAGGAGATCGGTGACATCGTAAGCCTGATCAACGACATTGCCGACCAGACCAACATCCTCGCCCTGAACGCCGCGATCCAGGCGTCCATGGCCGGTGATGCGGGCCGTGGCTTCGCCGTGGTAGCGGACGAAGTACAGCGCCTGGCGGAACGTTCCTCGGCGGCGACCAAGCAGATCGAGGCGCTGGTGAAGACCATTCAGACCGACACCAACGAAGCGGTGATCTCGATGGAACAGACCACCTCCGAGGTGGTGCGCGGTGCGCGCCTGGCGCAGGACGCCGGTGTGTCCCTGGAAGAGATCGAGAAGGTATCCAAGACCCTGGCTGCGTTGATCCAGAACATCTCCAACGCCGCCCGTCAGCAGGCCTCCTCCGCCGGCCACATTTCCAACACCATGAACGTGATCCAGGAGATCACCTCGCAGACCTCCGCCGGTACCACCGCCACCGCGCGCAGCATTGGCAACCTGGCCAAGATGGCCGGCGAGATGCGCCATTCCGTATCCGGCTTCAAACTGCCGGACACCGCCGAACAGGCCTGAGCAGAGGAGGTGCGCTGCTCTTAGCCGGGTAGCGCACGACAATCTTGAGCGAGGGGCGCGACATGCAGGCAAGTGGCGTCTGGTCGTTGCAGCCGTTGGCCGACATGTCGGCCGCGGACTTCCGCGACTGGCAGGCACTGTTGGAAGACCGCACCGGCGTCGTGGTCAACGAGCAACGCCGTGCCTTCCTGCAGACCAGCCTGGGCGCGCGGATGCGCGAACTGGGCATCGCCGACTACGGCACCTATTACCGCCAGGTCACCGATGGCCCGCGCGGCGCCGTGGAATGGTCGAACCTGCTGGACCGCCTCACCGTTCAGGAAACCCGTTTCTTTCGCCACAAGGCGTCCTTCGACGCGCTGGAGCGCTACCTGCGCCAGCGCCTGGAGGAGGTCGGCCCGAACCGGCCGCTGGCCTTGTGGAGCGTCGGCTGTTCCAGCGGCGAGGAGCCCTACTCCCTCGCCATGGTGACCGCCAGGGTACTGGAAGACGCAGGTCTGCCGCCGTTGTTCGGCGTGACCGGCACCGACATCAGCCTCAATGCCCTGAACCGGGCGCGCGAGGCGAGCTACGCGGCACGCAAGCTGGAAGACATCGCCCCGGAACTGGTCACGCGCTACTTCAGCGCGCAGGATGACGGTCGATACGCAGTGATACCCGATCTCGCCGGGCGCGTCTGTTGCACCCGGCTGAATGTGCTGGAACTGGCCAAGGCGCCAATGTCCGGCATGGACGTGATTTTTTGCCAGAACCTGCTGATCTATTTCCGCCGCTGGCGGCGGCGGGACATCCTCAACCGCCTGGCCGAACGCCTGGCGCCGGGGGGACTGCTGGTGATCGGCGTGGGCGAGGTGGCCGACTGGCAGCACCCGCTCCTCGAACCGGTCGCCGATGAGCGCGTTCTGGCTTTTACCCGGAAGGGATGACACAGACACATGAGTGGAGTGGCTATGGGTGATCGGCACGATTATGTCGCCCTGGAATGGGTAAAAGGCGAGATTGCCGAAACGCTCAAGCAGGCGCGGCAGGCCCTCGAATCCTACGTCGAGAATCCCCAGGACCCGACGCGGATGGGCTTTTGCCTGGCCTACGTCCACCAGGTGCGCGGCACCCTGCAGATGGTGGAGTTCTACGGCGCGGCCCTGCTCGCCGAGGAAATGGAGTACCTGGCCCAGGCGCTGATCGACGGCAAGGTCTCCAGCCAGAGCGAAGCGCTGGAAGTGCTGATGCAGGCCATCCTGCAGCTGCCGGCCTACCTGGAGCGCATCCAGAGCGCCCGCCGCGACCTGCCGCTGGTGGTGTTGCCGCTGCTCAATGACCTGCGTACCGCCCGCGGCGAGAAGCTGCTGTCGGAAACCAGCCTGTTCTCCCCCGACCTCTCCCAGACCTCCCCGGTGCTGCCGGTGGACGCCCTGGCGCGGCTGCGCACCGCCGAACTGCCGGCGCTGCTGCGCAAGTTGCGGCAGATGCTGCAGGTCGCCCTGGTCGGGGTCATCCGCAACCAGGACCTGCCGACCAACCTGGGCTACCTGGCGCGTGTCTTCGCCCGCCTGGAGTCGCTGTGCAAGGACGCCCCGCTGGGCCGTCTGTGGGTGATCGCCTCGGCGATGATCGAAGGCCTGGCCAACGGCAGCATCGCCAACGGCACCTCGGTGCGTAACCTGCTGCGCCAGGTCGACCGCGAGTTCAAGCGCCTGGTCGACGAAGGCGCCGACGCCATGAACCAGCCGGCGCCGGACGAACTGATCAAGAACCTGCTGTTCTACGTGGCCAAGGCCTCCGACCAGTCGCCGCGCGTGCGTGCGGTGAAGGACGAGTACCGCCTGGACGACGCCCTGCCGGGCGCCGCCCTGGTGGACGAGGAGCGCGCCCGTCTTGCCGGCCCCGATCGCGACGCCATGCGCTCGGTCGTCGGCGCGCTGTGCGAGGAACTGGTGCGGGTCAAGGACAGCCTCGACCTGTTCGTGCGCAGCGACCGCAGCGGCGTCAGCGAACTGGGCAGCCTGCTGGCACCGCTCAAGCAGATCGCCGACACCCTCGCCGTGCTGGGCTTCGGCCAGCCGCGCAAGGTCATCCTCGACCAGATCGATGTGGTCAGCGCGCTCGCCCACGGCCAGCGCGAGCCCAACGACGCCACCCTGATGGATGTCGCCGGGGCGCTGCTGTATGTCGAAGCCACCCTCGCCGGCATGGTCGGCCCGAGCGAAGAGCCGGGCAGCGAAGAGAACGTCCTGCCGACCACCGACGTCGAGCAGATCCACCAGGTGGTGATCAAGGAAGCGCGCAACGGCCTGGAACTGGCCAAGGACGCGATCATCGAGTTCATCGCCTCGCAGTGGAACCACGAGCACCTGGCCCGCGTGCCGGAGCTGCTGACCCAGGTTCGCGGCGGCCTGGCGATGATCTCCCAGGAACGTGCAGCGAAACTGCTGGAAAACTGCAATCGCTACATCCAGGAACAACTGCTGGTGCGCCAGGCTGTGCCGGACTGGCACAGCCTGGACACCCTGGCCGACGCCATCACCAGCGTCGAGTACTACCTCGAACGCCTGTCCGAGGACCACAGCACCCAAGGCGACGTGATCCTCGACGTCGCCGAGGAAAGCCTGGACAGCCTGGGCTACTCGCTCAAGCCGCGTCCGTCGATCCTCGATGCCGAGCCGCAAGCCCATGTGCCGGCCCCGCTGGACAACCCGCTGGACGAGATCGACGTGCTGGCCGCCGAGCCGCTGGCCGAGCCGACCGCCGCGGTGCCGGTGGAAGACGTGCCCGAACTGGCTGCGCCGGTGGAAATCGCTGACAGCCTCGAACCTGCTGCCATTGAGGAACTCCAGGCCGAGCTTGCCCAGTCCGAAGCGGCTGAAAGCGAAGCGCTGGACGCCGGGCTGGCCGAACCCGCTGCGCCTCAATCCGACGAATTCATCCTCGACCTCGCCGACCTCGATACACCCAAGGCCGCCGACAGCGAAGACAGCTTCACCTTCGAAACCCTGGAGCCGCTGGTCGAGCCGACCGCGCCGCAGGAGTCCTTCGAACTGCCGAGCGACCTCGACGCCAACGCCGAGGCAGAAGTGCAGCCCAGCGCCGAGGCCGAGCAGAACTTCAGCTTCGAACCCCTGGAGCTGGACAGCGGCCTGCCTGCCACCGAGCCAAGCGCCGACCTGGGCGCCTGGACTCTCGACGATATCGAGCCGCTGGCTGCCGCTCCGCTCGCAGCCGAACTGGCCGATCTGGCCGCGCCCGCCGCGACCCTGGAGCCGGAAAGCCTCAGCTGGGACATCGAGCTGGAGCCGGCCGCGCCGATCACCGACACCACCCTGGCCGACGAAGGCTGGTCGCTGGACGACAGCCACAAGGCCGAGAGCATCGAGTTCAGCCTCGACTCCCTGGGCGACGCAGCCGCCCCGGCGCCGGTCGATGAGCTGACCTGGAGCCTGGACGACGCCGCTCCGCTGGCCGAGGCGCCCGCCCTCGACGAGCCCACCGAGGCCGGCACCGCCGCGGTTGCCGGGCAGCCCTGGGAAAACCTGGACCTCGCCAGCCCGCTGAGCGAAGCGCCGGCCGCCCCGCAGGCACTCGACGATTTCACCGCTCCAGCCACCCTGGAGGCCGCTCCGGCCCCGGTGGACGAACTGGCCTGGGACATGGAAGCGCTCACCCCGGCCGGCGACCAGCCCGCCGAGGAAGACTGGTTCAGCATCGACCTGAGCCAGCCGGCCGCCGACTCCCCTGCGCCTTCGCTGGAGCTGGACGAACACTTCGCCAGCCTCGAACCCGCACCGCTCACCACCCTGGAGTCGCTGGACGACCTCAGCCTCGACGCCCAGCCGGTGAGCGATGAGCTGCCCGTGGCGGAAGCCGAACTGGTCAGCGACGACAACTGGACCCTGGGCGAGCTGAGCGAGCCGAGCGCGCTGGACGCTGGCGTCGACCTCAGTCTCGATGCCCCGCTGGAGCCGCTGGCCGAGGCTCCCGCCCTGCCGGCAGAAGCCTGGAGCGACGCGAACATCGCCGCGCTGGACCTGCCGGAAGTCGAGCTGCCCAGCCCGCCGGCCGAGCCCGAGCCGGTTGCCGAGGCAGCGGCCAAGCCGTTGTCCCTGGCCGAAGTCATGGCCGCCCCGGTGCAGGCGATCAACCCGCCGGCCCAGGACGTACCGCCCAGCCTGCTGCCGCCGCCCGCCGACGAAGAGCCGATCGACGAAGAACTTCGCGAGGTCTTCATCGAGGAAGCCGGCGAAGTGCTGGAAGCTATCGGCGAGCACCTGCCGACCTGGCTGGCCAACACCGATGACCGTGACTCGCTGACCGAGATCCGCCGCGCCTTCCATACCCTCAAGGGCAGTGGCCGGATGGTCCGCGCGCTGGTCATCGGCGAGCTGGCCTGGTCCATCGAGAACCTGCTCAATCGCGTGCTCGACCGCAGCATCGCCGCCTCGCCGGCCGTGCTGCAGGTGGTGCAGGACGTGGTCGCGCTGATGCCCGAGCTGGTCGAGGAATACGCCGCCAGCGCCCAGCGCCAGCGCGACGACGTCGACCGTCTGGCCGCCACCGCCCATGCCCTGGCCAAGGGCCAGCCGGTGCCGCCGCCCGGTGGCGGGTTGCCGGAAGCCGAGCTCGCGGCGCAGGACCAGGACATCACCCCGGAACTGGCCGATGTCCAGGCGATTGCCGCGCAAGCGGCCGATGAAGGCCTCGACGACAGCCTCGATCCGCAGTTGCTGGAGATCTTCCGCAACGAGGCCGAAGCTCACCTGGAAACCCTGGTCGGCTTCCTCGCCGACTGCGCGCAGCAGCTGCCGCAGCCGGTGACCGATGACCTGCAGCGTGCCCTGCATACGCTCAAGGGCAGCGCGCACATGGCCGGCATCCTGCCGATCGCCGAAATCGCCACGCCGCTGGAGCGGCTGGTGAAGGAATTCAAGACCAACCTGCTGCAGGTCGACCTGCGCGAGGCCGAGCTGCTGCATGCTGCCGAAGGCCTGTTCCGCGTCGGCCTCGACCAACTGGTGCAGGGCCGTCCGCTGGCGCCCATCGAGGGCAGCCCGGAGCTGCTGGCGCGCATCGCGCAGATCCACCAGGAGCGCCTGGAGGCTGCCGAGGCCAAGCGTCGCGGCGAAAGCGGCGAAGGCAGTGGCAACGACCCGCACCTGATCGGCATGTTCCTCGCCGAGGGCATGGACATCCTGCTCGACGCCGAGGACCTGCTGCGCCGCTGGCGCGAACACCCGCAGGAGCGCCAGGAGCTGGGCGCCCTGCATGACGAGCTGGAAACCCTCAGCCGCGGCGCACAGATGGCCGAGCTGCCGCAGATGGCGGAACTCGCCGATGCCCTGCTGGCGGTCTATGGCGCCGTGCGCCAGGGTCGCCTGGAGACCGGCGAAGCCTTCTTCAGCGCCGCCGAGACCGCCCACGAGGCGCTGATCGGCATGATGGACCAGGTGGCGGCCGCGCTGCAGGTGAGTGCCCGTCCGGAACAGGTTGAAGCACTGCATCGCCTGCTCGACGCACCGGCCCCCGAACTGGCCGCGGAAGAGGCGCCGGATGCGCTGGACGTCGAATTCGTCGACCTGGAAAACCTGACCGCCGAAGATTTCCCGGCCGAGGACGACGAGTTCCTCCTCGACAGCCGCCCGGTGGACGACGACAACCTGCCCGACGGCCTGAGCTGGTCGCCGCGCAATGACAACGATGGTGCCCCGCGCGGCGCCGCCGACGATGACGACGATGACGTCATCACCGCCGAGACCCCGCACGCCCATCCCGCGCCGCAAGCGCCGCGGGCACTGGACGAGGAAATGGTGGCGATCTTCCTCGAAGAGGCGGTGGACATCCTGGACAACGCCGGCCAAGCGCTGGAGCAGTGGCTGGCCTCGCCGGCGGGACTGGCTGCGCTCTCGACCCTGCAGCGCGACCTGCACACCCTCAAGGGTGGCGCGCGCATGGCGGAAATCCGCGAGATCGGCGACCTTTCCCACGAACTCGAATCGCTCTATGAAGGCCTGCTGGACCACCGCTTCCAGCACAGCCAGCCGCTGGGCGAGCTGTTGCGCACCTGCCATGACCGCCTGGCCACCCAGCTCGACCAGCTGCAGGCCGGCCAGCCGCTGACCGATCCGGCCGACCTGGTGCAGACCATCCGCACCTTCCGCCAGAACCCGGCTGCCGGCCTCGCCGCGCCGCAGGCCCTGGCCGCACAGCCGGAGCAGGAGGCGGTTGCTGAAGAGGAGGCCGTCGAGCAGTTGCAGGTCAGCGAAGTACTCATCGAACTGGAGCTGCCCGCCGAGGCCGCGCCGGAGGCAGACGCCGCCGAAGAGAGCGGTGTTGCCGATCTCGAGGCCATCGACCTCGAGCGCATCGACCTCGACAGCGCAGACGTCGGAAGCATCGACCTCGACAGCCTCGATGCAGAAGATGCCGCCACCCCGGTGGCGGCCGAGCCGGAGCCGCAGGCACCGACAGAAGACCTCGAACTGCAGGCCTTCCTCGAACAGGCCGAAGCCGAGGTCGCCGAGCAGCAGTCCAGCGAAGCCGAGGCCATCGAGCCGGCCGCTGCCGCTGCTGACGCCACGGGCGTGCAGGACAGCGAGTACGAGCTGGACGCCGACCGCGACCAGGAACTGGTGGAAATCTTCCTCGAAGAGGGCTTCGACATCCTCGAAAGCTCCTCCGCCGCCCTGCATCGCTGGATGGAAAACCCCGACAACAGCGTCGCCCTGGAGGCACTGCAGCGGGACCTGCACACCCTCAAGGGCGGCGCGCGGATGGCCGAGATCCGCCCCATCGGCGACCTCGCCCACGAACTGGAATTCCTCTACGAAGGCCTCTGCGGTGGGCGCCTGCGCGCCAGTCCGACGCTCTTCCAGCTGCTCCAGCGTTGCCACGACCGGCTCGCCGAGATGCTCGAAGCCGTCCAGCAGCATCGTCGGGTGCCGGGAGGTGAATCGCTGATCGACGCGATCCGCCGATTTCGCGCCAACCCCGAAGAACAACTGAGCATCCCCAGCAGCGTCAGCCTGCAGGCGATCAGCTCCAGCCAGTCCGCGGCGGAAGGCCCGGAAGCCGACATCCTGGATATCTTCCTGGAAGAGGCCGACGACCTGCTCGAAGGCATGGAACAGGCCCTGGGCCGCTGGGACGCCGAACGCGAGAACGGCGCGCTGGACGAACTGCTGCGCATCCTCCACACCCTCAAGGGCGGTGCGCGCCTGGCTGGCCAGTCGAGCCTGGGCGATCTCGCCCACGACCTCGAACAGCACCTGGGCGAAGCCCAGCAGCAGGGCGCGCCCTGGCCGGAAAGCCTGTTGCTGGACGTGCAGTCCGGCTTCGAAGGCCTGCAGGCCGAGGTCGACCAGCTGCGCCTGCACCTGGGCGAAGTCGAGGTTGCCGAGTTGGACAGCGAGCCGGAGCCGCTGCCGGTCGAAGAGCCGGCCCCGCCGAGTCTGCCGGCGCTGCCCGAAGCCATCATGGCCGCCGCCACGCCGCAGCGCGTCGATGCGCCGGTGGTGCTGCCGTTTGTCCGCCGCGCCCAGGAAGCCGCCCAGGAAGCCGCTGCGCGCCGCGCGCCGCAGGAACTGGTGAAGGTGCCCGCGCAACTGCTCGAAGGCCTGGTCAACCTCGCCGGTGAGACCTCGATCTTCCGCGGTCGCGTCGAGCAGCAGGTGAGCGACGTCGGTTCGACCCTGGGCGAGATGGACGCCACCATCGAGCGGGTTCGCGACCAGCTGCGCCGCCTCGATACCGAGACCCAGGCGCAGATTCTCTCGCGCCACCAGGCCGACGCCGAACGCGCCGGCTACGAAGAGTTCGACCCGCTGGAAATGGACCGCTACTCGCAGCTGCAGCAGCTCTCCCGTGCACTGTTCGAGTCTGCGTCCGACCTGTTCGACCTCAAGGAAACCCTGGCCGCCAAGAACCGCGACGCCGAGACCCTGCTGCTGCAACAGGCACGGGTCAACACCGAGCTGCAGGAAGGCCTGATGCGCACCCGCATGGTGCCCTTCGACCGCCTGGTGCCGCGTCTGCGCCGCATCGTCCGCCAGGTGGCGAGCGAGCTGGGCAAGCAGGTGGAATTCGTGGTCAGCAACGCCGAAGGCGAGATGGACCGCACCGTGCTCGAACGCATCGTCGCGCCGCTGGAACACATGCTGCGCAACGCCGTCGACCATGGCATCGAGTCCGGTGACGCGCGCCGCAGCGCCGGCAAGCCGGAGCAGGGCACCATCCGCCTGACCCTGGGCCGCGAGGGTGGCGACATCCTCCTGACCCTGGCCGACGACGGTGCCGGCATCCGCCTGGAAGCGGTGCGGCGCAAGGCCATCGAGCGCGGCCTGATGGCCGAGGACAGCGAGCTGAACGACCACGAGGTGCTGCAGTTCATCCTCGAGGCCGGCTTCAGTACCGCCGAGAAGGTCACGCAGATTTCCGGCCGTGGCGTGGGCATGGACGTGGTGAACTCCGAGGTGAAACAGCTCGGCGGTTCCATGAGCATTCACTCTGCCGTCGGCGAAGGCACCCGCTTCGATATCCGCCTGCCGTTCACCGTGTCGGTGAACCGCGCGCTGATGGTGCTTTCCGGCGAGGACCTGTACGCCCTGCCGCTGAACACCATCGAGGGCATCGTGCGGGTTTCGCCCTACGAGCTGGAAGCGCTCTACGAGCAGGCCGCCGCCGACGAATCCGGCGCCGCGCCGCGCTTCGAGTACGCCGGCCAGAGCTATGAACTGAAATACCTCGGCGATCTGCTCAACAACGGCCAGCATCCCAAGCTGGTCGGCCAGTCGCTGCCGTTGCCGGTGATCCTGGTGCGCTCGGCGGACCACGCCGTGGCGGTGCAGGTGGATGCCCTGGCCGGCTCGCGCGAGATCGTGGTGAAGAGCCTCGGTGCGCAGTTCGCCGGCGTCAGCGGCATCTCCGGCGCGACCATCCTGGGTGACGGCCGCGTGGTGGTGATTCTCGACCTGCTGGCGACCATCCGCGTGCTCCACGCCCAGCTCGTCCAGCACGCCCCGCGCCGCCAGCTGGCCGGCCCGAGCGTGGCGGAGCTCGAGCACCAGCGGCCGACCCTGGTCATGGTGGTGGACGACTCGGTCACCGTGCGCAAGGTCACCAGCCGCCTGCTGGAGCGCAACGGCATGAACGTGCTCACCGCCAAGGACGGGGTGGACGCCATCGCCCAGCTGCAGGAGCACAAGCCCGATATCATGCTGCTGGACATCGAGATGCCGCGCATGGACGGTTTCGAGGTGGCCACCCT
This sequence comes from Pseudomonas nitroreducens, assembly GCF_014204515.1. Classification (GTDB taxonomy): domain Bacteria; phylum Pseudomonadota; class Gammaproteobacteria; order Pseudomonadales; family Pseudomonadaceae; genus Pseudomonas; species Pseudomonas nitritireducens_A. The sequence continues at coordinate 80,984 of NZ_JACHLI010000011.1, read as the reverse complement.
GGTGCGCCACGACGAACAGCTGAAGGACCTGCCGATCATCATGATTACCTCCCGTACCGGCGAGAAGCACCGCGACCGCGCCCTGGCCATCGGCGTCAACCAGTACCTGGGCAAGCCGTACCAGGAATCCGAGCTGCTGGAGAGCATCCAGCAGCTGGTGAAATCCCATGTCTGAGCAGAGCACGCCGCGTATCGCGGTAATCGCCGACACCTCGCTGCAGCGCCATGTGCTGGCCCAGGCCCTGGCCGGCCATGGCTACCAGGTGGTGCTCAACGCCGACCCGGCGCGCCTGGAAAGCGAGCAGCTGGACGCCTGCGACACCGACCTGTGGCTGGTGGACCTGGCCCAGCAGGAAGACTCGCCGCTGGTGGACAACCTGCTGGAACAGTCGCGGGTGCCCGTGCTGTTCGGCGAAGGCCATGCCCCGGAGCGTCACTCCGAACACTACCCGCGCTGGGAACGGCGGCTGGTGTCCAAGCTGCGCAAGCTGGTGGGCGACCCCAGCGCCGGCGTCGGCCGCAGCCTCGCCGCGCTGCTCGACGAAGCGCAGCGCCCGACCCGCGTGGCGTTGCCTGACGATCTCGCCGCTTCACCGCTCAAGGCCGGCGAGCCGGCCGCGCAGGTCTGGCTGCTGGCCGCCTCCCTGGGTGGCCCGGCGGCGGTGAAGACCTTCCTCGATGCGCTGCCCGGCGGCCTGCCGGTGGGCTTCCTGTATGCCCAGCACATCGATGCATCCTTCGAAGCCAACCTGCCGCAGGCCGTCGGCCGTCACAGCCAGTGGCACGTCAACAGCGTGCGCGATGGCGACCCGGTGCGCTGCGGCGAAGTGGTGGTAGTGCCGATCAGCCGCGAGCTGGGCTTCGACGATTCGGCGCGGATGCACGTGCAGGATCGTGGCTGGCCCGAGCCCTACAGCCCGTCCATCGACCAGATGATGCTCAACCTCGCCCAGCAGTATGGCGAGCGTTGTGGCGTGATCGTCTTCAGCGGCATGTGCAGCGACGGCAGCGCCGCCGCGGCCTACGTGCGCCGCCAGGGCGCGCCGATCTGGACCCAGCGCGCCGACAGCTGCGCCTGCTCGAGCATGCCCGACAGCCTGCGCGAAGGCGGCTACAGCACCCTCTCCGGCGACCCGCGCGAGCTCGCGGCGGCGCTGGTCAACCACCTTGCCGAGCAATGCGTCGGCGCAGTCACGCAGTGAGATAACGCCCCATGAGTGATCTCCCCGTCGCCAATGCCGGCGTTGCTTCCACCACGGCGGCCAACGCCGCTCCCAGCAGCCTGACCGCGCTGCTGGTGCCGCTGGCCGACCGCAACCTGCTGCTGCCCAACGTGGCGGTGGCCGAGCTGATCACCTACCGCGCCCCGCACCCGGTGGACGGCCTGCCGTCCTGGTACCTGGGCCAGGTGGCCTGGCGCGACCTGCGCCTGCCGCTGCTGTCGTTCGAAGCGGCCTCCGACGGCCAGGCCGAAGTCAGCCCCGGTGCGCGGGTTATCGTGGTCAACGCCCTGGGCGGGCGGCCCAATGTGAAATTCTTCGCGCTGCTGGTGCAGGGCATCCCGCGTTCGGTGAAGGTCGGCAGCGACCTCAAGCGCGCCGACGTGCCGCTGGCGCCGCTGGAACTGGACGCCGTGGACCTGGGCGACGCCCAGGCACGCATCCCCGACCTGGCCGCGCTGGAGCAGAAGCTCGCCGATTCCGGCCTGATCTGATTCGCTGTACCGGCGCCGGGCCTGGCAGGCCGGCGCCTTCGCCCTGGCTGTTGAGATTCCCATGACCCTGTTCTTCGCCGCCCTGCTGTTCGGCATCGTCTTCTGCCTGTCTCCCGGTGCGGTGCTCGCCGAAACACTGCGCCGTGGCCTCAAGGGCGGCTTCCGCCCGGCGCTGCTGGTGCAGTTCGGCTCACTGATCGGTGACGCGGTGTGGGCATTGATCGGCCTCACCGGGCTGGCGCTGTTGTTCGGTCATGAAACCCTGCGCCTGCCGCTGACCCTGGCCAGTGCCGCCTACCTGGCCTGGCTGGGCGTGCAGAGCCTGCGCGATGCCCGTGCGGTCGGCGTGGTGGAGGAGGGCGAGCCCGGCGATCACCACGCCGGGGCCTTCGCCTCCGGGGCCATGCTGTCGCTGTCGAACCCGAAGAACATCGTCTACTGGGGCGCCCTGGGCGGCGCCATGGCAGGGCTGGTCAACGGTGTCCCGACGTTGGCGGATTCCCTGGTGTTCTTCGCCGGCTTCATGACCGCTTCGGTGCTCTGCTGCTTCCTCTGCGCGGCGCTGGTGGACTGGCTGCGGCGCAACGCTTCGCCACGTTGGCACCGGGTCAGCCATGTGCTGTGCGGCGTGGTCCTGCTGGTGCTGGCGGGGTTGGCGCTGCGCGGGATCTGAGCGGCGGCGTCCGGGCGGTTCGCGAGCAAGCTCGCTCCTACAAAGAGCGCTCCGTGCTTTCCGGCTGCTGTAGGAGCGAGCTTGCTCGCGAACCTGCCGGGCATCGGCGCTGCCGGTTTTCCCTCACCCCAGCCCTCTCCCTCGGGGAGAGGGAGCTGACCGTGCCAGCTGACACTCTGGTTTCCAGTTGCTGCGAACGGTCCGCTCTCCCTCGGGAAAGGCTAGGGGCTTCCAACCCCGCGCACCGAACTGGACCTGAGCGTAGGGCGCATAACGCGCCAGCGTTATCCGCCACGGAGTATCTGGCGGATAACCTGTTCCAGGTTATGCGCCCTACGACTCCGTTAGAAATCGCCCCAGAGCTGCTGCGCCACGCTCAGCGCCACTACCGGAGCGGTCTCGGTGCGCAGCACGCGTGGCCCCAGTCGGGCGGCGTGGAAGCCGGCGTTCTTGGCCTGCTCCACTTCCGCTTCGCTCAAGCCGCCTTCCGGGCCGATCAGGAAGGCCAGGCTCTGCGGCTTGTCGTGGCTGGTCAGCGGCTCGGCCACCGGGTGCAGCACCAGCTTGAGCTGGGCCTCGCAGCTTTCCAGCCAGTCGGCGAGGGTGACCGGTGGGTTGAGCAACGGCAGCACCGAGCGCCCGCACTGCTCGCAGGCGCTGATCGCTACCTGACGCCAGTGGGCCATGCGCTTGTCGGCGCGTTCGTCCTTCAGGCGCACTTCGCAGCGCTCGCTGACGATCGGGGTGATCTCGCTGGCGCCCAGTTCGGTGGCTTTCTGGATCGCCCAGTCCATGCGCTCGCCGCGGGACAGGCCCTGGCCCAGGTGCACGCGCAGCGGCGATTCGGCCTGGCCGTCGAAGGCTTCGCGCAGTTCCACGCGGACGTTCTTCTTGCCCACCTCGATCAGCTCGCCGAGGTATTCGCGGCCCGAGCCGTCGAACAACTGCACGGCGTCGCCGGCGCCATGGCGCAGCACGCGGCCGATGTAGTGGGCCTGGGCTTCGGGCAGCTCGTGCTGGCCGAGGGAGAGCGGGGCGTCGATGAAGAAGCGGGAGAGGCGCATTTTCTTGGGCTTCAGGCTACAGGCGGCAGGCTACAGGCCGGGTAGTGTATCGCCTGCAGCCTGTCGCCTGAAGCCTGCCGCCGCTGTCAGCCCGGATCGCGGTGCTCGGGGAAGCGCTCGCTGACCGCCACGCTGACGCTGTCGCGGGTGGCGATGTCGATGCCTTCGCTGGCCACTTCGGCGAGGAAGTCGATCTGCTCGGGGGTGATGATGTACGGCGGCAGGAAGTACACCACGCTGCCCAGCGGGCGCAGCAGCGCGCCGCGCTCCAGGCCGTGCTGGAAGACCTTGAGGCCGCGGCGTTCCTGCCAGGGGTAGGCGGTTTTCGTCGCCTTGTCCTGGACCATCTCGATGGCGAGGATCATGCCGGTCTGGCGGATTTCCGAGACGTGCGGATGGTCGGCCAGGTGCGCGGTGGCGCTGGCCATCTTCGCCGCCAGGGCCTTGTTGGCCTCGATGACGTTGTCCTGCTCGAAGATGTCCAGGGTCGCCAGGGCGGCGGCGCAGGCCAGCGGGTTGCCGGTGTAGGTGTGCGAGTGGAGGAAGGCACGCAGGGTGGCGTAGTCGTCGTAGAACGCCTGGTAGACCTTGTCGGTGGTGAGCACCGCGGACATTGCCAGGTAGCCGCCGGTGAGGGCCTTGGACAGCACCAGGAAGTCCGGGGTGATGTCGGCCTGCTCGCAGGCGAACATTGTCCCGGTGCGGCCGAAGCCGACGGCGATCTCGTCGTGGATCAGGTGCACGCCGTAGCGGTCGCAGGCTTCGCGCAGCAGCCTGAGGTAGATCGGGTGGTACATGCGCATGCCGCCGGCGCCCTGTACCAGTGGTTCGACGATCACCGCGGCGACTTCCTTGTGGTGCTGCTCCAGGGCCTGCTCCATGGCGGCGAACATCGTCCGCGAGTGCTCTTCCCAGCTCACGCCCTCGGGGCGCAGGTAGCAGTCGGGGGTCGGCACCTTGATGGTGTCCATCAGCAGCGACTTGTAGGTCTCGGTGAACAGCGCGACGTCGCCCACCGACATCGCTGCCACGGTTTCGCCGTGGTAGCTGTTGGTCAGGGTGATGAAGCGCTTCTTCTCCGGCTGGCCGAGGTTCTGCCAGTAGTGGTAGCTCATCTTCAGCGCCACTTCGATGCCGGCCGAGCCGCTGTCGGCGTAGAACACCCGCGAGAATCCGGCGGGCGCCAGGCGCAGCAGGCGTTCGGACAGCTCGATCACCGGCTGATGGCTGAAGCCGGCGAGGATCACGTGCTCCAGCTGGTCCACCTGGTCCTTGATGCGCTGGTTGATGCGCGGGTTGGCGTGGCCGAAGACGTTGACCCACCAGGAGCTGACGGCATCGAGGTAGCGCTTGCCTTCGAAGTCCTCCAGCCAGATGCCCTCGCCGCGGCGGATCGGGATCACCGGCAGGCGCTCGTGGTCTTTCATCTGGGTGCAGGGGTGCCACAGCACCTGGAGATCGCGCTGCATCCACTCGGCATTCAGGCCCATGGGCTGCTCCTTTATCTGGCGGCTCGTCTTGGGGGCGACTTGCCCGGGTCGGGCAAGCCTATGCAATGCATCTGAGATGAACAAGGACACGTCCTACGACACATGCCGTAGGCAGCCGACCAAGACGGCTATTCGGCTTTCGGGCGCTCACGTATGCTTCGCGCCTTTGCACCGATTCGGGGAAGTCTGGCGATGAAAATGGGATGGCTGCGCGCTGCCGCGTTGCTTGCTCTGGGGGTGTTCAGCGTGGTGGCGCTGGGCAAGGACAAACAGCCGACGGCCATCGTGGTCGGTGGCGGACTCGCCGGCCTCTCCGCGGCCTACGAGCTGCAGCAGGCGGGCTGGCAGGTCACCCTGCTGGAAGCCAAGCCGCAGGTGGGCGGCCGTTCGGGCCTGGCCACCAGCGAGTGGATCGGCAACAAGAAGGTCCAGCCGACCCTCAACGGCTATCTGGATACCCTGAAGGTCAATTCGGTGCCGGCGCCGGAATTCGTCCGCACCCCCAGCTACCTGATCGACGGCGTCTACTACAGCAGCGCCGACCTGAAGACGAAGATGCCGGCCGTCGCGGCCGATCTGGATCGCTTCGAGAAGTCGCTGAACGAGCTGTCCGCCTCCATCGACGACCCGCTCAATCCGCTGGCTACCAAGACCCTGTTCGCCCTCGACCAGCTCACCGCCGCGCGCTGGCTGGACAAGCTGAACCTGTCCCCGACCGCGCGCCTGCTGGTCAACCAGCGCATCCGCTCGCACTACGACGAGCCGTCGCGCCTGTCGCTGCTCTACCTCGCCCAGCAGGGCCGGGTGTACCGCGGCGTCGATGACCGCGACCTGCGCGCCTCCCGTCTGCCCGGCGGCAGCCAGGTGCTGGCCCAGGCCTTCGTCAAGCAGATCAAGACCATCAAGACCAACGCCAAGGTCACCTCGATCAGCCAGGACAAGGACGGCGTGACCGTCAAGGTCGGCGCCACCGGCTACACCGCCGACTACCTGGTGCTCGCCGTGCCGCTGCGCGCGCTGGGCGGCATCACCCTGACCCCGAGCCTGAACGAGAAGCAGCAGGCTGCGCTCAAGGCCACCAACTACGGTTGGCGCGATCAGATCCTGATGAAGTTCAAGCGCCCGGTGTGGGACGACAAGACCCGCCTCTCCGGCGAGATCTACAGCGACCAGGGCCTGGGCATGATCTGGGTCGAGCCCGCGGCCAAGGGCGGCGTCAACGTGCTGATCAACCTCTCCGGCGACAACGCCCGGGTGATGCAGGCCTTCGGCGACCGCCAGCTCTCCGAGCAGGTGCTGATCCGCATGAACAAGTACTACCCGAAGATGCGCGGCGCCTACGACGGCTATGAAATGCGGCGCTACAGCACCGACGCCGGCACCGGCGGTTCCTACCTGGCCTACGGTCCGGGCCAGATCAGCCGCTTCTGGCGCGTCTGGGAGACCCCGGTGTCCCGCGTCGCCTTCGCCGGCGAGCACACCGATGCGCTCTATCCGGGCACCATCGAGGGCGCCCTGCGCAGCGGCAAGCGCGCCGCCAGCCAGGTCCGCGACCTGTACGCCGGCAAGACGCCGGTGCTCGAAGGCAAGGCGATGGTCGCCGACAGCAAGCCGGCCGCCACCGAGCAGCCGGCCGAGAAGGGCGAGAAGAAGGGCATCATGTCCTGGCTGCCGTTCTGACCTGAGTCGCTTCAACGACAATGCCGGCGAAAGCCGGCATTGTCGTTTCCGGGCTCTGGAACGGACGTTTCAGCGCGGACCTATCTTGTCAGTCGATGTTTCAAAGCAGATTTTTCTGCTTTTATTCGATGGATTTGCCGCTAGGCTTGAGACTCTGTTTTTTCAAGGACGTGATCGATGCAATGGCGTAATTCCCCCGCTCGCTACGGACTGGTCAGCCTGTTCCTGCACTGGGGCAGTGCGCTGGTGGTCTTCGGCCTGTTCGGCCTGGGCCTGTGGATGCGCGAGCTGGACTACTACGACACCTGGTACCACCGCGCCCCGGAAATCCACAAGAGCATCGGCATCCTCCTGGCCATTGCCCTGATCGTGCGCGTGCTCTGGCGCTTCATCAGCCCGGCGCCGTCGACCCCGCCCAACCACGGCAACCTGACCCGCCTGGCCACCAAGCTCGGCCACCTGGCGCTCTATGGCCTGCTGTTCGCCGTGATCATCGCCGGCTACCTGATCTCCACCGCCGAGGGCAAACCCATCAGCGTGTTCGGCTGGTTCGACGTGCCCGCCACCCTCAGCGGCATCACCGATCAGGCCGACATCGCCGGCGCGATCCATCTCTATCTGGCCTGGACCCTGGTGGTGCTGGCCGTGCTGCACGCCCTGGCGGCGTTCAAACACCATTTCTTCGACCGCGATGCGACCCTGGTGCGCATGCTCGGTCGTGCCGCGAAATAACACCTCACCCCAAAGGGAGATTGCTTCCATGCTGAAGAAGACGTTCGCCGCTCTGGCGCTGGGTACCGCACTGTTCTCCGCTGGCCAGGCCATGGCCGCGGACTACAAGATCGACAAGGAAGGCCAGCACGCCTTCATCGAGTTCCGCATCAAGCACCTGGGCTACAGCTGGCTGTACGGCCGCTTCGACGATTTCGACGGTACCTTCACCTTCGACGAGAAGAACCCGTCCGCCGACAAGGTCAAGGTGACCATCAACACCAACAGCGTGAACTCCAACCACGCCGAGCGTGACAAGCACCTGCGCAGCGCGGACTTCCTCAACGTCTCGAAGAACCCCACCGCGACCTTCGAGTCCACCGCCGTCAAGGCCGATGGCAAGAATGCCGAGATCACCGGCAACCTGACCCTGAACGGCGTGACCAAGCCGGTCACCCTCAAGGCCGAACTGGTCGGCCAGGGCGATGACCCGTGGGGCGGCTACCGTGCAGGCTTCCTGGGTACTACCACCCTGAAGCTGAAAGACTTCAACATCCAGCGCGACCTCGGCCCGGCTTCCCAGGAAGTCGAGCTGACCCTGTCGGTCGAAGGGGTGCGTCAGTAAGACGCAGGAATGCGAAAACGCCGGCGAATGCCGGCGTTTTCGTTTGTGGCGTCAGTCGCCGTGCTCCTGCAGGCACTGCCGCAGGAGCTGGGTGAGGGTGCGCTGCTCGTCGTCGTCCAGCGGCGCGAACAGACTGTCATGGGTGCGTGCGAGGATGGCCTGGGTGCGCTGGTCGACGCGCCTGCCGGCGTCGGTGAGGAACAGCTGGAAGCTGCGCTGATCGCCGGGGTTGCGCTCGCGGCGGACCAGGCCGAGGGTCTCCATCTCGCGGATCTTGCGGGTCACCAGGGCCTTGTCGCGACACATCTTGCGGCTCAGGCTCTGCAGGCTCTGGCCGGCATCGGCGCCGATCAGTTCGAGCAGGCGGATGTCCGGTGGGGCGAGGTCGATGCCCTCGGCGCACAGCCCGTCCAGGAGGCTTTCGCGCATATGGTCGAAAACCTTCATCAGGGTCTGCGGCAGGTCGGGATTCACGCTGTGGGTCATCGGCTCGGTCACGGTAAGTCTTGTGTAAATCAGGTTGATCGGCTCAACCATTTTTTCGTATTTTAGTTGATGTTATCAACTTTGTTCGTCAACGCGACTGCCTTGCGGGAAACCTACTGCGAATTCAGCTTTACGCTAAATCGTTTCAGTAGTTTTCCCTCAGGGCTTTCGGACGTTTACAAACACAGCTGAATGTAAGTATTTTTGCCAGCTTTTCCGGACCGGCAAGCCCACAGCCAACCCGGATGCTTTGCTCACGAGGATAACGATATGCAACGAAAGCCAGCCATGCGCGCCCTGGTTCCGGCCCTGCTCGTCGCCATGGCCACTCTTGCCGGCTGCGACAAGGCCCAGCCTCCGCAGGAGAAGCAGATCCCCGAAGTCGGTGTGGTGACCCTGCAACCGCAGGAGGTGACCCTGAGCACCGAACTGCCCGGCCGCACCACTGCGTATCGCATCGCCGAGGTTCGCCCGCAGGTGAACGGCATCATCCTCAAGCGCCTGTTCAAGGAAGGCAGCGACGTCAAGGAAGGCCAGCAGCTGTACCAGATCGACCCGGCCACCTATGACGCCACCCTGCAGAGTGCCCAGGCCAACCTGGTCTCCACCCAGCAGCAGGCCGAGCGCTACAAGGAACTGGTGAAGGACGAGGCGGTGAGCAAGCAGCAATACGCCGACGCCCAGGCCGCCTACCTGCAGGCCAAGGCCACTGCTGACAGCGCCAAGATCAACGTGCGCTACACCAAGGTTTATTCGCCGATCTCCGGCCGCATCGGCCGCTCCAGCGTCACCGAAGGCGCCCTGGTGCAGAACGGCCAGAGCACCGCGCTGGCCACCGTGCAGCAGCTGGACCCGATCTACGTCGACGTCACCCAGTCCTCCACCGCGCTGATCCGCCTGCGCCGCGAGCTGGCTGCCGGCCAGCTGGAGAAGGCCGGCGACAACGCCGCCAAGGTCAAGCTGTACCTGGAAGACGGCTCCGAATACCCCATCGAGGGCAAGCTGGAGTTCTCCGAGGTCTCGGTTGACCAGGGCACCGGTTCGGTAACCGTGCGCGCCATCTTCCCCAACCCGAACAAGGAGCTGCTGCCGGGCATGTTCGTCCATGCGCAGCTGGAAGAGGGCATCAAGAAGCAGGCCATCCTCGCGCCGCAACAGGGCGTCACCCGTGACTTCCGTGGCATGGCCACGGCCCTGGTGCTCAATGCCGAGAACAAGGTCGAGCTGCGCACCATCAAGGCCGAACGCACCGTCGGCGCCTACTGGCTGGTCAGCGATGGCCTGAAGCCCGGCGAGCGCCTGATCACCGAAGGCCTGCAATACGTCCAGCCGGGCGCCCAGGCCAAGGCCGTACCCGCGAAGAACGTGGCACCCGCCGCCGGTGCCGCGGAGAAACCCGCCGCCGAACAGCCGGCCAAGCAGGGTTAATCAAGGGGATTCGTCATGTCGAAGTTTTTCATTGACCGGCCCATCTTCGCCTGGGTGATCGCTCTGGTGATCATGCTGGCGGGCGGTCTGTCGATCCTCAAGCTGCCGGTGAACCAGTACCCGGCCATTGCGCCGCCGGCCATCGCCATCCAGGTGAGCTACCCGGGCGCCTCCGCCGAAACGGTGCAGGACACCGTGGTCCAGGTGATCGAGCAGCAGATGAACGGTCTCGACCATCTGCGCTACATCTCCTCGGAGTCCAACTCCGACGGCAGCATGACCATCACCGTGACCTTCGACCAGGGCACCAGCCCTGACATCGCCCAGGTCCAGGTGCAGAACAAGCTGCAGCTGGCCACCCCGCTCCTGCCGCAGGAAGTGCAGCAGCAGGGCATCCGCGTGACCAAGGCGGTGAAGAACTTCCTGATGGTGGTCGGCGTCGTCTCCGAAGACGGCAGCATGACCAAGGAAGACCTGTCGAACTACATCGTCTCCAACATCCAGGACCCGCTGTCGCGGACCGCCGGTGTGGGCGACTTCCAGGTGTTCGGTTCGCAGTACGCCATGCGTATCTGGCTCGACCCGGCCAAGCTCAACAGCTTCCAGATGACCCCGGGCGACGTGAAGACGGCGATCCAGGCGCAGAACGTGCAGATTTCCTCCGGCCAGCTGGGCGGCCTGCCCGCGGTCAAGGGTCAGCAGCTCAATGCCACGATCATCGGCAAGACCCGCCTGCAGAGCGCCGAGCAGTTCAAGGAAATCCTCCTCAAGGTCAACGCCGACGGCTCCCAGGTTCGCCTGAAGGATGTCGCCGACGTCGCCCTGGGCGGCCAGGACTACAGCATCAACGCCCAGTTCAACGGTAAGCCGGCCTCGGGTATCGCGATCAAGCTGGCCACCGGTGCCAACGCGCTGGATACCGCCAAGTCGATCCGCGCCACCCTGGCCACGCTGGAGCCGTTCTTCCCGCAGGGCATGAAGATCGTCTACCCGTACGACACCACCCCGGTGGTCTCCGCTTCCATCCATGAAGTGGTGAAGACCCTCGGCGAAGCGATCCTGCTGGTGTTCCTGGTGATGTACCTGTTCCTGCAGAACTTCCGCGCCACGCTGATCCCGACGATCGCCGTGCCGGTAGTGCTGCTGGGTACCTTCGGCGTGCTCGCCGCCTTCGGCTTCTCGATCAACACCCTGACCATGTTCGGCATGGTGCTGGCGATCGGCTTGCTGGTGGACGACGCCATCGTCGTGGTGGAAAACGTCGAGCGGGTGATGGCCGAGGAAGGTCTGTCGCCCCGCGAGGCGGCGCGCAAGTCCATGGGCCAGATCCAGGGCGCGCTGGTGGGTATCGCCATGGTGCTGTCGGCGGTGTTCCTGCCGATGGCCTTCTTCGGCGGCTCCACCGGGGTGATCTACCGGCAGTTCTCCATCACCATCGTCTCGGCCATGGCCCTGTCGGTGCTGGTGGCCCTGGTACTGACCCCGGCGCTCTGCGCCACCATGCTCAAGCCCATCGAGAAGGGCGACCACGGCGAACACAAGCGCGGCTTCTTCGGCTGGTTCAACCGTGCGTTCCTCTCCACCACCCATGGCTACGAGCGCGGCGTCACCTCGATCCTCAAGCACCGCGTGCCGTACCTGCTGATGTACGTGCTGATCCTCGGCGGCATGGTGTTCCTGTTCACCCGCATCCCCACTGCGTTCCTCCCCGACGAGGACCAGGGCGTGCTGTTCGCCCAGGTGCAGACCCCGGCCGGTTCTTCCGCCGAGCGCACCCAGGTGGTGGTGGACTCCATGCGCGAGTACCTGCTGGAGAAGGAAAGCAGCTCGGTGGCCTCGGTGTTCACCGTGACCGGCTTCAACTTCGCCGGCCGCGGCCAGAGCTCGGGCATGGCGTTCATCATGCTCAAGCCCTGGGAAGAGCGCCCTGGCGCGGACAACAGCGTGTTCGCGCTGGCCCAGCGCGCGCAGATGCACTTCTTCAGCTTCAAGGATGCGATGGTGTTCGCCTTCGCCCCGCCGGCGGTACTCGAACTGGGTAACGCCGTGGGCTTCGACATCTTCCTCCAGGACCAGGCCGGCGTCGGCCACGAAGTGCTGATGAACGCGCGCAACCAGTTCCTCGGCCTGGCCTCGCAGAACCCGGCGCTGCAACGCGTGCGTCCCAACGGCCTGAACGACGAGCCGCAGTACAAGCTGCTGATCGACGACGAGAAGGCCAGCGCGCTGGGCGTGTCCCTGGCGGACATCAACAGCACCGTGTCCATCGCCTGGGGCTCGAACTACGTCAACGACTTCATCGACCGCGGTCGGGTGAAGAAGGTCTACCTGCAAGGCCGCCCGAACGCGCGGATGAGCCCGGAAGACCTGGACAAGTGGTACGTGCGCAACAGCTCCGGCGAGATGGTGCCGTTCAGCGCCTTCGCCACCGGCGAATGGGGTTATGGCTCGCCGAAGCTGGCGCGCTACAACGGCGTGCCGGCCATGGAAGTCCTCGGTGAACCGGCCCCCGGCCGCTCCACCGGTGAGGCCATGGCGGCGGTCGAGGACATCGTCAAGCAACTGCCCAAGGGCGTTGGCTACTCCTGGACCGGTCTGTCCTACGAGGAACGTCTGTCCGGCTCGCAGGCTCCCGCGCTCTACGCGCTGTCGCTGATCGTGGTGTTCCTCTGCCTGGCGGCGCTGTACGAGAGCTGGTCGATTCCGTTCTCGGTGATGCTGGTGGTGCCGCTGGGCGTCATCGGTGCGCTGCTGGCGACGTCCATGCGCGGCCTGTCCAACGACGTGTTCTTCCAGGTGGGCCTGTTGACCACCATCGGCCTGTCGGCGAAGAACGCGATCCTCATCGTGGAATTCGCCAAGGAGCTGCACGAGCGAGAGGGCAAGCCCATCGTCGAGGCGGCCATCGAGGCCTGCCGGATGCGTCTGCGCCCGATCGTCATGACCTCCCTGGCCTTCGTCCTCGGCGTGCTGCCGCTGGCGATCTCCACCGGCGCAGGCTCGGGTAGCCAGCATGCGATCGGTACCGGCGTGATCGGCGGCATGGTCACCGCGACCATCCTGGCGATCTTCTGGGTACCGCTGTTCTATGTGGTGGTCAGTACCCTGTTCAAGGACAAGCTGTCCAAGGAACAGGCTGCCACCGAGAAGGGGCATTGATATGAGAAAGTCCTACCTGTCCCTGGCGGTAGCTGCCTTCGTGCTTTCCGGCTGCTCGCTGATCCCCGACTACGAGCGCCCCGAGGCGCCCGTGGCCGCGGCCTACCCCCAGGGTGATGCCTATGCGGCGGCGCAACCGGCCAACGCCGGCGCCGACATCGGCTGGCGCGAGTTCTTCAAGGACCCGCAGCTGCAGCGACTGGTCGAAGTGTCGCTGGAAAACAACCGTGACCTGCGCGTCGCCGCGCTGAACATCGAGGCCTACCGGGCGCAGTACCGCATCCAGCGGGCCGACCTGTTCCCGGCGGTGGATGCCAGCTTCGACGGCTCGCGCCAGCGCATTCCGGCCGACCTGTCGCAGACCGGCAGCTCGATGATCAGCAGCCAGTACGGCGCGACCCTGGGCGTCACCGCCTGGGAAGTCGACCTGTTCGGCCGCCTGCGCGCCCTGCGTGACCAGGCGCTGGAGCAGTACTTCGCCACCGAAGAGGCGCAGCGCAGCACCCAGACCAGCCTGGTGGCCAACGTCGCCAACGCCTACCTGACGCTGCGTGCCGACCAGGCCCTGCTGCAACTGACCCGCGATACCCTGGGCACCTACCAGAAGAGCTACGACCTGACCAAGCGCAGCTACGACGTCGGTGTCGCCTCGGCGCTGGACCTGCGCCAGGCGCAGACCTCGGTGGAAAGCGCCCGGGCCACCCAGGCGCAGTACACCCGCCTGGTCGCCCAGGATCAGAACGCCCTGGTGCTGCTGCTGGGCTCCGGCTTGCCGGCAGACCTGCCGCAAGGCCGCGGCCTGGGTGACGAACTGCTGGCCAGCGTACCGGCGGGCCTGCCCTCCGACCTGCTGCAGCGCCGTCCGGACATCCTCCAGGCGGAGCACCAGCTCAAGGCCGCCAACGCCAACATCGGCGCGGCGCGGGCAGCGTTCTTCCCGAGCATCAGCCTGACCGCCAATGCCGGCACCCTCAGCCCGGACCTCGGCGGCCTGTTCGACGGCGGCTCCGGCACCTGGCTGTTCAAGCCCTCGATCAGCCTGCCGATCTTCAACGCCGGCGCGCTGCGCGCGAGCCTGGACCTGGCCAAGGTGCAGAAGGACATCAACGTCGCGCAGTACGAGAAGGCCATCCAGACCGCCTTCTCCGAAGTCGCCGACGGTCTCGCCGCGCGCGGTACCTTCAACGAGCAGCTGCAGGCGCAGCGCGCGCTGGTGGACGCCAGCAGCGAGTACTACCGCCTGGCCGACAAGCGCTACCGCACCGGTGTGGATAACTACCTCACCCTGCTCGACGCGCAGCGCTCGCTGTTCAGTGCCCAGCAGCAGCTGATCACCGACCGCCTCAACCAGCTCACCAGTGAGGTCAACCTGTACAAGGCCCTCGGCGGCGGCTGGCAGGCCACGGCGGCGCAGGCCAAGCCGATCTCCGGCGAGGCGCCCAAGGGCTGATCTTCAGCCCCTGGAAACGACAACGCCGCCCTTCGGGGCGGCGTTTTTATTGGTGGGATTGGCGCGAGCGGTGGCCAATCGCGGACGGAGTCCGCTCCTACGCCACGTCGTGCGCGAACGTAGGGCATGCCTCATGAGCACGATCGCGGGAATGGGCTGCACCTTTCCGGAGTTTTTCGCGCTCGGGTCGGTCAACCCTCTCCCCAGCCCTCTCCCTGAAGGGAGAGGGAGCTGTCCGTGCCGGCTGACGCCGTGGTTTCAGCCGGTGCCGATACAGTCCCCTCTCCCTTCAGGGAGAGGGTTAGGGAGAGGGCAATCCTCTGCACGGAGTAACAAACGGAAAAGTTTTTTCAGCAACGTATGGCGGCGGATAACGCCGGGGGCGTTATGCGCCCTACAGGTTGATCCGGTGTTCGGGGCGGTTCTACAGGTAAGCACCGGGGCTGCGCCCCGCCGGCTGGATCTGGTTGTCCGCCAGCCAGTCCTGCGCGCACTCGCGCAGGCGTTCGCCCTGGTAGACGTACCAGGCCTGCAGCAGTTCGGGATAGCCCATCAGCACGTGGCGGAAGGCCTTGAATGGCTTGCGCCCTTCGATGGCGTTGGCCAGGGCGGAGTAGGCGTGGGGCTCGGGGACTTCGCGGAGGAAGTCGCGCATCAGTTCCAGCGACTGGCCGCTGCTCAGCGGTTCGATGGGCAGCAGGCGCTCCGGCTCGCGCTGCAGCAGTTCGGCCAGCTCCGGGTCGGGATCCTCGATGGGAATCAGCAGCACCTGGCCGCTGAACAGGTCGAGGTAGTGATCGATGCCCTGGGTATCCAGCGCGAAGGCCAGTTCGTCGAGGTCGATGGTCAGCGGGCGCATGGTCACTCTCCCTATATGGCGAGTGATCGATCCTACGCCATGCGCATGACAGCTGTCCTGCCCTTGTCGGCCGGTGCGGGCGCACCGACCGACTCAGGTATCACAGGCGGAAACGCCCCACCTGCAGTTGCAGCTCATTGCCCAGGCGCGCCAGTTCGGTGCTGGAGCTGGCGGTCTGCTCGCTGGCGGCGGCGGACTGGTCGGCGATCTCGCGGACCTGCACCACGCTGCGGTTGATCTCCTCGGCGACGCTGCTCTGCTGTTCGGCGGCCGAGGCGATCTGCAGGTTCATGCCCTGGATATCGGCCACGGTGCGGGCGATCACGCCCAGCGCCTCGCCGGCGCGGCGGGTCAGTTCCACCGAGCTGCCGGTCAGCCGGCGGCTGTCGTCCATTCGCGTCACCGCTTCCTGGGCGCTGCGCTGGAGGGCGGCGATCAGGGTCTCGATTTCCGCCGTGGACGACTGCGTGCGCTGGGCCAGGCCGCGGACCTCGTCGGCCACCACGGCGAAGCCACGCCCGGCTTCGCCGGCACGGGCCGCCTCGATGGCGGCGTTGAGCGCCAGCAGGTTGGTCTGTTCGGCCACCGACTTGATCACATCGAGCACGCTACCGATCTGCTCGCTTTCCTGGCGCAGCGATTCCATGGCCTCGGCGGAGCGATCCACCTCGCTGGCCAGGCGGTCGATCTGCTTCACCGCATCCTGCACCACCTGGTCGCCCTGGCGCGCCTGTTGGTCGGCCTGCTGAGCAGCGGCCGAGGCCTGCTCGGCGTTGCGCGCGACTTCCTGCACGGTGGCGGCCATCTCGTGGATGGCGCTGGCGACCTGCTCGGTCTCCACCCGCTGGCTGTTGACCCCGGCGCGGGTCTGCTCGGTGACCGCGGACAGCTCGTCGGCCGCGGTAGCCAGCTGGCTGACGCTGCCGCCGATATGCCCCAGCAACTGTGCCAGGCTCTCGCGCATGCGCAGCATGACCCGCTGCAACTGGCCGAGTTCATCGCTGCGCTGCAGGTTGAGGTCGCGCGACAGGCCCTGGGACAGGTCGCCATCGGCAATGCGTTCGGCCAGCTCCAGGGCCTCGTGCAGCGGGCGGACGATCTGCCGGTTGATCGCCCAGCCCGACAGCAGGCCGAAGGCCAGGGCGAGCACGGCGATCAGAATCTGCCGGGTCTTGGCCGCGGCTGTTTCGGCGTCGTTGCGCGCCAGGGTGTCGTCGTACAGGTGGTCGCTGGCCGAGAGCAGCGCTTCGCTGGCGCCGTTGAGGTCTTTGCGTGCCTGCTGGGTGGTGTTCACGCCGTCGCGGAAGTGCTCGATGCCGCTGCGATAGTTCTGCAGGTCCTGCAGTGCGCTGCCCAGGCCGTCGGTGGCGATGGCCGGCAGTTGGCTCTGCAGGGCGGAGCCGCTGTCGCGCAGCTTGTCGAACGCGGCGAAAGCCGCCTGTTCGGCGCTGGGCGATTGTTCGAAGACATAGCCGCGTACCTGGTAGCGCACCACCAGCAACTCCTGGTGCAGCTGGCCGACGGCCTGGGCGCCGTGCAGCAGCTGGGCGTCGCCGGGTTGCTCGGCGAGCAGCTCGAAGAGTTGCTTGTCCAGCGCTTCGAAGGCCTGCAGGGCACTCTGTGCGCTGCCCACCAGGGTGGCGCGGGCCTGGGTACGCTGATCGACGGCGCGGGTCAGGGCGCTGAAGGCTTCGCGGTACTCGCTGACGGCCTGGCGTGCCGCCTGCAGCTGCCTGACGTCGACGTCGCTGCCCTTGAGGCGCTGCTCGATCAGCTCCAGCATCTTCGTGCTGTGCTGCTCCACCTTCCCGGCCTGGCTGCGGTCGCCGCCCAGCTCGAACTGCAGGCGGGCGAGGTTGGCCTGCTGGCTGAGGTCGTTGAGCTCGGTGATGGTCGCCAGCTGCGCGCCGCGCTCGGCCTGGTTGTCCAGGCTGCGCAGGCCGCCGAGCAGCACCAGCAGGGTGAGGAAGAGGAGAATGCCGAAGCCCACCACCAGCTTCAGGCTGACGTTCAGGCGTCCCAGCTGTACTACTAGCCAATCGTACATGTCGAATACTCC
This sequence comes from Pseudomonas nitroreducens, assembly GCF_014204515.1. Classification (GTDB taxonomy): domain Bacteria; phylum Pseudomonadota; class Gammaproteobacteria; order Pseudomonadales; family Pseudomonadaceae; genus Pseudomonas; species Pseudomonas nitritireducens_A. The sequence continues at coordinate 63,586 of NZ_JACHLI010000011.1, read as the reverse complement.
AGGCAGGCGTCGCCACGGGATCGACGGCCCGTGGCTGGCAACAACAGAAAAGGCAAAGGCGAGGCGGATTTGTCGGGACGCATCTTCGTGCGTCAGAGGCTATCGGCGAGCGTTTGAGAAACTGAAGGTGGGAATTCGTCGCGGTAATTTTGGCGAGCGCGGGCTCTTGTAGGAGCGAGCTTGCTCGCGAACAGGCCCCGCTGCGGAGTCTGTGCTTCGTGGGATGGCGTGGAGCGCAGCGATACCCATCAACTCCGTGCGCCGACAGCATGGGTATCGCTGCGCTCCACCCATCCTACAAGAGCCGGCATGCTGACCTGCGCCACATAAAAAAGGCCCGCATTGCGCGGGCCTTTTCATTGCGGGGCGAATCAGACGCGGAAGCGGCTGACCAGCATCTGCAGCTCGTTGCCCAGGCGCGCCAGTTCGACGCTGGAGGCGGCGGTTTCCTCGCTGGCGGCGGCGGTCTGCTCGGAGATGTCGCGCACGTTCATCACGCTGCGGTTGATCTCCTCGGCCACGGCGCTCTGCTGCTCGGAAGCGGCGGCGATCTGCTGGTTCATCGCCTGGATGGTCGACACGGTGCGGGTGATGGCGCCCAGGCGCTCGCCGGCGCGACGGGTCAGGTCGACCGTGCTGACGGTCAGGTCACGGCTGGTCTCCATCATCTGCACGGCCTGCTGGGTGCCGCTCTGCAGGCCGGCGATCAGTTCCTCGATCTCCTCGGTGGAGGACTGGGTGCGCTGCGCCAGGCCGCGCACCTCGTCGGCCACCACGGCGAAGCCACGGCCGGCGTCGCCCGCGCGGGCGGCTTCGATGGCGGCGTTGAGCGCCAGCAGGTTGGTCTGCTCGGCCACGGCCTTGATCACGTCCAGCACGCTGCCGATCTTCTCGCTTTCGCGCTTGAGCTTGAGCACCGACTCGTTGGTGCGGCCGACTTCGCCAGCCAGGCGGTCCATCTGCGTCACCGCTTCGGTGACCGCGCCTTCGCCGTCGCGGGCCTGACGGTCGGCGGCGGAGGCGGCCTCGGAGGCTTCCTCGGCGTTGCGCGCGACTTCCTGCACGGTGGCGGCCATCTCGTTCATGGCGGTGGCGACCTGGTCGGTCTCGACTTTCTGGTTGTTCACCCCGGCGCTGGTCTGCTCGGTGACCGCGGACAGCTCCTCGGCGGCGCTGGCGATCTGCGTCACGCCGTCGTGGATACGGCTGATCAGCTCGCGCAGGGACAGGTTCATGCGCTGCATGCTCTTCTGCAACTGGCCCAGTTCGTCATGACGGTTGGTCGGGATGTCGCGGCTGAGGTCGCCGTCGGCGATGCGTTCGGCATGGCCCAGCACGTCGCGCAGCGGATTGACGATCTGCCCGGTGATGATCCAGGCGGCGATGCTGCCCAGCACCAGGGCGATCAGCGCGGCGAGGCTGAGCAGGGTCTTGGCCTGGGCGACACCGGCGTCGCGCTTGGCGGTCTGGGTGGCGGTCAGCTCGTTGCTGAGCTTCTCGATCTGCTGGCCGGAATCGCGCATGCGGTCGCGGGCGGCCTGGCTGTCGTTGACCTCGTTGCGGTAGTTGGTCAGCGCGTTGCGGTAGGTTTCCAGCGCATCGAGGGTGGCGCGGAACTCGCCGCTCAGTTCGGCCGGGGAGGTGCTCATGTCGCTCTTCACGCCGTCGATCAGTTGCTGCAGGGCGGCGAACGCCGGTTGCTCAAGGTTCTGTGCATCGGTGCTGGTGTAGGCCATCACCTGCAGGCGCGCCTGCATCACCGCGCGGCCGAGGCCGGAGAGGTCCTGCAGGTGCTGCAGGCTCTCGGCGCTGCCACCGCTGACCAGCTTGCCCTCGGCCTTCTGCAGGCCCTCGCTGACGGCGCCGGCGGACTTGATCAGCACCTGCTTGGCAGCATCGCGCTCGTCGAAGGATTTGAGCAGCTGGTCGTAGAGGCGGCGGTACTCCACCGACAGCTCGTGCTGCTGGTCGATGACGCGGCGGTCTTCCTCCTCGGTGAAGTGCGCTCTCAGCGACTGGTGACGCTGGTCCAGCTTGCTCAGCGCATCGAGCACCGCCTTGGCGTCCTCCGGCGCGCGGGTGGACTGGAATTTCAGGCGGGCGATGCGCAGGTCCTTGGCGATCGCGATCAGCTCGGAAATCTCGCCGAGCTTGTCGCCGCGGCTGATCACGTTGCTCAGGTTGATCCAGCCGGTGAGGGCGATCAACAGGGTGAGGAGTAGGACCAGGCCGAAGCCCGAGGCGAGTTTGAGTTTGACACTGAGGTTGCTGAACCAGCGAAACATGAAGGCGGCGCTCCAGGATTGATCAGGGCCGGTACGCATGGCTGAGCGGGAAATGCGCAGAGTGGGGGACGACCGGTAACGCAGATATCGGCGTTCTGTCCTGGAACTAGAGTGATGGCACTTTGTTTTTTTGACTGGCGGTTCACGCTGGAGGCCGCGTGGTCATTGGGCTGCAGTGATTTCGAGTTAGAACAGCCGTGCCAGAAGTGCGGTCACCGCGGTCTCGACGCGCAGGATCCGTTCGCCCAGCTGCACGGGGTTCAGCCCGGCTTCGCGCAGCTTGTCGACCTCATAGGGAATCCAGCCGCCTTCCGGGCCGATGGCCAGGGTCACCGGCTCGCTCAGCGCGCGTGGGCAGTCCGGCCAGGGGCCGGGGTGGCCGATCAGGCCGAGGCTGCCGGCGGCCAGCGCCGGCAGGCGGTCCTCGACGAAGGGCTTGAAGCGCTTCTCGATGATCACCTCGGGCAACACCGTATCGCGGGCCTGTTCCAGGCCGAGGATCAGTTGCTCGCGCACGGCCTCGGGGTCGAGGAAGGGCGTCTGCCAGAAACTCTTTTCCACCCGGTAGCTGTTGAGCAGCACCAGCCGTGGCACGCCCATGGCGGCGACGGTCTGCAGCACGCGGCGGAGCATCTTCGGGCGGGGCAGGGCGAGCAGCAGGGTGAGCGGCAGCTTGGCCGGCGGGGGCTGGTCGAAGCTGACCTGCAGCTCGGCCTCGTTGGCTTCCAGGCGTAGCAGGCGGCCTTCGCCCATCAGTCCGCCGAGGCGGCCGACGCGCAGGCGGTCGCCGTTTTCGGCGCGGTGGACTTCCTGCAGGTGGGTGAGGCGGCGGTCGCGCAGGATCACGCGGTCCGCCGCAACGAAGTCGGCGTCGTCCAGCAGCAGCAGGTTCACGGACGGGTGGCCGGCGGCTGGTCGCCCTTGGACTCTTCTTCCTCGTCTTCCGCGCCGCGCTTGCGGATCAGGTGGCTGAACAGCACGCCAGCCTCGAACAGCAGCCACATCGGCACTGCCAGCAGGGTCTGCGACAGCGGGTCCGGCGGGGTGAGGATCATGCCGACGACGAAGCAGCCGATGATGACGTAGGGACGGATCTTCTTCAGGTAGGCCACGTCGACCACGCCGATCCACACCAGCAGCACGGTGGCCACGGGAATCTCGAAGGCCACGCCGAAGGCGAACAGCAGGGTGAGGAAGTCCAGGTAGCTGTTGATGTCGGTCATCGGCGTCACGCCTTCCGGGGCCTGGCCGAGGAAGAAGTGGAACATCAACGGGAACACCAGGAAGTAGGCGAAGGCCATGCCGGCGTAGAACAGCACGATGCTGGAGGCCAGCAGCGGCAGGGCGACGCGCTTCTCGTGCTTGTACAGGCCCGGCGCGATGAAGCCCCAGACCTGGGCCAGGATGATCGGCATGGCGATCAGCACGGCGACGATCATGGTCAGCTTCAGCGGCGCGAGGAAGGCCGACGCCGGGTCAATGGCGATCATCGTCGCGCCTTCGGGCAGGAAGCGCCGCAGCGGCTCGGAAGCCAGCGCGTAGATCTTCTGCGAGAAGTACAGCAGGCCGATGAAGATCACGAAGATCGCCACCACGCAGCGCAGCAGGCGCGTGCGCAGCTCGGTCAGGTGCGAGACCAGGGGCATTTCCTGGTCATGTTCGGGCTGGTCGGGTTTTTCGGCGCTCATGGGTTACGCGGCGTCTCGGACGGAGCGGACGGCGGGCTCGGCGGCTCCGTCGGGCCCGCTTGCGGGGCCTGGGGGGCAGCGCTCGGCTCGGCCGGTGCGGCGGGTGCCGCTTGCGGGGCAGGCGCAAGACCGGCGCCCGGCAGGCTGTTCAGGCGGCTGTTGGGCGCGATGGTATTCGGCGCGATGCTCGGCGCCGCAGGCGGTTCGACGGGCGTGCCCTGAGCGGCGGGCTGGTCCGTCGGCTGCTGCGGGGTGAAGGCATCGCGGGCCTGATCCTGCAGGTCGGTCAGCGGCGCCATCAGCTTCTTGGCTTCCTGTTCCATCTGCAGGATGTGCTCGTTGTGCAGCTGGCGGCGGATTTCGTCCGCGCCCAGCTCACGCTCCACTTCCGTCTTGATGGCGTTGAAGCTGCGCTTGAGCCGGCCGATCCACAGGCCGGCGGTGCGCGCGGCACCGGGCAGGCGATCGGGGCCGAGCACCAGCAGGGCGACGAGGCCCACCAGCAGCAGTTCGCTGAAGCTGATACCGAACATGAATCAGTCCTTGCGCGCCGGCTCTTCGACCTTCTGCGCCTGGGCGTCGATGGTGTGCGGCTGGTTCAGCGGCGGCGTCCCGGCGGCGTTGGGGGCGTTCGGGTCCTTCTTCTCGTCTTCCTCGGTGTTCATCGCCTTCTTGAAGCCCTTGATGGCTTCGCCGACGTCCGAACCGAGGTTCTTCAGGCGCTTGGTGCCGAACACCAGGACCACGACGATCAGGATGACGACCCAGTGTTTCCAGTCAAAGATGCCCATCTTGTTCTCCTAGGATTGTTCGTGTCAGGCCGACGGCTGGCGCGCAGCCTTCTCGTCGTGCCCGGAAAGGCCGAAGCGGCGATCCAGCTCGTCCAGTACCGCCTGCGGGTGCTGGCCGAGGGCGGCGAGCATCACCAGCGAGTGGAACCAGAGGTCGGCCGTTTCGTAGATCAGGTCCGTGCAGTCGCCGCTTACGGCGGCGTCCTTGGCGGCGAGAATGGTTTCCACCGATTCCTCGCCGACTTTCTCCAGAATCTTGTTCAGGCCCTTGTGGTACAGGCTGGCCACGTAGGAGCTGTCCGCCGCGGCATTCTTGCGCGCTTCGAGGACTTGCGCCAGACGGGCGAGGGTATCAGTGCTCATGGGGTTTTCCTGTACCTACGTGGGAGTAGATGGCATCGGGGTCCTTGAGCACCGGGTCGACGGTCTGCCAGGCGCCGTTCTCGAACACCCGGTAGAAGCAGCTCTCGCGGCCGGTATGGCAGGCGATGCCGCCCAGCTGCTCGACCATCAGGATCACCACGTCGGCGTCGCAGTCCAGGCGCAGTTCGTGCAGCTTCTGCACATGGCCGGAGTCCTCGCCCTTGCGCCAGAGCTTGCCGCGCGAGCGCGACCAGTAGATGGCGCGGTTCTCGGCGGCGGTGAGGGCCAGGGCCTCGCGGTTCATCCAGGCCATCATCAGCACGCGGCCGGTGCGATGGTCCTGGGCGATCGCCGGCACCAGTCCATCGGCATTCCAGTTGATTTCGTCCAGCCAGTCTTTCATCTCGGGTTCCGTACAGCGGGCACGTCGGGTGCCCGGAGCCACTGTCTACAACGGTTTAGTGTGCCAGCCGGGGCGGCGACTGGCTATCGGCGCAGAATCAGATACAGACCACCGGCCAGCATCGCCCACGCCGGCCAGGCCGCGAGGCTGTGGGTGGCGAGGCCGGTCTCGGCGGCGCCGGCGACCAGCACCGCGCCGATCAGCCGCGCCGGCCAGGCGCTGGCCATGCCGGGCTGGGCGCCGGTGAGGCGCGCTTCGGCCTGCGGCTCGCGGGACAGGCGCTCCAGGGTGTCGCGGGTCATCTGCGCCAGGTGCGGAATCTGCTCGATGTGTTGCTGAGCGTTGCGCAGCAGGGTGCCGGGGCTGACGCGCTCGCGCATCCAGCGCTCGAGGAAGGGCTGGGCGGTGGTCCACAGGTCCAGCTCCGGGTAGAGCTGGCGGCCCAGGCCTTCGATGTTCAGCAGGGTCTTCTGCAGCAGCACCAGCTGCGGCTGCACTTCCATGTTGAAGCGTCGTGCGGTCTGGAACAGGCGCAGCAGCACCTGGCCGAAGGAGATGTCCTTGAGCGGCTTCTCGAAGATCGGCTCGCAGACGGTGCGGATCGCCGCTTCGAAATCATTCACCTTGGTCTCGGCCGGCACCCAGCCCGAGTCGATGTGCAGCTGGGCGACCTTGCGGTAGTCGCGCTTGAAGAAGGCGATCAGGTTGCGCGCCAGGTAGTCCTGGTCCTCGTCGGTGAGGCTGCCGACGATGCCGCAGTCCACCGCGATGTACTGCGGGCTCCACGGCGTGCGGGTGCTGACGAAGATGTTGCCCGGGTGCATGTCGGCGTGGAAGAAGCTGTCGCGGAACACCTGGGTGAAGAAGATTTCCACGCCACGCTCGGCCAGCGCCTTGAAGTCGGTGCGCTGGTCGCGCAGGGTCTCGAGATCGGTGACCGGGATGCCGTAGATGCGCTCCATCACCAGCACCTTGGGGCGGCACCAATCCCAGTAGACCTGGGGCACGTAGAGCAGCGGCGAGCCTTCGAAGTTGCGCCGCAGCTGCGAGGAGTTGGCCGCTTCGCGTAGCAGGTCCAGCTCGTCGTAGATGGTCTTTTCGTAGTCGCTGACCACTTCCGCCGGGTGCAGGCGGCGGGCGTCGGCGGAGATGCGCTCGGCGGTGCGGGCGAGAATGTGCAGCCAGGCGATGTCGGAGCGGATCACCGGCTCCAGGTTCGGCCGGATGACCTTCACCACCACTTCTTCGCCGCTCTTGAGCTGTGCGGTGTGCACTTGCGCCACCGAGGCGGAGGCCAGCGGTTCACGCTCGAAGCGGGAGAACACCTGCTCGATCTTCGCCCCCAGCTGCTGCTCGATGAGCGCCACGGCCTGTTCCGGCGGGAAGGGCGGCACCTTGTCCTGGAGGAAGGCCAGTTCCAGGGCGATGTCGTCGGGCAGCAGGTCGCGGCGGGTGGAGAGGATCTGGCCGAACTTGATGAAGATCGGTCCGAGGTCCTCCAGCGCCAGCCGGATGCGCGCGCCACGGCTGAGCTCCAGCGGCTTGCGCGGCAGCCAGCGCCAGGGCAGCAGGCCGCCGAGCAGGCGCAGCCACCAGGGCAGGAAGGGCAGTTCGAGGACCATGTCGTCCAGGCGGTAGCGGATGGCTACGCGCTGGATGCGCAGCAGGCGGCGGAAGGCGAGCAGCTTCATGCGTCAGGCTTGATCTTCTGGGTCAGGCGGGTGATCCGCGCGTCGAGGCGGTCGAGGGACATCTTCAGCTGGTCGAGCTCGGCGAAGCGCGCTTCGGCTTCGTGCTGGCCGACCAGCGTGCGGCTTTCCTCGGCCAGATAATCGGCGAGGCTCAGGCGCAGGCTTTCCAGGCTGTCGCCGGCCCAGGCCATGCCGCCGCGCAGGCGCGCGCCGAGCAGGTGCGCGGGCACCGGGCCGAGCCAGCGGGCGACTTCGTATTCCCAGTCCAGCTCCAGGCTCTGGAGGATATCGGCCAGCTCCAGCAGCATCGCGCTGTCGCCGCCCATGGTCACTTCCGGGCTGTGCAGGACGCGGGTCTTGTCCTTGGCCAGGGCCAGTTGCAGCAGGCTGCCGGCCGGGGCTACGAGGGTGCAGTCGGCCGGCGCCTCATGGTGCGCGGCCAGGTGCAGGCCGTCGGCGTCGGGCAGGATGAACAGCCGCAGCGCAGGCGCCTGGCAGTCCACTTCCAGCACCTTGCCGGCGAGCCGGGCCAGACGCCGCAGGGCCACGCCGTCGAGCCGCAGTACGCGGTTGACGCTGGCTTCGGCGCTGGCCAGGGCGGCCTGCAGGAGCAGGCTCATCAGGGCTTGATGCCGCGGTGCAGGGCGACCACGCCGCCGGTCATGTTGTGGTAGGTGACGCGGTCGAAGCCGGCCTCCACCATCATCGACTTCAGCGTTTCCTGGTCGGGATGCATGCGGATCGATTCGGCGAGGTAGCGGTAGCTCTCGGCATCGTTGGTCACCAGCTTGCCCATCAGCGGCAGCAGGGTGAAGGAGTAGGCATCGTAGGCCTTGGACAGCAGGCTGCTGGTGGGCTTGGAGAATTCCAGCACGAGCAGGCGGCCGCCGGGCTTGAGCACCCGCAGCATGGAGCGGATGGCTTCGTCCTTGTGGGTGACGTTGCGCAGGCCGAAGGCGATGGTCACTGCGTCGAAGTAGTTGTCGGGGAACGGCAGCTTCTCGGCGTCGGCTTGGACGAAGTTGACGTTGCCGGCCACGCCGCTGTCGAGCAGCTTGTCGCGGCCGACCTTGAGCATCGAGGCGTTGATGTCGGCCAGCACCACTTCGCCGGTCGGGCCGACCAGGCGGGAGAACTGGCGGGTCAGGTCGCCGGTGCCGCCGGCGATGTCCAGCACCCGGTTGCCGGCGCGCACGCCGGACAGCTCGATGGTAAAGCGCTTCCACAGACGGTGGACGCCACCGGACATCAGGTCGTTCATCAGGTCGTACTTGGCGGCGACCGAGTGGAACACCTCGGCGACCTTTTCGGCCTTCTCGCTCTCGCGCACGGTCTTGTAGCCGAAGTGCGTGGTGGGATCGGCGCTGTCCTGGCCGGCTTGGGGCTTGCGCGGTTCGCTCATGGCGTTGGTACCCTGGAAGTCAGTGGCGGGCATTCTAACAGGATGCGCAGGAAACGCCGCCCCGCTCGCCGCCGTGTGAGGGGCCGCGGGGTGCGGCGATACGGCGCGGCGCGTATCATCGGCACAGTCAGTCACTCGCGGAGTTCCAGCATGTCCCGTATCCACGTCGAACGTTCCCACTCCCTGGGCCTCGAAGCCGCCCGCGCCAAGGCGGAAAAGCTCGCCGACAAGCTCACCCGCGAGCACGGCGTGAGCAGCGAGTGGCAGGGCGATACCCTGCTGTTCAAGCGCAGCGGCGTGGACGGTCGCATCGAAGTGGGCGCCGACAAGGTCGCGGTGGACGTGAAGCTGGGCCTGATGCTCTCGGCCATGGGCGGCCTGCTCAAGGGCGAGATCGAACGCGCGCTGGACAAGGCCCTGGCTTGAGCCAAGGCCTTGTCCAGCGCGCGAGCTTCAAGCCGCAAGCTTCAAGCTGAAAGGGGTCTTTAACTTGCAGCTTAGGGCTTGAAGCTCGCCGCTTCCGTTGTTCCTACAACGGCTGGTATGTGTTTTCTAATTTTCCCCGATACCTTGGCTCACAGTCCCGCCTTTCGCGGGCAGCTATTCGACATCATCGAATCCGAATCTGTGAGGTGCCACCATGGCCAAGGCTGTCAGCAAGAAGAAAGTCGTAGAACTCGAATCCTCCCTCTATACCGATGCCAAGCACTACGCGCGGCAGATCTGGCTCGCGGGCCTGGGCACCTACGCCAAGGTCGGCCAGGAAGGCAGCGAATACTTCAAGGAACTGGTCAAGTCCGGCGAGTCCGTGGAGAAGAAAGGCCGTGAGCTGGTGACCACCCAGATCGACGCCGCCAACGACACCGTCAAGGGCCGCCTGCACAGCGTCAAGGCCAAGCTCAACTTCGACAAGATCGAAGCGGCGTTCGACGCCCGTGTCGGCTCCGCCCTCAACCGTATCGGAATTCCCTCCAGGCGTGATGTGGAGGCGCTCTCTGCTAAGCTGGATGAGCTGAGCGCAGTGCTCGAGCGAGTCGCGAGAAACCAATAAGGAGAGCAGGATGGCTGGCAGAAAAACTACCGATAAAAAAGAGTCCGGCTGGATCGGCGAGATCGAGAAATACTCGCGGCAGATCTGGCTGGCCGGCTTGGGGGCCTACTCGAAGGTCAGCAAGGACGGCAGCAAGGTATTCGAGTCCCTCGTGAAGGATGGCGAGAAGGCGGAGAAACAGGCCAAGACCGAAGTCGAGGGTGCGGTGAAAACCTCCACCCGTTCCGCGAAGGCGCGCGTGGATGCCGTCAAAGGCGCCGCGATCGGCAAGTGGGGCGAGCTCGAAGAGGCCTTCGACAAGCGCCTGAACAGCGCGATCTCGCGCCTGGGCGTACCGAGCAGCCGTGAAGTGAAAGACCTGCACAGCAAGGTCGACAGCCTCACCAAGCAGATCGAGAAACTCACCGGCGTCAGCGTCAAGAGCGCCAAACCGGCCGCCAAGGTCGCCGCCAAGCCTGCAGCGAAAGCCGCCGCCAAACCGGCCGCGAAACCCGCTGTGAAGACCGCGGCATCCAAGGCCGCTGCGAAACCTGCAGCGAAACCGGCCGCAAAAGCCGCTGCCAAACCGGCTGCCAAGGCTGCCGCGAAACCCGCTGCCAAGCCTGCTGCGAAGCCGGCTGCCAAGGCTGCGGCCAAGCCCGCCGCGAAACCGGCCGCCAAGCCCGCTGCTGCGAAAGCCGCCGCGAAGCCTGCTGCCAAACCCGCGACAAAGCCCGCTGCAAAACCGGCCGCAAAACCGGCTGCTGCCGCCAAGCCTGCCGCTGCGAAACCTGCAGCCAAGCCGGCCGTGGCGAAGAAGCCTGCCGTGAAGAAGCCCGCCGCGCCCAAGGCCGCCGCCAAGCCGGCAGCTCCGAAGCCGGCAGCTGCTCCGGCCGCCACTGCGACACCGTCGGCTCCCGCCGCTGCTACGCCGGCCGTGACGCCGTCCGCTGCACCGACGACTACGCCGTCGTCCCAGGCCTGATCGGTCTGCTGCAACACCCACGCCCGGCCTTGTGCCGGGCGTTTTCATTTCAGCGCGGGATGAACTCGCTCGCTCAGGGCGCGAGGTAGCGCTGGGCGATGCGCTCGGCGACCCGCTGCGAGTCCGGCCGCAGGTGCGGCGCCACCAGCATCATCACCTGGAACACTACGTGGCGGACGTCGCCGGCGTGGCCGAGGATGCGCTGGTAGTCGAGGGAGAACAGCAGGGTCAGGGTGATCTGCTCCACCAATTGGCCGAGGGCCTCGGTGTCGCTGACCAGTTCGTCCTGCGCCTTGAGCTGCGCCAGCAGGGTGGCCAGGGTGCGCTTGAGCTGGTTGAGCCAGGCGCGCATGCCGCGGGCCAGCTTGGGCAGCTTGCCGGACAGGTTGGAGAGGTCCTGGAAGAGGAAGCGGTAGTGCGCCAGTCGCTCGACGATCAGGTGCAGGAACAGCCAGTAGTCCTCGGCGCCCAGTTGCACGTCTTCCGGCGGGTCGAGCAGCGGCGCCAGCTCGTCCTGGAAGCGCTCGAACAGCGCCAGCACCAGCGGCTCCTTGCCGTGGAAGTGGTAGTAGAGATTGCCCGGGCTGATGCCCAGTTCGGTGGCGATCTCCAGGGTTGAAACGTTGGGCTCGCCCTGCTCGTTGAACAGCTGCAGGGCGCATTCGAGAATCCGGTCGCGCGTTTTCATCCGTGTTCTGGTTCCAGCCGCAGTGGGGCCGACGATAGCTCTGGCGAGCGCGGGCCTGCAATTGCCCACTCGCAAACTTTCGGGGTGTTGGCCGAGTTGTAGGAGCGAGCCTGCTCGCGAACCGCCTGATGCCGGGTGATTTCGACGAGGTTCGCGAGCAAGCTCGCTCCTACGAAAAGCAGAGCAGTTGCGTAGGATGGGTGGAGCGCAGCGATACCCATGCTGTCGGCGCACCGGATCGATGGGTATCGCTGCGCTCCACGCCATCCTGCAAGAGCCCTATACGGTGCCAGCTGAGGGCGGGCAGGGAACAACCCGCAACGGGTAGCCCGCTCAGCGCACGTGCACGTAGGTCCCCGGGGCAGCCTCTTTGGGCGGGTGCTCGGCATTGCCCAGCTCGAAGCTCACCGCGCGGCGTTCGCCCGAGCGTTCCTGGATCCACTCCAGCCACAGTGGCCACCAGCTGCCTTCCTGGCGTTTGGTGTCGTAGTACCAGGCGCGCGGGTCGGAGCTGATCTTGCCGTTCTCGAAGTAGCAGGCCTTGGGATTGCCCGGTGGGTTGAGGATGCTCTGGATGTGCCCGCTGTTGGACAGCACGAAGCGGCTGTCGCCGCCCAGCAGCTGCGCGGAGCGGTACACCGCGTCCCACGGGGTGATGTGGTCGGTGATGCCGGCGACGTGGAAGTTGTCCACCGCCACCTTCTTCAGGTCGATCGGCGTGCCGTTGACTTCCATGGCGCCGGGGCGGGCCAGCGGGTTGTGCTTGAAGAAGTCGAGGAAGTCGCCGTGCAGCGCGGCCGGCAGGCGGGTGTTGTCGTTGTTCCAGTAGAGGATGTCGAAGGCCGGCGGCTGCTTGCCCAGCAGGTAGTTGTTGACCCAGTAGTTCCAGATCAGGTCGTTGGGGCGCATCCAGGCGAACACCTTGGCCATGTCGCGGCCGTCCAGCACGCCGTGCTGGTAGGAACGGCGCTTGCTTGTCTCCAGGGTCTGCTCGTCGGCGAACAGCGCGGCGGGGGTTTCCACCTGGCTGTCGAGCAGGCTCACCAGGTAGGTGGCGCTGGCGATCTTGCGCAGTTGCCGGCGCGCCTGCAGATGGCCCTGCAGCGCGGCGATAGTCAGGCCGCCGGAGCAGGCGCCCATCAGGTTGACGCTGCGGCTGCCGCTGATCGAGCGGCACACCTCGATGGCCTCGTCCAGCGCATCGGTGTAGGTCGACAGGCCCCACTCGCGATGGCGCGCGTCGGGGTTGCGCCAGCTCACCATGAAGACCTGCAGATTGTTCTTCAGGGCGTACTGGACGAAGCTCTTCTCCGCCGTCAGGTCGAAGATGTAGAACTTGTTGATCTGCGGCGGCACGATCAGCAGCGGCTTGGCATGCAGGTGCTCGCCCATCGGTTTGTACTGGATCAGCTCCAGCACCTCGTTGCGGAACACCACCGCGCCGTGGGTAGTGGCCAGGTTCTGGCCGACCTCGAAGGCACTGCGGTTGACCTGGCTGGGCATGCCGCCGTTGTGCATCAGGTCGTCGAGCAGGTGCTGCACGCCCTTGAGCACGCTCTGCCCGCCGGTGTTGAACAGCTCCTTGACCGCCAGCGGGTTGAGCAGGGTGTTCGACGGCGAAGCGGCGTCGGCGAGGATCGACAGCAGGAAGCGCGCGCGGGCGCGGTCGTCGCCGCTTAGGTCGCTCTCGTCGACCCAGGCCAGCAGCTGCTTCTGCCACGCCAGGTAAGCCTGCACGGTGCGCCGGTAGAAGGGGTTCAGGCGCCAGGAGGGGTCCTGGAAACGCGCGTCCTGCGGGTTGGGCTGCAGCGGCGAATCGCCGATCAGCACCTTGCCCATCTGCTTGCCGAAGGCGGCCAGGTGCTTCGCCGAATGGACCGGCCGGCGCACGCCCTGCAGTGCCAGCAGGCGCAGGGTGGACAGCATGTCCTTGCCGCGCAGGCCGAGCATCGCACTCTGCGCATTCATGTACTGGGTGGGGACGGGGACGCTACCAGGCTCAGCTTTCTCTCGCATGAACAGCACTCCGTAAAGGGTCCGACCTGCCAATGGCGAAGCAAGGGCTGTACCGGAGTCGCGAAGACCGCGATCCAGACGCCTGCCGCCGGTTCGAGGGGTGTGCACGGGTATCGACGCGAGAGGAAAGCTGCCCGAAAACAGGGCAGCGGATCAGCAGCCGGGTTGCCCTGCGGTCACCTTCGAGAGTGGCCGCGGGGTGGGCCCGAATCAGGCGCTACGTGTCGATACCCGTGAACACGCCTGTTTGTTGTTAGTAACTGCGTAGCGATCGGTCAAGGCAGGATGCCCACCGAGTGTGACGAAGCGGTGATGCTTCAGCCGGCTTTCGGGGCGAAAGGCCGGGGATGGATGATCGCCCGCTGCCGTTCTTCCTGGAGGAATTTCATGATGATCGGCGCCACGGTTTCCGCGCGGGTCACCAGGAACAGGTGGCCGTCGTCGATCACGTGCAGCTCGGAGTTGGGGATGCGCCAGGCCAGCATGCGCATGTTGATCAGCGGAATGATCGGGTCGTCGTCGCCGGCCAGGATCAGCGTCGGCTGGCGGATCTTGTGCAGCCAGTGGATGCTGGTCCAGCCAAGCCCGGCGAACAGCTGCCAGTAGTAGCCCATCTTGCCGGACGAACGGACCTTGCTGGCGAACGCCATGGCCAGCTTCGGGTCGCGGCGGAAGGCGCCGCCGTAGATGTCGGGGGCGATGTGCACGCCGTAGGACGGCTGGATGTAGCGCCGCGGACTGGCCATGCGCCAGAGCACCGCCGGCTTGCCCGGCACCATCACCGCACCGGCGGCGGTGGCGGCGAGGATCAGCTTCTTGCAGCGCTCGGGGTAGTCGTGGGCGAACTGCTGCGCCAGGGCGCCGCCCCAGGACACGCCAATGGCCGTCACCTGGCCGTAGTCCAGGTAGTCGAGCATCCGTGCGGCCAGCTTGGCCAGGCCGGGGAAACGGTATGGCGTGCTGGGGGTGGACGAGCCGCCGACGCCGGGGACGTCGAAGGCGATCACCTCCAGGTCCGGGTCCAGCGCGGCGACGAAGGGGAACACCAGTTCCAGGTTGGCGCCGATGCCGTTGAAGATCAGCAGCGGCGTCATGTGTTTCTTGCCCGGACGCACGGCGGTGCGGATGGTCTGCCCGTCGAGTTCGATGGTGCGGAACTCGAAGGGCTGCGCCGCCGGCGCCTTGCTCGGCAGGATCTCCTCCGCGCTGCGTTTGCTGCGCGCGCGCCGGCTCGTCGGCGCGGCGACTTCCGGTGCCGGCGACGATGGTGCTGTTTCGGCGTCGTCCACGGCGCCGGCTTGCGGGAGGAGTTCTGTTTTCATCGTTCGTGTACGTAGGTTCCGGGGGAGGCTTCGCCGGCCGGGTGGGCCTTGTTGCCCAGGGTGGTGGGGGCCTTCTTCAGCTTGCCGGCACGTTCGGCCAGCCATTGCTGCCAGTGCAGCCACCAGGAGTCGGCGTGCTTGCTGGAGTTTTCCTGCCAGGTCTTGGAGTCGACAGAAAGGTCAGGGCCGGTCATGAAACGCGCCTTGGGGTTGCCGGGCGGGTTGAGGATGCTCTGGATGTGCCCGCTGTTGGAGAGGATGAATTCACACTTGCCGCCCAGCAGACGAGCGGAGCGGTAGCAGGCTTCCCAGGGCGTGATGTGGTCGGACAGGCCGGCCACGCAGTAGAAATCGCAGGTGACCTGCTTGAGGTCGATCGGCGTGCCGGATACTTCCAGGGCACCCGCGCGGGTCAGCGGGTTGGTCTTGAACATCTCCACCAGCTCGCCGTGCAGTGCAGCGGGCAGGCGCGTGGTGTCGTTGTTCCAGAACAGGATGTCGAAGGCTGGCGGCTCGTTGCCCAGCAGGTAGTTGTTGACCCAGTAGTTCCAGATCAGGTCATTGGGGCGCATCCAGGCGAACACCTTGGCCATGTCCTTGCCTTCGAGCACACCGGACTGGTACGAGCGGCGCTTGGCGGCTTCCAGAGTCTTCTCGTCGGCGAACAGGGCGACCTGGGTGTCCAGTTCGAAGTCCAGCACGCTGACCATCTGGGTAAAGGCATGTACCTTGTTCTCGCCCAGGGCGGCGTAGTGGCCCAGCAGGGTGACGGTGGTGATGCCGCCCGAGCAGGCCCCGAGCATGTTCAGGTCCTTGCTGCCGGTGATCTTCAGCACCACGTCGATGGCTTCTTTCAGCGCCTCGATGTAGGTGGTCAGACCCCACTCGCGCTGGGCCTTGGTCGGGTTGCGCCAGCTGACGATGAAGGTCTGCACCTGGTTGCGCAGGCAGAAGCGCGCCAGGCTCTTCTCCGGCGACAGGTCGAAGACATAGAACTTGTTGATCTGCGGCGGCACTACCAGCAGCGGGCGTTCGTGCACGCTCTCGGTGATCGGCTTGTACTGGATCAGTTCCAGCACATCATTGCGGAACACCACTGCGCCTTCGGTCACGGCCAGGTTCTTGCCGACCTCGAAGGCGTCCATGTTCACCTGGCTGGGCATGCCGCCGTTGTTGACCATATCCTTGGCCAGGTGGGTGAGGCCGTCGAGCAGGCTCTTGCCGCCGGTCTCGAAGAAGCGTTTGACCGCCGCCGGGTTGGACAGCGTGTTGGTCGGCGCCATGGCCTCGGTCATCAGGTTGATGACGAACTGGCCGCGGCTGATGTCCTGGGGCGACAGGTCGCTCTCGCCCATCCAGGTGTGCAGCTCCTTGCGCCAGGCCAGGTAGGTCTGCAGGTAGCGGCGGTACAGCGGGTTCTGGCTCCAGGCCGGATCGTTGAAGCGACGATCGTCGTCGGCCGGTTTCAATTCGGATTTGCCGAGCAGCACGTTCTTCAGTTCGAGGCCGAAGTGGGTGACGTGCTTGGCGCTGTGGAAGGGCTGCTTGACTGCCTGCAGCAGCACCATCCGGGCAGAAGTCAGCAGGTCCTTGCCGCGAATCCCGATCACCGGGTTGAGGGCAAGGGTGTTTTCCGCGGCTTGCTGGGGTAGATCGCTGTTGTTCTTCTGGGTCATCGGCGACGCTCCATTCCCTGAGACATAGGGGTCCTGAGACGGATACTGGCGGGGCTCACCTGGGTGACGTAAGGCCAAGTACTTCTCGGGGTTGCGGAACGTGGAGGGTGCTCCACGCGATTCATCTACTTGGCGGCATCACTGGAAATTCAGGGAGACCACGCTTCATGCACTGAATCATCCGTGCACTGCCTTGGTTACCCGAGTTTCCTTCGCCGCGCAAGCTGGTGCAGCGTGGGCCATCGGCCAGGAGTATGTCGGGAAAAGTTAGAAAACGCGCCCTAGAGCGGGGGCATCTCGCCAATTCCCTGACAGCGGCCACGCGAGCAGCAGTCTGCCGGAGGAATGTTGCAAATGGCGTGCCCTGGGCGAATGCCCGACGAAGGTTTGAAGCGGGGAGGGGATTGCAGCGACGAGCAGGCGTGGGCAATGCCCGCGATCGTGCCGATGGCGAAAATGCCGTGTTGAGCGAGCTACGGGGCTTTACGTAGGAGCGGATTCATCCGCGATGTGGTTGGCGTGGAGCTGGACCGATCGCGGACGGAGTCCGCTCCTACGCAGTTGGGAAAGACGACGCTCTGGGGCGTTTTTCCTAAAGCATCAACCTGACCACGGACTCCGACGGATCGCGCGACTTGCCGGCCTTCTCCAGCTGCGCCAGGTAGTCGGCCCACATTTCGTCCTGGCGTTGGCACAGCTCGTAGAGGTAATCCCAGGTGAACAGCCCGCTGTCGTGGCCGTCGTCGAAGGTCAATTTGAGCGCGTACTGCCCGGCCGGCTCGATGTTGCTCAGGCCGACGTTCAGCTTGCCCACCTGCAGCACCGGATTGCCGTGGCCCTGGACTTCCGCCGACGGCGAATGCACGCGCAGGAATTCTGCGGGCAGCTCGTACGACTGCTCCCCGTAGGTCAGCGACAGCTTCTTCGAGGCCTTGTGCAGCTTGATGGCGGAGGGGATGTGCATCTGAAAGCTCCGAGCTGAAAGCCGCAAGCTGCAAGCGGTGTTTTGCTTACCGCTTGCAGCTTGTCGCTTGCTACTGCTGTTAGAGGATATAGCGCGACAGGTCTTCGTCCTGGGCCAGTTCACCCAGGTGGCCGTTGACGTAGGCCGCGTCGATCACGATGGCCTTGTCGCTGTGCTCGCTGGCCAGGTCGGCGGCGTCGAAGGACACCTCCTCCAGCAGGCGTTCGAGCAGGGTATGCAGGCGACGGGCACCGATGTTCTCGGTCTTCTCGTTGACCTGGAAGGCGATCTCCGCCAGGCGCTTGATACCGTCGGCGGCGAACTCGATGTCCAGGCCTTCGGTCTTCAGCAGCGCGGTGTACTGCTCGGTCAGCGAGGCGTGCGGCTCGCTGAGGATGCGCTCGAAGTCGCTCGGGCTCAGGGCTTTCAGCTCGACGCGGATCGGCAGGCGGCCCTGCAGTTCCGGCACCAGGTCGCTGGGCTTGGACAGGTGGAACGCGCCGGAGGCGATGAACAGGATGTGGTCGGTCTTCACCATGCCCAGCTTGGTGTTCACCGTGCAGCCTTCGATCAGCGGCAACAGGTCACGCTGCACGCCCTCGCGGGAGACGTCGGCGCCGCCGACGTTGCCGCGCTTGGCGATCTTGTCGATCTCGTCGATGAAGACGATGCCGTGCTGCTCCACCGCTTCCAGGGCGCGGGCCTTGAGGTCTTCCTCGTTGACCAGGCGCTGGGCTTCCTCGTCACGGACCATCTTCATGGCCTCGGCAACCTTCAGCTTGCGGCTCTTGCGCTTGCCCTTGCCCATGTTGGAGAACAGGTTCTGCAGCTGGTTGGTCATCTCCTCCATGCCGGGCGGGGCCATGATTTCCACGCCCGAGGGGATGTCGGCGACCTCGATGTCGATTTCCTTGTCGTCCAGCTGGCCTTCGCGCAGGCGCTTGCGGAACAGCTGGCGGGTGTTGGAATCCTCGCTACGCGGCGGCTCGTCACCGAAGCCGGTGGTGCGCGCCGGCGGCAGCAGGGCGTCGAGGATGCGCTCTTCGGCGGCGTCTTCGGCGCGGTATTTGACCTTCTGCACTTCCTGCTCGCGGAGCATCTTGATCGCGGCATCGGCGAGGTCGCGGATGATCGACTCGACGTCACGGCCGACATAGCCGACCTCGGTGAACTTGGTCGCCTCGACCTTGAGGAACGGGGCGTTGGCCAGCTTGGCCAGGCGCCGGGCGATCTCGGTCTTGCCGACGCCGGTCGGGCCGATCATCAGGATGTTCTTCGGCGTCACTTCGGCGCGCAGCTCGGCCGGCAGTTGCATGCGCCGCCAGCGGTTGCGCAGGGCGATGGCGACGGCGCGCTTGGCGTCGTCCTGGCCGATGATGTGGCGGTTGAGTTCGTGGACGATCTCGCGGGGAGTCATGGACATTGACTGGCTACTCCGGAACGACAGCGCTCAGACGGCGCTGTCGAGCTCCTCAAGGGTCAGGTTCTGGTTGGTGAACACGCAGATGGAGCCGGCGATGTTCAGTGCGGTCTCGGCGATCTCGCGGGCGCTCATCTCGTCGCTGCCTTTCTGCAGCAGGGCCAGCGCCGCGGCCTGAGCGAAGCCGCCGCCCGAACCCATGGCGATCAGGCCATGCTCGGGTTCGACCACGTCGCCGTTGCCGGTGATGATCAGCGATGCGTCCTTGTTGGCTACCGCCAGCATGGCTTCCAGGCGGCTGAGGGAACGATCGGTACGCCAGTCCTTGGCCAGCTCGACAGCGGCGCGCACCAGGTGGCCCTGGTGTTTTTCCAGCTGCTGCTCGAAGCGTTCGAAGAGGGTGAAGGCATCGGCGGTGGCGCCGGCGAAGCCGGCCAGTACTTCACCGTGGTACAGGCGACGGACTTTCTTCGCGTTGCCTTTCATCACGGTGTTGCCCAGGGAAACCTGGCCGTCGCCGCCCATGACGACTTTGCCATTGCGGCGGACAGATACGATGGTGGTCAAGGGTCTTACTCCACACTAGCGGGGCTTTGTGCCCGAATGCAGAGTCAGATGGGGACGAGGCTGGCGCGATTCAAGGGAAGAACTGCGGCGGCAGGCTTCAGGCGACAGGCTGCAGGCTAAAACGGCGGCAGGCTTCAGGCGGCAGGCTACAGGCTAAGCGGCACGGCTACAGGCTACAGGCTGCTTTGACCTGCCGCCTGGAGCCTGCCGCCTGCAGCCGCTCTATCTCGTCTGGCGCTGCTGTAACAGCAGGTTGCTGAAGCCGTTGCCGGCCAGTTGTTTCTGCGCGGCGGAAGCCTTGGTGCGGTCGCCATAGGGGCCGACCATCACCCGGTACCAGGTTTCGTCGCGCACGGTGCCGGACTCCACGCGGGCGTTCTGGCCCATCATGATGATCTGCGCACGCAGGTGGTCGGCGTCGGTCTGTTTGCGGAACGAGCCGGCCTGCAGGTAGTACTGGGTCGCAGCGACGGCTGGCGGTGGCGTCGGCTTGGCCGCTGCAGCATCACTGGCCGGCGTCTGCTTCTGCGCGCTGGCGACCTGGGTCGCGGGCGTCGTGGTGGCCGTCGCCGGCTTGACCACCGCCGGTGGCGGCGGGTTCTGCCCGCTCAGCGCAGCCAGGGCGCGCTGGGTGTCGATCTTCTCGGCTTCTTCCTTGGTCGCCACCACGGTGGGCGGCGTCTGCGGTTTCTGCGCCTGCGCCGGCGGCGGCACGGCATCCGGCGGCACCGCGACTTCCGAGCCCGGCAGCAGGGTGTAGAAGTCGTACTTGGGCTTCACCCCGGTGGGCGCGGCGGGTTGCTGCGGTTGCACGGTGCCGGAGGGCTTGTTGGAGCCGACCACGGTCTTGGCCGTCTCCGGCTTCTCGCGCTTGACGTCGTTGCGACCCGGCTCCAGCTTCATCAGGAACATGATGAAGCCGCCGATGGCCAGGCCGGCGACCAGCCAGACCCAGCCGGGGACCGATGTCTTCTTGGCCGGGGCCTGGTAGCGGCTGGCGCCGCGCTTGGGAGCGGGTTTCTTCTTCGCCATGGGTGCTTACATGCGCTCCAGGGTTTCCAGGCCCAGCAGCTCCAGGCCCTGCTTGAGGGTGCGGCCGGTCAGCGCGGCAAGGCGCAGGCGGCTCTCCTGTTGCGCCGGGTCTTCGGCGGTGAGGATCGGGCAGTGCTCGTAGAAGCTGGAGAACAGGCCGGCCAGCTCGTACAGGTAGGCGCAGAGGATGTGCGGGACACCCTTCACGGCCACGTTGTTGAGCAGGTCGGCGAACTGCGCCAGCTGCGCGGCCAGGGCGATTTCCTGCGGTTGCTGCAGGACGATCCTGCCACCGACTTCGTCATAGCCCTTGCCCAGCTTGCGGAAGATGCTCGCCACGCGGGTGTACGCATAGAGCAGGTACGGCGCGGTGTTGCCTTCGAAGCTCAGCATCAGGTCGAAGTTGAAGCTGTAGTCGCTGGTGCGGTGCTTGGACAGGTCGGCGTACTTCACCGCGCCGATGCCGACGGCATGGGCGATCTGGCGCAGGTCCTGTTCGCTGAAGTCGGGGTTCTTGGCCTTCACCAGGGTGTAGGCGCGCTCCTCGGCTTCGATCAGCAGGTCGATCAGCTTCACGGTGCCGCCATCGCGGGTCTTGAACGGCTTGCCGTCGGCGCCGTTCATGGTACCGAAGCCCATGTGCTCCAGCTCCATGCTGGCCGGGACGAAGCCGGCGCGGCGGGCGACTTCGAACACCTGCTGGAAGTGCAGGGCCTGGCGCTGGTCGACGAAGTACAGCACGCGGTCGGCGTGCAGCACCTTGTGGCGGTAGCGCATGGCGGCCAGGTCGGTAGTGGCGTAGAGGTAGCCGCCGCCGGCCTTCTGCACGATCACCGGCAGCGGCTCGCCTTCGGCGTTCTTGAATTCGTCGAGGAACACGCACAGGGCGCCGTCGCTCTCGACCAGCAGGCCCTTGGCGGTGAGGTCGGCCACTACCTGGGCGAGGTCGTCGTTGTAGGCGCTCTCGCCCTTCACGTCGGCCATGGTCAGTTTCACGCCCAGCAGGTCGTAGACCTTCTGGCAGTGCGACAGGGAGATGTCGTTGAAGCGGGTCCACAGGGCCATGCACTTGGGATCGTTGGCCTGCAGCTTCACCACCAGCTCACGGGCGCGGTCGGCGAACTCGGGGGACTCGTCGAAGCGCTTCTTGGCGGCGCGGTAGAAGACTTCCAGGTCGTGCAGTTCGGCCTGGGCGTCCACCGGCTGTTCTTCCAGGTAGGCCAGCAGCATGCCGAACTGGGTGCCCCAGTCACCCACGTGGTTCTGGCGGATCACGGTATCGCCGAGGAACTCCAGCACGCGGCTGACGGCGTCGCCGATGATGGTCGAGCGCAGGTGGCCGACGTGCATCTCTTTGGCCAGGTTCGGCGAGGACAGGTCCACCACCACGCGCTGCTCAGGGCCGGCCTTGCGTACGCCGATGTGGCCGTCGGCCAGGGCCTTGTCGAGGCTGGCGGCGAGCCAGGCCTGGTCCTGGAAGAAGTTCAGGAAGCCGGGGCCGGCGATCTCGACCTTGGCCACTTCCGGGCTCTGCGGCAGCGCTTCGACCAGCTTGGTGGCCAGGTCGCGCGGTTTCATGCCGGCCGGCTTGGCCAGCATCATGGCGATGTTGCTGGCGAAGTCGCCGTGGGTTCGGTCCTTGGTGTTCTCCACCTGGATGTCGGGCGTCAGGCCGGCCGGCAGGGTGCCGTCTTCGGTGAGGCTGACAAGGGCTTGCTGGATCAGGTGGCGAATCGTGTCTTTCATGGTTTTCTCCGTGCTCGCGTGCATCCGGCGCGCGCGACCGGTTATCGGGCTCAGAACCGCGCATTATCGGCCCCCGAAGGGGGAGCGGCAAGCTGCAGGCTGCAGGCTACAGGCAAAAGCTCTGTCAGACCTTGATTTCTGCCATGGCTCGCGCTTTTACCTGCAGCCTGTCGCTTGCCGCCTGCAGCCGCTTTTCTAGAACAGGTCGATCGGGTCCACGTCCAGCGACCAGCGCACCTGCCGGCCGCTGGGCATGCCTTCGAGCGTCTGCAGCCAGGGTGTGAGCAGGCGGTGCAATGGCGCGCGGGCCGGGCTCATCAGCAGCAGCTGGGCGCGGTAGCGGCCGGCGCGGCGTTCCATGGGCGCCGGCACCGGGCCGAGGAGCTCCACGTCCTGGCCCAGCGTGGCCTGCAGGCGTTCGGCTTCGGCGCAGGCTTCGTCGAGGAAGCCCTCTGCCTGCCCCGGTTTGTGCGCCTCGGCGCGCAGTAGCGCGAGGTGCGAGAACGGTGGCAGTCCGGCGGAGCGGCGTTCGGTGAGGGCCTGGTCGGCGAAGGCGAAGTAGCCCTGCTCGGTGAGCTGCACCAGCAGCGGATGGTCGGCCAGGTGCGTCTGGATCAGCACGCGGCCCGGTTCCTCGGCGCGCCCGGCGCGGCCGGCGACCTGGACGATCTGCTGGGCCATGCGCTCGCTGGCGCGGAAGTCGGCGGAGAACAGCCCGCCGTCGGCATCGAGGATCGCCACCAGGGTGACGCGCGGGAAGTGGTGACCCTTGGCGAGCATCTGCGTGCCGACCAGGATGCACGGCTCGCCTTTATTGATGGTGGCGAACAGGTCGCGCATGGCGTGCTTGCGCGAGGTGCTGTCGCGGTCGATGCGCAGCACCGGGTAATCCGGGAAGAGGATGCGCAGGCGCTCCTCGGCGCGCTCGGTACCGGCGCCCACCGGGCGCAGGTCCACCGTGCCGCACTTGGGGCAGTTGCGCGGCGGTCGCTCGCGGTGGTCGCAGTGGTGGCAGCGCAGCTCGCCGCTGCCCTGGTGCACGGTCATCCGCGCATCGCAGCGCGGGCACTGGCTGATCCAGCCGCAGTCGTGGCACAGCAGGGTCGGGGCGAAGCCGCGGCGGTTCAGGTAGACCAGCACCTGCTGGCCGGCGGCCAGGGTTTCCTTGATCGAGCGCTGCAGCGGCATGGAGATGCCCGAATCCAGCGGCAGGCTCTTCACGTCCAGGCGCTGGAATTTCGGCTGGTGCGCGCCGCCGGCGCGCTGGGTCAGGCGCAGCAGGCCGTAGCGGCCGCTCTGGGCGTTGTGCAGGCTTTCCAGCGCCGGCGTGGCGGAGCCGAGCAGGATCGGCACGTTCTCCAGCCGCGCGCGCACCATGGCCAGGTCGCGGGCGTGGTAGCGCAGGCCTTCCTGCTGTTTATAGGAAGCGTCGTGTTCCTCGTCGATGATGATCAGCCCGGGATTCTTCATCGGGGTGAACAGCGCCGAGCGGGTGCCGATGATGATGTCCGCCTCGCCATCGCGGGCGGCGAGCCAGGCGTCGAGGCGTTCGCGGTCGGTCAGCGCGGAGTGCAGCAGGGCGATGCGCGCGTTGAAACGGCGCTCGAAGCGGCTCAGGGTCTGCGGCCCGAGGTTGATCTCGGGGATCAGCACCAGCGCCTGCTTGCCGGCCTCCAGGGTCTCGCGGATCAACTGCAGGTAGACCTCGGTCTTGCCGCTGCCGGTGACGCCGGCCAGCAGGAAGCCGTGGAAGCTGCCGAAGCCGGCGCGCACCGACTCGAAGGCGGCGCGCTGCTCGGCGTTGAGCGGCAGTTCCGCCTGCGCCAGCCACGGGCCGTGGTGCGGCGCCACGCTGTGTACGCGCACCTCCAGGGAGACCAGGCCTTTTTCCTGCAGCAGGTCGAGGCTGTCCTTGTTGATCTGCAACTGGCTGAGCAGGTCGTGGGCGACGCCGTGGGGGTGCTGCTTGAGGATTTTCAGCGTCTCGCGCTGGCGCGGTGCGCGGGCCAGGCGCGAATCGTCCTCGCGGGCGCCGGGTTCGGCGTGCCAGAAACGCTGCTGGCGCGCCTCGGCCGGTTCACCCTGGCGCAGCAGGTTGGGCAGTGCCCAGGAAAAGGTGTCGCCCAGGCTGTGCTGGTAGTACTGCGCCGTCCAGCGGCACAGCTCCAGCAGGTGCGTGGGCATCGGCGGCTCGCGGTCGAGCACGGCCAGGGCCGGGCGCAGCTTGTCCGCCGGGACGTCGGAGGTCTCCACCTTGTCCACCAGCACGCCGACCATCTCGCGGCGGCCGAACGGTACGCGCAGGCGCACGCCAGGCTGCAGGCGTGCCACATCGACCCCGCGCGGGGGCAGGTAATCGAACAGGCGGCGCAGCGGCGAGGGCAGGGCGAGACGCAGGATGGCGGGTGCGGGCACGCGACGGATTCCGGGGCGGCGGGAAGCGTTGGATGGTAGCATGGGCGATGCGACGGTCGGTCATGCCTGATCTTGCGTTGAAAACGATCTCTGGTATGATCCACGCCCTTAATTTCCGTGCGGTGCCCGGTAAAAGATCCCGCCTGCAGTCCTTGATGGCTGTGGCTCGGCTTCTGCCAGAGACTGGGTGGCGGCACACCACTGAGAGGAAGAGACCATGAAACCGGAAATCCATCCCGCGTACGAAGACATCGAAGCCACCTGCAGCTGCGGCAACGTGATCAAGACCCGTTCGACCCTGTGCAAAGGCATCCACCTGGACGTCTGCTCCGAATGCCACCCGTTCTACACCGGCAAGCAGAAAGTCCTGGACACCGGCGGCCGTATCGATCGCTTCAACCAGCGCTTCGCCATGTTCGGCACCAAGAAGTAAGATCGATTTCCGGAAAGGACCTGTATGGTTTTTTACGGCATCTCGAAAAAGGCGTCCCTTGTGGGCGCCTTTTTTATGGCTGGCCTTTTTTCCCTGGTCTGCCTGGACGCCAGCGCCGCTGCCTGTCCGCGGCCTGAGGCGGTGCAGACCGTGCGCGTGGCGCGGGTGGTGGACGGCGATACGCTCAAGCTGGCCGATGGCCGCAGCGTCCGCCTGATCGGCATGAACGCCACCGAGCTGGCCCACCATGGCCGCCCGGAAGAGCCCTTCGCCGTGGCCGCGCAGCGTCGCCTGCAGGCGCTGGTGGCGGCCAATGACGGCGAGGTCGGCCTGGTACCCGGCCAACAGGGCCGCGACAGGTACGGTCGCACCCTGGCCCATGTCTACGATGCCCGCGGCAACAACCTCGAATCCCGGCTGCTCGCCGAAGGCCTGGGCTACCTTGTAGCTATCGCGCCCAACACCGACCTCACCGCCTGTCAGCAGGCCGCCGAGCGTGAAGCCCGTAACGCCCAGTTGGGGTTATGGAAGAAGTCGCCGGTACAGACGGCGGAACAGCTTCACGAAAGCGGTTTCGCACTGGTGCGCGGACGGGTCGAGCGGATACAACGCAATCGCGGCGGCCTGTGGATCGATCTCGACGGCCCGCTGGTGCTGCGGATCGAGGCGAAACTCGTGCAGCAGTTCGATGATGCAACCCTGCGCGACCTCAAGGGTCGACAGGTAGAGGCGCGCGGCTGGGTCATCGACCGCTCCGCGCGCGGTGGTGTGAAACCCGGACAGGCGCGCTGGATGTTGCCCTTGACCGACCCGGCGATGATGGAGGTATTGCCATGAGCTTGCGCTCGTTCGGAATCCTGGCCCTGCTGGCAGCGCTGAGCGTGCTCGGCGGCTGCGCCACCAACCCGGCCACCGGCAAGTCCGACTTCGTGATGATGAGCGAGGAGGGCGAGCTGGAGATGGGCCAGAAGTACAGCCAGGAAATCGCCCAGCAATACCCGCGCTACGAAGACGGCAAGCTGCAGGCCTACGTGCAGCAGGTCGGCGAGCGGGTCGCCCGCGCCGGCGACCGGCCCAACCTGCAATACCACTTCACCGTCATCGACACCCCCGACATCAACGCCTTCGCCCTGCCCGGCGGCTACATCTATATCCACCGCGGGCTGATGGCCTACCTGGGCTCGGAGGCGGAACTGGCTGCCGTGCTCGGCCACGAGGTCGGCCACGTCACCGCCCGCCACAGCGTGCGCCAGCAGAGCCAGTCCAGCGCCTGGGGCATTCTCGGCCAGGCCGTGGCCATCGGCACCGGCGTCGGCGCCGCCGCCGACCTGACCAACGTGCTCGGCACCGCCTTCGTCCGCGGCTACGGCCGCGACATGGAGCTGGAGGCCGACGGCCTGGGCGCCAAGTACCTGGCCCGTGCCGGCTACGACCCCACCGCCATGATCCAGGTGGTGCGGGTGCTGAAGAACCAGGAAGACTTCGCCCGCGACGAGGCTGCGCGCAAGGGCCAGGCGGCCCAGCCGGTCGGCTACCACGGCCTGTTCGATACCCACCCGGACAACGACCAGCGCCTCAAGCAGGTGATCGGCCCGGCCCAGGCGCTGGCTGGCAGCGGCCAGCGCGAAGTCGGCGTCGAGCGCTACCTGAAGGCCATCGACGGCATGCCCTTCGGCGATTCCGCCGCCAGCGGCGTGCGCCGTGGGCAGAGCTTCTACCACTCGGAACTGGACTTCACCCTGACCTACCCGGCCGGCTGGGGCATCCTCAACCAGCCCTCCGCGCTGGTGGGCTACACCGCCGACCAGCAGGCCTACATCGGCATGAAGCTGGTGCCGCGCGAGGGCCAGCTGACCCCGGCGGAATACCTGCGCAAGGGCGCCGGTGGGCGGTTATCGAACGAAGAAAGCTTCCAGCAGAACGGTCTCGACGTCGCCACCGGCGTGGTGCCGGGCAACCCGGCGCGGCGCGCCGCGGTGATCTACCAGAAGGACCACGCCTACCTGTTCATCGGTGTGGTCAAAGGGCGCGCCTCGCTGGAAAGCGAGGATGACCACTTCATGCAGGTCATCCGCAGCTTCCGGCCGATGCGTGCCGATGAGCAGAAACTCGCGCAACCGCGGCGGATCGCCGTCGTTCAGGTCAAATCCGGGCAGACTGTCGAGGAGTTCGCGAGGGCCGAATCCGGCCCGCAAACTGACTCGATAAATCGTATACGTTTATTGAATGACTTGTATCCAACCGGCCAGCCAAAACCTGGCGGTTGGCTGAAAGTCGTACGCTAGAGGTCTTGACAGCTGGGGTCTGGGCTACCTTGGCAGGTGCGGGGTTTGTGCGTATGCTCGGGCCCCCGTCTGTCCAACAAGCAACAAAAGCGGAAGTGCCCAAATGTCTGATCTCAAGACCGCTGCCCTCGAATATCACGCCCAACCCCGCCCCGGTAAACTGAGCGTCGAGCTGACCAAGCCGACCGTCACTGCCCGCGACCTGTCGCTGGCGTACAGCCCGGGTGTCGCCGAGCCGGTGCGCGAAATCGCGCGTGATCCGGAACTGGCCTTCAAGTACACCGGCAAGGGCAACCTGGTCGCGGTCATTTCCGACGGCACCGCCATTCTCGGCCTGGGCAACCTCGGCCCGCTGGCCTCCAAGCCGGTCATGGAAGGCAAGGGCGTCCTGTTCAAGCGTTTCGCCGGGGTCGACGTGTTCGACATCGAAGTCGACGCCGAGAGCCCGCAGGCCTTCATCGATACCGTCAAGCGCATCTCCATCACCTTCGGCGGCATCAACCTGGAAGACATCAAGGCACCCGAGTGCTTTGAGATCGAGCGCGCCCTGATCGAACAGTGCGACATCCCGGTGTTCCACGATGACCAGCACGGCACCGCCATCGTGACCGCCGCCGGCATGCTCAACGCCCTGGAAATCGCCGGCAAGAAGCTGGAAACCGCGAAGATCGTCTGCCTGGGCGCCGGCGCCGCCGCCATCTCCTGCATGAAGCTGCTGGTGAGCATGGGCGCCAAGGTCGAGAACATCTACATGATCGACCGCCAGGGCGTGATCCACGCCGGCCGCAACGACCTGAACCAGTACAAGGCGGTGTTCGCCACCGAGACTGACAAGCGCACCCTGTCCGACGCCCTGGAAGGCGCCGACGTGTTCGTCGGCCTGTCCGGTGCCAACCTGCTGAGCCCCGAAGATCTCAAGCGCATGGCGGCCAACCCGATCGTCTTCGCCTGCTCCAACCCGGACCCGGAGATCAAGCCGGAGCTGGCCCACGCCACCCGCAACGACGTGATCATGGCCACCGGCCGTTCGGACTACCCGAACCAGGTCAACAACGTCCTGGGCTTCCCCTTCATCTTCCGCGGTGCCCTGGACGTACGCGCCACCCGCATCAACGAAGAAATGAAGATCGCCGCCGCCCTGGCCCTGCGTGACCTGGCCAAGCAGCCGGTACCCAAGGACGTTTGCGACGCCTACGGCGTGAGCGCGATCGAGTTCGGCCGCGAGTACATCATTCCGAAGCCGATGGACAAGCGCCTGATCACCATCGTTTCCGATGCCGTGGCCAAGGCCGCCATCGAGACCGGCGTGGCGACCCTGCCGTATCCGAAGCACTACCCGCTGCAGTCGGTGGAAGACGTCTTCAAGGGCTGATCCCGCCTGACCTGGAAAACCCCGCTTCGGCGGGGTTTTTCGTTTTCCACGTTCCGCCCGGGCGCAGCAGCGATGGCAAAGTGCCGAGGCGGGTTGGCGCGCTGACGAAGACAGCGACTAGGCTTGCCAGAGCCTTCCTGTGGACGACACCGTCGATGCCGCTACGCCTGCTGCTGATCCTCCTTTGCCTGTGCGCGGCGAGCCCCGCGCGCGCCGGGGAAGTGCTGCGCATCGCCGCCGACCGCTGGCCGCCCTATGCCGACCGCCAGTTGCCCGGCAACGGCGTGGCGGTGCACCTGGTGCAGGCCGCGCTGAAGCGGGCCGGCTACGCCAGCGAGTACGTCGAAGTGCCCTGGCCGCGGGTGCTGCACGGCGTGGAGAACGGCGAGTACGATCTGGTGGCGGACGCCTGGTATTCGGCGGAGCGCGACCGCTTCGGCGAATACTCCGAGCCTTACCTGGTCAATCGCGTGCGCCTGATCAAGCGCCACGGCTCGCCCATCACCTTCGGCAAACTCGCCGATCTCTACCCCTACCGGGTCGCTGTGGTGCGCGGCTACGCCTACTCCGCCGAGTTCAATGGCGACCCGAAGCTGCAGCGGGTGCCGGTGTTCAGCTTCGTCAACGCGGCGCTGATGCTGCAGGCCGGGCGCGTCGACCTGACCCTGGAGGACGAGATCACCGCGCGCATGCATCTCAATGGCGACCTCGCCGAGCTCAAGGGCCAGCTGGAATTCCTGCCGCTGCCGCTGACCGAGAACGGCCTGCACATCCTGGTCGGCCGCCACCTGCCCAACCACGCGGAGATAGTCGCGGCGTTCAACAAGGCGATCCGCGAGATGCGCGAGGACGGCAGCTACGACGCGCTGATGCGCGAGCATGGTCTTTAAAGGGCGGCAGGCGCCGACATTATCTGCAATGTCGTCCGGCGCAAGGCGAACTCATCGCGGACGAAGCCCGCTCCTACGCGGCTGGGCGTTTCGGCATCAGGCGGCTTCGGCCTGCTCCGCGCCGAGGTCCTTCTTCAGCAGGTGCGCGGCCAGGGTGCGCAGCGGCGTGAGCTGGCGGCAGATGAGCGCCAGCTGGGTCTGCACCAGACGGTGGGCGTCGTCCTGCTCCTCGGGCAGTTCTTCCAGACGCTTGGCGAGGTCGTCCTCGGCGTCGCTGTAGATTTCCACCGGACGCCGTTCGTTGAGCCGCGTGGCGATGTCGTCGAGGCTGCTGGTCAGGCGCTCGGCGGCCTCGGCAATCAGGTCATCGTTCACATCCGGCGGCAGTTGGTTACGGTGTGCGCCGAGGGCTGAGAGATAGCTGAGCAGGGTGTGCGAAAGCACCAGGAAGCGGAAGCCGATCTCCGCGTCCTTCCGGAAGTGGCCGGGCTCCAGCAGCATGTTCGACAGCGTGGTGGACAGCGTCGCGTCGGCGTTGTGCGCGTTGCGCCGGGCGGTGCGGTAGGCGAGGTCGTCGCGCTTGCCGTTGGCGTACTGCTGCATGATCTCGCGCAGGTAGCGGCTGTTGCACGCCAGGGTGCCGCCGACCAGCCGGTGCAGGCTGCGCCCATGCCAGTCGGGGAGCACCAGGAATACCGCGATGCCGGCAATCAGGGCACCGAGCAGGGTATCGAACAGGCGCGGCAGGATCAGTCCGTAGCCGTCGCCCACCTGGTTGAAGCAGCACAGCACCAGCAGGGTGATCGCCGCCGTCGCCAGGGTATAGCGCGTGCTTCGCGTGGCGAAGAAGGCGACCCCGGCGACCACTGCCAAGAGCGACTGGATCAGCGGGTTGGGGAACAGGTCGATCAGCGCCCAGCCGGCCACCAGGCCGACCAGCGTGCCGAGTATCCGCTGCACCAGGCGGATGCGCGTGGCGCCGTAGTTCGGCTGGCAGACGAATACCGTGGTGAGCATGATCCAGTAGCCCTGGGTCGGGTGGATCAGGTGCAGCACACCGTAGCCGGCGGCCAGTGCCAGCGACAGGCGCAGGGCGTGGCGGAACAGCAGGGAGGTCGGCGAGACCTGCAGGCGGATGCGCTCCAGGGCGTCCTTGAACGAGCGCGGCGAGCGGTCCAGCAGGGTGCTGTCCTGCTCGTCGTCGAGCATGTCGGGGTTGCTCGCACCGCTGAGCTTGCGGTCCAGCGTGGTGAGGTTGGCGGCCAGCGCGCCGAGGGAGCGCAGCAGCCCGCGCCAGGCCGGATTGCCCTGCTGGCGCAGGTAGTCCAGCGAGGCATTGAGATCGGCCAGGGCCAGCTCGCTGTCGTTGTAGTCGAACGGCTGGCGCAACTGGATCGCCTTCGCCAGCGCCTTGCAGGCCTTGCCCTGCTGGTTGAGCAGGCGCTGGCAGCGGAACAGCACGTCGCTATGGAAGAACGCCTCGGCCAGCTGGTTGTACGGATAGTGCGAGGAACTGGCGCGCTCGTGGACGTCCTGGGCGATGAAGTAGAGCTTCAGGTAGCGGCTGATCTTCGGCCCCGGTCGGCCGTGGGACAGGCGCGCGAGAATGGTTTCCTTGGCCTGGTTGAGTGCCACCACCACGCGGCCGTTCTGCCGTGCCAGGGCCAGGCGCTGGGCTTCCACGTCGAGGGTGCGTAGCGGCTCCAGCAGGCTCGACTTGATCTTCAGGTACTCGCCCAGTTCGAGGAAGAGTTTCGCCAGGCTCTGCTGCACCGGCTGGTTGGCGAACAGCGCGTTCCACAGCACCGAGAGCAGCCCGTACCAGAGCGCACCGGCTACCAGCAGCAGCGGCTCGCGCCAGAAATCGCTGGGCGTGCCGCCGCGCTGGTCGACGCCGATCATGGTGTAGATCGACAGGATCAGCGTGGCCGAGGCGATGGCTGCATAGCGCTCGCCGAGGGCGCCGAGCAGGGTCATGCCGAAGGTGGACAGCGCCAGCCCGGCGATGAACAGCAGTGGGTAGGGGAACAGCAGTTCCACCGCCAGCGCGGCGATGCTGAAGCAGGCCAGGGTCACCAGCAGCGCCTGCAGGCGGCCCAGCCAGTGGTCGTCGGTCTCCGCCAGGGCGCTGGCGATGACGCCGAGGAACAGCGGGATCACCAGCTCCGGCCGACCCTGCAGCCAGCAGGCGAGCATGACCCCGCTGAGGGCGACGAACACCCGCAGGCTGTAGGCGAACTTGTCCAGCGCCCAGAGGCGCCGCAGGGACTGGAGCAGAGGGGAGGAAAGCATCGAATCGGGGACTTCCGGCTGTCTGCCGTTCAGACTAGCGGAACGCTTGCCACGCGGCTATCGCGAGCGCGACACCGCCGGGTTATCACCCGTAGGAGCGGACTCCGTCCGCGATGTTGGCCGGCGAGATGCGGACCCATCGCGGACGGAGTCCGCTCCTACGCAGTCGGGGATATCGGCGCCCAAGTGGATGCCGCGATCAGAGAATGCGCGCCTTGAACGAGCGACCCTTGATCTTGCCTTCATTGAAGTGCTTCAGCGCCTGTTTGGCGACGTCGCGTTCGACGGCGACGAAGGCCTGGAAATCGAAGATTGCGATCTTGCCCACCTGGGTGCCCTTGAGGCCGGCGTCGCCGGTCAGAGCGCCGAGGATGTCGCCGGGGCGCACCTTGTCCTTGCGTCCGCCCGCGATGGCCAGGGTGGTCATCGGCGGCAGCAGCGGGGCGTCGTTGGCCTTGAGGAAGTCGATGCGTTCCCAGTTCAGCGGCGCGCCCTGCAGGTCCTCGATGGCCTGGGCGCGGTTGGCTTCGGCCGGGGTCACCAGCGACAGCGCCAGGCCTTTCTCACCGGCACGACCGCTGCGGCCGATGCGGTGCACGTGGACCTGGGCATCGCGCGACAGCTCGACGTTGATCACCGCTTCCAGCGCGGCGATGTCCAGCCCGCGGGCGGCCACGTCGGTGGCCACCAGCACGCTGCAGCTGCGGTTGGCGAACATGGTCAGCACCTGGTCGCGCTCGCGCTGTTCCAGATCGCCGTGCAGGGCCAGGGCGGAAATCTTGCGGGCGTTGAGCTGTTCCACCACTTCCATGCACTGCTGGCGGGTATGGCAGAAGGCGACGCAGGACTGCGGACGGAAATGCTGAAGCAGGCGTACCACAGCATCGAGACGCTGCTTGGCGTCGATCTCGTAGAAGTGCTGTTCGATCTGGCTGTCGTCGTGCAGCGCCTCCACTTCCACGCGCTCGGGGTTCTTCAGGAACTTCGCCGCCAGCTGGCCGATGCCCTCGGGGTAGGTGGCGGAGAACAGCAGGGTCTGCCGGCGTGCCGGCGCCTGGCCGATGATGTCGGCGATGCTGTCGTAGAAGCCCATGTCGAGCATGCGGTCGGCTTCGTCGAGGACCAGGGTGTTCAGGCCGTCGAGCTTCAGGGTGCCGCGGCGCAGGTGCTCCTGGATCCGTCCCGGCGTGCCGACCACCACGTGGGCGCCGTGCTCCAGCGAGCCGATCTGCGGGCCGAAGGGCGTGCCGCCGCAGAGGGTCAGTACCTTGATGTTGTCGGCGGCGCGGGCCAGGCGGCGGATCTCCTTGGCGACCTGGTCGGCCAGCTCGCGGGTCGGGCACAGCACCAGTGCCTGGCAGCCGAAGTAGCGCGGGTTCAGCGGGCTGAGCAGGCCGATGCCGAAGGCGGCGGTCTTGCCGCTGCCGGTCTTGGCCTGGGCGATCAGGTCACGTCCCTTGAGGATCGCCGGCAGGGCCGCGGCCTGGATCGGCGTCATCTCGCGATAGCCGAGGGAGTCGAGGTTGGCCAGCAGGTCGGCCGACAGCGCGAGGCTGGAAAATGCGGAGGTGGTCACGAAGGGAGCCCGGGTGAATCCATATGGCCGCGCAGTGTAGCAGGAGAGCACCCTCGGCAGGGCTGAGAAGCTGATATGGCAAGGGTTTGCGGCCGCTCGTCCGAATTTCCGAAAACGCCGGGAATGGGTTTTTCCAAGAGATTCGCTTTCCGCAGATTTTTGTCGTAGAGTTTCCGGACTGTGTTTGCATGGGTCGCCGTCGATCGTGACCTGATGCGGTCGGTTATTCCACCCCGTCCTGCTCGACTCCTTGTAACTCCTTGCAACTCAGTTCCTGGCCATTCGTGGCTAATTTTAAAAATACGTTCCAAGGAGAACACCATGTCGAATCGTCAGAACGGCACCGTCAAGTGGTTCAACGAGACCAAAGGCTACGGCTTCATTACCCCGGAAAGCGGTCCGGACGTGTTCGTACACTTCCGCGCCATCGAAGGTAACGGCTTCAAGACCCTGGCCGAAGGCCAGAAGGTCACCTTCGAAGTCGTGCAGGGCCAGAAAGGCATGCAGGCTGAGCGCGTACAGGTAGCCTAAGGCTCCTGGCACTCGCCACAAGAACCCCGGGTGGAAACATCCGGGGTTTTTTATTGCCTATGTTCTTATGGCCTATCAGTGCCGCCATCGTTTTTCCGGAGTTGCCATTCATGCCATCGCCCACCTTCCGCCTGCTGCTCGTCGGCCTGCTCTGCTGCGGCAGCGCTGTTGCCGCTGAGGCGCCCGCACAGCCGTCCACCTGGGGCTGGGTCGAGACGCTCACGCTGATGCCCGAACAGGCGCCGCTCAAGGCCAAGCTGGACACCGGCGCGCAGACCTCGGTGATGGATGCGCGCAACATCACCCGCATCCGCAAGAATGGCGAACGCTGGGTGCAGTACGACGTGATGATCACCGACCCGGCGTCCGGCAAGGAGCAGCGCCTGCCCTTCGAGCGTCGCGTCGAGCGTGTGCTGAAGTTCAAGAACGACACCGGCGTGGAGCGCAGCCCCGTGGTGCTGATGGACGTCTGCCTGGGCGGCAAGGTCTACCGCGAACAGTTCAGCCTGCGCGACCGCCAGACCCTGGACTACCCGGTGCTGCTGGGGCGTCGCACCCTGGAGCACCTGGGGCCGGTGGACGCTTCAAAAAGCCAGACCGTCGCGCCCACCTGCAAGCCCTGATCAGTGCTCGTCGACACCGTGCTCCGGATCGACCCGGCGCGGCGTGGTGCGGCCGTCGTCGGCGTTGAGCTGGAAGAAGATCGCCGCCGCCAGCATCGACAACAGCCCGACGCTGAAATAGGTCGCGTGGAAGGCTGACAGCACGTCGCCCTGAGCGCTCTCCACATCGGCATTGAAGCCCCCCAGCAGCGCCGCTGCGCAGGCGATGCCCATGCCGATGGACAACTGCATGACCACCGAGAGCAGGCTGTTGCCGGCGCTGGCGTTGTCGTCGCGCAGGTCGATCAGGCTCAGGGTGTTCATCGCGGTGAACTGCAGCGAGTTGATCCCGCCCAGCAGCGCCAGTTGCGTCAGCAGCAGGGCGTAGGGCGTGTCCTGGTCCACCAGGCCGAGGCTGGCGATCATCGCTCCCAGCAGCAGCGTGTTGCCCACCAGCAGCTTGCGGTAGCCGAACAGCTCCAGCAGCGGTTTGGCCAGCGACTTGATCACCATCGCCGCCAGCGCCATCGGAATCATCGTCATGCCCGCCTTGGCCGGCGAGAAGCCCAGGCCGATCTGCAACAGCAGCGGCGTGAGGAAGGGCAGCGAGCCGCTGCCCAGGCGGGCGAACAGGTTGCCCAGCACGCCCACGGCGAAGGTCCGCGTCTGGAACAGCGACGGCGGGAACAGCGGCGCCTCGATCTTCAGCGCGCGCAGCCAGTAGGCCGCCAGCAGCACCAGCCCGCCGACCAGCAGCAACACCACGCGCACGTGGGGCATGTGCAGTTCGCCCAGGCCTTCCAGGGCGATGGTGATCAGCACCATGGCGCCGCCGAACAGCAGGAAGCCGATGGTATCGAAGCGCGTCGCGCGTACGCCGCGCAGGTCGGGCATCAGCCGCAGGGCGACGAGGAAGCCGACCAGCCCCACCGGCAGGTTGATCAGGAAGATCCAGTGCCAGCTGGCGTACTCCACCAGCCAGCCGCCCATGGTCGGGCCGGCCAGCGGGCCGAGCAGGCCGGGGATGGTGACGAAGCTGAGGATGCGCACCAGCTCCGTCCGTGGGTAGACACGCAGGATCACCAGGCGCCCCACCGGCATCATAAGCGCGCCGCCGATGCCCTGGACCACGCGGGCCCCGACCAGGATGCCGAGGGAGGGTGACAGCGCGCAGAGCAGCGAGCCGAAGCTGAACAGGAAGATCGCGAAGAGGAATACCCGGCGCGTGCCGAAGCGATCGGAAATCCAGCCGGAGGAGGGGATCAGCAGCGCCACGGTGAGCAGGTAGGCGATCACCACGCCCTGCATGCGCAACGGGTCCTCGTCCAGCGAGCGGGCCATGCTCGGCAATGCGGTGTTGAGGATGGTGCCGTCCAGCGCCTGCATGAAGAAGGCGATGGCCACCAGCCAGGGCAACAGGCGGGCCACGCGGGGCGTGAGGATGAAGGGTTCGCTCATGGTCGGTCCGTCGGGCGGGAATGGCTCTAGCTTAGGGAATGTTTGGCGATCGCGGGGAAACACGGTGATCGAGCGACGGCGATTTTCCCTGCGCGCGCTTCGGGTTGATTGTACGAATGACCTTTTGCGGCGGCCTCCGCGGTGCGCTGGAGTTCCTGCCTGTCACTGCCCGATCCTGCATGTTGGCGATGCTGTGATCGAAACGAGGGTTTGCGAGGTGGGGCTGCCCGTGGCGGAACGATGCCCCCGGCACCCGGTCGATATGGCGTCCGGTATTCCCAGGAGACAGCGATGTCCGTCAAACCCCGCGTCACCCTCGCCCTGGCCGCCCTGCTGGCGGCTTCCTCCGCATTCGCCTTCAACCTCGGCGACGCCGCCAAGGCGGTGTCCGGCGCCACCGGCTCCGACACTTCACGGGTCGCTTCCACGCCGCAGACCAGCGGCCTGCTCGACGCCCTCACCGGCCAGTTGGGCGTGAGCGACGAACAGGCCCTCGGCGGCACCGGCGCGTTGCTCGGGCTGGCCAAGAACAAACTGAGCACCGGCGACTATTCGCAGCTGGCCAAGACCGTCCCCGGCCTCGACAAGCTCACCGGCAGCAACGCCCTGGGCGGCCTCGGCGGCCAGCTCGGCAACCTCGGTGGCGGCGCTTCCAGCGGCCTGCTGGGTAACGTCAGCAGCATGGGCGACGTGAGCAAGGCATTCGGCGCCCTGGGCATGGACCAGGAGATGACCGGCAAATTCTCCAGCGTGCTGCTGGATTACCTCGGCAAGCAGGGCCTGAACAGCAACCTGCTCGGCACCCTGGGCAGCCTCTGGGGCACTGGCGCCTGATATCTGCCGGCTGCTGCGGAACCGCCGCAGCATGCCCCGGTCCTATCGACGATCCGGCCCCGCCCTGGGGCCGGACAGCCGTTCTCCGGAGCCGTCGATGCCCTCCCGTTCCGTCGTCTTCCTGGCCGCCGCCTGGCTGGCCGCATCCCCCGTGTTCGCCGCCACCTTCACCGAGACCGGCGAGCCCGCTGCGCAGACGCAGGGCGTGCCGCCGGCGGCTACCGCGCTGTTGGGCAAGCTCACCCATCAGTTGGGCGTCAGCGAGGAACAGGCCATCGGTGGCACCGGCGCGCTGCTGGGGCTGGCGATGAACAGCCTGAAGGAAACCGACACCGCGCAACTGCAGAAATCCCTGCCCAATCTCGACCAGCTCGCCGGCAACAGCTCGCTGGGCGACCTGGGCGGCGCGCTGGGTGGTTTCGGCGGACTGGGCAACGCCGCAGCGCTGCTGGGCGGGATCAACAACCTGGAGGATGTCGACCAGATCTTCGGCGTGCTGGGCATGGACCAGTCGATGATCGGCCGCTTCGCTGGGGTGATCCTCGACTACTGCAACCAGCAGGGCCTGAACAGCCAGCTGCTGGGGACGCTCGGCGGCCTCTGGGGCACGCCAGCCACCCCGGCCACCCCGGTGACCGGTCGGGGCGCATAAAGGGCGTCAGAATTCCTGGCGCAGCTGTTCGATGCGCGCATCCTTCTGTTCCCACAGCTGTGACACCCAGTCCTGCACGTACTGGCGAAACTGCGGATCGTTCTCGTAATCGCCCTGCCAGAGTGCGGGGTCGATCTCGCGCGCCTGGATATCGACGATCACCCGCGGCACGCGGCCGCAGAGCAGGTCCCAGAAGCCGGGCCGCGGGCCCTCGGGGTAGACCAGCGTCACGTCCAGCAGGGTATCGAGTTGCTCGCCCAGTGCCGCGAGGACGAAGGCCACGCCGCCGGCCTTGGGCTTGAGCAGGTTGCGGTAGGGCGATTGCTGCTGGGCCTGCTTGCCCGGGGTGAAGCGCGTGCCTTCGAGGTAGTTCACCACGGTCACCGGCATGCGCTTGAACTTCTCGCAGGCCGCCCTGGTGATCTCCAGGTCCTTGCCCTTGAGCTGCGGGTGCTTCTCCAGGAAGGCCTTGCTGTAGCGTTTCATGAAGGGGTAGTCGAGCGCCCAGAAGGCCAGGCCGAGGAAGGGCACCCAGATCAGTTCCTTCTTCAGGAAGAACTTGAAGTAGGGCGTCTTGCGGTTGAACGCCTGCACCAGCGCGGGAATGTCGACCCAGGACTGGTGGTTGCTGATCACCAGGTAGGAGGTGTCGCCGCGCAGCTGGGCGCTGCCGCGGATGTCCCAGACGGTCGGGGTCATCAGGGCGAAGATGGCCTTGTCGATTTCCGCCCAGGTCTCGGCGATCCACATCACCCCGCGTGAGCAGGCGTCCTTGGCGCCCTGGCCGGGCACTATCAGTTTCAACAGCGCGATCAGCAGCATCGGGCCGATCAGGATCAGGGTGTTGAGCAGCAGCAGAAGGCTGGCGATGACGCCGGTCAGTGCCTGCATGAAATCCTTTCCTTGTGCTTGATGGGCGCGCCCATCATACGCAGCAGAACCCCGGGTGCCCAAGCGGCACTCCCGCCAACCAGGCGGGCGGACTATGCTGCGCAAATCACCTGCCGGGAGTTGCCATGTCCGACTCGCCGTACCTGCGCATACCAGTGCAAGCCGTCACCCTCGGGATGTACGTGCAGGAGCTTTGCGGCTCCTGGGTCGACCATCCGTTCTGGCGCGCGCGCTTTCTCCTCGAAGACCCGCAGGACCTGCGTCGCCTGCAGCGCAGCGCCGTGCGCGAAGTACTGATCGACCCGCGCCGCGGCCGTGTGCCCGAGGTGCCCGTGGTGGAGGAAAGCCCGCCCGCGGCAGCGGCCGTCGCCAGCGCAATTGACGGCGAGCAGACGGCTGTGCCGGCGCCGGTGCAGCGACGCAGCCTGGAGGACGAACTGCAGGTCGCCCGGCAGTTGTGCATCCGCTCCAAGGAACGGGTCATCGCCATGTTCCAGGACGCCCGGCTGGGCCGCGCGGTGGAGTCCGAAAGCGCCCAGGAGCTGGTGGGCGAGATCGCCGCCTCGATGCAGCGCCACCCTAACGCGGTGATCAGCCTGGCGCGCCTGAAGACCGCCGACGAATACACCTACCTGCACTCGGTGGCGGTCTGCGCGCTGATGATCGCCCTGGCCCGCCAGCTCGGCCTGGACGAGCTGCTGGTGCGCGAAGCGGGTCTCGCCGGCCTGCTGCACGACATCGGCAAGATGTGCGTGCCGATGACCGTGCTGAACAAACCCGGCCGCCTCGACGAAAGCGAATTCGCCAGCGTGCGCGAGCATCCCTGGCGTGGTGGAGAAATTCTCCGCGAAGGCCGCCAGGTCAGCGCGCTGGTGCTCGACGTGTGCCTGCACCACCACGAGAAGCTCGACGGCAGCGGCTACCCGCATCGCCTGGCGGGCGAGCAGATCAGTCTGTTCGCGCGCATGGGCGCGGTCTGCGACATCTATGACGCGATCACCTCGGACCGCCCCTACAAGGCCGGCTGGGACCCTGCCGAGTCGTTGCAGCGCATGGCCCAGTGGTGCGGCAGTCACCTCGACGAGCAGGTCTTCCGCGCCTTCATCCGCTGCCTGGGCATCTACCCCATCGGCGCGCTGGTGCGCCTGCAGAGCGAGCGCCTGGCCGTGGTGGTGGAACAGAGTGCGGAACTGCTGCTGCCGGTGGTGAAGGTGTTCTATTCCACCCGCACCCGCGCGGCGATTCCCTTCGAGGTACTCGACCTCACCCGGCTCAAGGGCCGCGAGCGCATCGTCGGCCGCGAGTCGCCGGACAAGTGGGGCTTCCGCAACCTGGAGGCGCTGTGGAGCGGCATGGATCGCCGGCGCGGCTCGCTGTTCCAGCGCTGAGCCCGCTGGCGAACCTCTGGCGGCCGTGGTAGTCCTATGCGCATACCCGCACAACCCCCGGAGATTCCGCGTGAAACGCGCCCTCGCCCTGCTGTCCCTGCTCGCCCTTCCCGGCCTGACCCTGGCCGCCGAACCCAAGCTCTACGGCCGTTACGAATGGGTCAGCCTGCCCGAACTGAACCAGACCCTGCAGGCCAAGATGGATACCGGTGCCTACACCTCGTCGCTGTCGGCCAAGGACATCCAGATCTTCCAGCGCGACGGCGACGACTGGGTGCGCTTCAAGCTGGCCACCAAGGACGGCGGCGACTCGGTGTACGAGCACAAGCTGTCGCGCATCTCGAAGATCAAGAATCGCTCGGATGGCGCCGCCGACGACGAGGACGAGGCATCCAGCCCCGGCCTCAGCCAGCGCCCGGTGATCGAGCTGCCGGTGTGCCTGGGCGGCGACCAGCGCACCATCGAGGTCAACCTCACCGACCGCAGCCACTTCAACTACCCCTTCCTGATGGGGACCAAGGGCCTGCGCAAGTTCCACGTCGCCGTCGACCCGGGCGAGCGCTTCACCGCCGGCAAGCCCAACTGCTCCTGATCCTCGATTGACGCGGCGCGGGGCTTGGGGGACCCTTCTGCGGACTTGTCCGGGAAGCGGAAGCCCATGCCCCATATCCTCATCGTCGAAGATGAAGCGGCCATCGCCGACACCCTGCTCTACGCCCTGCAGGCCGAGGGCTTCGAGACCACCTGGATGAACCTCGCCGGCCCGGCCCTCGAACGCCTGCAGCGCGATCCCTTCGACCTGGTCATCCTCGACGTCGGCCTGCCCGACATCAGCGGCTTCGAAGCCTGCAAGCGGCTGCGGCGCTTCTCCGAAGTGCCGGTGATCTTCCTCACGGCGCGCAACGCCGAAATCGACCGCGTGGTGGGCCTGGAGATCGGCGCCGACGACTACGTGGTCAAACCCTTCAGCCCGCGCGAAGTCGCCGCACGGGTCAAGGCCATCCTCAAGCGTACCGCGCCCCGTGAAGCGCCTGCCCTGGCTCCCGCTGGCAATGGCCCGTTCGAGGTGGACGAGGAGCGCTTCCAGATCCGTTACCACGGCCAGACGCTGAGTCTGACCCGCCACGAATTCCGTTTGTTGCAGACCCTGCTGGCGCGCCCCGAACGGGTGTTCAGCCGCGAGCAGCTGCTCGATGCCCTGGGCATCGCTGCCGATGCCGGCTACGAGCGCAACGTCGACAGCCACATCAAGAGCCTGCGCGCCAAGCTGCGCCAGGTGGTCCCGGCCGCCGAACCGATCCAGACCCATCGCGGCCTGGGCTACAGCTACGCGCCGGACAAGAGCTGATGCGCCTGTCGCTGCGGATCTTCCTGGTCTACTTCTTCTTCGTCGGGCTGACCGGCTGGTTCGTCCTGCGCACGGTAATGGACGAGATCCGCCCCGGTGTGCGCCAGTCCAGCGAAGAGACCCTGGTGGATACCGCCAACCTGCTGGCTGAAATCCTCCAGGCCGACGTCAAGAACGGCACCCTCGACCAGAGCCACCTGCCGGCCATCCTCCGCGCCTACGGTGCGCGCAGTCCGCAGGCGGATATCTGGGGCGTGAACAAGACCGCGGTGAACCACCGCATCTACGTCACCGATGCGCGCGGCATCGTCCTGCTGGATTCCCTCGGCCAGGCCGTGGGCCAGGATTACTCGCGCTGGAACGACGTGCTTCGCACCCTCAACGGCCAGTACGGCGCGCGCTCCAGCCGTGAATCGGCGGACGATCCGGAGTCCTCGGTGATGTACGTCGCCGCGCCGATCCGCGATGGCGCGAAGATCATCGGCGTGGTCTCGGTGTCCAAGCCCAACCGCACGCTGCAGCCTTACATCGATCGCTCGCAGCGGCGTCTGGCCTGGCTCGGCGCCGGGTTGATCGTGCTCGGCCTGCTGGTGGGCGCGGGCTTGTCCTGGTGGCTGAGCCGCTCGCTGGATCGCCTGACCCGCTATGCCCAGGCGGTGAGCGAAGGGCGCCGTGCCGAGTTGCCGCGCTACCGCGGTGGCGAGATGGCGCAGCTGGCCGACGCGGTCGAGCGCATGCGCGTGCAGCTCGAAGGCAAGGACTACGTCGAGCGCTACGTGCATACCCTGACCCACGAATTGAAGAGCCCGCTGGCGGCGATCCGTGGCGCGGCGGAATTGCTCGAAGGCGAGATGTCGGCCGAGCAGCGCGCGCGCTTCGTCGGCAACATCGCCGGGGAAAGCGAGCGCCTGCAGCAACTGATCGAGCGCCTGCTCAACCTGGCCCAGGTGGAACAGCGCCAGGGCCTGGAGGAGCGCGTGCCGGTGGCCTTGCAGGAGCTGGTGAGCCAACTGGTCGACGAGCGTCTGGCCCGTGTGCAGGGTGTGCAGCTGGAGAATGCGATTCCCCCGCAGGCGACCGTGCTGGGCGAGCGCTTCCTGCTGCGCCAGGCGCTGGGCAACCTGCTGGACAACGCGCTGGATTTCACCCCGGCCGGTGGGGTGATCCGCTTTGCGGCGCAGCCTGAAGGTGAGGGCTGGCGCGTGGAGCTGTTCAACCAGGGCGAGGCGATCCCCGAGTTCGCCCTGCCGCGCCTGACCGAGCGTTTCTATTCCCTGCCGCGCCCGATCAGTGGGCGCAAGAGTACCGGATTGGGGCTGAATTTCGTCGCCGAAGTGGCGGCGCTGCATGGCGGCGAGTTGCGCGTGGAGAACGTCGACGGCGGCGTGCGCGCGGGTCTGCAGCTTCCTGGATAGAAACAGCTGTCTCTTCCTGCAAGTTCGTGCCTGCGTCTCCCCCTCACCCCAGCCCTCTCCCAGAGGGAGAGGGGGCAGGCCGTGCCGGCTGACACCATGATTTCATCCTGCACCGAATGGTCCCCTCTCCCGGCGGGAGAGGGTTAGGGTGAGGGCTGATTGGAGCGTCGAACTATCCGCTGGCGGATGCTGGTCGCGATAGGTCATCGACGGCCTGGCGGCCGGATCGCGGATGAATCCGCTCCTACGAAAAGCTGACGCCACACAAAATTCCCACACAGTCTCCACACTTCGCCCCGAACACCCCCACGCACCGGCCCCAGGCTTGCTCCGTCGTCCACTTACGGAGAAGCCTTCGATGAATCGCCACCTCGGCATCAAGCTCGGCGCCATTGCGCTGTTGATCGTCCTCCTGCTGATACCCCTGCTGATGATCGACGGCCTGGTCGACGAGCGTCAGAGTTACCGTGACGATGTCCTGCAGGACATTGCCCGCAGCGCCAGCTACAGCCAGCAGCTCAGCGGTCCGCTGGTGGTCGTGCCCTATACCCGCACCCTGCGTAGCTGGCGCCTGGACAAGGCCAGCCAGCAGCGCGTGATGCAGGAGCGCGAGGTGCGCGGGCGCCTGTACTTCCTGCCGGAGGTCTTCAGCCTCGACGGGCAGATGCGCACCGAACTGCGCCACCGCGGCATCTACGAGGCGCGCCTGTACCACGCCGACAGCCAGGTCAGCGGCAGCTTCGTGCTGCCGGCCAATTACGGCATCAGCAGCGACCTTTCCAGCTATCGCTTCGACGAGCCGCTGCTGGCCGTGGGCATCAGCGACGTACGTGGCATCGAGAACGCGCCGAAGCTGAAGGTCGGTGACGAGCTGCGTGACTTCCAGCCCGGCACCCAGAGCCAGTTCCTCGGCAATGGCGTCCATGCGGTGCTGCCGCTGAAGGCCAGCGACCGCGAGCAGCGTTTTGACTATGCCTTCGAGCTGTCGCTGCTGGGCAGCAGCCGGCTGGATATCCTTCCGGTGGGCCGCGACAGCCAGGTCAACCTGGTCTCGGACTGGCCGCACCCCAGCTTCGGCGGCGAGTTCCTGCCCACCGAGCGCAGCATCAGCGACCAGGGTTTCAGCGCGCGCTGGCGTACCAGCTTCTTCGCCACCAACCTCGAAGACCAACTGCGTGCCTGCGTCGCGCCGGCCCAGGCCGATGTCGCTCGCGCGGTCGGGGCGGACGAGCCGGAGGCCCCGCGGGCACCGACCGCCGAGTGCAGCGAATTCGGCCAGCACCGCTTCGGCGTGGCGCTGGTGGACCCGGTGGACCAGTACCTGAAGACCGACCGCGCGGTGAAGTACGCGCTGCTGTTCATCGTCCTCACCTTCGCCGGCTTCTTCCTCTTCGAAGTGCTCAAGCGCCTGTCGGTGCACCCGGTCCAGTACGCCCTGGTGGGCATGGCGCTGGCGCTGTTCTACCTGCTGTTGCTGTCGCTCTCCGAGCACGTCGGTTTCGAACTGGCCTACCTGCTCTCCGCGGGCGCCTGCGTCGGGCTGATCGGCTTCTACCTCTGCCACGTGCTGCACAGCCTGTGGCGTGGCGCTGGCTTCAGCCTGGGGCTGGCCGGGCTCTACGGGATGCTCTACGCGCTGCTCAGCGCCGAGGACTACGCGTTGCTGATGGGCTCGTTGCTGCTGTTCGGCGTGCTCGGTGGGGTGATGGTGCTGACCCGGCGCCTGGACTGGTACGGCATCGGCAAGCCGCGTGGCGATGACCTGGAATTTTCCCTGGAAGACGTGCGCGTGCAGCGCTGAGGAGACTGAGAATGCCCAACCTGATGCGTTTTTCCCTGTGCCTGTTCGCCGGCCTGCTGGTCAGTGGCCTGTGCCTGCCGGTGCTGATGCTGCTCGGCCGCTTCGACTGGATCGCTCTGCTGGTCGCCACCGGCAAGCCGCTGGCGCATCTGGCGCTGCTGCTGCCGAGCGAGCTGTGGACTCAACTCACCGGCGTCGAGGACGCGGCGAACAATCCCCATGTGCGCTCCTTCCTGGAAATGTGCATGGGCGTGGCGCAACTCGGCCTGCTGCTGGCGCTGCCGATCTACCGGCTGGGGCGAAAGTCATGAGTGGATTGCGCGAGGAGCGCGAAGCAGGCCGCAGGTTGGCGCAGCGGATTGCCGGGTTGTTCGAGCAGGCGCTGGGCCGGCAGCCGGTGCGGGATGAGCGCTTTCAGCGGCGGGTAGTGCGGCGGGCGGGAGCTACCCGAGGATTCTGGAGCC
This sequence comes from Pseudomonas nitroreducens, assembly GCF_014204515.1. GTDB lineage: Bacteria > Pseudomonadota > Gammaproteobacteria > Pseudomonadales > Pseudomonadaceae > Pseudomonas > Pseudomonas nitritireducens_A. The sequence goes on along the minus strand of NZ_JACHLI010000011.1, from coordinate 18,870 downwards.
GGGCCTTTCCCCTCACCCCAACCCTCTCCCAGAGGGAGAGGGGGCTGGGCGGTGCGGGGTGGCGGGTCTGGAGCATGCCGGAGCGCGCTCTGAACGGTGTACCCTGACCCTCGTAGGATGGGTGGAGCGCAGCGATACCCATCAACCCGTCAGGCTGGCACGGTCGCCTGCATCGACGGCCGCTGGCTGACCTCGGCGAACCACTTCGCCAGCTGCGGGTAGTCGGCGCGCCAGTCCCAGTGCGGCTGGCGGAAGTCCAGGTAGCCCAGGGCGCAGGCCACGCCGATGGCGGCGATATCGAAGCGTTCGGCCAGCTCGGCGTGGGCCGGGCCGTCGAAGTAGGCGAGGGTGCGGACGATCTTCAGCTGCTGGTTGCCCAGCCATTGGTCCCAGTGCTTTTCCGGCGGGCGCATGGCGGTTTCGTAGCGGATCAGCACGGCGGCATCGAGCATCGCATCGGCCAGCGAAGCGAGGGTCAGGCGGCGCCAGCGGGCCGCGCCGTCGCGGGGGATCAGCGGCTCGCCAGCGTGTTGCTGGTCGAGGTATTCGAGGATCACCCGGCTGTCATGCAGGGTCTGGCCGTCGGTCAGGCGCAGGGCGGGAATCTTGCCGGCGGGGTTGTCCTGCAGCACACCGGCGTCCGGCGCGATGGGGGTGTGGACGGCGGCGTAGAGCTCCACGGCGTCGACCTGGCCGGTCTCGTGCAGCAGGACCATGACCTTGCGCACGAAGGGCGAAGCGGCGGCGTGGAACAGGACGGGACGGGTACTCATCGACAGCAACTCCTGGGGTTCGGTCAGCGGTTCAATCGTGTATCTGCACAAGGCGGTCGGTGCCGGATTCGGCTCCCCACACTTCGCCGGGCCGGCCCTGCAACTGGCGCACGTTGGCGTGCTCGCGGTCGCTGGGGAAGGCGGTGAACTTCTCGCTCTGCGGGTCGAAGCGCAGCAGCGCGTTGGCGGAAAAGTCGCTCAGCCAGACCTGGTCCATGGCATCGACATAGACCGCATAGGGCTGCGGATGATCGCCCGGCAGCTTCCAGGTTTTCCACTGGTTGTCGCTGGGGTCGAAGCGCGCCAGGCTTCCGGCATTCCACTGGCTGATCCACAGCCGCCCCACCGAATCGGCCCAGAGGCGGCGCGGGCCACCGTTCTTGTCCGGCGTATCGAAGGTGGCGGCGCCGTCGGCAATGCCGTCGATCTGGCCGAGGTAATTGCCCGCCAGCGAGGCGTACCAGATGCCGCCATCCGGGGTGACGGCGATGCCGTACGGACCCTTGCCGCGCGCTGCGGGCCAGACCTTTATCTCGCGGCTGCTCGGGTCGAGGCGGCCATAGAAACCGTTCTGCCCGGTGAACCACAGCACACCGTCGTCATCGAATACCGCAGTATTGAGGTTCGCGTTGGCTGCTTCCCTGGGCAGCGGAATGACTTCCACTCCCAGGCGCTGGGCGTCCACATGGACGATGGCGTTCTGGCCGCTGTCGGTGATCCAGGCGTCGCCGTTTTCATCGGCGATCACGCCGTGGGGGCTGGAGCCCTTGCCGAGGCTGATCTGTTCGCTCTGCCCGGTCTGCGGATCGAGGCGGCCGAGTACGCCGAGCTTCTGCGCGGTGTACCAGACCTTGCCGTCCTCGGTGGGCGCCACGTCGTGCGGAGCGGAACCCTTGGGCAGGTCGAAGTACTTCACTTGCGCGGCGTGGGCGCCGGTGGCCAGCAGCAGGCCGACGAGTAGAAGCGGCAGTGCGCGAAGCATGGGGGCTCTCCTTGGCAGAGTCCGGAATCAGGTGAGACTGTACGCCGGTCAGTGTGGCCGACGAAACGCAGGAGAACGGGTTGTGACGACGATTTCCATCCACGGGGCGGCCTGCCGCCAGGGTTCACCGGTGAACGACGATGCCATCGGCCATACCGCCACGGCGGCCTGGGTACTCGATGGTGCGACCAGCCTCGGCCAGGGGCTGGTGGGCGGCGACAGCGATGCACGCTGGCTGGCGCAGAGCGCCAATGCGCACCTGCAGCGCCTGCTGGAGGAGCAGCCGTACCGGCCGACCGCAGACCTGCTGGCGCACTTGCAGGCGGGCATCGCCGAGGATTTCCAGCGCGATTCCGGCGTGGCCGTGAGCCTGGAGCTGAACCTGCCCACTGCCTGCCTGAGCCTGCTGCGCGTGCTGGAAGATGGCTCGCTGGAGCTGCTCAATCTCTGCGACACCTGCATCCACCTGGCCTGGGAGGATGGCCGCGTGGAGAGCTTCGGCGACACGCCGCTGGAAGCGATCGACCGGCAGTCCGTGGCGCGTCTGGTCGCGCTACGCGAGGCGAATCCGCACTGGAGCCACGCGCAACTCTGGCGGGCCAGCCGCGAGTGGGTACGGCGCAACCGGCTGTTGGCCAACACAGCGCAAGGTTACTGGTGCCTCGATCCGAGCGAACGCTGGATACCCCACGTGCAACGGCGGGTGCTCGATCCGTCTGGCCTGAAGGCGTTCATGCTGGTGAGCGATGGCTTCGACCGCCTGCTGGATTTCCGCCGCTACGATCTGGCTTCGCTGTTCGCGGCGTTGCCCGAACGTGGGGTGGAGGCACTGATCGACGAGCTGCGCGCGCTGGAAGTCGCCGATGGCCAGGCGCTGACTTATCCGCGTCTGAAGATTCATGACGATGCGAGCGTGGTGTGGGGAGAGGTGATGCGTTGAATCCGGCGCTGGAATGAACCGTAGGAGCGGACTCCGTCCGCGATGAGCCCGCAACGCGCCGGACGACATCGCGGACGGAGTCCGCTCCTACGAAATAGATGCCCGCTTGGTGGAAGAGGGCCGAGGTTGTAGCGGCGGATAACGCTGGTGCGTTATGCGCCCTACGCGTTGAATCTTGCGCCGGAATGAATACAAGGCTTGAAACATCGAAACGGCCCGCGTTGCGCGGGCCGCTCTCCGAGTGCCGGTGGCTTCTCGCTGGCGTCAGAACTTGTAGTTGACGCTGGCGACCACGTTGCGACGGTCGCCGTAGTAGCAGTAGAAGCCGTCGCAGGTGGAGATGTATTCCTTGTCGAATACGTTGTTGGCGTTCAGCGCGACGTTCAGACCGTTGAGGCTGTTGTCCAGGCGGCCCAGGTCGTAGTGCACCGCGGCGTCATACAGGGTGTAGGAGCCGGTGTCGCCGTCCGACTTGTCGCGTACGTAGCCCATGCTGCCGATGGCGATGTTGTGGGTCTCGCCGACGTAGCGGGTGCCGAAGCCCAGGCCGAAGCCATCGAGCAGGCCGTCATGCCAGGTGTAGTCGGCCCACAGCGAGGCCTGGTTTTCCGGGGTGAGCGGCAGCGGACGGTTCTTGTCCAGCGGGTTGGCGACCTTGGTCATCTTGCTGTTGGCGTAGGTATAGGCAGCGGTCACCTTGAGGTTCTCGTTGACGTTGCCTACGGCCTCCAGCTCGAAGCCACGGACCTGCGCCTCGCCCACCGGGCGGCTGATGAAGTCGCTGCCGGTGAGGACGATGTTTTTGCGGGTCAGGTCGTAGACGGCGGCGCTGAGCATCAGGTCGGTGCCCACCGGCTGGTACTTCACGCCCAGTTCGTACTGCTTGCCGGTGCTCGGCTCGAAGGCCGCGCCGTTGGTGCCGCCGGCTTCGGTCTGGAACGACTCGGCGTAGGAGACGTAGGGCGCCACGCCATTCTCGAACACGTAGCTCAGTGCTGCGTTGCCGCTGAACTGGCTGTCACGACGGGTATCGGTGGCGCCATTGGCGTTATAGAACTTCGAGCCGGTGTGGGCCCAGTCCTGGCGACCGCCGAGGGTCAGGCGCCAGTTGTCCAGGGCGATCTGGTCCTGGGCGTACAGGCCGGTGTCGCGCATCTTCTGGTTGTAGTCGTTGTACGCGGTGTAGGCGACGTTGCTGAAGTCCTGGCCATAGATCGGCTTGGTGATGTTGCTGGTCGGCGCGCTACCGTACAGCCACTTGTAGTTGGTGTTGGCGCGCTGGTGATCCAGGCCCAGCAGCAGGGTGTGCTTGAGCGGGCCGGTGGAGAAGTCGGCCTGGAAGTTGTTGTCGATGGCGAACTGGCTGATGTCTTCGTCCACCACGTTGGCGCCACGGGCCAGGGTGCCGTCGTCGCTCACCGAGGTGGCGCTGCCGCCGGCGGTGATGCCCTGGAAGGACAGGTCGCTCTTGGTGTAGCGCAGGTTCTGGCGGAACTGCCAGACGTCATTGATGCGGTGCTCGAAGGCGTAACCCAGGGCGTAGTAGGTCTTGTCGTAGAACTCCCAGTCCGGGTCACCCAGGTTCTCGTGGTACTTCACCTCGCCCGCCGGGGTCGACAGCTTGGTGCCCTGCAGCGGCAGGAACTGGCTGGTGATGCCGGTATCGTCGCGGTTGAACTGCGAGAGGAAGGTCAGCTTGGTGTCTTCGTCGAAGTTCCAGGTCAGGCTCGGCGCGATGTTGTAGCGCTTGTTGTCGACGTGATCGACCTGGGTGTTGCTGTCGCGCACCACACCGCTGACGCGGTAGAGCAGGTTGCCGGCGTCGTCGACCTGGCCGGTGCTGTCGAAGGAAATCTGCTTGTGCTCGTAGCTGCCGACCTGCAGCTGCACTTCATGGCTGCTTTCGGCCTGCGGACGGCGGCTGGTCATGTCCAGCAGGCCGCCGGGCGGGGTCTGGCCGTACAGCGAGGAAGCCGGGCCGCGCAGCAGGGCGACGCGCTCCAGGTCCCAGGTTTCCAGCTTGGGCATCACGTAGGAGCCCTTGGGCAGCGGCAGGCCGTCGAGGAACTGGGTCGGCTCGAAGCCACGCACCTTCAGCCACTCGGCGCGGGTGTCGTTGCCGTAGCTGCTGGCGATCACACCGGGCATGTAGCGCACGGCATCGTCCAGGCTCTGCACGTTGCGGTCCTGCATCTGCTCGCGGGTGGCGACGGAGATCGAACGCGGGGCTTCCAGCAGCGGGGTGTCGGTCTTGGTGCCGGCGCGGGTGCGGGTGGCGAGGTAGCCCACGGCCGGGCCGTCCGGGTCTTCCTGCACGCCGCTGATGGTGGTGGCCGACATCGACAGGGTGTCGCTGGGCTCCGGGCGCAGGCTGTAGCTGCCCGATTCGCTTTCCACCAGCTCTAGGCCGGTACCCTTGAGCGCCTGGCGCAGTGCGCCGGCGGTGTCGTACTTGCCCTGCACGGCATGGGCGCTGCGGCCCTGGGCCAGCGCCGGGTCGAGGCTCAGGGACAGGCCGCCCTCGGCAGCGATACGGTTGAGGGTGCTGGCCAGCGGGCCGGCGGGGACCTGGTAGTCACGCACGGCGTCGGCGGCGATGGCCGAAGAGGTAGCCAGCAGGATAGCGGTGGCCAGCAGGCAAGGGCGGAGCGACAGTTCGAACGGGCGGCGCATTGACAACGACTCCTGAATGAAAACGGTTCTCGATGCCTCCTTGCCGGACGAGAATTGAAAAGTGATAGGGCGTTGTGAAAATTTTTTCTCAGCCTTCGCCAAGGCTCATGGTTCCAGGACTTGCGTAGGAGCGGACTCCGTCCGCGATAGGTCCGCAACGCGCCGGAGACCCTCGCGGACAGAGTCCGCTCCTACGGGACGTGCTTTACCCGCGCGGCACCACGCGGGACCACCACTGGCCGTGTTTCTCGATACGCACTGGCAGCGTCGGCTCCAGCGAGCTGAGCGCCAGGTCGATGTTCTGCAGCGGGAAGCTGCCGGTGATGCGCAGGTCCGCCAGGCTCGGATCGATGCTCAGGTAACCGGGGCTGTAGCGCGCCAACTGGTCGAGCAGTTCGCCCAGGCGCACGTTGTCCACCACCAGCATGCCGTGGGTCCAGGCATCGGCCGTGGCGCTGTTGGCTTCGACCGTGCCGAACCCGCCAGCGCGCAGGCGCACCTGCTGACCCTGGTTGATCACCCGCTCGTCGGGCAGGCGCTCGGGACGGGCGGCCACGGCGGACTGCAAGACGCTCAGCAGCGTGCTGTCGTCCTCGTCGCGTTCCACCAGGAAGCGCGTGCCGAGGGCGCGCAGGCGGCCCTCATCGGTCTCGACGATGAATGGCCGGCTGTCGCCGTGAGCGGTTTCCACCAGGATTTCGCCGCTGAGCAGGACGATGCGCCGCTGCTCGGCGTCGAAGCGCACGTCGACGGCGGTGCGGCTGTTGAGTTTCAGCAGGGTGTTGTCCGGCAGGCGCAATTCGCGCTGCTCGCCGGTGGCGGTGACCAGGTCGGAGAAGGCATAGCGCACCGGCGCATAGCGGTTGCCGACGCCCAGCGCCAGGGCGCCGACCAGCAGGATCGACAGCCCGGTGCCGGCCAGCCGGCGCACCTTGCGCCGCGACTCGCCCGGTGAGCGCAGCAGGGCGCTGCGCGCAGCCTTGGGCGCGGCGCCGGCGAGGCTGCGGTCGAGCATCCCCAGCTGGCTCCAGGCGCGGGCGTGTTCGCTGTGGGCGGAATGCCAGCGGGCGAAGGCGGCTTCGTCGTCGGGGCGCGCTTCGCCGGAGCCCAGGCGCAACTGCCAGCTGATCGCTTCGTCGAGCACCTGCAGGGAAACCGGTCCCTTCACGTCGGCTCGCCGTACAGCGCGATGTAGCACTGGCGCAGGCCCTGGGCGATGTACTGGCGCACCCGCGGTACGGAGACGCCCAGTTGCTCGGCGATCTCGGCATGGCCCAGGCCATCCAGGCGGTTGAGCAGGAAGGCACTGCGCGCACGGGTCGACAGCTTGCCCAGCAGGCGGTCGATCTCGCGCAGGTCGGCGAGGATCAGGCAGTGTTCCTCGGCGGAGGGTTGCACCGCCTCGGGCAGGCACTGCAGTTCTTCCAGGTAGGCCTGTTCCAGCGCGAGGCGGCGCCAGTGGTCCACCAGCAGGCCCTTGGCGACGGTCACCAGGAAGGCGCGGGGTTCGCGAAGGGAAGGCAGCTCGCGACGGCCGAGCACGCGGACGAAGGTGTCCTGGCTCAGGTCTTCGGCGCGCTGCGGACAGCCCAGGCTGCGGTTCAGCCAGGCAGTCAGCCAGTCGCGATGATCGCGATACAAGGTGCCAACGAGTTCGCCGCTACCCATCTGGATGGCCGACAAGCTACTTCCCCCGAGATCCCGAATGGGATCAAGCTCAAAAACGATAACTATTCGCAAATGATCGCAAAGTGCAGTCACCCGCGCAATTGGCGCCTGTCGGCTTTTGTCGGCCGTTCGTGGGGCGATCTACAATCGGGCGTCCTTTCCTATAAGAAGAACCGCCATGTCCGATCCCGTGCTGATCATCGGCTCCTACCTGTCCCCCTACGTGCGCAAGGCCCTGGTCGTGCTGGAACTGAAGGGCGTGGACTACTGCATCGATTCCGTCGTGCCGTTCTTCGGCAACCAGGAGTTCGAGCGCCTGAGCCCGCTGCGCCAGGTGCCGGTGCTGGTGGACGGCGAGCTGGTGCTCAACGATTCCTCGGTGATCTGCCAGTACCTGGAGGAGCGTTATCCCCAGCCCGTGCTGTACCCGGCGGATATCGCCGAACGCGCCCGCGCGCGCTGGATCGAGGAGTTCGCCGACAGCCGCATGGGCCAGGTGCTGATCTGGCAGCTGTTCGACCAGTTGGTGATCGGTCGCGGTGTGTGGGGCCGCGAGCCGGACGCGGCGTTGCTGGAGAAGACCTACCAGCACGACCTGCCGGCCGTATTCGATTACCTGGAGGCGCAGTTGCCGGAAAGCGGCTGGTTGTTCGGCGAGCTGTCCATCGCCGATATCAGCGTCGCCTGCTTCATGCGCAATGCGCAGTTCGCCCGCTACGAGCTGGACGCCCAGCGCTGGCCGAAATTGGCGGCGATGCTCGCGGCAGCCTTCGCACTACCGGCGTTCCAGAAGCTCAACCAGTTCGAGCGCGCCATCGCCCGCACGCCCATCGCCCAGCAGCGTGAAGCACTGCTCGCCGCTGGCGCACCGGTCAGCGAAGTCAGCCACATGCGCGAGCAACCGGTACGCGGGCCGATGAGCCGCAGCTGAGATTCGCGCAACGCAAAAGGCCGCTCAAGGGCGGCTTTTTGCTTGCCGGGTGTTTCAGTGATGCGCGGCATCCACCGCGATGGACTCGCCGCAGATATCCATATGGAGGCAGCGGCGATCGGCCAGTGCGTAGTGGATCAGCGCGCCGAGGCCGGCGCCGAAGAACCAGGAGAACTGCGACAGCGCCTCGAACGCCGGCACCAGCGCCAGCACGATGGCGATCAGCGCCGCCGGGACGAACGCCGCCACCGCACGCAGGTTGACGCCGCCGCTGTAGTGGTAAGCCGCCTCGCGGCTCTCGCTATACAGCTCGGGCAGGTTCACCCGGCTGCGGCGCACCAGGTAGTAGTCGGTGACGATGATCCCGTACAGCGGGCCGAGCAGCGCGCCCAGGCCGCCGAGGAAATACACGATCACCGCCGGGCTGTTGTACAGGTGCCAGGGCAGGATCAGCACGGCGATGGTGGCGCTGAGCAGGCCGGCGCGGCGGAAGTTCAGCAGGTTCGGCGCAAGGTTCGTGAGCACGTAGGCCGGGGCGACGAAGTTGGCCATGATGTTCACCGCCACGGTGACGATCAGGAAGGCCAGGCAGGCCAGTACCAGGCCGAAGGTGTTGGGGATGGCAGCGACGATTTCCGTGGGGTTCTGCACCAGGTGGCCGTCGATGCGGAATTGCGCGCCGGCCAGCACCACCGCGATCAGCGCAAAGCCCAGCATGTTCACCGGCAGGCCCCAGAAATTGCCGACGCTGATGGTGCGCCGATCCGGACAGTTACGGGTGAAGTCGCAGAAGTTCAGGATCATGGTGCCGTACAGCGAAACCCACAGCGCGGCGGCACCCAGCACTTTCAGCCACATCGCCGAGCCCGTCGGCGGGTTGCCGCTGGACCAGGAGATGGTCAGGCCGGCGCGCCAGTACATCCAGCCGGCGAGGCTGGCGAAGGCGACGAGGATGATCGGCCCGGCGAAGGACTCGTAGCGGCGCACCATTTCCATGCCGTAGGCGAAGATCACCAGCTGCACGCACCAGATGCCGAGGAAGGTGATCCAGCCCAGGGTCGACAGGCCGAGGATTGAGTCCTGATCGTAGGCTGCAAGGCTTGGCGCGATGGCGCTGAGCAGCACGCGCAGGACCACCGAGGCGAGGTAGGTCTGGATGCCGAACCAGGCGATGGCGATCACCGCGCGGATCAGCGCCGGCACCTGGGCGCCGTGGATGCCGAAGCTGATGCGGCACATCACCGGGTAGGGCAGGCCGGTCTTCTGGCCCATGTAGCCGGACAGGTTCATCAGGCCGTAGATCACCAGTGCGCCGAGGGCGAATGCCGCGAGGATCTGCGCGCCGCTCATGCCCAGGGCGAAGAGGCCGATGGCGAAGGAGTAGTTGGCGATGTTGTGCACATCGTTGGTCCACAGCGCGAACAGGCTGTAGCGCCCCCAGCTGCGGCCCTGGGCCTTGGTCGGCGCGAGGTCGGCACTGTACAGGCGCGGGCTCAGGGTCGGCGCTGTACTGCTCGCGGAGGCCTCGCCAGCGGCAGGTGGAACAGAGGTAACGCCGGACAGGTGCGTGGGACTGCTGGTCATGGGCTACTCGGCTTTTGTATGCACGGCTTTTTGTGGTTTGTGTGCAAAGACAATTCCATGCCAGTGCAGTTTCCTGTCGGCCTTGGAGGTCTTTCTATCTTGCCTGTGGAATGCGCTGAAGCCCTCATTTGGTGCGGTCTTGAGGCCTGTCCAGGTGGGTAGGAAATAAATTTACCAGGCCAATCATTGACTTGAGAGTCAGCTCGGCTGTGGGTGAGTAGTGTGCGAAATGGGGACTTTGTACACAATAATTGTGCACAGGCGTTACAGGGGCGATTCGGTGCGGGCGGACGACAATCGCGGACAGAGTCCGCTCCTACGCAAACACATCGCATCTCACCACGCCAAAGTGCTTGCCCTTGCCCTTGCCCTTGCCCTTGCCCTTGCCCTTGCCCTTGCCCTTGCCCTTGCCCTTGCCCTTGCCGTTAAGGTCTTCCAGCGAAATATCCGCACGCACCGGAGTGCCCCTTTCAGGAGGCCGAAGGTGATCGGAGTTTCAGGGGTTGAGCGACATGGATGTCGCGAGAGCGTTGTCGGGCCAGGGATGGCCCGTCAACGCGGGCCCCTGGAACTCCGAGGAACCGAGGGTACTTTTCGCGAAGCGAAAAGCCGGATGGCAGGGGCGAAGACCTTTGCCTACTTTGGGTCTTTTCCAAAGTAGGTCGCCCGAGGGGGCGAAACAAAATCTCCCAGCACACGCCGAAGCGACGCTGAAACACCCAACTACAAGCAAAAGCATCGCGGACAGAGTCCGCGATCGGGTGGGGAATGCACCGCCCCAACGTCAAACCACAATCCTCGCCCATAAAAAAACCGCCCCGGAGGGCGGTTTCTTCATCGCGCCGCGAAGCGCTTACAGGCCGTTTTTAACCTTGAACTCGCGGCGACGGCGGTGCAGGACCGGCTCGGTGTAGCCGTTGGGCTGTTTGGTGCCTTCGAGGACCAGTTCCAGCGCGGCCTGGAAGGCCACGTTGTCGTCGAAGTTCGGCGCCATGGCGCGGTACTGGGCGTCACCGGCGTTCTGGCGATCCACCACCGAAGCCATGCGCTTGAGGCTTTCCAGCACCTGCTCCTGGGTGACCACGCCGTGGCGCAGCCAGTTGGCCAGCAGCTGGCTGGAGATCCGCAGGGTGGCGCGGTCTTCCATCAGGCCGACGTCGTTGATGTCCGGCACCTTGGAGCAGCCGACGCCCTGGTCGATCCAGCGGACCACGTAGCCGAGGATGCCCTGGGCGTTGTTGTCCAGCTCGTTCTTGATTTCTTCCGCGCTCCAGTTGGTGTTGGCAGCCAGCGGAATGGTCAGGATGTCGTCCACCGAAGCCGGCGCGCGCTTGGCCAGTTCGGCCTGACGGGCGAACACGTCGACCTTGTGGTAGTGCAGCGCGTGCAGGGTGGCGGCGGTCGGCGACGGCACCCAGGCGGTGTTGGCGCCAGCCAGCGGGTGAGCGATCTTCTGCTCGAGCATGGCAGCCATCAGGTCGGGCATGGCCCACATGCCCTTGCCGATCTGCGCCTTGCCCTGCAGGCCGGTGGCCAGGCCGACGTCGACGTTGTTGTTCTCGTAGGAACCGATCCACTTCTCGGTCTTCATGGCGCCCTTGCGCACCATGGCGCCGGCTTCCATGGAGGTGTGGATCTCGTCACCGGTGCGGTCGAGGAAGCCGGTGTTGATGAACACCACGCGCTCGGCAGCGGCCTGGATGCAGGCCTTGAGGTTGACGGTGGTGCGGCGCTCTTCGTCCATGATGCCGACTTTCAGTGTGTTGCGCGGCAGGCCGAGCAGGTCCTCGACGCGGCTGAAGATTTCGGCGGCGAAGGCGACTTCTTCCGGGCCGTGCATCTTCGGCTTGACGATGTACACGCTGCCGGTACGGCTGTTCTTGCGGGTGGCGCTGCCGTTCAGGTTGTGAATGGCGATCAGGCTGGTGAACAGGCCGTCCTGGATGCCTTCGGGGACTTCGTTGCCCTGGGCGTCGAGGATCGCCGGGTTGGTCATCAGGTGGCCAACGTTGCGGATGAACAGCAGGGAGCGGCCATGTAGGCTCAGCTCGGAACCATCGGCCTTGGAGTAGACGCGGTCCGGGTTCATGGTGCGGGTGAAGGTGCTGCCGCCCTTGGAAACCTGCTCGGCGAGGTCGCCCTTCATCAGGCCCAGCCAGTTGCGGTAGACCACGACCTTGTCGTCGGCATCGACGGCGGCCACGGAGTCTTCGCAGTCCATGATGGTGGTCAGCGCGGACTCCATCAGGACGTCTTTCACGCCAGCGGCGTCGGTCTGGCCGATCGGGCTGGTGGGGTCGATCTGGATCTCGAAGTGCAGGCCGTTGTGCTTGAGCAGCACGGCCTTGGGCTTGCCGGCTTCACCCTGGAAGGCGAGGAACTGGGCGGCGTTCTTCAGGCCGGTTTCGCTGCCATTCTTCAGGGTCACGGCCAGTGCGCCGTTCTTCACCACGTAGGCGGTGGCGTCGACGTGGGAGCCGGATTCCAGCGCAGCGGCTTCGTCGAGGAAGGCGCGGGCGAAGGCGATGACCTTGTCACCGCGGACCTTGTTGTAGCCCTTGCCCTTCTCGGCGCCGTTCTCTTCGCTGATCGCGTCGGTGCCGTACAGCGCATCGTACAGCGAGCCCCAGCGGGCGTTGGCGGCGTTCAGGGCGAAGCGCGCGTTCATCACCGGTACTACCAGCTGCGGGCCGGCCATGCGGGCGATTTCTTCGTCGACGTTCTGGGTGCTGGCCTGGAAGTCGGCAGGCTCGGGCAGCAGGTAGCCGATTTCCTGCAGGAAGGCTTTATAGGCAGCTGCATCGTGCGGCTTGCCGGCGCGGGCCTGGTGCCAGCCGTCGACTTTCGCCTGGATGTCATCGCGCTTGGCGAGCAGGGCCTTGTTCTTGGGGGCCAGGTCGTTGATTACGGTTTCTACGCCTGCCCAGAACTTGCCGGCGTCGATGCCGGTGCCGGGAATGGCTTCGTTGTTCACGAAGTCGAAAAGGACTTTGGCGACCTGCAGGCCACCGACTTGAACGCGTTCAGTCATTGCTTGCCTCACTCTGCTCAGGACCAGCTCTGGACACAGGCAAAAGGCCTTGTAGTCCGAGCCGCGGAATACTACATGATGCCGTGGGAAAAATCAGTGGGCTAGCGTCGCGGTTAGACCAAAGTACGCATATCAGTCACGTAGCAGGTCTTATGTTCGCAAATATCATCTGGATTGTTCCAGATAAATCTTAAAACTGTACACCCATTACCCTAATGGGTATCTGTGGCAGCCCGTCGCAGCCCGCTAACCTTGCCGAGCCTATACTGCTTCTTCCCTTTCGGAGAATCCCGCATGTCCGTGACGCTTGCCACCCCCACCGATCTGGACGACCTGGTTCCGCTGTTTTCCGGCTACCTGGATTTCTACGAGGTACCTGCACCCCACGCGAAGATCCGTGCATTCCTCGAAGCGCGTATCGGCAGCGGGCAGTCCACGGTCTTCATCGCGCGCAGCCTCGATGGCGTGGCGCTGGGCTTCGTGCAGCTCTATCCACTCTTCGCCTCGCTGGCGTTGCAGCCGTCCTGGCTGGTCAGCGATCTCTACGTGCTACCCGCTGCGCGCCGCGACGGTTATGGTGAAGCGCTGATGAACGCCGCCCGCGCCCACGGCGAGGCCACCGGCGCCTGCGGCCTGATGCTGGAAACGGCCAAGACCAACCATGCCGGCCAGTCGCTCTACGAGCGCCTGGGCTACAAGCGGGACGACCAGTTCTACACCTATTGGCTGGACCTCACGGCCTAGCCCTTCGCGGAGACTGCCCATGGACCACCTCGTATTGACCGTCATCGCCCAGGACCAGCCCGGCCTGGTGGAACGCGTGGCCAAATGCATCGCCGCCCACGGCGGCAACTGGCTGGAAAGCCGCATGTCGCGCATGGCCGGGCAGTTCGCCGGGATCCTGCGCGTGGCGGTGCCCGCCGAGGGTTATGACGAGCTGGTGGAAGGCCTGCAGGGTCTGGGCGAGCACGGCATCCGCGTGCTGCTGGCGGAGAGCGGCATCGAGCCGGCCTGCAACTGGAAGCCGATCCACCTGGACCTGGTGGGCAATGATCGTCCCGGTATCGTTCGCGACATCACCCAGCTGCTGGCCGAGCACGGCGTGAACCTGGAGCGCCTGACCACCGAGGTCATGCCGGCGCCCATGAGCAGTGAGCCGCTGTTCCACGCCGAAGCGCTGTTGGCCGTGCCGCTGACCCTGCAGCTGGATACCCTTCAGGAAAAGCTCGAAGCGCTGGCGGACGACCTGATGGTGGAGCTGAATTTCCACAGCGGGGACTGAGTACTCTCTCTGGATTGCAACCCTTGTGGAAAAACCTGTGGGCTCTCTGTTGATGGAATGACAGAGGGCCCATTTTCTTTGGGCTGCACGCCGGCCGATTTATCCACGACCCCTGCGAGCTCTGTGCACAGATTACGGGGATCGCACCGTGGGCATTCTGTTGATAAGTAGCCGCAGCTAGCTATGGGCGTGCCTTTCAAGGATGTGCTCGTTTTTTGTACAGCCTGCTCCTCGAGAGTTCAGCGTCGTGAGCCTTCCAGCCGCTGTGCACAAATCCATGGGAAGACTCTGTGGAGAAGCCGTTCATGAAACGCTGCAGCCATTGTAAACAGGGGCTTGCAGAAGGTTGTCCACTTTCTGATCGGGCAGTGCGGCGCCATCCACATGAAGTGGGGATCAGCCTGTGGAAAAGCCGGGGGAATGTCGTTACAGGCCAGAGCTGGCAGGGTCTGCGCGGGGTTGCTCAGAATTTGCTCATTCTGCGGCAGGTTGCCGGATCAGGAGACCGCGGCCGGAGAGAGCGAGGCGGCTTGTGGAGGAAACTGCCGTTATCCCCCATTTGGCGGGATGGGGCTGTGGACAAGCTGGTGGTGCTTGCCCACAGGCCACGAACGGCGTGGCCTGTGGACGGTGGATCAATTAATGATCAGTCGCCGCGGGACAGGCGATACCAGATGTCCACGCTGTAGACGACCAGGCCCGCCCAGATGCAGCAGAGGGAGATCAGGCGCGTGGTGTCCAGGTGCTCGCCAAACAGCAGGATCGCCTGCAGCAGCACCAGGGTTGGCGCCAGGTATTGCAGGAAGCCCAGGGTGGCGTAGGGCAGGTGGCGCGCGGCGGCGTTGAAGCACACCAGCGGCACCAGGGTGATCGGGCCGGCAGCGGCCAGCCAGATGGCGTCCCGGGTGGTCCAGAAGTCCGCGTGCACGCTCGGGCCGTCGGCGAACAGCACCAGGTAACCGATGGCCAGCGGCAGGAGGATCCAGGTTTCCACCACCAGGCCGGGCAGCGCGGCCACAGGTGCCTGCTTGCGGATCAGCCCGTAGAAACCGAAGGTCAGCGCCAGCGTCAGCGACACCCAGGGCAGGCTGCCCAGCTGCCAGAGCTGCTGCGCCACGCCCAGCGCAGCAAGGCCGACCGCGACCCACTGCAGCGGGCGCAGGCGCTCGCGCAGGATCACCAGGCCCAGCAGCACGTTGATCAGCGGGTTGATGTAGTAGCCCAGGCTGGCCTCGATCATGTGACCGTTGTTCACCGCCCAGACGTAGACCAGCCAGTTGCTGGCAATCAGCAGGCCGCTGGCGGTGAGCACGGCAATGCGCTTGGGGTTCTCGCGCAGCTCGCGCCACCAGCCGGGATGTTTCCATACCAGTAACAGCAGGGCGCCGAACACCGCCGACCAGATGGCCCGGTGGGTGATGATTTCCAGGGCGGGAATGCGTTCGAGCAGCTTGAAGTAGATCGGGAAGAGCCCCCAGATGACATAGGCAGTCAAGCCCAGGGCGTAGCCCCGGCGGGGATTGGCGGTGGCCATGGAACATCCTTGGTTAGGCAGCTAATGAGTGGCTGCACAATTCTAGGGCGCTGGCGTCGGCTTGTCTGTGCCGCTGCGGTGGATGTCCCGGTGGCGTGCGCGAATAGCTGTAACGTTGGTCATACGGGAGGACACGGTAGGTGCGGATAGCAATCGCGGACGGAGTCCGCTCCTACGTGACGTGATGCCTTCGTAGGAGCGGACTCCGTCCGCGATCCGGCCGCCAGGCCGGCATCCATGCGAGGGAATCAGAACAGCCGCAACGGCTCCTCATCCAGCGCCGCCATCTGCTCGCGCAGCACCAGCACCTGTTCGCCCCAGTAACGCTCGGTGCCGAACCAGGGGAAGCTCGGTGGGAACGCCGGGTCGTCCCAGCGGCGCGCCAGCCAGGCGCTGTAGTGCATCAGGCGCAGGGCGCGCAGGCCTTCGATCAGCGGCAGTTCGCGGGGGTCGAAGTCGTGGAATTCCTGGTAGCCGTCCACCAGCTCGGACAACTGGCCGAGGCGCTCCTGGCGCTCGCCGGCGAGCATCATCCACAGGTCCTGCACCGCCGGGCCCATGCGGCAGTCGTCGAGGTCGACGACGTGGAAGGTCTCGTCGCGGCACAGTAGGTTGCCCGGGTGGCAATCACCGTGCATGCGGATGGGGCTGTATTTCACCCGGGCATAGAGGTCGTCGATCTTCTTCAGCAGGTCGCGGGCCACCGACTCGTAGGCGGGCAGCAGGCTTTGGGGAATGAAGTTGCCTTCCAGCAGGGTGGCCAGGGATTGGTGGCCGAAGTTCTGCGGCGTCAGCGCCTCGCGGTGCTCGAACGGGCGGTTGGCGCCCACGGCGTGCAGGCGGCCGAGCAGTTGGCCGAGGCGATAGAGCTGGTCGAGGTTGCCCGGCTCCGGCGCGCGGCCGCCGCGGCGGGGAAAGAGGGTGAAGCGGAAGCCGGCGTGCTCGAACAGGGTCCTGCCCTCGTGCACCAGCGGCGCCACCACCGGGACTTCGCATTCGGCCAGTTCGGCGGAGAAGGCGTGCTCCTCGAGGATCGCCTCGGTGGTCCAGCGTCCCGGGCGATAGAACTTGGCGATCAGCGGCTCGCTGTCCTCGATGCCCACCTGGTAGACGCGGTTCTCGTAGCTGTTGAGCGCCAGTACGCGGGCGTCGCTGAGAAAACCGATGCTTTCCACCGCATCCAGCACCAGGTCGGGAGTGAGGTCGGAGAAGGGATGGGACATGGCGACGTTCCGGCAAGGGTAAAGCTGCCTAGTTTACCCAGTCCGCCCCTTTTGCGTGGGCAGTCGCCTCAGCGGTCGGCGCAGTGCTTTCTCAGGAAGCCGATGAAGTCCGTTGCCAGTGCCCGGCGTTCGCCCTTCACCAGGGTCAGCTTCTGCATCGTGCGTGACCGGCACGTCAGGCTCCGCTCCTGTTCGTCGGAGCTGTGCAAGGGCGTCAGCAGCAGGTCGTAGGGCGTGCCCTGGCGCACCTGCTCGGCGAGCTCATCCGTGCCGCCGCCAATCATCAGGACCTTGCCGCCGGTTTCCATCTGGTACTGGTCCACCAGTGGCTTGAGCGTCGGCACCAGTTCGTGGCTGGCGCCGACGCGCAGCACGTCGGGGCCGGCCTGGCTGGCGAAGGGCAGGAGGAACAGCGCAAGAAGCAGCAGTGGGCGGCGCATGCTGGGAGCTCCGATTGGCCGAAGCCCGCCCGGAACGGGCGGGACACTGGCGTTCATTGGAGCGCGGCGCTGCGTCGCGGGGCTTGATATGAGGCAGGGAAACCTGAGTGGCCGGAAGGCTACAGCGGTGTGCCAATGATCACCTGGGCCGGAGAAAACTGCGCGCGGACCTGGGTGCCGGGCTTGAGGCGCAGGATTTCGATGCGCTCCGGGTCGATCAGGGCGCAGAGCATCTGTCCGCTGGGCAACTGGATGCGCACCTCGCTGGGGCCGTCGTCGGCTTCGCGGATGTCGTCGATATGCCCTTCCAGCGCATTCAGGCCGTCCGGACAGGGGATGTGCGGCAGGTCGACGTAGAGCCAGCCGGCCTTCATCAGTGCCACCACCGGCACACCGTCGGCCAGTTCCAGCTTCTCGGTGCTTTCGCGGGTGACCCGCGCCTGGATGCGCGAGCCGCCGGGCAGCTCGATGCCGATCAGGTCATTGAGGCCGGAGTGCTCCACCGCGCAGACGCGGCCGTGCAGCTGGTTGCGCGCGCTGGTGCGCATCATCAGGCGGCCGATCAGCTCCAGATCGGCCTGGTGCTCGACGTGCTCGACGATGTGTTCGCGCAGGGCTTCCAGGCGCTGGTAGAGCGCCAGCAGACGTTCGCCCTCGACGGTCAGGCGCGCACCGCCGCCGCCCTTGCCGCCGACGCTGCGTTCCACCAGCGGGCGGTCGGACAGGTTGTTCAGTTCATCGATGGCGTCCCAGGCGGTCTTGTAGCTCATCCCGGCGGCCTTGGCGGCGTGGGTGATCGAGCCGAGCTGGGCGATCTGCACCAGCAGGGCGATGCGCTGCGGGCGGCGGGTAACGTGTTGGGTCAACAGGCTGAGGGTGGTCATGGGTTCGCGGGTGCTTATTGGTATGCAGCGAGGCTCCGTTGCTGGCGGGCAAAACGCAAGGGGCAGATGTCAGTAATGTGGCCGAACGGTCGTCTATTCCGGGGCTGGCGTGCGCGCCAGGCAGTAGACATCGACCCGCCGCGCCCCGGCTCGGCGCAACAGGCGGGCGATGCGTTCGGCGGTGGCGCCGGTGGTCAGCACGTCGTCCACCAGTGCCAGGTGCAGCCCCTCGACACTGGCGCCGGCAGCCAGGGTGAAGGCGTTGCGCAGGTTCTTCTTGCGGGTGGCGGCGTCCAGGCCTTGCTGCGCCGGGGTGTCCTGCGTGCGCTGGACAATGTGGTTATCCACAGGCAGCCCGAGTGGCGCCGCCAGCCAGTTTGTCAGCAATTGCGCCTGGTTGAAGCCGCGCTGCCGTTCACGCCGGCGCGACAGCGGCACCGGGATCAGCCGGTCCGGGCGTGGCAGTCCTTCTTCATAGGCATGCAGCAGGTGGCGTTCGAGCAGTTGGCCGAGCAGCCGTCCGAGCGGCGCATTGGCCTGATGCTTGAAGCGGGTGACCAGCGCATCGACGGGAAAGCCATAGCGCAGCGGTGTCTCGACTCGATGAAAAGCCGGCGCGCGGCGCAGGCATTGGCCGCAGGTCAGTCCGGAAGCTGGGAGGGGAAGGGCACAGATCGAGCAATGCCCGGCCAGCCAGGGCAGGTCATCGTCGCAGCCGGCGCAGAGCGGCAGGGCGGTCTGTTCAGCCGCCGCGCCACACAGCAGACAATGCACGCGAGGGCGCCACCAGATAGGACGCCATTGAAGCAAGCGCATTCAGCCCCTCCATGGTGAACTGACCCCCGAAAGTTGGACAGTTGGACTGGGCCGCTAAGCTGCCAATGACTGAGCCCTGTATTGAACGGGGCTCAGTCCCTTCAACTTG
>NZ_JACHLI010000010.1 GCF_014204515.1 Pseudomonas nitroreducens | reverse complement strand
CACATAGTGGCGCGCCACCTCTAGCTTGAACTTCCCATCATGCCTTGCCATGTGGACCCCTCAGAGTTGGTGTCCAACATCTGGGGGTCAGTTCAGCCGGAAGGTAATCATGACTCAGCCTCACAGTGCTTTCAGGCCCCTCCCGGCCGGCCCCGAGCATCGTCTCAAATCGATTCCGCTGGCGGTTCACACGGCCAGCGCTTCGTCCTGGGGACGCCCCTGGCGCAAGCATTCGCTGGGGCTGCCCGCTCCGCGTGCCCTGACATTCAAGGGCCTGCGCTTGCCGGCCCAGGCCCTGCGTTCCTGGCTGCACCTGCTCGCCCGTGCCGGCATGCTGGGCGCACGTCCGGTTCCGGCCAGCATCCTGAGTCCGCCGCTGGATGATGACGACGTCCCACAGCGAATCCAGGACCTGGGTTTTGAATTTTCCTCCGAGATGATCCTGGATTTCGCCCAGCTGGCTCGACAGTCACGTCTCAAAAACGAGGAGGGCGCAGCTCAAAACGATACGGAAGTGCCCGCCCCGGAACTTCAAATTGCGACGTTGGATCCGTCCCCGAATTCGGCTCTGGAGCCGTTGACGGAAACCGACAGTGTTTCTCCGGATTGCATGGATCAGGTCTTCCTGGATGGCCAGGCAACCGGTGCGGAAAGCGCTCCCATTGCACCTGAGCAACTATCTCCTGCCACTTCGATACAGGATGCCCCGCCTGCGGTCGAGGCCGCGCCAGCCCAGGAGGCTGCTGCACCGGCAGTTGAAACCGAGGCGCAAGCCCGGCACGCCCGGCGCATGAACAAACTGTATGAGAGATTCGTCGCCAAAGCGGCCGGCCAGAGTGAGAGTGATCCGGCTGAGCCCGCCGGCCTTGGCCTGTCCGCCTCAGGAGATGCGGGTCCTGAGTGGGCAGAGTCGGTTGTGGCCCATTCCGGCGAGACGGACGTGCCGGCCGAGTCGGGTATTTCGGCCTCCCGTGATATGGACGGTCAGGAGGCATTCGAGACAGTACAGCCAATGTCCGCTTCGCTCGACGAACCTGCCGTTTCGGAAGCGATGGATCCGCACGAGCAGACTGGCGTCCCTGCTCCGGAACTGGCGGCGGTTGCTGAGCCTGTCACGCAGGCGATTGCCGAAGCCGTTGCCGTACTCCACCCGGAGTCACCTGCAGATGAGACGCCGTCTGCCGCGGTTGAGGTCGAAGCCTTCGCCCGAGCGCTGGATGAAACCGTCGCTGCAGAGGGTGCCAAGCAGCCTTCGCCGACGGTCTCGGACGTCCCCGCAATGGCCCCGGAACTGGAGCCGCTCGCCGAACAGGGCGAAGCGCCAGTAGTGACGGAAGCAACCGGGCAAGCGGCCTTGGCGGAGCTGGAAGAGATTGCAATCGCTGTCTCGAAAGTCGAGACAGTCTCCGAGCCGGGCCTTGTGCAGGCGGTCGAGCCTCCTGCGTCGGCGGAAGCAGGAGAGGTCGCCGAAGCTATGCCGAGCGCAGAAGCGGTCGATCAGCCCGAATTGCTCGTCGTTGACGTTCATGACAGGCAGATCGAGGCTGAGGCGGACGTGCCAGCCGCGGTGAGGGCCGTTGAACAGCCGGAGTCACCGATGACCACGCCAGAGGCAGTCATGGCTGAGCCGGAAGCTGAGGATTTCTTCGAGCAGACCGCTGCGCAAGCGACCGGGCCAGCCGAAATACCTGCGATGGAAGAGCTTGAACCGGTCCGCGCTGCTGATGCGGTTTCGCAATCCCTGGACGAGGTGGTCGCCGTGGAACTGGACGAGTTGACCACGCTGCGCGGGATGGAGGCGCGGGAAGAAGTTGCTGCGGCCGTGCCTGCCAAGGAACCGTTCGTGGGACCACCGGTACCAGCTTCCCACGGCTCTCTGCGGACCCTGGAATCGGAGTTCGTCGGCGATGCCACGGTGACGGAATCTGCGCAAGCCGATGCACCGAACGAATGGCCCGAGGTGGCCATGCAGTGGGAGCCGGTGGATCGAGCGCTTCAACCAGAGCTGGAAATGGCCGGTTCTTTGGCTCCCGATGTTCCAGTGGAAACTGAATTCCAGTTGGACGAGATCACCGACGATGACTCTTTCGATCCGATGATCTCCAGCCTGGAAGATGCACTGGCACTGCTGGCGGCAACCAATGGCCCGAGCGATGTCGAGCCTCGGCGTAAGCGGACTGACGATGTCAAACGCAAAGTCGTGCCTGTGTTCGCGGCTCGGCGGGCGACACCGGCACAGCGGCCATCAGCTCTGGCCGAATCGGATGGCTCGCTGGCGGCGATCTTCGCCAAGGCCTTCAGCCCCCAGATGACAACTCACAGCAACCTTGAGGCAGTAGCGCTTCAGGGAATCTTGATCCAGAAGGAATTTGCAATGAGCGAGACACTAGAAGTAGTCACTGAGGCCGAGGGTCTGGACCAGTCGGTTCCCATCACCTCTTCGGAGTTGCAGGAAGTGGCGGCGACATTGAGCGTACCGAAGCTGGAGGCTGACCCGGACGACGTGCTGTCCGACGTCCAGAATACCCTCAACTCCCTGGCGGGCATGGCCCAGGGGCTGACCCAGCAGAAACAGGCGGCGGGCCGACTGCAGGATGAGCTGGAGGAGTGGAACAGCCAACTGTTGGAACGCGAACGTCTGGCCAGTGATAAGGAGGAGCGTCTGGCCCAGCTGGATAGCCATCTTCTTGAAGCCAAGACCAACCTGGATCGTCTGGCGGCGGAGAACAATCGACTGCTGACCGAGCGCAGCGAAGCTCTCAAGCAACTGGCTCACTCGGTGGACCAGCGTGACAGGAGCACCCTCAAACGCGCCGAGGCGATGCAGGTCGAGCAACTACGCAACGACGAACTGGCGGCCAGTCTGCGCGCCCGATCCATTGAGCTGGATGAGCGGGAAAGTTCGCTCAAGCGCAAGGGTGAAGAACTCGCGGTTCGCCTCAAGCAACTGCAAAGCGCCAAGGACAAGTTCAGCGCCATCGTCAAGAGCTTCAACGAAACGGTGCAGTTCAACACGACGCTGTCTGCCATCTCGAAATCGGTAACCGAGTAAAGCCCGAGGCCGGGATGTCGACGACACTCCGGCCTCTGTTTTTCTGCATCGACGAGCGAAGTCCGGAGGTCCGATGCCATCAGAACAAGGGAAGGTCTGGTGGCATCCGCTTTTCGGACTGCTGTAGCCACCGATGCAGTCGTTGGAACGCCCCTGCGCAGGGTTCGAGCCTTGCTGTCAGGGACGGGAACCAGATGAAACGCGGCCGAGACTACAAGGAGTGACATGGCCCGCATCGTACTCATCGAACCGTCACGGCGCGACTTCATCGCAATCCGTCGGTTCCTGCAATCCAGCGGTCATCAGTGCGACCTGCATTTCAGGTTCGCACGTCAGGCACTGAGCCATCTGAAAGTCGGTGATTTCGACCTCCTGGTGATCACTCTTGAGCTACCGGATATCCATGGTCTGGAGCTGGTTGCGATGTTGCGCCGCGCCGGTCAGTTGGTCACTGGTACTCCCGTGCTGGTGTGTTCAAGCCTGGGGTCGCCACTGAACATTCAGCGTGCCATCCGCGGAGGCGTTTCCGGTTTCCTGCTGTTGGACGATCGTCCGACGCTGATCGGTCGGGCTGTCGACGCTGTACTGGCAGGTGGGACCATCTTTCCCGAGCAGGCGCGGGTTCCCCTGGGGGACGATCCGCGTGCGAAATCTGCGCTGATCTTCCCTTCTCATCTGGTCGCTGTCCTGCATGGCCTGCACCGCGGCGTCACCACGGCGTCACTGGCCGAGCACCTGGCGCTTTCCGGAGCCAGCATCGGTCAGCACAAGCGGCAGTTGATGCGCAAGCTGTCTGCAGGAACGCTGGATGAACTGTTCCGGGTCAGTGAGGAGATCGGTTTGCTGCAGCGGCGGCGGGATTTGCCAGATAGCGACTCTGAGTGCGGCGGGACCCTCGGGCCCTAGGGTGGGGAAAGCTTCCCGAAGCGTCTGCCGTGGGCACCTGACGTATGACTTCTTGCGTAGTTTTCCTTCACCCATGAAGGAATTTACTGACATTCACGCCGCCGCGTAGCTGTGAGAATTCCATCTGCAACCTGTTCTGCCTTTCCATCAGAGAGCGCAGGGCAGCCCATCGACATCTATCGACCGGTTTGCCCTCCGAACCCCAGGAGAGGCAGTGCCTGTCAGTCACCGATCCTGTTCGGCGGTTCATGCCGGGTGGTGGCTGGGGTACGGGCGATCACCCTCAGGGTAGGACGTTTCATGACTTCAACATCGAAGCAGAGCGAAGAACACGGACTCTCCCGCGTGGACAGCGCTATGCAGAACGGTCAGGCCATCGAGCCACTGGGATCTCCGATGGATGCGGAGTGTGACAAGGCACTGCTGCATTCCGAGCTTTCCGCGGTCCATCGCCCCCGGGGCGCGTCGCGTTCGTCCCTGTCGGCAGGGTACATCCCGATTGCCGCCTCAGGTCCCGAGCAGCCGGTGAGCAGTGATGTTTTCGACCCGCTTGCCCAGGAGCAGATGGTGAGCGAAACAGCCCCGGCGCCCGATGACAATGCTTTCGAGCTGCTCGAAAGGGACCTGGCTGAGCTCGGCTCGTTCCTCGAAGCTCCTGGCGTGGACCCGGACGACGAGCACCAAGGCGCCGCGCCTGCTGTGGCTCCGTCCGTTCCAACCGCCCTGTCAGAGTCTGCCGTGTTCGACGCTGCCGATCAGCTCACTTCCGCTCAGCCAATTTCCCACTCTTCCCACGAGGAAACCTCGATCATGAATGTCCAAGTTCAACACCAGCGGGAACAAGCCAGTTCCGATACCACCATCGTTCGGGATGCAGTCGAGTCTGCCGTGACCGCTTACCAGTCGTCGGCGATGGAAACTGATGGCGTTCTCCATGATGTGCAGTCGACTCTCGATTCGCTGGCTGGCATGGCTCACGGCCTGTCTCAGCAGAAGCTGGAAATCATGAAGATGCGCGAAGCGCTGGAAGAGCGCCGGCTGACAACAGTAGAACGTGAGCGCCAACTGGCCGAGCGCGAGGATCGCTTGAGCCAGCAGGAGCTGCGCCTGCAGGAGGAGAAACAGGGGGTCGAGCGCGTGGCCGAGCAGAATGCTGCAGTCCTCGCTGAGCGCAGTAATGCGCTGCAGGCCCTGGCAGAAACCGTGGACAGTCGTGATCGCGCAACGACCAAACGTGCCGACGTACTCAACCAGGAGCAGCAGAGCATCGAACGTCAGCTCAACCAGATGCGCTCCCGCGCCCAGGATCTGGATGATCGCGAAGCCGGGTTGCAGCGCCAGAGCGCTGAGCTGGCAGACCGCTTCAAGCAGTTGCTGGACGCCAAGGAACGCTTCGGCGCCATCGTCAAGGGCTTCAACGAGACCGTACGCTTCAATACCACCTACAGCGCCATCAGCAAGTCGGTTGGCAGCGCCGAAGAGGTCTGAGCAGGCCACGCCTGCAGGGCATGAAAAAGCCCGGCAATTGCCGGGCTTTTTCGTGGTCGCGGAATATCCCTTACGCCAGTTGCAGCCAGATCGGCGCGTGGTCCGAGGGTTTTTCCATGCTGCGGATGTCGTAATCCACGCCGGTATCGGCGATGCGTCCGCGCAGGGCTTCGGAGGCGAGAATCACGTCGATGCGCAGGCCGCGCTTGGGGTTGTCCTCGAAGCCGCGGCTGCGGTAGTCGAACCAGCTGAAACGGTCGTCCACGCTGGGGTTCTGCAGGCGGAAGCTGTCCACCAGGCCCCAGCCCTTGAGACGCGCCAGCCACTCGCGTTCTTCGGGCAGGAAGCTGCACTTGCCGGTCTTCAGCCAGCGCTTGCGGTTTTCCTCGCCGATGCCGATGTCGCAATCTTCCGGGGAGATGTTGATGTCGCCCATCACCACCAGGGGCTGGTCAGGCTGGAAACGGGTTTCCAGCAGGTCCTGCAGGTCGGCGTAGAAGCGCTGCTTGGCCGGGAACTTCACTGGATGGTCGCGGCTTTCGCCCTGGGGGAAGTAGCCGTTCATCACGGTGATCAGCTGTCCCTGGGCGTCCTTGAAGGTGCCCCAGATGAAGCGCCGCTGGGATTCCTCGCCGTCGTTGGGGAAGCCGCGCTGCAGCTCCAGCGGTTCCTCGCGGGAGAGCAGGGCCACGCCGTAATGGCCCTTCTGGCCGTGGTAGTGAACGTGGTAGCCGAGGGCTTCGATTTCCGCGCGGGGGAACTGGTCGTCGGCGACCTTGGTTTCCTGCAGGCCGATGACGTCCGGCTGGTGGCGCTCGATGACGGCCTGGAGCTGGTGGGGACGTGCGCGCAAACCGTTGATATTGAAGGAGACGATTTTCATCCTGGACGTCCTGGCAAAAGGAGGATGCTAGCCCAAGCTGGCCGGCCCTGGCGACCCCGGCGCGGCGCTGCTAGGGTTTCGGAGCCGGAACCCGACCCTAACAACAAGAGGCGTCCGCATGCCTGATACCCTCGCCGAAGTCCGTCTGCTGGACAGCGGATACAGCCGTGAAGTCCGTTCGCTGCTGTATCACGCCTATCGCCATGAGCCCACCTTCGCCTACCTGTTCGAGTCCGATCGCCCCGGTTTCGACCAGCGCGTGCGCGCAACCATCCGCGAGTTGGTCAACCAGCACTTCCTCGAGGAGCTGCCGGCCATCGGCCTGCTGCTGGAGGACCGGGTGGTGGGTGTGGCGCTGATCGTCCCGCCGCAACGCCGTCTGGATGTCACCGAAAGCTGGTTCTGGCGCATGCGCATGCTGCTGACCACCGGCCTGGGCTGCACCCGGCGTTATCTGGACTACCACGCGGCGGTGCTCGGCTGCCTGCCGCCGGGACCGTATCACCTGCTGCCGCTGATCGGCATCCACCCCGAGTTCCAGGGTCGGCACCTGGGCGAACAACTGCTCGATGCGCTGCACGCCTGGTGCGCCGAGGACGGTGGTTCCCAGGGCCTGGTGCTCGACACCGGCAACGCGCGCTACCTGGAGTTCTACCGTCGCCACGGCTATCGGGAATTGGGTGAGGTGGCGCTGGGGCCGATCCGCGAGCACGTGCTGTTCCATCCCAACCCCGTGCCGACAGCGCAGCAGGGGTTGCAGCTCTGAGGTAATGGCGGCGCTCAGCCGGCGTGGGCCAGGGCAGGACAGAAGGGTGTCGGGTCCAGTGGCCAGATCGGTTGCCCGGCGCTGTCCACCAACTGGGCGGCGCCGCAGTCGGTGCGGCGCACGCTGAAGCGCACCTGACCCTTCAGGTCGCGCAGGCTCAGCAGACCTTTCCAGTCCTGGCCCTGCACGTTTTTCAGGCTGTAGTCCCTGACCATCTGGTGCTGGGTATCGACCTCCAGCACCGTACCGCGCGCCGGCACGATGAGGCGGCCTTGCAGGTCGTAGAGCGCGGACGGGGAGTCGGCGCTGAGCCCCGTCTGGCTGCGCAGGAACCGGCCGCTGGGGTCCAGGCTGGCGCCGATGAAATCGGTGGGCGCGACCAGACGAATCGCGGAGCGATCGAGAATGCCGACGGCGGGCAGTTCGATCGGTTCGCCCTGGTAGCTCAGGCGGATTTTCGGTGAATGGCGGTCGCTGAAGAGGAAGCGGTCCTGCCCCAGGGCGCCGATCTGCTCGTAGTCGGGAGCGATGAGTTCCTTGCCCTCGTCGGTACTGAAGATGCCGCGAGTCATGTGCATCGGCGCCGAAGAATAGGTGCCGATCATCGCGTAGCCCGCTACGTAGTGACTCTGACCCCAGGGGTCGGTACCGGCATTGCCGGCATAGTCATAGGTGGGGGGCAGGCGCCACTGGCCCTGGCGGTCGATGAGGCCGTAGCGGCCGAACAGGCTGGCACCGTCGTGGCGCCACTCCTGGGCGAGGGCGCCCTGCTGGCCGAACGGCAGGCAGTTGACGAAGCGCGGCGCGATGACCACCTGGCCGTGGTAGTCCAGGTAGCCGCAGGGCTTGTCCTGCGCCTCGCGGAAGGCCACCAGACCCTGGCTGGGGACGCCCAGCCAGGGGTACTTGAGGCCGAACAGCGCGCTGCCGCTGCGGTCCGCCAGGCCGAAGCGGCCGGCCGCACTGACCACCGAATAGCCATCGTTGCGCGGACCGATGTGGTCGTAGGCGACCGGTTGCTGCGCGCCGCTGTCCAGGTCGATGACCCAGTTGCTGGCACCGCGCCGAGCCATCAGCAACCGGGTTCTGTCGGGGCTGTCGCTCTGGGTCGGGATCCAGTCGTAGAGCGCCTCGGTCAGCGCCTGCCCGTGGGTGTCGAGCACACCGTTCCAGCCGTCGATCTCGTAGACGATGTAGCTGCCATCGCTGCTGGGCGTGAGGCGATCGAAGCGCGGCGCCTGCAGTTGTCTGCCGTGGCGGTCCAGGATGCCGTAGAGACCGTCGCGGGCGAAGCCGTACAACTGGCCGGGCAGCAGGATCAGTTCGTCGGTGAAGGCGCTCCGCAGCACCTTGCCGCCGTCGAGGCTGATCAGGTCCCAGTGGCCATTGCGCGAGGCGAAGACCGGGCTGTCCAGGCCGGTCGCCAGGATATTGCCGAAGTCGTTGTCGAAGCCCAGCAGCACCTTGCCGTCCGGGGCCAGCACGCCGCACTTGCCGTTCAGGCAGAGCGCCGTGGCGGGTTGCTCTGTCGGGGTGGAGCGGGCTGCTGCCGATGGGCTTGAGTCGCCCGCGCCCGGTTTGCAGGCCGACAGGATGAGCAGTGACGTGGCCAGAATGGCCAGGCGGAAGGTGGGGATCAGGCAGTTGTTCATCGAAGCTGGAATGTGCGGACTGGAGGATCGCCAGTCTGCAAGAGACGCCCGCTGGGCCTGGAGATGAAAGTCCCGATGCAGTGTGTAGGATCGTTCTGTTGTTGTAAGCGGACCTGTCAGCGGCTCTGCATTGGGCTATTCTGCGGGGCCCCTCGCCGTAGACGTCTAGGATCGCGTATTCCCGTGCTAGCATTTCGCGCCATGAGAGTTGTCCAAGGATTGCTTGGGCTGCTGCTGGTAATGGCCTTCTGCTTGCAGAGGGTACTGGCGGCCGAAGCCCATCTCGATGTTCGTATCACCCCCGCCAACGCTGCGCTCAAGGCCAATATCGAGGCCTACGTGGGCAGCCTTGGCGAGCGTGATCTGGCGGCCCTGCAACGGTTCCGGCGCAATGCCGGCGAGCAGGCGCAGAAGGCCGCCCAGGCCCTGGGCTATTACCAGGCGCGGATTCGCACGCGGGTGCGTGACGACAAGGTGCCGACCCTGCGGATCACTGTGACCCCCGGAGAGCCGATCCACCTGCGCCACGTGACCGTTCGTGTCGATGGCCCGGCGGCGCAGCTCAGGAGCTTCCGCGTGCCCGGCGGCGATGCGCTCAAGCCAGGGGCGCAGCTCAATCACGGCGCGTACGAGGACGCCAAGCGGCTGATCCAGAACCAGGCCTCGCGCTTCGGTTTCTTCCGCGGCCAGTTCACCCAGCAGCAGTTGCGCGTCGACCCCGAGGCCGGCGTCGCCGACATCGATCTGGTGTACGCCAGCGGGCCGCGCTACCGCCTGGGCAAGGTCGACTTCGCCGGCGACTTCCCCTTCGACGAGGACCTGCTGCAGCGCATGGTGCCGTTCAAGGAAGGCGCCGACTACGACTCCGAGCAGATCGCCGACCTCAACCAGGCGCTGCAGTCCAGCGGCTATTTCGACGGCGTGCGGGTCGACGCCACGCCGACCAACGCCGATGCCGAGGTGGTCCCGGTTCACGTCCATCTGGAAGCGCGCAAGCCGCGCACCATGGGCCTTGGCCTGGGCTTCTCGACGGACGTCGGGCCGCGCGCGCGGGCCACCTGGACGCGCCACTGGGTCAACCCGCAGGGCCACAGCCTGGGCTTCGAGGCGGAAGTCTCGGCGCCCCGGCAGAACGTCGGCGCCTGGTACGAGATTCCCCTGGACCCGCCGCTCACCGACAAGCTGCGCTTCACCAGCGGCTACCAGTACGAAGACCTGGTGGACACCGAGAGCAAGCTGCTGACCCTGGGCGGCGAGTGGCACCACAAGCTCGACAGCGGCTGGCAGCGGGTCGTCTCGCTGAACTGGCAGCGCGAGGAGTACAAGCTGGGCGACGATTCGGGTCTGAGCAGCTTCCTGATGCCGGGCATCGGTTATTCGATCCTCGAGGCCGACAACAAGATCGACCCCGGTGAAGGCTACCGCTTGCAGTTCGAAGTGAAGGGCGCCAAGGAAGGTCTGCTGGCCGACGCCGACGTGGCCCATGTCAACGCCATGGCCAAGGGCGTCACCAGTTTCTGGGGAGGACAACGCTTGCTCGGTCGCTTCCAGGTCGGCGGCATCGCCACCAACAACTACAGCGCCATCCCGCCGTCGTTGCGTTTCTTCGCCGGCGGCGACCAGAGCGTGCGTGGCTACGACTACCAGACCCTGTCGCCAAGGAACTCCGATGGCGACCGTATCGGTGGCCGCTACATGGTCGCCGGCAGTGTCGAGTACCAGTACCCCATCGCCGAGCGCTGGCGCATCGCCGCCTTCGTCGACCAGGGCAACTCGTTCAACTCGCTGGACTTCCCCTCGATCAAGACCGGCGTCGGTATCGGCATCCGCTGGATTTCCCCGGTCGGCCCGCTGCGCCTGGACCTTGCCGACGGCCTCGACGAAGACGGCGGCATCCGCCTGCACTTCTCCATGGGGCCTGAGCTGTGAGTCGCGCGGGCTGGATGCGCGCGTTGCGCTGGAGCCTGGGCGGCCTGCTCGGGCTGATCCTGCTGCTGGCCATCGGGGTAGCGATCCTGCTCGGTACGCCGGCGGGCAGTCGTGCCTTGCTGAGCTGGGTGCCGGGCCTCTCCGTCGAGGAGTTCGACGGTCGCCTTGCCGGTGGTTTCAGCGCCAGACGCCTGGAGTGGAGCGATGGCGCCACCCACCTGGTGCTCGACCAGCCGCAGATCGACTGGTCGCCGGCCTGCCTGCTGCGCATGACCCTGTGCCTGCGCCAGGTGGTTGCCAATGACGTGCTGCTGACCCTGCCGCCCAGCGAGCCGAGCGAGTCCTCCGGACCGATCGAGCTGCCCGATCTCAGCCTGCCGTTGTCGCTGGAGCTGGGCGACATCCGCATCGGCCGTTTCCTCCTCGATGGCCAGGAACAGTTGCGCGACGCCCAACTGGCGGCGCACTGGGACCATGACGGGTTGCACATCGACTCGGTGAGCCTGGCCCGCGATGGCCTGAGCCTGTCGCTCAAGGGCCTGCTCAAGCCGACCCAGGGCTGGCCGCTGGAGGCCGAAGGCACCCTGGGCCTGCCGGCGCCGGGTGACAAACCCTGGACCCTGCAACTGCAGGCCAGGGGCGAGCTGATGGGCCACCTGAAATTGCAGGCGCAAAGCAGCGGCTACCTGGACGGCAAGCTGGAAGGCGACCTGCAACCCCTGGCGGAGAACCTGCCGGCCACCGCCCTGGTGACTGCCGACGGCTTCAAGGCCGACGCTTCGCTGCCCGACACCCTGACCCTGAACCAGCTGCGTCTGAATGCCAGCGGCAACCTCAAGGACGGCTACCAATTGGCCGGCGCCGCCGTGCTGCCCGCCGAGGAAAGCCCGGTAGTACTGACCCTGCGTGGCCGCGTGGATGCCCAGGGGGCGGACATCGCCGCGCTCGACCTCAGTGCCGCCAAGGACCAGCGCGTGGCCGTGACCGGCCGCCTGGACTGGAAGGACGCCTTCGCCGCCAACGCCAGGCTCGACTGGCTGGACTTCCCCTGGCGCCGCCTGTACCCGCAGATCGACGAGCCGCCGGTCAGCGTGCACACCTTCAAGGCCGAAGTGAGCTACAGCGCTGGCGCCTACCTGGGCAACTTCGATGGCGCCTTCCGAGGGCCCGCCGGCGATTTCACCCTGGCCAGCCCGGTGTCGGGCAACCTCGCGGAAGTCTTCCTGCCGTCGCTGAAACTGGTGGCGGGGCAGGGCAGGGCCGAGGGACACCTCAAGGTCGGTTTTGCCGATGCGGTGACCTGGGATGCCGCCCTCGACCTGTCCGACCTCGATCCGGCCTACTGGCTGGAAGAGATGCCCGGCCGGCTCGGCGGACCGCTGCGCAGTCAGGGTTCGCTCAAGGGCGAGGTGCTGAACCTCGACGCCAACCTCGACCTGCAGGGCCGCCTGCGCGGCCAGCCGGCTGCGCTCAAGGCGAAAGCCACGGCGGCGGGGCAGGCGTGGAAGGTCGATGACCTGTCCCTGCAACTGGGCGACAACCGCATCAGCGGGCAGGCCGCGCTGGACCAGCGCCTGTCCGGCCGCCTGGACATCGCGCTGAATCGCCTGGGCCAACTGTGGCCGCAACTGTTCGGTCAGGTCAGCGGCCGCCTCGATCTGGCCGGCACGCTGCAGGCGCCGCAAGGCCAGCTGAAACTCGATGGCCAGCGCGTCGCCTACGCCGATCAGGGATTGCGTTCGCTGGACCTGACGGCCTCCCTCGACGCCGCCCAGCGTGGCCGGGTGACTCTGACGGCGCAGGGCCTGCGCAGCGGCGACAGCGATTTCGGCGTGCTCAAGCTGGAAGGCAGCGGCGACCGCCAGCGCCAGCAGCTCACGCTGAACCTGCAGGGCAAGCCGCTGGCGCTCGACCTTGGCCTGGATGGCAGCTGGAACGGCAAGGATTGGCGCGGGCGCCTCGCAAAAGGCGACATCCAGAGCGGTGGCCAGGACTGGCGCCTGCAACAGCCGGCGCGCCTGGAGCGCCTGGCGGACGGGCGGATCAACCTCGGCGCCCATTGCTGGGCCTCCGGTCCGGCCAGCCTGTGCATGGAAGACCAGCGGCTGATGCCCGATCCGCGCCTGCGCCTGCACCTGCGCGAGTTCCCGCTGGACAGCCTGGCGCGCTGGCTGCCCGACGACTTCGCCTGGAAGGGCAAGCTCGACGGCGACGTGCAGCTCGACCTGCCGGCCAGCGGGCCCAACGGCTCCGTGCTGATCAACGCCAACAACGGCACCCTGCGCATCAAGGAGCAGGAGGAGTGGGTCGACTTCCCTTACCAGCGCCTGCAACTGGAAAGTCGCCTGACGCCCCGGCGCATCGACACCAGCCTGCAGTTCCTCGGCGACCGGCTGGGCAGCCTGGAGGCCCAGGTGCAGCTCGACCCGCGGCCGAAGAGCAAGCCGGTGAGCGGCACCTTCCGCCTCAACGGCCTGGACCTTGCCGTGGCCCGGCCGTTCGCGCCCATGGTGGAAACCCTCAAGGGCCACCTCAATGGCAGCGGGCAGATTTCCGGCGGCCTGCTGGCGCCGCGGGTCGATGGCCAATTGCAGATCAGCGATGGCGAAATCTCCGGCGGCGACCTGCCGACCCGCTTCGAGCAGTTGCAGGTCACCGCGCGGATCGCCGGCGAGCAGGTCGACCTGAGCGGCGACTGGAAGGCCGGTGAGCACGGCAACGGCAGCCTGTCCGGGCGCATCGCCTGGGCCAGCGGGCTGGATGTCGACGTCAAGCTGCGCGGCAATCGCCTGCCGGTGACGGTGGAGCCCTACGCCAATCTCGAGGTCGAGCCTGACCTGACGGTGCAGATGGCCGGTGACAAGCTCGCTGTCTCCGGCTCGGTGCAGGTGCCGCGCGGCGCCATCGTGGTTCGCCAGTTGCCGCCGTCCACGGTGAAGGTGTCCGACGACACCGTGATCGTCGGTGACAAGCAGGAGCCCAAGGCCGCTACCGCGCTGAACATGGACATCGACGTCAGGGTCGGCAGCGACAAGCTGACCTTCAGCGGTTTCGGCCTGAACGCCGACCTTGCCGGCCAGGTGCACATCGGCAACAACCTCGACACCCGCGGCGAACTGCGCCTGAACAATGGCCGTTACCGCGCCTATGGACAGAAGCTGACTATCCGCCGCGCGCGGCTGCTGTTCGCCGGACCCATCGACCAGCCCTACCTGGACGTCGAGGCGATCCGCAAGGTCGACGACGTGGTCGCCGGCCTGCGCCTGACCGGCAATGCCGAGCAGCCGCGCAGCGAAGTGTTCTCGGAACCGGCGATGAGCCAGCAGCAGGCGCTGTCCTACCTGGTGCTGGGGCGGCCGATGTCCAGCGGCGAGGACAGCAACATGCTCGGCGAGGCAGCCCTGGCCCTGGGCCTGGCCGGCAGCGCGCCGCTCACCGGCGAGGTCGCCCAGCGCCTGGGTATCCAGGATTTCCAGCTGGACACCGAAGGCACCGGCAACAGCACCAGCGTGGTCGCCAGCGGCCAACTCTCCGACCGCCTCAGCCTGCGCTACGGCGTGGGCGTGTTCGAGCCGGCCAACACCATCGCGCTGCGCTACCTGCTGAGCAAGAAGGTCTATCTGGAGGCCGCCAGCGGGCTGGCCAGCTCGCTGGATATCTTCTACAAGCGCGACTTCTGACGACCGCTTGTCCGGCGGTCTTCATGGCGTCTTAAGGAAGCCGCCGCAGACTCCCCAGCGCCGCCGTTCGCGGCGTCAGGGGAGTTCTCATGCGTCTGGACTTCGTCAGGGCCCACCTGCTCGAATTCATCAACAAGGGCTTTCCGGCCCGTCAGCTGCGTCGGCTGGCTTCGCGCGACCTGCTGCGCGGCAGCGCCGCCGGCCGCCAAGCTGCCCCAGCGCTGACATCGGCCTTGCTGGAATGGTCGGCGCTGGAGCCGGCCGTGGTGCTGGAGCGCCTGGAGAGCCACCGTGACGGCCTGAGCGAAAGCGAGGCGGCGGAACGGCGGCTGCGCGTGGGACCCAACGAAGTCGACCAGGTGCGCCCCATCGGGGCCGGGCTGCACCTGTGGTACTGCTACTGCAATCCCTTCAACCTCCTGCTCAGCGTACTCGCGGCGGTGTCCTGGTGCAGCGGCGACATCGAGGCGGCGCTGGTCATCGGCAGCATGGTGGCGATCTCCACGCTGCTGCGTTTCATCCAGGAAAAACGCTCCAATCGCGCGGCCGAGCGGCTCAAGGCGATGGTCAGCAACACCGCCACGGTGTTCCGCAGTGCCGAGGAGCAAGGCACGACCCAGCGCCGGGAGGTGCCGATCGACGAACTGGTGCCCGGCGACCTGCTGTGGCTCTCGGCGGGCGACATGGTGCCGGCCGACGTGCGCCTGCTCAGCGCCAAGGACCTGTTCGTCGGCCAGGCGGCACTCACCGGCGAATCCCTGCCGGTGGAGAAGTTCGCCCAGCTGCGCGATGCCCGCCAGAGCAACCCGCTGGAGCGCGACAGCCTGTGCTTCATGGGCACCACCGTGGTCAGCGGCTCGGCCCAGGCGGTGGTGATCGGCACCGGTGCGCGCACCTACTTCGGCTCCCTGGCCGAGCGGGTGATCGCCAGCGACCGGACCCCCACGGCTTTCCAGGCCGGGGTGAACCGCGTCAGCTGGCTGCTGATCCGCTTCATGCTGGTGATGGCGCCGGTGGTGCTGTTGCTCAACGGCTTCACCAAGGGCGACTGGCCGCAGGCGGCGCTGTTCGCCCTGTCCATCGCCGTCGGCCTGACCCCGGAAATGCTGCCGATGATCGTCACCTCGACCCTGGCCAGGGGCGCGGTGGCGCTGAGCCGGCGCAAGGTGATCGTCAAGCGCCTGGACGCCATCCAGAACTTCGGTGCGATGGATATCCTCTGCACCGACAAGACCGGCACCCTGACCCAGGATCGCATCGTCCTCGAGCGCCATACCGACGCCTTCGGCCAGGTGCAGGATCGCGTGCTGCAACTGGCTTTCCTCAACAGTCACTACCTGACCGGCCTGAAGAACCTGCTGGACGTCGCCGTGCTGGAGCATGTCGAACTGCGCCAGGCGCTGAAGGTCGACAGCCGCTTCCACAAGCTCGACGAGATCCCCTTCGATTTCGCACGCCGGCGCATGTCGGTGGTGGTCAGCGAACGCGACGATCTGCACCTGCTGATCTGCAAGGGCGCCCTGGAGGAGGTGCTGGCGGTCTGCACGTCGGTGGAGACCGCCGCGGGCGTCGAGCCGCTGACCGGGGCGCGCCTGCAGCGCATCCGCGCGGTGGCCGACGAGCTCAACCAGGAAGGCCTGCGGGTAGTCGCCGTGGCCACCCGCGAACTGCCGCCCGAACGCGATGCCTACGGCGTGGCGGACGAAACCGGGCTGTGCCTGGCGGGCTACATCGCCTTCCTCGATCCGCCCAAGGAAACCACCGCCCCTGCGTTGCGCGCGCTGGCCGCCAGCGGCGTGGCGGTCAAGGTGCTCACCGGCGACAACGAGCGGGTCAGCCTGAAGGTCTGCCGCGACGTCGAGCTGCCGGTCAGCGGCGTGCTGCTCGGGCCGGAGCTGGACGAGCTGGACGATGCCGCGCTCGGCGAGCTGGCCGAGCGCACCACGCTGTTCGCCAAGCTCACCCCTGGTCACAAGGAACGCCTGGTCCGCGTGCTGCGCGAGCGCGGCCACGTGGTCGGCTTCCTCGGCGACGGCATCAACGACGCACCGGCGCTGCGCACGGCGGACATCGGCATCTCGGTGGATTCGGCGGTGGACATCGCCAAGGAAGCCGCCGACCTGATCCTCCTGGAAAAAAGCCTGATGGTCCTGGAGGAGGGTGTCATCGAAGGGCGGCGTACCTTCGCCAACATGCTCAAGTACATCCGCATGACCGCCAGCTCGAATTTCGGCAACGTGTTCAGCGTGCTGCTGGCCAGCGCCTTCATCCCGTTCCTGCCGATGCTGCCGTTGCAGCTGCTGGTGCAGAACCTGCTTTACGACCTGGCGCAGGTGGCGATTCCCTTCGACCAGGTCGACGACGAACTGCTGCGCCAGCCGCAGCAGTGGAACCCGGCGGGCCTGGGGCGTTTCATGCTGTTCTTCGGGCCGCTCAGCTCGATCTTCGACATCGCCACCTTCTTCGTGCTGTGGCATGTGTTCGGCGCCCAGTCGCCCGGGCAGCAGGCGCTGTTCCAGTCCGGCTGGTTCGTCGAGGGGCTGATCTCGCAACTGCTGGTGGTGCACATGATCCGCACGCGGCGCCTGCCGTTCCTGCAGAGTCGCGCCGCCTGGCCCCTGCTGGGCATGACCCTGGCGATCAGCGCGGTGGCGATCTTCCTGCCCATGGGCCCGCTGGCGCATTCGTTCCGCCTGCAGCCTTTGCCGCTGGGCTACTGGCCGTGGCTGGTGGCGATCCTGCTGGGCTACATGGCGCTGACCCAGGCGGTGAAGGGCTGGTTCGTCCGCCGCTACGGCTGGCAGTGAAGCTTCACAACCGACGGACGAAACGCTGAGCCGCTGGTCATTCGACATCTACGTTCAATACACTCGGGGCATCCGTCTTCTCCTGTCGTGAGTCGTGATCTTGCCGCTGCAAGCCCCGCCACCGTCGTTTCCGCCCCGCGCACGCCTGACGTGCCTGGCCTTTCTGGGCCTGGCGCTGCTGGCCGCGCCGCTGGCCGCCTGCGAGAAGACCCTGCGCTGGGACGACGACCCGCCGTTCAGCATGCAGTTGCCCGATGGTCGCATCGGCGGCCTGTACGTCGAACTCAATCGCGAAGTGCTGGAACGCCTCGGCTGCCAGGTGCGGATGGTCAAGCTGCCCTGGGCCAGGGCGCTGCGGGAACTGGAACAGGGCCGGCTCGACGTGCTGCCCGGGGCCTTCCGCAAGCCCGAGCGCGAGGTCTATGCCTGGTTCTCCGGCACCGTGCTGCCGCCCTCGCGCAATATCCTCTTCGTCCGCCGCGACCTGCCGCAGCGTGACAGCCTGCAGCAGTTATCCGATCTGCCGGGCAGCGATTTCCGCCTCGGTGCGCAGATCGATGTTTCCTACGGCGAACCCTACCGCCAACTGATGGCCGACCCCGACTTCGCCGCGCGGGTGTTCTTCAACCCCAGCCGCAGCAACCTCTGGCACATGGTCGACAAGGGCCGCATCGACGGCATCATCGCCGACGAGCACAGTGGCCAGTACGAACTGCAGCAGCTGGGCCTGGGCGGCAATATCGGGCCGACGCCGGTGGTGGTGTCAGCCGAATCCGCCGAAGTCGCCTTCAGCAAGCGTACCCAGGACGAGGACTTCGTCCGCCGCTATGCGCAGACGCTGAAAATGCTGGTGGACGAAGGCGAAGATCGACGCATCCTGGCGCACTACGTCAGCAATTGATCTCCCACCCGGTCAGGGTTTGCGCCAGAGATTGGTGCGCCGCGCCTTCGCTTCGTGCTCCTCGAACTGGTACTGCCCCTCTTCCTCGGGTGTCTGCGCGTCGTTCTGACGCCAGCGTGCCAGGCCGATGCTCAGCTGCGCGCGGCCGATATCCAGGGTGTGGCCACAGTTCGGGCATTCCGCCGGGGTGACCCAGACCGCCGCGCGGAGACTGCCGTCGGCTTGCTGCTCGGCGAGCTTGAGCGTGGCGCTCTTGCCCAGGGAAAGCTGCACCAGAGCGGCGCGGGAGCGCTGGCCGAAGGGTTTCTCCAGCTCGGGAGCCTGGATGCCGCGCAGGTGGATGGTGGTCTCAGTGCCGTCGCTGCGCTGGCAGGTCAGCTGGTCGCCGCTGAATACGGCGGTGACCTGGCACTCTTCATCCGCGAAGGCGGCAAGGGGCAGGAAGACAAGGGCGAGCAGGGCGGCGGGAACGAAACGCATGGGACCTCCGGTGGACCCCGTCAGCATAACCGCTGGCGGCGTCCTCCGGGGCCCTGATGCCGGGCTTTTACTGGATCAGCGCCATCACCTGTTCGCTGTAGCGCGGGCCTGCGGCCGCGCCGGCCGGGAAGATCGCATCCAGCTCCAGCAGCTCTGCCCGGGTCAGCGCCAGGTCGACGGCGGCGACGTTCTCCTCCAGGTACTTGCGCTGCTTGGTGCCGGGGATCGGCACCAGATGCTCGCCCTGGGCCAGCACCCAGGCCAGCGCCAGTTGCGACGGTCTCACGCCGCGGGCAGCGGCCAGTTCGGCGACCTTGTCCACCAGTTGCAGGTTCTTCGCGAAGTTTTCCCCACTGAAGCGCGGGCTGGAGCGGCGGTAGTCGTCTGCGGCGAAGTCATCCGGGCTTTTCAGCGCACCGGTGAGGAAGCCCCGGCCCAGTGGGCTGTAAGGCACGAAGCCGACGCCCAGGCGTGCGCAGGCGGCCAGCACGCCGTTTTCCTCGGGGTCGCGGGTCCACAGCGAGTATTCGCTCTGCAGCGCGGTGATCGGGTGGACCTTGTGGGCGCGCTCCAGCGTCTCCGCCGAAGCCTCGCTCAGGCCCAGGTAGCGTACCTTGCCGGCCTTCACCAGTTCAGCCATGGCGCCGACGGTTTCCTCGATGGGCACCTTGGGGTCGACCCGGTGCTGGTAGTAGAGGTCGATGTGATCGGTGCCCAGGCGTTTCAGGCTGCCTTCCACGGCCTGGCGGATGTATTCCGGGCTGCCGTTGGCGCCACGCACCTGGGGTTGTTCCGGGGTGCGCACGATGCCGAACTTGGTAGCGAGGAACACCTGCTCGCGCTTGCCCTTGAGCGCGCGGCCGAGCAGTTCTTCGTTGGTGTGCGGGCCGTAGATGTCGGCGGTGTCGAGCAGGGTGATGCCCAGTTCCAGCGCGCGGTGCAGGGTGGCAATGGATTCCTGCTCGTCGCTACCGGTGGTGTAGAAGTCGGACATGCCCATGCAGCCAAGGCCGATGGCGGAAACGACGGGGCCTTGCGGGCCCAGGCGACGGGTTTTCATAGGAGGATGCTCCGGGTGGGAAAGGGGGCAGGTCCATTCTTGTTGTTTGCTGGGCATGGATAAACCGGTGGATTACGGTTTAACTATTCGGTCTGGATGAATAATCGGAGTCGCCATGGACCGCTTGCAGGCCATGCAGGTCTACACCCGCATCGTCGAACTCAAGGCCTTCGGCAAGGCGGCGGACAGCCTGCAACTGCCGCGCGCCAGCGTGACCCAGCTGATCCAGCAACTGGAGGCACACCTGGGCGTGCAACTGCTGCGCCGCACCACGCGGCAGGTCAGCGTCACCGCCGACGGCCAGGCCTACTACGAACGTTGCGTGCGCCTGCTGGAAGACCTGGAGGAAGCGGAGAACTGCTTCTCCGACTCACCGGCCAATTCCTCCGAGAATCCGCGCGGCAAGCTGCGCGTCGACCTGCCCAGCTCGCTGGGGCGGCTGGTGGTGATTCCGGCCTTGCCGCAGTTCTGTCGGCGCTACCCGCAGATCGAGCTGGAGCTGAGCCTCAACGACCGCCAGGTGGACCTGGTGCGCGAGGGCGTGGATTGCGTACTGCGCGCCGGCGAGCTGCCCGACTCCAGCCTGGTCGGCCGGCGCATTGCCGAGTTGGAGCAACTTACCTGCGTGAGCCGCGATTACGCGCAGGAGTTCGGCCTGCCCGAGCACCCGGAGCAGCTGGAAGGGCACCTTGCGGTGAACTACCAGTCCGCCTCCAGCGGGCGCATCTTCGACCTGGAATTCCGCTTCGACGGCCAACTGCGCACCCAGCGGCTGCCCAGCCGGATCACGGTGAACAACGCCGACGCCTACATTGCCGCCTGCCGCGCCGGCTTCGGCCTGATCCAGGCGCCGCGCTACCACCTGAGCGAGGGCCTGGCCAGCGGCGAACTGGTCGAAGTGCTGCGCGGCTGGCAACCACCGCCACTGCCGGTGAGCGTGCTCTATCCCATACGCCGGCAGATGTCGCGGCGCCTGCGGGTGTTTTCCGACTGGCTCGGCGGGCTGTTCGCGGCGGGCATCGGCTGAGCCGTCGCTCGTCGGAAAGCTGCTGGCCTGCGCTGCCGGCGTCACCGGCCTGACTATGCTCAAGGCCGCCGTAGAGCGGTCCGCAGTCGCCGA
The DNA here is from genome assembly GCF_014204515.1 of Pseudomonas nitroreducens. Taxonomy (GTDB): domain Bacteria; phylum Pseudomonadota; class Gammaproteobacteria; order Pseudomonadales; family Pseudomonadaceae; genus Pseudomonas; species Pseudomonas nitritireducens_A. The sequence continues at coordinate 199,751 of NZ_JACHLI010000010.1, read as the reverse complement.
AGTTGCGGCGTTTCTTTTCAACCAAAGTCTGAAGGAAACGACCCAAATGAGCATCGTCAAAGCGAAAGATGGCACTGAAATCTTCTACAAGGACTGGGGCAGCGGGCAGCCGGTGGTGTTCTCCCACGGCTGGCCGCTCAATGCCGATGCCTGGGATGCGCAGATGCTGTTCCTGGTGCAGAAGGGCTACCGGGTCATCGCCCATGACCGCCGTGGGCACGGCCGTTCCGGCCAGCCGGCCAACGGCAACGATATGGATACCTACGCCGACGACCTGGCGGCGGTGATCGACGCGCTGGACCTCAAGGATGCCACCCTGGTGGGCCACTCCACTGGGGGTGGCGAGGTGGCGCACTATATTGGTCGCCATGGCACCCGGCGGCTCTCCGGCGCGGTGCTGATCGGCGCGGTGCCGCCCCTGATGCTCAAGACCGCGGCCAACCCCGGCGGCCTGCCGATCGACGTGTTCGACGGCATCCGCAAGGGCGTCAAGGAAGACCGCTCGCAGTTCTACAAGGACCTGGCGCTGCCGTTCTACGGCTACAACCGGCCGAACGCGAAGACATCCCAGGGGGTGATCGACAATTTCTGGCTGCAGGGCATGACCGGCGGACACCTGGGCCATTACCTGTGCATCCACGAGTTCTCCGAGGTGGACTACACCGAGGACCTGAAGAAGATCGACGTGCCTGTGCTGATCCTGCACGGTGACGACGACCAGATCGTGCCCATCGGCGCCGCCGGCCAGCGCTCGGTGGAACTCGTCCAGCGCGGCGCGCTCAAGGTCTACAAGGGCGGCCCCCACGGCATGTGCACGACCATGGCCGACCAGGTGAACGAGGACCTGCTGAACTTCCTCAATCGCTGAAGTGAAGTCTCCGGGGCCGCCCGGCCCCGGTATTCGACACGAAGTCAGCGCTCGCCGGACTGTCCGCCGACGGTCTTGCTGATGGCGCTCAGCGCCGTGTTGAAGCGCACGGTCTCGTTGAAGCTGCGGACAATGGCGCTGAAGCGCTCCTTGGCATCCACCAGTTGCTTGAAACGTTCGGTCAGCTCGTGGTCCTTCTGCTGCAGCATGGTCTCGCGGCCATCCAGTTCGGTGTGGCGCACGCGCATCTGCGCCAGCTTCCTCTCCAGTTGCTCCTGCTCGGCCTGCAATACTTCTGAACGCTTGGCGGTGGCGCGGTCGCGGCTGTCGACGGTTTCCGCCAGCGACTGCAGGGTGGCGCTGCGTTCGGCCAGGGTAGCGGCCTGCTGTTCGCCCAGTCGGGCCAGCGCGGCCTTCTCCTGCTGCAGGCGTTGCTCCCATTGGCGCAACGCTTCCTCGCGCTCATTGAGCAGGCGCTCGCGTTCATCGGCCTGTTCGTGGCGTGCGTCCAGCGTCTCGCGCTCCTTGATGGACTCCAGGCGCTGCTGCGACAACCCCTGGGCCATGCCGGCCAGGGAGTCCAGGGTGCTCTGCACGTCCTGCAGGACGTTCTCGGTGTCGCTGGATTGCGCTGACATGGCGTCCGCCAGCAACGGGTCGGCGGCACTCGGCGAATTGGCGGTCGACGCAGCGGGTTCGCTGCTGCTCCGGCTCGCCTCGCGCTGCAGGGTCTCGTTCAACCTGTCCAGCTGATCCAGGGTGCGCTGGGCGCTCTGCTGCTGTTTCAGGGCATAGTCGGTGGCGCCCGGCGAGTAGGCGCTGGACTGGCCGGGGGCGGCGCCGAGGGAGTCCGGCAGTTGGCCGGGCGGCAGGTCGTAGAGTTGCGAGAGGTGATCATCCGGGTGGGCGAAGGGGCGCTGCGGGTCGGGCTGGCCGGCTCCTTCCGTGGGTTCCTTGGAGTTGCGAATACTCATGGTGGTCTCCTGGGGCTGTTCCTTCGGGTCGCCCGGCGGTATCGGAGTCGATGGGTTGGCGCGCGGTGCAAACAGGCTGCCCAGGCGCGCGGTGAACTGGCGAACCCGAGCCATGGCCGGTAACCGCTGCGGCAAGGCCGGAGCCAGGGTCTGCATCTGCGTCTGCAGGGACACGGACGGCACGGAGACTGAGGGTTCGAGCGACTCTGGCATGGCGGTGCTCACGCGGGATGCTTGCGCTGTCTCGGGCGGCGTACTGTGTGGCTCGCTCTCAACTGGGTAGCCGACGATCGCCCATTAGCAGTTTAGGTCGAGACCGAAGCTTTGCCGGGCGAAGTGGATTTGTGGTGGGGTGGGTGACGAACGGCAGATCTTCAGCGGTGCTCCAGCACGTTCACCAGGCTGCCCAGCGGATCGCGCAGAAAGAACCGGCGCACGCCCCAGGGCTCGACGGTCAGCGGGTAGACGACCGCGTGACCGCCGGCAAGGGCGCGTTCATGCACCTGATCGAGATTGTCCACTTCGATGGACAGGTCCGGCACCGGTGCGCCGGAGCCGCCTTCGCTGGCCAGGCTCAGTTGCGCGAGTGCGCTTTCACCGCTGGCCAGGGTGATCAGCCAGCCGTGGTCCATCACCACGTCGAGGTCGAACAGTTCGCGGTAGAAACGCGCCACTTCTTCAGGCTTGCCGGTGGCGAGGTTGGCGACGATGCGGCGAACGGTCATGGCGGCGCTCCGTAAAGGGACGCCGCCAGCATAGACGCTCAGTGGGCCGGGCGTGCCGGCGGCATGCGCCGACGGTGGATGCGGTAGAACTGGTAGAGCACGCCGAGGATGCAGAGCAGCAGGGCGATCATCACGGTGGTCTGCACCGGCGGCGAGTCCGGGCCCTGGCCGATGGGGGCGGACGGCGGCAGGCGCGACAGCGATTCGTTGAGCGAGGGGATCATCATCAGGAAGAAGCTGAAGCTCATGGCCGCCGTTTCCAGGTACTCGCCCAGGCCGCCCAGCGCACTGATCCGCTGCGCATAACTGCCCACCGCGATGGCCACCAGGCAGAGGATGCCGATGGCATGCCCGGCATTGAAGCCGCCGGTGCTGGACAAGCCGAAAGCGGTCAGCACGCCGAGGATCATTCCGTAGACATACCAGCGCCCGAGCGGGCTGCGCGGGTCGATGCGTCCCGCGCGGTAGAACGCCCAGATGCCGGCGACCAGGGGCACCAGGCTGATGGCGGTATGCACGATGCCCAGGGTGGAAAGCGGGTTGGCCATGACGAACTCCTCGCAAGCGGACACATTTGTACGAGCAGGAACGCCACGCATCCACGAACTGTGCCGGGGCACGGAGGGGCGGGTGTGTTGTCAGGTTAGACGCAACCCGCGTGGGAGTAGGCCTTGGCCGTGGTCAGCCGACGAACGTCACAGGCGCTTGTTGAGCCAGCGCGCGAGGCGGTCGCCGCCTAACTGGATCAGCGTCACCAGCGCCACCAGCAGGATGATCACGGTGAGCATCACCTGGGTGTCGAAACGCTGGTAGCCGTAGCGGTACGCCAGGTCGCCAAGACCGCCGGCGCCAATGGCGCCGGCCATGGCCGAGGAGTTGATCATGGTCACCAGGGTGATGGTGAAGCCGGCCACTATGCCCGGCCGCGCCTCGGGCAACAGCACGTTCCAGATGATGTGCCGGGGCTGGCAGCCCATGGCCTGGGCGGCTTCGATCAGGCCGTGGTCGACCTCGCGCAGGCTGACTTCGGCGATGCGCGCGAAGAATGGCGTGGCGGCGATGGTCAGCGGGACTACCGCGGCCCACACGCCATAGCTGGTGCCGACGATCAGCCGGGTGAAGGGGATCAGCGCGACCATCAGGATCAGGAAGGGGATCGAGCGCAGCACGTTGACCACGCTGCCCAGGCCCTGGTTGAGTAGGCGCGCCTGGAAGATTCCGCCGCTGCCGGTGGTGACCAGCACCAGCGCCAGCGGGATGCCCACCAGCAGGACGATGGCCGAGGACGCGCCGATCATCAGCAGGGTGTCGAGCAGGCCTTGCAGCAGGCGATCAGGCATGGGTGAGCACCTCCAGCCTATCGGCGACATCGCGGGCCCGTTCGAGCAGTTGCGGGGCGCTGGCGGCGGGGGCGGCGACGCTCAGCAGCAGGCGACCGAGGGCGCGGCCCTGGATGCGCTCGATGCCGCCGTGCAGCAGGCTGATGCGGCTGCCCAGGGCCTGGGCGATGGCCAGCAGGTCCGGCTCCTGTTCGCGCACGCCGGTGTAGTGCAGGTCGAGAATTACCTCGTTGTCCGACGGATGTTCCAGCCGTGCCAGCAGGTCCGGCGGCAGGTGCTGCTGCAGCGAGCCGAGCAGGGTGCGGCTGACCTCGTGCTGCGGGTTGCCGAAGACTTCCCAGACATCGCCCTGTTCGACGACGCGACCGCCTTCGAGCACCACCACGCGGTCGCAGATTTCGCGGATCACCGCCATCTCGTGGGTGATCAGAACGATGGTCAGGCCCAGGCGGCGGTTGATGTCGCGCAGCAGCGCGAGGATGGCCTGGGTGCTCTCCGGGTCCAGTGCCGAGGTGGCCTCGTCGCACAGCAGGATTTCCGGCTGGTGCACCAGCGCGCGGGCGATGCCGACGCGCTGCTTCTGCCCGCCGGAGAGTTGCGCCGGGTAGGCGTGGCGCTTGTCGCTCAGGCCAACGAGCTGCAGCAGTTCATCGACCCGCTCGGCGATGCGCGCCTTGGGCACGCCAGCCACGCGCAGGGGCAGGGCGATGTTCTGCGCAACCGTCTTGGCCGACATCAGGTTGAAGTGCTGGAAGATCATGCCGACGCGCCGGCGCAGGCCGACCAGTTGCTGCGAATCGAAGGCGCCGATGTCCTCGCCGTCGATCAGCACCTGGCCGACGCTGGGATTTTCCAGGCGATTGAGGGTGCGGATCAGCGAGCTCTTGCCGGCGCCGCTGCGGCCGATGATGCCGAACACTTCGCCACGGCGGACGGAAAGGTCGATGTTGCTCAGTGCCTCCACCGGGCCGTGGTGGCCGGCATAGGTCTTGCCCAGCCCGCGCAGGGCGATGTGCTGGGTGGCGAGTTCGAGATTGCGGTTGAAGCTGACCATGGTGGGGGCCTGTTCGGTAGATCGGAGTGGGCGTTTTTCCCTCTCCCTGGCCCTCTCCCTGAAGGGAGAGGGGACTGGTTCGGTGTGGGGGCAGAGATCGGCATTCGCCCCGGACTCCGGCGCGGCACGACGGCTTTTGTAGGAGGGGGCATGCCCACGCGGTGGATGCCGGCGCGGTTATTGCCAGCCCGGCTGGTAGAGCGAGCCGTGGGCCTTGTCCAGCGCGGCGCGGACCTGCGGCGAGTGCTGGTAGAGGTCGACGAACTGCTTCAGCTTGCCGTCCGGGTCCTTGTAGTCATCGCGGGTGACGAACTGGATGACGTACTCCTTGTTCTCGATGCCGTCGAACAGCAGCGCGCTGTTCGGATCGAGGGTGCCGGCCAGGCGGATGTAGTGCGGGTAGCCCTGGGCGAGGTCGACATCGTCCAGCGCGCGCACCAGTTGCACGGCTTCCAGCTCGATGATCTGGAGGTGCTTCGGGTTGGCCACGATGTCATCCAGCGTCGCCTTGTAGCCCACGCCATCCTTGAGCTTGAGCAGCCCGGCCTTCTGCAGCAGCTGCAGGCCGCGGCCGCCATTGATCGGGTCGTTGGCGATGGCGACCTTGGCGCCCTCGGGCAGGTCGGCGATGGCCTTGTATTTGGTCGAGTACAGGCCGACGTTGTTGATGATCCCCGGCGCGAAGGCCTTCAGGTGCAGGCCGCCTTCGCGGTTGGCGTTTTCCAGGAAGGGCGTGTGCTGGAAGTAGTTGGCGTCGATGTCGCCGTGGTCGAGGGTGATGTTCGGCGCGTTCCAGTCGGTGAACTCCACCAACTCGACCGTCAGGCCCTGTTGGGCGGCTTCCTTCACCGCCACTTCCAGCGGCGGTGCGAAGGCGGCGGTGGGGCCCAGGCGCAGTGTGTCGGCGGCCTGGGCGAGGCCGGCGGCGAGCAGGCTCAGGGACAGACCGAGGGAAAGCTTCAAGCGTGCATGCATGGCAACGAATCCTTTTAGAGTTTCTTAGAGAGAGAAAGCTGGAGTCGCTCCAGTGGCGGTTGCCTGGCGGAAGCTCGCGCCGACATGCCGGGCAGGCAGGCGGGCGCGGCCGGCGCCGAAGAGTTTTTCCCGCAGGGTGCCGTCCGCGTAGGCGGTCTTGTAGGCGCCGCGGTTCTGCAGTTCGGGCACCACCAGGTCGATGAAGTCGGCGTAGCTTTCCGGCTCCACCGTGCGGGTGAGGTTGAAGCCGTCCAGGCCCGCCTCGTTGATCCAGCCCAGCAGTTGGTCGGCCACCTGCAGCGGGTCGCCCACCAGCGTGGTGTAGCGCCCGCCGAGGGCGAGTTGCTCCAGCAGCTGGCGCACGGTGGCGTCGGTGCGAGCGACGGTGAGGGCCTTGGTGGCGGACTCGATGGCGTTGGTCTTCTCGTAGCGGATCGGCTCGTCCAGCGCGTAGCGCGAGAAGTCGATGCCGGTGGTGCTGGCGAAGTGCGCAAGACCGGCCTCGGCGCTGGCGAAGCGGCGGTACTCGGCGAGCTTGTCGCGGGCCTCGGCCTCGGTCGGTGCGACGATGACGTTGATGCCCATGAACACCTTGATGTCGTCCGGGCGGCGGCCGGCATCGACCGCCGCCTGGCGGATGCGGTCCACCAGTGTGCGGGTGGCTTCGCGGGTCTGCGCGGAGACGAAGACGCACTCGGCATGGCGCGCAGCGAAGGCCAGCCCGCGATTCGACGCACCGGCCTGGAACAGCAGCGGCGTGCGCTGCGGCGACGGTTGGCTGAGGTGGTAACCCTCGACATCGAAGAACTCGCCGTGGTGGCGCACCTTGTGCACCTTGCCCGGCTGCGCGTAGAGGCGTCGCTGGCGGTCGGCGAGCACGGCATCGTCTTCCCAGCTGCCTTCCCAGAGCTTGTAGAGCACTTCCAGGTATTCGTCGGCGCGGTCGTAGCGGCGGTCGTGGTCGATCTGTCGCTCCTGGCCCATGGCGCGGGCGGTGCTTTCCAGGTAGCCGGTGACGATGTTCCAGCCGATGCGCCCGTCGCTCAGGTGATCCAGCGTGGAGAGCCGCCGGGCGAACGGGTAGGGCGCCTCGTAGGTGAGGTTGGCGGTGACGCCGAAGCCCAGGTGCTCGGTTGCGCCAGCCATGGCCGAGACCAGCATCAGCGGGTCGTTCACCGGCAGCTGGATGGCCTCCTTGGCGGTGAGTTCGATGCCGTTCTGGTACACGTCGTAGACGCCGAGGATATCGGCCAGGAACAGGCCATCGAACAGGCCCTTTTCCAGCAGGCGGGCGAGGTCGGTCCAATGGCTGAGCTTGTTGAAGTCGCTGGAGCGGTCGCGCGGATGGGTCCACAGGCCGTGGTTGATGTGGCCGACGCAATTCATGCTGAAGGCGTTGAGGAGGATCTGCTTCTGGCTCATGGGAAATCCTTGTTGGCAGCCTGCTGCGGGCGGCCTTTGCAGGCGCGGAGCTGGTCGGCGATAGCCCGAGTGGCCGGCGCGATGGCGGATAACGCCAGAGGCGTTATCCGCCCTACACGGGTCGGATATGACGGTGCCAAAACCTTCCCCTCACCCCAGCCCTCTCCCAGGGGGAGAGGGGGCAGATTGTGCCGGCTGATACTTTGGTTTCCCCCTGCACCGAACGGTCCCCTCTCCCTTTGGGAGAGGGCTAGGGTGAGGGGCTCTTGGCGAAGTGCGGCGCAGAACATCAGATCGCCCCTCGGGCGCGGTGGCGACTGGTCGTTGAGGTAGTAGGGGAACACGCCTTGGGCGTTATGCGCCCTGCATTGCTTGGGAAGGTCGGTGCCAATGCTTGGCCCTCACCCCAACCCTGGCTACGCGCCCCGCTCAGAGGGAGAGGGGGCAGATTGTGCCGGCTGGTACCTTGGTTTCCCCCTGCACCAAACGGTCCCCTCTCCGTTTGGAAGAGGGCTAGGGTGAGGGGCTCTTGGCGAGGACTGGCACGGAGCATCAGATCGTCCCCCGCCGCGGCGGTAGCTGGCCGTTGAGGGTGTAGTTGCCCACCGCGAAGTACTTCCAGCGCGCCGGGTCGTGCAGGGTGTGCACGCGGGCGTTGCGCCAGTGGCGGTCCAGGCCCAGCTCGGCGAGGCTGGCGCGGCTGCCGCCCAGTTCGATCAGCTTGGAGCCGGCCAGCAGCGAGACCTCGGTGGTGATCGCCCGCGCTTCGGCCACGGCAATGGAGGCGGCCGCGACGCTCTCGGCGGTCGGCTCGGCGGTGGCGGCATCGAGCACACGGCCGGCGCGGTCCAGCAGTGCCTCGGCGGCGTGCAGGCGGATCGCCAGGCGGCCGATTTCGTTGATCGCCAGTGGGTCGTCACTGGCCTTTTCGACGCCGGCATCGATCCACGGCCGCGCCTTCTCGCGCAGGAACAGCAGCGTGTCCTCGTAGGCGCCACGGGCGATGCCGACGTCGATGGCGGCGTGGAGAATCTGCGCGAAGGGGCCGACCGTGGTCGGGCGCTCGAAGGCACTCTGGAACGGCACGATGTCGTCATCGCTCACCGGTGCGCCAGCGAAGGTCACGCTGCCGCTGCCGGTGGTGCGCTGGCCGAAGCCGGACCAGTCGTCGATCACCTCCACGCCCGCGGCATCGCCGGCGATGAAGGCGAACTGCTGGATGCCGTCGTCATCGATCACCAGGGTGGGAATGCGCTGCGCGTAGAGCGCGCCGGTGCAGTAGAACTTGCGGCCGTGAATGCGCAGTTGACCGTCCTCGCGCTTGAGGCGGGTGGTGCGCTCGTGGGCGGTGCGCGTGCCGATTTCCGCCAGCGCATTGCCGAAGCGCACGCCGGCCAGCACCTCGGCGAACAGGCGGGCTTTCTGCTCTTCGTTGCCGTTCACCCGCAGCAGTTCGACGGCGTAGAAATGGTTCTGCGGAATCTGCCCCAGCGAGCCGTCGGCGGCGGAGATGATGGCGATCGCGCGGGCTACGGTGACGCGGGAAACCCCCGCGCCGCCATGCTCGCGCGGCACGGTGATGCCCCACAGGCCGGAGCGGCTGAAGCGCTCCAGTTCGTCCCACGGCAGACGCCGCTCGCGGTCGCGGGCGATGGCGTCTTCGCGGAAGTCGGCGGCCAGGGCGCGGGCGACCTCCAGGGCTTCGTCGTCGCTGCGGATGATATGGACCAGATCAGGGGTTACGAGGCTGTTCATCGGCGCTCCTCAGATCCAGGAATGACGCGCCGGACGGGCGCCGTTGAGGTGGTAGGCGCCGACTGCCTGGACCTTCCAGCGCACCGGGTCGTGCAGGGTGTGCACGCGGGCGTTGCGCCAGTGGCGGTCGAGGTTGAATTCGGCCAGGGTGGCGCGGCTGCCGGCCAGCTCGAAGAGCTTTTCGCTGGCGGCCAGGCTGATCTCGGTGGTCAGCACTTTGGCCTCGGCCACGGCGATGGAGGCGCGGGCGGCGGACTCGTCGTCGATGGGCCGTGCGCTGACCTCGTCGAGCACATGGCCGGCGCGCTCCAGCAGCGCTTCGGCGGCATGCAGTTCGACTTGCAGGCGGCCGATCTCGGCGATGGTGAAGGGCTCTTCGCTGGCGTTCTCGACGTTCGCATCGATGAAGGGACGGGTGCGCGTGCGGATGAAGTCGCCGGCGTCTTCCAGGGCGTTGGCCGCGATGCCGGCATCGATGGCGGCCTGGATCAGTTGCGACACGGCGCCCTGGATGCTCGGAACGTCGGCCAGGCGGCCGTTATGGATCACCAGCGAGCCGGCGACCGGTGCGTTATCCAGCAGCACGGTGCCGCTGGCAGTGGTGCGCTGGCCGAAGCCGGACCAGTCGTCGACGATGCGCAGGCCGTCCACGCCACGCTCGACGAAGCCCATCACGGCGCGGCCTTCCTCGTCGATGGCCTTCACCGCGACCCAGTGGGCGAACAGCGCGCCGGTGGAGTAGAACTTCTCGCCGCTGACGCGGAAGTGTTCGCCGTCGCGCAGCAGCCGGGCCTTGAGCTCCAGGGTATTGCGGGTATTGCGTTCGGGGCCGGCATTGCCGATACGCCGGCCATTGAGCACGCCACCGAACAGCACGCGCTTCTGCGCGTCGCTGGCGACGTTGTCGATGACGTTGAGCAGGCCGAACTGGTTCTGCGGAATCTGCCCCAGCGCCGGGTCGGCGGCGCAGATCACGCGGAACACCTCGGCCACGGTGGCGTAGGACACCTGCGCGCCGCCGTATTCGCGGGGAATGCTGATGCCGCCCAGGCCGAGGGCGGTGAAGTGCTCCAGCTCGCGCCAGGGCAGCGCGCGCTCGCGATCGCGGGCGGCGGCGCCGGGTTTTGCCAGGCGGGCCACTTCGTGGGCGGCGTCGATGGCCTGGACGTCATTGTCGATGCGGCGCGCCGGGAGTTGCCGGGGCGCCTGGTCACGAAGGTCCTTGGGTGCGGATTCGTTGGTCATGCGGATTCCTGTTGTTATCGCTGTTCGGGAGGCTCCCTCTCGCCAACCCTGGCTGCGCGCCCCGCTCCGAAGGGAGAGGGCCGTTCGGAGTGCGTTGCCAGCTTGGATTCAGCCGGTCAGGCGCGTGGTGCAATTGCAGGTGTTCTCAGGGATATCAGGCGGCTCGGATAGCCCCCTCTCCCTTCAGGGAGAGGGCGGGGGGAGAGGGCTTCCCCGCGCGCGCCAGAACTCGCATCAGAAAGCCGGGGCAATCTCGCCCTTGTAGCGGGTCAGGATGAACTGGCGGACTTCCGGCGAATTCAGCGCCTTGGCCAGCTTCTGGATGCCCGGGTCCTGGATGTTGTCCGGGCGGGCGACGAGGAACTCGGCATAGAGGTCCTTGCCTTTCTCCACGATCAGCGCGCTCTTGGTGTCGATGCCGGCTTCCAGTGCGTAGTTGGCGAAGATGAACGCCAGGTCCACCTGCTTCACCGCGCGGGCCAGCAGGGCGCCCTCCAGCTCACGGATCTTCAGGTGCTTGGGGTTGTCGGTGATGTCGCGCTCGGTGGACTGCGGGTTGCTCGGGTCCTTGAGCTTGATCAGGCCGCTCTCGGCCAGCAGCACCAGGGCGCGGCCGGTGTTCACCGGGTCGTTGGGGATCGCCACGCTGGCGCCATCGGGGATGTCGGCAAGGGACTTGTATTTGGTCGAGTAGGCGCCGAACGGCTCGATGTGGATGCCCACCACCGGCACCAGGTCGGTGTGGCGGGTCTTGTTGAAGTCATCGAGGAAGGGGCGGTACTGGTAGTAGTTGGCGTCGAGGTTCTTCTGCGCGAGCTGCAGGTTGGGCTGGATGAAGTCGGTGAAGACCTTGATGTCCAGGTCGACGCCTTCCTTGGCCAGTACCGGTTTGACGAACTCGAGAATTTCCGCGTGCGGTACCGGGGTGGCGCCAACAACGAGTTTCTCCCCCGCGTGGGCGGAGAAGGCGACGACGGCCGCCAGAATGGCGATGGCCTTTTTCATGGGTGTTGCTCCTTGGGGCATTGGTGGGTGGGCCGTCGTGGTGTGGACGTGAGGCCTTGATGGCAGCGGGGCCCGGCTGCCGGCGGGTGGATCGCAAGTGCCGCTCCCGGACGGGGAGTGGGCGGGGAATTCAGCGTCGGGTGTAGCGCACCACGAGGCGGTCGCCGCTCATCTGCAGGGCCTGCACCAGCAGGATCAGCAGGGCGACGGTGATGATCATCACGTCGGTCTGGAAGCGCTGGTAACCGAAGCGGATGGCCAGGTCGCCGAGGCCGCCGCCGCCGATCACGCCGGACATCGCGGTGTAGTCCACCAGCACGATGGCGGTGACGGTCACGGCGGCTATCAGCCCGGTGCGCGCCTCCGGCAGCAGGGTGTGCCAGATGATCTGCCAGGTGCTGGCGCCCATCGCCTGGGTGGCTTCCACCAGGCCGCGGTCGACCTCGCGCAGGGCGGTTTCCACCAGCCGCGCGAAGAACGGCGTACAGCCCACCACCAGTGGCGGAATGGCGCCGGCGACGCCCAGCGAGGTGCCGGTGATCAGCGTGGTGACCGGGATCAGCACGATCAGCAGGATGATGAAGGGCAGCGAGCGCAACATGTTCACCACCACCGAGAGCGCGCGGTACAGGCCGGGCCTGGCATGCAGCTGGCGCTTGCCGGTGAGGTACAGCAGTACGCCCAGCGGCAGGCCCAGCAGCACGGTGAAGGCCAGCGCGCCGCCGAGCATGGCGAGAGTGTCCAGGCAGGCCTGGGCGAGGTCGTGCCAGTCGAGGTTGCGGAACCAGCCGTCCATCACTGCTGGCCTCGGCGCAGCTTCGCGGCGCGGTGTGAGGTGCCGAGGCGGTCGCCCTGGCCGAACAGCTTGTGGCGCAGGGTGCCCTGTTCGTACTCGCGCTTGAACAGGCCGCGCGCCTGCAACTCGGGCACCAGCAGGTCGACGATGTCGACGAAGGTTTCCGGCGCCACCAGGCTGGAGAGGTTGAAGCCGTCGACGTCGGTGTCCTCGACCCAGGCGTGCAACTGGTCCGCCACGGTCTGCGGCGAGCCCACCAGCAACGGGCCGTCGCCACCCAGGGCGCAGTAGTCGGCGATCTCGGCGGCGGTCCACTGGCGCTGCGGGTCGGCAGCGCTGAAGGCGTCCACCGCGGACTGGATGGCGTCGCTCTGTACGTGGCGCAACACCTGATCCGGCGCGTACTGGCCGAAGTCGATGCCGGTCCAGCCGGAGACCAGTGCCAGGGCGCCTTCGCGGTCGCTGTAGCGGCGATAGTCTTCCAGCTTGGCCAAGGCTTCTGCATCGGTCGGTGCGACGATCACGGTGAGCTGGTTCAGCACCAGCACGTCGCTGGCCTGGCGGCCGGCTTCCACGGCGAGACGGCGCAGGTCGGCCACCTGGTCGCGGAGGATGTTCTTGGTCGGCGCGGCGACGAATACACACTCGGCGTTACCGGCGGCAAAGGCCTTGCCGCGGCTCGACGCACCGGCCTGGTAGAGCACCGGCGTACGCTGCGGCGACGGCTGGCTGAGGTGGAAGCCGGGTACCTCGAAGTGCTCACCCTTGTGTTCGATCGGGTGCACCTTGCGCGGGTCGGCGTAGACGCCGCTGGCGCGGTCGGCGACCACCGCATCATCGTCCCAGCTGGCTTCCCAGAGCTTGTAGCAGACCTCCAGGTATTCCTCGGCCAGGGCGTAGCGCTGCTGGTGGTTGAGCTGCTGCTTCAGCCCCAGGTTGCGCGCACCGCTGTTGAGGTAGGAGGTGACGATGTTCCAGCCGGCGCGGCCACGGGTCAGGTGGTCCAGCGTGGAAATGCGCCGGGCGAAGGGGAACGGGTGCTCGAAGGACACCGAGGCGGTGATGCCGAAACCCAGGTGTTCGGTGGCCGCGGCCATGGCCGGGACGATCTGCAGCGGGTCGTTGGCCGGCACCTGCGCGCCGGCACGTAGCGCAGCATCGGCGTTGCCGTGGTAGACGTCATAGACGCCCAGCACGTCGGCGAGGAACAGGCCGTCGATCTTGCCGCGTTCGAGGGTTTTCGCCAGCTCGATCCAGTAGTGGATGTCGGTGTAGCGCGCGGCCTGCTGGTCGCGCGGGTGGCGCCAGAGGCCGGGCGAGAGGTGGCCGACGCAGTTCATGGCGAAGGCGTTCAGGCGGATCTGCTTGCTCATGGTTCAGCCTCAGTTCCAGTCGTGGCGCGGCGGGCGCTGGTCGTTGAGCAGCCAGTTGCCGACCAGGTGGTACTTCCAGCGCACCGGGTCGTGCAGGGTGTGCACGCGGGCGTTGCGCCAGTGGCGGTCGAAACCGTGGCGGGCGAGGGTGGAGCGGGTGCCGCCGAGTTCGAACAGCTTGTTGCTGGCATCGATGGCGACCTCGGTGGTCAGCACCTTGGCCTTGGCCACGGCGACCGAGGCGCGGGCCACGTTGTCCTCGTCCGGCGCTGGGCGCGCGGCGTCCAGCACCTTGCCGGCGCGTTCCAGCAGGGCGTCGGCGGCTTCGATGCGGATGCCCAGTTCACCGACCTGGATGATGGTCAGCGGGTCTTCGCTGGCCTTCTCCACGCCGGCGTCGATCCACGGGCGCGCCTGTTCGCGGACGAAGGCGATGGTGTCGCGCAGCGCGGCGCGGGCGATGCCGGCGTCGATGGCGGCGGTGGTGAGCTGGGCGAACGGGCCGGCCAGGGTCGGCACGTCGTAGGAGCGGTGGGTGGGGAAGACGTTGAACGCCGCTACGCGCAGGCCTTCCACCAGTACGGTGCCGCTGGAGGTGGTGCGCTGGCCGATGCTGGCCCAGTCGTCGACGATCACCAGGCCCGGCGTACCGCGCGGGACGAAGGCGAGCTGGGCGTTGTTCTGCTCGTCGAGGCCGAGCACGCCGATCCAGTGGGCGTACAGCGAGCCGGTGCAGTAGCCCTTGCGGCCGCCGATGAGCACGCTGTCGCCGTCATGGCGCAGGCGGGTCTGGATGTCCTGGACGTTCTTGCCGCCGGTCTCCGACAGCGCGTTGGCGAAGCGGTTGCCCTTGAGCGCGAGGTCGAAGAAGAAGCGCTTCTGCTCTTCGGTCCCCTGCAGGCGGATGTCTTCCAGCAGGCAGTAGTGGTTCTGCGGAATCTGCCCCAGCGACGGGTCGGCGGCGGAGACGATGGCGATGACCTCGGCGAGGGTGGCGTAGGACACCTGTGCGCCACCGAATTCGCGGGGCACGGTGATGCCCCACAGGCCGCTGTTGGAATAGACCTCGACCACCTCGGGCGGGACTTCGCGGTGGCGGTCGCGTTCGGCGGCGCCTTCGAGCAGGAAGGCAGCGACCTTGTGGGCGACGTCGATGGCTTCGGCGTCGGAGCCGATGACATGGGCGCGCGGCTCGCGAATGTCGTAGTGGGCGGATTCGGGGAGTTGGGACATGGCAGTACAGCGACCTCGGCAGATGAATCGACCCGGCGTTCGGGTCTGTCTGTTCAGGTCATTGCACAAGCTGTGCCGGAAATTAAATTACTTATAAATCAATGGTTTGATTGTTTTGATCAACAGTTGCGGCGCTGGGCGAACAGCAAAGTGTTGGGCGGGTGTTGCTGGAGCAACAGTGCTGGAGCAGCGATTGGCCTTGCGGAAGAGGCGCGTCTCCGCGATCAGGGTTCCCAGCTACGTGGAAACCACCGGCAGAGCACCAACGCAGGATGGCGTGGAGCGCAGCGATACCCATCAATTGCGATACACCGAGATCGGACGGCGAGCATTGCGTAGGGCGCATAACGCGTCAGCGTTATCCGCCGTTATGGCATCGGCGGATAACCCGTTCCGGGTTATGCGCCCTACGGGCTGGAGCAGCGATTGGCCTTGCGGGAGGAGAGCTTCTCCGCGATCAGGGTTCCCAGCTACGTGGAAACCACCGGCAGAGCACCAACGCAGGATGGCGTGGAGCGCAGCGATACCCATCAATTGCGATACACCGAGATCGGACTGCTAGCATTCCGCAGGGCGGATAACGCGCCAGCGTTATCCGTCGTTTTGGCATCGGCGGATAACCCGTTCCGGGTTATGCGCCCTACGGGCCGGAGCAGCGATTGGCCTTGCGGGAGAGAAGTTGCTCCGCGATCAGGGTTCCCTGCCACAGGCAAATCACCAGCAGAGCACCAACGTAGGATGGCGTGGAGCGTAGCGATACCCATCGCTTCCCGAGCACCTTCAGCAGCATGGGTATCGCAGGCTCCACCCATCCTACGTTCGTGTTCCCTCATGCTGC
Source organism: Pseudomonas nitroreducens (assembly GCF_014204515.1). GTDB lineage: Bacteria > Pseudomonadota > Gammaproteobacteria > Pseudomonadales > Pseudomonadaceae > Pseudomonas > Pseudomonas nitritireducens_A. The sequence continues at coordinate 184,148 of NZ_JACHLI010000010.1, read as the reverse complement.
GGTGTGGTTTGTGGCGCGCGCTTGAGCCAGCGCATGAGTGCTGTACCGATCTCCACGGTGCGCGAGCGTGACGGGCAGCCCGGTGTGGCAATCAGCTGCGGCAGCAGGAAGCCCACCTCCATCTCGTTCGGGCCGCAGAAGCCCGGCTCGGAGGTGTCGAGGAGCTCTTCGTTCCAGTGCGGGAAGCGCTCGCTGCCACGCTCGAATGCAGTCAGTGCGTTCATGATCGATTCGCCTCCCTAGAGGTCCAGTATCAATGGCTGCACGCCGCTGTCGTCCTGCGCCGGGATGGCGCAGCAGATCAGTGCGCTGCCGGCTTCGGGCATCTCGGCCGGCGGGTTGGGGTAGTGCACCTGGCCGCTGACGATCTTCGTCCGGCAGGTGCCGCAGGAGCCGCCGCGGCAGCTGAAGTCGGGCGACAGGCCGCGGGCTTCGGCCAGTTCCAGCAGGGTGCCGCTTTCCGGCTTCCAGCGGGCTTCCTTGGCGGAGCCGGAGAAGTACACCGGCACCGGGTCGGTGGCAGCGGGCGGTTGCACCAGCGCCGGCACCTGGCTGTCGCCCTGGCGTTTGAGGGTCGAAGGGCCGAAGGTCTCGGCATGGATGCGCGAGTCGCTGATATTCAGCCCGCGCAGGCCGTCGTAGATCGCCTGGGTGAACTCGCCGGGGCCGCAGACATAGAAGTCGTAGTCGTCCAGCGGCAGGCGCGCCTTGATCGCCTCGATATCCAGGCGCCCGACCTGTTCGAAGTCGCGGCCGGCCAGCGCTTCGGCTTCCGGGCGGCTGAGGGCACGATGGACCTGCAGTTGCGGGGCGCGCTGGCGCAGTTCGGCGATCTCGCGCTGGAACGGCAGCTGGTCCAGGCTGCGTGCGGACTGGAACAGGTGCACGCGTCGCACCGGGCCGGCCACCAGTTCGCGCAGCATCGACAGCATGGGGGTGATGCCCACGCCAGCGCCGATCAGTACGACCGGGCGTTCGCTATCGGTCCTGAGGGTAAAGCTGCCCATGGGCGCGCGGACCTGCAGGCGGTCGCCCACCCGCACCTGTTCGTGCAGGTGACGGGACGCCGGACCCTGGGCCTTGACGCTGATGCGCAGCTCGCCATCGGAAGGTGCGCTGGAGAGGCTGTAGGTGCGGATCAGCGCCTGCTCGCCAACGTTCAGGCGCACGGGAAGGTGCTGGCCCGCAGCAAAGTTCACGGCTGTATCGGCCGGCGGTTGCAGGTAGAAGGAGCGGATGTCCGCGCTTTCCTGTTCCACACGCAGCACTTGCCAGTCCTGCCACTGCTGGCGCTGTTCGCGCTCGCGCAGTTTGGCGTCGGCCTCGGCCCAGGTGCCGGTCATCAGGCTGCTGGGCGAGTATTCCCGGAAGCTCCAGCGGGTCGCCAGGGCGCTGCGGCGCAGCACGGCGCTCTGCACGTCCAGGGTCCACAGGCGTTCGGCGCCTTCGAAGGCGGCGAGCTGCGGGCTGTCGAAGAGAATCTCGGTACGGCCGTGGACCTGCAGCACGTCGCCGCTGGTGAAGTCGACGAACAGCAGCCCGGCCTGCGGGTTCACCTGCAGGTTGCCGAGGGTATTGAAGTGCAGGTTGCCGGCGTAGTCGGGGATGGTCAGGCGATTGCCGGATACCTTGACGAAGCCCGGACGGCCGCCGCGATGGGAGACGTCCACCGAGCGCTCGCCATCCTCGTGCTGCACGTAGCTGGCGACGAAGAAGGTGTCGGCGTTGCCAATGATCGCCGCCAGTTCATCGTTGAGCTCGACGAAGTCTTCGCGCGGGGCGCGCTGGCCGTAGCGCTGCTCGTCACGGCTCCAGTCGCGCTTCTGGATGTACTGCGGGCAGTTGCCGAAGGAGTGCTCGACGGCGATGGTCAGCAGGCCGCCATCGACTTCGCGCAGGACGCCGTTCATGCGATTGCGCCGGCGGGTGTGCAGCTCGATGCCCAGCAGGCCGATGGCATGACCGGCTTGCAGACCGCTGGCGGCCGGGTCCTGGCCATCGGGCACGCTGTCCAGCAGCAGGCTTTTCGGCTCGGGGGAGGTGATGAAACCCTCCGCGCCTTCGAGCACCGTTGCCCAGGGCCGGCCCTGGTCGTCCACGGCGCCGGCGATTATGAAGGGCAGCTGGTGATAGAACTCGCGGTGCTGGTCGGGCATGTAGTCGCGGATGACTTTCTGGCCGTGGACTTCCATGCGCTCGGCGACGCCGACGCGTTCCTGGATCGCCTTCTCGCCGGCATGCCAGGGAGAGGTACGGTGCTTGGGCAACTGGAACATGGCGCTCACCTCGCGACGAAGTGGCTGCCGGGTCGCCCCGGCAGCGCGGGTTGCATCAGGCTTGCAGGCCGATGGCGGTACGCGGCATCGGTACGAAACCGGGCAGGGCTTCGACGCGGGCCAGCCAGGCGCGCAGGTTCGGGTAGTCCTGCAGGGAGACGTTGCCCTCCGGCGCATGGGAAATGTAGGAGTAGTTGGCCACGTCGGCGATGCTGGCCTGGTCACCGGTCAGGAACGGCTTGTTCGCCAGCTCGCCTTCCATCACCTGGAACAGCGCATGGGCGCGGGTGGCGACTTCCTCGGCATTGAACTTGGCGCCGAACACGGTGATCAGCCGCGCGGCGGCGGGGCCGAAGGCAACCTGCCCGGCGGCGACCGACAGCCAGCGCTGCACGCGGGCGGCGCCTTGCGGGTCTTCCGGCAGCCAGCGGCCATTGCCGTACTTCTTCGCCAGGTAGACGAGGATGGCGTTGGAGTCGCTGACGATCACGCCGTCGTCATCCAGCACCGGCACCTGGCCGAAGCTGTTCAGGGCGAGGAAGTCCGGGTGCTTGTGCGCGCCCTTGGCCAGGTCGACGAAGATCAGTTCGGCGGGCAACTGCAGCAGCGAGAGCATCAGCTCGGCGCGGTGCGCGTGGCCGGACAGGGGGAAGTGATAGAGCTTGAGGGCGTGGGCCATGACGGTGACTCCGGTGATGGGTTTGAAGGCAGCGCCGAGTCGCTGGGTGGCGGGTTGTTCGGGCTGATGGGGGAATGCTGCGCGCAATGCTGCGCGGGCAGAATCGCCAGGGTCGGCAATCCAGCGTTTCAGAATGCGGAAGAATCAGGTGGGAGCCAGAGCCAGAGCCAGAGCCAGAGCCAGAGCCAGTGCGTGCTGGCGAGCGGCGATGCCGTGCCGTGCCGTGCCGTTCGCGAGCAAGCTCGCTCCTACCGGGCGGGCAAGGTCCGCTCCTGCACGGAGACATCTGCGCCGCGGTTGAAGCGTAGGAGCGGACTTTGTCCGCGAAATCCGCAGCGGCGGAGGGTGGGATAGCCGGAGGACTCTGTGGCTTCGCGCCGGCGAAGACGAGAGCGATTAACCGGGGCTATGGAGTAACGGTAGGGATTCGCGGACAAGGTCCGCTCCTACATGGAGATTTCTGCGCCGCGGTTGAACCGTAGGAGCAACTGTTTTCTTCGGAAAGACCGTGCCTGTGTTTCCCTCTCCCTGAAGGGAGAGGGGGCTGTGCGGTGCAGGAGGACACTGCAGCATCAGGCGGCACGATCGGCTCCCTCTCCCTCCGGGAGAGGGCTGGGGTGAGGGGGAGGCGCAAACACTGAGCTATCCGGGGAAAGGCAAGTGCTCCTACGCGATGAGTGGCGGATAACCCGTTCCGGGTTATGCGCCCTACAAAAAGCTGGAGCTAGCAGTCAGTGAAGGCAGTTGCTCCTGCGTGACGGGCTGGCGCTAACGGCGGAATCAGCCGCGCAACGCCGGATGGGCGCGCAGGCGTGGTACCACGAAGTCGAGGAAGGAGCGCACCCGCGCGCTGGCGCGGCGTCCTTCGCGGTAGATCAGGTGCACCGGCACGCCGGGGGCGGCGTAGTCGTCGAGGACCACCTGCAACTGGCCGGCACTGAGTTCGCGGTGCACTTCGTGGCTCAGGCAGCGGGTCAGCCCGAGGCCCTGGAGGGCCGCGCCGATCGCGGCGTTGGCAGTGCTGCACGCCAGGCGCGGGGCGAGGCGCACCGCGCGGGCGGCGTCCTGCTGGCGGAAGCGCCATTCGCTGAGCGCACCCAGGCTGCCGGCGACGATGATGCTGTGCATCTTCAGCTCTTCCGGCGCCTGCGGCGTGCCCTGGCGCGCGAGGTATTGCGGTGCGGCGCAGACCACTGGGCGAACCGTGCCCACCGGCAGGGCGAAACCGGAGGAGTCGGGCAGCGTGCCGATCACCAGGGCGATGTCGATGCCGTCTTCCAGCAGGCGCGGCAGGTCTTCGCGGGTGCGGCCGAGCAGGCTGACGTCGGGGAACGCGGCGAGGTAGTCCAGGGCGATGGGGGCGAAGACCAGGTCGGCCAGCGACAGCGGCAGACTGACCTGCAACAGGCCGGCGGGATGGGCGTGAAGGTCCTCGGCAGAGCCTTGCGCCGCGTCGACCGCGCGCAGGATATTCCGGCAACTGGCGGCGAACGCCTCGCCGCGGGTGCTCAGCTCGATTCCGCGTGGCCCGCGGCGCAGCAGTTGGCAGTGCAGGCGGGCTTCCAGGGCCGCGACGCTGCGCATCACCGTGGCCGTGGACAACCCCAGCTGGCGTGCGCCCGCCGCCAGGCTGCCGCCCTGCACCACGGCGTCGAACACCTGCATCTGCCGATACCGGCTCATGCCGGGCCGGCCTGCAGCGCCGGGTCCTGGCGCAGGCGCTCGGCGCAATGCGCGACGAAGCTGCTGACCTTGGCCGGCAGGCGCGGGTTGTCCTGGTACAGCAGGTGGATGGGGAGCGCCGGGGTGGCGAAGGCGTCGAGGACGATTTCCAGTTCGCCCCGTGCCACGGCGTCGGCGGCCTGATAGGAGAGCACGCGGGTGTAGCCGCCACCCAGGCGCGCGGCGTGGAGCGCCGCATTGTTCGAGCTGACCGTGAAGCGCGATGGCGGGCGCAGGGTCAGCGGCCCGTCGGCGGTGACGAACTGCCAGTCGGTGAGCAGGGTGCTGGTGGCGGCCATCACCACCGGTGCATCGAGCAGATCATCGGGATGCTCTGGGCGACCATGGCGGTCGAGGAAGGCCGGGGACGCGCAGACCACCGGACGAATCTCGCCGACCTGCAGCGCGGTCAGGCTGCCTTCGGGCAACTGGCCGATGCGCACGGCGACATCGATGCCCTCGTCGAGCAGGTTCACCACGCGGTCCACCAGCAGCGCGTTGACCCTGACATCCGGCTGGGCCTCGAGGTAGCTGGCGATCAGCGGCACCAGGTACAGCTCGCCGAACAGCACCGGGGCGGTGACTGTCAGGTTGCCGCGTGGGCGCAGGGCGCTGCCGGAGGCCAGCTCCTCGGCTTCTTCCAGCTCCTGGAGAATGCGCCGGCAGTCCTCGACGTAGCGCTGGCCGGCTTCGGTCAGGCGCACGCTGCGGGTGCTGCGGGCCAGCAGCAGGGTGCCCAGGCGCTGCTCCAGGGCGGCGATGGCGCGGGTCACGCTGGGCGGCGACAGGCCCAGCTGGCGGGCGCCAGAGGCGAAGCTGCCGGATTCGGCCACCGCCAGCAGCACTGTCATTTCCTGAAACCTGTCCATTGTTCACCGTGTGGGCCGGAGGGCGGTTGCCAGACTGTAGTGGGAAGCGGCGCGGGAATGAAGGGCGGCGGGCTTGCGGGCGACATCGGCGTGCTCGCTAGCGCCTTGTCGCTTGACCGCGCCCCGGCCGCTCCGGCACAAGCGCTGAAGGCGCCCGCAGCGGGGTCGCCACTGCCCACGAGCCTTCCCCATGACCAGCAAGACCACGGCCAGCGTTCTGGCCGACACCAGCAACCCGCGCCTGGGCATCGCCCTGTGCCTGCTGTCGATGCTGATTTTCGCCTGCCAGGACGGCATCACCAAGGTGCTGGTCCGCCACCTGCCGGTGGCCGAGCTGGTGATGGTGCGCTACTGGGTGTTCGTGCTGTTCGCCCTGATCGTCTGCCGCGCCCAGGGTGGCGTGCGCGCCGCCAGCCGCAGCGCCAGCCCCTGGCAGCAGGTGGTTCGCTCGCTGCTGGGCGTCGGCGAGATCGCCATCTTCGGCCTGGCCCTGCGCTACCTCGGGCTGGCGGAAACCCACGCGCTCTACGCGGTCTTCCCGCTGATGACCCTGGGCCTGGCGCGGATCTTCCTCGGCGAGCGGATGGTCGCCCGGCAATGGCTGGCGGCGGCGGTGGGCTTCGGCGGTACGTTGCTGATCCTGCGCCCCGGCATGGGCGTGTTCGAGCCCGCGGCGCTGATCCCGCTGGCGGCGGCGCTGACCTTCGCCTTCTTCAACATCCTCTCGCGGCGCATCAGCCAGACCGATTCCTTCGCCACCACCACGCTGTACATGGCCGTGGTCGGCGCTGTGGCGGCCACCTCGGCGGGGATTCCCGCCTGGGTCACGCCGACGCCCCACGAGGCGCTGCTGATGTCCATCGTCGCGGTGTCCGGGGTGATCGCCCAGCTGCTGCTGATCCAGGCGCTGAAGTACGCCCAGGCCTCGACGCTGCAGCCGTTCAACTACTCGCTGCTGGCGTTCGCCACGCTGATCGGGCTGATCGTCTTCGGCGAGGCGCCGACCGCCTGGACCATCAGCGGCGCGCTGCTGATCCTGCTGGCGGGGCTGTATTCGGTGCGGCCGCGGCGCTGAGGCGCGGTTCAGGCATCAGAGCGCGCTGCTGACCTGGGTGCGGTCCATCAGGCGGATGCTGTCGCGGCCGCCGCGCTTGGACTGGTAGAGCGCCGCGTCGCCCTGTTCGATGAGCGCGGCGAGGCTCGCCGGAGCCTGGTCGAACAGGCTGGCGCCGATGCTCAGGGTGACTGCCTGGGGCGTGGCGAAGTCCTGTGCGGCGAGGCCCTGGAACTGTTCGCGCAGCTTGCCGCTGAGGGCCAGCACCGCTTCGGCGTCGACATTGACCAGCAGGATGACGAATTCGTCGCCACCCAGGCGCGCCGCCAGGGCGCGCTCGGGCAGCTGGGCGCGGATCATCTCGCTGAGCGCCACCAGCAGGCGGTCGCCGGCGGTGTGCCCGTGCAGGTCGTTGACCAGCTTGAAGTTGTCGATGTCGATCAGCAGCAGGGCGCCCGGCCGGCCCACGGCGATGTCCTCGAACAGGCGCGGTGCGCGGACTTCCAGGGCGCGGCGGTTGTACAGCGAGGTCAGCGGGTCGCGCGCGGCCAGGCGGGCCATGCGCTTCTCGCGGCGATAGCGCTCGGTGCCGGTCATCGACAGGGCGATCAGCATGATCGCCATGGCGCCCTCGACCAGGGAAATCTGGATGATCTCGCCGCGGAAGGCCGCCAGGTCGATCAGCGTGCCGGGGATGATCACCGTCATGCCCTTGGCCAGGTAGAAGGCGCCGTGCACCAGCAGCACGTAGCGCAGCTGCACCGCGCCGACGCTCAGGGACTTGCCATGGGGCCGCAGCAGGTAGCTGGCGCGCAGGGAGAGCAGGGCGACCAGCCAGGAGTTGGCCAGCAGCATCAGCTTGGACCACGACGGGCTGTCGTCGGGCAACAGCAGCAGGGAGGCCCAGAACAGCGGAATCAGCAGCCAGAGCCGCGACAGCCGCGCTTCGGTGAAGCGCGCGACGCCGGTGAGGAAGAACCAGTGGGCCAGCACCAGCAGGCCGTTGGCGAACCAGATGCCGACCAGCAGGTAGCCGCTCATGCGCAGCAGCGAGAGCACGCAACCGACGGTGATGGTGGCGAAGCCCGCGCTCCAGAACAGCAGCGAGCGTTCGCGCACGCTGCGCCACTCGACGGCCAGGTACAGCGCCGCGGCCGCGGCGAGGGCGACCGAGATGGTCAACATGGTGGGTGGATCGAGCGCCATAGAACGGACCGTACTGCAAATTCGGTGAAAGGGCACGATTGTAAGCTGCCGAGGCGTTTTTTCGGAGGTCGATGATACGCGGCGTCGCTGAATTTCCGATGACGGGCGCAGGCTTGACTCTCCCGCCAGGGGGAGGGTTTAGCCTGCGAGGCCTTGGCAACCCGAATGAGGCAACGATGCGAGGCAAGAAGGTTCTACTGATCCTGGGGCATCCGGCGGGCGACAGCTTCTGTGGCGCGCTGGCCGAGCGATACCGGCAGGCGGCGAGCGCTGCCGGGCATGAGGTGCAGTTGCTGCGCCTGGGCGAGCTGGCGTTCGACCCACTGCTGCACCGTGGCTATGCCGGTGTCCAGCCGCTGGAGCCCGACCTGCTGGCGGCGCAGGAACACATCCGCTGGGCGCAGCACCTGGTGTTCGTGTTTCCGGTCTGGTGGGGCGGGGTGCCGGCGCTGCTCAAGGGCTTCCTCGATCGCGTGCTGTTGCCCGGCTTCGCCTTTCGCTACCGCAAGGGCTCACCCTTCCCGGAGAAGTTGCTGAAAGGACGTACCGCGCACCTGCTGGTGACGATGGACACGCCGCCCTGGTACTACCGCTGGTTCCAGCGCATGCCGGCATTGCACCAGATGCGCCGGACCACCCTGGCCTTCTGCGGCATCCGGTCATTGCAGACGCAGGTCTACGGGCCATTGCTGAATGCTTCGGCGCAGCGCCGTGAGCGCTGGCTCGGCAAGGTCGAGGCGCTGGCAGCGGGTTGAACGGGCTTGTCTTTGCACGGGCGACCTGCCCATCCTTGGCCGATTGCCCGACACAGGGAAGGAGCGGTGCACATGTACATCGGGAAGGTCGCCGAGCTATCCGGCGTAACGGTCAAGGGCATCCGCCATTACGAGGCGATCGGGCTGTTGCCGCCGCCGCGCCGGGAGGGCAAGTACCGAGTCTATGGCCGCGAGACGGTCGAGCTGCTGGTGGTGATCAAGTGCGCCCAGCAACTGGGCTTCAAGCTCCGCGAGATGCAGGAGCTGCTGCAGCGCGATGACGGCCTGGCGCCCTGGGATCGGGTACGCCAGGCCATCGCCGCCAAGAAGCGCGAGCTGCGCAGCAGCATTCGCGAACTGCAGCGCAATTACCGCGAGCTGGAGGCCTTCGAGAGCAGCCTGCAGGACGCACACGGGTCCTGCGAACTGGGGCGGTTACCGACAGCAGGCTGAATGCGCGCTGGCGTCACAGCGTGCGGATCGAGGTGCTGATCGCCCGCGCGCACTCGATGGCCGCCGGCGCCAGGCGCCGTTCGGCATCCTCGCGGCTCCAGCGGCTGGTGGGCGCCACCACGTGCACCGAGGCCACCGGGCGGCCCTGGCTGTTGCGCACCGGCGCGGCCACCGCCATGTCGCCGAGGAACAGCTCCTCGCTGTTGATCGCAAAGCCCTTGCGGCGGATCTCGGCGATCTCCGCGAGGATTTCCTCCAGCGAGGTGCGGGTGTACTGGGTGTGGCTGTTCAGGTCGCTACCCTGCAGCAGTTCCAGCACCTCGTCATCGCTCAGCGCACTGAGGTAGGCGCGGCCCGAGGCGGTGCAGTACATGGGGATGCGGCTGCCGATAGGCAGGTGGATGGGGATGAACTTCGGCCCGACGAAGCGCGCCACGTAGAGCATGTCGGTGCGCACCGGCTCGGTGAGGTTGGTGGTCTCGCCGGTGGTCTGCGCCAGCTCGGCGAGGAAGGGGTTGGCGACGTCCACCAGGGTGTCGGCGGCGAGGTAGTTGTAGCCGATCTCCATGACCTGCGGGGTCAGCTGGAAGCGCTTGGTCTGCGGGTGCTTGCTGACATACCCCAGCGCTTCGAGGGTATGGATCATCCGCTGCGCCGAGCTCTTGGTGATCTCGGCAGACTCGGCCACTTCGGCCAGGTTCATGGTGCGGTTGCGCGCGTTGAAGGCGCGCAGCACGGCCAGGCCCTTTTCCAGCGACTGATTGAACAGGCTGTTGTCGTTGTCGCTCATTTCTTGTCCTTGGGCGTCCTTGAGCAGAATCAGGCTGATTCAGGCTTTAAGTATCGATATGCGATATTTATAAATCTCTTTACGATTCTTGTAAATCATTTATATTGCGGTCAACGCCTCCTGCCGATACGAGGCTATCCATAACGCATAAAGACAATAATCCGCGTCAAATGGGAGTTCACCAATGCATCCTCGCCTCCGCGTGTTTTCCTGCGCTCTCGCGCTCGTCGCCAGCTGTGCGGCATCCCTGGCCGCCCAGGCCGAAACCCTGAAGGTCGGCGCCACCGCCACCGGCGTGCCGTTCACCTTCCTCGACATCAAGACCAACAGCATCCAGGGCATGATGGTCGACTCCGCCCAGGCCGTGGCCAAGGCCGGCGGCTTCGACGTGGAGATCGCCCAGACTACCTTCGCCGCGCTGATTCCCTCGCTCACCGCGAAGAAGATCGACCTGATCTCCGCCGCCATGCTGCGCACCCCCGAGCGCGAAAAGGTGGTGCAGTACTCCGACCCGGTGTTCGAGTACGGTGAAGGCCTGGTGGTGCGCGCCGACGATGACAAGGCCTACACCAGCATGGATGACTTCAAGGGCGAGGTCGTCGGCGCCCAGGTCGGCACCATCTTCATCGACGCGCTGAACAAGCGCGGCATCTTCAAGGAAGTGCGCGGCTACGACTCCCTCGCCGACCTCACCCGCGACCTGGCCCTGGGCCGCATCAAGGCCGGCTTCGGCGACCACCCGATCCTCGCCTACCAGATGGCCAAGGGCAGCCTGAAGAAGGTCCGCCTGGTGGACAGCTACCAGCCGCAGATCAAGGGCGAGGTCTGCCTGATCCTGCGCCAGGGCGATCCGCAGCTGCTTGCCCAGGTCAACAAGGGCATCGCCAGCATCAAGGCCGACGGCACCCTGGCCGGCATCATCGGCAAGTGGCACCTGGACTGACGTCCGCCTTCGCTACGCCTTTTCCCAAGCCTTACCCGCGCCTTTCGCCGCAGCCCTGCGCCCGGTGAAGGGCGACGGCCGCCTCCGAATCACGCCCACGGACATGCCCATGTTTTTCCAGAATGCCCTGGACTTCCTGCCCATTCTCCTGAATGGCGCGGTGGTCACCGTGCAGGTCACGGTCGCCTCGTTCCTGCTCAGCTCGCTCATCGGCCTGGCCTTCGCCCTGATGATGGTGTCGAAGGTGCGCGCCGTCGCGCTGTTCGCCATCTCCGCGGTGAACATCATCCGCGGCCTGCCGATCATCGTGCAGCTGTTCTACATCTACTTCGTGCTGCCGGACTTCGGCGTGCAGCTCAGCGCCCTGCAGGCCGGCATCATCGGCCTGGGCATCGCCTACTCGGCGTACCAGGCGGAGAACTTCCGCGCCGGTATCCAGGCCATCCAGCAGGGGCAGATCGAGGCCGCCGAGTCCTTCGGCATGCGCGGCCCGATGATCATGCGCCGGGTGGTGCTGCCGCAGGCCTTCCGCATCGCCCTGCCGCCCTACGGCAACACCCTGGTGATGATGCTCAAGGACTCCTCGCTGGTGTCCACCATCACCGTCGCCGAGATGACCCGCGCCGGCCAGCTGATCGCTTCCTCGACCTTCGAGAACATGACCGTCTACAGCCTGGTGGCCTTGCTCTACCTGGCCCTGAGCCTGCCGCTGTCGTTCGCCCTGCGCCGCCTCGAAGCGCGCATCGCCACGAGGAAGAAAGCATGATCCGCATCCAGTCGCTGCACAAAAGCTACGGCAGCACCCGCGTCCTCGAAGGCATCGACCTGTCGGTGGAGAGCGGCCAGGTGGTGTGCCTGATCGGCCCGTCCGGCTCGGGCAAGTCGACCCTGCTGCGCTGCATCAACGGCCTGGAAACCTACGAGGGTGGCGACATCCTGGTCGGCCAGGAACGCGTCGACCGCCACGCCAAGTCCATCCATGAAATCCGCACCCAGGTGGCGATGGTGTTCCAGCGCTTCAACCTGTTCCCCCATCGCACGGCGCTGCAGAACGTCATGGAAGGGCCGATCTACGTGAAGAAGGAACGCCCCGACGAGGCCCGCGAGCACGCCCGTGCGCTGCTGGAGAAAGTCGGCCTCGGCCATCGCATGGACGCCTACCCGGACGAACTCTCCGGCGGCCAGCAGCAGCGTGTGGCCATCGCCCGCGCCCTGGCCATGCGGCCCAAGGCGATCCTGTTCGACGAGCCGACCTCGGCGCTGGACCCGGAGCTGGTCGGCGAAGTGCTGGCGGTGATGCGCAAGCTCGCCGACGAAGGCATGACCATGGTGGTGGTGACCCATGAGATGGGCTTTGCCCGCGAAGTCGCCGACAAGGTGTGCTTCCTCTATGGCGGGCGCATCGTCGAGGAGGGCGCGGCCAAGGATGTGCTCGGCGCGCCGAGCCAGCCGCGCACCCAGGAATTCCTCCGCCGCCTGCTCAACACCGACGGAGGCCAGGCATGAACGCCCAGCCCCTGACACTGCCGCCCTCGCTGTGGGCGGCCACGGCGAACCCGGCGCCGGCGACACCGGCGCTGGCGGACGACAAACAGGTCGACGTCGCCATCGTAGGCGCTGGCTACACCGGGCTGGTTACCGCGCTGCACCTGGCGCGCAGCGGCGTGCGCGTCTGCGTACTGGATGGCGGCGAGCCGGGCTGGGGCGCCTCCGGGCGCAACGGCGGGCAGGTGATTCCGGGCCTCAAGCACGACCCCGACGACCTGCGCCGGATGTTCGGCGGCGACCAGGCCGAGCGCCTGATCGAGGTCGCCGGTGGCGCCGCCGATGAGGTTTTTGAGCTGATCCGCCGCTACGACATCGACTGCGAGGCCACCCGCCAGGGCTGGATTCAGCCGGCTGCCTCGCCGGCTGCCCTGCGCGCCATCGAGAAGCGCGCCGAGCAGTGGCGCCAGTGCGGCGTGCCGGTGGAGATGCTGGACAAGAGCAGCGTCGCCCGGCGCATCGGCAGCAACGACTACCTCGGCGCCTGGGTCGACCCGCGTGCCGGCAGCGTGCAACCGCTGAGCTATGCCCGGGGACTGGCTCGCGCCGCGTTGAGCGAGGGTGTCCAGATACACGGCCACAACCGCGTGACCGGCCTGCGCCGTCATGGCAGCGGCTGGCAGCTGACCACCGATACGCAGCGCACGCTCACCGCCGAGCGGGTGATCCTCGCCACCAACGGCTACAGCGACGACCTCTGGCCGAAACTGCGGCAGACGGTGATCGCCGCCAACAGCTTCATCGTCGCCACCAAGCCCCTGCCGGACAACCTGCGGCGCAGCGTGCTGCCCAATGGCGAAGTCTGCTCGGACGCCCGCCGGCTGTTGCTGTACTTCAAGCAGGATGCCCGTGGCCGGCTACTGCTGGGCGGCCGTGGCCCCTTCGCCGAGCCGCGTTCGCCGGGGGACTGGACGCACCTCAAGCGCTCGCTGCTGGGCCTGTTCCCGCAGTTGGCCGAGGTCGAGTTCGAGTACCAGTGGAGCGGCCGAGTATCGCTGACGCCGGACTTCATGCCGCGCCTGCACGAGCCGGCGCCGAACCTGAGCATCCTGCTGGGCTACAACGGTCGCGGCATCGCCATGGCCTCGACCCTCGGCCGGCACCTGGCGCAGCGTCTGCTGGACCGCGAGCAGGCGTTTCCCTTCCCGGTCACGCCGCTGCGGCCGATTCCCTTCCATGGCCTGCAGCGTCTCTACCTCGGTGTCGGCATCGCCTGGTACCGGCTGCTCGATGCCGTGCTCTGAGGGCGCGCCGCCCATCTCGCCAGGGATGGGCGGCAAGCTTGGGCTCAGTTGCCCGGCACGCTCCCGGCCAGGGTTGGCGCGAGGCGCGCGGGAGTGATGACGATCAGCAGGTTGTTCTCCCGGTAGACTGCCGCGCCCGGCGGAATCCAGCCCGGCACCTGCGCGCCGGTCTTGCCGGAAAGGCTCAGCACCATGCCGACCGGGCCTTGCGTCGCATGCTGTGCCAGCCACCGGCTGACCTCCGCGGAAGCAACCTTGCGCTCGCTGGCGTCGAGGTAGGAGAGGCCGTACTGCAGCTCGCCTTGCACATCCAGCAGGGTCACGTCGCGGCGATCCAGGCGCCAGGCCAGTGCCGAGGCCGCGCCCAGTTCGTTGCTGAGCAGGCTCTTGGCTGCCTGCAGCTCGCCCAGGTGGCGGGCGATGAACTGGTCCGGCATCTTGTTATCCACCACCGACAGCGGCATGGCCGGCGGCAGCAGGGCGATCAGCACCCAGAGCCCGATCGCCGGAGCGAACCAGTAGCGGGTCGGCCGCAGCCACTGCAGGAAGCCGCAGGCGGCCCAGGCCAGGCAGACCAGCAGGGCCAGGCACAGCGGCAGCGGCTGCTGGCTGTAGACCGGGTGCACCACCTGCAGCACCAGTACGCCGAGCAGCGCCGCACCGCCCAGTACGAAGTTGAGCAGGCCGTTGCCGCTGACGGCGAAGACATCGCGCTGACGCAGCTTGTCCACCAGCGTGTGGGCCATCAGCAAGGCCAGCGGCACGAAACACGGCAGGATGTAGGTCGGCAGCTTGCCCTTGCTCAGGCTGAAGAACAGGAAGGGCATGGCGAACCACAGGCCGAGGTAGGCCACGCGCGCATCCCTGCGCTCGCGCCAGGCGCGCCTGAGGCTGGGCACCAGCAGCAGGGCCCAGGGCAGGGCGCCGGCGAACAGCAGCGGGACGAAGAACCAGAATGGCGCGGCATGCTGGGCATTGCTGCCGGCGAAGCGGCGGATGTGTTCGTTCCAGAAGAAGAACTGCCAGAAGTCCGCCTCGCGCCGGTGCACCGCAATGGCCCACGGCAGGCTCGGCAGTACCGCCAGCAGGATCGCCAGCGGCCCGCCGCGCAGCAGTTCACGCCAGCGCTTGTGCAACACCGCATAGGGCGCCACCACGATCACCGGCAGCAGCCAGGCGAGAAAACCCTTGGTCATGAAACCCATGGCGCAGGCCACGCCCAGCAGCGCCCAACCCGCCCAGCGCTCACGCGGCTGCTCGCTCTCCAGGGCGAACCAGCAGGCGAACAGGCCCAGGGTCAGCCACAGCGTCAGTTGCGGATCGATATTGGCGTAACCCGCCTGCCCGGCGCTGAGGCCGAAACTCAGGTAGAGCAGGCTGGCGCTCCAGCTCTTCCAGGCGTCGTTCCACAGCCGGCGCCCCAGCAGCCAGACCAGCCCGGCGGTGGCCGCGGTGCACAGCGCCGAGGCGATGCGCGCGCCGAACAGGTTGTCGCCGAAGATCGCCTGGCCGAGCGCGATCAGCCAGTAGCCGCCAATGGGCTTCTCGAAATAGCGCAGCCCGAGGAAGTGCGGCGCCACCCAGTTGCCGCCGTGCAGCAGTTCCTGGGCCGCCTGGGCATAGCGGGTTTCGTCGGGTATCCATAGCCCGTGCAGGCCCAGCGGCGCCAGGAAGAACAACGCGAAAGCAATCAGCAGCGCCGGGTAGGCCATCGCCGGCAGGGCGCCCTGGACGGATGGATAGAGCGGTTTCGGCAGTCGCTGCGGGATGAGCGTGGCGTCCGTCATCGGGTCGGTTCCTCGAAGGTCTGGCATGCCCTGATAGGCGTGCTGGCCAGACTACGAGGGGAGACTTAGGTGGGGCTGAGGGCTTCGCCTGCCCGAGCGGAATTGCTGCAGGATTCCACTCGGTCGGGGGATGCAAAGAGGCGCCTGGCCCCGGCATCAGGCCGTGGTATTCACGCTGTTGCCACTGGTGCTGCTGCCCGATTCGGTGAGCGCTTCGGAGTAGGCGGCAGTGGCAGTCGCGACGGCGGCGGAAGCGGCCGACACGCGCGCCTGGGCCGCCTGCACGGCGATCATCCGCGCCTGCTGCTGTTCATCGCTCTCGCTGCCGCCGCTCTGGTTGGCCTTGGCCAGGTCCTGTTCGGCTTCCTGCAGTTCCTTCTGCGCCTGTTCTACCGCCTGCTTGAGTTTCTCCAGGGTGCTGTCGGAGCTGCTGCTGGAACTGTCGCTGGTGCCGCCCGCGCCACCGGCACCTGCTGCGCCCTGGGTAGCGGAACTTGCACCGGCCTGGGAGGTGCTGCTGGTGGCAGTGCTGTCCTGGGTGGATGAGGCGCTGCTGGTGGTCGAGCCGGTGGTGGAGGCGTAACGGATGCTGGTGTTGCCGACGGCGCTGATGCTGGTCATGAGAAGTCTCCCGTTGTGTTGGTTAGCCGGCGTTGCGGCCGGCGCGGGAGGAAATTGAGAGTGACTTGTTATCCACTTGGTATCGAACCGGATACCAGCCAGTGGCGCCGCCCGTAGGCGGCGCCTGCGGGTCACTGCCAGCCGTAGCGGCGGGTGAACCAGCCCTTCATGGCCTGCACGACGCCGGCATAGCCGATCAGGATCGCCAGCAGGAACGGGAAGTAGCTCCAGGGCAGCGCCTGCAGCTTGAAGTAGCCAGCCAGGGGCGACATCGGCAGCAGCAGGCCGATGGCGACTATCGCCAGGGTCATCGCCAGCAACGGCCAGGCGGCGCGGCTCTGGACGAAGGGCAGCCTGCGGGTGCGGATCAGGTGCACCACCAGGGTCTGCGAGAGCAGCCCCTCGACGAACCAGCCGGACTGGAACAGCGTCTGCTGGTCGGGCGTGTTGGCGGCGAAGACGTACCACATCAGCACGTAGGTGAGGATGTCGAAGATCGAGCTGAGCGGGCCGAAGAACAGCATGAAGCGCCCGATCTCATCGGCCTTCCAGCGCTGCGGCTTGCGCAGTTGCTCGGGGTCGACGTTGTCGAAGGGAATGGCGGTCTGCGATACGTCGTACAGCAGGTTCTGCACCAGCAGATGCAACGGCAGCATCGGCAGGAAGGGCAGGAAGGCGCTCGCCACCAGCACGCTGAACACGTTGCCGAAGTTGGAGCTGGCGGTCATCTTGATGTACTTGAGCATGTTGGCGAAGGTCTTGCGCCCCTCCAGCACGCCGGCCTCCAGCACCATCAGGCTCTTTTCCAGGAGGATGATGTCGGCCGCTTCCTTGGCGATGTCCACCGCCGAGTCCACCGAGATGCCGACGTCGGCAGCGCGCAGGGCCGGCGCGTCGTTGATGCCGTCGCCCATGAAGCCGACCACGTGGCCGCGCTGGCGCAGCAGACGGACGATGCGCTCCTTGTGCGCCGGGGTGAGGCGGGCGAACAGGTTGCACTGTGCGGCGCGCTCGCCCAGCTGGCGGTCGCCGAGGGCGTCGATGTCGCTGCCCAGCAGCATGCCGTCGATGGACAGGCCGACTTCGCGGCAGACACGCCGGGTGACCCGCTCGTTGTCGCCCGTCAGCACCTTCACCGCCACGCCCTGTGCGGCCAGCGCGCGCAGGGCGGCGGCGGTGGTTTCCTTGGGGGGATCGAGGAAGGCGATGTAGCCGATCAGCAGCAGATCGCTCTCGTCCGCCACCTGGTAGTGCTGCTGCCCGGACGGAAGCTGCTTCACCGCCACCGCGACCACCCGCAGCCCTTCGTCGTTGAGGCTGGCGGTGTGCGCGCGGATGCGCCGCAGCAGGCCGGCGTCCAGCGCCTGCTCCTGATCGCCGAGGCGTACCCGGCTGCATACCGCGAGGATTTCCTCCAGCGCGCCCTTGCAGATCAGCTGGTGCCCGTCACCCCGTTCGCCGACCACCACCGACATGCGCCGGCGCTGGAAGTCGAAGGGGATCTCGTCGACCTTGGCGAAAGCCGCTCCGAGGCGCTGCTCGCGCTCGGGGGCGGCGTGCTCCAGCACGGCGACGTCGAGCAGGTTCTTCAGGCCGGTCTGGTGGTGGCTGTTCAGCCAGGCCGCGTCGAGCACCGCCTCGCAGGGCTGGCCGAGTACGTCGGTGTGGCGCTCCAGCACGATGCGGTCCTGGGTCAGGGTGCCGGTCTTGTCGGTGCACAGGACGTCCATGGCGCCGAAGTTCTGGATCGCATCGAGGCGCTTGACGATCACCTTCTTGCGCGACAGCACCACCGCGCCCTTGGCCAGCGTCGAGGTGACGATCATCGGGAGCATTTCCGGGGTCAGGCCGACGGCGATGGACAGCGCGAACAGCGAGGCTTCCAGCCAGTCGCCCTTGGTGAAGCCGTTGAGCAGCAGCACCAGGGGCGCCATCACCAGCATGAAGCGGATCAGCAGCCAGCTGACCTTGTTCACGCCCTGCTGGAAGGCGGTGGGCTCGCGGTCGGTGCTGATCACGCGTTCGGCGAGGTTGCCGAAGTAGGTGCTCTGGCCGGTGCCCACCACCAGCGCGCGGGCGCTGCCGCTGACCACGCTGGTGCCCATGAAGCACAGGTTCTCGCGCTCCAGCGGGCTGCCGGCGGCGCCGCGATGGGGCTCGGCGTACTTCTCCACCGGCAGCGATTCGCCGGTGATGGCGGCCTGGCTGACGAACAGGTCCTTGGCCGCCAGCACGCGCAGGTCGGCCGGGATCATGTCGCCGGCCGACAGCAGCACCACGTCGCCGGGCACCAGGTCGCGGAACGGCACCTCGACGGCGCCGCGCCGGTCGGCTCCGGGCAGCCCCGGCCGCAGCACGCTGGCGGTGTTGCTCACCAGCGCCTTGAGGCGTTCGGCGGCGCGATTGGAACGCGACTCCTGGAAGAAGCGCAGCAGCGTGGAGATCAGCACCATGCTGCCGATCACCGTGGCCGCGACGGCGTCCTCGGTGAGCCAGGACACCAGTGCCAGCAGGCTGAGCAGCAGGTTGAACGGATTGCGGTAGCACCACCACAGGTGCAGCAGGGGCGAGACGGGTTTCTCCTGGTCCACCAGGTTGGCGCCGAAACGTTCGCGCTGGCGTTCGACGACCTCCGCGTCGAGGCCTTCGGGGTGGCTGTGGAATTGCCGGTAGAGCTGGTCCGCGTCCTGTTCGGCGGCGCTGGCCAGCTGACGGACGAAGTCGGGTGGCAGGCTGCCGCGGGCAGTACCGTTGCGCAGCAGTTCGAGCACCGCCTGGCGGCGGAAATGACGGCTCAGGCCGTGGTCGAACAAGGCCAGCAGGCGCCGGCCGAAGTGTTTGAACAGCATGATGCACTCCTGGGCGGCCGCCGTGCGGCGACCACCATGGGGGTTTGCGGAGCGCACTGCGTGCGCCGCCGCCGGTCAGGCCGGAGGGCGGCGCGAGGGGAGCTCGCTAGCCGCCGTCCGGCCCGGGTCTGGGTGATGCGGGACTGGGGTCGGGGTTCATGGCTGGGCTCCGGGATCTCCTGTTCGGGGTGGATGGGATGAGTCAGTCGGCGGCCAGGTCGAAGACCTGCCAGCGCACCGAGCTGACGCCTTTTTCCAGGCTGATGCGGCTCACCAGGCGCTCCAGCTGGGTGGTGGCGCCGTGGTCGCCGAGCAGCTCGGCGCGCACTTCCAGCTTGGCCGGGTTGGCCTGGTCCTCGCTGTGCAGCGACTGCAGGCGCAGGCTGGCGCCGTCGAGGCTGTGCAGCATCAGGCTGCGTACCTGGATCTCGTCCTCGGCGCGGCAGACGATCTCCACGCCGTAGCGCAGTTCGACTTCAGTGGCCGGCAGCACTTCCTGATGGTTCAGGCGCTGGGCGATATCGCGCAGCAGGATGTTGGCGCAGAGCACCACGAGGCTGCCCAGGGCGGCTTCCAGCAGCAGGCCCATGCTGCACAGCACGCCGATGGCGGCGGTGCACCAGAGGGTGGCGGCGGTGTTCAGGCCGCGCACGTTGAGGCCGTCGCGCATGATCACGCCGCCACCGAGGAAGCCGATGCCGGAAACCACGTAGGCGGCGATACGCGAAGCATCGCTGGCCAGGCCGGGGACGCTCTGGGTCATCAGCACGAACAGGCAGGCGCCGGTGCTGACCAGGGCGTTGGTGCGCAGGCCGGTGAGGCGCTGGCGCAGTTGGCGTTCGGCACCGATCAGGGCGCCGAGAACGAGTGCTGCGGCGGCGCGCAGCAGGAAGATTTTCCAATCCATGATCCACCTCGCTTGCGGGTAGATGCCGGCCGGCAGCCGGCGATCAAAAGCGCACAGGCACGGGCCTGCGCGGCATTGGCGGGTATGGATTGCGCAAGGTCGCAAGGCTTCGCCGGTGGCGCCGAGGGTGGGCGCCGCCCGGTGAGGCGGAAGGGGAGAATGGGGATGCGTCATCCCGGTCGGGATGCGGATCGCCACTGTCCGCTGTGATCAGCGAGACAGTGGCAGGGATGTGCTGCCGGACGTGCTCGCTGTTCAGACCTGTCGCAATCGACTGGGGCAACTGTCCAAGGCAGGACTCCTGTGTGGGGGAACGAAGCGCGGCGCAAGGTACGCTCGCCTGTCTGCCGCGTCAAGCAAGGCGCGGCAGCAGCAAGTATCGCCACACAGCCTTAGCAAAGCCTTAAGGCGCTCACTCGGGCTGCTCGCTTTCCTCGCGGGCGAGGCTCAGCCGACGGGTATGGAAGTCGTACTCGAACAGCTCGGCGTAGCGGCCCCATTCGATGGCGACCTTGAGCACCCGCTCGGCCACCTCGGCGTCCATGGATTCCTCCAGGCGGTCGAGGATCGCCTTCTCGGCGATGCTGCCGGTGGTCTCGGCCTGCAGGCTGTCGAGGATGTAGCCGAGCAGGGCGACGCGACCGCGGCACTGGCGGGCGAACAGGTCCTGGCGCCGGGCCTGGCGGGCGGTGACGTAATGCCGGCCCTGGCGGGTCAGGCGCAGGTCGCCGGCCACCAGCTGGGCCAGGCCGAGCAGGCCGAGGGCCTCGCAGACCGGCAGCAGCACCTCGTCGGGCAGCTCGGTCTCCTCGGCCAGGTGCGGCAGGTCGGCCTGGCCGTTGAAGCGCTCGCCGGCCAGCAGCTCCAGCACCCGCTCCATGCGCACCACGTCGGCATCGGGCAGGCGGTAGCCGGGCTCGACCGTTTGCGGCTGCTCGCCGCTGGCAGCGGCTTCGGGGCGCTGGGTCATCAGCGCGTAGACTTCGTCGACCAGTGCGCGGACTTCCTCGGAGTCGGCGTTGCGCGGGCGCGGCAGGTCGATACGCAGCTCGGTGCGCACGCGGCCGGGGTCGCTGGAGAGGATCAGGATGCGGTCGGCCATCATCACCGTCTCCTCGATGTTGTGCGAGACCACCAGGATGCAGCGGGTGGTGATGCGGTGTTCCTCCCAGAGTTCGAGCATGTCGTCGCGCAGGGTCTCGCCGGTGAGCACGTCGAGGGCCGAGAAGGCTTCGTCCATCAGCAGCACCTCGGGGTTCATCACCAGCGCCCGGGCGATGCCGACGCGCTGGCGCATGCCGCCGGAAAGCTCGCGCGGCAGGGCGCCGCCGAAGCCGGCGAGGCCGATCAGCTCCAGCGCGCCATTGGCCAGCCGCTCGCGTTCGGCGGGTCGCACGCCCTGGGCTTCCAGGCCCAGCTCGACGTTCTGCTGCACGGTCAGCCAGGGGAACAGGGCGAAGGACTGGAAGACCATGGCCACGCCGTCCACCGGCCCGTGGATCGGCTTGCCGCGATAGTTCACCTGGCCGCGGTCGGCGCCCACCAGCCCGGCGATGATCCGCAGCAGGGTCGACTTGCCGGAGCCGGAACGGCCGAGCAGGGCGACGATCTCGCGCTCGTGGAGGTGCAGGTCGACCTCTTCCAGCACGGTGCGCGGGGTGCCGTCGGAGGCCATGAAGGACTTGGCGACGGCCTTGAGTTCGATCAGCGGTGCGGCGTTCATCGCAGGTCCTCAGCGACGGTTTTCGGCGAGCCGGTACAGCCGGCGCCAGAAGAAGCGGTTGAGCAGCATCACGTAGATGCACATCACCCCGATGCCCAGGGCGATGCGGTGGAAGTCGCCGGCATCGGTCATCTGCTTGATGTAGCTGCCAAGGCCGGTGGCTGTCAGCGAGGTGTCGCCCCAGCTGACGTACTCGGCGACGATGCTGGCGTTCCACGAGCCGCCGCTGGCGGTGATGGCGCCGGTGACGAAGCTGGGGAACACCGCCGGCAGGTAGACGCGTTTCCATTTCAGCCAGCCGCGCAGGCCGAGATTGTCCGCCGCCAGGCGCAGTTCATACGGAATGCTGGCGGCGCCGGCGACGACGTTGAAGAGGATGTACCACTGGGTGCCGAAGACCATCAGCGGGCTGAGCCAGATGTTCGGGTTGAGCTGGAAGTGCACCAGCGCCACGACCACCAGCGGGAACAGCAGGTTGACCGGGAAGGCGGCGAGGAACTGCGCCAGCGCCTGGACCTTCTGCGACCAGCGCGGGCGCAGGCCGATCCAGATCGACAGCGGCACCCAGACCAGCGAGGCGAGGGCGATCAGCAGCATCACCCGCAGCAGGGTCAGCAGGCCCAGGCCGAGCACGTGGAAGGTCTCGGCCCAGCCCACATCCTGGTGCACGAACAGCCCGAGGCGGACGAAGGCGAAGGCGCAGGCCAGCATCAGCAGCGCGTCCCAGGCGCGCGGCCACCAGTCAGGCAGGCGCAGCCAGGTGTGGCTTGCAACGCTGCCGTCGTGGCGTTTGGGGAACCAGCCCATGGCGGCCTGGAAGCCATCGCCCATGCGGTTGGAGAGCGCGCTCATCCAGCGGCTGCGGCGCAGCCAGTCGAGCAGCCAGGAACGCTGCGCGGTGTCGCCCTGGGATTCTTCGAAACGGAAGCGGTCGGCCCAGGCCAGCAGCGGGCGGAAGAACAACTGGTCGTAAAGCAGGATGCCGGCGAGCATCGCGCCGATGGCCCAGGCGATGGCGCCAAGGTTGCGCTGGTCGATGGCCACGGCGATGTAGGAGCCGATGCCGGGCAGCTTGATGTCCTGCCCGGCCACCGAGATGGCCTCGGCGGCGACCAGGAAGAACCAGCCGCCGGACATCGACATCATCATGTTCCACAGCAGGCCGGGCATGGCGAAGGGCAGTTCCAGGCGCCAGAAACGCTGCCAGGCGGAGAGACGGAAGATCCGCGCGGCCTCGCTCAGCTCCGCCGGTACGCTGCGGAACGACTGGTACAGGCTCAGCGCCATGTTCCAGGCCTGGGAGGTGAAGATGGCGAAGATCGCCGCGCACTCCACGCCCAGCAGGTTGCCGGGGAACAGCGCGATGAAGGGGGCGATGGCGATCGCCTGGAAGCCCAGGATGGGCACCGACTGCAACACATCCAGCAGCGGGATCATGGCCTTCTCGGCGGCGCGGTACCTGGCGGCGATGGCGGCGAAGAGGAAGGCGAACAGCAGCGAGAAGCCCAGCGCGGTGAACATCCGCAGGATGGTGCGCAGCAGGTAGTAGGGCAGGTACAGCGGGTCGAGGGAGATCGGCAGCGCCTCGCCGACCACGAACGGCCGGTCCATCTGCATGGCGCCATAGGCAGCCAGCACCAGCAGCGCGAGCACCAGTGGCAGCAGGCACCAGTCCCAGCGATTGGGCGCGGCATCCCTGAGCGCGGGCGTGGGGGTGAACAGCAGGGCCATGGTCGGGTCTCGTTTGTCAGCACGCCGCATGCCTGGTTGAAGGCAGGCATCCGGCGGGCGGCTGACAGGCTGATGACGGTGCCGGCGCAGAAGTCCGGGCGCTGTGCATCAATTGCCAGAACAAGGTTAAGACCCGGTTAACCACCGGGCCTGTCGCGCGTTGTTCAGGGCGTGATGAAGCCGCGGATGGTGCGGGTGGTCTTCTCTGGCGCTTCTTCCATCAGCCAGTGTCCGGCACCGGCGACCACCACTTCGGTGACGTTGTCGGCGGCGTTGCGCATGACGATGGCTTCGTTGGCGCCGAAGGATTTTTCCCCGCCGATGGCCATCACCGGCATGCGCAGCCGGGTCTTCACGGCCACCTCGTTGTCCACGGCGTCCTGGCGGATCGCGCGGAACTGCGCGAAGGCGGCGTGCATGGCGCCAGGGCGCGCGTAGAGCTTGGCGTAGTGCTGGCGGGTCGCTTCGTCGACCTTGTGCGGGTCGCCGGCGAATTCGTTCCAGAAGCGGTCCAGGTAGATGCGCTCGCGCCCGGCCACCAGGCGCTCCATGTCCGGGCCGCCGAAGTCGAAGTGCCAGAGCATCGGCGAGCGGACGATCTCGTTCCACGGCGGGATGCCCGGAACCGGCGCGTCCATCACCACCAGGCGCTCGGTCTGCTGGGGGTAACGCGCGGCATAGGCGTAGGCGACCATGGTGCCGATGTCATGGCCGACTACCGCCGAGTGTTCGATGCCCAGCTTGGCCAGCACGGCGCGGATATCGCCGGCCTGGGTGTTCTTCTCGTAGCCCGCCGCGGGGATCGACGACAGGCCCATGCCGCGCAGGTCTGGGACGACCACGGTGTGGTCGCGCGCCAGGTCGTTGGCCAGCGGCGCCCACATGTCGCCGGTGTCGCCGAAGCCATGCAGCAGCACCACGGCCGGCCCCTTGCCGCCGACCCGGACGTGGAGGGTTGCACCATCTACCGCGATGTCCTGGGTGGTGAAAGCCGAAGAGAAGGGTTTGACCTCGGCCTGGGCGGCAAGGCTCAGGGACAGCAGGGAAGCGGTCAGCAGGGCGCGGATCATCGCGGTGACTCCCGTGGGGTGGATGGGAGGAGCGTAGACCGCTTTGCGCCAGGCGAGAGGGGCGCTGGCGGCCCTTGTCGTGGCCGTCAGCACCGTCGCCTTCAGTAGGTGGCGCGAACCGTCAGCATGAAGTTGCGGGGGTCGCCATAGACGTTGCCATAGGTCGAGGTGCCGACCGTCTGGTAGTACTTCCTGTCGAACAGGTTGTTGCCGTTGAGCGCGACGTTCCAGTGCTCGTCCACCTGGTAGTCGACCAGGGCATTCCACACCGCGTAACCGCTTTGCTGGTAGTCGAAGGGAACGTCGGCCTGGGTCACGTTGCCGTTGCTGTCGTAGACGTTGGCGGTGCCGCTGACCTTGGTCGCGCTCTGGATATCGACGCCGCCACCGACGCGGAACTTCGACCAGTCGCCCGGCAGGCGGTAGGTGCTGAACAGCTTGGCCATGTGCTTGGGCGTGATGGTGCTCAGCTCGCCGCCGACGGTGCGATTTTTGTTGAGGTTCAGGGTGTAGCTGGCCATGACCATCCAGTCCGGCAGCAGCTCGCCGGAGATTTCCAGGTCCACGCCCTTGCTGACGACTTCGCCGCCGTTGACGTAGCAGCAGTTGCCGCCGAACAGCACCGAGGTGGCGTCGTACTGCGGGTCGAGCACGGCCTGGTCTTCGCGCTTGGTGTAGTAGAGCGCCACGCTGGTGTTGACCTTGCCGTCGAACAACTCGCCTTTCAGGCCGGTCTCGTAGGTCTTGCCGGTCATCGGGTCGAGGGTGCTGCCGCTGCCCAGCGGGCCGGCCATGTAGTTCTGCTGCGGCTTGAAGATTTCCGCGTAGCTGGCGTAGGCGGCCCACTCATCGGTGAGGTCGTAGACGATGCCGCCGAACGGAGTGGTCCTGGTCGGTTCGCGCATGTCGACGCGCGACTGCACGCCCCACACGCCGTTGGCCAGGGTCTGGTAGGTCTGGTCGAACTTGTAGCGCTGCACCCGCGCACCGAGGATCAGGTGCAGCGGCTCGGCCAGCTGCAGGCGCAGGCTGGAGTAGAGGCCGTACTGGGTCTGGCTGTTGGGGCTGTAGTCGCGGGTGACGTCCGGGCGCGGGCCGGGGTCGGTCCAGGGCGTGGAGTTGGGGTCGAACACGTCCACCGCGCCACCGGCGCTGGCGAAGCGCGGGGTGCCCTGCCAGCGGCTGTCGATGTCCTGGTAGTCGCCGCCGACGGTGAGCTGGTGGTTCAGGCCGAACAGGCTGAAGTTGCCCGAGACGTTGGCGTCCCACAGGTCCTGCTCGCTGCGCTGGGTGATCCAGGTGCCGTAGCGGGTGACGCCGCTGCCGGTCACCGGGTTCACCGAGCCCAGGGTGGTGGCGTTGTTGGTCTCGATGGTGTCGTAGATGTTGGTGTAGCTGAGGTTGAGCTTCCAGTCGTCGTTCAGGCGCTGGTCGAGCTTGGCGAAGTATTCGCGGGAGAAACCATCGGCGTAGGCCCAGGTGGTGGACAGCCCGGTATGCCGCGGCAGGCCGAGGTCGACGCCGTTGCTGTAGCGCGGCACGGCGTTGGCGGTGCCGGTCTCATGGACCTGGTTGAAGCGCATCCCGGCGGTGAGCAGGGTGTTGTCGGTGACATCGGCTTCCAGCACGCCGTAGAAGATCGGCTTGTCGGTGGCGCGGTTGTCGGTGAAGTACTGGCGGTCCTGGTAGGCCACCACCGCGCGCCCGCGCAGCTTGCCGTCGAAGCCCAGCGGGCCGGTCACGTCGAGTTCGCTGCGATAGTTGTCCCAGGTGCCGGCGGAGGCGCTGAACTTCAGCTGGTAGGTATCCAGCGGGCGCTTGCGCACCAGGTTGATGATGCCGCCGGGATCGCCGGTGCCGCCGAACAGCGCCGAGCTGCCGCGCAGCACTTCGACGTGGTCGAACTCGGCCATGTCGTAGACGTTGGAGGAGTAGAACGAGCCGGCGGTGGTGCCCAGGGACATGGGCGCGGCGCCGTCGAGCTGGATGTTCTGGATGGCGAAGCCGCGCGAGTAGTAGTCCTGCAGGCGGAAGGTGCCGCTCTGCACGGTGATCCCCGGCGTGGCGCGCATGGCCTCGTTGATGTCGGTGATCTGGCGGTCGTCCATCAGCTGGCGGGTGATCACCGAGACCGACTGCGGGGTTTCCTTCAGCGAGGTCGGGGTCTTCGAACCGACGCTGGTCAGGCCCGGCGTGTAGCTGCCGCTGTTCTCGGTGGCCTGGCCCATGCCCTGGCCCATGATGGTGGTCTCGCTCATTTCCAGCGCGGCGTCTTCCTGCGGGATCAACACCAGCTGGTAGCGGTTGCCGTTACGCTGGGCTGCCAGGCCGCTGCCCATCAGCATCAGGTCCAGCGCTTCCTCGGCGCTGTAGCTGCCGCGTACGGCCTGGCTCTGGCGGTCGCGGGTCAGCCCGGCGTCGGCGGCCAGCAGCAGGCCGGTCTGCGCGGCCAGTTCGTTGAGCTGGCGGGCGAGGGGGCCGGCGGGGATGTCGAATGTCTGTCGCTGAGCCTGCTCAGCGTTTGCCGCAGGGGATACCGCGAGTGGGGCGACGGTGGCCAGGCTCAGGGCCATGGCGAGGATCAGGGGATGCTTCTTGCTCGGGAAGTGCTGGTCTTGGCGTGACATTCCGGTTCCTTGGCGTCCGGTTATTAGGGGTGTTTCCTAGTAATCCGAAGCAGAACGGAAAATCGGAACCATTCTCGAAAACTTTTTTCAGCGTGCCGCAAGAGCCGGATGGCCGTTGCGCGGTTCACGAGCAGGAACTGGGCATCCCCTTTGCTCCTCGGCGCGCGCTTTCTGTAGGAGCGAGCTTGCTCGCGAACCGACGTAGGGCGCATAACGCGCCAGCGTTATCCGCCGCGAACTTGGCGGCGGATAACCCGTTCCGGGTTATGCGCCCGACGAAAGCGCCTCAGCCGCGCGGAACCACCGTCACCCACCAGTCGAATCGCCGCTGCACCCGCACCGGCAGGGCTTCCTCCAGCTGCGCCAGGGCCTGGTCGGTGTCGCCCAGCGGGAAGCTGCCCATCACGCGCAGCCCGGCCACCGCCGGATCAACGCCCAGGTGCCCGCGGCGGTAGCCGCCCAACTCCTCGATGAACTGCGCCAGGGGCATGTCCTCGGCCAGCAGCAGGCCGCGGCTCCAGGCTTCGCGGCGGGCTTCGGCGCGGGTGATGGCGCCGGCCGCGCGGGCATCGAAGGTGACGCCCTGGCCGGCCTGCAGCGTGAGGCTGGCGCCGCTGTCCTGCAGGACGGTGCGTACCGCGCCCTGGTAGACGTTGAGCTGGGTGCGCGGGCCAAGTTCGCGCACGCTGAAACGGGTGCCCAGCGGTTGCAGCAGGCCGGCGCGGGTGCGCACCTGGAACGGCCGGCTGTCACCGTGGCCGGTCTCGATCAGCACTTCGCCGGCGTACAGCACCAGCTCGCGGCGGCTGTCGTCGAAGCGGATATCCAGCGCGCTGTCGCTGTTGAGCCAGACCTGCGTGCCGTCGCTGAATTGTTCGCGGCGGCGTTCGCCCACCGCCGTGCGGTACTGCGCGCGCCAGGCCTGCAGGCTGTCGATGGGCCTGGCGCGCCAGGCCAGCCAGCCGAACAGCCCGGCGCCGGCCAGCACGCTGAACTGGCTGAGCAGCCGGCGGCGCGTCTGCTTGTTGCCGCGCAGGGTGGCCAGGGTGCGGTGCGCGGCGGGGCCTTGCTGCTGGATGCCGGCAAAGCGCTGGCTGATCCGCTCGATGTAGCTCCAGGCCAGGCGCTGCGCCTCGCCCTGGTCCAGCCAGCGGCGCCACTGCGCGCGCAGTTCGGCGTCGTCGGGGGCTTCCTGCAGGCGCGCGAACCAGTCGGCGGCGCACTCCAGCGTGGCGTGATCGAGGCGGGCGCTCACTGCAGCACTCCGTCCAGTTCCGCTTCGAGCAGGGCGCACTGGAGCATGGCCTGGGCGATGTACTTGGTCACCGTGCGTACTGAAACGCCCAGCTCCTCGGCGATTTCCCGGTAGCCCAGGCCGTGCAGCTGCGACAGGCTGAAGGCCGCGGCGACCTTGGGCGGCAGGCGCTCCAGCAGGTCCTGCAGCTGGCCGAGGGTTTCCAGGATGATCGCCTGGTGCTCCTGGGACGGCCAATGGCTTTCCGGCACCAGCGCCAGCGCCTCCAGCCAGGCTTTCTCCAGCTGCTTGCGGCGCCAGAAGTCGACGCACAGGTGCAGCGAGATACGGCTCAGGTAGGCGCGCGCATGCACGTCGCTCTCGAACTCGCGCGGCTGCACCAGCAGGCGCACGAAGACGTCCTGCGCCAGCTCCGCAGCGTCGCTGGCGTTGCCCAGGCGGCGGGCGATCCACTGCTGGATCCAGCTGTGGTTCTCGACGTAGAGGTTTGCCACTTGGGCGCGGTAGGCGCAGGCGATGGGTCGGGTCATGGGCGGCCAGGGCAGAGAGGGTATTTCGCAAATGCGAATAATTATCAAAGTAACCGATAGCCCGTCGCGAGGGCAACAGGCAAGCGTGGGAGGGCGCCTTTCACGGGGCTTCGATAGCGGTTAAGGTGGCGCGCATTCGAGGGAGATAGCCGGTCGTTCGCCATGAAATTGCACCAACTGCGCGCCCTGCGCACCATCGCCGAGAGCGGCAGCATCCAGGAGGCGTCGCGGCTGCTGGAGATCACCCAGCCGTCGCTGTCCAAGGCGGTGAAGGAGCTCGAGGAAGAACTCGGCGTGCCGCTGCTGGTGCGCTCGAACCGTGGCGTGACGGTCACCGAGTACGGCGAGCGACTGGTCAGCATGGCCTGCATGGTCACCGAGGAAGTGCGCCGTGCGCGCGAGGAGATCGACACGCTCAAGGGCGAGATCGCCGGGCGGGTGGCCATCGGAGTGTCCCCGGTGACGCCCAACCGCGCGTTCTCCGATGGCCTGCGCCGCTATCGTCAGCGGTACCCGAACGTTCAGCTGCAAATCCACGAGTTGCGCTCGGTGCAGCTGTTCGAAGGCCTGCGCGAGGGCCGGCTGGACCTGGTGCTGACCACCCAGCCGCAGCCGGAGAACGCTTCCTGGCAGCTCTGGCGCGAGCTGGCGCCGCAGCCCTCGGTCCTGGCCGTGCGCAAGGGGCACCCGTTGAGCGGGGCGCGCTCGCTGCACGAACTGCTCGACCAGGAATGGCTGCTGTCCGACCCGCTGGAAGTGGCCCTGGCCGGGCACCTGTTCCGCGAGCAGCAGGTGGCGCCGCCGGCGCGCATCACCGAGTGTTCCTCGGCGCTGCTATATCTGGAGCTGGCCACCAGCACCGACGCGGTGAGCTTCTGGTCCGAGCGCATGCTCGCCCAACCCATGGTTGCTCAGGCCCTGGTGCCGGTGCGGATCGTCGAGCCGACACCGATTGCCAGCCTCTCGATGGTGTCGCGGCCGGCCGAGCTGATGACCCGCGAAGCGACATTGCTGGCCGAGGAGCTGCAGCGCGCCTTCAGCGATTAGCGCCGCGCTGCTGGCATAACCAGTCGCCATGCTCATGTGCAGAGAGCATTACTCCGCGTCGCCGTGCTGATGCATCCTGCGCGCCGTCGAACGCCGCTGACTGAACCGCGCCGGCCAGCGTTCGCCCATTCCTGAATTTTCCGTCCCCCGGCTGCCGGCCCAGGCCCGCTGCGTGGAGGCGCGCACCCGGAGTCTGCATGAGCGCATCCCGATACTTCTCCCAGAGCTACTCCCAGGCGCGCGGCAAGTTCCTCGATGCCTGCGCCGCCGCCGGGCTGACCGTGGAAACCCACGCCCATCCCCTGGCTGGCCGCGAAGGCGAGCCACTGGCGCTGGACGTGGCCCTCGACGGTGCCGCGGATGCCAGGCGGCTGCTGATCATCAGCAGCGCCTGCCATGGCGTCGAAGGCTTCTGCGGCTCAGCGGTACAGACTGCGCTGCTGGCGGACCCAGCCTGGCGCGACCACGCGCGCGCCAACCACTGCGCGGTGCTCTACCTGCATGCGGTGAACCCCTACGGCTTCTCCTGGCTGCGGCGCTGGACCGAGGACAACGTCGACCTCAACCGCAACTTCCGCGACTTCTCCGCCGCCGCGCCAGAGAACCCCGGCTACGCGCAGCTGGACGGCGTGCTGGCGCCGCGCCGCTGGCCCGACCTGCTGGGCGGCGCGCGCCTGCGCCTGTATGCGCTGCGCCATGGTCGCTGGGCGTTGCAGCAGGCCATCTCGTCCGGCCAGGCCAGCCATCCCGCCGGGCTGTTCTTCTCCGGCACGCAGCCGACGTGGAGCAACCGCACGGTGCGCGAAATTCTGCGCCGCCATGCCCGGCAATGCCGGGAGATCGCCTGGATCGACGTGCACACCGGCCTGGGGCCGCAGGGCTACGGCGAGTACATCTATTCCGGCGACCCGCGCCCAGAAGCTCTAGCGCGCGCACGCCAATGGTGGGGCGAGGAAGTGCGCTCCACCGAGGAGGGCAACAGCGTCTCGGTAAAGCTCAGCGGCAAGCTGGTCCACGCCGCCTTCGACGAATGCCCGCAGGCCCTGCTGGTTTCCATGAGCCTGGAATTCGGCACGCTGCCAGGGCTGCAGGTGCTCCAGGCGCTGCGCGCCGATCAGTGGCTGCACAACAATCCCGGTGCACCGGCGCAGAAGGCCCGGCGCATCCGCCAGCAATTGCGCGATGCCTTCTATGTCGACACGGACAAATGGAAAGAAGCGGTACTGGCGCGCTCGCGCGATGCGGCGTGGAAGGCGGTCGAGGGGTTGTGCAGCGAGATTCCCGCTGCACTGGCCCAGCCTTAACCTGACGCTCTACAGCCGGCCGAGACGCATGTTGATCGGCCAGCTCACCCGCCGGCGCTGCGTCGGCTCGCCCCAGAGCGCGGCGAAATCGGCGGCGAAGCGGTGCAGCAGGTCTTCGCGGCCGGCTTCGCGGGCCTTGCGCAGTGCCGACCAGGTGGAGACGTAGCCGAGGAATTCGTCGAGGTTCCACTCCAGCTCGATGGCGATGTCTGGGCCTTGCAGTTCGCTGAAGGGGAAGTCGAGGGTGGCGTAGCCGCTGTCCACCAGCTTGCGTTCGGCGGGCCAGTAGGGGCCGATCTCGTTCCAGTAGAACTGCTCGAAGCGCGTGCCGAGTTCACTGTCCAGGCGCAGCACGCCATAGCTGATCAGCGCGAGGATCGCTTGTGGCCGTGCCACCCGCCGCACCTCGGCGTAGAAGCGCGGCAGGTCGAACCAGTGGGCGGCCTGGGCGGCAGTGATCAGGCTGGCGCTGTGGTCGGCCAGCGGCAGCTCCTCCGCCGGTGCGCAGCGGTAGCTGACGTGCTGCTGCGGCACGCTGTGGGCGATCTGCTCGGCGCTGGGGTCCAGGCCCAGCACAGCGTCGAAGTGCTCGCCCAGTTGCCGGGTCAGTTGGCCGTTGCCGCAGCCGACGTCCACCGCCAGCAGCCGCTCGGGTGTCAGCGTGGCGAGAAAGGCGGCGAGTTGCGGCGGGTATTCGGGACGAAAGCGGGCGTAGGCCTGGCCGCCCTGGTCGAACCAGTTGCGCGGCGGTGTGGAGGAGGTGGTCATGCTAGTGATCTCCCGTGGCGAGGCGCTCTACCTTAACGCCAACCCTCTGCGCGGGCCATCGCCAGACGGGCTGGCTTGTCGAAGCAGAGGGGTAGAGCGCGCCTCGCCGGGAAAGGCGGCCCGCGTGGCGGGCCGCCCCGGGTGTCACTCGGTCTGCGGGTCGAACTGCTTGTCGCGGATCAGCAGGGCGGGGATCACGCCGCAGATGAAGTACGCCGCGCCCATCACCAGGAAGCCGACGCCGATGGACATCTGCGTGGCGAGGAAGCCGATCACCGCCGGGGCGATGGCGGCGCCGATGCGGCCGATGTTGTACGCGCCACCGACTGCGGTACCACGGAAGGCGGCGGCGAAGCTCTCGGTCATGTAGGTGGCGTTCACGCCATAGGGAATGCCGTAGAGGAAGCCGAACACCACCAGCATCCAGAGGATGTTCTCCGGGCTGTGGAACAGCACGATCACCGGCAGGAACACCGCGGTGCCCAGGGCGCCGAAGGAGAACACGGTGCGCCGGCCGAACCAGTCGGCGGCAACGCCAGCCAGCACCTTGCCGAGGATCATCGCGGCGTAGGTGCCCACCAGGTAGGCGGTCATGGCCTTGAAGTTCATGCCCATCTCGGTTTCCAGGTAAGACGGCATCCAGTTGTTCACGCCGTAGTAGCCGAACTGCAGGAAGCCGGCAGTCAGCGCCCAGAACAGGAACATGCGGCTGGCCTTCGGGTCGGCGAAGATCTGCTTGAAGGCATTCTGCCGCGGCGCAACCGGCTGGCTCGACGGCCCGGCGGACTTGCGCTGCTGGCGCTCGGCCTGGGCCTGGACCCAGGCGGCGGGCTCGGGGATCAGCTTGCGCATGGCGATGGCCAGCACCACCGGGATGATGGCGATGTAGAACAGGTAGCGCCAGCCGTGGTCCGGCAGGATCCAGCCAGCCAGCAGGGTGGCGACGATGTAGCCCACCGACCAGCCGGCCTGCAGGGTGCCGAGCACCGTGGTGCGGTACTTGGTCGGCACGTATTCGGCCATCAGCGTGTTGCAGGCCACGTACAGTGCGCCCAGGCCCAGCGAGGCAACGAAGCGCGCGGCCGCGAACTGCCAGTAGTTGTGGGTGAGGCCCAGCACCGCAGTGCCGACCGAGAACAGCACGATGGTCCAGACCACGGTCTTGACCCGACCGAAGCGGTCACAGGCCCAGCCGCCGTAGATGCCACCGAAGGCCATGCCGGCCAGGGTGACGCTGCCCAGGCTGCCGGCCTGCAGGTTGCTCAGGCCGAACTCGGCCTTGAGGCTGGTGAGGCTGTAGGAGAGCAGCATCAAATCCGCGCCATCGATCAGCAGGCCGATGAAGCAGAAGGCGAAGACCAGGACCCAGGTCTTGTCCTGGGTGGCGACGGTGGCCGCCGATGCGTTAGCAGTGTTTTCCATGAACGAATTACCTGTTGTAGTTGTTGGCGGATCGGTAGGCCGACCCTCGGTAAGCTCGCGTGCGAATCCTGCTGGCAGGCGCGTGATGCGTGGTCACGCGCCTGCCATACCCCTCGATGGGGATGAGGGTCAGGACTGGGCTTCGCGGATCATGTTGCGGGCGATGATCACCTGCTGGATCTGGGTGGTGCCCTCGTAGAGTCGGAACAGGCGCACGTCGCGGTAGAAGCGCTCGATGGCGTACTCGCTGACGTAGCCGGCGCCGCCGTGGATCTGCACGCAGCGATCGGCGACGCGGCCGCACATCTCGGTGGCGAACATCTTCGCGCAGGACGCTTCGGTGCTGACGTTGCGGCCTTCATCGCGCTTGCGCGCGGCGTCCAGCACCATGCAGCGGGCGGCGTAGATCTCGGCCTTGCTGTCGGCGAGCATCGCCTGGATCAGCTGGAACTCGGCGATCGGCTGGCCGAACTGCTTGCGCTCCAGGGCGTACTGGAGCGCATCGTCGAGCATGCGCTCGGCGGCGCCGACGCTCAGCGCGGCGATGTGCAGGCGGCCCTTGTCGAGCACCTTCATGGCGGTCTTGAAACCCACGCCCTCGACGCCGCCGATCAGCTGGCTGGCGGGGATGCGCACGTTGTCGAAGATCACGTCGCTGGTGTGCGCGCCTTTCTGGCCCATCTTGTGGTCCGGCTTGCCCAGGGAGATGCCCGGGGTGCCGCGCTCGACGATGAAGGCGCTGATGCCGCCGGAACCCTTGATCGTCGGGTTGGTGCGCGCCATCACGGTGTAGATGCCGGCATGCGGGGCGTTGGTGATGAAGCGCTTGGTGCCGTTGAGCACGTAGAAGTCGCCATCGCGCACCGCGGTGGTCTTCAGCGAGGCAGCGTCGGAGCCCGAGTCCGGCTCGGTCAGGCAGAAGGCGCTGAGCAGTTCGCCGCTGGCGAGTTTCGGCAGGTAGTGGGCTTTCTGTTCCGGCGTGCCGTCGATCAGGATGCCGATGGAGCCGATGCCGTTGTTGGTGCCGATGTAGGAGCGGAAGGCAGGGGAGGTGCGGCCGAGTTCGAAGGTGATGTTCACCTCTTCTTCCATGGTCACGCCCAGGCCGCCGAACTCTTCGGGGATGGTCAGGCCGAACAGGCCCATCTCGCGCATCTGCTCGACGATGTCCTGCGGGATCGCATCGGTCTCGGCGACCTCGTTTTCCCGCGGGATCAGCACTTCGCCGACGAACTGGTGGATGGAATCCAGAAGTATCTGCAGCGTTTCTGGGTCTCGGATCATGTGCACTCCTCAAGGGCCCGCGAGCGGGCCGATCTAGCGAGGCACCGGCACCCGAGATTCAGCGAGCGGCGGCACCTATGTTGTTGACCATGTTGATCAGGCGGGGCCCGATGTCGTCCTCGAGCTTCTCGCGGGTCAGCTGGAAGCTCGGGCCGCCGCAGTTGAAGGCCAGCAGGCCGTACTGCGGATGTACCAAGGGCACGGCGACGGAGTTGACGTCGCGGTGCCATTCGCCGATCGACAGGCAGTAGCCGTAATCGGTGAAGTCTCTGAAGGCACGGTCCAGACCCTTGCGGATGGCCGGCCAGTTCTCTGGTTCGCGTTCGCGAATGTGGTCAAGCAGGAATTCCCGCTCGTTCTCCGGCATCGCCGCGAGACACGCGCGGCCCACCGAGCTCGCCGCCAGCGGCAGGTAACTGCCGATCTGCCGGCGCATCGTCATGTTTCCCTGGCCCTGCACGACGTCCACGTAGACCATCTGCAGGCGGTCGCGAGCGGCCATGGCCACCGCCGCCTGGGCGTGGTTGGCCAGCTCCTCCATCAGCGGATGGGCCACTGCGCGGATCGACAGGTTCGACAGCATCGCGTAGCCGAAACCCAGCACACCAACGTCCAGCTGGTACTTGCCCGAGTGCACCTCGCGCTTGAGGCAACCCAGGCGCATCAGGGTGTTGGTCAGGCGTGTCACGGTCGGCTTGGGCAGGTCGGTCTTGCGCGCCAGGTCCTGGTTGCTCAGCACGTTTTCCCGTGGCGTGAAGCAACGCAGGATCTCCAGGCCGCGAGCCAGGGCCGTCACGAACTGGCCGCTGTTTTCCTCTTCGCTCAGCGCCGTGGCGGGGTCATACAGTCCCCGTTCCAGCAGGCCGATCTCACCTTCGTTTTTCGTCGGCGCAGCCGAGTCCATCTCCGTCTTGTTGCGGCGCATGGTAGAACCCCTATTCACGGAAAATCAATAAAATAAAATTCAGTTTCGTCAGACGAAATTGTAGTGAATCTGAACCGGTTAGTACAGGCGTGCCGGTAAAAATACTGGAAGCCGCGATTTCAATGGCTTCTGCAGGGTGAGTTGATCATCACCGTTTACAGGCTGGAGTGGGTGTCACTATGATGAAATCGAAATACGGAATGTAGTTTCGTCAGACGAAACAAGTATGAGGTCAGAAGCTCCCATGAATACCCGCGTGGTACATCTCGATATCCAGGCCGATGGCGTGGCGGTCGTCCGCATCGATCGTCCCGAAGCCAAGAATGCGCTGAACGCTGCCGTGCGCCAGCAACTGGCCGAGCACTTCCGTGCCCTGAGCGACAACCGCGAGGTGCGCGCAGTGGTGCTGACCGGGGGCGAGGAGTGCTTCGTCGCCGGGGCGGACATCCGCGAATTTGCCCAGGCCAGCCCCATCGAGATGTACCGCCGCCACACCGAGCTGCTGTGGGAAGCCATCTCGCGCTGCCCGAAGCCGGTGATCGCCGCCGTGAATGGCTTCGCCCTGGGCGGCGGCTGCGAGCTGGCGATGCACTGCGACATCATCGTCGCCGGCGAGTCGGCGCGCTTCGGCCAGCCGGAAGTGAAGCTCGGCCTGATGCCCGGCGCCGGCGGCACCCAGCGGCTGATCCGCGCCGTGGGCAAGTTCCAGGCGATGCGCATCGCCCTGACCGGCTGCCTGATCAAGGCGCCGGAAGCGCTGGCTATCGGCATGCTCAGTGAAGTGGTGGAAGACGCCCGCACGCTGCCTCGCGCGCTGGAGCTGGCTGCCGAGATCGCCGCGCTGCCGCCGCTGGCCGTGGCGCAGATCAAGGAAGTGATGCTGGCCGGCGCCGACCTGCCGCTGGAAAGCGCCCTGGCCCTGGAGCGCAAGGCCTTCCAGCTGCTGTTCGATTCGCAGGACCAGAAGGAGGGCGCCGCCGCCTTCCTGGAAAAACGCCAAGCCAGTTTCCTGGGGGAATGAATATGACCCTTTCTTTCGGTATCGAGAGCATTGAACGCATGGCCATCGTCGGCACCGGCGTCATGGGCAGCGGCATCGCCCAGATCGCCGCCCAGGCCGGCATCCAGGTGAAACTCTTCGACGCCCGCGATGGCGCCGCGCAAGCTGCCCGCGACAACCTCGGGCGGACCCTCGCCAAACTGGCGGAGAAGGGCAAGATCAGCGCCGCCGACGCGGACGCCACCCTGGCGCGCCTGCTGGTTGCCGGCTCCCTGGGCGAACTGGCGGATTCCGACCTGGTGGTCGAGGCGATCATCGAGCGGCTCGACGCCAAGCAGGCGCTGCTGGCCGAGCTGGAAGCGGTGGTCAGCGCCGAGTGCATCCTCGCCACCAACACCTCGTCGCTGTCGGTCACCAGCATCGCCCGTGGCTGCCAGCATCCCGAGCGGGTGGCGGGCTTCCACTTCTTCAACCCGGTGCCGCTGATGAAGGTGGTCGAAGTGATCGATGGCCTGGCCAGCGACCCGCAGGTCGGCGACCGCCTGGTGGCGCTGGCCGCGCGCATGGGCCATCGCGGCATCCGCGCCAAGGACACCCCCGGCTTCATCATCAACCACGCCGGCCGCGCCTACAGCACCGAAGCCCTGCAGATGCTCAAGGAAGCCATCGCCGAGCCGGCCGACATCGACCGCATCCTGCGCGAAGGCCTGGGTTTCCGCATGGGCCCGCTGGAGCTGTTCGATCTGACCGCGCTGGACGTTTCCCACCCGGTGATCGAGTCCATCTACAACCAGTTCTACCAGGAGCCGCGCTACCGCCCGGCAGCGCTGACCCGGCAGATGCTCGAAGCCGGTTTCGTCGGCCGCAAGGTCGGTCGCGGCTTCTATCGCTACGCCGACGGCAAGATGATCGACCCGCCCGCGCCGCAGCCGGTGCCGAGCGTGGCTGCATTGCCACCGGTGTGGATCGGCGCGGAGAACGAGCAGGACCGCGAATCGCTCGGTGAACTGCTGAAGAAACTGGGCGCAAAGCTGGAGCAGGGCGCCCAACCGAGCAGCGAAGCGCTGTGCCTGCTGGCTCCCTATGGCGTCGACGCCACCACGGCCTGCCAGAACTTCGGCACCGAGCCGGCGCGCACGGTCTGCATCGACCTGTTGCTGGACCTGCAACGCCACCGCTGCCTGATGCAGAACCCAGCGACCGCCCCGGCCATGCGCGATGCCGCCCATGCGCTGCTGGCCGCCGATGGCGTGGGCGTCACCGTCATCAACGACAGCGTCGGCTTCGTCGCCCAGCGCGTGCTGGCGCTGATCGTCAACCTGGCCGGTGACATCGTCCAGCAGCGCATCGCCAGCGTCGATGACCTCGACGAAGGCGTCCGCCGTGGCCTGGGCTACCCGCAAGGCCCGCTGGCCTGGGGCGACAGCGTCGGCCCGGCGCGCCTGCTGAGCATTCTCGAACGCATGACCGACCTGACCGGCGATGCGCGCTACCGCCCCGGCCCCTGGCTGCGCCGCCGCGCTGCGCTGGGTCTGTCGCTGCGCAACGCCGAGCCCGCGCTGGGCTGAAGCCCGGCGTCCAACGATTCACGGAGATTCCCATGCTCAATGCCTATATCTACGCCGGCCTGCGCACCCCCTTCGGTCGCCATGGCGGCGCCCTCGCGCCGGTGCGCCCGGACGACCTGATCGCCCAGGTGATCCGCGAACTGCTGGCGCGCGCCCAGGTGCCGGGCGAAGCCATCGAGGATGTGATCCTCGGCAATACCAACCAGGCCGGTGAAGACAGCCGCAACATCGCCCGCCATGCCGCACTGCTCGCCGGCCTGCCGGTGACGGTACCGGGCCAGACGGTCAATCGCCTGTGCGCCAGCGGCCTGGCTGCCGTCATCGACGCGGCGCGTGCCGTGACCTGCGGCGAAGGCGAACTGTTCGTCGCCGGCGGCGTGGAGAGCATGTCCCGCGCACCCTTCGTCATGGCCAAGGCCGAAGCCGCCTACAGCCGCGACCTGACAGTGTTCGACAGCACCATCGGCGCGCGCTTCCCCAACCCGAAGATCATTGCCGGGTTCGGCAACGACACGATGCCGGAGACCGGTGACAACGTGGCCCGCGAGTTCGGCATCAGCCGCGAACAGGCCGACCGCTTCGCCGCCCGTTCCCAGGCCAACTTTGAAGCCGCCCGCCAGGCCGGTTTCTTCGCCGGGGAAATCCTCCCGGTCAGCGTGCCCACCGG
Organism: Pseudomonas nitroreducens; assembly: GCF_014204515.1. Lineage (GTDB taxonomy): Bacteria > Pseudomonadota > Gammaproteobacteria > Pseudomonadales > Pseudomonadaceae > Pseudomonas > Pseudomonas nitritireducens_A. The sequence continues at coordinate 145,527 of NZ_JACHLI010000010.1, read as the reverse complement.
GCGCAAGACGCCGCCGAACGTGGTGGAGCAGGACGAACATCCGCGCCCGTCTTCCGATGAAGCCGCGCTGGCCCGCCTGAAGCCGCTGTCCGAAGGTGGCGTGGTCACCGCCGGCAACGCTTCCGGCGTCAATGACGGCGCAGCGGCGCTGCTGATCGGCTCTGCAGCAGCGGGCGAGCGCCATGGCCTCCAGCCGCTGGCACGGATTCTCTCGGCGGCGGCGGTCGGCGTGGAGCCGCGAATCATGGGCGTCGGCCCGGTGGAGGCGATCAACAAGGCGCTCCAGCGCGCCGAACTGACCCTCGCCGACATGGACATCATCGAGATCAACGAGGCCTTCGCCTCCCAGGTGCTCGGCTGCCTGCACGGCCTGGGCGTGGACTTCGACGATGCGCGGGTCAACCCCAATGGCGGCGCCATCGCCGTCGGCCACCCGCTGGGCGCTTCCGGCGCGCGGCTGGCGCTGAGCGTGGCGCGACAACTGCAGCGCACGGGTCAACGCTATGCGGTGATCAGCCTGTGCATCGGCGTGGGCCAAGGGCTCGCCATGGTTATCGAGCGCGCCTGAGCGCGCCAGTGAGGAGTTGCAGATGGGTGCTTTGAGCGGATACCGCGTACTCGACCTCAGCCGCGTGCTGGCCGGCCCCTGGTGCGGCCAGGTGCTGGCCGACCTGGGCGCGGAAGTGATCAAGATCGAACGACCCGGCGTGGGTGACGACACCCGTGGCTGGGGCCCGCCCTACATGAAGGCAGCCGATGGCACGGACAGTTCCGAGGCGGCCTACTACCAGTCCACCAACCGCAACAAGCTGTCGGTGGCGCTGAACCTGGCGACGCCCGAAGGCCAGGCGCTGGTGCGTGCGCTGGCCGGCGAGTGCGACGTGCTGATCGAGAACTACAAGGCCGGCTCGCTGGCCAAGTACGGGCTGGATTACGACAGCCTGTCGAAGGTCAATCCGCGCCTGGTCTACTGCTCCATCACCGGCTTCGGCCAGACCGGCCCGCGCGCCGAGGAGCCCGGCTACGACTTCATCATCCAGGGCATGGGCGGGCTGATGAGCATCACCGGTGAGAAGGACGGCGTGCCCGGCGCCGGCCCGCAGAAGGTAGGTGTCGCGGTGTCCGACGTGATGACCGGCCTGTACTCGGTGGTCGCCATCCAGGCCGCGCTGCTGGCGCGGGAGAAGACCGGCCGCGGCCAGCACTGCGACATGGCGCTGCTGGACGTGCAGGTCGCCATGCTCGGCAACCAGAGCCAGAACTACCTCGCCACCGGCCGTTCGCCGGGGCGCCAGGGCAATGCCCACGTCAACATCGTGCCGTATCAGGTGTTCAGCGCAAAGGACATGGACTTCATCATCGCCTGCGGCAACGACAGCCAGTTCGTCTCGCTGTGCGATGCCATCGGCCTGCCGGAGTTGCCCAAGGATCCGCGCTTCACCCGCAACGCCGACCGTGTACGCAACCGCGAGATCATCGTCGGCAAGCTGGCCGAGCACTTCCAGGGCGACACCGCCGACAACTGGGTGAAGCGCATCCACGCGATGAAGGTGCCGGTGGGCGTGATCAACGACATCGGCCGCGCACTGGACGAGCCGCAGGTGGTTGCCCGCGACATGCTGGTGGACATTCCCCACGCGCAGAACCCGGCGTTCCGCATGGTCGGCAGCCCGCTGAAGCTGTCCGAGACGCCTATCGAATACCAGCGCCCGGCGCCGATGCTCGGCGAGCACACCGACGAGGTGCTCAAGCGCCGCCTGGGGCTGGACGACGCGCGCCTGACGCAGCTCAAGGCCGACGGCGTGATCGAGCAGAAGGCCTGAGTATCTCAATGATCGCCAAAGCGTAGGGCGCATAACGCGCCAGCGTTATCCGCCGTTGCCCCGAATGACGGCGGATAACCGCAAGCGGTTATGCGCCCTATGGACTGGCATGAGTCCGTTCGCGAGCAAGGACTAGGCGTCCCCCTCGCTCCTACAGGCAGCCGGCCCGCTTGGGCGTGCTCTTCGTAGGAGCGAGCTTGCTCGCGAACCCAGACTCAACCGCAGCGCCATTGCATGACGTTGCCACGAACGTAGGGCGCATAACGCGCCAGCGTTATCCGCCGCCGCAGCCAATGACGGCGGATAACCGCAAACGGTTATGCGCCCTGCGGCCAAGTCCGTAACGAGTTCCCCTTGCCCGGGCCGCAAGGCCCGGATTTTTTCAGGAGTCACCCATGAAAGTCCTCGTAGCCGTCAAGCGCGTGGTCGATTACAACGTCAAGGTCCGCGTCAAGGCGGACCACTCCGGCGTCGATCTGGCCAACGTCAAGATGTCCATGAACCCCTTCTGCGAAATCGCCGTGGAAGAGGCCGTACGCCTGAAAGAGAAGGGCGTCGCCAGCGAGATCGTGGTGGTCTCGGTCGGCCCCAGCGGTGCGCAGGAACAACTGCGTACCGCCCTGGCCCTCGGCGCCGACCGCGCGGTGCTGGTCGAGAGCAATGACGAGCTGAACTCGCTCGCCGTGGCCAAGGCGCTGAAAGCCATTGTCGACAAAGAGCAGCCGCAGCTGGTCATCCTCGGCAAGCAGGCCATCGACAGCGACAACAACCAGACCGGCCAGATGCTGGCGGCGCTGACCGGCTACGCCCAGGGCACCTTCGCCTCCAAGGTGGAAGTGGCTGGCGACAAGGTCAAGGTCACCCGTGAAATCGACGGCGGCCTGCAGACCGTTGCCCTGAACCTGCCGGCGATCGTCACCACCGACCTGCGCCTGAACGAGCCGCGCTACGCCTCGCTGCCCAACATCATGAAGGCGAAGAAGAAGCCGCTGGAATTCCTCCCACCCGATGTACTGGGCGTCTCCACCGCTTCCACGCTGAAGACCCTTAAGGTGGAAGCACCCGCCGCGCGCAGCGCCGGCATCAAGGTGAAATCGGTAGGCGAACTGGTCGAGAAACTGAAGAACGAAGCGAAGGTGATCTGATGACTGTGCTGGTTGTTGCAGAACATTCCAATGGCGCCCTGGGTGCCGCGACGCTGAACACGGTCGCTGCCGCGCAGAAGATCGGCGGTGAAATCAGCGTGCTGGTCGCTGGCCAGAACGTTGCTGGCGTGGCTGAAGCCGCTGCGAGGATCGCCGGTGTCTCCAAGGTGCTGGTCGCCGACAACGCCGCCTACGCTCACCAACTGCCGGAAAACGTGGCTCCGCTGATCGCCGCTGTCGTGAAAGACAGTGGGTCCAGCCACGTATTGGCCGCCGCCACCACCAACGGCAAGAACTTCCTGCCGCGCGTTGCCGCCCTGCTGGACGTCGACCAGATTTCCGAGATCACCGAAGTCGTCAGCGCCGACACCTTCAAGCGCCCGATCTATGCCGGTAACGCCATCGCTACCGTGCAGTCCTCGGCTGCCATCAAGGTCATCACCGTGCGTGGCACCGGCTTCGACGCCGTGGCTGCCGAAGGTGGTTCGGCTGCTGTTGAAGCCGTTTCCGGCCCGGCCGATGCCGGCAAGTCCGCCTTCGTTGGCGAAGAACTGGCCAAGTCCGATCGTCCGGAACTGACCGCTGCCAGGATCGTCGTTTCCGGCGGCCGTGGCATGGGCAATGGCGACAACTTCAGCATCCTTTACTCCCTGGCCGACAAGCTGGGCGCTGCCGTCGGCGCTTCCCGCGCAGCGGTGGATGCCGGCTTCGTGCCGAACGACATGCAGGTCGGCCAGACCGGCAAGATCGTTGCTCCGCAGCTGTACGTGGCCGTCGGTATCTCCGGCGCCATCCAGCACCTGGCGGGCATGAAGGACTCGAAAGTGATCGTTGCGATCAACAAGGACGAAGAGGCGCCGATCTTCCAGGTTGCCGACTACGGCCTGGTCGCCGACCTGTTCGAAGCCGTACCGGAGCTGGAAAAGACCCTCTGATCCCGCTCAATCCCCTGGCCGGGCCAGCCGTAATCGGCCCGGCGTTCTGCCAACACCTCAAGTAGAAAGAAACAACAACAATGAATACTCGTCGACTCCCTGTGCTGGTCTCCGGACTGGCGCTGCTGCCCCCGTTCGCCCAGGCCGATTTCCTCGCCGACAGCAAGGCCAGCATCGAAACGCGCAACTTCTACTTCAACCGCGACTACCGCCAGAGCGGCGCCGCCCAGTCGAAATCCGAAGAGTGGGCGCAGGGCTTCCTGCTGCGCTACGAGTCGGGCTACACCGAGGGCACGATCGGCGTGGGCGTGGATGCCCTCGGTCTGCTGGGCCTGAAGCTCGATTCCAGCCCGGACCGCTCCGGTTCCGGCCTGCTGCCGTACTCGGCCAGCGACAAGCGCGCCGCCGACGACTACAGCGAACTCGGCCTGACCGCCAAGCTGCGCGCGTCGAAAAGCACGCTGAAAGTCGGCACCCTGCTGCCCAAGCTGCCGGTGGTGCAGTACAACGACACCCGCCTGCTGCCGCAGACCTTCCAAGGCGCGCTGGTGGAATCCAAGGAGCTCGATGACCTCGACCTGCAGCTCGGCCAGTTGCGCGAGGTGAAGCAGCGCGACTCGTCGAACAACGAAGACCTGTCGATGACCCGTGGCAACAAGCGCAACATCGTTGCCGGCAGCCACCTCACCAGCGACCGCTTCAACATCGCCGGCGGCACCTACCGCTGGAACAGCCAGCTGAGCACCAGCTACCACTACGCCAACCTCGAAGACCTCTACCGCCAGCACTATGTGAGCCTGGTGCACACGCTGCCGATCGCCGAGGGCCAGTCGCTGAAGTCCGACATCCGCTGGGCGCGCTCCACCGACGACGGCGGCAGCAACGTCGACAACCGCGCGCTCAATGCCATGTTCACCTACAAGCTGGGCAACCAGGCGTTCGGCCTCGGCCTGCAGCGCATGTCCGGCGATACCGGCTTCGCCTACCTGTCCGGTACTGACCCGTACCTGGTCAACTACGTGCAGATCGGCGACTTCGCCAACAAGGACGAACGCTCCTGGCAACTGCGCTACGACTTCAACTTCGCCTCCTACGGGCTGCCCGGCCTGAGCCTGATGACCCGCTACCTGCGCGGCGACAACATCGACCTGCTGAACGGCCAGGGCAACGGCAAGGAATGGGAGCGCGACACCGACGTCGGCTACCTGGTGCAGAGCGGCCCGCTGAAGAACGTCGGCTTCAAGCTGCGCAACAGCACCTTCCGCAGCAGCTTCGGCAACGACATGGACGAAACCCGCTTCATCGTCAGCTACACCTTGCCGATCTGGTAAGGGCTACAGAAACCTCCCCGGCCTGCCGGGGAGGTGCTGGGTATCAGACGCCAGCCTCATGGCTCGGCGCACTGCCCTTGAGCCGCCCCAGCCAGCTGCGACGCCCCTTGAACGGGCTGAAGGTCGGTATCTGCTGGAAGGGCACCCAGAGCTCCCCCTGCCAGTCCAGCACTGCTACCCGCTGCGACTCCCAGCTCATCAGTAGCCGTCGCGGCTGTTCCGATCCTTCCTTGCCCATGTCGCGCAGCAGGGGAATGACCTGCTCCGACAGCCAGCGCCCGAGCGTGCGGCTCTCCGGATGACCGAAGCGGATCAGCGCCTTGTACAGCGCGGCTTCGTTGATGACCTCCGTGCAGAGCTCAGCGCCGCTGGTGGTCAGCAGTCGAACTTCCTGTGCTTCATAAGGCTCCATCCGCCGCGCGAGCGTCTGCGGATAATCCATGGCCAGCAGCCGCGCCAGATCACTGGCGACGAACCACGGCTGGTCGTCGATCAGGATGCCGCGCAGATAGTGGTTATGGCGCTGGAATGTCGTGGGGGCGTAGAGATGGTCATGCATGGGCAAAGCTCCTGATTACTCCATAAAGAGAGATGCCACTCGCCGCTGTCATCGAAGGGTGGCAGGCCGCGCGGGGTTGACAGACCGGAATCAGGAAACCGGCAGACCTTGTGGGTCTCCCCGCGCGGTCCGCCATTGTAGCGTTGCAGGCTTTTGCTGCAGTCGCACGGGGGCTTGCGAAAGCGATCACGCCACTTTCACATGCACCGGTTTTGGCGCATCGCGCCTGATTTACGGGCTGTCAAACCCGGCCACGGTATTTACCTGGCCGGGCGAGGATAGGAGGACGCTGCGTAGGCCGGCTGCGCAGAGTGAAGTGGGAAGCTTCGTTTGTTCCGCTCGCCCTAGCTTCTCGCCATGCGATCAGAGGGCGCCTTGCAGATGCTCGCGGGTTTCTTCGGCGCTGGGCGTGGGAGGCTTTTCCGGTTTCGTCGCCTCCAGGTCCATTTCCCTGGCAGCGGCCGCCAGCCAGGCGTAATAGGCGGAATGGATGGCCTCGGTATTGTCGGCCGTGCCATCGTCCATTGGTGCGAACATCCGCTCCTTGCCCTTGCCCTTGTCCAGTTCGCGGATGGGCGGCGAGCGCAACTTGGCGTCCTCGCCCCAGCCGTTGCCGGTCTTGAAGGCCGCGCCCATGAACTGGTGGTAGCGGTCGAGGAAATCCTGGGAGAAGAACGGGCTGTTGGAGTAGATCAGCTTGTCCAGCTGGCGTTTGGTTAAGAGGACCTGTTCCGGGCTGATTTCCTTCCAGTGGCCGACGTACAGGAAGTAGCAATAGAGGTCGTTCATCGGCGGGGAAATCTGTGTCCAGAGCACCACCCGCTGCCGGGTCACCTGGGCCACCCGTTCACGCTCCTGGGTCTCCCTGCGCACCTGATCTGCATTGGCCTTTTCAAGCGCGGCTTGCCCTTGATGGGTGATCAAGGTGAAGACGAAGATGGCCAGGGGCGTGAGTGCCCCGACCACGATCTTGGTGATCTCCAGCGAGTTCCACAGGGGTTTCTGTGTTGCGTCTTCTTCGCTCATGGCGCCTCCGGCCGTCAGGCTGCTCTTCTGCCTGATCACTCAGGGTAGCGCAGGGTTGCAAACGCGCTTCAGCCCGGTGAGCAATAGGCCGCCAGACCCGATCAGCTCGCTGCCTGTGCGGCGGCCACGCTGTCCCGCCAAGCCCCCTTGTTGTCCGCCAATGCCCTGGGGCGCGGCCGCCGCACGGCTTAGCCTTTCCCTCTACCCAGACAACAAGAATCCGCGCCGCCCGCCCGGCGCGGTAGAAGAGGGGAGCTCCATGCGCAAACCTGCGACAACCATCCTGCCGGCCGTCCTGCTGGCGCTGGCCGCGCTGCTCGGCGGCTGTGATGAGAAGCCCGCGCCAGCCGCCAGCGCCGCCGCGCTGGCGCCTGCCGATCCGGCCCTGGCCAAGGTCTACGACAGCAGTTGCAAGCTCTGCCACGCCAACCCGGCTTCCGGCGCGCCGCAGACCGGCGATGCCAAGGCCTGGCAGCCGCGCGTGGCCCAGGGCGCCGACAGCCTGCTGGACCACAGCATCAATGGCTTCAAGGGCATGCCGCCGATGGGCATGTGCATGCAGTGCTCGGAGGAGCAGTTCCTCGCGCTGATTTCCTTCATGTCCGGCCAGTCGGTCCAATAAGCAGGGGCATCTCGATGGCTATACATCTCACGCGCCGCCAACTGCTGCAGCACGCCGCTGTCGTCGGCGCACTCGCCACGCTGGGCAGCAGCCCTCTGGCGGCGGAACTGGCGCGCCCAAAACGCCTGATCCCCTGGCGCAACTGGTCCGGCGGGCAGAGTTGCCTGCCCGAGGCGCGCCTGGCGCCGCAGAGCCTCGACGAACTGGTGCAGGTGATCCGCCAGGCCCAGGGCAAGGTGCGCCCGGTGGGTTCGGCGCACTCCTTCAGCGCCCTGGTGCCCACCGACGGCACGCTGGTGTCGCTGGCCTATTTCAGCGGGCTGCTCGGCCATGATGCGGCGACCCTGCAGGCGGAGTTCGCCGCCGGCACGCCGATGTCGCTGATGGGCGCGGCGCTGAAGGAGGTCGGCCAGGCGCTGCCGAACATGGCCGACATCGATTACCAGACCCTGGCCGGGGCGATCTCCACCTCGACCCATGGCACCGGCGTCGGCTTCGGTTCGTATTCTTCCCGCGTCACCGGCCTGCAACTGGTGACCGCCAGCGGCGAGGTGCTGGACTGCGACGCTCAGCGCCATCCCGAAGTCTTCAATGCCGCGCGGGTGTCCCTCGGTGCCTTCGGCGTCGCTACCCGCGTGCGCCTGCAGAACCGCGAGGCCTACCGCCTGCGCGAACGGCAGTGGGTGGCCAGCACCGAAGAACTGCTGGAGGACGTGGAGAAGAACACCCGCGAGAACCAGCACTGGGAAATGCAGGTCATGACCCATTCCGACTACGCGCTGTCCATCGCCCTCAACGAAACCACCGACCCGGCCACGCCGCCGCTGGACCCGGCTGAGGAGGGCGGCAACCAGTTCGTCAGCATCATCGAGGGCCTGGACAAGTACGGCAGCGATTTCCCCGCTGCGCGGCGCTTCCTGCTCAACAGCCTGCGCCACGTTGCCAGCTTCGACGACCGGGTCGGCGACTCCTATGACATCTACGCCAACGTGCGCAACGTGCGCTTCAACGAGATGGAATATTCGGTCCCGGCCGAGCATGGCCCGGCCTGCTTGCGCGAGATCCTCAAGCTGATCAACGACAAGGACCTGCGCACCTGGTTCCCCATCGAATACCGCTACGTGAAGGCCGACGACATCCCGCTGAGCATGTTCGAGGGCCGCGACAGCTGTTCCATCTCCGTGCACCAGCACTACAGCATGGACCACCACAACTTCTTCGCCGCCGTCGAGCCGATCTTCTGGAAGTACGCCGGCCGGCCGCACTGGGGCAAGCTGCACACGCTCAACGCGCGCACGCTGCAACCGCTGTATCCGCGCTGGAAGGAGTTCACCGAGGTGCGCCGCGAGCTGGACCCGCAGGGCAAGTTCATCAACGCCCACCTGTCATCGATTCTCGGCGTGGCCTGACCAGGAAGGACAATCCATGAAACGACGCAATTTCATCGTTGGTGCAGCCGGGGCAGGGGTGCTGCTCGCCGGTGCTGGCGCCTGGCTGCGCCCCACCGACCATGGCGCTCCCTACGACGACTACTTCGCCCGGCTCAACCGCGAGCTGCGCGAGCACGGGCCGATGCGCCCGGTGATGCTGATCGACCTCGACCGCCTGGACCACAACGTCGACGTGGTGATGCAGTCGGTGGCCCGCACCGGCAAGCACCTGCGGGTGGTGGAGAAGTCCCTGCCATCGCCGCAACTGCTCGACTACATCGCCAAACGCGCCGGCACCCGGCGGATGATGTCGTTCCACCAGCCGTTCCTCAACCACGACGCCGAGCGCTTCCCCGATGCCGACCTGCTGCTGGGCAAGCCGCTGCCGGTGGGCTCGGCCCAGCAGTTCTACGAGAACCTGCGCGGGCCGTTCGACCCCACCGCCCAGCTGCAATGGCTGCTCGATACTCCCGAGCGGCTGCAGCAGTACCTGGCGCTGGCGCAGGCGCGCAACACGCGGATGCGCATCAACATCGAGCTCGACGTCGGCCTGCACCGCGGCGGCGTGGCCGACCACGAGACCCTGGGCAAAATGCTCACGATCATCGGCGCCAACCCGCAGCACCTGGAGTTCGCCGGCTTCATGGGTTACGACCCCTTCGTCGGCATGGGCGTGCCGGAGGTGCTCGCCTCTTCGGAGGAGCTGTTTGCCAAGGTGATGAAGCTCTACGACGGCTTCGTCGACTACGCCCGCACCCAGCACGCAACGCTGTGGAAGCCGAGCCTGACGCTCAATACCGCCGGCAGCCCGAGCTACCGCATGCACGAGCACGAACGCACCAGCACCGAGGTGTCGGTGGGTTCGGCGCTGGTCAAGCCGACCCACTATGACCTGCCATCCCTGGTGGACCACCAGCCAGCCGCCTTCATCGCCACGCCGGTGATCAAGAGCACCGGTGCGGTACGGATTCCGGCGCTGGACGACAAGTCCGCGCTGTTCTCCTGGTGGGACCCGAACCAGCGCGAGACCTTCTTCGTCTACGGCGGCAACTGGCTGGCCGAACCCGAATCGCCCAGGGGCCTGCAGTTCAACGACCTGTATGGCCGCAGCTCCAACCAGGAAATGGTCAATGGCTCCAGCGCCGTGGGCCTGAAGGTTGACGACCAGATGTTCCTGCGCCCGACCCAGTCCGAATCGATCCTGCTGCAGTTCGGCGACCTGTTGGCGGTGCGGGGAGGGCGCATCGTCGATCAGTGGCCGGTGTACAGCTGAGCGGCGAATTGAATCAAGCCCAGGCCAGAGGCCTGGGCTTTTTTCTGTGCGCCTTCCGCTGACCAGGCGGGCACTCGGCTTCCCCTCTGCCCTGGGGCCCGGCAGCCAGGCATCGCCAGGGATGACTGTAATATTCTGTTACTCCTGCTCTTGGCGCGCCTGCGAACGCGTTATGATGCGGCCATCGCGCGCCGCCCCCCATAACAAGAATCGCGGCGCCCTCGCTCGAGAGCAGTCCCTATGCCCAGCCCCAGTATCGATGCGCAATTGGACCTGGCCCTGGTTTCGCCCTTCATGCTGCAGACGCTCGCCGAAGTCGTCAGCGATCAGGGCGTGAGTGGCGAACGCCTGTGCCGTGGGCTCGGCTTTACCGCCGAGGAGCTGCAGGACCCGGCGCAGCGCATCAGTTACCGGCAGACGGTGGCGATGATCCAGCGCGCCCTCGCGATGCTGCCCGAATGTGGCCTGGGCCTCTGGGTCGGGCATCGCAACGTGCTCGGCACCCTCGGTCTGCTCGGTCATGTGCTGTCGCTGTGCAAGACCCTGCGCGATGCCTTCGAAGTCGGCCGGCGCTTCCAGCACACCACCGGTGGCATCGCGCTGTGCAACCTGGTGGAGGGGCCGGAGGAGAGTTTCATCGAGGTCGAATGCCGGCTGCCCTATGTCGACATCCAGGTGTTCGCCGTGGAGGAGTTCTTCGCCAGCCTGCTGGTCTACAACCGCGCCCTGATCGGTGAGCAGTTCCAGCCCCTGCGCTTCGAGTTCACCCATGCCGCGCCCGCCTACGAGGCGGAGTACCGTCGCCTGCTCGGGCCGCACCTGCGCTTTGGCTGCCTGCACAACCGCATGGCCATCGCCAGCCATTGGCTCGACGTGCAGTTGCCCAGCCACCATCCCGTCGCGCTGCGCCAGGCTCTCAACCTGCTGGAAAGCGAATCCGCCCAGGGGCCGCAGAAGAACGACCTGCTGGAAACGGTGGAGCGCGCCATTGCCCGCGACCTGGCCCAGGGCAGCCCGATCGACAAGGTCGCCAGTGACCTCAACATGAGCAGCCGCACTCTGCGCCGCCGCCTGGGCGAGCACGGCATCACCTTCGACGCGCTGCACGAGCAGGTGCGCCGCGCCCGTGCCATGAGCCTGCTGGGCAACCCGGAAATGCCCATCGAGCGCATCGCCGAAGCCCTCGGCTACAGTGATGTGCGCGGCTTCCGCCGGGCCTTCAAGCGCTGGACCGGGCAGAGCCCGTCGGCCTGCCGCGAAGAAGCTGCATCGGCGCATTGAGCCAGGCTCCTGCGGGCTTTCATTGACACGGCACAAGGGTGTTGCGCATCCCGGCGGTTAAGGTCAAGGCCAGACCCACCATCGAGGAACATCGTATGTACGAGCATGTCCTGGCCGCCGTGGACGGCAGCCCCGTTTCCTTCCGCGCCCTGGCCGAAGGCGCCCGGCTGGTCCGTATGAGCGGCGGCGAGTTGCACGTCATCACTATTGTCGACCGTCCCCTGGGCCACCTGCCTTACTACGCCAAGTACTACGATGCCGAGGCGCTGCACGCCGCGGCGTTGAAGGCTGCCGACGACATCCTCGGCAAGGCGCGGGAAGTCATCGCTGAATACGCCGTGCCGGCCACTTACCAGCGAATCAGCCTGGAAACCACCGGCGAGGAAGTCGCCGATCGCATCGAACGCGAAGCCGACGCCGTCAAGGCTGACGCCATCGTCATGGGCACCCACAGCCGTCGTGGTGTGCACCGCCTGATGCTGGGCAGCGTGGCCGAGGGCGTGCTGCAGTCGAGCCGGCGGCCGGTGCTGCTGGTCCGCGACCAGTAGCGCAGGCGTTCTTCGACGATTTCAACGGCGCGCTCTGGCGGGCCTTGAGATAGGGCGCCCGGAAAAAGTAGAATGCGAGTCATTCTCAAACATGGATGTTCCAGCCCCATGCCGCCGCCCGCCAACGCCCAAGCCAACCTGCAGCTCAGCCAGCTGTACCACCAACACCACGGCTGGCTGCGTGGTTGGCTGCAGCGGCGCCTGGGCAACCGCTGCGATGCCGCCGACCTGGCCCAGGACACCTTCGTCCGCCTGCTGGTTTCGCCCGCCGCGTTGCAGCAGCCCATTGCCACGCCGCGCGCCTACCTGGCGACCATCGCCCGGCGCCTGGTGATCAACCTCTACCGCCGCCGCTCGCTGGAGCAGGCGTACCTGGAAGTCCTCGCCAGCCTGCCCGAGGAGTCCACGCCCTCGCTTGAGCACCAGGCGCTGGTGCTCGAAGCCCTGCACGAAGTCGACGCGGTACTCGCGCGGCTGCCGGACAAGGCGCGCCAGGCCTTCCTGATGTACCAGCTCGAAGGCTGCACCCAGGAAGCCATCGCCCGGCACCTGGGCACCAGCGTGCGCAGTGTGCAGCGCTACCTGGCGCTGGCTTTCGAGGAGTGCATCGTGCTGGCGGCCGAAGCACTGTGAGCGCGCAACCCATCGACCGCGAGATCGCGCGCCAGGCTGCCCGCTGGTATGTACGTCTGCTGGGGCCGCGGGTCAGCGAGGCGCAGCGGCGCGACTGCGAACTGTGGCGCGCGGCCGATCCCGAACACGAACGCGCCTGGCAACTGGCCGAAGGCTTCAACCAGCGCCTGGGCCTGATTCCCCCGCAGCTGGGCGCCCAGACGCTGGAGCGCTCCCAGGCGGCGAGCCGGCGCCAGGCCATGAAGCTGCTGGCGTTGCTCCTGGCGGCTGCGCCGGCGGCCTTGCTGGTGCGGCGTTCGCAACCCTGGCAGCAGTTGAGCGCGGATGTCCGCAGCGGCGTCGGCGAGCAGCGCGAGCTGACCCTGGCAGACGGCACCCAGCTCTGGCTCAACACCGACAGCGCCATCGATATCGCCTATGACAGCACGGCCCGGCGGGTGCGCCTGGTGGCTGGCGAACTGCAGATCGCCACCGCCAGGGACGACGCCGGCCGGCCGTTCATCCTGGAGACCGCCGAGGGCGAAGTACGGCCCATCGGCACGCGCTTCCTGGTGCGCCAGGGCGCGGTCGACAGCCAGGTCGGCGTGGTCGAAGGCGCAGTGCGGCTCCAGCCCCGTGGCGGCGACGCCGTGCTGATCCGCGCTGGCGAGCAGGCGCGTTTCGATACCCGGCGGGTTGGCGAACCGCGCACGCTGGACGCACACCTCGCCGACTGGACGCGTGGCGTGCTCAAGGCCGAGCGCATGAGCCTGGCGCGCTTCGCCGCCGAGCTCGGCCGCTACCGGCCCGGCCTGCTGCGCTGCGACCCCGCGGTGGCCGGGCTGGAAGTCTCCGGCGCGTTCCAGCTGCGCGACACCGATCAGGCCCTGCAGGCACTGACCCAGGTGCTGCCGGTGAGCATCCGCTACCGCACCCGCTACTGGGTGACCATCGCGCCGCTGTCCAGCTGAAGTTCATCCCCTCATCAGCCTTGTCGTGTTTTCCAGCTCTCGCGTGTCTTCACGAGCACACCCCACAAAACAACGCTCGACACAGGGAGTTCTCCATGCCGTTTCCCCCCTTCGCCCGCGCCTTCCAGCCCAGCGAACTGGCGCGAGCGCTGCGCGCCGCCGCCCTTGGCCTGAGCCTGGGCTCGCTGGGCTACATTGCGCCGGCGCTGGCCGACGCCACCCAGGCCGAGCGCCCGTTGCGCCACTTCGATATCGCCCCCGGTCCGCTGGGCGCGGCGCTGGCGGAGTTTGCCAGCCAGGCGGGCATCACCCTGCCGCTGGAGCCGGATCGTGTGCAGGGGCTGCACAGCCGTGGCCTGCGCGGCGAGGCGGACGTCGACAGCGGCCTGCGCCAGCTGCTCGAAGGCACCGGTCTGCGTGCCAGCCACCAGGGCAACGGCCTCTACGTGCTGCGCCCGCTGTCTGACGGCAATCAGCCGCTGGAACTGGACAGCAGCGAGATCACCGGGGTGATTCCCGACGGCACCACCGAAGGCACCGGTTCCTACACCACCGGGTCGACCAGCACGGCGACCAAGATGAACCTGTCGATCCGCGAGACGCCGCAGACCATCAGCGTGGTCACCCGCCAGCGCATGGACGACCAGCAGCTGCGCAGCATCTCCGAGGTGCTCAACCAGACCCCCGGCGTGACCATGTCCCAGGACGGCGGCGAGCGCTTCAACATCTACTCCCGCGGCAGCGCCATCAACACCTACCAGTACGATGGCGTCACCACCTACCAGGAGAACCAGACCCGCACCATGCCCAGCACGCTGATGGACATGGCGATCTACGACCGCGTCGAAGTGGTGCGCGGCGCCACCGGCCTGATGACCGGCGCCGGCGACCCCAGCGGCGTGGTCAACGTGATCCGCAAGCGCCCGACCCGCGACTTCCAGGCCTACGTGCAGGGCGGCGTCGGCTCCTGGGACTTCAAGCGGCTGGAGACCGACGTCTCCGGCCCGCTGACCGACAGCGGCAACCTGCGCGGGCGCATGGTGGCGGCCAAACAGGTCAACGACACCTTCATGGACTGGTACCGGCAGGACCGCGACATCGCCTACGGCGTGCTCGAAGCCGACCTCACCGAGACCACCGTGGCGCGCCTGAGCATCGACCACCAGCGCTACCGCCCGACCGGCGCGCAGGGTGTGCCGATGCTCTACACCAACGGCGAGCAGACCGATTTCTCGCGCTCCATCAGCTCCGGTGCGCGCTGGAACTCGGACCGCTTCGACACCAACAACTACACCCTGGGCATCGAGCAGCAGCTGGCCCACGACTGGCAGCTGAAGGTCGCCGCCACCTACATGGAAGTCGATCGCGATACCCGCACCGGCTCCTACCAGAGCTCCACCGGCATGGCCTACATCACCCCCGAGGGCATCGCCAACATCAGCCAGGCGTACTCCGAGGCCAACCAGCGGCAGAAGGCGGTGGACGCCACGCTGCAGGGGCCGTTCCAGCTGTTCGGGCAGACCCACGAGCTGATCTTCGGCGCCAACTACCTCGACTACGTGAATCACCACTACGCCTGGACCGGGCCGACGGCGAAGGTGGATTTCAACCACTGGAACAACCAACTGCCCAAGCCGGACCGCGACACCTTCACGCCGTCACTGGATTACGACGTCGACACCCGGCAGAGCGGCTACTTCGCCGCCACGCGCCTGAACCTGAGCGACGACCTGCACCTGATCCTCGGCGCCCGCGGCAGCAACTACCGCTACCACTACTACTCGCAGAGCATCGCCTCGGGCTACGTGCTGGACTACGGCATGACCGAGCGCGGCGTGGTCACGCCCTATGCCGGGGTGGTCTACGACCTGACGCCGGACCAGTCGGTCTACGTCAGCTACACCGACATCTTCAAGCCGCAGTCCAGCCAGGACCGCAGCGGCAAGGTGCTCGACCCGGTGGTGGGGAAGAACTACGAAGTGGGCTGGAAGGCGGCGTTCTTCGATGGCCAGCTCAACACCAACGTCGCCGCCTACCTGATCAAGCGTGACAACGTCGCCGAACTGGACGCCGGCTACACCGTGCCGGGCACCGACGAGGACGCCTACAAGGCGGTGAGTGGCGCGAAGACCAAGGGCATCGACCTGGAGCTGGCCGGCGAACTGGCGCCGGGCTGGCAACTGCAGACCAGCTTCAGCCACTCGCGCACCGAGGACGCCGACGGCGAGCGCCTGACCACCCAGCTGCCGCTGGATACCTTCCGCCTGTGGACCACCTATGACCTGCCAGGCGAGTGGAATCGACTGACTGTTGGCGGCGGCGCCAGCTGGAATTCCAGCAACTCGTTGTACTTCAGCCGCTACAACAGCCGCGTCGGCCAGGACGACTACAGCGTGGTCGACCTGATGGCGCGCTATCGCCTGACCGACCACCTCTCCACCACCCTGAACCTCAACAACCTGCTCGACGAGAAGTACTACGCCGGCTTCTCCGGCAGCTACGGCCACTACGGGCCGCCACGCAACCTGATGGTCAACGTGCGCTACGACTTCTGAGCCGACCTCAGGCCTGTAGCGTCGACAGAGCCACCAGCCACAGGCCGAGGGTGGCGAGGAAGTTGAGGGTGAACACCAGCCCGCGCAGGCGCACGTTGCTGGTGCAGACCTGCACGGCGCTGTGGGCCAGACGCCCGGCCACGAACAGCCAGGCCAGCCAGGTGGCGATGGCGGGCGCCGCGTGCTGCTGGATCAGCAGCAGGCAGGCGACGTGGAAGAACAGCGGCCACTCGAACTGGTTGGACAGGTTGGCGCTGATGCGCGGTTCCACGGCGGCCCAGGGATTGCTGCCGTCCGCGCGCTGGCCGATACCCCAGACCTTGGGTGCGCGGGCGACGGTCAGCAGAACGTAGAGGAAGGCGGCCAGCGCGACATGCGCGGCCATGGGCAACAGCAGTGGGTGCATGGCGGGTGATCCTTCACGGGCGAGGGTGGGCGCAGCGCAGTATGGCCCATGAGCTGAGTGCGTCGCAGCAGGATTCGCGACGACTTCAGCCGGCGGCGCTCGTGCAGTCCTGCAGGCACTCGCGGGCCTTGCGCAGGTCGGGGGAGGCGTGGCCCTCGGCGAAGCGCTGGCAGACCGCCGCCAACTGCCGGCCGGCCTCGGCCGCCCGGCCCTGTGACAGCAGCAGTCGCGCCAGGCTGGTGGCGGCGCGCAGCTCCCAGGCCAGTGCGCCCTGTTCCCGGGCCAGGGCCAGGGCGCGGTTCAGCAGGGTTTGCGCACCGAGCAGGGACTCGCCATCGCCGCGGGCGAGCAGGGCCTCGGCTTCGTTGCGCAGGATTTCCGCCGCGCACCAGCCGGCGGCGCCGGTGCTGGCGCGCATCAGCTGCGCCTGGTCGGCGGGCAGCGGACGCCCGCCCAGGGTCTGGACGATGTCGCGGACCAGGCCCACCGCCGGCGCGGCGCCCGCGCTCGACGGGGCGAACCCCATGGCCCAGGCATAGTGCCGCGCCCAATCGGCGAACAGCGGCACGCGGTGCTGCTCGGCCACCTCGATCATCAGCCGCACGCGGCTGCGGGCCTTGTCCGTTTCGCCGTTATAGAAGGCGATCACGCAGCCGGCGACGGCCAGGCTGTAGGCGATCGAAGCGCTGTGCTGCATCTGGCAGGCCAGTTCGATGGCCTGGGCCGCCAGGCTTTCGGCCTGGTCCGGCAGGCCGCGCAGCCAGAGGATGCGCGCCTGGGTGGCGAGGGAGGCGACGTGCTGGTCGTACTGCACGCCCAGGCAGGGGGCGAAGCGGTTGGCGCGGCGCTCGCGCTCCAGCCGCTGCAACACCTGCGCGCCCACGGCCTGGGCCTGCAGCTGATCCCCGGAATAATGCAACGCCAGCACCTTCAGGCGCAGGGCACTGGTGGCGAGCATCTCGCCACGGCCTGCGCTCAGGCGCTGGAAGTCCTGGCTGCGCGCGACGGCCTGCGGGTACTGGCCGGCCCACAGCGTCACCGCCAGGCTGCCGGAGAGGGCGGTCAGTTCGCCGTCGGCATCGCCGATGCGCTGGGCGAGCAGGCGCGCGTTCTGGAAGGCCTCGTCGGCCTGGCGGTTGCGCACATCGTGGTAGGTGGTGTTGCCCAGGGCCAGCTCCAGGCGCATCGCCAGTTGCAGCGAGGCGGCGGAATCGGCGCTGAGCAGGCCGAGGGCGGCACTGACGAAGGCACCGTACTCGTGCAGCAGCGACAGCTCCTGCCAGAGTGGCGCCGAGCAGGCCGTCAGGCTGATCGCCAGGCGCTGCCGGACCTCGCCGCCCAGGCCCCAGTCGAGGGCGGCGCGCACGTCGGCGAGCCAGGGCGAATAGCGCTTGAGCCAGCCCTGCGCGGTGGTTTTTTCCCAATCGCCCTGGGCGGCCTGCATGACGTTCTCGCACAGCGCCAGGTGGCGTTCGCGCGCCAGCGTGCCCTCGCCGGCGGCGGCGAGTTTCTCCAGGGCATAGAGGCGGGTGGGCTCCAGCAGGCGATAGCGGGCTTCGTCGTGGCGGATCTCGGTGGTCAGCAGCGAGGCGGCGCTCAGGTGGTTCACCAGCAGGAAGGCCGCGCCGGGGTCAGCCGGCTGGCTGATGACGGCGGCGATGGACTCCAGCGAGAAGCTGCCACGGAACACGCTCAGACGTCGCAGGCAGGCCTGCTCGGCGGCTGGCAGCAAGGCGTAGCTCCAGTCGAGCATGGCGCGCAGGTGGGCGTGGCGGTTCGGCGAGCCGTCCGCCTGCAGCGGCAGGTCGAGGTAGCCGCCCTCCAGCAGCGCCTGGATGCCGCCATCGCCCAGGTGCCCGGCGGCCAGTTCAAGGGCCAGGGGAATGCCGTCCAGGCGTCGGCAGATGTCGCCGATCCGCGCCAGGTCGCGGGGCTGCAGCTCGAAGTCCTCGCGGGCCTCGCGGGCTCGCTCGATGAGCAGCGCGGCGGCCGGGTAGCTCAGGGCCTCGGCGAGGCTGCCGACCTGCACGGGCGGGCAGGCCAGGGGACGCAGCGGGTGGACGTGCTCGCCGGTGGCGCGCAGGCTCTCGCGGCTGGTGGTCAGCAGGTGGATGCTCGGTGCCTGGCGCAGCAGGCACTCCACCAGGCGCGCGCTGGCCTCGATGAGGTGCTCGCAGTTGTCGATCAGCAGCAGCATCCGCCGATCGGCCGCCTGGGCGCAGATGCGCTCCAGCGACTCGCCGGCCAGCCCGGGCAGGTCGAGGGCGAAGGCCAGGGTGCTGTTCAGCGGGCGGGCGTCCTGCAGCTGGGTCAGGTCGAGCAGGCGGATGCCATCCGGATACTGGCCGAGCAACTGCTCGGCGGCCTGCAGCGCCAGGCTGGTCTTGCCGATGCCGCCGCTGCCCACCAGGCTGATGCAGCGTCGTTGCGGCAACTCCTCGAGCAGCCTCTGCAGTTCCGCTTCGCGGCCCAGCAGGCGGTTGCGCCGCGGCGGCAGGTTGTGGTCCGCCGCGGCGCCCTGGCTGGGGGGCGGTGCCGATTGCGCCGAGGCGCTGACCGGCTCGACGAAGCTGTAGCCGCGCAGGGCCACGGTGAGGATGAAGCGGCGGCCGTTCTGGCCATCGCCCAGGGCCTTGCGCAGGGCCGCCATGTGCACCCGCAGGTTGCCTTCGTCGACTTCCTGCTCCGGCCACACGCGGGCCAGCAGCTCGCGCTTGCTGACCACGCGGCCCGCCTGCTCCAGCAGCGCCAGGAGAATCTCCACGGCGCGCTGGCCCAGGCGCAGCGGGCGGCCGGCTTCGAGGATCAGGCGGGAGTCGGGGTAGAACTGGTAGGGACCGAAATGCAGCACGGTTTCGACCGTCGCCACGGGCTGGAGGATCATCGTCTGTGTCTGTCTTCGCACGCTGGGGGCAGGTTCCGGGCCGGCCCAGGCGTCAGCCTTGGTGGCACTCGTCTATCGACTCTCCGGTCGAGTAGCGCTTTACGGGGCAACGGCGCATCGCCGCCCGGCCATCCTGCCCTGGCTGGGCTTTTTTCGCAGCCCATTTAATAACGATTAACGCCGTGCGCCTCCCATCATCGCCCGCGGAGCCACCGCCGGGGCGGTGCAGCCGGTGCGCCGTGGGTGGCATGCTCGTGTGGGCATCCGCTGGCGAAGTACCCACCGGTAGTCGAATGCTGCGCAGCGTCCGCGCCGGCGGTTAATGCGGTTTAACCAGCTTTAACTCGCCGCTCCTGCAGCCGCCGCCAAGAATGGCGGCATACCGCAGGGGAGGGACCAGCATGCTTCACAGACTCATCGGCCAGCTGCCGGCGGGCGGCGCCCAGCGCGACCTGGCGCCCTGGCAGCAGGAACGTGCCCAGGCGCTGCTGCTCAAGCACCTGGACAGCGGCATCACGGTCAGCGAACTGGCCGCCGCCTGCGCCCTGTCGCGCAGCGATTTCACCCGCAAGTTCAAGGTCACCACCGGCCATTCGCCCCAGGCCTGGATGCGCCTGCTGCGGGTGGAGAAGGCCAAGCAGCTGATGCGCGAATCGACCTTCCCCCTGGCGCAGATCGGCCTGCAGTGCGGCTTCTGCGACCAGGCGCATTTCTGCCGGATCTTCTGCCGCCTGGAAGGCATCACGCCACTGGGCTGGCAGCGGCGGTTCTTCGAACAACAACGCGAGTCGCAATGGCGACACGCCGGCTAGGCTCTCTGCCGGGCGGCACCTGGTTGTCAGTCGTTCCGAAAATGGAACGCTGGAGGTGAATTTTGCCGTCTGGTGGATCAAGGGTCTCGAATTTAATCTTTGCTCCATGCAGTGAAGCACTGCAGACGAGTCCAAACCTTCCGGCCGATGCCGGACCCACTGAAAGCAAACCGAGGATTTCACCATGGCCAACCCCACCTACAACCGCCTGGACAAGGACAACGCCGCCGTACTGCTGGTCGACCACCAGGCCGGTCTGCTCTCGCTGGTGCGTGACATCGACCCGGACAAGTTCAAGAACAACGTGCTGGCGCTGGGCGACCTGGCCAAGTTCTTCAACCTGCCGACCATCCTCACCACCAGCTTCGAAACCGGTCCCAACGGCCCGCTGGTACCCGAGCTGAAAGAGCAGTTCCCGGACGCGCCGTACATCGCCCGCCCTGGCCAGATCAACGCCTGGGACAACGAAGACTTCGTGAAAGCGGTGAAGGCCACCGGCAAGAAGCAACTGATCATCGCCGGCGTGGTGACCGAGGTGTGCGTGGCGTTCCCGGCGCTGGCGGCCCTGGCGGAAGGCTTCGATGTGTTCGTGGTGGCGGATGCCTCCGGCACCTTCAACGAGATGACCCGCGACGCGGCCTGGCGCCGGATGGAAGCGGCCGGTGCACAGCTGATGACCTGGTTCGGCGTGGCCTGTGAGCTGCACCGTGACTGGCGCAACGATATCGAAGGGCTGGCGGCGCTGTGCTCCAATCACATTCCGGACTATCGCAATCTGATGACCAGCTACAACGCGCTCACCGCTGGTAAGTAAGCGTTCGCTGAAATGAAAACCGGAGCCTCCCGCGAGGCTCCGGTTTTTTGCTTTTCGTAGGACCGAGGGGGACGCCCAGTCCTTGCTCGCGAACCACTGCGCGGCGGGATTCGCTGTCACCGGTAAATGCCTTTTCCCCATGCCTGCGTAGGAGCGGACCTTGTCCGCGAAATCCTGCGCGGAGGGATTCGCTGTCATCGATAAATGCCTTTGCCCCATGCCTGCGTAGGAGCGGACCTTGTCCGCGATGTGTCTGCCTCGCGCTGGGTTTCCTGTGGGGTTTCGGCGGGTGCGCTGAGCGGGCTTTTGTAGGAGCGGGGCTTCTCCGCGAATGTTTTTGCTTGGGTGTTTCTGCGCCGCTTCGGTGTGCGCGCGGACTCTCTGTTTCGCCCCCTCGGGCGACCCACTTTGGCAAACGACGGATGGCCGCCCCACCCAAAGTAGGCAAAGGTCTTGCCCCAATCATCCGGTTTTTCGCTTAGGCGAAAAATTCCCTCGTTGAATTGAAGTTTCAGGGGCACGCGCTGACGGGCCATCCCTGGCCCGACAGCGCTCTCGCGACATCCATGTCGCTCAACCCCTGAAACTCCAATCCAACGAGGCCTCCTGAACGGGGCGTTCGGAGTGCGCGGGCGTTTCTCTGGAAGACTTTAAGGGCAACTGCAACTGCAAGCACAACGGCCAAAGCTCGATCGACGCAGCAGGTTCTTCGTAGGAGCGGACTCCGTCCGCGATCAGAATCCCACCCCGCCCCGATATCTCGCCGGAGCACGATACCCATGCTGTCCTCGCACGGGAATCGATGGGTATCGCTGCGCTCCACGCCATCCTACGAATGCGCACGCCGGCAAGCGCAGCGGGACATGCTGCTACAGGGCTAGCGCATCACTGCTTGAAATCGTCCGCACTGTGCCGCTCCGGCAGGGCGTCGTCGCCCCAGGTGCGGTTGACCCGGCGGCCACGCTGCACGGCCGGGCGCGAGCCGATTTCGTCGGTCCAGCGGCGCACGTGGCTGTAGCTTTCCACATCGAGGAACTCGGCCGTCTCGTACACCTGGTTGTTCAGCAAAGCGCCGTACCAGGGCCAGATGGCCATGTCGGCGATGCTGTACTCGTCACCGGCGATGTAGCGGTTGCCGGCCAGCTGGCGGTCAAGCACGTCGAGCTGGCGCTTGACCTCCATGGCGTAGCGGTTGATCGGGTATTCGTACTTCTCCGGCGCGTAGGCGTAGAAGTGGCCGAAGCCGCCGCCGAGGAAGGGCGCGCTGCCCATCTGCCAGAACAGCCAGTTCAGCGTCTCGGTGCGCTTGGCCAGGTCCTTGGAAAGGAAGTGGCCGAATTTCTCCGCGAGGTACACCAGGATCGAGCCGGATTCGAAGACGCGCAGTTCCGGCGTGACGCTGGTGTCCAGCAGGGCGGGGATCTTCGAGTTCGGGTTGATGCCGACGAAGCCGCTGCCGAACTGGTCGCCGTCGCCGATCCTGATCAGCCAGGCGTCGTACTCGGCGTCGGTGACGCCCAGCTCCAGCAGTTCTTCGAGCAGGATGGTGACCTTCACGCCATTGGGCGTGGCCAGCGAATACAGCTGAAGCGGGTGCTTGCCGCGCGGCAGCTCCTTGTCGTGGGTCGGGCCGGCGATGGGCCGGTTGATGCTGGCGAAGGCGCCGCCGTTGCCCTTGTCCCAGGTCCAGACGCGGGGTGGAGTGTAGGTATCGTTCGCCATCGTGAGTGCTCACCTTGTGGGTTGAATGCGGTCGATGCTACCTGCCCGATCCGTTGGCCGTCAGTGGTTTTTCCTGCCCGCTGTTGCTGGGCGAACAGTGCACGGCGCGGTGCTCGGGTGGTTGTTAGCATATGCATAAACGATATTAAAAATAAGTTGATGCATGGTTTGAGATTATAAAAGAATCGCCGCTCAGTCCAACGGCGAAGCTCTGACACGGCGCTTTCGTCCTGCCGCGTCGTATCGAGAGCCAGATGTCTGTCCAGCCTGCTTCCGTCCCGTTCCTCCGCCTCGAAGGTATCGGCAAGTCCTTTGCCGAAAACCGCGTGCTGGTCGACCTGGACCTGGATATCCGCCCCGGCGAAGTCCTCGCCCTGCTCGGTGCCAATGGCGCGGGCAAGTCGACACTGGTGAAGATCATCGCCGGCTCCCACGAGCACGATGCCGGGCAGTTGCTGATCGATGGCCAGGCGGTCCGTTTCGCCTCGCCCCACGAAGCCCGCCGCCACGGCATAGTCGCGGTGCACCAGCAAGTGGAGCAGGGCGTGGTGCCTGGCCTGAGCGTCGCGGAAAACCTGCTGCTGGATGAACTCTGCAGTGCTTCCAGCCCGCTGTTGTTCCGTCCGCGCCAGGCCCGCCAGCGCGCCGCTGCTATCGCGGCCGGGCTGGAGCTGGACCTGCCGCTGCAGGCGCCCATCGAATCCCTGGGTACCGCTGAACGGCAACTGGTGATCCTGTCCCGCGCCCTGGCATTGAAGCCGCGCCTGCTGATCCTCGACGAACCCACTGCCTCGCTGTCGACCGTCGAAGCCGAGCGTCTGTTCCAACTCATCGACCACCTGCGTGAACGCGGCGTGGCGATCCTCTACATCTCCCATCGGCTGTCCGACCTGCAGCGGGTGGCGGACCGCGCCCTGGTGCTGCGCGACGGCCGCCTGGTGGGCGAATTTCCCGCGCCGCTGGACCTCGGCGCCGCCGTGGAGTCCATGCTCGGCGCCGCGCTGGGTGACGTGCAGTTGCAGCCGCTGGAGCGCGGCGAAACCGTGCTGTCCCTGCGCGACTGGCAGCTCGAAGCCCACAGCGCGCCGTTCGACCTCGACCTGCACGAAGGCGACGTGGTTGCCCTGACCGGCCTGCTCGGCGCCGGCAAGAGCGAGATTGCCGAAGTTCTGTTCGGCCTGCGCCAGCATCACAGCGGATCGATCCGCCTCGATGGCCGCGAGTGGCTGCCGCGCACGCCGCGCGAAGCGATTTCCGCCGGCGTGTTCTTCGCCGCCGAGGACCGCGCGCGCAATTCGCGGGTGCCGGGCTTTTCGGTGCGCGCGAGCATGACCCTGCCGTTTCTGCGCAGCTTCTCGCGCCTGGGCTTCATTGACCGCAGCGCCGAGCGCGCACGTGTCGCCGAGCAGATCGAAGCGCTTGGCATCAAAGGGCCGGCTGTCGAGGGAGACGGCATTGAATCCCCGTTGGAACTGCTCTCCGGCGGCAACCAGCAGAAGGTCATCCTCGCCCGCTGGTTGCTGGGGCAGGGCCGCGTGCTGATCCTCGACGAACCCTTCCAGGGCGTCGACGTCCGCGCCCGCCGCGACATCGGCCAGCGCATCCGCGCCAGCGCCGCCGGCCGCGCCACGCTGGTGATCTGCAGCGACCCGGACGAAGCCCTGGAAATCGCCGACCGCATCCTCGTCGTGCGCGACGGCGCGGTGGTCGCCGAGCTGCCCCGGCACGACCTGCAGCGCAGCGAGATCGTCGCCCATCTCACTCCGATTCACTCGTCGCCCCAGGAAACTTCGCATGTCTGAAAAAGGAGCCGTGCGTGTCTAGAACTGCCGTGGGCAGCCCGGCGACCTCACCCGTCGCACGCCTGCTCGACTTCCTCATCCATTACGCGCTGCTCCTGCTGCTGGCCTTGCTGGTGCTGGTGTTCGCCCTGCTGGAACCGGCCTTCCTGCGGGTCGGCAACCTGTTCCTGGTGCTGCAGTCGGTGTCCATCGTCGCGCTGCTGGCCCTGGGCGTGACCCTGAGCATGGCCGTGGGCGGGCTCGACCTGTCCATCGGCGCAGTCGCCGCGCTGAGCCTGATGAGCGCCAGCTACGTGATGGTGGTGCTGGACTGGGGGCCGCTGGCGGCGATCCTCATCAGCCTCGGCCTGGGCACCCTGGTCGGGCTGCTCAATGGCTGGCTGATCGTGCGCATGGGCGTGCCGGACATCCTCGCCACCCTGGGCAGCATGTTCCTGGTGGTCGGCGTGCAGCTGATTCCCACCGGCGGCCGCTCCATTGCCGTCGGCATGACCCTGGCCAATGGCGATGAAGCGCCGGGCGCCTTCGCCACCGGGTTCCTCGCCCTGGGCCGCGCGCAGCTGTGGGACCGCGTGCCGGTGCCGGTGGTGATCATGCTCGGCTGCGCGCTGCTGGTCTGGCTGTTCCTCGAACGCACGCGGCCGGGCCGATTGTTCTACGCCATCGGCGGCAACGAGCAGGCCGCGCGCCTGGCCGGGGCGGCGGTGGAGCGCTACAAGCTGCTCGCCTACGTGCTCTCGGCGTTGCTGGCCTCGCTGGGTGGCTTGCTGTTGGCAGCGCGCCTGGGGCGCGGTGACGTCAGTTCCGGCAACGGGCTGGTGCTCGATGCCCTGGGCGCCGCGCTGATCGGCTTCGCCGTGCTCGGTGCGCAGAAGCCCAATGCCTTCGGCACCCTGGTCGGCGCGGTGCTGGTCGCCACCTTGCTCAACGGCCTGACCATGCTCAACGCGCCTTACTACGCCCAGGATTTCGTCAAGGGCGCGGTGCTGGTCTCGGCCCTGATGTTCACTTTCGGTCTGGCCCGCCGTGGGCGCTGATCGCACTTTTTCGGAGATTCAACGGATGAAATTCACCCCCGCCAAATCCTTGCGCGCGCTGTTCGCCGCCGGCCTGTTGTTATCCGCCGCAGCCACCGCCGTCGCTGCCGGGCTGCCCGGTGCACCGGCGCCCTTCGACAAGGGCGGCGTGCAGATCGCCCTGGTCGGCTACCTGTTCTCCGGCGACTTCCCCGAGGCCTACCTGCGCGGCGTGGAGAAGCAGGCCAACGCGCTGGACGTGAAGCTGCGCGTGTTCGACGCCCGCCAGCAGGCGGCCACCCAGCGCGAGATGCTGGAGCAGGCCATCGACCTGGGCGTGGACGGCATCATCGTGCAGCTGGGGCTGGCCGAAACCCTCAAGGACTCCATCGACAAGGCCCTGGCCAAGGGCATCCAGGTGGTGACCTTCGACGTCGACGTGAACGACCCGCGCATCACCCGCGTCGAGCAGGACCATCGTGAACTGGCGCGCCTGGCGCTCAAGCAGGTGCTGCAGGACAACGGCAACGCCTTCGAGGCCGGCTATGTGTACATCGACGGCTTTACCCCCATGGAGCGCCGCGACGAAATCTGGCGCCAGGTGAAGGCCGAGAACCCTGGCATCGTCGAGAAGGCGCGCTTCGGCACGCTGAATGCGCCCATCGCCAACTCGGTGGCCGACCAGGCCAGCGCCGTGCTGCGCGCCAACCCCGGCATCAGCGTGTTCTTCGCGCCGTTCGACGAGTTCGCCAAGGGCGTGAAGATCGCCGTGGACGAAGCCGGGCTGGGCAAGCAGGTGAAGATCTACAGCGCCGATATCTCCACCGCCGACATCCAGATCATGAAGGAGCAGGGCAGCGCCTGGAGCGCCACCGCCGCGGTCAACCCGGAAGTCGCCGGGGCCATCAGCGTGCGCAGCCTGGCGCTGCGCATCGCCGGGGAGAATCCCGGTGAGCAGGTGCTGGTGCCGCCGACCCTGATTACCCGCCAGCAGCTGCTCGACCTGGACGTGAAGAACGTCCGCGACCTGGCGCGCAAGGTGCCGGCGTTCGGCGAGGCGCAGAAGGTCGCACAGGCCCCCTGGATTCCGCTGGCGAACTGAGGATTCTGAGGATTGGACGATGCATGACAAGGCCGGGCGCCTGAAGAAGGCGCGCTCGCCCAAGGGCGACCCGCGTTACGGCGCGCGCCTGCCGCCGGGGCAGGTGCTGACCGAGCGCTTCCCGATCCTGCATGAAGGCGAGGTGCCCAGCTATGACCGCGCGACCTGGCGCCTGCGCCTGTCCGGTGCGTTGCCAGGGCCACTGGAACTGAGCCTGGACGACCTGCTGGCGCTGCCGCAGCGCGAGCTGGTCTGCGACATTCACTGCGTCACGCGCTGGTCGAAGTTCGATACCGCCTGGCGCGGCGTGCACCTTGGCGATTTGCTCGAACACTATGGCGTTCAGCCGACCGGGCGCTTCGTCATGGCCTACGCCGACCACGACTACGAGTCCAACCTGCCGCTGCAGGACCTGCTGCGCGAAGACAGCCTGCTCGCCACGCACTACGCCGGCGAACCGCTCACCCCGGTGCATGGCTGGCCGCTGCGGCTGGTGATCGCCGGGCGCTATTTCTGGAAGAGCGCGAAGTGGCTGCGCGAGCTGCACTTCAGCGACACGGATCGTCCCGGATTCTGGGAGCGCAACGGCTTCCACAACGAGGCTGACCCGCATCGCGAGGAGCGTTTTTCCGGCGTGGCGCTGGATATTCCCGAGGACGAATGGGAGCGCAAGGCCTTCGATTGAGCACAACGGCTGTTGCTGGGAAAACACTTGGCGCTGTTGCTCGACGAACACTGCAAGTGGTTATAAACAAAGCATTTTTTATTCGTTTAAAAGCATTCTGCCACTAGCTAGGATGAGGCCTTCCCCATCGGGTCAGGGACGACCCGCGATACCGAGAGCCGCGCCTTTTCGCTCATCACGAAGAGTGACCGGCCGTGACACCTGGAGCGCTTTCCCGAGCACTGTCTTCTCCACCCTGAGGGGGAACAGTGGCTCGCGGTTTCCGGACTTCCGACACCAACCGCTCAAGTCAAAAGAACCCAAAAAGCGGAGTTCCGGACTCGCCGCCAACGGCGAGTGGCGCTCTTTAAGCGAGACAGGAGTATTTCGCGTGTTATCCCGTTCCCTTATTGCCGTTGCGGTGGCCTCGGTCATCGCCCAGGCCTCCGCGCACGCCGACGACAGCTCGTCGACCCCCGAGGCCACCACCAAGTTGGAAACCGTGCTGGTCACCGGCACCCGTGGCAACCACCGCACCCTGCTGGACTCCCCCGTGCCGGTGGATGTGCTCACCGCCGATGACCTGAAGTCCACCGGCGCCGTCGGCGGCGAGCTGGGCCAGGCGCTGGCGACGCTGCTGCCGTCCTTCAACTTCCCGCGTCAGTCCAACTCCGGTGGCGCCGACCATGTGCGTGCCGCCCAGCTACGCGGCATGAGCCCGGACCAGGTGCTGGTGCTGATCAATGGCAAGCGCCAGCACACCTCGGCGCTGGTCAACGACTCGTCGAAGATCGGCCGCGGCACTGCGCCGGTGGACTTCAACTCGATCCCCATCAGCGCCATCAAGCGCATCGAAGTGCTGCGTGACGGCGCCGGTGCGCAGTACGGCTCCGACGCCATCGCCGGGGTGATCAACATCATCCTCGACGACGCCCCCGAAGGCGGCGAGGTGACCACCAGCTACGGCGCCTACCACACCCACCAGGACGCCATCGGCAAGACCACCACCGACGGGCAGAACTCCTACACCGCGGCCAAGGCCGGCACCCGCCTGGGCGAGGACGGCTTCATCCGCGGCGGCGCCGAGTTCATCAACCGCGAGCCGACCAACCGCGCCGGCTACGACGGCTTCGCCGACACGCCCGGGCAGCGCAACTACGTGATGGGCGACGGCCTGGCGCGCGACGTCAACGCCTGGTTCAACGGTGACCTCGCGCTGGGCAGCGGCAAGCTGTATTCCTTCGGCCTGTACAACGAGCGCCACACCACCGGCGCGGAGTTCTACCGCTACCCGGACGAGCATCCGGAGATCTACCCCAACGGCTACCTGCCGCAGTCCCTGGGTGACAACACCGACCTCTCCGCGACGCTCGGCTACAAGGGCCTGCTGGCCGACACCTGGGACTACGACGCCAGCGTCACCCACGGCCGCAACCGCTTCGAATCCTCGACCCGGCGCACCCTCAACGCCTCGCTGGGCGATGACACGCCAACGAAGTTCGATACTGGCGACTACGAACTGCGCCAGAGCGTCGCCAACCTCGACCTCAGCCGCGAGCTGAGCCTGGCAGGGCGGCCCTTCGTGCTGGCAGTCGGCGGCGAGTACCGCTACGAAAACTACATCACCACTGCCGGCGACGAAGCCTCGTACTTCGGGGTCGGCGCGGACGGCGCCAACGGCCTGCGGCCCAGCGAAGAAGTGGACATCGACCGCAACGTCTTCGGCACCTATGTGGACCTGTCGGGCGATCTCACCGACGACTTCTTCGTCGATGCCGCCGCCCGCTGGGAACGCTACGACGATGCTGGCAGCAAGCTCACCGGCAAGCTCAGCGGGCGCTACCAGCTGACCCCGGTACTGGCCCTGCGCGGCGCGGCGTCCACCAACTTCCGTGCGCCCTCGCTGGCGCAGGTGGGCTTCCAGAACACCACCAGCAACTTCGGCGACGGCGGCACGCTCACGGATATCCGCGTGCTTTCGGTGAACGACCCCATCGCCCGTGCGCTGGGTGCGGAGAAGCTCGACCCGGAGACTTCGAAGAACTTCAGCCTGGGCCTGACCGCCCAGCTCAACGAGCGCTTCGACCTGTCCTTCGACGTGTTCCGCATCGACGTCGATGACCGCATCACCCTGTCCCAGCGCATCGGCAGCGATGCCATGGAGCAGTTCATCCAGGACAACTTCGGCGTGGCCGGCGTGCACGACGTGAACTTCTTCACCAACGCCGCCGACACTCGCACCGATGGCGCCGAGCTGGTGCTCAACTACCACCAGCCCTTGGTTGGCGGCCAACTGGGCGTGACCACCGCGTACACCTACAACCACACCAAGGTGCGCAGCACCAAGGCCACGCCGCAACAGCTCAGCAACCTGGGCATCGGCGAGGACGCGCTGGTGGGCGTGGAGGAGCGCAACACCCTCACCGACGCCGCGCCGAAGGACCGCTTCGTCCTCACCACCACCTGGAGCGACGCGCAGTGGAACCTGCTCGGTCGCCTGACCCGGCAGGGCGAAACCACCCGCGTGTTCGACTTCGGCGACGGCTACCACCCGGAGCAGACCTACGGCGCGGTATGGCAGCTGGATGCCGAGGTGGCCTACAAGTTCACCCCGCAGTTCAGCCTGGCGGTGGGTGGCAACAACCTCACCGACAACTACCCGGAACGCTCCAGCTCGGAGATCAACTACGGCGGCAACCTGCCGTACGACGTGCTCTCGCCGATCGGCTCCAACGGTGCGTACTACTACGCCCGCGCGAGCTATTCGTTCTAACCAGAGGGGGGCCGCAACGCGGCCCCGCTGTCTTTGCGGAGCCGACTCATGGCTGACAACTTCGCCGCCGGCAAACCGGCCGGTCCGCGCCGGCACCTGGGCGCGATCCACGCGCTGCTGCTGACGCTGGGCATGGTGATCACCAGCGATATCCTCAAGACCGCGCCCACCGTGGCGCTCAACGTTGGCGAGGAATACTTCTACGGGGTATGGATTCTCGGTGGCCTGCTGTCGATGGTCGGCGCCCTGTGCTACGTGGAGATGGCCGCGGCCTTCGCCCATCCCGGCGGCGACTACCACTTCCTCGAACGTGCCTACGGCCAGCGCGTGGGCTTCCTGTTCGCCTGGTCGCGCTTCGCCATCCTGCACACCGGCTGGATCGCGCTGATGGCCTTCCTCTTCGCCGATCACTTCAGCGCCTTGCTCGGCCTCGGTCAGCTGGGCAACGTGCTGCTGGCGGGCGGGTTGGTCAGCGCGCTGGTGGCGCTCAACCTGATCGGCTGGCGGGTCAGCCTCGGCACTCAGGCCGGATTGGTGGCGCTGGTGGCGGCGGGGTTCCTGGGGATAGTCGGCGCCGGATTGTGGCTGGACTGGCGCGGCTTCGTGCCCCTGCCGGTTGCACCCGTGCAGCCGGAGCAGGTCGGCGTCGCCGGCTTCTCCGCCGCGCTGATCTACGTATTCCTCGCCTTCGGTGGCTGGAGCGACGCGGCCACGCTGTCGGCGGAGCTGCGCGACAACCGCCGCGGCATCTTCACCGCCATGCTCGGCGCGCTCGCCGCCTTGCTGCTGATCTACCTGGCGCTGAACTGGGCGTTCATCCGCGGGTTGGGCTTCGATGGCCTGGCTGCCAGCGGCGCGCCGGCACTGGAGTTGCTCGGGCTGGCCTTCGGCGCGCCGGGCATCGGGCTGATCATGGCGGTGGTGGTGGTGTCCGCCGTTGCCAGCATCAACTCCACGCTGATCGTCGGCAGCCGCACCACCTATGCCGCCGCACGGGACGTTCCCGCGCTGGGCGTGCTTGGCCGCTGGGATGTGCGCCATGGCGTGCCGCGCGCCGCGTTGCTGGCTGAGGGCGTGGTGGCGCTGTTGCTGATCGCCGTCGGCGGCTGGAGCGGCCACGGCTTCAACACCATGGTGGAGTACATGACGCCGGTGTACTGGCTGTTCCTCAGCCTGAGCAGCGTGGCGCTGATCATACTGCGCCGCCGCCACCCGGAAGTGCCGCGGCCGATCCGCGTGCCGCTGTATCCGTGGCTGCCGCTGGGCTTCCTCGCCGTGTGCCTGTACATGCAGTATTCCAGCGTCGCCTACGTCGGCTGGGGCGCGCTGCTGGGCGTCGGCGTGCTGGCGCTGGGCGCGCTGCTGCAGTTGCTTCTGCGGCCGCGAGCGGTAACCGCTGAAGGTTGGTCGGAGGAGGGCGTGTGATGCGCGCGAAAGCACTCTGGCGCAATGGCGCCGTGGCGGTGCTGCTGGCAGCGCTGGTCGGGCTGTGGCTCAACGAACCGTCCGCCAGTGCCAGCGGTGAGGTGAGCGGTCGGCGCATGCTGCGCACCGAGTTGTACCTGGAGGCGGTGGAGCTGTCGCAGTGGGAGGACTTCCTCGCCCGCGAGGTGACGCCGCGCTTTCCCGATGGCCTCAGCTGGCTCGACCTGCACGGCCAGTGGCGCGGCCCCAGTGGCGGGCCGGAGAAGCTGCCGTCGCGGCTGCTGATCCTCATCCACGCCGACAATCCCTACACCCGCCAGGCCCTTGCGCAGATCGGCGCGGACTTCAAGCAGCGCTTCGGCACGGCGGTGCTGCAGGTCAGCAGCCCGGTTCGCGCCCGCGACCCGGACTGGACGCCGCAGCGCCTGGACAACCCTCAGCTGTCGCGCTGAAGCCCGGCCTCGATCAGGTCGAGCATGTAGCGCGGCAGGGCGAACGCCGCCTGGTGTACCTCGGGGGTGTAGTAACGGGTCACCAGGCCGCTTCTGGCGAAGCGCTGGCGCAGGGTTTCCAGCTCGGTACGGCGGACCTTCTCGCTGTTCGACGCCCAGCCGAAGGCCATGCTGCCGCCGATGTAGGTCGGCACCGCTGCGTGGAAGAAGCCCCAGTCGGCGAAGGTCTCCGCCAGCCGCCGTGCCGTGCCGCCCAGCTCCTCCGGCTGGAGGAAGGGCACGCCGTTCTGCGTGGCGAGGATGCCGCCGCTGCCCAGGCGCTGCTGGCAGTTGCGGTAGAAGGCATCGGTGAACAGGCTGGCCGCCGGGCCACCCGGATCGGTGGAGTCGCAAAGGATCAGGTCGAAGGTCTCGCGGCTCTGCGCGAGGTATTCCAGGCCGTCGGCATAGATCAGCCGCAGGCGCGGATCGTCCAGCGCGCCGGCGGAATGATTCGGCAGCAGCTCGCGGCACAACTCGACCACCTGTGGGTCGATCTCCACCGCGACGATCTCCTCGATGCCGGCATGCCGCACGATCTCCCGCAGGATGCCGCCATCGCCCACGCCGATCACCAGCACCCGGCGCACCGCGCCATGGGCCAGGATCGGCACATGGGCGAGCATCTCGTGGTAGACGAACTCGTCCGCCTCGGTGGTCTGCAGCACACCGTCCAGGGTCAGCACGCGGCCGAAGCGCCGGTTGCGGAACACCTGCACTTCCTGCTGGCCGGTGTGGCCCTGGTAGATCGGTTCGTCGATGCTCAGCGCCTGGGCGTAACCCTCATGCAGCGTCTCGCGGAACTCGCTCATCAGAAGGAGACCTGCGCCGGTTGCGACAGGCGCAGCACGGAGAGGTCGCCGGTAATGCGCTTCCACGCCAGGCGGATCGCCTCGATGTCCTGGCCGCGCGCCGCGCTGTCTTCATGCAGGATCACGATGACCTTGGTGCTCAGCCGCTCCGGCGTCGCGGCGCCGTGGTCACGCCACTGGCCGTAGGCGTCATAGGCGGTGAAACCGTCGGGGAAGCGCGGCGTCACTTCCTGGTCGAGGAACTGCCGCCAGCGCTGCTCGCTGATCTTCTCCTTGCCGTTCTCCTGGCCCAGCGCGAAGTACAACTCGGTGCGCAGCCACTGCGCCTGCGCCGGCCGGGTCGGGTCGCCCTGCAGCGTGGAACTCGCGGGGTTGGTGGTGTGGACGGAAGGAGCGGGCGGGGTGGCGCAGCCGAACAGCGCCAGGGCGAGGCTGGCGGCGAGCAGGTGGCGGAGCATGGGACTTCCTTGCGGTGATGAGAGTTGAACCCGATCGCCACTATAGGAGGTTGCCGGTTATTTCCTTAAATACTGAAAAAGCATTCTCATATGCTCATATTCAGTAGTTCCGGGTGCGCGGGAGCGCAGCTTCCACTGCTTAACCAGCCGCCAGCGCCGGAGCACTCGGCGGTCCGTCGTGCAGCTCGCGCCGCCAGGCCAGCAGGCCATAGATCGCCAGCACGATGAAGCCGGCGTAGAGCGCGGCGGTGAGGTACAGGGACTTGTAGAGAAACAGCCCGGTGTAGACCACGTCGAGGATGATCCACAGCCACCAGCTGGCGACGTACCTGCGCGCGGCCCAGAAGCTCGCCACCAGGCTGAAGGCGGTCAACGCGGCATCCAGCCAGGGCAGGGCGGCGTCGGTGTGGGTGTGCATCGCCCAGCCCAGGGCCAGTGCGCCGAAGGCGCCGGCCAGGCAACTGGTGACGGCCGTGGCGAAGGGCAGGCGCTGGACGCGAACTCTACCGTGGTCGCTGCTGCCCTGGCTCCATTGCCACCAGCCGTAGAACTGCAGCACCACGAAGACCAGTTGCAGGAGCATGTCGGAGTAGAGCTTCACGCTGAAGAAGATCCACGCGTAGAGCAGCACCGCTACCACGTTAACCGGCCAGCACCAGCGGATGCGCCGGGCGGTGAGCCAGACGCCGAGCACGTTGACGATCACCGCGATGATTTCCAGAGCAGACATGCCCGTTTTCCTCAGAATGCGTGTCCAGGCGAGTCAGTTCGTCCGGGTTGCCAGTTGGCGCAGATGGTTGAGCAGTCGCTGGCCTTCGCTGCCCAGGAACCAGCGGGTGTGGCCGAGCAGGTAGTGGTCGTAGGCCAGGGCGGCATTTTCTGCCGAGCCGAGCAGGCCATGGAAGTAACTGATCTCGGACAGGGCGAAATCCGTATGCACCAGCGGCAGCAGGGCGGCGAGCGCGAGCAGGTCGTCGCGGCTCAGCGGGCGCACGCTGGCGTAGCCGCTCAGCAATGCGTCGAGGGCATCGAGGTCGGCCACGGCGGCGCGGCCCTGGTCCAGTTCCAGCCAGGGCACCAGGTTGCGCTCGATGGCGGTGGCCAGGTCGAAGAGGGCGAAGGTGCGGTCGCTCAGGCCGAAGTCCAGCACCGACGCCACCTGTGCCTGCGGGCCGTCTTCGCTCCACAGCAGGTTGGAGGCGTGCCAGTCGTTGTGGGTCCACAGGGCGGGCTGGCGCGCCAGGTACGGCAACAGTTCGCGTTGCAGGGGCAGGTGCAGTTCGCGCAGGGTTTCCCGCCACGGGCGCGCCTGCAGGTAGTCGGCGAGGGCGGGGGCGTTGGGCAAGGTCGCTTCGATGGCGGCGATGGGGTCCGCCGCCCCGAACAGCTTCAGGTTGCTGAACAGGACGTCGGTGCTGCGCGGCGGGGCGTCGAAGCCTTCGGCCGCGCGGTGCAGCTGTGCCAGCGCGACGCCGGCGGCGACGGCGTGGGCGTTGTGCCGGAAGGGCGTCCAGGACAGGGCGTCACGGTACAGGTCCAGCCCAGGGGCCTGCCGATGCACCTCATAGGTCCAGCCATCGCGCTCGATTGCGCTGCACCCGCTGGCATCGTGCAGCACCTGGGCGACCGGCGCGCCACGCCGGGCCAGATGAGCGAGGAAGGCGTGTTCCTCCGCCAACTGGGCGGCCGTGCGCACGCCGGGGTGGTGGCGCTTGACGAACAACGGCTCGCCGGCGCTTGCCACCAGCGCGGCAGCGGAGAACGGCCGTGGGCTGTGCCACAGCAGGCGGCTGTCGGCCTGGCCGAAGCCTTCCAGCAGCGCGGCGACTTCCGTCGCGGTGAGCGCCGGCCAGTCGGGCTCCACGGGTTCCAGGCCCATGCCGTGGCTCAGGCGTTTGCTCATGCGGGTTCTCCACTTGCAGGGGCTGCCGCGCGCAGCACCTATCCATCAGACAGCCTGCGAGAGCAGGGCTGCGGCAATCTTGCGCGGGGCTTGCCCCGGTGGCGGCAGGGCAGCGGCCGGGACGATGCGCGGCGCAGATTCTGCCAGCATCCGCCGGCCAATGGGTGGAACGCCGCTGGGCGAAGCGTGTCGGGGCGCCGGATTTTCCCGGTGCAGCCCGCGCCGCCAGGGCGGATCGATCGCCGCCTGGCCGGTCGGTCGGCGTGACACATTCTTTAACAATTCCTTAACTTCCTGGGTTATAACATTACTTTTTCTCCTTCTCGGGCGCCCGCTGGGTGCCCGGCGATGACCCATCCGCTCGTTGTCGGGGCCGCCTGGCATTCCTGGAGTCTTCATGAGAGTCGATCTGGACATCGAGGCGGAACCGCTCGATGGACTGCCGCGCTTCCAGCGCTCGCTGAGCCTGTCGCGTCCACTGGTGCTGCTGACCTGGCTGCCGGCATTGGCGGCCCTGCTGCTGTGGGCGCTGGGTTACCTCGTCAGTCTGTTTTCCGCCGACTCCCACTGGGTCGCGCTGCTGGGCGTCAATGCGGCGTCCCTGCTGCTGCTCGGCGCGAGCGCGCAATCGGCCTGGCGGGTCGCCAGCTGGCGCGCCGCGGCCATCGGCCAGCAACCGGTTCCCCTGCGCTTCTGGCGGCGCGGCGCCGCCCAGGCGCCAGCGCAGGAGGAGCCGCTCAGCGGCTACGAGCGTTGGCTGGAGCGCATCCTCGGCGCCTGCCGCCGGCAGGTGCAGCGGATCGGCGGCGAGGCGCCGTGGTTGTTCGGCCTGGCGGGCGTCGCCCTGCTGATGGTGAGGGACGTCTGGCGCTTCGACCTGCCGGTGCCGGTCGCGACCGGCCAGCTGACCTGGGTCGCCGTCGGCATCCTGGTGGCCGCGGCATTCTGCCTGGTCGTGGTCGAGCGCCATCTGGCCGCCGACTCCGCGTCGACCTGCCCGGAAGCCGGATCGCTGGCCGCCATGCTGCGCCTGGTCGTGGTCGTCCAGGTGCTGACCGTCGTCTGCCTGGTACTGG
Organism: Pseudomonas nitroreducens; assembly: GCF_014204515.1. GTDB lineage: Bacteria > Pseudomonadota > Gammaproteobacteria > Pseudomonadales > Pseudomonadaceae > Pseudomonas > Pseudomonas nitritireducens_A. The sequence continues at coordinate 109,256 of NZ_JACHLI010000010.1, read as the reverse complement.
TGGACGGCCAGCGCCTGTGGCCGGCCCGGCTGGCGGTATTGATCGGCCTGCTGCCGGGGCTCGCCGCCGTGGAACTGATGCTGCGGGCGCTGCTGTCGCTGTTCAGCCCGCCGCGCCCGCGCCAGGAGCCGACGCTGGTGGCGCGCAGCCTGGTCGCCGACTCCCTGCAATGGCCGCCGCGGCCCCTGGCGTTCATCCAGGGCGAGCTGCAGCAGCGCCTGGGTATCGACCTGCGCCAGGTCTGGGCCTTCGACTTCATGCGTCGCGCCTTGCTGCCGGTGGCGGCGCTGGTGCTGCTGGCCGGCTGGCTGCTGACCGGCGTGGTCGAGGTGCCGCTCAACGGGCGCGGCGTCTACGAGCGCTTCGGCAATCCGCTGCAGGTCTACCAGCCGGGGCTGCACGTCGGCCTGCCATGGCCATTCGGCAAGGTGCTGAGCGTCGACAACGGCGTCGTTCGCGAACTGGCCACCTCCGGCTCGGACAGCACCGCCGACCCGCTGGCGCCCGCCGAAGGGCCGGCGCCGGCCGCCGCCAACCGGCTGTGGGACGCCACCCACCTGAGCGAGAATTCCCAGGTCATCGCTGGCGTCGACGGCGGCCGGCAGAGCTTCCAGATCGTCAACATGGACGTGCGCTTCATCTATCGCATCGGCCTCAGCGACCAGGCCGCGCTGGCGGCGACCTATCACAGCGCCGACGTCGCCCAGTTGTTGCGCAGCATCGCCAACCGCGTGCTGGTCCACGATTTCGCCGGGCGCTCGCTGGACGGCGTGCTCGGCGCCGAGCGCGAAGCCCTCGGCCGCGATATCGGCCGCGCCGTGCAGGCCGATCTCGACCGCCTGGACAGCGGCGTGGAGCTGCTGGCCACTTCGGTGGAGGCCATCCATCCGCCGGCCGGTGCGGCCAATGCCTACCACGCCGTGCAGGCCGCGCAGATCACCGCCCAGGCGCTGATCGCCCGGGACCGGGGCCTCGCCGCGCAGCAGGCGAACCTCGCGCAACTCAATGCCAGCACGCTGACCGACAAGGCCACTGCCGCCGCCCACGAGACCACCAGCCAGGCGCGCACCGCCGAGCTGCGTTTCGCCGCCGAGCGCACCGCCTGGCAGCGCGCCGGCCAGGCCTTTCTCCTCGAACAGTACCTGGGCCGCCTGAGCCAGGGCCTGAACGGTGCCAACAGCCTGATCATCGACCACCGCCTGGCCGCCGGCCAGGCGCCGACGCTGGACCTGCGTGGCTACGCTGCGCCCGGCGCCCCTTCATTGGGTTTTCCCTGATCCCGCCGCAGCCCAGGAGCGCGTCCTTTGAGCTCGAACGCTACCCACGCCCATGACGGGCATTCCCACCCTGACTGCGGCCATGATCATGCCCACGACCATGACCCTGCACACGGGCATGACCACGGGCATGGCCGGGGCGAGTCCGGCCACGCCTGGCGGCGCATCGCCCTGGCTGCGCTGCTGGTGCTGGCCATGGCGGCCACGGCCTGCTTCGTCCAGGTGCGGGTGGGCGAGGCGACCGTCATCACCCGTTTCGGCAATCCCGCGCGGGTGCTGATCCAGCCGGGCCTGGCCTGGCGCTGGCCGCTGCCCTTCGAGGCGGCAGTGCCGGTGGACCTGCGCCTGCGCACCACCTCCAGCGGCCTGCAGGACGTCGGCAGCCGCGACGGCCTGCGGATCATCGTCCAGGCTTACATCGTCTGGCAGGTGGCGCCGGAGCCGGAGAGCATCCAGCGCTTCATGCGCGCGGTGCAGAACCAGCCCGACGAAGCCGCGCGGCAGATCCGCACCCTGGTCGGCTCGGCGCTGGAGACCACCGCCAGCGGCTTCGAGCTGGCCGACCTGGTCAATGTCGACGGCAGCCGGGTGCGTATCGACGACTTCGAACAGCGGCTGCGCCAGCAGATCGCCAGGCAGCTCAGCGATACCTACGGCGTACGCGTGGTGCAGGTCGGCATCGAACGCCTGACCCTGCCCAAGGTAACCCTCGACGCCACCGTCGATCGCATGCGTGCCGAGCGCGAGACCATCGCCACCGAGCGTACCGCCGAAGGCAAGCGCAAGGCTGCGCAGATCCAGTCCGCCGCCGAGCGCGACGCGCGCATCCTGGAGGCCGACGCCAACGTCAAGGCTGCCGACATCCAGGCGCAGTCGCAGGTCGAGGCGGCGCAGATCTACGGCAAGGCCTACGCCGGCGCGCCGGAGCTGTACAACCTACTGCGCTCCCTCGACACCCTGGGCACCCTCGTCAACCCCGGCACGCGCCTGGTGCTGCGCACCGACGCGGCGCCGTTCCGCGTACTGGTCGACGGGCCAACGCTGCCCGCAGCGACCCCGCACTCCGCCGAGCACGCCCATGAATAACCCGGAGCAGGGGCGCCCGAGCCCCTGGTTGCAGGCCGGACGCACGGGCTTCCTGGCCCTGTATGCGGTGACGCTGCTGGCGGCGCTGGGCTGGCTGGCCGGCAACGTCCGCCAGATCGGCCCGGAAAGCCGCGCGGTGGTGCTGCGCCTGGGCGCCGAGAACCGCATCCAGAACGCCGGCCTGCTGCTGGCCTGGCCGCGCCCCTTCGAGGAAGTGATCATGCTGCCCTCGGCCGGCCGTGTGACCGAGCGCCGGGTCGAACTGCTGCTGCGTTCGGAACAGGCGCAGAAGACCGATTACGACGGCACCCTGGCCAACGATTCCACCGCCGGTTCCGGCTACCTGCTGACCGGCGATTCCGGCGTGGTGCAGCTGGACGTGCGGGTCTTCTACCAGGTCAACGATCCCTATGCCTTCGCCCGGCAGGGCGCCCACGTGGAGCCGGCGCTGGATCGCCTGGTGGAGCGCAATGCCGTGCAGGTCTGCGCTTCCCGCGACATGGACGCCATCCTGGTGGCGCGGCCCGAACTGGTGGGCGGCGACTCCGCCCTGGCCGAACGCCGCGAGCGCCTGCGCGGCGACCTGCAGCAGGGCATCAACGCCAGCCTGGCGAAGCTGCAGGACGAAGGCGCGGGCCTGGGCATCGAGATCGTCCGGGTCGATGTCCAGTCTTCGCTGCCGCTGTCGGCCGTCAGCGCCTTCAACGCCGTGCTCACCGCCAGCCAGCAGGCCGAACAGGCCGTGGCCAGGGCGCGCAACGATGCGGCGCGGCAGCAGCAACAGGCGACCCAGGCGGCGGACCGTATCGTCCAGGTGGCCCAGGCCGAGGCTACCGAGCGGCTGTCCCGCGCCCGCAGCGACACCGCCAGCATCGTCAGCCTCGGCCAGCAGCAGGACCCGGGCCTGCTGCTGCGCCTGTACCGCGAACGGCTGCCGGCGATCCTCTCGCGCGCCGGTTCAGTGACGGCGGTGAACCCCGACGACGCGGGACGGATGATCCTGCAGGGGCCTAAACCATGACCCTGTTCGTTCCGTCTTTCCCAGCCAGCAGGAGCTTCCCGGCATGAGTGGCCACCATCACCACGGTCATGATCATCACGGTCACAGCCACCTGCACCTGACCTCCGGGCTGCTCTCGGGCGACGAGCGCCGCCGCGCCGCACGCCAGCTGAGCCTGGCGATGCTCGCCCTGGGCCTGCTCGGCCTCGGGTTGGCCTGGCGCTGGCTGGCGCCGCAGCAGGAGGGCGTCACCCAGCTGCTGCTGGGCATCGCCTCGCTGCTGGTAGCGGTGCCGGTGCTGCGCTCGGCCTGGCACAGCCTGCTGCATCCCAGCCTGCATGGCCTTACCGACCAGTTGATCGGCCTGGCCATGCTCGGCGCCTGGGCCACCGGTGACCTGGCCACGGCAGCGCTGCTGCCGATCATCATGATCTTCGGCCATGTCCTCGAAGAACGCAGCGTGCTCGGCTCGCAGGAGGCGATCGACGCCCTCGGCCGCCTGACCCGCAGCCAGGCGCGGCTGATCGGCGCCGACGGCCAGGTCAGCGAAGTCGACAACGCCAGCCTCAAGGCCGGCGATCAGGTGGAAGTGCGCGCCGGCGACCGGGTGCCGGCCGACGGCCGCGTGCTCGACGGGCAGGCCAGCCTCGATACCGCGCCGATCACCGGCGAAGCAGTGCCGGTGGAAGTGGCGGCCGGCGCAGACATCTACGGCGGCGCCATCAACCTCGATGGCCTGCTGCGGGTGGAGGTAACCCGCACCGGCGAGGATTCCACCCTCGGCAAGGTGATTGCCCTGATGCAGCGCGCCGAGCAGGCCAAGCCGCCGATCACCCGCCTGCTGGAGCGCTACGCCGGGCGTTACCTGCTGCTGGTGCTGCTGATCGCGGCGGTGACCTGGTTCGTCACCAGCGACGCCCAGGCCATGCTCGCCGTGCTGGTGGCGGCGTGCCCCTGCGCGCTGGTGCTGTCGGCGCCGGCCACCGCAGTAGCCGGTATCGCCGTGGCAGCGCGGCACGGCATCCTGATTCGCGGCTCGGCATTCCTCGAAGAGCTGGCCGACCTGTCCTCGCTGGTGATCGACAAGACCGGCACCCTGACCTACGGCGAACTGCGCCTGCACAGCATCGTCAGTGCCGACTCCGGCCAGCCCGGCGAATCCGTCGTGCGGCTGGCCGCCAGTCTGGGGGCCGCCAGTAGCCACCCGGTCAGCCGCGCCCTGGCCGCATTGGTGCCTCACGCGCAGTTGCTGCCGCTGAGCGAGCTGCACGAGCGCCAGGGCTTCGGCGTGGTGGCGCAGACGGAGGAGGGTGAGGCGGCGCTGGGCCGGCCCGAACTGTTCCAGCGCCTGGGCATCGCCATCCCCGAAGTACCGCTGCACGATGGCCCGATTGCCGGGTTGGCGCTGGACGGACGCTTCCTCGCCTGGCTGCTGCTGGCCGACAACGTGCGGGCCGAGGCGGGCGAGGCCATGGAGCAGCTGCGCGAACTCGGCCTGCGGCGCCAGTTGCTGCTCACCGGCGACCGCCGCAGCGTCGCCGATGCGGTGGCCGCCCAGGTCGGCATCGGCAGCGTGGTGGCCCAGGCTCTGCCGGAAGACAAGCTGCAGCAGGTCAACCAGGAACTGCAGACCGGTTTCCGCCCGCTGGTGGTCGGCGACGGCATCAACGACTCCCTCGCGCTCAAGGCCGGCGCCGTGGGCGTCGCCATGGGCGCGGGCGGCGCCGACATCGCCCTGGCGGCGGCGGACATCGTGCTGATCAACGGCGACCTGCGCCGGCTCGGCACCTGCATTCGCCTCAGCCGTCTGTGCCGACGCACGCTGCAGGTCAACGTGCTGATCGGCCTCGGCTGGACCCTGGCCATCGTCATCGCCGCGGCCTTCGGCCTGCTCGGTGCCGCCGGGGCGATGATCGCCGCGCTGCTGCACAACCTCAGCACCCTGCTGGTGCTGGCCAACGCCGGGCGCCTGCTGCGCTACGACGAACGCCTGCCGGAGCGCAGCGAGGCCGCGCCACGCGCCTTGCCGCCGACTGCCGCGCTGGGCGCCGGCCAGTGATCAGCTGCAGGACATGGCGCAGGCGATGAAGGCGGTGGTCAGCGTGGTCAGCGTCAGGCCGAGGAGGAACAGCAGGTCGGCGATGCGCTCCAGGCGGTGGTTGCGCTGCAGCTTGCGGGTGCGCAGGCCGAAGTAGGCGGCGAGGCTGGTGGCCAGGTAGATCACCGTGTTCAGCGCGAGCATGTCCTGGCCGATCAGGTCGACCCGGTGCAGGTTGACGATGATGTGGAGGATGCCCACCACGGTCAGGCAGACGCCGACCATGGCGCCGGAAGCGGCGAAGATGTGCACGCAGATGTCGTCGTCCAGTTGCGCGGTGTGGGTCTTGTGGCTCATGGCGAAAGGCTCCCGGTGCCGGCGGTGCGGTTCATCCGCTGACCTTGCCGGTCTCGATGTGGCTGCCATGATAGGAAGGTCGTGCGCTTTGCTCTACTCGCTTTCCCGGAGCCCCTCCATGCCCAGGAAATCCTCGGAAAATCAGTCAGATAGCCGTCGCTTGCCGCGCCAGGCGCGCGCCATGGAAAAGATCGAACTCATATTGGAGGCGTCGCGGCGCATCCTCGATCGCGACGGCCTCGAAGGTTTCACCACCAACCACGTGGCGCAACTGGCCGGGGTCAGCGTCGGCACGCTGTACCAGTACTTCCCCAACAAGGACCGTGTGCTGGACGAACTGGCCCGCCGCGAACTGGCGCAGCTGGCCAATGGGGTGATGGCCGCCCTCGGGGAGCGCGCGGAAGACTCCCCGGGTTCACGCATCCGCGCGGTGATCCATGCCGCCGTCAGCGCCTATGGCGGACGCACCGGCGCGCACCGGGCACTGATGCAATACCTGCTCACCCGCGGTGGCGGCAACCCCTTGCCCGGCCTGCGCGGCAACATCATGGCGCACCTGGTCGCCCATGGCGTGGGCGGCGCGGGCCAGCCGCCGCGCAGCCTCGACGAAGCGCAGGCATTCGTTCTCGCCCATGCCGTCAGCGGCGTGCTGCGGGCCATGGTGGAAGAGCCCGAAAGCATGCCGGCGGAACGCCGCCAGCGCGTCGAGGACGCGCTGGTGCAGCTGGTGCTGGGGTATTGCTGGGGCGCTGAGCAGAATAAATAGTGGCAGAGTGCTGTGCGGATATTTCCTACAGCCTGGCGCTCACATAGACTTCGCGCTTCGTGTCGCGGAGGGCGAAGGATGCGCAGGCAAGTCGGGTGGGGAGTCGGGGGAATGCTGGCCGTGGTGCTGGGTGCGCAAGCGGCCGAGCCGCTGCCCGATCCGTTGTTGCCGGCCACTGCAAGTGGCTCGGCTGAAGCTGCCGGTCGCGATGTGCGTGGCGTGTTGCATGCCCGCGAGCAGGCGATGCTATCCAGTGAACTGGCCGGGCGCATCCTGGAGATGCCTTTTGCCGAGGGCCAGGCCTTCAAGAAGGGCGATGTGCTGGTGCGCTTCGACTGCTCCGCCTACCAGGCCCAGTTGAATGCCGCCCAGGCCGGGGTGCGGGCGGCAGCGGAGGAGCTGTCGCACAACCGCCAGCTGGCCTCGCTCAATTCCGTGGGGCGCTACGAAGTGGCGCTGGCCGAGGCCAAGCAGGCCGAAGCGCAGGCCCAGGCGCAGGTCTATCAGGTGCAGGTACGTCGTTGCGGCGTGCAGGCGCCCTACGATGGCCAGGTGGTACAGCGCAAGGCGCAGCCCTTCGAAAGCGTCGCCAGCGGTGCGCCGCTGCTGGAGATCGTCGACAACCGCAGCCTGGAAATCCGCCTGCTGGTGCCTTCGCGCTGGCTGTCGAAGCTCAAGCCGGGCGAGCAGTTCAGTTTCACCCCGGACGAAACCGGCCAGCCGCTGCAGGTCGAGGTCAAGCGCCTGGGCGCGCGCATCGACGAGGCCAGCCAGACGCTGTTGCTGATCGCCAGCGTGCCGCCCAGCGCCGGCCTCGTCGCCGGCATGAGCGGCACTGCGCGCTTCGCCCCGTCGCAATGAGCAGCGCCGCCATGAATGCAGCCACCGGGAGCATCGAGCGGGCCTTTGCCCAGTTCCTCGGCCTGCAACGCCAGGCGCGCGCCGCCGACAGCCTGGAGCGGCTGTGCTTCGCCATGGTCAATGACGGCCAGGCGCTGTTCGGCTTTCGCCACGCGGCGCTGGTGATTGCCGGCAAGGTGCGCGCGCTGACCGGCGTCAGTGTGGTCGAGCCGCATGCCCCCTTCGTCGCCTTCATCGAGAGAGCCTGTGTCGAGCTGGGCGCCCATAGCGCGCTGGAACAGCCCACTGTGGCCGATTGCAGCCTGCTGAGCGAGTCGACCCGCCAGGACCAGCAGCAGATGAGCCTGCCGCAGGTATTCTGGTTGCCGCTGCGCGACCGTGCCGGGGTGCGCTTCGGCGGCCTCTGGCTGGCCCGTGAACAGCCCTGGTCGCCGGCCGAGAAGGCCTTGCTGGCGGAACTGGGCGATACCTATTCCCATGCCTGGCAGGCCCTGCAGCCACGCCTGCCGTGGCGCCTGCGCTGGCCGAAGAAGCGCCTGGCGATGGTGCTGGGTGCTGTACTCGTGCTGTTGCTGGTGCCGATCCGCCAGTCCGCGTTGGCGCCTGCCGAAGTGATACCCAAGGGCGGGCGGGTGATTGCCGCGCCGCTGGACGGGGTGATCGCCCAGGTCGTGGTGCGGCCCAACCAGACGGTGCAGCGCGGCGACCTGCTGGTGCGTTTCGACGCCACCACACTCAAGGCCCAGGCCGATGTGGCCGAGCGCGCCCTGGCGGTGGCCGAGGCCGAGCTCAAGGCCAACAGCCAGCGCGCCTTCCAGGACGGCGAATCGGCTGCGCGCCTGGACCTGCTGGCCGCCCGCGTCGAGCAGAAGCGCGCCGAACGCGACTACGCCCGCGAGCTGCTGCAACGCAGCGAAGTACGTGCCGAGCAGAATGGCGTAGCGGTGTTCGCTGATGCCGAACGCTGGACCGGCAAGCCGGTGCGCACCGGCGAGCGCCTGATGGAGATTGCCGACCCGAGCAGCGCCGAGCTGCGCATCGAGCTGCCCACCGGTAGCGTGATGCAGCTGGAGAACGATGCCCAGATCGCGCTGTTCCTCGATAACCAGCCGCTGACGTCGGTGCCTGCAAGTCTGCAGCGCATCGGCTATGAAGCGGAGCCTGTGCCCGGCGGCGGCCTGGCCTATCGGCTGGTCGCCGGCTTCGAGGAGACGCCGCCGCGCATCGGCCTGCGCGGCACCGCCAAGCTCTACGGCGAGCGTGCTCCGCTGGGCTACTACCTGCTGCGCCGGCCGCTGACGGCCCTGCGCCAGACCCTGGGGCTGTGAGCTTGAACCTGCCTGCGCTGCGTGACGACCTGCAGCTGTCCGAGGCCGCGCCGGCCTTCGATGGCGCCGCCCAGTGGGTGCTCAACGACCCCTTGCGCGGCCGCTACTTCAAGCTGGGCGAGGCCGCCGTGCGCCTGCTGCGGCAGTGGGGGCAGGGCGCGCCGCTGGCGGTGCTGGCAGCCGCCAACCGCAGTGCCGGCCGCGCGCTGGGCGAAAACGACCTGGAGCAGTTGCTGAGCTTCCTGCGTGAGCATGACCTGATCGCCGCCGGCGATCCGCAGCAGCGCGACAGCTACCTGGCCAAGTCCCACGCGCGTCGCGAGAGTCTGTGGCAGAAGGCGCTGCATCAATACCTGTTCTTCCGCATCCCGTTGTGGCGGCCCGATCCCTTCCTCAATCGCACCTGGCCCTGGCTGGCCCGGCACGGCGGCGCGCTGCTGCGCTATGGCCTGCCGGCGGTGCTGGCGCTGGGGCTGTTCCTGGTGGCCCGCGACTGGGACCGCTTCATCGGCAGTTTCTCCTACCTGTTCAGCTGGTCCGGCGCCGCTGCGTTCGGCATCGCCCTGTGGTTCGCCAAGTTCTGCCACGAGCTGGGGCATGCCTACATGGCCAAGCGCGCCGGTTGCCGGGTGCACAGCATGGGCATTGCGTTCGTCGTGCTGTTGCCGATGTTCTACACCGATGTATCCGACGCCTGGCGCGTCAGGGATCGCCGCAGCCGTCTGCTGATCGGCGCCGGCGGCGTGCTGGCGGAAATGCTCCTGGCCTGCGTGGCGCTGCTGGCCTGGTCGCTGCTCGACGACGGGCCGCTGCGCACGGCGGCCTTCCTGTTGGCGAGCGCCACCTGGCTGACCACGGTGGCAATCAACCTCAACCCGTTCATGCGCTTCGATGGCTACTTCCTGCTCAGCGACCTGCTGGGCGTGGACAATCTCCAGGGACGCGCCTTCGCCCTGTGTCGCTGGCACCTGCGCGAAGCGCTGTTCGGCTACGGCGCGCCACAGCCCGAGCCACTGCCGCCGGCATTGCGCCTGCGCCTGCTGGCGTGGGGGTACTTCTCCTGGGTCTGGCGCGCGCTGCTGTTCTTCGGCATCGCCCTGGCGGTCTACCACCTGTTCTTCAAGGTGCTGGGCATCTTCCTGATGCTGGTCGAACTGGGTTGGTTCATTGCCTTGCCGATCTGGCGCGAGCTGAAGTTCTGGTGGCAGAACCGCGAGCATGCGCAGCCGCGCCGCAGCCTGCCGACCCTGTTCGGATTGGCGTTGATCGGCCTGGTGCTGCTGGTGCCGTGGCGCACGTCGGTGCAGGTGCCGGCGGTGCTGGAGGCTTCCCAGGTCAGCGAGGTGCATACCCCGGTGGGCGCGCAGGTGGTGCGCCTGCTGGTCCGCGAAGGTCAGCCGGTGAAGGCCGGCGACCTGCTGCTGGAGTTGGCCTCGCCGGATGTCGAGGCGCACCTGCGGATCATCGGCCTGCAGCTGCGTGCGTTGCAGTTGCAGATCGCCCGCACACGCGCCAATCCGCTGCTGGTGGCCGATGCCGGCGTGCTGGAGAGCCAATTGGCGCAGCAACTGGCGGACTACCGCGGACTGGCGGCGGAACGTGAGCGCCTGCAGTTGCGTGCCCCGCAGGATGGCGTGGTGCGTGACCTCAGGAGCAGCCTGCAGGAGGGGCTCTGGCTGGCGCCGGAGGAGGTCCTGCTGCGGGTGGTCGGCCAGCAGCGGCCGAAGTTGCGCGGCTATGTCGAGCAGCAGTCGCTGGAGCGCCTGGCGCCGGGCAACGAGGGCCGATTCGTCGCCGAGGACCCCGGCCTGCCGGCCCTGGCGGTACGCCTGAGTGAGCTGGATGCCACCAGCAGTTCGGTGCTGGCCTTGCCGCTGCTGGCCTCCGACCAGGGGGGGCCCCTGGCGGTGCGCCGCGATGCCGAACAACGTGCGGTTCCCGAGCACGCGCAATACGGCGCGCGCCTGGAGCTGCTGGCCGACAGCCCGGCGCCGCAGCAGTCCGTTCGTGGCGTGGTCAGCCTGCGCGGGCGCAGCGAATCGCTGCTCGGCGGCTTCCTGCGGCGCCTGGCGGCGCTGGGGGTTCGGGAGAGTGGTTTCTAGCCTGCGGCTGTCTAGCGCGAGCCTCTGCGCAGGGGGCGTGGCGGTGGCCCTGTCCATGTTCCCGCAGTTTGTATGAAAAATCTGTACGAATATTCTGAAAAGCCCTAGCATCCAGCAATTGCAAAGTGCCATTGAGTTGTTGCGCAGGGATGCAGAACTTTCACTTCATATCGGGTTTGCCGCGCTCAGGCAGTACGCTGCTGTCCGCCATTCTCCTGCAGAACCCACGCTTCCACGCGGGCATGTCCAGCCCCGTCGGCGGGCTGTTTGTCAGCGTCCGTGAACAGTGCAGCGCAGGCAGCGAGTTCGCCCCGCTGATCAGCGCCGAGCAACGTCGCCGCCTGCTGCGTGGCCTGTTCGACTCCTACTACGCCGACCAGCACGACAAGTCCGTGGTGTTCGACACCAACCGCCTCTGGTGCGCCAACCTGCCGGCCCTGCGCGAGATGTTCCCGCAGGGCAAGGTCATCGCCTGCGTGCGCAACGTCGCCTGGATCATGGACAGCCTGGAACGCTTGTTCCGCGCCAATCCCTTCGAGAACACCAAGCTGTTCGCCGACGCCAGCGAGCGCAACACCGTCTATAGCCGCGTCGAGACGCTGGCCCAGGGTAACCGGCTGGTGGGCTTTTCCTGGAGTGCGCTCAAGGAAGCCTTCTACGGCGAACAGGCCGATTCGCTGCTGGTGATCGACTACGACCTGCTGGTGCGCAGCCCGGAGAAGGTGCTGCGCCTGGTCTACCAGTTCATCGACGAGCCCTGGTTCGAGCACGATTTCGACAATCTGGCCTACGACGCGCCGGACTTCGACACCGCGCTGGGTGTGAACGGCTTGCACCGCGTGCGGCCGAAGGTGGCTGTTCAGGAGCGTCGCACCCTGCTGCCGCCGGACCTGTTCGAGCAGTACAGCAAGCTCTCTTTCTGGGAAGACGGCAGCGCCAGCGCGGCCAACGTGATTCGTATCAAGAACAACTGACAGGACCGGTCACGGCGGCAACAGATCGCCGGTACCCAAGAGGTGCATTGCATGCAGTGGATCAAGCGCGTGTTCGGCGAGGCTGCGCGTCGCCAGGAAGAAACCGGGGTTGCCCAGCCGACGCTGATCATGGCGCTGGAGCCACGCATGATGTTCGACGGCGCGGTGGCCGCCACGGCTGCCGAAGTGGCCAAGCCCACTGACGGCCAGGACGCCGCCGCCGCCGACAAGGCCGGCGCGAGCAGCGCCAGCAAGGACAACGCCGCTGCCCATGCCGCCACCAGCGACGCCCGCAGCGATGCGGGGCACGAAGCGGCAGCCGGCAGTGGACGCAATGTCGTGTTCGTCGATTCGCGCGTGGAAGATGCCCAGCAGCTGTTGCAGGGTGTGGCCGCCAATACCGACGTCGTCTTCCTCGACAGCCGCGGCAACGGTGTACAGCAGATGGCCCAGTACCTGGCCGCGCACCCCGGAGCCGCCTCGGTACAGATTATCGCCCACGGCAACGCTGGCGATCTGTGGCTGGGCAACAGTTACGTCAGTGCCGAGAACATTGCCGACTATGGCAACTCCCTCAGCCAGCTCGGCGCCAGCATGCAGGCCGGCGGCGACATCCTCATCTATGCCTGCAATACCGCCCAGGGTGAGCGCGGGCAGACCTTCGTCAACGAGCTGGCCAGCCTGACCGGGCGTGATATCGCCGCCTCCGATGACCGTACCGGCAACGGTTCGGACTGGGACCTGGAGGTCACCACCGGCGCTATCCAGGCGCGGCCGGTGCTGTCGGCTACTGCCGAAGCTGCCTACCAGCACAACCTGGCGATCATCACGGTCACCACCACCAATGACAGCGGCGCCGACCTGACCTTCGGCGCCAACCAGGCGGCGGATCTTGCCGACGGCAGTGGCCTGTCGCTGCGCGAAGCGATCAACTGGGCCGCCAACGGCGACACCATCAAGTTCGCCCCAGGGCTCAGCGGCGGCACCATCGCGCTGACCGGCCATGCCTCCGGTGACTCTCTGCTGGTGATCGCCAAGAGCCTGACCATCGAGGGCGACATCGATGGCAACGGCTCGGCCGACATCACCCTCGACGGCCAATACAACGGCCGGGTGCTGGAGATCAAGGCGGGCACGGTGAATCTTGACGGCCTGATCATCCAGCACGGCTTGCTCTCCGGCGCCGGTGGCGATGGTGGCAGCGCACCGGGAGTCGCCGGAAGCCAAGGCGGCGACGCCCTGGGCGCCGGTATCCTGGTGAGCGGCGGCACGGCGAACATCAGCCATTCGATCATCCGCTACAACGTCGCTGCCGCAGGCGGTGGTGGTAGCGGTTCCTCCCAACCGCAACTGACTTCCTATGGTGGTGGTGGCGGTGCGGGCTTCAGCAACAAAGGTGGTGGCGCCGGTGGTGGTGGCTACGGCAACCCGGGCAGCCCCTCCACGGGTAACGGTGTGGGTACCGCTGGCCTGGGCGGCCCACTCGGAGGCAAGGGCGGTAGCACCGCCGGTGGTCTCGGCGGCTCCTACACCGGCGGCGCGATCGGTTACAACTACTACCAGGGCGGCGCCGGCGGCAAGGCATCCGGCATCCTCGGCTCCGTCGGTGGTGGCGGCGGGGCAGGCGGCTATGGCCTGGCCGGAACGACACTGGCTGGCAAGGGCGGTAGCGCAGCGGGCGCGATGGCAATTGCCGCGGGGGCGACGGTCAACATGACCGACACCGTGATCCTCGGAAACCTGGCGGCGGGCGGCGGTGGTTCCGCCGGCAGCTCGGCCACGGCGGGCACCGTGGGCGGTGACGCGGCCGGCGCCATCCTGGTCGCCGGTACGCTGCATTACCAGAAGAGCAGTGTGTCCTTCTTCAACAACTCCGGTGTCGCTGGCGGCGGCGGAGCTGGCTTCAGCGGCACTGTCGCTGACGGTGCTTCGTTCAGTGACAGCGGCAAGGCCAGCGCTTCGTCGGGTTTGATCGACTCCACCTACGCTCCTCCGCCGACCGCCACCATCGTCGTCTCCGACAACGCCCTGAAGATCGGCGAAACCTCGCTGGTGACCTTCACCTTCAGCCGGGCGGTGACCGGTTTCACCAACGCCGACCTGACCATCGCCAACGGCACCCTGAGCGCGGTGAGCAGCGCCGATGGTGGCATCACCTGGACGGCGACCTTCACCCCGACCAACGGCATCACCGACACCACCAACCTGATCACCCTCGACAATACCGGGGTGACCGCGATCAGCGACGGCGTGGCGGGTGTCGGCAGCACCTCGTCGAACAACTACGCCATCGACACCCAGCGACCGACCGCGACCATCGTGGTGGCCGACACTGCACTGAAGATCGGCGAAACCTCCCAGGTGACCGTCACTTTCAGCGAAGCCGTGAGCGGCTTCACCAACGCCGACCTGACCATCGCCAACGGCACCCTGAGCGCGGTGAGCAGCGCCGACGGCGGCATCACCTGGACGGCGACCTTCACGCCAACCGCCAACCTCACCAACACCAGCAACCTGATCACCCTGGACAACAGCGGCGTCGTCGACCTGTCGGGCAACGCCGGCAGCGGCAGCACCGATTCGAACAACTACAGCATCGACACCCAGCGGCCGACCGCGACCATCGTCGTATCGGATACCGCGCTGAAGGTCGGCGAAACCTCGCAGGTGACCATCACCTTCAGCGAAGCGGTGAGCGGCTTCACCCTCGCCGACCTGATCGTGGCCAATGGCACGCTGTCGAGCCTGAGCAGCAGCGATGGTGGCATCACCTGGACGGCCACCCTGACGCCGAGCGCGAACATCACCGATACCACCAACCTGATCAGCCTGGACAACACCGGTGTCGTCGACCTGGCCGGCAACGCCGGCAGCGGCACCACCAACTCCAACAACTACGCCATCGACACGGCCCGCCCGACCGCGACCATCGTGGTGGCCGACAATGCGCTGAAGATCGGTGAAACCTCGCTGGTGACCATTACCTTCAGCGAAGCGGTTACCGGCTTCTCCAACGCCGACCTGACCATCGCCAACGGCACCCTGAGCGCGGTCAGCAGCATCGACGGCGGCATCACCTGGACCGCCACCTTCACGCCGACCGCCAACCTCACCGACGCCACCAATGTCATCACCCTGGACAATACCGGGGTCACCGACGCGGCGGGCAACACCGGCAGCGGCACCACCGACTCGAACAACTACGCCGTCGACACCCAGCGCCCGACGGCCACCATCGTGGTTGCCAATCCCAGCCTGGCCCTCGGCCAGACTTCGCTGGTGACCATCACCTTCAGCGAGGCGGTGACCGGGTTCACCAACGCCGACCTGACCATCGCCAACGGCACCCTGAGCGCGGTGAGCAGCGCCGACGGTGGCATCACCTGGACGGCGACGTTCACGCCGACCTCGAGCATCACCGACGCCACCAACGTCATTACCCTGGACAACACCGGGGTCTCGGACACGTCGGGCAACGCCGGCAGCGGCACCACCGATTCGAACAACTACCGCATCGACACCCAGCGGCCGACCGCGACCATCGTCATGGCCGACCCTAACCTGAATGCCGGTGAAACCTCGCTGGTGACCATCACCTTCTCCGAAGCGGTCACGGGTTTCACAAACGCCGACCTGACCATCCCCAACGGTACCTTGAGCGCGGTCAGCAGCAGCGACGGCGGTATTACCTGGACGGCGACCTTTACCCCGAGCACGGGCATCAACGACGCCACCAACCTGATCACCCTGAACAACACCGGCATCGCCGACCTGGCCGGCAACACCGGCGCCGGTACGACCAACTCCGCAAACTTCACCATCAACACTGTGCTGCCGACCGCCACCATCGTGGTTACCGACAGCTCGCTGCGTATCGGTGAAACCTCGCAGGTGACCATCACCTTCAGCGAAGCGGTCACCGGGTTCACCAATGCTGACCTGACCATTGGCAACGGCACCCTGAGCGCGGTCAGCAGCGCCGATGGCGGCATCACCTGGACGGCGACCTTCACCCCGACCAACGGCATCACCGACACCAGCAACCTGATCACCCTGGACAACTCCGGGGTGCAGAACTTCGTCGGCAACGCCGGCAGCGGCACCACCTCGTCGAACAACTACGCCATCGACACCCAGCGCCCGACGGCCACCATCGTGGTGGCCGACACGGCGCTCGGCATCGGCCAGGCGACTACGGTGACCATCACCTTCAGCGAAGCGGTGACCGGCTTCAGCCTGGCCGACCTGACCGTGGCAAACGGCACGCTCAGCGGCCTGACCACCTCGGACAACATCACCTGGACGGTCACCCTCACCCCGGCCACGGGCATCACCGACACCAGCAACCTGATCACCCTGGACAACACCGGGGTTTCGGACGCTGCGGGCAACACCGGCAGCGGCAGCACCGACTCGAACAACTACGCGATCGACAGCCAGCGCCCGACGGCGACCATCGTCATGGCCGATACCGACCTGCGCCCGGGCGAAACCTCGCTGGTGACCATCACCTTCAGCGAGGCGGTGAGCGGGTTCGACAACAGCGACCTGAGCGTGGCCAACGGTACGTTGAGCAACGTCGTCAGCAGCGACGGCGGTATTACTTGGACGGCCACCTTTACCCCGAACCTCGGCGTCAGTGATGCCACCAACCTGATCGTCCTCAACAACACCGGGTACACCGACCTGGCCGGCAACAGCGGCAGCGGCACTACCAATTCTGCCAACTACGCGGTGCAGACCCTGGTGCCGACCGCCACCATCGTGGTCGCCGATACCGCCCTCAAGGCCGGCGAAACCTCGCTGGTGACCATCACCTTCAGCGAGGCGGTCAGCGGGTTCGACAACAGCGACCTGACTGTCGCCAACGGTACGCTGAGCAACGTCAGCAGCAGCGATGGTGGCATCACCTGGACGGCGACGCTCACCCCGACCGCCAATGTCACCGATGCCAGCAACCTGATCACCCTGAACAACGCCGGGGTGAGCAACGCATCGGGCAACAGTGGGGTCGGTACCACCGACTCCAACAACTTCGCCATCGATACCGCATTGCCGACCGCCACCATCGTGGTCGCCGACAATCGTCTGGGCATCGGTGAAACCACTGCCGTGACCATCACCTTCAGCGAGGCGGTGAGCGGCTTCGACCTGTCGGATATCAGCGTCGCCAATGGCGTCCTGTCCAACCTGAGCAGCACTGACGGCGGCGTGACCTGGACCGCGATTCTGACGCCCACCGCCGGCATCAGCGATGCGACCAACCTGATCGTCCTCGACACCAGTGGCGTGCAGGACCTCGCCGGCAATATGGGCGCCAGTATCGCCATCTCCAACAACTACATCGTCGACGGCATACGCCCGACGGCCAGCATCGTGGTAGCCGATGCCGGGCTGGGTCTGGGCCAGACCAGCCAGGTGACCATCAGCTTCTCCGAGGCGGTGACCGGGCTGGACCTGTCGGACCTGGTGGCCAGCCACGGCAGCCTATCCAACCTGACGACCAGTGACGGCGGACGCACCTGGACCGCGACCCTGACGCCCGACGCCAATACCACCCAGGGCGGCAACCAGATCACCCTGGACACCAGCCTGGTGGCGGACCTGGCCGGCAACACGGGGGTTGGCAGCGTCGCCTCCAATGTCTACACCGTCGACACCCAGCGCCCGACCTCGAGCATCGTGGTGACCGACAGCGCGTTGAACGCAGGCCAGTCGACGCAGGTGACGATCACCTTCAGCGAAGCCGTGAGCAACTTCGACAACAGCGACCTGACGGTCAGCAACGGCACCCTGAGCGCGGTCAGCAGCAGCGACGGCGGCATCACCTGGACCGCGACCTTCACGCCTTCCATCGGTGTCACCGACGCCAGCAACCTGATCACCCTCGACAACTCCGGGGTCAACGATGCCCTGGGGAACGCCGGCAGCGGCGTTTCCATCTCGAACAACTACGCCATCGACACCGCTCGCCCAACGGCCACCATTGTGGTCGCCGATCCGCGCCTGGCCATCGGCCAGTCCAGCCTGGTGACCATCACCTTCAGCGAGGCGGTCAGCGGCTTCGACAATGCCGACCTGAGCGTCGCCAATGGCTCGCTCAGCGCCGTCACCTCCAGCGACGGTGGCCTTACCTGGACGGCGACTTTCACTCCGAACGCCGGCGTCACCAGCCTCGACAACGTCATCAGCCTGAACAATGCCGGCTACACCGATGCGGCCGGCAATAGCGGAACCGGGACCAGCGTTTCCAACAGCTTCGCCCTCGATACCCAGCGCCCGAGCGCGACTGTCGTGGTGGCCAACAACGAGCTGCGCCTCGGCCAGTCCTCGCAGGTGACCATCACCTTCAGCGAGCCGGTCAGTGGCCTCGAACTGTCCGACCTCACGGCCACCAATGCCACGCTGTCCGGCCTGAGCAGCAGCGATGGCGGCCTGACCTGGACGGCCACACTGACGCCGTTGCTCAACGTCGTCGGCTCGAACAATGTGGTGACGCTGAACAACCTGGGCTACACCGATGCCGCCGGCAATACCGGGCTCGGCATCAGCCAGTCCAACGTCTATGCGATCAACAGCATTGCCCAGGAAGGCGACCCGCAATACCGCACCGAGCAGGGCGTGCGCCCCGTGGTGACGAACAGCGGCCTGCCGGGCAATGCACCGCAGGTGCCGTCGGCGCTGCAGAACGCCGGCCCGCCGACGCTGGGCAGCATTCCATTGCTCGACAGCAGCAACCGTGGTTCGGCGCAGTCGGCGCTGGGCAGTGTGTTCCGCGAGGGCCCGAGCCAGAGCCAACTGGCGCTGATCTTCTCGAACAACGGCAACTCGGCGTTCGGCGACGACAGCGGCCATGGCTTCCTCGGCTTCGGCGGCGGCGATGGCGGGGTCTTCGCCAGCACCACCCTCGGCTCGATCTTCGGCGAAGCCCGTGAGGGCGACGAACAGGCGCTGTCGGCCTTTGGCCAACGGCATGGGGATATTGGCGGTGGCCTGAGCGGCGTCTTCGCCGGCAACGGCCTCGGCCAGCAATTGCATGAAATGAACCAGCGTGAGCAGCGTCAGGTCGCCGACCTGGCGCAGGCTTTCGGTGAGCTCGGCCAGGTAAGGCCGGCGAGCTGAAGGTGGCAGGGCGGACAATCACAAGAAGCCGTACAGGGGGCGGCTCCACCACCATGAACAAGCAATTCCGATTCCTCAGCGTCAGCCTGCTGGCGCTGGCCATCAGCGGCTGCGCCGTGACCAGCGAACCGATCAGCCGTGCCGACAGCGAGCAGCGTGCGCGCGACGACCTGTCCGGCATGTTCAAGACCCAGGAGCCGCTGGGCGGCGCGCTGACGCTCAACGAAGCGCTGGCCCGTGCCATCAAGTACAACCTGGAAGGTCGCCTGAAGGTCATGGAAGAAGCCCTGGCCAGCCGCCAGGTCGACCTCGCGACCTTCGACATGCTGCCGCGCATGGCGCTGGAAGCCGGCTACGCCGGGCGCAACAACGTCAGCGCGTCCTCCAGCAAGAGCGTGCTGACCAACCAGCAGTCCCTGGAACCGTCCACCTCGCAGGATCGCGACCGCGACGTCGCTGACCTGACCATGGTGTGGAACGTGCTCGACTTCGGCGTCAGCTACGTCAGCGCCAAGCAGCAGGCCGACCAGCGCCTGATCATCGAGGAACGCCGCCGCAAGGTGCGCCAGACCATCGTCCAGGACGTGCGCTCGGCCTACTGGCGCGCCGTGGCCGCCGAACGCCTGCTGGGCCGTATCGACAGCCTCAGCGCGCGTGTCGATCAGGCCCGCAAGGACAGCCAGAACCTCAGCAGCCAGCGCATCGGCGACCCGGTCCAGGCGATGAGCTACCAGCGCTCGCTGATCGAGGCGACCCGCCAGCTGGAAGTGCAGCGCAAGGCGCTGTCGCTGGCCAAGACCGAACTGGCCACCCTGATCAACCTGCCGCCGGGCACCGACCTCAAGCTGGCCATGCCGGCCGAGGGTTACCCGCTGCCGGAGCTGAAGGTGAGCATGGAGAGCCTGGAGCTCGAAGCGCTGGCCTCGCGCCCGGAACTGCGCGAGCAGGACTACCAGGGCCGCATCAGCGCCGCCGAGACCAAGAAGGCCATGCTGCGCATGCTGCCGGGCCTGGAGTTCTCCGCGGGCGGGCACTACGACAGCAACTCCTACCTGGTCAACCAGAGCTGGGCCGACTATGGCGTGAAGGTCACCTGGAACCTGTTCAACGTGCTCTCCGCGCCCGCCGCGATCAAGGTCGCCAAGGCGGGCGAGGACGTCGCCGCGGCGCGGCGCCAGGCGCTGTCCATGGCGGTGCTGGCGCAGCTCTACGTGGCCCAGGCGAACTACCAGGAAGCCCGCCGGCAGTTCCAGACCAGCGAAGAACTGGCCAGCCTCGACGGCCAGATCACCCAGGAACTGCGCAACCGTCACCAGGCCCAGGGCATCGGCGAACTGGAGCTGATCCAGGGCGAGCTGAACACCCTGCAGGCCGACCTGCAGCGCGACCTGGCCTACGCCGAGCTGCGCAATGCCTACGGCCAGGTGTTCGCCAGCGTGGGCCTCGACCCGCTGCCGGCACAGCTCAAGTCCGACTCCCTCAGCGACATCGGCCAGGGCCTGGCCAGCCGCGAGGAGCAGTGGCAGCGCGGCGAGATCGCCAATCCCTGATAGCGCCCGCGCAACAGAAAAGCCCCGGCCAAGTGCCGGGGCTTTTTTCATCGATCCACCGCCCGGTGCAGACCTCATCTGCCGGTCTGCTCTTCGTAGGAGCGAGCTTGCTCGCGAACCGCCCAACCGACAAACCCGCCGGAAACACCGTTCGCGAGCAAGCTCGCTCCTACAGGTGCACCCTGCCACAGAGTTGCCACAAAAAAGCCCCGGCAGATGCCGGGGCTTTTTCATTCAGGCGGCGTGATGCCGCTTCAGCGGCGATCCACCCAGACGGTCTGGGCGTTGCAGAACTCGCGCACGCCGAAGTGCGACAGCTCGCGGCCGAAGCCGCTCTTCTTCACGCCGCCGAAGCCGACGCGCGGATCACTGGCGCTGTAGCCGTTGATGAACACGCCACCGACATCCAGCTCGGCGGTCATCTGCCGGGCACGGGCGAGGTCGGCGGTGAACACCGTGGCAGTCAGGCCGAAGTCGCTGTCGTTGGCCAGTTCCAGCGCGTGACGGGCATCCTTCGCACGGATGATCGAAGCCACCGGGCCGAACAGCTCCTCGCGGAACGAGGTCATCTGCGCGGTAACGTCGGCCAGCACCGTGGGCTGGTAGAAGTTGCCGGTGCCTTCGGCCTTGCCGCCGCCCAGCAGCAGGGTGGCGCCTTCGGCCAGGGTGCGCTGCACCTGGTCGTCCAGCTCGTCACGCAGGTCGAAGCGGGCCATCGGGCCGATGTAGGTCTGCGCCTGGGTCGGGTCACCCATTACCAATTCGCGGGCAGCGGCGACGAAGCGTTCGGTGAAGGCGTCGGCGATGCTGTCTTCGATGATGAAGCGCTTGGCGGCGGCGCAGACCTGCCCGGAGTTCTGGAAGCGCCCGGCGACGGCGGCCTTCACCGCGACCTCCAGGTCAGCGTCGGCGAGCACGATGAAGGCGTCCGAACCGCCCAGCTCGAGCACGCACTTCTTCAGCGCGGCACCGGCCTGGGAACCGATGGCGGAGCCTGCGCGCACGCTGCCGGTGACGGCGGCTATGCGGTCGTCGCGGATGGCCTGGGACACCAGGTCATTGCCGACGTTGATCACCTCGAAGGTGCCGGCCGGGAAGTCTGCCTGCTGGAAGGCCTGCTGCATCAGGTAGGCGCTGCCCATGACGTTGGGCGCGTGCTTGAGCACGTAGGTGTTGCCCGCCAGCAGCGCCGGCACCGCGCCGCGCAGGACCTGCCAGACCGGGAAGTTCCACGGCATCACCGCGAGAATCGGGCCCAGCGGGCGGTACTCGATCCAGGCGCGCTGCTGCTCGACGCTGGTGGGCTCCGGGGCGAGCATCTGCGGGCCGTTGGCGGCGTACCAGTCGCACAGGCCGGCGCACTTTTCCACCTCGCCGCGGGCCTGGGAAATCGGCTTGCCCATCTCCGCGGTGATGGTGGCGGCGAAGGCTTCGGCGTTGGCGCGCAGCGCCTGGCCGAGGCGCACCAGGGCGGCGGCGCGCTGCTCGATGGGGGTGCGCTTCCAGCCGGCGTAACCCTGGGCCGCGCGGGCCAGGGACTGCTCCAGGGCCTCGGCGGATTCGAAGGCGTAGCTGTTGATCACCTCGCCGGTGGCGGGGTTGCGGGAAATCGCGTGGGTCTGCGGGGTGATGCTCATGGCTCGCTCCTGGAGAGTGGCTGAGGGCCGATCGGGGATCAGTGAGGGCCAGTGTCGCGTTGAATCGTGCTTATGAAAACTGAATAATAATGACGATTACGCTCTCGTCTGGAGAATGAAATGGACCTGGTCCAGCTGGAAATCTTCTGCGCCGTGGCCGCCCACAAGAGCATTGCCGCCGCCGCCCAGGCCATGCACCGCGTGCCATCCAACCTGACCACGCGGATCAAGCAACTGGAAGCGGACCTGGGCACTGACCTGTTCATCCGCGAGAACAACCGTCTGCGGCTGTCGCTGGCCGGCCACGACTTCCTCGTCTATGCCACGCGCATCCTCGGCCTGGTGGAGGAGGCGCGGGTAGTGGTGTCGGGCAAGGAGCCCAGCGGGCGCTTCCCCATCGGCTCACTGGAAAGCACGGCGGCGGTGCGCATCCCGCGCCTGCTGGCGCGCTACCACCAGCAATACCCCAAGCTGGAGCTGGACCTCTCCACCGGTCCCTCGGGCGAGATGATCGACGGGGTGATCGCCGGCGAGCTGATCGCCGCCTTCGTCGACGGGCCCATCAAGCACCCGGCGCTCGACGGCATGCCGGTGTTCGACGAGGAGATGCTGGTGGTCGCGCCGTCCCACCATGCGCCGATCCGCCGTGGCCGGGATGCCGACGGCGAGATGATCTACGCGTTCCGCGACAACTGCTCCTACCGCCACCACTTCGAGCGCTGGTTCGCCAGCGACGGCGCGGCGCCCGGCGCCATCCGCGAGCTGGAGTCCTACCACAGCATGCTCGCCTGCGTCAGCGCCGGCGGTGGCCTGGCGGTGATGCCGCGCAGCATGCTCAGCCACATGCCCGGCAGCAGCTCGGTGAGCGCCTGGCCGATGGCCGGCGAGTTCGCCCGCCTGAACACCTGGCTGATCTGGCGCAGCGACTCGCGTTCGCGCTCGCTGGAGCTGTTCCGGCAGATGGTCGAGGAGCAGGCGGCAGCGCTGGACATGGCCGGCGGCTGAACTGCGGGCGACTTTCGCCCGCCGCCGGGTGGATGTGCCTATGCTGTTGCGCAGGGAAAACGGCTGGAGGCTGGGTGGCTATGGCCAGGGTTCTGCTCGCGGATGCGACACCCATCGTGCGCGATGCCTTGCGCACGTTACTCGAAGACATGCGCCATGAAGTGGTGGCAGAGGCCGTCGACGTGCCCACGGCGCTGAGCCTGGCGCGGGAGACCCGGCCGGAGCTGGTGATACTGGAGCTGAGCCTGCCCGGCGCCGGCGGGCTCGACCTGCTGCGGCGCCTGCGGGCGCGCGAGGCCAGGCAGAAGGTGCTGGTCTACACGCGGCAGAATCCCGCGCATTTCGCGCCGCTGTGCTTCCAGGCCGGCGCCGCCGGTTTCGTCGGCAAGGACCAGGACACCGCGCTGCTGCGCAAGGCCATCGCCGACGTGCTGGCCGGGCGCGGGCATTTCGCCCGTGAGTACATGCAGCCCGGCGCCGGCGATGCGCTGGCCAGTCTCACGCCGCGCGAGCTGGCGGTGCTGCAGCTGATCGCCGAAGGGCATTCCAACGTGCGCATCGCCGAGCAGCTGCGCATCAACTTCAAGACCGTCAGCACCTACAAGGCCCACCTGCTGGAGAAACTGCACGTCGGCTCGAACGTCGAGCTGGCCGAGATCGCCCGGCGCAACGGGCTGGTGGCCGGCTACCCGGGCGGCGCGGCAGTGAGCGAAGCTTTGCCGGCCGAGCTGGGCCTGCTGCGCGATCTGGTGGACGCCGCACCCAATCCGATGTTCGTGCGCAACATCGAGGGCCGCCTGCTGTTCTGCAACCAGCGCTTTCTCGACTACCACCACACCAGCGCCGAAGTGGCGCTCAGTGCGTCGCTGGCCGACAGTCCGTGGTTGCCGGCGGAGTACCGCGAGTCGCTGCCGCAGCGCTTCGAACAGATGATCCACGACGGCGTCCCGGTGCAGGGCGTGCGGCGCATGGTTGTGCAGGGCCAGGTGCGCGTGGTGCATATCTGGATGGTGCCGTGCCGCGATTCCAGCGGGCAGCCGTCCGGGGTACTGGGCGGCCTGCAGGATGTCACCGACAGCGAGGAGCAACTGATCGAGTGGCGTGACCGCGCGCTGGCCGCCGAAGGGCGCCTGCACCGCAGCCGCGAGATCGGCACGGCGGCGCTGGAAGAATTGAGCGCACGCCTGGCGGCGCTGGAACTGCACCCAGCCACGCCCGGCCTGGCGGGCTTCAGCCAGGCGCTGGAGCAGTTCAAGAGCACCTGCGACCCTCGCCAGGACACGCCGATGCCAGCGCTGGAGCCCTGCGATCCGTTGCTGCTGATTCAGGCGGTCCTGGCCAACCATCCCGGCAGCCGCCTCGACAACCGCTGTATCCAGCCATTGCGGGGTTGGCTTGACGCCGGGCTGCTCAGGGCCTGGATGAATGCGGCGCTGGGCTTGCTGGTGGCAGGGCCGGATGGCGCGTTGACGGTCATGCTCGACGCCAAGGCGACGCGCCAGGGACAGGTACTGATGCGCCTGGAACTGAACGGCCCCGGTGGGCAGCCCAGTATCGTGCTGCAGCAGTATGCCCTGCGCGTGGCCGAGCGCCTGAGTGCGCGTATGGGCATCGAGCGCGGCAGCGAGCGCGTCACGATCGACCTGGAGCTGGAGTTCGCCCTGGCGGCCGGTCCCTGACTGCGGAAAAACTCTGATGGCAGCGCGGGAAGGACTCTGAGTTCGCAACGCCGGCGCCGTTCCTAGCATGGCAACAACTCGAACATCTACAGGAGTTGTTGCCATGATCCCCCTCTCGAAAACTGTCGGCAGCCGTCGCTGCAGCGCGCTTTCCGCCCTGGCCCTGGCGCTGCTGGTCGCCACCGGCCCGGTGCTCGCCGCACCGCCCCAGACCGCTGCTCAACCCGTCTCCCAGCCCCTGGTCCTGCTCGCACACCAGCAGTTGCTCGAAGGCGATCTCGCCGCGGCCCAGGCGCTGCTCAACCAAGCCGGCGCCCAGGGGCAGGGCGGCACCCGCGCGCTGGCCGAGCAGGCCTTCATCGAGGATGCCGCCGGCCGCCACATGCGGGCCCGGCAGTTCTACGACGCCCTCAAGGGCAGTGACCAGGCGGCGGTGATTGCCTTGCCGCAGGCGGTGAACCTGGCGGCGTTGGGCCGGCTCGACCAGGCCGGCAAGGCCTTTGCCGAGCTGCAGAAGTCCTCGGCCAATCCGCGCCTGCAGGCCTATGCCGGCATGTGGAATCTCTGGGTCAACGCTCGCCAGGCCAGCGCTGCCGGGGCCAGGCCGGCCGCCGTCAAGGCCAGGGTCGAAAAGCTGGCCCGTGGCATCAAACCGTTCGATGAACACCAGCGCGCCCTGCTCGCGCTGTTCCAGGGCAAGTCCGACAGCTCGGCGGTATTCGCCCAGATCGACGCGCAACAGGCCCCCGATGCGGTGAAGCGTGACATGCGCAGCGAAGCCGGGCTGTTCGCCGGTGGCTACCTCGACTACGTCCGCCAGGACCACGCCGGTGCGCTGCGCCTGTACGAGCGCGCGCTGCAGCAGTCGCGCCCGACGGCGATGGAGCGCCCGCAACTGATCCAGTCCAGCCGCGCCCTGCAGCTGTCCTCCCGCTGATTTCCCCCTGATGACGCCAGGGGCTGATCCCCTGGAAGGAGTCCCCTCATGAACAGGATTTATCGTCTGGTATGGAGTGCCTCGCGCAATGCGTGGGTCGCCGCCTGCGAATTCGCTACCGCCCACGGCAAGGCCGGACGCAGCGTGGTGGTCGGCACGCTGGCAGCCTCGCTGCTTTGCAGCCCGGTGGCTTCGACCTTCGCGGCAACCCCGTACAAGAACGGCTCGGCCTTTGAAAAAGGCGTCGCCGGCAACCCCGGTCTCTACGTCAACGACGCCAGCAACGACAGCGGCTGCATCTTCGTCCACGATACCGGCGCCACGGGTAGTACCGGCTGGAAGTACGATTCCGACAACACCAACTGCCTGACCAGCGACAAGGCCAGCCAGACCGCCCGTGTCCTGTTCTACGGTTCGGGCAAGCGCACCGATGGCACCGACTCGCTGACCCTGGGTAACGAGCTGTATGTGAATGGCGGGCGCATCGGCCTGAACGATCAGTTCGGCGCCAACCCGACGCATTCCATGGCCATCGGCAACATCGGCGTCGATGCCAGCGGCAACCCCACCGGCACCCGCGCCACCGCGCAGGATTCCATCGCCATCGGCAACGATGCCGTCGCCAGCCAGCAGAACGCCATGGCCCTGGGCACCAACGCACAAGCCAACGTGGCCGATGGCGTGGCGCTGGGCTCGCGCTCGGTGGCCGGCACTGCTGGCGGCCAGCCCGGCTATGCACCCATGGGTGCGAATCAGCCGCAGCTCGACGCGATCAACGCCACCACCAGCACCCTAGGCGCCATCGCCGTGGGCGATGCCAGCAACGGCCAGTATCGGCAGATCACCGGCCTGGCCGCGGGCAGCCTGGACAGCGACGCGGTCAACGTCGCCCAGCTCAAGGGCGTGACCGGCCAACTGGCCCAGGACGCACTGCTCTGGGACCCGACCTCCAACGGTGGGCAGGGCGCTTACAGCGCCAGCCACGGCGGCAATACCATCAACAGGATCACCAACGTTGCTCCCGGCACCCTCAGCCCGACCTCCACTGACGCGGTGAACGGCTCGCAGCTGAACCAGACCAACCAGAACGTCACTAACGTCGACAACCGCGTGAGCAATGTCGATAACCGCGTCAGCAATGTCTTCGGCGACGACAGCGTTACCAACATCCAGCAGAACGGTCGCGGCATCCGCTACGTGCGCACCAACGACAACGGCCTGCCAGTGACCGATGCCTACGCACAGGGGCAGGGTTCTACCGCGGTCGGCTACCAGGCCACCGCCGCTGCCGCCAATGGCATTGCCATGGGCCGTGACGCGAGCAGCCTGAGCCGGGAAGCCACCGCCATCGGCGTCGGTGCCAAGGTCGACGTCGATTCCAGCCGTGGTCTGGCGGTGGGCAACAATGCCCTGGTCCAGGGCGGCAGCGGCATCGCCGTGGGCAACGACGCGCAAACTCTTTCCGCCGACGCCATCACCCTGGGCAACCGCGCCGTGGTCAATCATGGCGCCACCGACAGCCTCGCCCTGGGCAATGACAGCCAGGTCGCCACAGACGCCAACAAGGCCGTGGCCCTGGGCTACGGCGCCAAGGCCAACGCCAGCCGTTCGCTGGCGCTGGGCAGTGATGCCGCTGCGGGCGCGGCGGGCTCCGTCGCCCTGGGCAGCGGTGCCTCGGTCAACGATATCGGCTCCACCGGCAGCCTCGCGCTGGGGCAGAACAGCAGCGTCACCGGCAGCAACTCCGTGGCGCTGGGCAATGGCAGCAACGCCTCCAGCAGCAATGCCATGGCAATGGGCAATGGCGCCCGTGCCGGCGCTGCCAGCAGCATCGTCCTCGGCCAGAACGCCAACGTCACCGACAGCGGCTCCACCGGCGCCGTGGTGATCGGCCAGAACGGCAGCGCCCTGGGCGCCAATGCCATCGCCCTGGGCACCGGCAGCAGCGTGACCCGCGCCAACTCCGTAGCCATCGGCCGCGACGCCAGCGCCACCGCGCTCAACAGCGTGGCCCTTGGCGCGCGCAGCAGCACCAGCGCCAACCTCCAGCAACCGGCCTACGTACCTGCTGGTGCGTCCGGCGTGGCTGGCAGCACCCCGGCGGGTGAGGTGTCCATCGGCTCGGCGGGTAGTGAGCGGCGCCTGACCAACCTGGCCGCCGGCGCCGCCGATACCGATGGCGTCAACGTCAGCCAACTGAAGACCCTGGGCAGCCAGGTCGCCGACAACGATGCCGGGGCGGTCAAGTACGAGCGCAACCCCGACGGCACCATCAACTACAACAGCGTGGTGATGCAGGGCGACACCTACAACTCGGTGAGCAAGACCGGTGGCACGAAGATCACCAACGTCGCCCGGGGCTCGGATGACAGCGATGCGGTGAACATGTCGCAGCTCAACGAGACCAACCAGAACGTCAGCAACGTCGACAACCGGGTGACCAACGTCGACAACCGCGTGAGCAATGTCTTCGGCGACGACAGCGACGCCAACGTCGCCGAGAACGGCCGTGGCATCCGCTACGTGCGCACCAACGACAATGGCCTGCCAGTGGACGATGCCTACGCCAAGGGGCAGGGCTCCACGGCGGTCGGCTACCAGGCCCAGGCGACTGGCGGAAGCGCCCTGGCACTAGGCCGCAACGCCAGCGCCACGGCGGACAACAGCGTCGCGCTGGGGGCGGGCAGCACGACCACGGCCAACCTTGCCCATCCGGCTTACCGGGCGGGTGGGCACCCGGTGATGGGCAATGCCACCGGTGAGGTCTCGGTCGGTTCAGCAGGAGCCGAACGCCGGGTGACCAACCTCGCCGCCGGCGCGGATGAAACCGATGCGGTGAACGTCTCGCAACTGCGTGGCGTTGCCGACCGCACCGACCAGCTGGCCCAGGACGCATTGCTCTGGGACCCGGCCGCCAACGGCGGCAACGGCGCCTTCAGCGCCAATCATGGTGGGCGTGGGCCGAACAAGATCACCAATGTGGCGGCCGGCGATATCAACGCCGACTCCACCGATGCGGTGAACGGTTCGCAGCTGTACGAAGTGACCACCCAGATCAACAACATCACCCTGGGCGGCATCAAGTACTTCCATGCCAACTCGCAGAAACCCGACTCGCTCGCCAGCGGCACCGACTCCATCGCCGTCGGCCCGGCCGCCCAGGCTTCCGGGACATCCTCCCTGGCCTTGGGGGATGGCGCCAACGCCAGCGCGACCAATGCCAGCGCCATCGGCAGCAACGCCGCCGCCAGCGGTGAAAACGCCACGGCGGTGGGCACCGGGGCCAGCGCCAGCGGCGGCTCCTCGGTGGCCCTGGGCGAGGGCGCCAGTGCGACCGCCGAGCGCAGCTCGGCCATCGGCGCCGGAGCCAGCGCCCAGGCCGCCAACAGTGTGGCCCTGGGCGCCGATTCGCTGGCCGACCGTGACAACAGCGTCTCGGTGGGCAGCGCCGGCAACGAGCGGCAGATCACCAACGTCAAGGCCGGCGAGGCCGACACCGATGCGGTCAACGTCTCGCAGCTGCGTGATCACGGCGACACGATCAACAACAGCATCAGCAACGTCGACAACCGCGT
The DNA here is from genome assembly GCF_014204515.1 of Pseudomonas nitroreducens. GTDB lineage: Bacteria > Pseudomonadota > Gammaproteobacteria > Pseudomonadales > Pseudomonadaceae > Pseudomonas > Pseudomonas nitritireducens_A. The sequence goes on along the minus strand of NZ_JACHLI010000010.1, from coordinate 79,962 downwards.
GACCCAGGCGAAGACCGACATCACCCAGCTGCAGAACGGCACCGACGGCATGTTCCAGGTGAACAACAGCAGCAACCTGCCCAAGCCGCGCCCCACAGGGACTGACGCGGTAGCCGGTGGGGCCGGGGCGGAGGCCGCTGGCAACAACAGCGCGGCCATCGGCACCCGTGCGCGGGCCAGTGGCAGCAATGCCACGGCACTGGGCAACGGCGCCAGCGCCCAGGCGCAGAACTCGGTGGCGCTGGGCGCCAACTCGGTGGCCGACCGCGCCAACAGCGTCTCGGTGGGCAGCGCCGGCAATGAGCGGCAGATCACCAACGTCGCCGCCGGCACCGCGCCGACCGACGCGGTGAACGTCAGCCAGTTGCAGCAGAGCATGGGCGACATCTCCAACCAGTTCTACGACTACACCGACTCGCGCTACAACGCGCTGCGCCACGACCTGAAGAAACAGGACGACATCCTCAGCGCCGGCATCGCCGGGGCCATGGCCATGGCGACCCTGCCGCAACCCCACTCGCCGGGGGCCAGCATGGCCACCGTCGGCCTGGGCAACTACCGCGGCCAGGGCGCGCTGGCGATCGGCGTGTCGCGCATCTCCGACAACGGCAAGTGGGTCACCAAGCTGCAGGGCACCACCAGCAGCCAGGGTGAAGCCGGCGTTGCCGTCGGTGTCGGTTACCAGTGGTAAGTCATTGCAGCGGCGCCCGGCTGCGGCCGGGCGCCTGAAGGAGATCAAGATGAACACGTTCGATATCCGCGGCCTTCGCCCCCTCGCCATCGTCTGCGCCGGCCTGCTGCTGGCGGCCTGCGGCAGCCACAGCACGGTGGATGCGCAAGGCCACAGCGCCGAGCCGAAATTCCCCGCGATCAGCGACTCCTATCGTCCGCAGGGCAGCTACGTGAACCTGGAAAACCTCGGCAAGATCCAGCCGGGCATGGGCAAGGCCCAGCTCTACGAGCTGCTCGGCACCCCGCACTTCCAGGAGGGCCTGTTCGGCGTCCATGAGTGGGACTACGTCCTGCGTTTCCGCCGTCCGGGCCAGCAGGACCTGGTCTGCCAGTACAAGGTGCTGTTCGACAAGGACATGCAGGCACAGACCTTCCTGATCTCGCCGGCCGATTGCCTGGATCAGGCCCGGCCGGTCCCGGCCGCGTCGCCCGTGGTGGCACCGGCTGCGGCACAGCGGGTCACCCTGGGCGGCGACGCCACCTTCGCCTTCGACAGCGCCGAACTCAGCGCCGCCGGCCGCGCCAGCCTGGCGCCGCTGGCCGGACAGCTGAAGGCGCAGCAGCCGGCGCACATCAGCATCACCGGGCACACCGACCGCCTCGGCTCGCCGGCCTACAACCTCGACCTGTCGCGGCGCCGCGCAGAAACGGTGCGGGACTACCTGGCGGCTGCCGGGGTGCCGACCGCCGCCATGCGCGTGCGCGGCGCCGGGGCGGCCGAACCGCTGGCCGACTGTCCGGAGCTGCCGCGCAGCCAGCTCATCCATTGCCTGGCGGCCGACCGCCGGGTCGTCATCGAATCCAGCGCCGTTGCGGCGCAAGCCCAAGAGTGAGGACCACGCCATGAACATCCAGAGCAAATGGCTGACTGCGCTGCTGATTCCCGCCTGCCTGCTGGCCGGCTGCAAAGGCGCCGACCCGTCTGCCGTCACCAGCGCCAAAGCGAACGTCCAGCAGTCGCTGGGCACCCTGGACTATCCGGCCCTGCCGGTGATCCGCAACGCGATCTTCAGCATGAGCCCGCTGGTGGACGGCAAGCGCAATGCTGCAGTGATGCAGCAGGTCTGCGGCCTGGCCCGTGGCGAAACCACCCAGGCGCAGGTTGATCGCTTCGTCGCCGCCAGTGGCGAGACGACGCAGCACCTGAAGGACAAGGGCGGCGTCACCGCATTGCTGGTCAGCGGCAACCACACCGGCCAGCAGATCGCCTGCGCCGCCTACCTGGCCACCGCACCGCTGATCCAGGTCGACGGCAACGAGTTCATCGCGCCGCAGAAAGGCGCCGACGGCAAGCTGCAGGTCGACCAGGCCCGCCTGGGTGAAGTCATGGCCGTCCGCATGGCCCTGGCCCGCACCGACGCCGAATACTTCAGCCTGATCGCCGAGAAGCTGCAGCAGACCCCGGGCCTCACCGACGCCCAGTACCAGGCGCGCACCCGCGAGCTGTTCTCCGAACTGGCGCCGGCCTACCTCAAGCGCGTCAAGGAAATGATGCCGCCGGCCGGCACCCGCTTCGACCTCAAGCAGATGGACAGCGAGCGCTTCGCCTTCGGCACCTCCAACGGCGGTGAGTACGAGTACACCAGCGACGGCATGACCCTGCGCCAGGACAACATCACCTGGTACGGCAACGGACAACTGATGGGGCAGGCGCACAGCCTGAAGATCGCGCACTACCCGCAGGAGGTGACGCAGAATCTGCGTTGATCGGCAGGCTACGCGAGGCGCCGGCATTGCTCGGCGCTTTCGCGCGCAGCTCGTTCAGCGCTCATGGCGCACTCAGGACTTCTCGCGCATCAGTCGACCCAGGACGGCAGCCAGTGCGGCGCCTGCCACGCCGCCGGCGAGGGTCGCGAGTATCTCGGCCAGCAGTCCAAGGGCGCTATCGCGGTCCGGGGCGCCGAGGAAATTCCCCAGCTCCGGCCACAAGGCCAGCCACAGGCCGATGAAGGTCAGCGCCAGGTTGTACCACCGCCCGCTGACCCGCGCCGGGCGATAGCTGCGCACGAACAGGATGAAGGTGCTGAACGCCAGGGCCAGGAGCAGGGTACCCAGGCACTGGCTGAGGGCGTCCGGGCCGGACATCGACTCAATCCTCCGCGCTGCGCAGGCGCAGGCACTGGCGGCGATGCAGGCCCAGGTCCATCTCGTCGAGCAGCGCCTCGGCGTAGGAGCGGGCGAGGGCGGTGGCGTCGGCGTTGCTGTCGCTGGCACGGCTGAAGTCGTCGATGCGCAGGCCCTGGGCCACGGCCGGCTGCTCCACCAGCATCCAGTCCAGGCCGCTGACTTCCAGGCTGCGCGCCAGCCCTGCGGCGAGCTGTTCGTCGGCGCTATCGGCGGGGTCCACCAGCCACTGCCAGTGGCCGACGAGGAACAGGCGTGGCAGTTCGGCGCGCAGTGCGCCGTCGATGAGTGCGCCGCACAGCGGTGGCAGCCGTGGCGGGGGTTCGTGGCCGAGGAAGGCCACGGCGACGTCCAGGCCGGCCACGGCTTCGCTCACCACTGCGGGGGAGTCCAGGCTGCCCAGCTTGCAGCGCAGGCCCGGGCGGGCGCGCAGCTGGTTGAGGTCGCCCTGCAGCACCGTCACTTCGTGCTGGCGCTGCAGGGCGCTGGCGATCAGGGCCTGGGCGAGGCTTTCGGCGGGCTGGAAGATGCCCAGCTTGAAGGTCGGTGTTTCGAGGTTGTGCATGCTGCCTCCTGCGGGTGGCCGTCCTCGTTCGAAGGTCGTGCGCCGCAGGAGGTTCAAGGCGATTCGCAGGCGGTGCTAGAGCCACCAGCGCAGCAGGTAGAAGGCGCCCATGCTGAGGATCACGCTGAGCAGCACGTTGCGCGTCCACAGCACCAGGGCCACGGCGACGATGGCGCCGAGCAGGTAGGGGTTGTCCGGGCGCAGGTTCAGCTGGTGCTCGGGGAGGAACACGATGGGCCCGCAGATCGCCGTGAGCATGCCCGGCACAGCGAAGCCGAGGAACTGCCGCACGTTGCTGCCCAGGCGGATCGGCAGGCGCGGTTCGAGGAACACGTAGCGGTTGAAGAAGACGATCAGCCCCATGCCGAAGATCACTGCCCAGACCATCATGCGCGTACTCCCGAGAATTTCTGGCAGAGGAAGCCGGCGAACATCCCCGCCAGCCCGGAAAGCACCAGCGCCGAACCGACCTGCCAGTAGCTGAGCAGCACCGAGCAGAACAGCGCGACGGCGACGCAGACCACGGTGGGGATGTTCTTCACCACCGGTACGATCAGCGCGACGAAGGTGGCGGCGATGGAGAAGTCCAGCCCCAGGTGTTCCAGGCCCGGAATGCTGGTACCGATCAGCACGCCGGCGAGGGTGAAGAGGTTCCAGGCGATGTAGAAGGTCAGGCCCACGCCCAGGGCGTACCAGCGGTTGAAGGTCTCGCGCTGGTGGCCGCTGATCAGCGCGAACAGCTCGTCGGTGAGCAGGAAGCCCAGCCCGGCGCGCCAGCGTCCCGGCAGGCCGGAAATCACCGGGCGCAGGGTCATGCCGTAGAGCAGGTGCTGGGAGGTCAGCAGCAGGGTGGTGAGCAGGATCGAGAAGATCCCCGCGCCGCCCTTGAGCATGCCGATCGCCACCAGCTGCGCGGCACCGGCGAAGACGATGGCCGACAGCCCCTGGCCGTGCAGCGGCGACAGCCCGGCGTCGATGGCCAGGGAGCCGGCGAGCAGCCCCCAGGGCAGCACCGCGAGCGACAGCGGCAGGATGTCGATGGCGCCCTTGAGGAAGGCGCGTGAGGGAAGCGGGTGTTGGGACATGGAAGCTTCTTGCAGGCAGGTAAGTGCTGCAAGGGTGGCAGAGACGGGCAACGTCTGGCTTGAACAATCTTGCTGCCGGGCGCTTCTTTCGTCGCCTGCCATGCCTCCAGGCGATGCCGAGCCCAGCTGACCCCGGCCGGGTGCGGCCGAGGACCGGGCGGCGCTCAGTCGCTGCCCAGCAGCTCGCCCAGGGAGCGCGCCAGTTCCTCGTGGTGCACCGGCTTCTGGATCACCAGGCTGCCGGGCAGCTCCAGCCCCTGCAGCTCGGCGTAGCCGGTGAGGAACACCACCGGCAGGTAGGGGAAGCGCTCGCGGGCGATCCGCGCCATCTGCGCGCCGTTGAGCTCGGGCATGGCGAAGTCGGTGAGCAGCAGGTCGACATGCTCGTCGAGCATCTCCAGCGCCTGCTGGCCGCTGCTGGCCTGGCGCACGCGGTAGCCGTAGAGACGCAGGGCATCGCCGAGCAGTTCGCGGACCAGGTCGTCGTCGTCCACCAGCAAGATGTTGCGGTCGTGACCGCTGTCGGAGAGGTCGCGCAGCGGTTCCGGCTCGCCGCCGTCGACGGCCTGCGGCTGCTTCACCGCCGGCAGGTAGACGTTCACCTGGGTGCCGCGGCCGGGCTCGCTGTCGATGTGCACGCCGCCGCCGGACTGCTTGACGAAGCCGAACACCTGGGCCAGGCCCAGCCCGGAACCCTTGCCGATGTCCTTGGTAGTGAAGAAGGGTTCGAACACCTTGCCCAGCACGTCCTCGTCCATCCCGCAGCCGGTATCGCGGATCGACAGCACCACGTACTCGCCCGGCTCGGGGTGTTCCGGGCGACTGGGTGCCTGGGTGATCCGCAGGTTGTGGGTGGACAGGGTCAGCTGGCCGCCGGCGGGCATGGCGTCGCGGGCGTTGATCGCCAGGTTGAGGATGATCATCTCGGTCTGGGTCGGGTCGGTCAGCGCCTGCCAGAGGCTGTCGTCCAGCGCCAGGTGCACCGAGATGTTGCCGCCCAGGGAGCGGCGCAGCAGTTCTTCGAGGCCGGCCAGGGTGTCGTTGAGGTTCAGCGGCACCGGCTCCAGGCGCTGGCGGCGGGAGAAGGCGAGCATCTGCGCGGTGAGCTTGGCGCCGCGCTCGCCGGCCTCGCGGATGTGCTGCAGGCGCTTGTTGGCCTTGTCCACGTCGCCCTTGGCCAGGTCCCGTTCGAGGAAGGTGGCGCCGCTGAGGATCACCGTCAGCAGGTTGTTGAAGTCATGGGCAACCCCGGCGGTCAGCTGGCCGACCGCTTCCAGACGCTGCATCTGCTGCAGCGCCGCCTCGATGCGTTCGCGCTCGGTGATCTGCTCGCGCAGCCGCGAGTTGGCCTCGGCCAGGTCCAGCGCCGCCTCGCGCTCGCTGGTGATGTCGCGGGCGACCACGTAGAGCAGGGTGTCCTCCGGCACCACCACCCAGGACAGCCAGCGCTGCCGGCCGTTGGCGTGGCGGATGCGGCCGTCGAAGCGCGCGCTGGTGCCGCCGTGGGCGAAGGAGGCCAGTTCGCCGAGGAAGGCCTGCTGGTCCTGCTCGGGCAGCAGCTGCAGCAGCGACAGGCGCGAGAGCATCTGCCGCTTGAAGCCCAGGGCGTGCTCCCAGGCCGGGTTGAGGGCGACCGGGGTGAGGTCGCTGTTGAGCACCGCCAGCAGGTCCTGGGACAGGTCCCAGGAGCGGTCGCGCTCGCGGGTGCGGCGCTCGACCCGTTCGCCGAGCATCTCGTTGAGCTGCTCCAGCGCCTGGGTCGCCTGGCGCTGCTGGTGGATGTCCTGCAGCACCCCGGAGAAGCGCACGCAGCGGCCGTCGACGAACTGCGCCTGGCCATTGCTCAGCAGCCAGCGCGGCTCCTGCGCACCGTGGGCGCCGATGCGGAACTCCACCCGGTAGCGGCCATCGCCGTCGGGCTGCATGGCGCGCTCGACGGCATCGCGGACCAGCCCGAGGTCGTCGGGGTGGATGCCGGCGAAGAACACCTCCATGCTCATCTCGGTGTCCGGCAGCAGGCCGAACAGGGTCTTGCAGCGTTCGTCCCAGAGCAGCAGGCCGTCTTCCGGGCGCAGGTCCCAGGTGCCCATGCCGGCGGCATCGATGGCGATGCGTGCGCGCGCCTCGACGTCCGCCAGGGCCTCTTCGGCGCGGCGTCGGCGCTGGCGCTCCTGCACTTCGGTGAGGGCGCGGCGTACCGCCTTGGGCAGCAGCGAGAGGTTCTTCTTCAGGACATAGTCGGTGGCGCCCAGGCGGATCATCTCCACCGCATGTTCCTCGCCGTAGATGCCGGAGAGGAAGATGAAGGGGGTGTCCGGCACCATGCGCTGGGCGATGGCCAGTACGTGGGTGCCCGAGGAGCCGGGCAGCACGCAGTCGCAGAGGATCAGGTCGAAGCTGCCTTCGTTGAGGGCGTGCTCGACACCGATGTGGTCGAAGACGTGGCGGGAGTCGATCTTCATCCCGCTGCGCTCCAGGCGCAACAGGGTCAGCTCGGCATCCATGGCGCTGTCTTCGACGATCAGCAGTTTCAGCGGGACTTCGGGCATCTCCGCTCCGTCAGGGGTTGCGCTTACGATTCAGACGCAGGGAACCTGGCGGAGGTTCATTGAGAACGGCCCAGAAGATCCCCAGGTCGGAGATCGCGGTGACGAACTCCTTGAACTCCACGGGCTTGACCACATAGGCGTTGACCCCCAGCTCATAGGCGCGCTGCAGGTCCGGCTCCTCCCGCGAGGAGGTCAGCATCACGGTGGGGATGCTGCGCAGCTCGGGGGTGTCGCGCACCACCTTGAGCACTTCCAGGCCATCGACCTTGGGCAGCTTGAGGTCCAGCAGCAGCACGGCCGGGTTGCCGTCGTCGCGCTGGGCGTGGGCGCCGCGGCGCAGCAGGTAGTCCAGGGCGTCGGCGCCATCGCGCATGACGATGACCTCGTTGGCCAGTTGGCTGCGCTCCAGGGCGACCAGGGTCAGTTCCAGGTCCCTGGGGTTGTCTTCGACCAGCAGGATGGGTTTGAGCATGAGCGAGTGCTTCCTCAGGGGGTCAGGGAGAGGCGGGGCAGGGCGAAGTGGAAGGTCGCCCCCTGGTCGATCCGGCCTTCGGCCCAGACCCGCCCGTCATGGCGTTCGATGATCCGCCGCACGCTGGCCAGGCCAATGCCGGTGCCTTCGAACTCCTCCATCCGGTGCAGGCGCTGGAAGACGCCGAACAGCTTGCCGGCGTAGGCCATGTCGAAGCCCACGCCATTGTCGCGGATGAAGATTTCCGTTTCGCTGGCGCTCTGCCGCGCACCGATCTCGATGCGCGCCGGCTCGCGCCCGCGGGTGTACTTGATGGCGTTGGCGATCAGGTTGCGCAGCGCCAGGTTGATGAAGGCGGGGTCGCCGACCAGCTTGGGCAGGGTCTCGATTTCCCAGACGATCTCGCGGCCGGCATAGTCGGGTTCCATCTCCACGCGGATGGTTTCCACCAGGGCGTTGAGGTCGACGTCCGACAGGCGCAGGGCGGAGCGGCCCATCTGCGAGAAGCTCAGCAGGTTGTCCACCAGGGTGCCAGCGAAGCGTGCGGCCTCCTCGATATGCTGGAGGAAGCGCCGACCGCGCTCGGTCAGCGCCTCGCCCTCGATCTCGGTGAGCAGCTCGGCATAGCCGGCGATGTGCCGCAGCGGTGCGCGCAGGTCGTGGGAGACGCTGTAGGAGAAGGCCTCCAGCTCCTTGTTCGAGCGGCGCAGTTCGCCGGCCAGCTGGGCCAGTTCCTCGGCCTTGCGCAGCACGATGCCCAGCACCGAGGTGCGCAATTCCACCACGGCATCGACGATCAGCGGCTCCCAGGGCGCAGAGAAGCCACGCACGTCTTCCTGCCAGCGCTCGAAGCTGTGGCGTGGGTTGAGCTTGCCCTGGGCGTCGAGTTCCTTTTCCGGGCGGCCGGCCCAGTTCACCGTGCGTGCCTGCTCGGGGCGGAACCACACCAGGTAGTGCGAGTGGATCTGCGAAATCGCCACCGCCAGCACGCCGGCGGCATGCCTGGCCAATTCCGGCAGTTCCTCGATATCGCGCGCGACGTTGTCGCTCTGGAACACCACCTCGTCACCGCGCTGGGCCAGCCAGTGCACCAGGGCATTGACCTGCGAGGCCGGCGGGGTGACGCCGACCAGGTCGCAGCGTTCGGCGGAGATGATCGCCGCGCCGCTGGCACTAGCGAAGCCCAGCAGCACGTCCGGCAGCTCCAGCAGGCCTTCGCTGACGCTGTCGTGGTCGGCCATGGCCGAGAGCATCTGCACGATGCGCTGGCGCAGGTCGAGCAACTGGCGGGTGCTGGCGTGGGACTCGCGGGATTCGATCTGCAGCGACAGCACGCTGCTGAGCAGCTCGCAGGCGGTGCGCGTCTGGAAGCCCACTGCGCGCGGCTCGCGGTGATGGCAGGAAATCAGCCCCCAGAGACGGCCATCGACCACGATGGACAGCGACATGGAGGCCAGCGTGCCCATGTTGCGCATGTATTGCAGGTGCACCGGGGACACGCTGCGCAGGGCGGCGAAGCTCATGTCCAGCGGCCGGCCGGTGCGCGGGTTGTCCATCGGGATCATCGGCGAGGGCTGGTAGTCGGCGTCCTCGATCACCCGGATGCGGTTGATGCGGTACAGCTCGCGGGCCTGGCGCGGGATGTCGGAGGCCGGGAAGCACAGCCCGAGGTACTGCGGATAGCCGGGATCGGCGATCTCGGCGACCACCAGGCCGTTGCCCTCGGCATCGAAGCGGTAGGCCTTGACCCGGCCGAACTCGGTGATGCGCTTGACCTCGTGCACCGAGCGCCGCAGCAATTCCTCGATGCTGCCGGCACTGTGCAGGCCGGCGACGAAGGCGCGCACCAGCGGGTAGAAGTCCACCGGTGGACGGTTGCTGCCCTGCTCCTGGCGCGGTTCGAACTCGGCGATCAGCACCTGGTCGTGGCGGTGCACCATCACCGTGGTGCGTCGGCCAGCGCTGGGGCCCAGGCGCAGGCGTACGTCGCCGATGTGGAAGGGGAATATCTCGCTGTCCGGCAGGCGCTTGAGGTGCTCGCGCAGGTCGAAGTCTTCCGCCAGCAGTGCACCGAAGTCGCGGCCCAGCAACTCGCTGGCGGGGATGCCGAGCCAGCGCTGGGCATTCTGGCTGGCCTGCAGGATGCGCAGCTCGGCCTCGTCGAGCACCAACAGGAACCCCTGCGGCTGGATGCTGCCCGGTAGCTGGATCGGCTCCTGGGCGCAGCGTTCGATGGCTTGTTCGAGGACGGTCTCGGCGGCGGGCAAGGCAAGGCACTCCGGTGGGGACCGACTCTGGGAGCCGGATGCGTGGCGGGCAGGGATTTTCAGCCCGACCCGTATGAAAGCATGTCAGTTTGGCTGGCACGAGCGCTTTTCGCACTGATGGCCTGGGGCCATTTGTCCGGAATGCGCCGCTCTGCCACGCCGCCGAAGACGCTATCCGCTGCTGTCTCTGGCCAGAAAGGCGAGCAGCGTGGCTTCCTCCGCCGACAGGCCCTTGCGCTTGCGCGCCTTGCGCAGGCCGGCCAGTTCTCCGGCGAGAAAGGCCTCGATCACCCGCGGGTGGACATAGCACTTGCGGCAGATGGCCGGGGTGTTGCCCAGCTCCTGCGCCACCTCGCCGATGATCTCCTTGAGCTGGCGGTTGGCGCTCTTCTCGTCCACCCAGCCGGCCTTGCGGCAATGCTCCAGGGCCAGGGCGCTGCCGGCCCAGGTGCGGTAGTCCTTGGCGGTGAACTCCTCGCCGGCGTACTGGCGCAGATAGGCGTTGATGTCGCGGGAGTCGATCATGTGCCGCTGGCGCTCGTCGTCCAGGTACTGGAACAACTGCTGGCCGGGCAACTCCAGGCAGCGCCGGAGGATGCGCGCCAGGCGCGGGTGCTCGATGTCCACGCTGTGCTTCACGCCGCTCTTGCCGCGGAAGGCGAAACGGATGCGCGCGCCCTGCACCTCGACGTGGCGCGGGCCCAGGGTGGTGAGGCCGAAGGAGCGGTTCTCCTTGCGGTAGCGCTGGTTGCCGATGCGGATCAGCGTGCAGTCGAGCAGCTCGACCACCGTCGCCATGACCTTCTCGGCGCCCAGCCCCGGTTGTGCCAGGTGCCGGTCGAGCTGCGCGCGCAAGGCCGGCAGCGCCGAGCCGAAGCGCAGCAGGCGCTCGTACTTGGCGCTATCGCGCACCTCGGTCCAGCGTGGGTGGTAGCGGTACTGCTTGCGCCCGCGCAGATCGCGGCCGGTGGCCTGGAGATGGCCGAGCGGGTCGATGCAGATCCACACGTCCAGGTAGGCCGGCGGAATCGCCAATTTGTTGATCCGCTGGATCTCCGCTTCCACGCGGATGCGCTCGCCGCCCGGATCGAAATAGGCGAAGCGCCCGCGCAGCTTGCGCCGGCTGATCCCCGGATGGGCATCATCGACATAGTGCAGGTCGGCTGGCAGGTCCAGCAGCTCGGGCGGTGTGCTCATGCGCGGCTCCTTCGACTGTCTCTGTGTATGAGCGTCGCAGGGCGGCCGGAGTGCCGAATTTTTTTACGCGGCATGCCGTGATCGAAGTGCTGGCGCAGTGGCGCGGGTGCTCTCTTCGCCTTCCGACACCGACTGTAGGAGCGAGCTTGCTCGCGAACCGCCCGACGCCGCGGTCAAGGCGTATCCCTTCGCGAGCAAGTCCGCTGCCGCGAAAAGCGGGCAGTAAAAAGCCCCGGCTGGCTTGCGCCAACCGGGGCTTTCGATCGATCAGGCCACGACCGGGATCAGCGGGTCGGCGGCGGCCAGCGCGGTGGCGCGGTCGGCGGCCGGCGGGTAGATCCATACGGTGTTGATCTCGGTCTTGATCTTCTTGCCTTCCGCGCGCTGGAAGCGCACCTGGCGATCCCAGCCCTCGGTGAACAGCGCGCCCCAGGCGCCCAGGTCCAGGCAGGTCACGTACTTCACCTGGCTGTAGGGGATGGGCGCCACGCCCAGCAGGTCGGCGGCGGCGTTGTTGCCGGCCGAGCGGCCCAGGGCGATGGCATGCTGGCAGGTCATCAGCGCGTAGTTGCCGGCGTCGTCGGTGGCGGCGTAGGCCACGTCGCCGGTGGCGAACACACTGTCCTGGCCGATCACCTGCAGGTTGCGATCCACGTGCAGGCGGTTCTGCCGGTCGCGTTCGCCAGCGATCTGCTCGGTGAGGGAGCTGGCGCGTACGCCGGCGGTCCAGATCACTGTCTTCGCCTCGATGCGCTCGCCGCTGGAGAGGGTCACACCGTTCTCGTCGATGGATTCCACCGACGCCTGCAGACGCCATTCCACGCCCAGCTCGGCGGAGGCTTCGGCCACCACCGCCTGCGAGGTCACGCCCAGCGCGCTGCCGATCTCGGCGCCGCGGTCGACCACGATGACCCGCACCTCGGCGTCCGCACCGAGTACTTCACGCAGGCGCGCCGGCATTTCGCTGGCGGTCTCGATGCCGGTGAAGCCGCCGCCGGCGACGACCACGGTATTGCGCGCTGCCGACTGCGGCAGTTGGTCCAGCGAGCGGATGTGGTTCTCCAGGCGCACGGCCTGGTCTATGTCGTCCACGTCGAAGGCGTGCTCGATGCCCGGCAGGGCGGGGCGGGCGACCTTGCTGCCGCTGGCGAGGATCAGGCGGTCGAAGCCCAGGGTGGCGATTTCGCCCTGGGCGTTGCGGTAGTCCAGCTGGTGGCCGTCGACGTCGATCTGCTCGACGGTGCCCTGGATGAAGGTCACGCCCACGGCGGCGAACAGCTCACCCAGCGGCGCGGCCATCTGATGCACGTTCGGCTCGTAGAAGCGCGGGCGGATGCGCAGTTCGGCCTGGGGCGCAAGCACTGCGACTTCGACGTCGCCGCGCTGGTGCATGTCGAGCAGGCGAGTGGCGCTCAGGGCGCTCCACATACCGGCGAAACCGGCGCCGACGATCAGGATGCGTTGTTTCATGGTGCTCTCCGACGAAAAGGGTGAATCCGTTTGTGGGTGTCCCGGGCGCCTGACATCGGAGCGGTTCGCTTCCCGGCTTGCCTCGGATAACTGCGACTATATTGGTCGTAGTTATCGAGTGCAACCGATTTCTGCTGCAAACTCCGACCGCTCGTCCCGCCAATGGCACCTCGATTCCTCTATTTCCAGTATGGGAAGGAACGTGGCGTATAGCTGGAGGCCAAGCGCGGCGCGTGACAGCTCGTCCGATCGCGTGCTTAAGTGCTTGCCGGAATCCTGCTGCGGCGGGATAATAATGCGACTAGATTAGTCGGAGTTTGTGATGGCTCTATATAGCGCAGGGGTGGAGTACGGCATTCACTGCCTGCTGTTCCTGACGGACGAGAAAGGCGACAGCCGCGATTCCAGCGTGCGTGCGCTGGCGGAACTGCAGGGCGTGCCGCAGGAGCTGCTGGCCAAGGTCTTCACCAAGCTGGCCAAGGCCGGGCTGGTGGCGGCCACCGAAGGCGTGCGCGGCGGCTTCCGCCTGGCGCGGCCGGCGGACGAGATCAGCGTGCTGGACATCGTCCAGGCCATCGACGGCGACAAGCCGATCTTCGAATGCCGGGACATCCGCGGCCGTTGCGCGATCTTCGAAGGCTCGCCGCCGGAGTGGGCGACCTGCGGCACCTGCTCGATCCACGCGGTCATGCTCACCGCGCAGAAGCGCATGGAAGAAGCCCTGGCCCAGCACACCGTGCTGGACCTGGCGCGGCGTGTCGGCCGCAAGGCGCCGCCGGAGTTCGGCGACGCCATTGTGCGCTGGATGGACGGACAGCGCGACGGTTCCAGCGCCGTCAGCTGACGCCCCTCAGCGGGCGTCGCCGCCGCGCGGCTTGTAGAAGACGAACTCGTCGGTCTCCGCCGTGCGGATGTATTCCTTCGCCCAGCCCGGCGACACGTGGCGATCGTGGAAGTACATGGCGCCACGGGTGCGATCGCTCAGCTGCTTGTTCAGCGCGCGGCGGGCAATCTCCTTGGCGATGTCGTAGCGGTTCTTCTCCTCCACCTGGTCCGAGCGGCCGTCGCACCACCAGGAGAACTGGCAGTGCTTCTGCTCCTGGCCCTGCTTGACCACGCCGCAGACGGTGTCCGGGAAGCCGCCGTGGCCCATGCGGTTGAGCACCACGTTGGCCACCGCTTCCATGTCGGCCTTGCCGCCGCCCTTGGCTTCCCAGTAGATGGTCCGCGACAGGCAGACGATGGCATCGTCCAGCGGCGCCTGGCCGGCCGGGTCCAGCGCCTTCACTTCGGCCTTGGTGATCGGCGCCGGGCTGGTCGCCGCCGTGGCCGGATGGGCCACCTGCTGTTCCAGGACCTCCGCCTTGGTCACGGCGGCCTGGGCTTTTTCGTCGGTGGAAGTGCCGATATCGGCAGCGAATGAGAAGGGCGCCCACAGCGTGAGCAGCCACAGTGCAACCCAATGACGGCGGACCATGATCGAACCTACCTGCGCAGAGAAAACCAGCCTGGCCGCCGCAGCCGAACCCGGCCTGCGACGGCGCCCTTGAGGCCGCCCTGCATTCAGGACAGGAGAGCGACTGCGCCTGGTCGATGTGACTGCGCCGCTGCGCTTTTGATTCAATTTTCCAGCCCGGTGGTATCGGCGCCAGGCCACGGATGACGTGGGCTAGGGCAGATAGAGGCGAAGGAAGCTGGTCACCGCCTGGAGTACCGCCGCCGGCTGCTCGCGGTGTGGCACGTGCCCGCAGTCGGGTAGCAGCGTCATCACGCCGGGTACGTCGGGGACCGAGGTGAGGCGTTCAGGGTGGGCGGCCGAGCCGTATTCGTCCTGTTCGCCGTGCAGGCTCAGGAGCGGGCAGCGCAGCTCGGTGAGCGGCTCGTCCAGGTTCCACTGGCTGAAGGCGTCGGAGAGCCAGGTATCGATCCAGGCGCGCAGCACCCAGAGCGCCTTGTCGCCGTGGTATTTCTGCAGGCGCTCCAGCTGGCCTTCGCGGGCAAATTCCTGTTCCGCCGCGCGAATGCCATCGCGGGTGCGCAGTTCGACGAAGGCCTGCGCCGATTCGCTGATCAGCGCCGCGCAGGCCTGCGGGTGGCGGGCCGCACAGGTCACCGCCATGGCGCCGCCGACGCTGTGGCCGAAGGGCACGCAGCGTTCGAAGCCGAAGTGGGCTTGCAGCAGGGGGAAGTGGTCGCGGGCTTCCGCCTCGATGAAGTCCAGGGGCAGGGCGCCGGGATATGGCTCGGAACGGCCGAAGCCAAGGCGGTCATAGGCGATCACCTGACGGCCGGTACTCAGCGCGAGGTTCTGCGGAAAATCACGCCAGAGGGTCACGCAGCCCAGCGAATCGTGCAGCAGCAGGATCGGTTCGTCACGGGCATCGGCGGGCGCCCAGTGCTGGGCGAACAGCCGGCCCTGGTCGCTGTGGATCCAGTGTTCGCGGGTGACGACGGCAGACGGCATGCGGCTCTCCAGTGCATTTCAGGGCGCCGGCCATGGTATTGCCGATGGCCGTGCAACGCCATGCCGTGGGTTGCTAAGGAAGCCTTAAGGCGGCGCGGGGATGATGACGACTTGCGGCCGGAGCTGTCCCGGGCAGTGCTCACACCGGGTCCGGCCGTCTTTTTCGAATTCCTTGTCGATGGGTGGTTCCACACCTGTCCGGCTTTGCCGCAGCGCCGTGGTGAAGCGGCGTACCACCGCGAGCGGTTGTACGCCCTGCGGTCGGCCGAAGCCTTCTCGCGATGCCTGATTGATGGGTATCGCTGCGCTCCACGCCATCCTACTTCCACGCTCGTCGGTTGCCTGGTGCGCTGTTGAAGCGAATGCGCTCGCGTAGCGCATGGGAGCAACGTAGGGCGGATAACCCGGAACGGGTTATCCGCCGGCTCGGCGGATAACGCCGTAGGCGTTATGCGCCCTACCTTGTCATGACCTTCTAATCATCGATGACGGGCTGGCTTGGTAGGCGCGGAGCTTCTCCGCGATCCGCCGGCAGGCGGGTTGTTCATCGGGGGCATTCGCGGACAAGGTCCGCTCCCGCGCGCTGAAGCCGGTGTATGGCTGTAGGAGCGAGCTTGCTCGCGAACCGCCCGGCACCGGTGCCACCAGGGAACCTGTTCGCGAGCAAGCGCGCTCCTGCAAGGGCTGCCTGGCCTCAGCTCTCGCGGGCCGTCCGGCAGCCGCAGCGCGGCGCCGGTGCGCGAGCTTCCTCGGCCACCACGCCGCGCCACCAGCGCTCGCCCTTATGCGGCGAGGCGATGTCGATGCGTTCGCCCATCATCGGCGTGGTCACCGCCAGGCCGTGTTCGCCGGCGATCTCCAGCACCCGTTCGAAAGGTTCGAACCAGGCATGCATGGCCAGGTCGAAGGTGCCGTTGTGGATCGGCAGCAGCCAGCGGCCGTTGAGGTCGCGGTGGGCCTGCACGGTCTGCTGCGGGTGCATGTGCACGTATGGCCAGTTGTCGTTGTAGGCGCCGGTTTCCATCAGCGTCAGGTCGAAGTGGCCGAAGTGCCGGCCGATCTCGGCGAAGCCGTCGAAGTAGCCGGTGTCACCGCTGAAGAAGACGCGCAGGCTGTCATCCTCGATCACCCAGGAACACCACAGCGTGCGGTTGCCGTCGCGTACGCCGCGGCCGGAGAAATGCTGCGCCGGGGTGGCGGTGAGGCACAGGCCGTCCACCGTGGTGCTCTGCCACCAGTCCAGCTGGCGCACCTTGTCCGCTGGCACGCCCCAGTCGAGCAGGCGGTCGCCGACGCCCAGCGGGGCGAGGAAGACTTCCGCGCGCTCGGCCAGCACGGCGATGGTGGCGTGGTCCAGGTGATCGTAATGATCGTGGGAGAGGATCACCCCGCGGATCGGCGGCAGGTCCTCCAGGGCAATCGGCGGCGCGTGGAAGCGCTTGGGCCCGGCGAAGCTGAAGGGCGAGGCGCGCTCGGAGAACACCGGGTCGGTCAGCCACCAGCCGCCGCGCAGCTTGAGCAGCAGGGTGGAGTGGCCGAGGCGGTAGAGGCTGCGGTCCGGCGCGTTATCCAGTTCTGCGCGGCTCAATGTGCGGACTGGCACCGGCGCACGCGGCACGGTGTTGCGCGGCTTGTTGAAGATCACATCCCATAACACCCTGGCGCTCGGCTCGGGCATGTCGGGCGAGCGCGGGGTGAGGTTGTGGAAGCGGCCGCCGCGCGATTGCGGCGAGTGGCTGTAGTCGCCGATGGGCGCGCGTTGCAGTGGGAGGCGGGGCACGGCACTGATCCTCGGGTGGCGGATTGCGTCAGCAGATCACGCTACAGGTTCGGCCGCCAGGGGGCATTACCGGCATTTTGATTCAGAACATCACCGCCATCGATGGTTGCTTCGGCGGAGCTGGCTCGAGCTGCCGGGGCGGCCTTGCTCGCGGATCCGGCGTGGCTCCGGCGTTGCCGGGAGGCAATCGCGGACGGAGTCCGCTCCTACGCAACCGGCTAGCGCAGGAGCAACTGTCTTCGTTCTGGAAGCCCGTGCCTTGGGTTTTTACCCTCTTCCTGAAGGGAGATGGAGCCGTCCGTGCCGGCTGATGCAAGGGTTCAACCTGCACCGGATCAGTTCCCTCTCCCTTCATGGGGGGACGCCTAGTCAGAGGGTTAGGGTGAGGGTAGGTTCTCGCGCCGAAGTTCACGTAGGAGCGGACTCCGTCCGCGATGACTGACCCTCCGCGCCCCAACTGCCCGCCCGCAGGGCGCATAACGCGGAACGGTCTATCCGCCGCGATGGTGGCGACGTGCAGCCGCGAGCCTTCTCAATCGAGCTTCGAAAGGATGTCCCAAGCCAGCTTCACCCGCACTTCGTTGGGGTAGTTGCGGTTGGCCAGGATGACGATGCCGCGCTGCTTGCTCGGGACGAAGGCGACGTAGGCGCCGAAGCCGCCGGTGGCGCCGGTCTTGTTCACCCACACATCCTGCTGCGGCTTGAGCGGCGGGCGGATGGCCTTGACCTCCTGGCTGTCCTGGATCATCTGTGCGCCGTTGTACTGCTGCAGTTCGGCCAGCTTGGGCGGGTAGGCGTACTGCTCCCAGACCAGGTCCTGGGTCATCGGTCCGACCTGGTAGTAGCCAACGCGGGTGGCGTCCACCGCGGCCTGCAGCTTGGCGCCGAGCTTGATCTCGCCCAGCTGCACCTGCACGTAGCGCAGCAGGTCGCGGCTGCTGGTCTTCACTCCGTAGGCCTCGTCGGCGACCAGGTCGGGGTTGACCCGCACCGGGGCGTCGTTCTTGTCATAGCCTTGGGCGTAGATGGCCTGGCGCGTCACCGGCACTTCGATGTGGGTGTTGGAGAGGCCCATGGGCGCGAACACGTTGCGCTGCATCGCGGTGGCGAAGGGCAGGTCGAGGGCGCGGGCGGTGGCGAGGCCGAGCAGGCCGATGCTGGGGTTGGCGTAGGTGCGCCGGGTGCCGGCGGGATACTGTGGTTGCCAGAGCTTGTAGTAATCGGTGAGCTGCCGGGACGTCTTCACTTCTTCGGGCAGCTGCAGCGGGAAACCACCGGCGGTGTGCGTGGCGAGATGGACCAGGGTCACCTTGTCCAGCGCGCTGCCGCGCAGTTCCTTCATGGAGCGCGTCGGGCTGTCGTCCAGTTTCAGTTTGCCGGCGGCCTGGGCGAAGCCGGCGAGGGTGGCGGTGAAGGTCTTGCTCACCGAGCCGATCTCGAACAGCGTGTCGCTGCTCACCGGCTGCCGGCTCTGTTTCGAGGCGACGCCGAAGTTGTAGAAGTAGGTCTGGCCGTGGTCGGTGACGCCGATGGCGAGCCCGGCGATGCCGTTGTCCTTGGTCACCCGCTGTGCGGCCTTGCGCACCTGGGCGTCGAAGTCTGCGGGGGCGGCCTGGGCGAGGCTGGCGAGGCTGGCGAGGAATAGGCTGGCAAGGGCGAAGGAAGCGGTCCGGCGCATGGCAACATCCTGTAGCGGAGGGCAAGGGGCAGACCCTAGCATCGCTGCGGTGTTCGCTCCAGCGGAAGGCGGGGCGCGATGCCCCGCCCGGCAGGCATCAACGAATGTTGTTGATGTTGCCCTTGTTGCCGGTGACCTTGACGTCGACCTTCTTGAAGATGAAGTAGTCCTGCACGGACACTTCATAGCGCGGCGCGACGATCAGGTCGGCGTTGGAGCTCTTCACCGCCTTGTAGGCTGCAGCGGCCTTGACCGAGGAAACCGGGTCGAGGAACGACAGGCCTGCACCGCTATCCGCGCCGTAGGTGACGCCGTCGGCAAACTGGCTGTCGCCGCCGAACTTGAGGAAACCGAACAGGATGTTGACCTGGGATTGGCCGCTGATGGGGCCGCCGACGGCTACGTCGGCCTTCAGGTCGGTCTTCACTTCGCCGGCCACCGGGGCGATCGGCTGGCTGACGTTGTAGCTGGTGCAACCGCTGGCCAGAAGGGCGGCAGAAACCACGGCAGCGGCGCTCAGAAACTTCTTCATGCTTACTCCTTGTATGCAAGTGCCTCCTCTTTTTGAGGTGTCGCTGGGAGGCGGCGGCACTTTAGGTCGCCGATGGACGGTGGCTGAATAAGAAAGTTCTCAAAGTGCCGTCATGCCGGAAACGCCCTGCGACGGGCTTCTCGATAATGCCGGCGGGTGGCTGCTGCGCGAGGTCGGCGGGCGGTGGTAGGATTCGCGCCCCATGCGCATCCACGACCTCGACCAACGCCTCGCCGACCTCGGCGCGCTGCCCCTGCATCGCGCGCGGATGCTGCGTGCCTGGCTGCAGGGCAGGGCGCTGGATGCGGGCACCCGGCGCCAGGCCGCCGAGGACTTCCTGCCGCTGAGCGTGCGCAATGGCGTGGCGCAGCTCTCCGCCGAGCTGGACGCCCTGGCGGCTGTCGAGTCGCGTCATCCGGGCGCCGACGGCTCCGAGCGCCTGCTGGTGCGCCTGGCCGATGGGCAGATGGTGGAGAGCGTGCTGCTGCCGCGTGGCGGTGTGTGCGTGTCCACCCAGGTCGGTTGCGCCGTCGGCTGCCGCTTCTGCATGACCGGCAAGAGCGGCCTGCTGCGCCAGCTCTCCACCAGCGAGATCGTCGCCCAACTGGTACTGGCGCGCCGCGTGCGGCCGGTGAAGAGAGTGGTGTTCATGGGCATGGGCGAGCCGGCGCACAACCTCGACAACGTGCTCGAAGCCATCGACCGCCTCGGCACCGACGGCGGCATCGGCCACAAGAACCTGGTGTTCTCCACCGTGGGCGACCCGCGCGTCTTCGAACGTCTGCCGCAGCAGCGGATCAAACCGGCCCTGGCGCTGTCGCTGCACACCAGCAACGCCGAGCTGCGCGAGCACCTGCTGCCGCGCGCGCCGAAGCTGACGCCCGAGGAGCTGGTGGAGCAGGGCGAGGCCTATGCCCGCGCCACGGACTATCCGATCCAGTACCAGTGGACGCTGCTCAAGGGCATCAACGACAGCCAGGACGAGCTCGATGGCATCCTGCGCCTGCTCAAGGGCAAGTTCGGCGTGCTCAACCTGATCCCCTTCAACGCCCTGGAAGGCGACCAGTACCAGCGCCCGGACGCCGGGCGCATCGCCGAAATGGTCCGCTACCTGCACAGCCGCGGCGTGCTGACCAAGGTGCGCAACAGCGCCGGCCAGGATGTCGACGGCGGCTGCGGCCAGTTGCGCGCGCGGGCGAGCGGGTTGATCGCCACCTCCGGCCGGCGGATTTCTCGTCTGAGCGAGTAATTACCGCTCGCCTTGGCTGTTCGAGATCTTGCACAGGTATTGCGCCGGTTGTTAGCCTGCCGTATCTGAAAGAACCAGCAGGGCTGGGTATGGCGTTCCGGGTTGTCGAAGCACAAGAAGTTGATCAGCAGCGCATAGCCATTCCGGGTTGGGAGCAGCAGTACACGCAGATGTCTGCCGGGCGCTTCTCCGGGCGCATCCTGCATGCCGAGGCCGAGGGCATCGAGCTCTACGAGGAGCAGATGAACCTGCGCGTGGAGCAGGAGTTCCACGCACCGCCCGGCGCCCTGGTGTTCAGCTTCGACATGTCCGACAACGCGCTCTACCTGCTCGACGGCGAGACCCGCAACGCCTGGGTCACCCCGGAGAACTACCGCGAGGTGGCGGTGGTGATCAAGCAGGCGGCGAGCTGGGGGCCGCCCGCGGAAACCTTTTCCGAGCTGGTGCTGACGCCCCTGCGCTCGGGTCACTGCCGGTCGGTGGCGACCTCCCTGAGCAACCTGCTCACCGGCGCTTCGACCGATGCCGATCCGATGGATGCGCCGGGGATGGCGCAGAGCATCGTTTCCCACTGCTTTTCACTGCTCTGTGAGGCGCCCCTGGAAGAGGAGCGCCGCGCGCGCTCCATCGTCCAGGCCAAGCGCGTAGTGCAGCGGGTCAAGGAAGTGGTCAACGATTGTCCCGAGGAGCCCTTCGGCATGGCCGACCTGGCGGCGCGCGTCGGCGTCTCGCCGCGTACGCTGCAGCAGTCGTTCCTGCATTATGCCGGCATCCCGCCCATCGTCTGGCTGCGCAACCGCCGCCTGAACGCCGCACGGCGCGACCTGCTGGCCGCCGCCGAGTCCGGCATGAGCGTGGCCGAGGTGGCGATGAAGTGGTCGTTCTGGCACTTGGGGCGGTTCTCCCAGTCGTATTTCGCGCTGTTCGGCGAGTACCCGAAGACCACGGCGAAGCAGGGCGGCCGGGCCTGAGGTTACCCATCGCTGTCGGGATGCGCATGACGCAGAACCGTAGGATGGCGTGGAGCGAAGCGATACCCATCGGCTTCCGAGGGGGTGACCGCCAGTGTGCCTCCGTTTTCGCCTGGCGCCGTGCGGTTCGCGAGCAAGCTCGCTCCTACGAAAAACGCTCAGGATCCGAACGTAGGGCGCATAACGCCTATGGCGTTATCCGCGATTGCGGCGGATAACCCGTTCCGGGTTATGCGCCCTACGGACTGTCAGCTAAGGAGCGGAGCGCGCGGCCAATCATCGCGGACGGAGTCCGCTCCTACGGAGGCATTGCGTGACCCGTGCCTCCCGTGTGCGTAGGAGCGGACTCTGTCCGCGATTGCCTTCCGGCGACGCCGATTCCGGGCCGTACGCCAATCAGCCGAGCAGCTCGCGCACCCGATACCACGCCATGCCCAGCGCCAGCAGCGGCGAGCGCAGCAGCTTGCCGCCGGGGAAGGTCAGGTGCGGTACGGCGCTGAACAGGTCCAGTCCCTTGCTCTCGCCCTGGTGGATGGCCTCGGCCAGCAGCTTGGCCGACCAGTGCGTGACGTTCAGCCCGTGGCCGGAATAGCCCTGGGCGAAATACACGTTCGGGTGGTTCTTCAGCCGGCCGACCTGGGGGAAGCGATTGGCGGTGATGCCGATCATGCCGCCCCACTGGTAGTCCAGCTTCACCTGCTCAAGCTGCGGGAACACCTTGAGCACCTTCGGCTGCATGTAGGCGCCGATGTCCGCCGGGTCGCGCCCGGAGTAGTGGCAGGCGCCGCCGAACAGCAGGCGGCGGTCGGCAGTCAGGCGGTAGTAGTCCAGCCCCACCTTCTGGTCGCATAGCGCCATGTTCTGCGGGATCAGCTGCGCCGCCAGTTCCTCGGAAAGCGGCTCGGTAGCTACTACGTAGCTGCCGGCGGGCAGCACCTTGCCGGTGAGCCTGGGCTCCAGTTCCTCCAGGTGCGCGTTGCAGCCCAGCACCAGGTTCTTCGCCAGCACGCGCCCCTGGGCGCAGTGCACGACAGCCGTTGGGCCATGCTCGATACGCAGCACCGGGCTCTGCTCGAAGATCTGCGCGCCGAAGCCCTGGGCCGTACGGGCCTCGCCCTTCACCAGGTCCAGCGGGTGCAGGTGACCCGAGCCCATGTCGATATGCCCACCGGCGTAGCAGTCGCTGGCGACCACTTCGCGGATGCGCTCGGGCGGCACCAGCCGGGTTTCATGCGGGTAGTCCGACGTGCTCAGCGACTCCTGCTCGCGGACCATGGCGGCGTACTGCGCCGGGGTGTTGGCCAGCTCGCAGAAGCCCCAGCGCAGGTCGCACTCGATACCCAGTTCGGCGATGCGCCCGGCGACCAGGGCCACCGAATCGACACCGGCCTGCTCCAGGTAGCGCACGCCGTCTTCACCGACGTACTTGGCGAAGCCGCTGACGTCGTGGCCGATGCCGCGGATCAACTGCCCGCCGTTGCGCCCGCTGGCGCCCCAGCCGATGCGCCGGGCCTCCAGCAGCACCACGGAGTGGCCGCGCCGGGCCAGCTCCAGGGCGGCGTTGACGCCGGTGAAGCCGCCGCCGATCACGCAGACGTCCGCGTGCACATCGCCCGCGAGGGAAGGGTACTGCTGGCGGTCGCGGGCGGTGGCGGCGTAGTAGGACGCGGCGTGTTCGGCGGTCTGCTTCATGGGTCTTTCTCGCGTCATTGGTTGAACTTGATCTTGCTCCAGCTGCGGGTCATCAGGCGCATGATCTTGGGCGGCGGCGCCTTGGCGATGTACAGCTTGTCGAGCACGGCCTGGCTCGGGTAGACCTCGGGGTTGTTCTGCATCTCCTCGGGCAGCAGGGTCTTGGCGTCAGCGTTGGCGCTGGGGTAGCCGACGTATTCGCTGATACCGGCGATCACCTTCGGATCGAGAACGTAGTTGATGAACGCCAGGGCCTGCTCCGGATGGCCGGCATCGGACGGGATGGCCATCAGGTCGAACCACAGGTTCGCGCCTTCCTTGGGAATGCTGTAGGCGATCTCGATGCCGTTCTTGGCTTCCTTGGCCCGGGCAGCAGCCTGGAACACGTCGCCGGAGTAGCCGAAGGCCACGCAGATATTGCCGTTGGCCAGGTCCGAGATGTACTTGGACGAGTGGAAGTAGGTGACGTACGGGCGCACCGCCACCAGCTTCGCCTCGGCCTTGGGATAGTCCGCCGGGTTGGTGCTGTTGGGATCCAGGCCCAGGTAGTTGAGCACCGAGGGGATCATCTCGTCGGGCGAGTCCATGAAGGCCACGCCGCACGCCTGGAGCTTCTTGATGTTCTCCGGCTCGAACAGCACCGCCCAGGAGTCGATCCTGTCGACGCCCAGCACCTGCTTGACCTTCGCCACGTTGTAGCCGATGCCGTTGGTGCCCCACAGGTAGGGCACCGAGTGCTTGTTGCCCGGATCGTTCTGCTCCAGCAGCTTGAGCAGCGTCGGGTCCAGGTGCTTCCAGTTCGGCAGCTTGCTGCGGTCGAGTTCGAGGAACACGCCGGCCTGCACCTGGCGGGTCAGGAAGTGGTTGGAGGGCACCACCACGTCGTAACCCGAACGGCCGGCCAGCAGCTTGCCTTCCAGGGTCTCGTTGGAGTCGAAGACGTCGTAGACCGGCTTGATCCCGGTGGTCTTCTGGAAACCGGCGAGGGTGTCCGGGGCGATGTAGTCGGTCCAGTTGTAGATGCTGACCGTCGGTGCAGCGTGTGCGGCCGAGGCGATGGCTGCCAGGGCGAAGGGCGCAAGGGTGCGCAGCAGTCTCATGGGGACTCCCGAATTGTTGTTGTGAAGTCGGTGACGCGGAATCAGACGCTCAGCAGGAGGAACTCGCGCTCCCAGGAGCTGATCACCCGCTTGAAGTTCTCGTGCTCGGTGCGCTTCACCGCCACGTAGCCCTGGACGAATTTCTCGCCGAGGAATTCCTTGAGCACGGCGCAGTCTTCCATCTGCTGCAGCGCGTCCTCGATGGTGATCGGCAGGCGCAGGTTGCGGCGCTCGTAGGCACGACCCTGGACGGCGGCGCTGGGGTTGATCTGCTCGATCATGCCCAGGTAGCCACAGAGCAGGCTGGCAGCCAGCGCCAGGTAGGGGTTGGCATCGGCGCCCGGCAGGCGGTTCTCCACGCGCATGGCGGCCGGCGGCGCGGCGGGGACGCGCAGGCCCACGGTGCGGTTCTCTTCGCCCCACTCGACGTTCACCGGCGCGGAAGTATCCGGCAGGAAGCGGCGGAAGGAGTTCACGTTGGGCGCGAACATCGGCAGCACTTTCGGGATGTACTTCTGCAGGCCACCGATGTAGTGCAGGAACAGCTGGCTCATGCCGCCGTTCTCGTCGGCGAAGATGTTCTGGCCGGTGGCGATGTCCAGCACGCTCTGGTGGATGTGCATGGCGCTGCCGGGCTCGTCGGTGATCGGCTTGGCCATGAAGGTGGCGCTGACGTCATGCTTGAGCGCGGCTTCGCGCATGGTGCGCTTGAACACGATGATCTGGTCCGCCAGGCTCAGCGCGTCGCCGTGACGGAAGTTGATTTCCATCTGCGCCGGGCCGTCCTCGTGGATCAGCGTATCCAGGTCCAGGCCCTGCAGTTCGCACCAGTCGTAGACGTCTTCGAACAGCGGGTCGAATTCGTTGGCGGCATCGATGGAGAAGCTCTGCCGGCCGCTTTCCGGGCGGCCCGAGCGACCGACGGGGGCTTCCAGCGGGAAGTCCGGGTCGCTGCTGCGCTTGGTCAGGTAGAACTCCATCTCCGGCGCCACCACCGGGCTCCAGCCCTTGTCGGCGTAGAGCTTGAGCACGCGCTTCAAGACGTTGCGCGGCGACAGTTCGATGGGGTTGCCGACCTTGTCGAAGGTGTCGTGGATGACCATCGCGGTCGGCTCCAGCGCCCAGGGCACCAGGTAGATAGCGTCCGGATCGGGCTTGCAGACCATGTCGATGTCCGCTTCGTCGAGCAGGTCGTAGTAGATGTCGTCGTCGACGAAATCGCCGGTGACGGTCTGCAGCAGGACACTTTCGGGGAGTCGCATGCCCCCTTCGCCGAGGAACTTGTTGGTGGGGGAAATCTTGCCGCGGGCGATGCCGGTGAGATCGCTCACCACGCATTCGACTTCGGTGATTTTCTGTTGCTTCAGCCGTTGCTCCAGTTGCTCGGCGGGGGTGGTCATACAAGCCTCGGACGTTTTTTGAATTTGTAATGGGTGCACGTGCAGCACAGGGCTGCCAGGCGAGGCTAGTTTCAGCGGGCAGGGCGGGGCGTTTCTATCCATTTTGCGCAGGTGTGCGCGCCGGGGCCGAGCAGGCTGCACCTGAGCTCCTGGGCCTGGAGGATCCGATATCAGGTGAGTGATCCAGTGAATGGAGGACAACCTGATGAGGATTCGTCCGGTTCGAATCGCGCTTTATCTGAAGGAAAAGTCTCAATAAGAGCAATGGAGCCTGCTCAAATTCGTTCGGAAAATGCCTGCCAATGGAATTTTCAACAAGAGAATTCCTACACACAGTTGAGAGTTCAAGGACCGCGGGAAGTGGGGGGTGATTTCTAGAATCGCCCCCAAAGCGCTGAGGGCTGTCCCCTTGGCGTGGCTCCTTCCCTCTTCAGGTGGCCCCATGAACATCAAGCATCTTGCGCTCCCGGCTGTAATCCTTGTCCTTGCAGGCTGTGGTCCCCAGGGCGTTTCCACTTCGCCTGCGGCGACCCGTGGCTGGGTCAGTGTTCCTGCCTTGCCACTGATCCAGGATGCGGTACGGGATCTGTCGCCGACCTTCAACGGCAAGCGTATCCCCGTGCTGATCAGCCAGCTCTGCGCGCTGGGGGCGGGCCAGGTGAGCCAGCAGCAGGCCGATGCAAAACTGACCCAGCTCGGCATCGACGCCAAGGCGCTGTCGCGCGATGGCAAGGATGCGATTGCACTGCTGGTCAATGGCGACCGCGCCGGTCAACTGACCGCTTGCGCCGCTGCGCAGGCGACTGCCGGGCTGACCCCGCTCAATCCGGGCGATGTGATGCGCAGCCAGCCCGCCAGTGCCGACAAGAATGCCAAGGCCGAGCAGGTCGTCGACCAGGCCGTGCTGGGCCGGCTGCTGTCGCAGAAGGTCGGCCAGGCACGGGCCAACGCCGACATCTTCGCGATCATCGCTGCCCGCCTGTCCGCCACGCCCGGCCTGACGGAGGAGCAATACCGCAGCCAGGCGCAGGGTATGTTCCGCGAACTAGCGCCGGATTATCTGCGGCGTATGAACCAGTTGCTGCCCCCTGAAGATACCCGCTACACCCTGCTCAAGCTGGATTACAGCCAATTGGCGTTTACCACAGATACTGGGCTGCGATATGAGCTGTCCACTAGCGATGGCTTGATGCTGATGAACAATGGTCAGCTCTGGTACGGCAAGGGCCAATTGCTTGGCGCGGACTACGGCCTTCATATGGTCGATCTGGCGAAGATCAGCAAATCCCCATTGGCAGTTAAGAAGTATTAGTCGGCGATCGTTCCGACTGACAATCCCTTAGTTGTACTTCAGCAGCAAGCCGGGGCCTGGTTGTAAGTAATTGATCAGGCAAGCCCCGGCTTTTTACTGAAAGATTTCTTTACTGCCTACCAAGTTGTCGGTGAGTCAGCGCAGAAGTCTTTTTTCGACTTGTGATTTATCACTTCGGATTTCTCTCCGTAGGTCGAGTTTTCGATTTTTCTTGAAAATTCTTTAGCAGAGAAAAGTACTACATACCCTTCAGGCGTCTACGACTTCGACCTTTTGACCTCCTCCTTAGCATCAGGCCAAACCAGCGGCGTGTTCATCAGTCGTCGCGGTGGCTCAGTGATATGGAGGAGCGGCAGCCATGCATTCAGGCAGTTGTCTTGTTGGCAAGTCGAGCAGAAATACAACCTCTCCCGCAGCGGCGCACTTGCGAGCATTTGCTTGTGCGCTAGCTCTCCTGTCCTGCGCCCACCTTTCCGTTCAGTACCCGAGCGACTCGCTCGAATCAACTCAGCAATGACTGGCGTGAAGGCCAGCAAGGACTATCCATGAACAAGAGCTATCAAATCGTCTGGAGCGCGGCGCGAGGACAATGGGTGGTCGCTTCGGAAGTTGCCAAAGGCATGAAGAAGAAGTCGATTCGACGCGTAATCATCGCTCTGGGTCTGGTTGCAGGAGCAACTTCCGCTGGCGAGGCGTCTGCAGCTGCTACTGGTACCAACGCTGTAGTACTGGGAACCTGCTCCACTGCCAGCGGTAACGGCTCGATTGCGATTAACAATAACGTGACGAGTCAGCCCTGTGCCGTAGCCAGCGGTATTAACGCATTCGCCATGGGCGCTGCCTCTATTGCCGGCGGTGCTGGTACAGGGACGTCGCTGGGCGGCGTAGCGGCAGGGGACTGGGATCAAGTTTCCTTTGGCATTCGCTCACGAGCCACCGCTTCAGGGGCGCTATCGCTTGGTACCGATGCCAAGGCCGAGGGCATCACTTCAGTTGCTGCAGGCTCTAACGCGAGTGCATCGGCCAACTCGACAGTAGCGATGGGCGAATCGGCATCTGCCAGCTCCCTGGGTGCGGTTGCATTGGGAGCGCTTTCTGCGGCTACCGGAGTGAACAGCGTCGCGTTGGGGGCTAAATCGGTTTCCGACCGGGATAACAGCCTTTCTGTGGGTAGTTCCAGTCAACAGCGCCAGATCATCCAGTTGGCCAAGGGCACTCAAGATTCCGACGCGGTAAACGTCGGCCAGCTGAAGGGGGTCACCGAAGCATTGGGCGGTGGAGCTCACGTGAGAGCAGATGGCACCATCAACGCTCCAAGCTTCGTTCTGGGGAATGCAAATCTCATTGGTGGTAACACCGGTGCTGCCGCCGACGTCGGCAGTGGCTTCGACAAGGTCGATGCTGCCCTGGGTGGTTTGAATACCCGAGTCACCACTAATGAAATCAATATTGCCACCATCGATGCTCAAGTTGCGCGCAACTCCTCGGACATCATCAATATCGATGGTCGCGCTATCAGTATTGATGCGCGTACCGTACAGAACACCTCCGATATCAGCTATCTGATATCCAATTTGAATAGCGGCACCATCGGTCTGGTGCAGCAGTCTGCTGCCGGTGAAAACCTCACCGTGGGCAAGGACACCGATGGCGCGGCCGTCGATTTCGCGGGTACTGACGGTGCACGCAAGCTGGTCAATGTAGCGGCCGGTACCCTGGCAGAAGATAGCCAGGATGCGGTGAATGGTTCTCAGCTGTTCGCAACCAATCAACAGGTGGAACAGAACACCACCGATATCGCCAACAACACCACGTCGATTTCCAATCTGGATAACCGCGTGACGGTCAACGAAGGCGATATCAACGTCCTCGACAACCGCGTTACCAACGTCGAAGGCGATATCTCCACTATCACCAACAACATCAATAGCGGCAGCATTGGTCTGGTGCAGCAGCTCGCTGCCGGTGAAAACCTCACCGTGGGCAAGGACACCGATGGCGCAGCCGTCGACTTCGCGGGCACCGACGGTGCACGCAAGCTGGTCAATGTAGCGGCCGGTACCCTGGCAGAAGACAGCCAGGATGCGGTGAATGGCTCGCAGCTGTTCGCGACCAATCAACAGGTGGAACAGAACACCACCAACATCGCCAACAACACCACGTCGATTTCCAACCTGGATAATCGTGTGACGATCAATGAAGGCGATATTTCTTCGATCAACACCACCATCAACAACATGGGTGGCGTACTCGCCGACGCGGTGAGTTACGACTCGGCGGATCACGACAAGGTTTCCTTCGGCAGTGTTGGTACGCCGGTCCGGTTGACCAACGTTGAAGCTGGTGAGCTTTCTGCCGAAAGCAGCGACGCCGTGAATGGTTCGCAGCTGTTCGCAACCAATCAGCAGGTGGAACAGAACACCACCAACATCGCTAACAACACCACGTCAATCTCCAACCTCGACAACCGCGTGACGGTCAACGAAGGCAATATCAGCGTCCTCGACAACCGCGTTACCAGCGTTGAAGGTGATATCTCCAACCTCACCAACAACATCAATAGCGGCAGCATCGGTCTGGTGCAGCAGTCTGCCGTGGGCGAAAACCTCACTGTAGGCAAGGACACTGATGGCGTGGCTGTCGACTTCGCCGGCACCGACGGTGCACGCAAGCTGATCAATGTGGCAAACGGCACTGTCGCCAAGGACAGCCAAGACGCCATCAATGGCGGCCAGCTGTTCGGCGTGAGCGAATCCATCGCCAACGCCATGGGCGGCGGTTCGTTGGTCAACGAAGACGGCTCTATTTCCGCGCCCAGCTACACGGTGACCAACGTCGATGGTTCGACCACCACCATCAACAACGTCGGCGATGCGTTGAGCAACATCGATAGCCGTACGTTCCAGAACACCACCGATATCTCCAACAACACCACGTCGATTTCCAATCTGGACAATCGCGTGACGGTCAACGAAGGCGATATCAGTGTTCTGGACAATCGGGTAACGGTTAACGAAGGCAATATCAGCGTCCTCGACAACCGCGTTACCAGCGTTGAAGGTGATATCTCCAACCTCACCAACAACATCAATAGCGGCAGCATCGGTCTGGTGCAGCAGTCTGCCGTGGGCGAAAATCTGACCGTGGGTAAGGACACCGATGGCGCGGCTGTCGACTTCGCCGGCACCGAAGGTGCACGCAAGCTGGTCAATGTAGCGGCCGGAACCCTGGCAGAAGACAGCCAGGATGCGGTGAACGGTTCGCAGCTGTTCGCGACCAACCAGCAGGTGGAGCAAAACACCACCTCGATTTCCAGCCTCGACAACCGCGTGACGATCAACGAAGGCGATATCAGCAGCCTGGACAATCGCGTCACCGTTAACGAAGGCAATATCAACGTCCTCGACAACCGCGTTACCAGCGTTGAAGGCGATATCTCCAGCCTCACCAACAACATCAATAGCGGCAGCATCGGCCTGGTGCAGCAGTCTGCCGTGGGCGAAAATCTGACCGTGGGTAAGGACACCGATGGCGCGGCTGTCGACTTCGCCGGCACCGAAGGTGCACGCAAGCTGATCAATGTGGCAAACGGCACTGTCGCCAAAGACAGCCAGGACGCCATCAATGGCGGCCAACTGTTCGGCGTGAGCGAATCCATCGCCAACGCCATGGGCGGCGGTTCGTTGGTCAACGAAGATGGCTCTATTTCCGCGCCCAGCTACACGGTGACCAACGTCGATGGTTCGACCACGACCATCAACAACGTCGGCGATGTGTTGAGCAACATCGATAGCCGTACGTTCCAGAACACCACCGATATCTCCAACAACACCACGTCGATTTCCAATCTGGACAATCGCGTGACGGTCAACGAAGGCGATATCAGCGTCCTCGACAACCGCGTTACCAACGTTGAAGGTGATATCTCCAACCTCACCAACAACATCAACAGCGGCAGTATCGGTCTGGTGCAGCAGCTCGCTGCCGGTGAAAACCTCACCGTGGGCAAGGACACCGATGGTGCAGCCGTCGACTTCGCGGGCACCGACGGTGCACGCAAGCTGGTCAATGTAGCGGCCGGAAACCTGGCAGAAGACAGCCAGGAGGCGGTGAACGGTGCGCAGCTGTACGCGACCAACCAGCAGGTGGAGCAGAACACCACCTCGATTTCCAGCCTCGACAACCGCGTGACGATCAACGAAGGCGATATCAGCAGCCTAGACAATCGCGTCACCGTCAACGAAGGCAACATCAGCGTCCTGGACAGCCGTGTAACGGTTAACGAGGGCAATATCAGCGTCCTCGATAGCCGAGTCACCACTGTCGAAGGTGATATCTCCACCATCACCAATAACATCAACACCGGCAGCATCGGTCTGGTGCAGCAGTCTGCCGTGGGCGAAAACCTCACTGTAGGCAAGGACACCGATGGCGCGGCCGTCGACTTCGCGGGCACCGACGGCGCACGCAAGCTGATCAATGTGGCGAACGGCACTGTCGCCAGGGACAGCCAGGACGCCATCAATGGCGGCCAACTGTTCGGCGTGAGTGAATCCATCGCCAACGCCATGGGCGGCGGTTCGTTGGTCAACGAAGATGGCTCGATTTCCGCGCCCAGCTACACCGTGACCAATGCCGATGGTTCGACCACCACCATCAACAACGTCGGCGATGCCTTGAGCAACATCGATAGCCGTACGTTCCAGAACACTACCGATATCTCCAACAACACCACGTCGATTTCCAATCTGGACAATCGCGTGACGGTCAACGAAGGCGATATCAGCGTCCTCGACAACCGCGTTACCAACGTTGAAGGTGATATCTCCAACCTCACCAACAACATCAATAGCGGCAGCATTGGTCTGGTGCAGCAGTCCGCTGCCGGTGAAAACCTCACCGTGGGCAAGGACACCGATGGCGCGGCCGTCGACTTCGCCGGCACCAACGGTGCACGCAAGCTGGTCAATGTAGCGGCCGGTACCCTGGCAGAAGACAGCCAGGATGCGGTGAATGGTTCGCAGCTGTTCGCGACCAATCAGCAGGTCGAGCAGAACACCACTGAAATCGCCAACAACACCACCTCGATTTCCAGCCTCGATAACCGTGTGACGATCAATGAAGGTGATATCAGCAGCCTGGACAATCGCGTCACCGTCAACGAAGGCGACATCAGTGTCCTGGACAATCGTGTAACGGTTAACGAGGGCAATATCAGCGTCCTCGATAGCCGAGTCACCACTGTCGAAGGCGATATTTCCACCATCACCAACAACATCAACACCGGCAGTATCGGTCTGGTGCAGCAGTCCGCGGCAGGTGAGAACCTCACCGTGGGCAAGGACACCGATGGCGCGGCCGTCGATTTCGCGGGCACTGATGGTGCGCGCCAACTGGTCAACGTAGCGGCCGGTACCCTGGCAGAAGACAGCCAGGATGCGGTGAATGGTTCGCAGCTGTTCGCGACCAATCAACAGGTGGAGCAGAACACCACCTCGATTTCCAGCCTCGACAACCGCGTGACGATCAACGAAGGCGATATCAGCAGCCTGGACAATCGCGTCACCGTCAACGAAGGCGACATCAGTGTCCTGGACAATCGTGTAACGGTTAACGAGGGCAATATCAGCGTCCTCGATAGCCGAGTCACCACTGTCGAAGGCGATATCTCAACCATCACCAACAACATCAACAGCGGCAGCATCGGTCTGGTGCAGCAGTCTGCCGTGGGCGAAAACCTCACTGTAGGCAAGGACACCGATGGCGCGGCCGTCGATTTCGCGGGCACCGACGGTGCACGCAAGCTGGTCAATGTGGCGAACGGCACTGTCGCCAGGGACAGCCAGGACGCCATCAATGGCGGCCAACTGTTCGGCGTGAGCGAATCCATCGCCAACGCCATGGGCGGCGGTTCGTTGGTCAACGAAGATGGCTCGATTTCCGCGCCCAGCTACACGGTGACCAACGTCGATGGTTCGACCACCACCATCAGCAACGTCGGCGATGCCTTGAGCAACATCGATAGCCGCGTGGCGGACAACTCCACGTCGATCAATGCCATCAACACCACCATCAACGGCATGTCTGAACTGATGGGCGATGCGGTGATGTACGACTCCCTGGCCCACGACAGGGTCAGCCTGGGAAGCGCCGGCAAGGCCGTTCAGTTGACCAACGTCAAGGCCGGCGAACTGAGCGCCGAAAGCCTGGATGCAGTCAACGGTGCGCAACTGTTCGAGACCAATCAGCAGGTCGCGGTCATCGACAGCCGTGTGACCAACCTGGAAGGCAGCGTGACCAGCATCGTCAACGGCGGAGGCGTCAAGTACTTCCATGCCAACTCCGTCAAGGCCGACTCGGTCGCCAGCGGTGCGGACTCCATTGCGATCGGTGCCAATGCCGTTGCCAGTGGCGTTGCAGCGGTCGCCGTGGGCGAAGGCGCACAGGCTTCGGCCGACGGCAGCGTCGCCCTGGGGCAGGGTGCCAGTGACAATGGTCGTGGTGCGGAAAGCTACGCCGGCAAGTACTCGGGCGCGGACAACGCGTCTGCCGGTACGCTGTCCGTCGGCAACGCCGAGACCAGCCAGACCCGCACCATCAGCAACCTCGCCGATGGCCGCGCGGCGACCGATGCGGTCAACCTGCGCCAGCTCGACGGTGCGGTGGCAGAGACCAAGGCATACACCGACAGCAAGGTCGACGGCATGATCGGCCAGATGGGGGGCAGCGTCACCGAGGTCACCGAGCGAGTCACCAAGGTGGAGAGCGACGTGGCCAATGTGCAGAACGGCACCGATGGCATGTTCCAGGTGAAGAACAGCCAGAACCTGCCCAAGCCCAAGGCGACCGGTGAGAATGCCGTGGCCGGTGGTGCCGGTGCCCAGGCCAGCGGGGCCAACAGCACCGCGATCGGCACGGGAGCCCAGGCCAAGGGCAAGAACTCGGTGGCCGTGGGCGCCAACTCGGTGGCCGAACGCGACAACAGCGTGGCCGTGGGCAATGCCGGCGCCGAGCGCCAGATCACCCACGTGGCCGCCGGAACCCAGCGTACCGATGCGGTCAACCTGGGCCAGGTTTCGGATGCCCTGGACGCCATGGCCAGCGCCACGGACAGCCGTCTGAACAGCCTCAAGCGCGACATCGACCAGCAGGGCGATGAACTCAGCGCGGGGATTGCCGGCGCCATCGCCATCGCCAGCCTGCCCCAGCCGATGATCAACGGCGGCAGCACCACAGCCGTGGGCGTGGGCACCTTCAATGGCCAGTCGGCGGTCTCGGTGGGTGTGTCGCATGTTTCCAACGACGGCAAGTGGACCACCAAGCTTGGCGGCAGCACCGATACCCAAGGCAAGTTCTCCGCGGGTGGCTCGGTGGGCTACAACTGGTGATCCGCAACTGATTGCCAGCCTGCTGGCGATCAGCGCAGCGGCCCTGCAATGAAAACGCCCTGGTGTCCTGCACCAGGGCGTTTTTCATGCGCTCACTCGTCTTTGGGCAGGCGTCTGAGCAGGTAGGTATCCATGATCCAGCCATGGGCGTCGCGGGCCTCGCGGCGCACGCGCTGGATTTCCCCGGCGACGTCGCTCAGGCGTCCTCTTCGCAGGATTTCATCCGCTGTGCCGACGTAGGCGCCCCAGCAGATTTCCAGCTGCGGGTCGTCCAGCTGACGGTAGGTGTCCTCGGCGTCGAGCATCACCACAACGCTTTCGGCATTGTCCGGGAAGCCCTCGGCCAGGCGCCGGCCGGTAGTGATCTGCACCGACTGGCCGATGGCATTCAGCGGCACCCTGTGGCGCGCGGCGAGGGCCTGCACGCTGGTGATGCCGGGGATCACCTGGTAGTCGAACTGCACGCGGCCGCTGCGCAGGATGGCGTCGAGGATGCGCAGGGTACTGTCGTACAGCGACGGGTCGCCCCAGACCAGGAAGGCGCCGCATTCACCGTCCTGCAGCTCCTGGTCGATCAGGCGCTCGAAGACCTGCTGCTTGGCGTCATTGAGGTCGCGCACCTGCCCGGCGTAGTCGCCTTCGCGCACGCGCTCGGGACTGTCGGCTTCGACGATGCGGTAATCGGGGGCGGTGACGTAGCGCTGGAGGATGTCGCGGCGCAGCTGGATCAGCTTGTCCTTGCTGCTGCCCTTGTCCATCAGGAAGAAGACGTCCGCGCGGTTCATCGCGTTGATCGCCTGGACGGTCAGGTATTCGGGATCGCCGGCGCCGATGCCGATGATGAGCAGCTGTTTCATGCGAGGGCCTGCGTGCCGGTGGTTGGGAAGGCCTGCAGATTACCCCGGTTGGACGCTGGGCTCACCTGCCGGATGGCCGCGGCCCGCATAGTGGGCATCACCCGCGCCGATATTACGCTGCGGGCGGATGTCGATCGCGGACGGAGTCCGCTCCTACGCGCGTGGCAACTTCCGTAGGAGCGGACTCTGTCCGCGATGTTTCAACGCCATGCCGATGATTCCACGGCGGATAACGCTTGGGGCGTTATGCGCCCTACGTGCTGCCGGATGGCCGCGGCTCGCAAAAGCGGACATGACCCGCGCCGAAATTCCGCTGCGGGCGGATGCCCATCGCGGACGGAGTCCGCTCCTACGGGCGCGACCACTTCCGTAGGAGCGGACTTTGTCCGCGATGTTTCAACGCCATACCGATGATTCCACGGCGGATAACACTTGGGGCGTTATGCGCCCTACGTGCTGCCGGAGGGCCGCGGCTCGCAAAAGCGGACATGACCCGCGCCGATAGTGCGCTGCGGGCGGATACCGATCGCGGACGGAGTCCGCTCCTACGGGCGCGACCACTTCCGTAGGAGCGGACTCTGTCCGCGATGTTTCAACGCCATGTCGATGATTCCACGGCGGATAACGCTTGGAGCGTTATCCGCCCTACGGGACCTCATCGAACGGCGCTCAACCCAGCAGCGCGACATCCCTGCGCAGCTCGCGGGCCGCCGCGACCATGTTGACCAGCGCCGCTTCGGTCTCCGGCCAGGCGCGGGTCTTCAGGCCGCAGTCGGGGTTGACCCACAGGCGCTCGGCGGGAATGCGTTGGGCGGCCTTGCGCAGCAGCTTGACCATCTCGTCCTTGCCCGGCACCCGCGGCGAGTGGATGTCGTAGACGCCCGGGCCGATCTCGTTGGGGTACTCGAACTTCTCGAAGGCTTCCAGCAGCTCCATGTCCGAGCGCGAGGTCTCGATGGTGATGACGTCGGCATCCATGGCGGCGATGGACTCGATCACGTCGTTGAACTCGCTGTAGCACATGTGGGTGTGGATCTGCGTTTCGTCACGCACGCCGCTGGCGCACAGGCGGAAGGCCTCGGTGGCCCAGTCCAGGTAGCGACCCCAGTCGTTGCGGCGCAGCGGCAGGCCTTCGCGGAAGGCGGCTTCGTCGATCTGCACGATGCGGATGCCGGCGGCTTCCAGGTCCACCACTTCGTCGCGGATCGCCAAGGCCAGCTGGCGCGCCTGCACCTCGCGGGGCAAGTCCTC
This sequence comes from Pseudomonas nitroreducens, assembly GCF_014204515.1. Lineage (GTDB taxonomy): Bacteria > Pseudomonadota > Gammaproteobacteria > Pseudomonadales > Pseudomonadaceae > Pseudomonas > Pseudomonas nitritireducens_A. The sequence goes on along the minus strand of NZ_JACHLI010000010.1, from coordinate 43,827 downwards.
GCGCGGGAAGGACCACATCAGCATGGTCACCGGGCCGGTCAGCATGCCCTTCATCACCTTGCCGGTGAGGCTCTGGGCGTACTTGATCCACTCGACCGTCATGGCTTTCGGGCGGCTCAGGTCGCCGAAGATCACCGCCGGCTTCACGCAGCGCGAACCGTAGCTCTGCACCCAGCCGAAGCGGGTGAACAGGTAACCGTCGAGTTGCTCGGCGAAGTACTCGACCATGTCGTTGCGCTCGGCTTCGCCGTGCACCAGCACGTCCAATCCGAGGTTTTCCTGGATCTGCACGGCGTGGCGAATCTCGCTGTGCATCGCCTCGGTGTAGTCGGCGGCGCTCAGCTTGCCCTGCTTGAAGGCCTGGCGCGCCAGGCGGATGGCCGAGGTCTGCGGAAAGGAGCCGATGGTGGTGGTGGGGAAGTCCGGCAGGTTGAGGCCGGCGCGCTGCTGGCCGATGCGTTCGGCGAAGGGCGACTGGCGCTGGCTGTCGGTAGCCTTCACGGCGGCGAGGCGGGCTTGCACCGCGGGCTTGTGGATGCGCGGAGAGGCGGCGCGGCTGGCCTGTACGGCGCGGCTCTGCTCCAGCGCCGCGATCACCTGCGGCGCCTCGGGCTCATTGACGGCGCGGGCGAGCAGGGCGACTTCGGCGCATTTCTGCACGGCGAAGGCCAGCCAGCTTTTCAGCTCGGCATCCAGCTTGTCTTCGCGCTCCAGGTCCACCGGGCTGTGTAGCAGCGAGCAGGACGGCGCGACCCACAGGCGCTCACCGACACGCTCATGGGCATAGCGCAGCACGTCCAGCGCCTTCTCCAGGTCGCAGCGCCAGACGTTGCGGCCGTTGACCACGCCCAGGGAGAGGATCTTGTAGGCCGGCAGGCGGTCGAGGATGCTCGGGAACTGCTCCGGCGCGCGCACCAGGTCCAGGTGCAGGCCGTCCACCGGCAGGCCGGCGGCCAGCCCCAGGTTGTCGTCCAGGCCGCCGAAATAGGTGGCCACCAGCTTCTTCAGCGGTTCGCTTTGCAGCAGGTTGTAGGTGCGCTCGAAGGCGTTCTTCCAGTCCTGCGGCAGGTCCAGGGCGAGGATCGGCTCATCGATCTGCACCCACTCCGCGCCCTGCGCGGCGAGGCGCCGGAAAATCTGGCCGTAGAGCGGCAGCAGGCGCTCCACCAGGTCGAGCTTGTCGAACTCCTGGCCCTTGGTCTTGCCCAGCCAGAGGTAGGTCAGCGGGCCGATCACCACCGGCTTCACCGCGTGGCCCAGGGCCTTGGCCTCATCGACCTCTTCGAACAGCTGTTCCCAGCTCAGCTCGAACTGCTGGTCCGCGGTGAATTCGGGGACGAGGTAGTGGTAGTTGGTGTCGAACCACTTGGTCATCTCTTGTGCGTGAGCGCCACAGCAGCCAGCACTGACACCCCGCGCCATGGCGAACAGGGTCTGCAGGGTCGGCTTCGCTTCGCCATGGGCGCGGAAGCGCTCGGGGATCACGCCGAAGGTCAGCGAGTGGGTCAGCACCTGGTCATACCAGGCGAAGTCGCCCACCGGCAGCAGCTCGATGCCGGCATCCTTCTGCGCCTGCCAATGGGCGGCGCGCAGTTCGCGGCCCACGGCACGCAGGCCGGCTTCGTCCAGTTCGCCCTTCCAGAAGGCTTCCTGGGCCTTCTTCAGCTCGCGGTCGCGACCGATGCGGGGGAAGCCGAGGTTGTGTGCCAGTGCCATGGGAATCTCTCCATTGAATCAACGATGGCGAGATTTTCGGGGTGAGCGCTTCATGAGACAAACTCAATGTTCTCGTGATGAAAACAAGTTTTCCTCATGATGAGGTGGGCGAATCAAGAAATGTCTCGAGCCAGATCAAGGTGAGTCTTGCGCTGAGGCAGCGGATGACTGGCAGTCGAAAGAACGGATTTCCTGCAAAATTTTCTCTACGGCGAGTAGGAAATGATCCTCTCCTGGTAAGGAAATCCGACCATACTTCCACTCGCCAGGCCCAGCCGGATGCGCCGGCTCCTCCCACTTCTTCAAGGCCCGGATTCATGAGCAAACGTGCGCTGATCGTCGATGACCACCCCCTGATCTGCCAGGCGATCCGCCAGGCGCTGGAATCCCTCGGCCATGAAGTGGCGGGTGAGTGCGCCGATGGCGTCGAGGCGTTGCGCCTGATCGAGTCGCTGCGACCGGAGATCGTCGTCCTCGACATCGGCCTGGAGAAGATGGACGGTCTCTCGGTGCTCAAGCGCATCACCCGCGAGCGGCTCGATACCCGCGTGCTGGTGTACACCGCGCAGCTCAAGGACTCCTACGCCATGCGTTGCCTGCAGGCGGGCGCTGCCGGCTTTGTCAGCAAGAGCGAGCCGGCCGGGCAACTGCTGAAGGCCATCGAGACGATCGTCGACGGCTATGTGTTCTTCCCCCGGGATGCCATTCCTTTCCACAGCAACACCGCAGCCTCGGCGGAGGGCGATCTCAGCGAGCTGACCGATCGCGAGCTGGAAATCCTCAAGCTGCTGGCCGAGGGGCAGTCCAACCGCGAGATCGCCGACAAGCTGCACCTGAGTTCGAAAACGGTGAGCGGCCACAAGATCAACATCCAGACCAAGCTGGCTGTGTCTTCGGTCGTCGACCTCGCCAATATCGCCCGCCAGAACAAGCTGATCTGATGGTCGCGCCGCTGACGCGCCTGGTCCTGCTTCTGCTGATGCTGCTGACCTCGGCGTCGGCCTGGGCGGAGGACTTGCAGCCACGGGCACGGCAACCGCTGAACGAACTGAAGGTGCAACTCACTGCAGCCGAGCGCGACTGGCTGCGGCAGCGGGGCGAGCTGTGGGTCGGCGTCCGCCGGGACGTGTTTCCGCCTTACCGGATCTTCACCGAGGAGCACGGCTTCGAAGGCATCGCGGCGGATTACCTGGTGGCCCTGCAGCGCGAACTGGGCGTGCCGATCCGCGTGCGCACCTTCGATTCGGCGCAGTCGGCCTACGCGGCTTTGCATGCCGGGCAGATCGACCTGCTTGCCAGTGCCACCGTTGTTGAGGCGCAAGAGCAGGGCCTGGATCTGACGCCGCCCTTTGCGCGCACGGAGCTGTCGCTGTTTTCGGAAGGTGGGGATTTGCGCGAGTACAGCACGCGCGATCCGCAGACCCGCATCGCGGTAGCCCATGACAGCGCCCGCGATCTCTATCTGCGCCGCGGCGGCCTGGGCATCCTGAAAGACTTCGACTCGCCCCTGGCGGCCATGGCGGCGGTGCTGACCGGCGAAGCCGATGTCTACCTCGGCGATACCTTTTCCACCCATTACCTGTCCAGCCAGCTGTTCAGCAACCAGCTGGTGGTGAACCAGAGTGCGCAGTTGCCGGAGATCGACCTGGGTTTCGCCACGGCGCCGGGGCAGACAGTACTCGCCGGCATCCTCCAGCGCGCGCTGGGTGGGCTCAACCGCTGCCAGGTACTCTCGGCGCAGGACGTCTGGGGCGATACCCGGAACTGCGACCCGAACGCTTTCCGCGGCAGCCTGAGCGAAGCGCAACGCGCCTGGCTGGCGCAGGCGCCGCGGGTGAAGCTGGCAGTCAGCGAAGACCTGGCGCCTTACGCTTTCTTCAACAGCCGGGGGCGCTTCAATGGCATCGCCTCGGACCTGCTCGACCTGATCCGCCGCAAGACCGGCCTGCGCTTCGAGATCACCCGCGTCAGCTCGCTGAGCGAAGCCGCTGCGCAACTGGCGAAGGGCGAGGCGACGCTCAGTGTCCTCCCGGACAGCGACCTGAGCGCATCGCCATTGCTGCATTCGCGGGCACTGTCCACTGCGCCGTACCTTTACGTGATCCGCCAGGCCGACGACCTGCAGCGCCTGCAACAGGGCGAATTCAGGGTGGCGGTGCCCCGTGGCTACCTCTCGCGCGAGCGCCTGGCCGGCCGTTATCCCAAGGCGCGCATCCTCGAGATCGATACCGTCGGCGAGGCCTTGAAGCAGGTCCGTGACGGCGAGGCGGACATGGTGCTGGCGCCGGCCAATGTCGCCCGCTACTACCTGTCCTACAAGTACGAGAACAGCCTGAAGATCGGCGGCATGCTCGAAGGCGTGGGCGCGCGCATCGTCTTCGCAGCACCGCGGGACCAGGCCATGCTGATCGCCATCCTCGACCAGGCAATGACCGAAATCCAGCCCCGGCAGTACCTGCAGATCACCGGGCGCTGGCGCGCCAACTCGGCCACCGACGACAAGTACTGGGAAGGCGTGGCGGGCTATATCTGGCGCTCCTTCGAGGTGCTCGGCGTGCTGCTGCTGGTGGCTGGCCTGCTGATCTTCATGCAGCGTCGGCGCATCCAGCGCAAGCGCCAGGACCTCGCCCAGCGCCAGTTGCTGCTCGACGAGCTGCAGGTCGCCAAGGAGTCGGCGGAGAAGGCCAGCCGCGCCAAATCGGTATTCCTCGCTACCATGAGCCACGAAATCCGCACGCCGCTCAACGCCATCATCGGCATGCTCGAACTGGTGCTGACGCGTCGCGACGATCCCGAACTGAACGCCCAGTCGGTGCACATCGCCTACGAATCCGCGATCAGCCTGCTGGCCTTGATTGGCGACATCCTCGACATCTCGCGCATCGAGTCGAGCAAGCTGAGCCTGGTGCCGGAACCGGCGCGCATGCAGGACCTGCTCGAATCGGTGGGCAACGTGTTCTCCGGCCTGGCACGACAGAAGCAGCTCAAGCTGCGACTCGACATCGATGCCCTGGCCGGCGAACAGGTCTGGGTCGATGGGGTCAAGGTCAAGCAGATCGTTTCCAACCTGGTGAGCAACGCGATCAAGTTCACCGAGCGCGGCGAAGTGCAGCTGCAGTGTGCGGTAGAGCCCCACGGCGACTCGGCGCTGCGTTTCGTAGTCAGCGTCAGCGACAGCGGCGCGGGGATTCCTGCGGCCCAGCTGGACCAGGTGTTCAAACCCTTCTTCGTGGTCGACGGCGCGGTCAACGACCCCAATGCCGGCGCCGGCCTGGGGCTGGCCATCAGCCAGGCGCTCTGTCTGCTGATGGGCGGTGAGCTGAAGGCGTACAGCGAAGTGGGTCAGGGGACTCGGATGACCTTCAGCGTCGAACTGGAGCGTGTAATCGCCGAACAGGTTCGGCCGCGCGCAGCTGCTTCCGACCAGACTGCGCCGGAGGTGAGAGGGCCGATGACTGTGCTCATCGTCGAGGACCACCTGCCCAGCCAGTACCTGCTCTACCAGCAGATCAGCTACCTCGGTCACCGTGTGCTGAGTGCCAGCAACGGCCTGGAGGCGTTGGCGATCTGGCAGGAACAGGAGATCGACACCGTCATCACCGACTGCAACATGCCGGAGATGGACGGCCATGAACTGACCCGCAGCATCCGCCGCCTGGAACAGACGCAGGGGCTGCGACCGTGCCTGATCATCGGCCTCACCGCCGATGCCCAGCGCGAGGAGCTGGAGCGTTGCCGCGACTCCGGCATGGACCACGCCCTGGCCAAGCCGATCAACCTCGCGGCGCTCAATCGCCTGATTCCGCTGTACGGCGAGGAGCAGGCGCGGGCAGCGGCGAACGCTTCACCCACCAGCGACATCCGCTCGGCCATGGCCGCGCAGGTGGTGCGCAGCAACGACACCGAGCAGGCAGCTCTGCGTCGTGCACTGGCAGAGGCGGATGTGGTCGAAGTACGGCGCATCGCCCACAAGCTCAAGGGCACCGCTTACCTGCTCAATCACCAGGGTTTGCTGGAGCGCTGCGTGGAGGTGGAAGACCTTTGTGCTGAAGGCGACCGTGAAGCGATAGCGGCAGCGGTGCAGGAACTGGATGACCTGTTGGTGACCATCAGTCAGTCGCTGCGGGGCGCCTGAAGCCCTTGTCGGCCTGAACGAAAAAGGCCGGGGATTTGCCCCGGCCTGGAATCAGTCGTAATCGATGATGTAGTTCAGCGTGGCGTTCGCCACTCCAGCTTCGGGTTTCTCCGAGCCCTTGCGCGCATAGCCGGCGCTGATCGGCAGGCGGTAGACCTCTCCGCCAGGTTCGCTGTGCTGCCATTGCATCGACAGCGCGCCGCCTTTGGAAAAGGGCAGCAGCGTACCGCTGTCGTTCTCCAGGGAAATCTCCACCCCTTTCGCGCCACCGGGCACGAGGTTCAGGCGGCCCGGCCCATTGGAATCGCCTTCGAAATAGACCTTCACCGGAATCTGCGTGCCCGCTGGCAGGCCGGAGCAGATCACGTCCAGGTTGAACGGCTTGCGTACCTTGCCGATTTCGCCCTGGGCCACGCGGCCCAGGGGAACCGTGAGCATCTCGACCCCGGCACAGCCGGAAAAGTAATTCTCGTTCTCCAGCACGGTGCTGCCACTGACGCTGATCTGTGCGGCTTCCCAGCCGTTGATGTCCTGCTCGATGCGGAAGTTCATGACGGCTGTGCCCTGGGCGACGTCCCGGGCCGTGCGGATGTATTCGAGTTGCACTGATTTGATCGTGTTGATGTAAGTGCGATCCGCGTTCGCATGGCCCAGGGCCATCGGCACGGTGTAGGTCGTGTTGCCCACCGTGCCCCGAACGCGGACGCCGATACCGGCGACACCGGTCTTGTAGACGTCCGTGTAGCCTTCAACCAGTTCGGCGCCGACGACGTAGTATTCGCCGGAGTAGCGGGGTGTGGCTGGGTAGGGGCACTTGATCTGCCAGATCTCGTTGTGGATGGTGGCCGGGGAGGACGTGGCCAGCGTCCCGCCGACGGAGACCTTCTTCAGCTCCATTTTTGCTGGAGCGACCATGGAGAAGAAGCGCTTGTTCGAACCGGAGCTGCCAGTGTTCCAGTAGCAATTGTCCGGGTTCGCCGCCTGGGCGGTGTTCAGGGCCAGGGCGGCGCAGGTGGTGGCCAGGGCCAGTACCGTCAGTTTCATCTCAGGACTCCATTGCCGGCTGGGCGACGCAAGTCGCCTGTGCCGGTCGTCCAGCAGGAACGTGGCCTGCTCGGGGAAAGGGTGGGCGCGTTCGCGCCCGATCAGGATTTCGGCGCCGGCTGGGGCTGCACGCCACAGATCGCCTTGACTTCGTCGTACACCAGGGTCGCGTCGGGCTCGGGCAACTTGTAGGGCACCGAGCAGCCACCGGCCGCCCAGCGCACTTTCAGCCAGCCTTGCTGGGGGATGCCGAACACCAGGGCGCGGGACTGGTTGTCCACCACCGCCAGCAGGTTGTCCTTCTCATCCAGCAGTTGCGCACCGAAGGGCAGGGTGGCGCCGTCGGCCAGGCGCAGGACGAACTGCACGCGGCGGCCGGAAGCCGCGGCGAAGCGCGCCTTGACCACTGCACCGCGGCGCGGCACTACCTGCTGCGAGGTGTCGCTGACTTCCACGTCGCTGCCCAGGGTCTGGGTATCGAGGTTCATCCAGTTGTAGCGGTAGGGCTGTACGTAGCCCTCGATGGTGTAGCCGGCGCTGTCAGTGCGGGCGGTGGCGTTTTCCAGGCCGACGTTCTTCACGCCCGGCACCTCGACCAGTGCGAAGGTCTCGCCCACGGGTTGGCCGAAGGTCACCCCGTCGCTGTGCGCCACCACTACCCCGGCGGCAGTCAGGTCGATGTGCCGCGAGTCGCCGGACTTCGAATAGTTGCCGGCGAGTTTGCTCGACGGCGCGTCCCAGCTCAGGCCGACGCTGCCCGACTGCTCGTGGCCGTAGCGCCCGGCCTGGGCGCTGTAGGCCAGGGCGCCGGCATCGTCCAGGTAGCCGGAAACGCCGGCCTGCAGATCGGTATCGCCACGGTTGGACTTGGTCGCGCTGCTGTACAGGCGATGGGAGCGCGCACGGGAGCCGAACGGCACGCTGAAGGACACTGCCAACTGGTTGTCCGAGCCGCCGGAGCGCCCCGCGTCCTGGGTATGCGAGGCCGAAACACTGTAGCTGACGTCGCGGTAGGTGCCGCTGTAGCCCATCTGCAGACGGCGCATGCTGCCGCCGCGGTTCCAGTAGTCGGTCTCGCCGGCGCTGAGGAACACCGAGCCATTGCCCAGCGTCTGGTTGACGTTGAGGTCCAGGCGGTTCTTCGGCCGGCCGCCGGCGTAGCCGTCGCGGTCCTGGTAGTCCAGCTCGTCGATGTGCTCGGCGAGGGTGCGGTAGCCGGAGGTCGAGTAGCGATAGCCGGCCATGGTGAAGGTGGTGTCGGTGGCGTTGAGCGTCTTCGAATAGAGGAAGCGCACGCTCTGCCCGCTGTTGGAGCGGCCGTGGCCGGCATTCGAACGGCTGTTGGTGACGTCCACCGACATGCCGCCCAGCGCCGAGTTGACGCCCACGCCCAGGTTGAGCGCGTTGTAGCGCTCGGCACTGAGCACGCCGCCGTAAGTCGTCAGGTTGTCGGTTGTGCCATAGACCGCAGTGGCCTGCAGCAGGTTGGGCGAGGGCGCGCCATCGCTGTCGTACTGGCCGGCCGACAGGCTGTACTGGAAGTTGCCGCGGCGGGTCATCACCGGCAGGTAGGAATAGGCCTGGGTGTACTTACGCTCGCGCCCGTCGGACTCGATGATGGTGATTTCCATGTCGCCATTCGAGCCGCTGGGGTAGATGTCGTGGATCTCGAAGGCGCCCGGCGACACCGTGGTCGAATAGATCACGTAGCCGTTCTGGCGGACTTCCACCGTCGCGTGGGTCTCGGCGATGCCGCGCACCACCGGCGCGTAACCGACTTCGTTGTCGGGCAGCATGCCCAGGTCGGAGCTCAGCTGCACGCCCTTGAAGCGGCTGCTGTCGAAGATGTCGCCGTTGCTGAACAGCTGGCCCAGGGCGAAGCGGCCCTTGAGCGAGCTGACATCGCGCTCAAGGTAGGTGCGGTTGCTGGAGAAGGAGCGCGTCATGCCGGTGCCCTGGCTGATCGACGAGTCGTTGCGCAGGCGCCACAGGCCGAAGTTCAGGCCGTTGCGCAGGCCCAGGTAGCCGTAGTCGCTGGAATAGCCATCGCCGCTGTTGCGGTTGAAGTTCGCCTGGTAGTTGGTGAACGCCGCGGTGATGCCTTCGTCCCACAGCGAAGGGTCGACGTAACCGCGCGAACGGCGCTGGATATAGGCCTGCGGCACATCGACGAACAACGCGAGCTTGTTGGCGTCGTATTGCACCGCCGCGCCCTCGATGCGCAGCAGGTACACCGGCTCGTCGTCGGCGCTGTCGGGCGCAACGATGCCTTCGTGCACCAGGCGCTCGATGTTCACGCCCATCTCGCGCAGCAGGCCCAGCGGCAGCAACGGTTGCGCGTCGGCGTGCTCGGCCTCGCTATCGGTACGGAAGCTGATCTCCTGGCGCCGGTCCAGGCGCTGGTTCAGGTACAGGTCGACGCTGTAGGTGCCGGGCACCACGCCGTTGTTCTGCTCGAAATAGCGCAGGTCCACCGCCGAGCCCTTGTCCTGCAGGAACATCGGGTTGAATTGCGCCGCGGCCAGGTCGCTGGAGCCGAGCAGGCTGGCGGCGGCCAGGCAGGACAAGCGGGCAGGGGAATTCAACTTGGAAGTTTTCATCGGTCGGCAGTGGAGTAAACGCAAGTCCAAGACAGCACCTTCCTGTGCAGGGAATATCCCGGGGCCATGATTCCCAAGGAGAGAAATTCAATAAGTAGTGAGTACTTAGAAGTTCACTGGCGCCTGGTGATCGACCAGTCCGCCGTAATCATTGATCGACTGCCAGTGCACTTGGGCAGTGCCGCGAAATGAACTGGGAAGTCCTTTCAATTTGAACTTTGCCGTGCCTCTTGGGTTGAGCATTCTGGCGTCGGCGAAGTATTCCTTGTTGTCCGCGACGACTTTTATCTTGGCCAGGGAAACATGGAATACCGAAGGGTTGGCGGCAAGTAGCAGCGGTTGCCCGGCCTCATTGAGGAAGTTCCAGTTCAGGTTCTTCGCCGCTTCTTCCGCCGTACCGGGAAGATGGTGCGGCCGATAGAACAGTTTGAGGCGCTGGCGGAAGGCGATCTGCAGGCTGTTGGAGTCCTCCGCGACCTGCGGAATCTCCTGCACGCTCAGCCAGAACACCGACTCCTGGTCTTCGGGCAGGCCCTTGCCCTGGTAGAAGATGCGCAGCATCTGCTGCTGCTTGCCGCCCAGGCGCGCCAGGGACGGGGTAATGGCGAAGGGCACGGGGGACCCTTTGGCCTCTGGCGCCGGCTCGACCCAGGACTGGATCATGATGTCTTCGCTGCCCTCGTTGCGCACCTGGATGGAGGCCTCGCGGCTGCTGGCGGGGAACACCACGCGCGTGCCACCGACCTGGATGCCGGCCGGGCTGGAACTGGAAAAGGCAGAGAGCCCCAGCAGCAGGCTGAAGCACAGGAGATTGGAGGCTTTCATCATCGGCTCGCGAAAATAGAGCGGGGGCGTTGCGCCCCCGCGGGCAGGGCTTATTCGTAGGACAGGGTGAACGGCAGGGTGCCGTTGGCCGCGCCCGGAACGATGGTGTCGCCGTTGGCCACATAGCCGGCGCGCAGGTTCAGGGTGGCCTTGTAGCTGTCGTCGGCTTCCTTGACGATCTCGCCGGTGTAGCCTTCGTTGGCCGCCAGGTTGATCAGCTGGTTCTGGTCGTTGTACAGACCGATACCCACGCCGCCGGCACCGCCGGTGACCTTGAGCAGGGAGTTGTTCTTCAGGTCCAGGCCCGAACCCGAAGCCGGGTCGAAGGCCAGCTTGACGTTGCTCAGGTCCTTGCCGGTGGCGCCGCAATCCAGGCTCAGGCTGATGTTGGTGCCGGCAGCGATGCCGCCGCCTGCGGTACCCGAGATGGAGTCCGCGCTGACCTTGCCCAGCTTGACGTCGACGGTCTGATGGCCCACGTCGCCACCCACGACGGCGCCGGTGTTGGCGCCGACCTTGCAGGAAGCGGCGATGATTTCACCGGTGAAGTTGATGGTGCCATCGGCGGCCAGGGCGTTGCCGGCCAGAGCGGTCATGGCGGAAGTCAGCAGCAGAAGTTTGAAAGCTTTCATTGAAACTTATGTCCTTGAGGAGTGTTTAGCATTAACAAATGGCCCCATCTGGAGCGCCGGGAAATGTTAAGTAGCTCGCTAAACAATGACCACAAGGTGAAACTTGGCGTGGGGCAAGAAATTTCTTGAGTTGATACTTTGCAGGGATTTCGTAGAAGCGCTGATTTGCTGGGATTGCGGGCAATAAGACGTTTCTTATTCTTGGTTTTACGCAGTGCGGTGGTAACTTCGGCGCCGTGGATAGTGCCGCTGAATATCAAGTAAGGCAATGCACATGACTTGATATTCAGACCAGCTGTTCTGTTGGCTTCAGTTCTTCACTTCGCTGAAGTACGGAATCTGCTCCCACGGCACCCACAGCTCCCCCTGCCAATCCAGCAAGGTCACGCGGCGGGCGCACCAGTTCATCAGCAGCCGGCGGGGATAGTGGCCTTCGTTCTGGTGCTGGTCGCGCAGCAGCGGAATTACTTCTTCGTGCAGCCAGCGGCCCAGCTGGCGTGTTTCCGGGTTGGCGAAGCGCAGCAGGGCCTTGTACAGCGCGGGTTCGTTAAGGACTTCAGCGCGGTGTTCGCCGCCGCCGTGGTCAAGCAGCCTGATATGGCGCACCTCGTGCGGCTCCACGCGCTGGGCCAGTACGTTGGGATGGTGCAGGCCGAGCAGGCGGGCGAAGTCGCAGGCGACGAACCAGGGCTGGTTGTCGATCAATACTCCGCGCAAGGGGCGGTTGTGGCGCAGGAAGGTTGTAGCGGTTAGGGCGTCCATGGCATTGCTCCAGCACGAGGTTAGGAGCCGCCGCCATCTGTCACCAAGCAGATGGAGGCGGACCGCATGAGGTTGGTGAACCGGGTACTGGAACCGGCAGGCCCGAAGGCCTCCCCATGCGATCCGCCATGGAAGCGGTGCAGCTTAATCTGCATTCGCACGGGGTCCTACAGAAACGCTTCGCAGTTTCCGTACGCACCTTCGGCGCAATCGCGCCAGTAGCCTCTGGGTCACCAAACCCGGTCACGGGATTGACCGTGACGCGGCGCAATCTAGCGAGGGGCCTTGTAAGCCCACAAGGCGGTTTGCCGGTGGGAGATTTCTCGCAGTAGGGCGCATAACGCTGCAGGCGTTATCCGCCGTCGGCATGCGACGGATAACCCGTTCCGGGTTATCCGTCCTACGAGTCTGCAGGACCGAGGGGGACGCCTGGTCCTTGCTCGCCAATGCCTAGCACCCATCCCGCCAGCGGATCACCCACGTAGGATGGTGTGGAGCGAAGCGATACCCATGCTGTCCGGAGCAGTAGTAGGGCGCATAACGCCTCAGGCGTTATCCGCCGTCGGCATGCGGCGTATAACCCGTTCCGGGTTATACGCCCTACGGTTCTGTAGGACCGAGGGGAACGCCTGGTCCTTGCTCGCGAATGCCCAACACCCGTCCCACAAGCGGATTACCTGCGCGTGTGCTGCTTGCTGAGAGCGGCTACTGCGCACTACGCATCTGCCGCGCCAGGGCGCCGGGCGAGGTATTGAGCTGGCGCTGGAACAGCTCGATGAAGGCCGAAGTGGATTCATAGCCGAGCTCGCCGGCGATCAGCGTTACCGGCTCGCCACGCTCCAGCCTTGGCAGCGCCGCCAGCAGGCGTACACGCTCGCGCCATTCGCGGAAGGACAGGCCGGTCTCGTCGCGGAACAGCCGCGCCAGGGTGCGTCGCGAGGCGCCCACGCGGTGTGCCCAGTCCTCGATGCTCATGCGTTCGCCTGGGTATTCCTGCAGGTGGTCGGTCACCCGGCGCAGCCGCGAGTCGCGCGGCAGCGGCAGGTCGAGGCCGGAGTCCGGGGCGTTGTGCAGCTCATCCACCAGCACCTGCATGAGGCGGGCGTGCGGGCCTTCGTCGGGGTAGTCGGGGCCGAATTCGCTGGCGCGCTGGATCAGGTTGTCCAGCAGCGGGGAAATCTCCAGGACCCGGCACGGGCCCAGTTGCGCGGCGATTTCCGGGATCAGGTAGAAGCTGCGGAACACCACCGCGGTGCGCGCCCGCACGCTGTGCGCCACACCCACCGGTAGCCACATCGCCCGGCGCGGCGGAATCACGCAGGCGTGCTGTTCGGTGGTGGCTTCCAGCACGCCGCTGGCGGCGTACATCAGCTGGCCCCAGGGATGCGAATGCGGCTCCACGCGGTGCCCGGCGGGCATATCGAAGGCGCGCAGCCAGACGGGCCGGGGCAGACTGGTGAAACCGGGAAGGTCGAGCGGATCCTGTCCCTTCGGCGGCATAGCTTGTCTCTCTTGCGGAAGTGGGTCATGGAAGGCCGATGTTAGCGTCTTCCCCGTCCAATGCCAGCCCGAAGAAGGGGATTCCCATGAGTGTTCATCGTCCGCAACCCCGCCTGTCCACCCTGGACATCCGCAACCGCCGCGATCCTGGCAGCCTGGTCGTGCTGACTGCTTACTCGGCTCCCATGGCGCGCCTGCTCGATCCCCACGTGGATGTGCTGCTGGTGGGCGACTCGCTGGGCATGGTGCTCTACGGCATGCCGCATACCCTGGCAGTGAGCCTGGACATGATGATCGCCCACGGCGCTGCCGTGGTGCGCGGCTCGCAGAGCGCCTGCGTAGTGGTGGACCTGCCGTTCGCCAGCTACCAGGCCTCACCGCAGCAGGCCTTCCTCAGCGCGGCGCGGGTGCTGGCCGAAAGCGGTGCGCAGGCGGTGAAGCTCGAAGGCGGGGCGGAGATGGCGCCGACCATCGCCTTTCTCGTCGAGCGCGGCATTGCGGTAATGGCCCATGTCGGCCTGATGCCGCAGAAGCTCAATACCCTCGGTGGCTTCAAGGTGCAGGGCAAGGAAGAGGCGGGCGCCGCACAGGTGCTGCGCGACGCCGAGGCGGTGGCCGCCGCCGGTGCCTTCAGCGTGGTGCTGGAGGGCGTGCTGGAACCGTTGGCGCGGCAGGTCTGCGAGCGCCTGGAGATCCCGGTGATCGGAATCGGCGCCTCACCGGCCTGCGCCGGGCAGGTGCTGGTGACGGAGGACATGCTGGGGCTCTCCGGGGAACAGATTCCGCGCTTTGCCGAGCAGTACGTGCGGGTGGACCAATTGATCGGCGCGGCGGCCGAGCGCTTCGCCCGTGAGGTGCGCGGGCGGGAGTTTCCGCAGGGGCGGCATTGCTTCGGGATGCCGTCTGGTGCGGCGTGAGGTCATCACGGAGGTGCCGTACGGTTCGCGAGCAAGCTCGCTCCTACGAAGAGCACGCAGATGTCCAGCCTGTATGAGCGAGCCTGCTCGCGAACCGCATTGCACGGACCGTAGGGCGCAAAACGCGTCAGCGTTATCCGCCGGGAGGCAGGCGGCGGATAACCCGTTCCGGGTTATGCGCCCTACGTTCGCAGATTGATGCTGGCTCTGGCTCTTGATCTGGCTTTTGAGGATTTCCAGCGAAACATCCGCACGCTCCGGAGTGCCCCTATCAGGAGGCCGAAGGTGATCGGAGTTCCAGGGGTTGAGCGACATGGATGTCGCGAGAGCTGCGATGGGCCAGGGATGGCCCTTCGCAGCGGGCCCCTGGAACTGCGAGGAACTGAGGGTACTTTTCGCGAAGCGAAAAGCCGGATGGCAGGGGCGAAGACCTTTGCCTCCTTTGGGTGGGGCGGCCATCCGTCGTTTGCCAAAGGAGGTCGCCCGAGGGGGCGAAACACAGAGTCTACGCGCGTGCCGAAGCGACGCTGGAACACCCAACTACAAGCAAGAGCATCGCGGACGGAGTCCGCTCCTACGTAACCGGGAAAGCCGGAGCTGGCCTGCAATCGCCGGTCCTGCCAGCAGATCGCGGGCATGGCCCGCGCCTACAGGGTCAAGCAGTGCTGGAAATCACTGCGCCAACGGCAACTCGAAACAGAACATCGCCCCGCAGGGCTCGACATTCTGCGCCCAGATATCCCCGCGGTGCCGCGAGACGATGCTCTGGCACAGCGCCAGACCAATGCCGTTGCCGCTGACCTTCGACGTGAAGAAACCGTCGAACAGCCTCTCCTGGGCGCCCGCATCGATACCCCGGCCCTGGTCGAGGACCGACAGCCGCGCACTGTTCGCTTCGCAGGATGTGCGAATGCGCAGCAGGCGGCGCTCTTCGGGAAGGTTGAGCATCTCCTCGATGGCGTTGAACGCGAGGTTGAGAATCACCTGGCCGACCAGCACCTTCTCGCAGCTCACCCACAGCGGTTCTGCGCAGCGCTCCAGCTCCACCCTCACATTGCTCGGCTGGGCCTTCAGGGTGATGAAGTAGAGCGTCTCGCCCAGCAGTTCGTTGAGGTCGATGCGCTGCTCCGCCTGCTCCAGCTTCACCACGTATTCGCGCACGCTCTTGATGATCAGCGAGGCGTGTTCGATCTGCCGTACTGCGCTGTCCAGGCCCCAGGCGGCAGAGGCTTCGGCTTTCTGCTCGCGGTCCAGGCGGATCAGCGCGCCCTCGATGAAATTGCGCGTGGCTGCCAGCGGCTGGCTGAGTTCGTGGGCAATCGCCAGGGCCATCTCGCCCATGGCGTTGTAGCGCGCCAGGTATTCCAGTTTCTGGTCGCTCTGGCGCTGCGCCTGGGCGGCGCGGACCTGCTCGGTGACGTCGCGGAACAGCAGCAGGTGGCCGACCAGGTCGTCCTCGATCTCGATGTAGCGGCAGGTCGCGTGGTGCCAGCGCCATTCGCCGTCCAGGCGCTGCAGCTGGTAGCTGACGGAATAAGGCTCGCGACTCGGCGGCTGCATGGCCAGGTGGTGCTCCAGGCGCGGGCGGGTGGCGCTGTCGCAGCGGCCGAGGAAGTTGTGCGCCAGCCAGTCGTCCTGGCTACCGCCCAGCAGGGGCAGGGCGGATTCACTGAGAAAGCGCAGGTTGCCGTCGGCATCCAGCACCGCCACGCCTTCGGCGAGGTCCTGCATGAAGGCCTTCAGGCGGCTCTCGAAACGCTGCAGGTCGCGCTCAACCTGCTTCTCTTTCGAGATATCGCGGAACTGCACCATCAGCACGTCGCGCTCCTGCAGGTGGACGCGGGTGGCGACCGCTTCGGAAAGAATCTCCACACCCTGCTTGGAGCGATAGCACCACTCGATGGTGCGCTGGCCGGTGCGCGCGGCGCCTTCCAGCCAGCGCAGGCCGACCGAGCGGCGGTACTGCGGGGCGTTGGCGGTCATGTCCGGGGCCTTCAGCGGCACCAGCTCTTCCAGGGTGAAGCCGAGCACGGCCAGCGCTGCGTGGTTGGCCCAGAGGATTTCCTTGGTCTGCGCATCGTGGAGGATCACGCACAGCGGCATGGCCTGGAGCAGGGCGAGGAAGTCGTCGGGCTGGGGCTGGAACATCGGCTTTGTCTCGGTAAGCAGTGGCGTCTTTATACCGCGCAGCGTAGCGCGAAGGGACTGCGGAGTAACCCGGCGCCGACTAGGGGATTTCTTTAGGCATGGGGCTGCACGCCCCAATAGTTGGGCGGGCAGGGCGGTTCATACACTGGCCCCAACGACGACCGGCCCGCATCGAACGGGCCGGCCCTACAAGAACAACCGGAGATGACGCCATGCTGCGTGCCGCCCTCGCCGAACCGCTCGATGCGGACGGCCAGTTCCAACGCGTGCTCGATGAAGTCCGCCAGCGCCGCGAGGAGTTCGACAGCCGCTCTCACGTGCCGCGCGACATGATCGAACGCTTCCGCGACGTGGGCATCTACCGCGCCGCCACGCCGAAATGCTTCGGCGGTGATGCGCTGCCGCCGGCTCAGTTCCTCCGCCTGGTCGAGCGCATCGCCGAGGCCGACGGCTCCGCCGGCTGGGTCGCCAGCTTCGGCAGCGCCAGCACCTACCTAACCGCGCTGCCGCGCCATACCCTGGCCGAACTCTATGCCGACGGCCCGGACCTGGTGTTCGCCGGCGGCCTGTTCCCGATCCAGCCGGCCACCCAGGTGGAAGGCGGCTGGCGCGTCAGCGGCACCTGGAAGTTCGCCAGCGGCTGCAAGGGCGCCGACGTGCTCGGCGTCGGCATCGGCATCGGCGGCCCCGGTGGCAAGCCACGCACCGCGCTGCTGCGTGCCCGGGACGTGGAGATCGTCGAGAACTGGAACGTGGTCGGCCTCAAGGGCACCGGCAGCCACGACCTGAAGCTGGACAACGCCTTCGTCGCCGACGACTGGACCTTCATCCGCGGCGGCGAATCGAACATCGACGAGCCACTGTACCGCTACCCGACCATCGCCTACGCCGCCCAGGTGCTGGCCGTGGTCAACCTCGGCCTGGCGCGCGCGGCGCTGGACGAGATCACCCGCATGGCCTCGTCCAGCGGCGTGACCGGTGCGCCCAAGCTGGGCGACCGCGCTTATGTACGCATCGAGATCGGCAAGGCCGAGGCCGAGCTGCAGGCCGCGCGCGGGTTCTTCTACGACGCCACCGAGACCGTCTGGGAATCCATCCTCGCCGGCAACGCCGTGACGCCCGAGCAGGTCAGCCAATTGCGTCTGGCTGCTGTGCACGTGTCCCGCGCCGGCGCCGACGTGGTACGCCGCGCCTACAGCCTGGCCGGTACCACGGCGATCTACCTCAACCACCCGCTGCAGCGCTACCTGCGCGACGCCATGGTGGTCACCCAGCACGCCTTCTTGAGCGATGGCATGTACGACGGCGCCGGCGCGGTGCTGCTCGATGTGCCGCCGTTCCCCGGATACATCTGATTCAAACCCATAAGAACAAGGACCCGAACCATGACCCGTCCGACCACCGAACCCTTGCGCGTACTGTTCTGCATCGGTATCGCCCAGCCGTTCTTCGACCTGCCCACCGGTGAAGGCATCACCGTGTGGAAGGGCTTCTCGCAGATGATGAGCGACCTCGGCGCGCTGCCGGGCATGAACGTGCTCGGCGTGCTGGATGACGACCGCCTGATGGTCGGTCCGTCCACCACCTCGCCGTGGACCGTCTACATCATGGCCGACGTGGATTGCCACCAGACCGTGATCGACGCCTGCAACCTGTTCCGCACCACCCCGGTGGGCGAGTACAGCCTGTGGAAGTACGCCAAGGTCGAGGCGCGCATCGGCCGTCCGCTGACCATCCCCGAAGCTGCGCGGACCTGAGCCATGAGCAGCCTGAGCATGGCCGAGCTGAACCGCCGCCTGGAGACCCTCGAAGGGGAAAGCCAGGTGCGCCGGCTGATGGCCCGCTACATGGACCTCTGCGACGTGCCGCACGCGCCGGTGGCGATGAGCGAGCTGGCCGAGCTGTTCAGCGAGGACGCGGTGTGGGAGGGCATCGGCACCTCCACCGCGCAGACCTTCGGCCATCACCAGGGCCGCGAGGCGATTGCCGCGTTCGTCTACGGCTACCTGCCGCCGTCGCCGCACTTCACGTTGAACCTGCACTTCCTCACCAGCGAGTCGATCCGCGTCGACGGCCGCACCGCGCGCGGGCAATGGATCATGCAGCAGCTCTCGACCTATGCCGAGGGCCACAGCGAACTGTTCGGCACGCGCCTGGACATCGATTTCCGCGAGATCGACGGGCGCTGGCAGATCAGCCACTTCCGTACCCAGCGCCTGTCCCAGCGTCTGCTGGGCCGCGCCGAGGAGAGCCGGGCATGAGCACCTTCGTCAGTGAATTTCTCCTGGGCGGCAATGGAGGCGGCAAGCGTGTTGCGGTCAAGGACAGCATCGACATCGCCGGCTACCCGACCCGTTGCGGCACCCGTGCGCTGGCTGATGCTGCGCCGGCCGAGCGCAATGCCTTGGTGGTCGATGCCGTACTGAATGCCGGCTGGCAGATCGTCGGCAAGACCAACCTGCACGAACTGGCCTTCGGCGTCACCGGCATCAACGACTGGACCGGCACGCCGATCAACCCGATGGCGCCTGATCGCGTGCCGGGTGGCTCCTCCAGCGGTTCGGCATCTGCCGTCGCCGCCGGCCTGGCGGACATCGCCCTGGGCACCGACACCGGTGGCTCGGTACGCGTGCCGGCGGCCTGCTGCGGTATCGCCGGCCTGAAGCCGACCTTCGGCCGTGTCAGCCGCGACGGCGTGCATCCGGCGCAGAGCAGCCTGGATTGCGTCGGTCCGTTTGCGGCCAACATGGCCGACCTGATCGCCGCCATGCAGGTCATCTGCCCCGGTTTCGGCAGCGTGCAGATGCCGGGCGAGGGCGCCCGCGTGGCCTTCCTCGAAGTGCCGTCGGCGCCGCACATCCAGGCTTGCCTGGGCGCTGCCGCCGACCGCGCCGGCTGGCGCCGCAGCC
This sequence comes from Pseudomonas nitroreducens, assembly GCF_014204515.1. Classification (GTDB taxonomy): domain Bacteria; phylum Pseudomonadota; class Gammaproteobacteria; order Pseudomonadales; family Pseudomonadaceae; genus Pseudomonas; species Pseudomonas nitritireducens_A. The sequence continues at coordinate 24,639 of NZ_JACHLI010000010.1, read as the reverse complement.
ACCTGTTCCTCGGCGAGTTCGAGGCGGCCTTCCAGGCCGGGCTGGTGGTGATCAACCACGAGAACTGGGCGGCCTATCAGGGCTTTACCGGCAAGGGCCTGGTCGGCGCCGACGTCGAGCAGCGCCTGCTGCTGGCCAGCCGCACCACCGACGCCGAGCGCGCCGAGGCGGAGAAGGTACGCGAGCACTTCACCCGCGCCATCGACGCCGCGCTGGAGGACTTCGAAGTCCTGCTGTTGCCGACCATGCCCGACCTGCCGCCGCTGCTGACTGATGCGCGCAACGGCAAGTCCGTAGCCGGCATGACGCCCCTGGTACGGCCTTTCAACCTCAGCGGACACCCGGCGCTGACGGTGCCGGTGGAACTGGATTGCGGCGGGCTGAAAGTCGGCCTGCAGATCGTCGGCCGCAAGGGCGACGACGAACATGTGTGCGCCTTCGGCGCGCAACTCGAACACAGCCTGGCTGCCACGCGGCCTGCGCAAAAACATAAGAAATCGGCATGAGGAGATGGGCATGAGCGCTCACGAATACCGGCTGATCGCCCGGTCGCGCAGCGTCGAAGAGCTGGTCGGCGACGACCGCGTCGATGTTTCGCTGTACAACGACCCGCAGCTGTTCGAAGCGGAGATGGACAAGATCTTCTACCGCACCTGGGTGTGGGTCGCCCACGAAAGCGAAGTGCGCAACTCCGGCGACTTCAAGACCACCAGCGTCGGTCGCCGCCCGGTGATCGTGGTGCGCGACAAGAAGGGCAACATCAACGTCCTGGAAAACCGCTGCCGCCACCGTGGCGCCACCGTGTGCGAAAAGCACAAGGGCAATGCCACCGGCTTCACCTGCCCGTACCACAGCTGGTCCTACGCGCTGGACGGCAAGCTGCGCGCGCTGCCGTACCCGGATGGCTACGAGGACATCCTCGACAAGTCCGAGCTGCCGCTCACCAGCCTGCGGGTGGAGAGCTACGCCGGCATGGTCTTCGCCACCTACAACGACGAGATCGAGCCGCTGCAGGACTTCCTCGGCGGGGCGAAGCACTGGATGGACCTGTTCATGAAGCAGGGCGCCGGCTACCCGATCAAGACCCAGGGCGAACACAAGTTCACCTTCCGCGGCAACTGGAAGATCCAGCTGGAGAACACCACCGACGGCTACCACTTCCCCATCGTGCACAAGTCGTTCATGTCCTCGGTGGATGAAGAGACCGAAGAGATGCTCTCGTTCATGAGCGACGAGCAGGCGGTCACCCACGCCCTGGGCAATGGCCACAGCGTGATGGTGATGGTCCCCGAGCACGTTGACCTCGACCATGACGACGGCACCGAGCAACTGCAGGAACGCTTCGCCCACGTCACCGAGGAACTGTCGAAAACCATGCCGCCGGAACAGGTGCGCCGCATCGTCCGTTCGCTGCACGGCGCCGGCTTCAACCTCAACCTGTTCCCCAACGTGGCCATGTCCATGTCGTTCTTCCGCGTGCTGCGGCCGATCTCCGTCACCGAGACCGAGATTCGCCACGTGGCGCTGGGCATGGACGGCGGCCCGGAAATCGCCAACCGCGAGCGCATGCGTATCCACGAGCACTTCCAGGGCCCGTTCGGCTTCGGCAGCCCGGATGACGCCGAGGCCTGGGACCGCGTGCAGCGTGGCTCCTACGCCGGCGTCGACGCGCCGATCCTGGTCAACCGCGGCCTCAACCGCGAAGTGCTCGCCGAGAACGGCGACAAGGTCTCCCACGCCACCGACGAAGGCGGCATGCGCGAGGCGTACCAGATGTGGAAAAGGATGATGAGCCAATGAGCAACGACACCCTGAACGGCTTCTCCGGCCCGCTGGCCAAGGCCATCGAATTCGTCTGGCGCGAAGCCGAGTTGCTGGACCGCAAGGACTACGCGCAGTGGTCGCAGCTGTGGAGCGAGGACGGCGTCTACGTGGTGCCGATCGACGGCGAGGACGATGACTTCGCCTCGCGCCTGAACTACGTCTTCGACGATGCGCGCATGCGTGCACTGCGTATCGAGCGCCTCACCGGCGGCCATTCGCCCTCGGCAGTGGACGCGGCGAAGACCGTGCGTACCGTCTCGCGCTTCACCCTGGTGGAAGCGGCGGGCGATGTGGTCGAGGTGAGCTCGGCGCAGGTGCTCTACGCCTACAAGCGTGGCGTGGCGACCCCGTTCATCGCCGACCTCAACCACCGTATCCGCTTCGTCGACGGCCAGCCGCGACTGGAGCGCAAGGTGATCCGTCTGATCAACGCCGAAGACGCGCTCAACGCGCTCGGCTTCCTGCTCTGAGGGCCACGCCATGCAACGAGTAGCCCTGGTAACCGGCGCCGCCCGCGGGCTGGGTGAAGTCATCGCGCGCCGCCTGCACGCCGCCGGCCTGCGTGTGGCGCTGGCCGACCTGCAGGAAGAGGCCGTGCAGCACCTGGCTGACGAACTCGATCCCGAGGGCCGCACGGCCCTGGGCATCAAGCTGGACGCACGGGAGAAGGCTGACTTCGAACGCGCCCGTGATCTGATCGCCGAGCGCTGGGGTGGCACCGATATCCTGGTGAACAACGCTGGCATGTCCAAGGTCGCCGCGCTGATGGACATCAGCCCGGAGGACTTCGACGCCTCCATGGCGGTGAACCTGCGCGGCACCTTCGTCGCCTGCCAGGTGTTCGGCACGCACTTCGCGTCCCGTGGCTTCGGCCGCATCGTCAACATCGCCTCGCTGGCCGGGCAGAACGGCGGCACCGCCACCGGCGGCCACTACGCCGCGGCCAAGGGCGGCGTGGCGACCCTGACCAAGGTGTTCGCCCGCGAACTCTCGGGGCAGGGCGTGACCGTCAACGCCATCTCACCGGGGCCGCTGGACCTGCCGGTGGTCTACGAGAGCGTGGCGCCGGAGCGCCTGGAACAGATCCTCAAGACCATCCCCGCCGGCCGCCTGGGCGACCCGACCTTCATCGCCGACAGCGTGTTGCTGCTGTGCGCGGAGAACGCCGGATCGGTGACCGGGGCCTGCTGGGATATCAATGGTGGGTTGTTCATGCGCTGAGGTTCTGGGCCGAGTGGTCGGCGGATAACGCTGCGCGTTATGCGGCCTGCGTTCGGCTTGATTTTGGGTGATGGCGGTTAGAGCCCCTCACCCTAACCCTGGCTGCGCGCCCCGCTCCTGAGGGAGAGGGGACTGTTCGGAGCAGGATGAAACCGTGGCATCAGCCGGCACATTCTGCCCCCTCTCCCTCTGGGAGAGGGCTGGGGTGAGGGCAAGGCCCCCGCTCGGAAGCCAACCATTCGGAGAGAGGAAACCCTCTTTCCAGAGCAACACCGTAAACCCGTCCGCTCGTGAAAAAGAGGCCGGAAAGGGGCCACAGAGCCCGCACTCAACGCCTTGCAGGTAACGCCATGATGAAGGTCAGAATCGAAAGGATCGTCGAGGAAGCGCAGGACATCCGTTCCTTGCGTCTCGTACGTTGTGATGGCCAGCCGTTCGACGCCTACGAGCCGGGCGCCCACGTCGACGTCACCGGGCCCACCGGGGTGACGCGCCAGTATTCGCTGTGCAGCCCGCCGGACGACCGTGCGGCCTACCTGGTGGCGATCAAGAAGGAAGGCGCCTCCCGTGGCGGCTCCGTTGCCCTGCACGAAGTGCAGGAGGGCATGGAGCTGGACATCGGCGCACCGCGCAATCTGTTCCGCCTGGCGCCGGAAGCCCGCGAGCATGTGCTGTTCGCCGCCGGCATCGGCGTCACGCCGCTGCTGAGCATGGCCTACCGCCTCAACGCCAAGGGCGAGTCTTATCGCCTGCATTACTTCGCCCGCTCCGCCGAGCACGCCGCCTTCATCGAACTGCTGGCCGGGGAAGCGTTCGCCGGCAAGGTGGAGCTGCACTACGGTGTCGAACCCGCCGACCTCGACCGCGTGCTGGGCGAGTGCCTGGAGCGCGCGCCGCAACAGGCCCACGTCTACACCTGCGGCCCGGCGCCGTTCATGAACAAGGTGGTGGAAATCGCTGCGCGCAGCCGCTCGGAGGACGCCATCCACCTGGAGCACTTCCAGGCCGACCCGGCCGCCAACCCGGCGCCGGCCGGTTCCTTCGAGGTGGAACTGGCCAGCTCCGGCGTGGTGCTGCATGTTCCGGCGGACTCGACGCTGGTGGACGTGCTCCAGGCCCACGGCTGCGACATCGATACCGAATGCCGCGAAGGCATCTGCGGCACCTGCATCGTCGAGGTGCTGGAAGGCGAACCGGAGCACCGCGACAACTGCCTGTCGAACAAGGAGAAGGCGGCCAACAAACAGATCTGCGCCTGTGTTTCGCGGGCCAGGTCGGCGCGGTTGGTGCTGGACCTGTAAGCCGAACCGCTCTTCGTAGGATGGCGTGGAGCGAAGCGATACCCATCATTCTGCTGTGCCCGACAGCATGGGTATCGCAAGCTCCACCCATCCTACGGGGTGCCACCGCCGGCCATTGGTGTGGTGCGGCCGGGATTTTGCCGGCGCCAGGTGGCAGCGCTGGCAATTCGTCTGGCAGGCAGCCACACTCGCGCGCCGCCGGAGCTTGCTAGCCTCCGGTAACCGTTCCTCGTTCGGAGTCCCCCATGCCTGCGCTGATCGCGCGCCTGGCGCTCGGTTGCCTGCTGCCGGTCGCGGTCCTGCTTGGCCTCGGCGCCATGCCGGGACTTGGCTATGCCTGGGATTTCGCCAATGCCGCCGGGTTGCTTGGCGCCTGCCTGCTGGGGCTGCTGTTCGTCATCGGCGGCCGGCCGCAGCCGCGTCCGCGCTACGAGGGCAAGTTCTTCCTGCGCCTGCACCGTGACCTGGGCTTTGCCGCCGTGGCGTTGTTGCTGGTGCATGTCGTGGTGATGCTGATCGATGAGCCGCTGCTGATCGAAGACCTGCTGCCTTCTGCGCCGGGCTACATGCTGGCCGGGTTGGCTTCGGCGATCCTGATGTTGCTGCTGGCGGTCTCCAGCCTGAACCGTGTGCGCCCGCGCTGGAGCAGCAGCGCGGCCATGTTCCGTCGCTGGCATTACGGCGGCAGCCTGCTGGCGCTATTGCTGATGGCCGTGCACGTGTTGGGCGCAGGCTACTACAGCGGCGGCCTCTGGAAGGGGGCGCTGCTGGTGGCGCTGATGCTGGCGGCGGCGCTCTGGCCACGGCTGCCCAAGCCGGCCAATGGCATCAGCGGTCGCCAGCGCAACACGGCGCAGCGCGCCACCTGGTTCGCGCTGGCAACCAGCGGCGTGATCATCGGGCTGTCGGCGCTGTACAGCGTGCTGGCGAATCTGGAGTTGCCGCTGTGAAGCGCCTCTGGATCGGCGTATCCATCGTTGCGCTCGCAGCGCTGTCGGCGGGAGTGTGGTTCGCCCACGAACACTGGCAAGGCAGCCGCCCGCTGATGCCACTGGCGTTCCCCCATGAGCCGCACGCCTCGGTGAACTGCATCACCTGCCACCACGACTACAAGGACCAGTCGCCGTCGGTCTCCGGCAACCGCAGCTGCATCCTCTGCCACAAGCAGAGCCCGGCCCTGGCCGTGCGCATGGAGGCGGATTTCCACCAGCTCTGCCAGAGCTGCCACCTGCAGCGCCTGCAGGCGTTCCACGCCAGCGGGCCGGTGCGCAGTTGCCAGGCCTGTCACAGTGATTCCGCCGGAACACCGAACCTGTAGAAGCGGGCCACGCCCGCAAACGCTGGAGAGGGTTCGCCGCCGCAAAAGCCCCTCACCCTAGCCCTCTCCCAGGGGGAGAGGGAACTGATTGGCATGAGGGGGAACAACGCCATCCGCCGGCACGGACAGCTCCCTCTCCTGGGGGAGAGGGCTGGGGTGAGGGGATAGCCCAAACGCCGAGGCAGTGATTGGCTCCGGCCCGTAGGGCGAATAACGCCTCAGGCGTTATCCGCCATTGCGGCGGATAACCCGTTCCGGGTTATGCGCCCTACTGGGTTGGCCACGTGCATGAAGAAAGCCCGGCTTGATGCCGGGCTTTTTCAGCTGCGATACAGCACCGGCCGCCGCAGGTGCACATAGCTGTACCCCTCGCGCGCCAGGGCGATGCGCTGCGGGTCCAACTCGGCCACCAGCAGTTCCTCGCTGTGCTTGGCCTTGCTCAGCACCTGGCCGTCGGGGGCGACGATGCTGCTCAGGCCGCAGTACTCGATCTCTCCCTCGCTGCCGACATAGTTGGCGTAGGCGAGGAACACCTGATTCTCGTAGGCGCGGGTCGGCACCAGCACCTGGGCGACGAACTCGTAGGGATGCATGTTGGCGGTCGGCACCAGCACGACGTCCGCGCCGGCCAGGGCGAGCGTGCGCACGGCCTCGGGGAATTCCACGTCGAAGCAGATCAGCAGGCCGACCTTCCAGCCGTCCAGCTCGAAGATCGCCGGCGGCTCGTCGGAGGCGCTGAACTGGCTGCGGTCCAGATCGCCGTAGAGGTGGGTCTTGCGGTAGTTGGCGCGGCGTTCACCCTGGCGGTCGATCAGCTGCACGCTGTTGAAGACAGCGCCGCCGGCGTCACGCTCGGGGTAGCCGTAGAGGATGCCGAGCCTGTGCTCGCGGGCGATCTCGGCGATGCGCTGGGCGGACGGGCCGTCGCAGCTTTCCGCCAGTTCGGCGACGCGCTTCGCGCCGATGTTGTAGCCGGACAGGTACATCTCCGGCAGCACCAGCAGGTCCGCACCATTCTGCACCGCTTGCTGCGCGGCCTGTTCCAGGCGGCGCAGGTTGCCGGCGACGTCTTCAGGACCGGGTGGGCACTGGTAGAGGGCAAGGTACATGGTGTTCTCCTTCGAAACGCGCAAGGCCGGGACCCGGCAGTGTGCACCCGATCCCGGCCTCGCGCGAGCCGCTGTTCAGTCGGCGGCAGGGGTCAGTCCGGCAGTTCCATCGGGCCCAGCTCGGCGAAGCGGTCGCCCGGGCCGGGGTTCTGCGGATGGGTGGCGCCACCGAAGTGCTTCATGATGCCCCACACGGCGTTCAGCGAAGTCTGCACCGCGCCTTCCACCCAGGCCGGGGTCCAGGACACGTCGTCGCCGGCGATGAAGATGCCGCGCTGCTCGGCGGGCATCTCGTCCTGCATGAAGTGCGCATACATGCGCTGGTTGTAGCGGTAGTGGCCCGGCAGCGCACCCTTGAAGGCGCCGAGGAAGTGCGGGTCGGCCTCCCAGGAGACGGTGATCGGGTTGCCGATGATATGGCCGGCGATATCCACCTTCGGATAGACCTTCTTCAGCGCGTCCAGGGCCAGCTGCACGCGCTTCTCCACCGGGTGCGGCAGCATCTTCATGGCGTCGCTCATCCAGGAGTAGGACAGGCAGATCACCCCCGGCTTGTCGTCGCCATTGTCGAACAGGTAGGTGCCGCGGGTGAGGCGGTCGGTGAGGGTCATGCTCATCACGTCGCGGCCGGTCTGCGGGTCCTTGTCCTTCCAGAACGGCCGGTCGACCATCACGAAGGTCTTCGACGACTGCATGTAGCGGGTGCGGTCCAGGGCCATCCACATTTTCTGCGAGAACAGGGCTTCCTCGCACTCGATCTGGGTGGTCAGCAGCCAGGTCTGGCAGGTCGCCAGGACGGCCGCGTAATGGCGGGTGTCACCCCAGTAGTCGGTGACGGCGAAAGTGCCGTCGGCGGCGCGGGCGATCTTCTTAACGCCCGGACGCGGTGCGCCGTTGTGCAGCGAGGCGAGGGAAGTGCCGGCCGGCCAGTGCGCGCAGTTTTCCGGCACATGACTCCAGATACCACGTGGTACCTGCTCGACGCCGCCCACGACCAGATGCTGGTGGTCGTCGCAGTTGGTCATCACCACGCGGAAGATTTCCAGCATGGAGTTGGGGAAGTCCGAGTCCCAGCCGCCGGTGCCGAAACCGACCTGGCCGAAGATTTCGCGGTGGCGGTAGGACAGGCGCGAGAACGCCTTGGAGGTGGCGACGAAGTCGTAGAAGGTGCGGTCGTCCCACTTGGGTACCAGCTCATCCCAGAGGGCCTTGAGCTTGACCGTGTCGCGCTCGCGCAGCGCATCCTGCACTTCGGAGAAGCGCGCGCCGTCTTCCAGCGCCTCGGCCCAGGCCTGGGCGACTTCGCGGAAGATTTCCGGCAGGTCGGCCATCTTCTCGGCGTAGTGGCTGGTACCTTCCAGGTCGACCACGGTGCTGCCCGAGGCCGGGGTCAGCGGGTTGGGGAAGGGCTTGGTCTCCAGGCCGAGCTTGTCGACGTAGTGGTAGAAGGCGGTGCTGGACACCGGGAAGCGCATGCCGCCCAGCTCGGCGATGATGCCGTCGGCGCCCTGGAAGGTTTCCGAGCGCAGCCGGCCACCCATCTTCGAGGCCTCGTAGACCACCGGTTTGAGGCCCATCTTCATCAGCTCGTAGGCGGCCACCAGGCCGGAGATGCCGGCGCCGACGATGGCCACTTCCTGGCCGTGCTTCTCGGCCGGAATGCTGCCCAGGCCGGCGGGGTGTTCGATCCAGTCGTCGAAGGCGAAGGGGAAGTCCGGGCCGAAGATGGTCACCGGTTTCTTGCCGGGGGTATGGGGGTGGCGGTTCTTGTGCATGGGGGCTCCCTTCTATTTATTCGACGTCTGCGCGTGCCGGCGTGTATCAACCAGCTTGGCAAGGCTTTGCGCGGCCCGCAGAGGCCAGTCGATGGATGGCGCGCGGGCAAAGAAATGGCGAGCTGTCTGGGCTCGCCGTGGCATCCACTATTGCAAAGGCCGTCGTTGAAATGAACCTGACAATCTGCAAGATTGGCGAGAGCTTTCAGGCAGATTGACCAATACCATGAGCAATATGACGAAAAACGCCGACGCGGCGCTGTTGAACCTGCTGCGCGCCAACGCCCGCGAGTCGATCTCCGAGCTGGCGCGCAAGCTCGGGGTATCGCGCTCCACGGTGCAGAGCCGCATCGAGCGGCTGGAGCAGCAGGGCATCATCAGCGGTTATTCGATCAAGGTGTCGGACAGCTACGCGCAGTCGCTGGTGCGTGCCCACGTGCTGGTGACGGCGCTGCCCAAGCTGTCGCACCCGGTGGTGCAGGCGCTGGAGAAGATCGCCGAAGTGAAGACGCTGCATTCGGTGAGCGGCAACTTCGACATGATCGTGATCGTCGAGGCGCTGTCGATCCGTGACCTGGACGCGGTGCTGGACCGCATCGGCGCCCTGGACGGGGTGGAGCGGACGATGTCGTCGATCATCCTGTCCACCCGTATCGATCGTTGAGGCGCGCCGCGGCGGAAGGGCCTATTGGTCTGCCGCTATTGCCGGGAATTGGCTATTCGTGGCGGCGCGCGACGGCGCTAACTTAGTCCCATTCCCGCGGTACCCGCGGGCCCCCACTGGAGATCAGCATGAGCGCACGTATCGAATGGCCGAAAGCTTCCCCCGACGCCTACAAGGCGATGCTCGGCCTGGAGCAGGCGCTGGAGAAGTCCGGCCTGGAACACTCGCTGCTGGAGCTGGTGCGCCTGCGCGCCTCGCAGCTCAACGGCTGCGCCTACTGCGTGAACATGCATGCCAATGACGCGCGCAAGGCCGGCGAATCCGAAGCCCGCCTGCAGACCCTGAGCGTGTGGCACGAGACGCGCTTCTTCACCGACCGCGAGCGCGCTGCCTTGGCCTGGGTGGAAAGCCTGACCCTGCTGGCCGAGAAGCATGCGCCGCAGGAGCAGTTCGATGCCCTGCGCGAGCAGTTCAGCGAGGCGGAGATCGTCAACCTGACCCTGGCGATTGCCACCATCAATGCCTGGAACCGCTTCGGCGTGGGCATGGCGATGGTGCCCTGAGCAAATCGTCTGGATGAAGGCGCCCAAGGGCGCCTTTTTCGTGGGGGTGGGCGTTCCTGCAGGGCGCATAACGCGCCAGCGTTATCCGCCGTTGCAGCAATCGGCGGATAACCCGTTCCGGGTTATGCGCCCTACGGTTGGGTGGTAATGGTGGTGCCGTGCGGTTCGCGAGCAAGCTCGCTCCTACGAAAAGCGCGCCGACGCCGCCTTGTAGGAGCGAGCTTGCTCGCGAACCCGCCCAGCTGCGGAGGTCAACGCGGACAAGGTGATCCCGCGCAGACTGAGCTCAGCGCTTGTAGAGAATCACCGCCGCCCGCAGTTTGCTGCGGCCGAAGCGACTCATCTGCTCGAACTCGGCGTGGCTTACCGGGATGTGCTGGCAGTCCAGCGGTTCGCGGTGCTGGCTGTGGTCGACGTCGGGGTCGTGGAGGTAGACGAAGTCCTCGTCGCAGTCGGTGACCACCACCCAGTGCGGCGCCTTGGAGCGGGTCAGGCGGTAGCTGCTGATCAGCACCAGCGGCTGGCCGCCGGCGGCGAGCACGGCGGGCAGGTCCAGCTTGCTGCCGCGCAGCCGTTCCACATTGCTTTGCGCCAGCTGTGCGCTGAAATCCGCGTGGACCAGACGCATCACCTCGCGCTTCTCTTCGCTGCGTACGCCGTCGAGGAACAGCGGTCCTCTCACCGACACCAGCAACTGCACGCGAAAGCCCCGGTGCAGGGCCGCCAGCGCCAGGCCCTGGGGGCTGCAGCCACCGTGGCCGGCAGTCATGTAGATGGTGGTCGCTTCGCGCCACAGGCGCAGTTCCTCGGTGCGCTCCAGGCGCCGACCGGGTTCCAGCGCGCCCATGGCCATCATCAGCGCCGACGGGCCGCAGGTGAACTCGGTGGTCTGCCGGTAATACGGCACGCGACGGTGGTGGCGTTCGTCGATGTGCAGGATGCGCTTCTCGAAACGTAACGCTTCGCTGTGATCCTCGTAATAGTCGGCGACGGTGGCGAAGGGGCGGTAGCAGTTGCGTTGGTAGAGCGCGATGGCGCCGGGGTTGTCCGGGCGCACTTCCAGGCGCAGGTAGGCGCAGTCGTGCTCCAGCGCATCGGCTTCGGCGCGCTCCAGCAGTTTCTGCCCCAGGCCCATGCCACGCGCGCCCGGGTCAACCGCGATGGAGTAGAGCCGCGCCAGCGAGGTGCCCTGGTGGAACAGCAGCAGCGCGTAGCCCAGCAGCTGGCCGGCCGATTCGGCGACGGTGAGGCTGGCGTGGGCACGGCTGATCATCCACTGGAAATTGCGCCGGGACAGGCGATCGTGTTCGAAGCAGCGGTTTTCCATCTCGACCAGGGCGTTCAGGTCGTCGGTGTGGGCGGCACGGAACTGCAGTTTCATAGGCTAAGCATTCGTTAATCCAGGGGGCGCACCGTGTTCGATGCCGACCGCGAACGGGAGTTGCATCGCGCGGTCTTAGCTGCAACGAGTATTGTCCCTGGGCTGGTGCGCGACAAGCGTGCGGCCGTCTTCGGAGGTGTCGTGAGCAAGCTGTTCATCATTGTGGAACGTAAGGAAGACTGGGCTTCGTACTATCCCAGCGAGGACGTGGTCAGCGCCCAGGAATACCTGGAGATGCCCATCGACGACGACAACGGCAAGCGCGTGCAGGTGATCAACCTGTGCCGCAACTACCGGTACCTCGGCCACGGCTACTACTGCTCGCTGCTGGCCGAGGCGCGCGGGCACAAGGTCATCCCGTCGGTGCGCAGCATCAGCGAGCTGGCGAAGAAGTCGCTCTACAGCCTGGCCCTGGAGGACCTGGAAAAGACCCTCGACAAGGCCCTGGCCGACCATCCCTACGGCAGCACCGATGGTTTCACCCTGACCCTGTATTTCGGCCGCACCGACATCGAGCCGCTGCAGGACCTGGCGCGCCAGCTGTTCGAGGCGCTGCCATGCCCGATGCTGCTGGTGGAGTTCCGCAAGAACCGCGGCTGGCACATCGAAGGCGTGAAGCCGGGGAACATCCACAAGCTGCGCGAAGACCAGGAAGACCAGTTCGCCAGCGCCCTGGACAGTTTCAGCCGGCAGATCTGGCGCAAGCCGCGCTCGCGCCGGCAGTACCGCTACGACCTGGCGATCCTGCACGACCCGCAGGAGGCCTTTCCGCCGTCGGACCGCAAGGCGCTGAAGCACTTCATCCGCGTCGGCCGCAGCCTGGGCATCGACGTCGAACTGATCGAGAAGAAGGACTACTCGCGGCTGGCCGAGTACGACGCCCTGCTGATCCGCGAGACCACCAGCGTCAGCGACCATACCTACCGCTTCGCCAAGAAGGCCGAGAGCGAGGGCATGGTGGTGATGGACGACCCGGTGTCGATCCTGCGCTGCACCAACAAGGTCTACCTGGCGGACCTCCTGCGCAGCCACAAGCTGGGTATGCCGGTCACCGAGATCCTCTACAAGGACAACCCGCAGGAACTGGAGAAGGTCGGCGAGCGCCTGGGCTTCCCGCTGGTGCTGAAGATTCCCGACGGCAGCTTCTCCCGCGGGGTGATCAAGGTGAGTGACCAGCAGGAGCTGCTCAAGGCCAGCGCCGAGCTGTTCGAGCGCTCGGTGCTGCTGCTGGCCCAGGAATTCTTCTACACCGAATACGACTGGCGGATCGGCGTCCTGAACCAGAAGCCGATCTTCGCCTGCCAGTACTTCATGTCCAAGGGGCACTGGCAGATCTACGACCACAGCCCCGATGCCCAGGAAGTCAGCGGCGACTTCCGCACCATGGCCGTCCACGAAGCGCCACGCAAGGTGGTGGAGCTGGCGGTGAAGACTGCCAATCTGATCGGCGACGGGCTCTACGGCGTGGACCTGAAACAGTCCGGTGATCGGGTGGTGGTGATCGAGGTGAACGACAACCCGAACATCGATTGTGGCGTGGAGGATGTGTACCTGGGCGACGACCTCTACAAGCTGGTGCTGGAGGAGTTTGTGAGGCGGCTCGAAGTCAAGCGACTTGGGCGTGGATGGTGAGATCGATTCGTCATTGACCTTATAGGAAAACGGTCGATGTGCGGCGTCAAGATATTGCTAGCTTTACAAATTGGAGCGCCAAGCAACTGTTTTTTAAAGTTTTTCAAAATAATGGCGCCAAGGAAGGGAGCATGCTCGAAGCGGCCGCGAATATTCGTCGCCTGCTGGTGGTCGATCCATGCGACGACTGCCGCAGGTTATTACCCGGACTACGGGCAGCAGGGTGGGAGGTAGACAGCTGCGAGCTGGATAGCGCCAGCAATCGCGGTTGTGACGTCGGCCTGCTGCGTTTGCAACCCCGGCACCTCGAACGCCGGGAGTCCGTCAAGGAACTCATCAGCCGTAGTGGCACGGAGTGGATAGCCGTGCTCAGCCCCGATGTCCTGCCCCTGCACGAGGTGGGCGACTTCGTCAGTGAGTGGTTCTTCGATTTCCATACCTTGCCGTTCGATGTGGCGCGGGTGCAGGTCACCCTCGGTCGCGCCTTCGGCATGGCGCGCCTGCGCGGGCGTGGCAGCGTCCACAGCGACGAGCGACAGCACGAGTTGCTGGGCGAGAGCCGGGACGTGCGCGAGCTGCGCAAGCTGCTGGCGAAGTTCGCGCCCACCGAGTCACCGGTGCTGATCCGCGGCGAGAGCGGGACCGGCAAGGAGCTGGTGGCGCGCACGCTGCACCGCCAGTCGCGGCGGGCGGTGCGGCCATTCGTGGCGATCAACTGCGGGGCGATCCCGGACAACCTGATCCAGTCCGAACTGTTCGGTCACGAGAAGGGCGCGTTCACCGGGGCGCACCAGCGCAAGATCGGCCGTTTCGAACAGGCCAACGGTGGCACGCTGTTCCTCGACGAGATCGGCGACCTGCCGCTGGAGCTGCAGGCCAACCTGTTGCGGGTGCTGCAGGAGAAGCAGATCGAGCGGGTCGGCGGCAGCCAGGCCATCGGTGTCGACGTGCGCGTGCTGGCGGCGACCCATGTGGACCTGGAGCAGGCGATCCACGCCGGGCGCTTCCGCGAGGACCTGTACTACCGGCTCAACGTGCTGCAGGTCTCCACCTCACCGCTGCGCGAGCGCAATGGCGACCTGGCGTTGCTGGCCAATCACTTCGCCCATCTCTACAGCGTCGAGACCGGACGCCGGCCGCGGCGCTTCAGCGACGATGCGCTGGCGGCCATGGCTGACCACGGCTGGCCGGGCAACGTGCGCGAGCTGGCCAACCGGGTACGCCGCGGCCTGGTGCTGGCCGAGGGCCGACAGATCGAGGCCCGCGACCTGGGGCTGGAGCGCGAGAAGGGCCGCTCGCCGCACCTGCCGCTGGTGACCCTGGAGGAGTACAAGCTGGGCGCCGAGCGGCAGGCGATGTGCGACGCGCTGGCGCGGCACGGCGACAACCTCAGCGTGGCGGCGCGGATGCTGGGGATTTCGCGACCGACTTTCTATCGTTTGCTGCACAAGCATCAGTTGCGCTAGGGCGGGGAAACCGGTCGGGGCGGGAACGGACGTGGATCCGTTACCCGCCGCGATACGGTGAGTCCTTGGGGATTTCTGCAATGCATTTCGCGGGCACGGCCCGCTCCTGCGCAAGCCTCGTCCCTCACCGCATCGGTTCATTCCCTTTCTTGATGTTTTCCAGGAGGTAGGGCGCATAGCGCGCCCGCGTTATGCGCCGTGGTGGCTGCGGCGGATAACGCGGTCCGGGTTATCCGGCCTACTTATTTGCTGGCGAAGCATCTTTGGCTGCCGGCTGCCGGCTGCGGGCTGCGGGTTTCGTAGGAGCGGACTTCGTCCGCGATGAGCCTGCCTCGCGTGGGGTTTCCAGCGTCGCTTCGGTGTGCGCGTGGACTTCGTGTTTCGTCCCCTCGGGCGACCTACTTTGGCAAACGACGGATGGCCGCCCCACCCAAAGTAGGCAAAGGTCTTGCCCCAATCATCCGGTTTTTCGCTTAGGCGAAAAATTCCCTCGTTGAAGCGAAGCTTCAGGGGCACGCTGCGAAGGGCCATCCCTGGCCCATCGCAGCTCTCGCGACATCCATGTCGCTCAACCCCTGAAACTCCGCTTCAACGAGGCCTCCTGAACGGGGCGTTCGGAGTGCGTGGGCGTTTCTCTGGAAATCTTCAGAGCCAGAGCTAGAGCTGGATTGGTGGCGGCGGAGCTCTTCGTAGGAGCGAGCTTGCTCGCGAACCTGCATGGCACGGTGCTGGGCGGTTCGCGAGCAAGCTCGCTCCTACAATCGGGCGCTGAACATCGGTGTTATCTGGGAAGACCGAAGTTCGCCGCGAAGGATCTCGCGGACAAGGTCCGCTCCTACGCCACCGGGAAAGTCTTGACCTCGTAGGGCGCATAACGCGCCAGCGTTATCCGCCGGGAGGCAAACGGCGGATAACCCGTGCCGGGTTATGCGCCCTACTTTCTGGCTCTGGCTTTTGAAGTCTTCCAGCGAAATATCCGCACGCGCCGAGGTGCCCCTTTCAGGAGGCCGAAGGTGATTGGAGTTCCAGGGGCCCGCGTTGTCGGGCCAGGGATGGCCCGTCGAGGGGGACGCCTAGTTCGGGCCCCTGGAACTCCGAGGAACCGAGGGTACTTTTCGCGAAGCGAAAAGCCGGATGGAAGAGGCGAAGACCTTTGCCCACCTTTGGGTCTTTCCAAAGTGGGTCGCCCGAGGGGGCGAAACACAGAGCCTGCGCTTACGCCGAAGCGACGCTGGAATACCCAACAACAAGCAAGGGCATCGCGGACAAAGTCCGCTCCTACGCAGCTGGTTAGCCTGGAAAACGTTGGGGGCATAACCCGTAAGGCCTTACGCGCCACCATGGTCTGCCGTTGCAGTAATCCCCGCGAGCAAACCCCACCGCCATGAACGACAAAGGCCCCATCCTGGGGCCTTTGCGTTGGCACAGCCGAACCGTCAGAAGTAATACGGGAATTTCACGCTGAAGCTGAAATCCGGCGCATCCGGCGAGATGCCGATGGACAGGTTCGGAACGATGGTCAGGTTGGGGCTCCAGGCATAGGTCAGGCCCCAGTTGAAGTAGGCCGCGTTGGCATCGCTGCCGGTGACCGTGGTCCAGTCGCCGCCGTCGGCCTTGACCTTGCTCTTCTGGGCGATCAGGTCGGAGAAGGAGAACGACATGCTGGTCTTCTCGTTGAGGGCAAAGGCCACGCCCGCGCCGATCTGGAACCAGTCGCCGAGGTCGACCTTGCCGCCCTGTTTCACGCCCTGGGTGGGGCTGATGTCGTCGAAGGACTCCTCGAAGTTGTAGGTGTAGGAGAAGCTGCCGAACAGCACGGCGGGGTCCACGGTCTTGACCAGCGAGATGCCGGGGGTGACCGACCAGACGCCATTGCCGGTGGGCAGGGACTCGGGCACGTTGAGGTTGTCGTTGTTCGCCGCGCGCTTGAGCTTGATGCCGTAGGGCTCCTTGCCGGTGGGGGCCTTCACCCGCAGGCTGACCACCGCATCCGGGCGCGATTCGGTCTCGTCCATGAACTTGTAGGCGATGCCGAAGTTGACGTCGCCCAGGGTCGGGTCGCGGGTGACCTTCTTGTCGGTGGACTGCGCCGTGGAGTTGCCGGCGCCGGCCGATTCGTAGGTGCTTTCGCGGTAGACCACCGGGGCGTTGATGTCGAACTGCCAACGGTTGTTCCAGTTATAGCGGCCGGTGAGGTCCAGGGTCCAGTTGTCGGCCTTGATGTTGTCCACGCCGATATTGCCCAGGAAGATGGTGTCCAGCGCCAGGAAGCCGTTGAGGATCAGCTGCTTGGTGTCGTAGTGGGTGTAGGTGAGACCCGTCTCGAAGCTGAAGCTGCCATTGCCGAAGAAGCCGCTGGCCTCGTCGTAGAGGTTTTCCACGCTCTTGGGCGGGGTGGCGTCGTCCTTGAGTGACTCGCCATAGGAGCTGCCGCTGGAGGCAACGGTGGTGCCGGTTCCGGGCGGCGTGGGTTTGCCAGTGGACTTGACCAGGCGCTTGGGCTGCGCGGGCGAGGCCGGTGCTTCCTCCACCTGCCTGACGCGCTGCTCCAGCACCATCAGGGCATTCTGCTGCGCTTCGTAGCGCTGCTTGAGTTCGATCAGTTCCTGTTTCAAAGCCTCCACCTCGGCTTCCGTCGCGGCGGCGGCGAAGGTCGAGGGGAGTAATGCGGACACACAGATAGCGGTTCTAATGCCTAGCGATCGGTGCATGGCGCGCTGTCCTTGACTTATAGGTTGGACTTCACAGTCGCACGTGAGCGTAGATCACATTCCCATGGTGCGTAGCCCTTTGAGCTGATCCAGATTGCAGTCCAGCGCACCAGTCGACGGAAGGTTGTTTCGCAGCACCACGCTCAGCTGCGCGACGTTGTTGACGGCATTGTTGCCGCCGATCATCTGGGCGGCCTGCAGCAGGCCGCCTGCGGCCAGCTGCTGCATGCTGCTGCCCTGGCCATTGGCGTTGATCGCCATCTGGATACCGCCGTTGCCCGGGTTGACGCTGACGGTGCCGGCGCCGTTGCTGGCGCTGACCGGGCCGTCGAGCGGGGTGCCCTGCTGGGCCACCACCGGCGCCTGGTTGGCTTCCTTGACGTCGATGCTGACGTTGTTGGAGGCGGTGTTGTAGTCGCCCGCCGAGCGCACGCTCTGGGTGACGCCCTGGGTCTGGCTCAGACCCGCGCCCCCGGTCACCGTGCCGGTGCCGGCGGCCGGCGTTGCGCCGTTGCCTTTCTCGTCGATGGTGGAGACGTAGAACTGCGGTTTGATCGTGGATTCCTGGACCTGCATGCTGACCTTGGCGCCGATGTTGTCGCCCACGGCATTCTTCCAGGTACTGCTCATGACGATGCCGAAGCTGATGACCCGGCCAGGCATCACGTACTTGCCGCGAAGTTGGGCCAGCTCCTGATCATGCAGCTCGATCGGCTTGAAGACGCTTTCTGCCTGGACCGGCAGGCAGGCCAGCAGGCAGCTGGCGGCGAGCAGTGGCATCGCTTTCATTGTTTTTCTCCCCGGAAGGACTCCTGCCTTCCGTTCTGGTTCGGTCAGAGGAAGTCGCTCTGGATGAAGCCGAATTCCATGAGTTCCGCATCCTTGACCGGGCGGAAGGCATTGAGTCGGTCCTTGGCGGTCAGCGGGTCGGGCGGATTCATCAGGGCGTTGGCCTGTTCGTAGCCCGGACCGATGACGGCGAAGATGATGCCGTTCCAGCCTTTGAGAAAGTCTTCCTGGGTGAAGCGCTTGTGGCCCAGCACCGGATCACCGATGTAGACGTAGCCCTTGTAGGCCCGCTGCATCACCACGAAATGCTTGTAGCCACGGATGTCCATCAGCACTATCACCGGGATCGTCAGCTTCTCCAGAGAGGACGCCGGGATGCGATAACCACGGGCGCGCATGCCGATGGCTTCGAGGTAGGACTTCATGTCCAGCATCGAGAAGCCCTGGGTGCGTACCAGATCGGGGTCGGCGCGGACCAGCATGCCCTTGATCACGAATTCCTCGTCCACGTCCAGCGCGTAGGCCTGGCGGAGGATCGTCGCCAGCGCGGCGGCGCCGCAGCTGAAGTCGGTCTTCTGCTGGACCAGGTTGCTGAACTTGCGCTCGCGGATGCTCTCGACGTGCTTGTAGGCCATGGTGCCGCCGGGAAGAATGGCGAAGGGGAGTTGCGCGGCCTGAGTCGTGAGCGAAAGGAGGGCGAGCAAAAGCAGGGCGGACGTACGCATGATCGTGACGCCTGGGGGTCGGCTCGGGAGAAGGAGGCTCCGTTGCCGGAGCCTCCAGGTGCTACGCTGGATCGCTTACAGGCAGGATTTGCAACCTGCGGCGATGGACAGCGAGTTGCTCTGCTGGTTGCCGACACCGGCAGCGATGTTCGCACCAACGTTACCCGACACGTTGTTCAGCGAATTGGTCATGCTGGCGTCGTTCTTGACCGGGTCTTTCCAGCCCGATTGCACCAGGACCTGGGAGGTAGCCTGGCCACGCAGGTCGACAGTGCCGGCCTCGACGAAGAACAGCGGATCGAGGTCCGGTTTGCTGCTGCCATGACGGTCGTCACGACCACCGCTACGACCGGAGTC
This sequence comes from Pseudomonas nitroreducens, assembly GCF_014204515.1. GTDB lineage: Bacteria > Pseudomonadota > Gammaproteobacteria > Pseudomonadales > Pseudomonadaceae > Pseudomonas > Pseudomonas nitritireducens_A. The sequence continues at coordinate 5,803 of NZ_JACHLI010000010.1, read as the reverse complement.
GTCCACCACCACCCCTACGCCAGCACCCTTGTAGGTACCGTGGGCACGGAACTCGGTCTTCAGAGTTTCCTTGTCGTAGGTGGCCAGGGCGGCGTTGGCTACACCGTTGCCGGTGGAAGTCTGCTCGGCGCCGCTGTAGGAGTCGGCAGAACGGCCACCGGATACGGCGGCTGCCATGTCGTTTTTCTGTTGGTTGTAGTTGCCGGAGGCCACGTTGATACCGACGTTACCCGAGGCGCCGTTGGCCGAGTTGCTCAGGGTGGCCTTGTTGGTGGTGGAGAAGTTCCACGCCTGGTTGGCGGTGTTGTCCTGGGTCACGCTGGTGGAAGCGTAGGCGGTACCGAAGATGAATTTCTCATCGGCGGTAGCCAGGGCGGCAGCGTTGGCCTGCTGGTTCATGTCGCCGGCCGCGGCGTTGACCCCCACGTTGCCGGATGCTCTCCCCAGAGATCCGTCAATGGTGGCGGTGTTCTTGGTGCCCTGGTTGATCACCACGTTGTCCGAACTCATCTGGGAGTCTTCCACCGTGGCGCTGGCGCCAGCTTCGATCCGCGGGTCCTTGTAGGGGTCATACACAGGCTTGGGTTGATGTTGTTCATGACCATTGCCATGGCCATGCCCGTTGTTGTTGTTACGGTTATCCGCGTGCACTGCTACAGCCATGATCGCTGCCACAGCGAATACCAGGGGCTTGAGAGCCATTGTCGGTTTCATGGTGTATCTCCTTTGCTTTGTTTGGCGTGTTTAGTGTTTTAGGAGTTGGCTTGGGTCAATCCGCGACCCGGATGCTCAGGGTGTTGGCAATTCGATTGCCGACCCCGGCGCTCTGGCTCACCTGGACCACACCCCGGCTGCCGGCAAAGGCCTGGTCGCTGGTGACGACCTGCCGGCTACCCGTGGTGGAGTCCGATGAGCCTGAGTTCACTGGCAGCGCGACGTTCTGCTGGGAAAGCACGCTGTCATCGACGCTCTGCGGGATGGCGCTGACGCTGATCCGCATGGCGTTCACTTGCTGGTTGGAGGCCCCGGCCGCCTGGTTCACGCCCAGGGCACCGTTGCCGTTGGAGAAGGCGTTGCCGTTGATGCTGGCGGACGCGGCCTGGCTGAGATCGACATGGGTATTGGCGTTCTGGCGCACCACGGTGGTGGCCTGGGCGTTGGTACCGATGGCGATGGCGCGGGCGTTGCTCTGCTGCTGCTCATCGCCGGCCGCCTGGTTCACGCTGGCCACGCCGCGGTAATTGCGCACCGCGTTGTCGATGCTGGCGTTGTTGATCGTCGAAGGATCGGCGCTGAAGGCGGAGGCTGAGCAGAGCAGGAGGGGCAGGACGAGCAGGCGGGTATTCATCTCAGCGATCCCCCGTCAGCATGCGCAGCGGCGAGAGGCCCTGCTGGACGGTGCGGTTCACCGAGTTGGAGATGCCGGCACCACCGCCGGCCGCGCCGGCGCCCATGCTGCTGCCGTTGAGGCTCTGGTTGGCGCCGTTGTCCATGCCGACCAGTTGGCCGCCGGGCATGATGTGGCGTTCCAGGCTGGAGCCGCTGGTGACGCCAGCGAAATCGCTGTCGCTCAACTCGGCATTGCCGGTCTGGCGCACGATCTGTTCGGAAATGTTCGGATTGACGGTGATCGGATTAGGGTCGGGAATGTCGGTCGGCCGGGTGGCGACGCGAGGCTGGACCTGGCGTTGCAGGACGATGGTGCCGTCCCCGGCACTGGCGGTGGAGCACAGCGGGACGCTGGCCACGGCGCAGGTGAGCGTGACGAATAGACCGACGATCCTTGAGTCGATGTTCCCCATGATGGCGGTTCCTTCTTGGTGCGCTGAGCCCTAACCAGCGGTACCAGGAAGGAGCAGTTGCCGTGCCGCTTTTGCATTGCCATTGCGAATCAATGGCTTGCGCAAAGACCCCATGATCCATCCGGGGGCGGGTGTTTCGTCGGCGATACAGGACGGCCGTGCCAAAGCCGGCGGGGGCCTTGGGACGGGGGCTGGATCACGGCTGACGCAGATTCTGTTTCGCCGCTGATACACAACTTTGGATGGGCAGGCCGAAGTCGCGCGGCGCCTGCGTTAGAGGGTGGTTCGGTTGTAACGCGGGGCTAACACAGAAGGGACTTGCGGAGGCTTTCTGGTACTCAAGTACCTGTTGAAATTCAACGAATTAGCCTTTCTGTTCGGCAGGGCGAACCCGGACGTTCGGCGGTTGTCTGCTGCACGCGTGACGAAATCGTCTCGTCGAAGCTGCCAACCCATCGACTGACGAGGCATCCAGATGCGAAATTTTCGTGACATGCGTAGCAATCAGCGCCCAATGCATTAGCATGCCGGCGCCGCCCCGGCGCTCACGAGCCGGGAGCTGCAGGCCCTGTCCAGCGACCGGGCCCTATCATTAGAAACAGGCGAGCCAGCGTGCCTCGCGGGGGAAGTGCAGTATGGATTTGTGGAGCGCCTTCCAGGCCTTCATCCTGGGCGTCGTCGAGGGGCTGACCGAGTTCCTGCCGATTTCCAGTACCGGTCACCAGATCATCGTCGCCGACCTCATCGGCTTCGGTGGCGAACGTGCCGAAGCCTTCAACATCATCATCCAATTGGCGGCGATCCTCGCCGTTGTCTGGGAGTTCCGTCGAAAGATCCTCGAGATCGTCTGCGGGCTGCCGACCCAGCGCAAGGCGCAGCGTTTCACCGTCAACCTGCTGATCGCCTTCTTCCCGGCCGTGGTCCTGGGCGTGGCCTTCGCCGACTACATCCACCACTACCTGTTCAACCCGATCACCGTGGCGGTGGCCCTGGTGGTGGGTGGCGTGATCATGCTCTGGGCGGAGAAGCGCCAGCACCGGGTGCACGCCGAAAGCGTCGACGACATGACCTGGAAGCAAGCCCTGAAGGTCGGCTGCTGCCAGTGCCTGGCGCTGATTCCGGGCACCTCGCGCTCCGGCGCCACGATCATCGGCGGCCTGCTGTTCGGCCTGTCGCGCAAGGCCGCCACCGAGTTCTCGTTCTTCCTGGCGATGCCGACCATGGTCGGTGCGGCGGTGTATTCGGGCTACAAGTACCGCGACGTGTTCCTGCCGTCCGACCTGCCGGTGTTCGCCGTCGGCTTCGTCACCTCGTTCATCTTCGCGATGATTGCCGTGCGCGGCCTGCTCAAGTTCATCGCCAACCACAGCTATGCGGCCTTCGCCTGGTACCGTATCGTGTTCGGCCTGCTGATCCTGGCGACCTGGCAATTCCACCTGATCGACTGGAGCAGCGCGAAACCCTGATCTGGTGCGAGCGAGCGTGGAAAAGAACGGTGTAGTGAGTCGCTGGGACGACGACAAGGGCTTCGGCTTCATCCGTCCGCAGTCCGGCAGCCAGGACGTCTTCCTGCATATTTCGGCGTTTCGTGGCGACCGCCGCCCCGTCAGCGGCGACCAGGTGTGCTACGTCGAGGGCGTCAGCAAGGACGGCAGGCCGCGCGCCGAGCACGCCCGGCTGGCCGGGCTGGCCATCGACGCGCCGGCCATTCGCCGCAAGCCGGCCGCCGCTGCCACCCGCGAGCGGGCCCGCAGCGGCCGCGAGGTAGCCTTCCCCAGTGCGCCCAAGCGCTCCCTGGGACGCTCGCTGCCGGTCCTGGCCGTGCTGCTGGCGTTGCCCGTCATCGGCTCGGTGCTCTGGCTGAAAGATCACTACTTCGTCTGGTTCCTGCTGCTCTATCCACTGTTCAGCGTCCTCGCTTTCCTCGCCTACTGGCGCGACAAGCGCAAGGCCGAACAGGGACTGTGGCGCACTCCGGAAAGCAGCCTGCACCTGCTGGAGCTGCTCGGCGGCTGGCCTGGCGCCTTCCTGGCCCAACAGGTATTCCGCCACAAGACCCGCAAACTGTCGTTCCAGCTGGTGTTCTGGGCCATCGTGGCGCTGCACCAGCTGTTCTGGATCGACTGGCTCAGCGGCGGGCGCCTGCTGGGTTGGGTCGGTGTCCTGCTGGGCGTGGGCGCAGGCCCCGTCTGAGCGCGCAGCTCAGATCGGCCAGTCATCCTTGGCGAAACCTTCGGCCAGGTAATCCAGCAGCGCCCGCACCGCCGGCAGGACGCCGCGCCGATGCGGGTAGACCGCCTGCAGGAAGGCTTCCGGCTCGCTCCACTCGGGCAGCACCAGCACCAAGCGGCCATCGGCCAGTTCCTCCGAGCAGTAGTGCAGCGGCAGCACCGTCACACCCAGGCCCGCCAGCGCCACGTTCTTGCGCAGGTTGAAGTCCTCCACCGCCAGCCGCGCCTCCAGGGCGACCTCGCGGATCGCGCCGCCGGGGCCGTGGAGTTTCAGGTGCACCTTGCGGTCGCTTTCCAGGGAGCCGAGCACGGGGAGGTTGGCCAGGTCTTCCGGCGTGCTGGGCCGCTGCCCGGCGAGCAGCGCCGGAGCGGCCACCAGGGCGGTCTTCGCCGTGCGCAGGCGGCGGGAAATCAGTGACAGGTCCTCATCCCCCGGCGCCCGTACGCGCAGCGCGATGTCGACGCCTTCATTGAGCAGGTCGACGCGGCGGTTGGTCAGCAGCAGTTCCAGGTTCACCTGCGGGTAGGCGGCGAGAAATCCCGGCAGCATGTCGTTGAGCGAGGTCTCCGCCAGGGCAACCGGACAGGACAGCTTCACCCGCCCGCGCGGCTCGGCGCTGAGCTGGGCGACCACCTCGTCGGCCATTTCCGCTTCCACCAGCATCGCCTGGCAGTGCCGGTAATAGCGCTCGCCCAGGTCGGTGAGGGCCAGTTTGCGCGTGGTGCGCTGCAGCAGACGCACCCCCAGGCGCGTCTCCAGCTCCGCCACCCGCCGCGACAGCCGCGACTTGGGCAGCCCCAGCAGGCGCCCGGCGGCGGCGAATCCGCCGGCTTCCACCACCTTGGCGAAATAGAAGAGATCGTTGAGGTCCTGCATGGGATTGTCCTGCTGGTAAGACGAATCGTCACATTTTTGCCGACTTATCGCGGATTGGCCACATGCGTAGTCTTTCTCCCAACGACGAATTCTTCCGCCAACCCACTTGGCCACTTCTTTCGGAGAACACCCATGAAACTGCTGCACATCGATTCGAGCATCCTTGGCGACAACTCCGCTTCCCGTCAGCTGAGCGCAGAACTGGTCGCTGCCTGGGCCGCCGCCGAAGCCGGCGTCGAAGTCACCTACCGCGACCTGGCCGCTGACGCCATCAGCCACCTGTCGTCCGCCAGCCTGGTCGCCGCCGGCACCCCGGCCGAGCTGCGTGACGCCGCCCAGAAGCACGAAGCCGAACTGGGCGAGAAGAGCATCGAGGAGTTCCTCGCCGCCGACGCCATCGTCATCGGCGCGCCGATGTACAACTTCTCCATCCCCAGCCAGCTCAAGGCCTGGATCGACCGCATCGCCGTGGCCGGCAAGACCTTCCGCTACACCGAGAGCGGCCCGGTCGGCCTGGCCGGTGGCAAGAAGGTGATCATCGTGTCCACCGCCGGTGGCATCCACGCCGGCCAGCCGACTGGCCAGGCCCACGAGAGCTACCTGCAACTGGTGCTGAACTTCCTCGGCGTGACGGACATCGAGTTCGTCCGCGCCGAAGGCCTGGCCTATGGTGACGAGCCGCGCCGCAACGCCATCGCTGGCGCCCAGGCGAGCATCGCCAGCCAGTTTGCCGCTGCCTGAGTCGCCGCTGCCTGATCTGCTATCTGAAAAGCCAGGTGAATGAAAAAAGCCCCGCGATTGAACTGACCCCCGAAAGTTGGACAGTTGGACTGGGCCGCTAAGCTGCCAATGACTGAGCCCTGTATTGAACGGGGCTCAGTCCCTTCAACTTG
>NZ_JACHLI010000009.1 GCF_014204515.1 Pseudomonas nitroreducens | reverse complement strand
GCATGAGAGCCTTGAGATCGTGTCCACGATAATTAGATGGACACGATCTCTTAATTGGGCGAGACCGAACCAGACGGGATCCCCGGACGCTTACAATTGGTCGACCTGAACAGCGCGCCTTTCTGCGATATCTCGCAGATTTGCCGCTCGCTGTTGCTGCTGGCCTCCGATGCGCAGTCGTTGTATCAGGCGGAGCATGAAAGACGGCGGTTCGGGCGGTAGGGAATTACAGCGGTAGAAACAAATAGCCCCGGCAGTGCCGGGGCTATTTGTTATTTGTTTTGGGAAATTAAAGTCTTTGCCTTATTTCTAGCTGACTGTGAGAGCTGATCATGAGCAATCAGCTCACTCAATTTATGATTTATATCAGCGTCCACACCTAGGCCGCTATCTGCCGCCCACAACAGAGCCAGGTCAATCCAATATTCAGATTTACTATTTAGCCCTGCCAAAATCACACCTGAATAGAAAAACTCTGGCCCCAGCTCCTTTTCAGCCTCTTCGAAAGTTTTTTCTAAAAGGCTGACCACCCGCCGATAATCTTCTAGCGACTTAAGCTGGAAGACGTTCCCACCACCTTCAACTGACCATCCCTGCCCATCAGAAGACAGCACAAGACCATTCGCAAAATTATATTTCATCTTATGGTCACATCCCCGGCCTGTGTTCAACCTTGACTCCGTAGCCACTCATAGCCTTCTCGAAGGCACTGCGAGTTTCTGGAGTCCAGTTCTGCCAATAGTGACCACTAAACTCATTGGTTATGAACTCACCATTTGGTCCACGCCTAAACATGCCTCCAACGACAGCACTAGAATCGGAAGAGTTAATTGATTTAGCTAGTTGTTCGTGGGGAGAAAGACCAGGAGAGCCAACGCTAGGTTTTCCAACCACAAAAGTCTGCGTCTTGGTATCAAAGACAAACTCTATAGAACCACTCTTAGTGCTCGGGTAGTAGTTCTGAATAGCCTTCGATGATACCGAGCCAGGTTCAACACCCAGGACACCAGGCACTGGACCTGAGCCTTTCCAAGTAGCAGCCCCTTTTGCAGCATCACCAGCTAGTTTACCAATATCACCAACTGCCCCAATCTGACCAGCCTTGCTGCCAGAGGCCGGCATCTCCGCGATGGCGTTGATGACGTTCTTCGCGGCAGTCGGAAGCTCAGAGGCGACCTTCGCGCCGCCACGAACCGCAGTCAGTACCCCAACCAGCTCAGCGGCAAATCGACCGCCTTCGACGCCCGCGGTAACAGAGCCTTGCCAGCCTGCATCGTTGTAGGCATTAGTCAGGTGGTTGGCGCGTGCCTCCAGATCCTGGAAGTAATTATCGCCAAACTGCTGCCGGAATTCCGGTGAGTTAGCCAGCAGACGCAAGGCATCCATTGTCTCCGGCAGGTGTGTCGCTAGCTGGAACAGCCCTTCCGCCGTTTCTGCCGCCGAAAGGCCAATACCGCCGCCGACGCCCACGACAATCCCAACGTCCTGCATTGCATCGGTCATCGCCCACTTAGCTTCAACGCCCGTTTTGCAGAACACCTTCTCCTTACAGCCCTCAAGCTCGGTCTTTTTGAGCTCTTCCTGCACGTGACTGAGGTAGTTGTACTGCGTGGCGTTCTCCGCCACCCACTTCCCGGTGTTCAGGTCGTTGATATCGGCATCTTTCTGAGTCGCGGCAGCCAATACGCCCACCAGCTGCGACGTCATGGTGAGCAGGTCCTGATTGCCGCCCACCCACGTGTTGAGCTGGTCGACCAGCGCCTCGTTGGCACCACCTGCAAGTGCGCCTGTTCGGAAGTCACCGCCGCTGGCTTCGGCGAGTAGGCCGCCGACCATGGCGTGGATCAGGATCTTCTGGATGCTGCCTTCGTCGTAAACACCTTTGGTGTAATCGCCAACCGCATTGAAGCTGGCAGCAGCCAAGGTGTTGTACAACGTGGCCTTGAGGGCGTCGCCCAAACTGCCATCTTGGCCAAGAATCTTGCCCAGGGCTGCAGCCGTACCGTTCTGCAGCGCCTGCTTCGCCGCAAATTGACTGAGTCCCTGGAACGACCCAAGCGTGACGTTCGGATCAGTGAAGGTGATCTTTCCGGTAATTGAGTCGGTCGAAGTCCCAGTTAACTTGCCGAAGTAATCTGCCGTCAGCCCGGCAGTGATGCCGGAAATGGCGTAACCCTTGAGCGCGTCGCTGGAAGTCGTATCCTTGAGTACGTCACCCAGGTTGCCCTTGTTGTTGACGAAACTGACGGTGGCGTTGGTCGAGGCGCCCACGGCGACAGCGGCTCCCCCTGCGGCGACCGCTGTACCAGCCCCAGCAGTAGTTAGTGCTCCCATAGCCGCCGGCCCAACCACTGCAGTCATTACAATGGCAATTGCCAACTGAGCGCCGGCCCCTATGCCGGAGTTGCTGAAGCTGTAGGAGTCGTGAATTTCCTTCACTGCACGCCAATCCACATCACCGCGTGCTTCTGCCTCCTTGATCCAGGCAAGATTCGGATCGGCCTTGACCATCGCATCGATGGCTTGGCTGACGGACTGTTTGTTGATGTGTTTGTAATCGATCTTCAGGCCTTCAACCGCTCGGATGGTCAGCTCGCCCTGAGCTAGCAGCGCGCTTTGACGCAGCGTTTCGTCGGTCTTGCCTTCTCCCTTGGATTTGCTCCAGGAGAGGTCGCTGTCGCTCTTGGCGTGGCTTTCCTGGTGCAGGTCTTTGACGGCCTCAAAGGTCACACTACCGCCGCTGACAATGGTGATGTCATTGCCGCTTTCCAGCTTGGCGCCCTGGTAGATCTGATCACCGCCACTGATCAGGGTGATGTCCGAACCTGCGCGGATTTCGCTGCGGACCGCCTCAACGTCGGTAACCTCGTCATGCTGGGTTTTCTTTCTACCCCACGAGCCTTTGGACTTCTTATCGTAGAGGCTGTAGTCAGTGTCGTTAGCGGCGAGGACTTTGATCTTGTCGCCGGCAACCAGGTAAGCCTCGTTGCCGGCGACAATCTTGCTGCTGACGAGGGTGAGGTCTTCGCCCGCGCTGATGAGCACATCGCCGCCGGCATTCAGTGCGGTGGACTGCTGCTCAACGTGGTCTTCTTGCTTAGTGACCTTCTTGGTCTTGTCGTAGCTGTGTTGCTCGTCTGCGGCGGAGATCAGACTGACATTTCGCCCGGCATTGATCGCAGCATCGCGGGCGGCATCAATGCGGCTGGCAATGGCCGTGAGGTCACGCCCAGCATTGATGTCCAGATCGCGACCCGCGCTAACTTCGTTACCCAACTGAGAAGTGCTCTGCTGGTAATTACGACCTTTACTGCGCTCTTTCTCCAACTCGACACTAAGTAGGTTGACGTCACGACCGGCGTACAACTCTAGATCGCTGCCGCTAGTGATACTGCCGCCGATGTTGTTGAGATCTCGTCCGGCATTGATGCTCAAACTACCGGCGGCCTCGATACGTGCAGCCCCCTCATCAAAGCTCTGAGTCCAGCCCCGGCTACCGACACCACCTTCATGGACGGCAACACTCCGCTCGTTGATGACATCCCCAGTCAGCGTGCTGAGACTGACGTCGCGGCCACTGATGATGCCGCCCTGAGCATTCTTTATGCTGTCCTGGGCGAGCAGATCCAGACGACCACTAGCCTCTATCGCACCGCTATTCTGGATATTTTTGGCGGTAACGGATAAGTCGCCACTAGCACGCAGAGTGCCTTGATTGGTGAGATCACCGCCGGCGATCAGCGAGACGTCACTGCCCATGATCAACGCGCCGCTGGGTGCCAGTCGGTTGTTGGCCTGCGCCAGGTAGACAACCGGAACGAGCACTTTCTCGCCGTTTACCTCGGCCTCTTCGAGCCAGACGATGTCATGAGTGAGCGCGGCCACCTGCTCTGCAGTCAGCGCCACCCCCACACTCAGTTTGAGGCTGTCCTTGTAGGCGATGGCATTGTCCATCAGGTACTTGAACAGCGCTTCGTCGCTGGTCATGCCATCGATGTATCGCTGGCCGGTACGGGCCACCACAGCATCACGGATCAGACGCTGTTCGTAGAGGCCGTCACCCAGACGTTTCTGGGCCTGATCAGGGTCATAACCCAACAGGCCGAGCAAGTAATCAGAACCCAGGAAGCTCTTGAGGTTGGTGAGCTCGGGGTTGGTCTCGATCAGATACTTGTGGCTGTTGCTTGGAGAGGCACTACTGGGCACTCCCTGGACTCGCGCAACGCCGAAGCTGCCCTCTCCTACCGCATCCTGCGCGTTGCCGCCAGAGGTGAGAGAGACATCGCTCACCTGCGTAAGGTCGCCACTCAGTGCGCGCTCGCGTTGATTCGGTCCAATGCTTTGGCCGGTGAACGTAAAGCTGTTCGCTCCGGCCACGGCCTGAGTTGCGCTCTTATTCCCTTCATCCGCGCTCAGACGAAACAGGCCATTGCTACCAGTAGGCAGACTGAAGCCAGGCAGTGAAATCGGGTTGACTTGCTGTTGCGCAAGCTCAGGCGGTAGTTTGCGATCGAGTACCACCACAATCGGCTGAGTCTTGCCGCTGACGGTCGTATCGGCCAGTTTTGGGACTCCGCCTTCGTAGCGAATTCCCGGTAGTACCACACTGTTTTCCAGGCGCTGCGAGGCATTGATGCTGATATCACCAGCGGCCTGCACTACGGCATTGGAGACCGCACCACCAGGACGGTATTCAAAGATGTCCGATACTAAACCATAGCGGTATAGCTCTTCGGGGACCGTGCGGACGTTGTTCGGATCGTAGGTGTTGGAGTCCCAATCCGGCACGTAATCCGGACGGAAGACCTTGCCGTTTTCATCCTGGTAGGCATGCAGCGTGATGTTCTGCAGTTCGATGGGGGTAATGGTGCCGGTTTTGAAGTCCTCACCGACCAGGTAGAAGAAGGTGGTCGGATCCGGATGGTTAGCTGCGTTGTACGGCAGCACCACATTGCCGAGGAAACGCTCGAAGGTACCGTCGGTGATCCGGCCACTCGCGAAGGTGAGAGTGCGGATGGCAGAGCCCGAACCAACCCCTTGGTTGAGGAAGTTCTGGGCATTGATGGCGATGTTGTGTGCAGCAGAAATCACCCCGCCAATGTTCTGAACGTCGTCACCCGCCAGCGTCAGGTCGCGCCCCGCGCTGATGGTGGATGCGCTAGTGCTTTCTTCGATGCCGCCTTCGTACCATTCCTTAAGAATGTAATCGACATTGTAATGATCGCCGCCGCAGTCATAGCACCGGACGGTGATATAGCCCGAAACCAATTTCTGGCCTATGGCGAACTGATCTTTCCGGTTAACGATGCTGGTGCCCAATAGGCTCAGATCACCAGCCGCTTCCAGATGGCCCGTGAGGTTCTCGATCTTGGCTGTTCTGGCAGCGGCATCATTGGCCGCCACATCCAGGTCGCCCAAGCTATAAACATCGGCCAGACGGTTAGTCAGGGTACCGTCCACGCGCAGGATCATATCGGCGCCACTGAACAGCAGCGCACCTTGTGCCTGACCGTCATTGAGCAGATCGCCGGTCTGGATTTGCAGTTGTCCAGCGCTACCAAAGGTGCCGTAGTTATTGAGCGTACCGGTGCCGGCAATGAGGTCACCTGCGGCGGTAATGCGCCCCAGGTTGGTCAATTTAGCGGCAGCAAGAGTGACGTCCTGACCACCCGTAATGCTGCCACGAGGATTAACGTTGAGCTGATTCGCCGAGAGGTGGAGGTCACCCAAGCTGGTGACACGGCCTGCACCGCTGTAGGTACCGGTTAGCTGGATATCGAGGCTACCGTCGCTGGCCAAAAGACCATCGTTGCTCCAGTTGCCTCCACGTCCCGTCAGGGAATGATTCGCCAGCAGTGCTCCGTCAGAAGTCTGGTTGAACTGGCCGATATTGAGGCTCAGCCAGCCAGCTTGCAGGACGCTGCTGTTGGTCCAGCTGTCTGCGGTGATATCGAACCTGCCCGTGGTTATGAAGCTGCCGCCCGCACGAGTGATATCAGTTGCGTTGAGCCCGAATGTGCCGTTCCCAACATGAAAGACTCTCCCGCCCTCATTGAGAAGGTTGTCGACGGTGAGACTCAGGTTCTCGTTAGCGGTTTCGAGAGCGCCGTTGCGGTTATCCAGCAGCGTGGTTTTGATCGCTGTAGCACCCGCTTTCCCGAGAGCGCGCAAACGACCGTTCTGGCTGTCGATGCTGACCGCGCCTAGGGTCAGGTTGCCGCTGCTTTCGATCAGGCCGAACTGGTTGTTCAGCGCGCCAGTGAGGCTGGCGTCGAGGTTGCCGGCGCCGATCTTGCCACCCAGGCCGAGGGCCGCGCCGTCATTGAACAACTGGTTGCCGCGCAGGTAGAGCAGACCGCCTGCATACAGGCCGCCGCCCTGGTTGTTCAGGTCGGTGGTGCTGACGCGGTTGTCGCCGCTGACCGCCGAGAGATGGCCGCTGCGGTTGTCGATGCCACCCGTGGCGGTGATGTTGACGGCTTTGGCCTGGGTGGTGCCGGCGTTGTTGCTGAACTGGCCGGTGACCAGCTTGAGGTTGCCGTTGGCGGCGTTGATGACGCCCTCTGCGCTGTTGTCGAGGCTGCCGCTGCCCAGGTCGAGCTGGCCGTTCTGGCTGATGATGTGGCCGTTCTGGTTGCCGATGGCGCCCGTGGCCTTGAGGGTGGTATTGCCCTGTCCCTGCAGGGTGCCGCCTGCGTTGTCGATGCTGTTGGCGCTGACGTTGAGCTGGCCGACCTTGCTGAAGAGCAGCCCGTCCTGGTCGTTGAGCAACTCGGCGGTTAGTTCAAGGGTGAGGTCGTTCTGCGCGGCCACGGTGCCGCCGAGGCTGTTGTCGAAGCGCCCAGCGAGGACCTTGAGCAGGCCCTGGCTGGCGAGCTGGCCGCCGCGGTTTTCCAGGTTGCCGACTTTCAGGTTCAGCGCGCCACCACTGGCGAGCTTGGAGCCGACGCCATTATTGAGCAGCGCACCGAGGAGTCCCAGGCGCAGCGCCCCCTGGCTGACGAGGCTGCCGCCGCTGTTGTTCAGGCTGCTGGCGTCGTAGTCGACACTCGCGGCGCTGATCTGCCCGCCACGGTTATCCACAGCCCCAGCTCTGCCGGTCAGGCTGCCCTGCGCGCTGAGCAAGCCGGCGGCACTGTTGTCGAGGCCGCCGGCGAGGCTCAGGCCGAGATTGCCCTGGGTGGAAACGATGCCACCAGCGTTGTTCAGACTGCCGGCGCCAAGGCTGAGGTTGCCCTTGCTGACCAGCGCGCCTTCGCCATGGTTGTCGAGCGCGCCACTGAGGGTCAGGTTCAGCGCGCCGTCGCGGCTGGAAACTGTGCCGCCGCTGCTGTTGTCCAGGCTGTCGGCGTTGACCACCAGCCCCTGCCAACCGGAGAGCAGCCCCTGATTGGCGTTGCGCAAGGCGCCAGCATTCAGTTCGAGCTGGCCGGCGCTGATGATTCGACCACTGTCGCGGTTGTCGAGGTCGCCGCTGGCGGTCAGGGTGAAGTCCTGGCTGGCGGAGATTTCCCCGCCACGGTTGTCGAGGTTGCCGAGACCGTTGATCTGCAACGCACCGCTCGCGCTGAGCAGGCCGCCACGGTTGTCGAAGTCTCCGCGCCGGGCACCGTTGCCCAGGTCGAGCGTCACTTTGCCTTCGCCGATCAGCGCCGCCTGGCGCTGGATCAGTTGGGCGACGATCAGGTGCAGATCGCCCTTGGCGGAAATTTCGCCGCCATTGGTGGATTCCAGCTTTCCACCGTGCAGGGTCAGTGCGCCCTGGCTGGTGATCAGGCCACCGGGTTTACCGGCGGCGCTGGCGCCGTTGAGGACATTGCCGGCACTGAGCTCGAGACCTTGCGCACCGCTGATCACGCCGTCGCGGTTGTCGAGATCGGCCGTGGTGCTATCGAGGTTGCCTTGGGCGAGCAAGCGACCTTCGCGGTTGTCTGTAGTGCCAGTGATAAGCAGCAGATTGCCCGTGGCGGAAAGCAGGCCACCCTGGTTGTGCAGGCTGGCGCTGCCGACGTCGAGCTTGCCGCCGGCAACCAATGCGCCGTCGTCGTGGTTGTCCAGCGCGCCCTGGCTGCGCACCAGCAGGTCACCCCGGCTGGCGAGGGTGCCGCCCTGGCTGTTATCGAGGCTGGTGGCACTGACGCTGAGGCCATTGGTTCCGGAGAGCACCCCGGCATTGCTGTTGTTCAGCGCTCCACTGGTGAGAGTCAGGCGGTCGCCGGAGAGAATCTTGCCGCCCTGGTTGAGCAGAGTCCCGGTGGTCAGCGCGAAGGTGCGGTCGCTGGAGATTTCACCGCCCTGGTTATCCAGGCTGGCAACGTTGCGCAGCACCAGCTGGCCAGGGCTGCCGAGCAGGCCACCGGCGTTGTTCAGCGCGCCGCCTTGCAGGTCGAGGTCGATGCCGCCCTGCCCGATCAGTTGGCCGCCAGAGTGCTGGTCGAGACCACTGACGCGGCCATCGATCACGCCACGCGCGGACAGGCTGCCGCCCTGGCTGTTATCCAACTGGGCAGTGGCAAGGTGAATGGCAGCGTCGGTGACGATGCGGCCTTTCTGGCTGTTGTCCAGCTTCGCACCTTGCAGATTGATGTCACCGGCGGCGCTGAGGATACCGCCAGCGTTGTTCAGGCTGGCGCCGCCCAGATCGATAGCGCCGTCGCTGAGCAGCTTGCCGCCCCGGTTGTCGAGATCACCGGCCAGACGGGAGAACAGCAGACCAGCACTGGAAATCGCGCCGCCGCGGTTATCGAGGCTGCCGGCGTTGAGGGTCAGGACTCCCTGGCTGAGCAGTGCACCGTTACCGCTGTTGTCGAGTGCGCCAGCCAGTTGCAACCAGAGGCTCTTCTGGCTGCTGAGCAGGCCGCCCTGACTGTTGTCCAGGCTCTGGCCGGTGACGCTCAGGCCATCGCGGCCAGCCAGGGTGCCGGCACGGTTGGCGATACGTTGCACCTGCAGACTGAGACCGGCGTCGCCGACGACCTTGCCGCCGCCATTCTCCAGGCTGGCTGCCTGCAACTCGACCTTGGCGCGGCTGGAGATTTCGCCGCCCTGGTTGAGTAGGTCAGTGCCGTTGACGGTGACACCATTATTAGCAGCGACCAGTCCGCCGTTGCGGTTGTCGAGTTGCCCGGCTTCGAGATTCAGCGCGCCCTGGGCGAGCAGCTCGCCGCCCTGCTGGCTGAAACTGTCGGCCTTGGCCTGCAGGTCGCCCTTGGCGGTCACACTGCCCTTGGCGTTGTTCACCTGGCTGGCGTTCAGGCGCAGTGCCGCGCCGCTGTCGAGGGTGCCGCCCTGGCTGTTGTCCAACTGGCCGACATCGATTTTCAGCTCGCCCAGGCTGCTGATCACGCCCAGTGCGCTGTTACTCAGACTGGCACCGGAGAGGGTCACGCCGGCATCGCCGACCACCAGCCCGCCACGGTTGTCGAGATTGCCGGCCTGCACGCCGAGCGCGCCCTTGGCCGAGAGCAGGCCGTCGGCCTGGTTGTCGAGCTTCTGCTGCACGCGAGCCTGCAGCGTGCCATTGCTGACCAGGGTGCCCTTGCCGCTGTTGTCGAGGCTGTCGAGGGTGAAGTCCAGCGACTGCTCGGCGGAGAACAGACCGAGACGGTTGTCCAGCACGCCGCCGCTGACTTGCAGGCGGTTGGCGACGGCCTGGCCGTTGCGATTGTCCAGGCGCGCGGCATTGAGGCTCAACTGACCACTGGCGAGCAGGCGGCCCTGGCGGTTGTCCAGTGTCGCGGCGCTGACGCGGGCTTCTGCCGCCTTGAGCGCGCCGCCCTGGTTATCCAGGGCGGCGCTGGCATTGGCATCCAGGTTTCGGCTGGCGACCACGCTGCCACTGTTGCGCAGGATCTGCGCGTTGATCGCCACATCGCCCTGGGCGTTGCGGCTGCTGTCCGGATTGACGCCGGCTTCGACGATGCCGCTGTTGCTGACCTGCGCGGCAGTGAGCGCGACGCGCTGGCCAGCGGCGAGGCTCTGGCTGTTGCTCAGTTGGCCGTTGGCGCTCAGCTCGGCGGTATTGCCGGCATAGGCCGGCCCGGTCAGCGCGATGTCCTGTGCCCTGGCCCGCAGACTGCCGGCGGCGCTGGTCTGCGCCAGGCTGAGTTGGCCGTTGGCGTCGATCTGGATATCGCCGGCGCTGGCGGCCATGTTGCCGGCCAGTTTCACACCCACGCCCTGCTCGGTGCCCACCAGGCGGATGGCGCCGGCGTACATGCCACCCAGCGTGGAGCTGTCGATGGCCAGTTGCGGCTTGGCGCTGCCGTCGTCGGCCTTGGCGGTGGCAGCCAGGGATTCGGCATCGACCTGGTTGCGCCCGGCCACCACGGCAAGTTGATTGGCGTGCAACTCGGCATTGAGCTGCACGCTGCGAGTAATCAGTTCGAAGCGGTCGACGTTGCTGGCGTTGAGGCCAGTGCCTTCGATGGCAATGTGACCGCCATTGACGTCATAGCCCTGTAGCTGGCCGCCATTGATGATCGGTTTGCCGGTGGTCAGCGTGGCCCGCGGGGTATTGATCACTCCACAGCCTGCACAGGCGATGCCGTGTGGATTTGCCACGATCACATGCGCGGCCTGGCCAGCTACCTCGGTGTAGCCCCGCAGGTGCGAGGGATTAGAGCCGGTGACCTCATTGAGGATCTTCTGCGCAGCCTGCCCCTTGAGGTTGGGGTTACCGATGATCATGCCGCCCAGCTGCGTGGACTGGGTTTTACCGGTGGCGTTGTTGAGGATGAGGCCTTGTTGGCCGACGTTGTAGTCGGTGAACTTGTTGTGCGAGAGCCCAGCGCCATTAGGGGTAGCGATATTGACGATGGGTACGCCATTACCCGCTGCACCAATCTGCGTATTGCCACCCGCCGCCGCATCGACGGCCAACTGTGCCCCTGCTACCACAATCGGATTAAGGAACAGGATGCCAGTCAGAACACTGGCAATGGCTTGGTTCAACGGGTGACGAAAGTCCATTTCGAAGGGTCGCAATTGTGATTAATGGCCTGTCGAGCGTAGGTAATCGCCAATTGCCCCAACAATAAGAACTGTCTCAATTAAGTGTGCGTAAATTATTTATTTACTACGCAGGGTTTCGTGACTCTTAAAGCTCCGCGTAATCGGTTAAAAACCCAAGCTAGGTTTAACTATCCGATATAGATCGATACATGCCACGCCATCCATCCACCGAAGCAGCGCCCCTCCCTGAGAGCAGTCTCTCGATCACTGAACAGGGTGAAGACTCTCGCTATGCGCACCTATTGGCCGAGACACAGCGCGCCCGGATGGAACGCCTCGGGCCATGGAAAGGATTTGAAGCGACCTACCTCTTTCGCTGCGGCAAGGGGCATGAGATCAGGCGTTATCTCAAGCCCTTCACGACGCAAACAAAGATGGCCGGATGCCGGCCCTGCAAGGATCAGCAGCTCATCCAGCAAATGCGCAGCCTGGCCAAGAAAGCTGGCGTTACCCTGCTCAGCAGGCAGTGGCTGGGAGAGAAAATGAATCACCAGTTCCACTGCGCCCAGGGCCACGCCTGGGCGCAAAGCGGGCGCTCTGCCCTGAGCTACATCAGCTGCGCTATCTGCACCAATGGCCGGCGCAAGCAGTCGGAGACTCAACTGCTGCCTGACGGCTTGAAACGCCTGCAGCAAGCCGCAAAACGCCATGGCGGCGAATGCCTATCACCGACGTATCAGGGCGCGGCAGCGAAGTACGCATTTCGCTGTGCCCAAGGACATGAATGGCAGGTGCGCGGCGCCTCTGTCCTGAACGCAAACCGGTGGTGTCCGCGCTGCAAGCATTGGCCTATCGACCGAGATGAGTGGCAAGCCGATGGACTCGCACGCCTACAGGAAGCGGCGGCCAATCACCGAGGAATTTGCCTGGCTGAGGCGTATACCGGTGCCAATGCGTATTATCGCTTTCGCTGCACGCTTGGGCATGAATGGAATGCCAAGGCCTCTCACATACTGGCAGGTACTTGGTGCAAGCGCTGCATGACGCTCTCTCAGCGACTGACCATTGAGGATGCGCATGCCATGGCAGCAGAGCGAGGCGGTCAGTGCCTGTCGACGCAGTACATCAACGTGAAGCAGAAGCTGCATTGGATTTGTCACCGTGGCCATAGCTGGCATAGCGCGTTCGCCAACATTCGCACAGGCCGCTGGTGTCCGACCTGTGGCCGCATGAATCGACTATCCAGTAGCAAATCGAAAGTTCGCCAGCGGTACGAAGCGTACGGTCGCTAGGTGACAGCAGTCGGCCTCAATACCCAACCCCAGGCCAGCACCTACCTGAAGCCCTTGGCAAACACTGAAAATGACTTCGCGAATCTGGTGAAATACGCCGATCCCGTAGCCCGAGCTTCCCGATGGCGCCAGCCTGCTGCTGGTGATGGGAGTCATCGACGGTAAGTTACCCCGAATGTAAACAGCAACGAATTTCTCGAAAGAATCGGCTTACGCAAGGCGGCTCTTTGTCGCCTTGACGAAAGACCCTCGGCACCGCAGCTTTCCTGAAACATTTCCCACAGGCGAGATCCGTTAGGATGCTCCTTTCCAAGTACTGCGCCATTACGCTGGTATTGATGCTGGCAAGTACCTCGGCGGCAGCCTTCATCAAGGTCCTTCCCGATTTCAAGAACGAGCCCATCATGGCGACGACCTTCTGGTCGGCGATGACCACCACCGGGCCTTTCATCTCCACCACGCTCTTCAGCCAGAAGATGAGCGGCGACCTACAAGACAAACTGCGAGCGGCGCAGGACGACGCAGCGGCCTTCATCGCATCCGACGGTGCGATACACGGGGTGTATCTGGAGTCAGCGCTGCACGCGCTTCACCAGGAGGACTCCTGGGCCTCCCACACCAATCCGGAGTTGGTACAGGCAATACTGGCGTGGTCGGGTGGCGCTACTCGAACTCCATCGGACTGAGATAGCCCAGCGTCGAGCGGAGGCGACGGTGATTGTAAAAACGGATGTAGTCGAACAGGTCGGTTTCGCCTCGTGGAAGCAGGCATAGCGCGTCAGGCACACCCGCTCAGCCTCCAGCGAGCGGAAGAAGCTCTCCAGCGCGGTACTGACTGGCCTGCTCCCCGCATCTGATCCAGTCGCTCTACTAATCCCGACTGTACCCACAGGCATGCTGGCCATTGCCATAGACCTTGCTTCTGGCCTTGCAGAGGTAGCTCATGCGGTAGAAGTATCCTGAGTAGCCCTCTGTCGTGATGCTGTAGCAGGCATTGGTCGGGATGTGTACCATCCCCATAGCCTGCCAGTCCTCTACGCCCAGAGCGCTCGCCCAGGCGCTCACTAAGCGGCTGTACAAGTTATCTCTCTCCAGATCAAACTTTCCCAAGGCGTTAAAGGCATCTCGGTTTAACAGCAGCAAGCAGTGGTAATGCGGATTAGCCCGGCTGCTATCATCGCCGTACTCCTTCACCCACATCCATCGTACAGTCGTCTTATGGGCCTTCTTGTTGTCCACAGCCGCTTTCTTTCGAGCATTCTGAATACGTTCTTCCAATGACTCGACAAAACGGCTGATGACTTCATTGGTCATCCAATGCCACGGTGTGAACTCCACCTCGGGGAATTGCAGGTCAAACCGTACTGCAAAGACTTCACGATGATCGGCTAGTGAGCGCTCTGTAATGCGCTGTAGTATTTGAAGATATTCCCGTATCAGTGGGGCGTGCTCTTGCATAACTGGCAGGCCGTTATATTTGGATTCGTAGTGAAGATGAAGGTTGGTGTTATCAGGGTGTCGTTTGAGCAAGCGAACTGATTGCATGTTGGATTCTCGCCATTGAATTGAGTGGTGATGCATGTGCAATCAGAGGTGCTGTGCGTGTGGAGTACGGAACAGCGCAATGCTTGCGTCCTATACGAATGCACTGATCAGTAATTGTTTACTGTTGGGGAGATTGCTTGGGTGGTTGTCTGAGATATGCAGATACGCATTAGGCGTATCTGGTTTTTTTGCAATGGGCGTGGCTTGTCGCCATCAAGTAATTGCTCATGCTGGGCATGGGCATTAGTGACTGGATGGTTGATGCCTATATCGGATCTCTTGTATTGCTGCGCTATCTAGATTTTGTGATCTAGATAGCTACTGATGTTGACTTGCAGGTGAGTGTTCTGTGTATGGACTATTTGGATGGTTGATATTGGTAGATTGAATGGAGAATGGATTTAATAGAGAGGACTGAGTAGGCTCTAATAGGTTTGGTGGAGAGTAGGTGGTAGAGAATAAATAATGAAAGGAATGGATATTAACAATGCTAATACCGAGGCCTGACCCATTGCGTTTGCTTGGCAATAAACAAGTGCAACCCATTAATATCTGGATGTTTATTTAATTGGCGCCAGGGAATTAGGTCCGGATAATCATCAATTTTTGCAGTATATATCAGTCCGCCACTAAGGCGGACTCTATGCCGGTATCTAGGCGGAACTGTTAGACCTTCTTCCCGACCACTCTCTCATCGCGCTCGCGAATACGTGAGGTAATCCACTCAAGTATCTCGGCCTCGACCCAGGCGACAGCGCGGCGGCCCAGTGCAACGGGACGAGGAAACAGTCCAAGAGCAATGTAGTTATACAGCGACGAGCGCTTGAGGCCGGTCATCTCAAGTACTTTCTTTTGGCGGAGCAGTTTCATGGTGGCGAGTCCTTTGGTTTGTCCAAAGGATGGGGAGGGGCGGTAGATTTTTACCGAGCGGGCAGGATCTCGCCCTAGTGACGAAGCCAGTCGGCATCCTTAGTCGCATGGGCGGATGGTAGGAAGCGTTCGAGCAGCAGGCGCCACTGCAGAGGGAGCGATGCAGCGGCTGAGGTGCAAACCTGGTTGAAGAATGCAAGAATTCAGGGGATGAAACAGCCTGTAAGCCCAGTTTTTTAGGGTTGTCATTACTAATTTAAACTCTGAAATAATTCTTCTATACCTCTAGAGTCATTCTCGGGTTGCTGCTTTTCTCTGCATGATGCATTCTAGATTCACCAAAACAGTCTTGCCCCAGGGTGTCTCATGGCCATCATTCGTAAGCAGCTCTCGTCCTCCTTCAAGGTGGATGATCAACTTTCAAAAATTCTTGGAGACAAGAACTACAGTCGCCGTAGAGACATATGGCTCTGGTGCTTCTTAGATGGCGACAAAATTTCTCGCTACGATAGAATGAAATTGAACTTTGCATATATGCGCGACGATATGGCGGATGCTATTTATGACGCTGGTGTGGAGCCCGGCTACATTCATGGCGCCCAGAATGATCTGATGCTTCCAGATGAGCAGCTTGCATGGATATCCTCGGAGCCTCGTCAACTTGCATGGTTAAAAGTGAGGATTAACTCTTACAGGGAATACTTGTTTAACTGCCCTCCCGCAGTAACTGGTCGAGATGAAGTGATCGCAATGGTTGACTGCTTAAGAGATCCAGATGTGAGCAAGGCAGGCTATGTACAGCAGCTCAAGAGAGCTTGGGATGAGCAGGTGCGCAAAGACAAAATCCTTGACTGGATAAAGAGTGAGAATGCAGAGGGTGAAGAGGAGGCTTGTGGGCAAGTATGGAGCCAGCTAAACAAGCATCACTCGATCCATCTGTTGATTGAGAGCAAGCCATCCGATCTGAATTCGCTATTGAGGGTCCTGGATGGCATTCCTGCGACCGATACTGAGAAGGCGTTCTATGTATCGGCAGCAAGAAAGGCGTGGGGGCAGGTCAAGCGCAGAAGAAAGAGCGACGGAAAAAGTCAATACAATTTCACTCTTACAGATCGAGCAAGGAAGCGTCTCGATGCTTTATGTGACAAATATGAAATTAAGCGCCCCCAGGTTATTGAGATACTTCTTCTGATGGAGGAGGAGAAAGGCCTTTATCTCGAAGAAAGGATGCGTATTCTACGGGGCATTGAGTCGTAAGGGTTTGATTCCGGAGTTGGTCGGTACCTCCGGAGTGTTAATTTTGGCTGTTTGCCAGAAAAGCAGTCCAATCTGCCATTAGTGTTCGGCGTTTCTCCAGGAAATTTGAGCGGGAATATGCGCTTTCAGTCTGTCCGCGCTCATCATGAGCCAAGGCAAGTTCACAGATTTCCCTGGGGTGGTCGGTGCACTCGCCAGCCCAGTCTCGAAAGCTGGAGCGGAATCCGTGGCAGGTTACGTCTGCATGTCCAAGTTCTATCTGTAGTAAATCTCTCATGGCGTTCCCATGCATAACGCCGGAGCGCCCCTGCCCTGGAAAGAGATATGGGCTGTCGTCAATATTTGGAATTTCTTGAAGTAGATGAATTACCGCGTCTGCCAACGGAATGACAAAGGCAGATCGAGCCTTCATACGCTCCGCTGACAGCGACCAGGTGCGTTGTTCGAAGTCAAACTCGCTCCATTGTGCAAATCTCACCATGTGTGTTCGAGCTCCTGTCATTATCAGTAGCTGCATGGCTTGAGCGTTGCGAGTGTTGAGCTGTTTTAATTGCTGCATCAGCTTCGGAGTGTTTTTCCAAGCTAGAGCAGCAAAGCTGGTTTGCTTTCTCGCCTTCTTTTTATCTGTACGGCTGAGTAAGTTGTCCAGGTGCCCACGCCAACGGGCCGGGTTCTCGCCAGAGCGTAACCCGCGAGCCTTGGCTGCATCCAGAATCTGCTCAATCTGAGAGCGCACCTCGTTGGCGGTGCGATTCTTTGTCGCCCAGATTGGCCGTAGGATCGCCAGCAGCTCATCGGTGGCCACCTTGGAAATGGCGAGCTTACCGATTCGATTGAAGACATAGATTTCCAGCTTGCGTATCCAGCCTTTGCGCCAGCTATCAGACCAGCCTGAGGAGTGGGCCTCAAAGTACTCCCGAGCGACATCCTCGAAGGTCAGTAGCTTTGCCTTACTGCTGCGTTGAGAGGCCTGTTGCGCTTCCCGCTCCGCATCACGTGCGGCCAGCGGGTCGATTCCATCAGCAAGCTGGCGGCGGCAATTGGCCGTCTTTACGCGCGCATCCTTGAGGCTGACTTGGGGGAAGCCGCCTAGCCCCATCTCCCTGCGTCGACCTGCTAGCTGGAAGCGCAGCACCCAGGATTTCCGTCCAGATGCCTGCACGACCAGGCGCAAGCCCTCGCCATCCTCGTAAGTGCCGGGGCTGTCGAGATTCTCGACCTGCTTGGCGTTCAACTTTCCCATGACTACTCAACTCCATCGGTGGGGGTAGGAGATCTATGCCCCCCCCCATTTATTCCCCCACTTTTTGCTGGATAGAGTCAAGTCGCTCTGAATAAATCTGGACGATACGTGGCTGGGAAAAAGACGGAGCGGCCAGTTTATTCGCGGATGCGAGATTAATGGCGATTTTCCTGGATAAAAACCAGTCCGACCAAGTGCCGGGCTTTTTCTTGGGCGGGATTTTCCCTATCCCCACTGACGACGGAGCCGACCTGTAGAAGCGCGCCATGCGCGCGATAGCGGGTAATGCCCATCTTTCTGCGCTCGGGCCAGCCCTCACCCTAACCCTCTCCCAGAGGGAGAGGGGACCGTACGGTGCAGAATGAAACCCTGGTATCAGCCGGCATAGACAGCTCTTTCCCCCTTCAGGAGCGGGGCGCGTAGCCAGGGCTTGAGTAACGGAAGCCGCAGTTGTAGCGCGCATAACGCCTCAAGCGTTATCCGCCAGCGCGGCGAATAACCCGGTGACGACCAAGTCGACCTGTAGGAGCGAGCTTGCTCGCGAATGGTGTTTGCCGGGCACTTCAAGGCTGGAACAGTTCGCGAGCAAGGACTGGGCGTCCCCCTCGGTCCTACGAAAGGCAGTTCGACCGTCGCGGACATGATCAATACGTAGGATGGGTGGAGAGCAGCGATACCCATCAGCGAGGGCGCCGGTGGCAGCGATGGGTATCGCTTCGCTCCACGCCATCCTACGAAGAGCCGTTCGGCAATCACTGGAACGATCAGGCGCTACGCGGCACCCGGTTAAGCTCGACGATGTTGTCCCGCCGCTGGGCAAGAAAGCGCGTGCAGCTCACTCGCAGGAAGGAGGCGAAGTTCACCACTTCGCCGCGGTAGTCCATCACCTCGTCGTAGAGCTTGGTGATCAGCTGGTTGGTGGTCATGCCGTCCACCTCGGCGATCTCGCGCAGGATGTCCCAGAACTGGTTCTCCAGGCGCAGCGTGGTGACCACGCCACGGATACGCAGCGAGCGGGAACGCGACTCGTAGAGAATCGGGTCGGCCTTTACATAGAGTTCGCACATGGACGGCTTCTCCAGCTTCGATGACGGGCCAGTCTACAGGCTGATCCTGGTGCCCAGCACCTCGAGGAACTTCGCCAGCCACGCCGGATGCGCCGGCCAGGCCGGGGCGGTGACCAGGTTGCCGTCGACATGGGCAGCGTCCACCGGGATGTCCACGTATTCACCGCCAGCCAGCGTCACTTCCGGGCCGCAGGCCGGGTAGGCGCTGCACGCGCGGCCCTTGAGCACGCCGGCCGCAGCCAGCAGCTGGGCGCCGTGGCAGACGGCGGCGATGGGCTTTTTCGCGGCGTCGAAGGCTTTCACCAGTTCGATCACCTTGGCGTTCAGGCGCAGGTATTCCGGGGCGCGGCCACCGGGGATCAGCAGCGCGTCGTAGTCTTCGGCGCGCACACCGGCGAAGTCGGCGTTGAGGGCGAAGTTATGCCCGGGCTTCTCGCTGTAGGTCTGATCGCCTTCGAAATCGTGGATGGCGGTGCGGATGCTCTGGCCGGCCTGCTTGTCCGGGCAGACGGCGTGGACGGTGTGACCGACCATCAGCAGTGCCTGGAACGGCACGATGGTTTCGTAGTCTTCGGCGTAGTCGCCGACCAGCATCAGGATCTTCTTCGCGGCCATCTGGGGCATCTCCCGGCAGGGCCCGGCCGTGGTGGCCGGGCATGCGGGAGAGCTTAGTCAGTGGCGCTGACGGCGGGGTAATACGCCGCTACTACACCGCCGCGCGCGAGGCAGGCTGGGCGGTCGGGCGCTGCTCGGCGACCTGGCGCGCGTCTTCTAGGATCAGGTCGGCGCCCTTCTCCGCCACCATCATCACCGCGGCGTTGGTGTTGCCGGAGGTGACGTTGGGGAAGATCGACGCATCGACCACGCGCAGGCCCTGCAGGCCATGCACGCGCAGGCGGTTGTCCACCACCGAGGTCTGCGGGTCGCTGCCCATGGCGCAGCTGCCGCACAGGTGGTAGATCGAGCCGCAGTTCTCGCGGAAGTACTGCAGCATCTGCTCGTCGGACTGGGTGGCCGGGCCCGGCAGGACTTCTTCCACGGTGATCTTCTTCAGCGCCGGGGCGTTCATGATCTTGCGGATCAGGTGGCTGCCCTGGATGGCCTCGTCGATGTCCTTCTGCGTGCTCAGGTAGTTCGGGTCGATCAGCGCGGCGTCGGCCGGGTTCTTCGAGGCGATGCGGATTTCGCCGCGGCTGGTCGGCCGGCACGGGTTGAAGCAGAGCAGGAAGCCCGAATACGGCTCAGGCTTGAGGCTGGCCTTGTTGCTCTTGGGAATCTGGTAGGACAGCGGGTTGAAGTACAGCTGCAGGTTCGGGTGCTCCAGCTCATCGTCGCTGCGGAAGAACCCGCCGCTCTGGTTCACGCTCATCGACAGCGGGCCCTTGCGGGTCAGCAGGTATTCCAGCCCCAGTTTCGCCTGGCCGAACAGCGAGCCGAAGTCGTCGTTCAGGGTGCGGATGTTGGCCTTGTAGTAGTAGCTGACGCACAGGTGGTCCTGCAGGTTCCTGCCCACCGCCGGCAGGTGATGCACCAGCGGGATCTGATGCTCGCTGAGCAGTTCGCGGCTGGCCACGCCGGACAGTTGCAGCAGCTTGGGCGAATCCACCGCACCGGCGGCGAGGATCACCTCGCGCTTGGCATAGAACTCCCGCTGCACGCCGCTCTGCATCACGCTGACGCCGATGGCGCGCTGGTTCTCGTCGAACAGCACGCGCTCCACCAGCGCGTTGCGCTCGATGCTCAGGTTGGCGCGGTTCTGCGCCGGGTGCAGGTAGGCGAAGCTGCTGGAGCAGCGCTGGCCGTTCTTGGTGTTGACGTCGTAGAGACCGGCGCCTTCGAAGTCCTTGCCGTTGAAGTCATCGCTCAGCGGGTAGCCCAGCTCCTGGCAGCCTTCGAGGAAGCTGTCGCAGATGGGGTGGGTGTGGCCTTTCATCGGCGTGATGCGGATCGGCCCGTTGCCGCCGTGGTACTCGGTGTTGCCCAGCGGGTGCGATTCCAGCTTGCGGAAGTACGGCAGTACGTCCTTGAACGACCAGCCGTCGTTGCCGTTGGCCGCCCAGTCATCGAAGTCGTGGGCCTGGCCGCGCACGTAGATCATCGCGTTGATCGAGCCCGAACCACCCTGGACCTTGCCGCGCGGCGCATACAGTTCGCGGTTGGCGAGCTGCTTCTGCGGCTGGCTGTAGTACATCCAGTTGAAGGTCGGGTTGTAGTAGAGCTTGGCGAAGCCCACCGGGATCCTGAACCAGTGCGAGCTGTCCTTGCCGCCGGCTTCCAGCAGCAGGACGCTGTGTTCACCCGATTCGCTCAGGCGGGCGGCGAGGATGCAGCCGGCGGAACCGGCGCCGACGATGATGTAGTCGTATTTCATGGAATGCGTACCGCGGTATTGGGTAAAACCCCGCGCGCCCTTTCCAGGGAGCGCGGGTCCGACATCAGCCTTTGGCCGGTGCGTTGTCTTTCACGTCGACGGGGTCCGGCCCCATCTGCAGGTGCAGGCGCTCGCCGGTGTACGGGCTGTGGGCGCGCACCACGTCCATGTTCAGCTCGACACCCAGGCCGGGCTCGCTGGACGGGATGATGTAACCGTCTTCCCACTGCAGCGGCTTTTTCAGGACTTCGGCGTGGAAGCCGTCCCAGGTGCCGATGCTTTCCTGGATCAGGAAGTTCGGCGTGCAGGCCGCCAGCTGGAAGCTCGCCGCTGCGCCGATCGGGCCGTTGTAGAGGTGCGGGGCGATCTGCGCGTAGAAGGCTTCGGCCATGGCGGCGATCTTCTTGCCTTCGAGCAGGCCGCCGCAGCGGCCGACGTTCATCTGCAGGATCGACGCGCCGCCGGCCTGCAGCAGCTTGAAGAATTCGTACTTGGTGGTCAGGCGCTCGCCGGTGGCGATCGGGATGCTGGTCTTGGCAGCGACCTGGCCCATGGCCTCTTCCTGGCCCGGCGGGATCGGCTCTTCGAACCACAGCGGGTCGTACTTCTCCAGACGCCTGGCCAGACGGATGGCGGAGGACGGCACCATCTGCCCGTGGGTGCCGAACAGCAGGTCGCACTTGTTGCCGACCGCTTCGCGGATCTTGCGGCAGAAGGTCTCGCAGCGATCGAGCACTTCCAGGGAAATCTGGTGGCCGGAGAAGGCGGTGTACGGGCCGGCCGGGTCGAACTTCAGCGCGGTGAAGCCCAGCTTCATGTTCTCGATGGCGCACTCGGCGGCCAGGTCCGGGTCGGAGTAGTCGTACTCGCCCTGGGCGTTCTTCGGATACAGGTAGGTGTAGGAGCGCAGGCGCTCGTGCACCTTGCCGCCGAGCAGCTCGTACACCGGCTTGTTCGCCGCCTTGCCGATGATGTCCCAGCAGGCCATTTCCAGGCCGCTGACGATGCCCATCATGGTCAGGTCCGGGCGCTGGGTGAAGCCGCTCGAATAGGCACGGCGGAAGAAGCGCTCGATGTGGTGCGGGTCCTGGTTTTCCAGGTAACGGCCGAACACGTCTTCGATGGCCGGCACCATCACCTTGGGATGGAAGGTGGCGGCGTAGATCTCGCCGACGCCTTCGATGCCGCAATCGGTCTTCAGTTTGACGAACAGCCAGTACATGCCGCCGACGTGGGGCGGCGGGACGGCCACCACATGGGTTTCGAGGGAGACGATCTTCATGCTTGTTTCGCTCTCTTCTGGATGCGCTTGTTCAGGATCAGGGTGGCGATCACGCCCAGCAGGCCCATCACCACGACGTAGGAGAAATAGATCTGGTAGCCGACGAAGCCGGGGAAGCGGTCGGTGATGTAGCCGTTGAGCAGCGGCAGGTAGGCGTCCGGCGCGTAGCCCAGCACCGAGATGATGCCGATGGCCAGACCGGTGACGCGCAGCGGGATGTGGCAGTCGTCGAGGATCGCCCAGTACAGGCCGCGGATGGCGTAGGTCATCAGGCCGATGAAGATCACCAGGAAGATCAGCACGCCGAGCACGTGCAGACTCGGCAGCACGATCAGGCCGATCATCCCCAGCGCTGCCAGGAGCATCGCCCAGGTCAGCACGCCGGTGCGGGTGAAGCGGTCGCCCAGCCAGCCGCCGCCGATGCCGCCCAGCGGGCGCATCCACAGCTTGATGGTGGTGATCAGCCCGGCCGCGGTGGCCGACAGGCCGAAGCCGCCTTCCTGCAGGTAGGCCGAGAAGCTGTAGGTGGCCCAGAAGAAGTGGTAGCCGCAGAACACGATGGCGGTTACCAGCCACAGCTCGGGAATGCGCAGCAGGGTCTTGAAGTCCTCCAGCAGGTTGCCCTTCTCGGCGCGGGCGTCCTGGCTGTTCTTCTGCGGATCACGTACCGCCATCAGCGCCACACCCAGCACGATGCAGAAGATCGCGTACATGTGGATGACCAGCTGCAGGCCCTGGGCGTTCTTCTCGCCACGGGTCTCGGTGACCCAGGCGAACAGCGCGATGGCGATGGTCGCCAGCAGCGCCTCGACCAGGCCACGGCCACCGTCGAGCACGCCGAAGAAGCGGCCCTGCTCGTCATCGCCGGCGAGCATCTTCACCCGCTTGATCAGCGCAGCCCAGAAGGTCAGGCCGGTGGTGATGCCGAAGCCGCAGAAGATCACCAGCAGCGTATCGAAGCCCGGCAGCATGGCGTACCACATGCCCAGCAGGCCGGTGCCGATCAGTGAGAAGCTGATCAGGAAGCGCGGCGACAGGCGATCGGCGAGCCAGCCGCTGGGCAGGTAGCTGAGCAGGAAGGCGGTGCCGAGGATCGAGTAGAGGTAGCCCAGCTCGCTGTTGCTGATCGCCAGCGCCTCGAGCATGGTGCTCTGGTAGACCTGGCGCAGGTACAGCATGGGATAGATCGCGCCAGCCGCGAGCACGAGCAGGGCCAGCTGGATGTAACGGGTGAGGTTCGCGTTGGCGGGCGCAGCCGTGGGCATTGCCTCTGCACTTATTGTTTTTTTCATCATGCATCTCGGCGCCGGCTCGGTCGCCGGCAACTGGTCGGAACAGCAGTGGGAAAACGGGGCCCTGGCAGCGGGCCCCCGGTGAAACGGAAAATCGGAGGATCAGAACTTGAGGACGACCAGGCGCGTCTGGGTGAACTCGAGCATGCCGTGCTTGCCGTCGTCGCCGCCCAGGCCGGAACGCTTCCAGCCGGCGTGGTAGCCCTGGTAGGGGTCGGCCGGGGTGCGGTTGATGTAGATCTCGCCGGCTTCGATGTGGTTGGCGACCTTCATGGCGTTGCGGTAATTCTCGGTGTAGAGCACCGAGGCCAGACCGAACTGGTGGTCGTTGGCCATGGCCAGCGCCTCGTCGAGGGTTTCGTAGGACAGTACCGGCAGCACCGGGCCGAAGATTTCCTCCTGGACGATCTCCATGTCCTGGCGACAGCCGCTGAGCAGGGTCGCCGGGTAGTAGTGGCCGGGACCTTCGGGCAGCACGCCGCCGCATTCCAGTACCGCGCCGTCGGCCAGCGCGCGCTGCACCTTGGCGTGTACATCCTGGCGAGCGCGGGCATGTTGCAACGGGCCCATCAGGCTCGCATCCTCGGCGCGGTTACCGATGCGCACGGCTGCCATCTTTTCACGCAGCAGGGCGAGGAAACGGTCATGCACGCTGGCTTGCACGTAGACGCGCTCCACGGCGGTGCAACGCTGTCCGCAGTGGGTAGTCTTGGCACCAACGATGGCTTCCGCCGCCTTCTCCAGGTCAGCATCGGCTTCGATGATCGCCGGAGTCTTGCCGCCCAGTTCCAGGGACGGCCTGGCGATGTTGGCCTTGCAGTAGTCGAGCACGATGCGCCCGGCGCCGACGCTGCCGGTCAGGGTGATCAGGCCGATCTGCGGCTGCTGGCAGAGCACGCCGGCGACGTCGTGGTTCATGGTCAGCACGTTCAGCACGCCGGCGGGCAGGCCGGCTTCCTCGGCGCAGCGGGCGATCTCGAAGGCCGAGGTCGGGGTGTTGTTGCTCGGCCGCACCACCACGGTGTTACCGGTGATCAGCGCCGGCGCGACCTTGCGCAGGAAGGTGTAGACCGGGTAGTTGAACGGGATCAGCGCGGCGACCACGCCGATCGGCTCGCGCTGCAGGAGGATGGTCTCGTCGGTGGAGTCGCTGGGGATCACTTCGCCTTCGATGCGGCGCGCCCATTCGGCGTGGTAGCGGGTGATCTGCCCGGCGTAGAAGGCCTCGCTGCTGGCGTCGGCCAGGCTCTTGCCGGACTCCGCGGCCAGGGCGGCGCCGATGCGTTCGGCGTTGCGCTCCAGGGCCTCGGCGAAGCGGCGCAGGTGCTCGCCACGCTCGATGGCCGGCAGGCGTGCCCAGCTGCGTTGCGCCACAGCGGCAGCTTCGACGGCGCGGCGTACATCGGCTTCGGTAGCGGCGGGAACCTGGGCGACCTGTTGCTCGGTCGCCGGGTCGAACACGGCGATGTGGGCCTGGGAAGCGTCGGCAAAGCGGCCGTCGATGAAGTTACGATCTGTACGCATGGTCATGTCCTGTCGTTCAAGCAAGGCTTCGGGCCGGTGGCGGCCCCACGGAACGACAAGGTCCAGGCTGGTGCATGCAGGTGTCGGGCAAGGCGGCACGGCGCAGGCAGGGGTGACTCTTGTCGTTATCGGTTGTCCGAAGTTTCGGTAGGCACCGGGAGAGCGACAAGCGATTAATAGAGCGCAGTAACCTGCGAAAAACGCAGGTTACTGCCGACAGGAAGGCTGTAGGAATGTCCCTCCCAGCCAGGGGAAATGAGCTCAGGTCGTTTTCAGGAAAGATTGATGACGGAACCCGATCCTGCCCGATTGCGCTCGGCGGTCCAGACTTCCTGCTGCAGCCACTCGTGGAAACGCTGCACATGGGGCGGCAGCTCCTGCTCCGGGCGGCTGACCCACCAGTAGGACTGGTGCCCCTGCACCTCGACGTCGAGCATCTGTACCAGCTGCCCCGCCGCCAGTTCGCGGGCGACCATCTGGCGGTCGGCGATGGTGATGCCCAGGCCGTCGATGGCCGCGCGGATGGCCATGTCCAGCAGGTCGAACTCGTAGCCGCCCTGCAGGTCGACGCCCTGGATTTTCGCGGCGTCCAGCCAGTGCCGCCAGGTCAGGAAGCGCTGGTCGTCGCGGGCCAGTACGTGCAGCAGGGTCATGCTGCGCAGGTCGATGTCCTGCTCCTCGCGCTGCGCCAGCAGGCTGGGCGAACACACGGCAATGTGCCGCTCGTGCATCAGCAGCGAACTGTCCAGGCCGTCCCACTCGCCGTTGCCGAAGCGGATCGCGCAGTCCAGAGTGCTGCTCTGCGCCAGAGTGTCCTGCAGATTCGTCGTCAGGCTCACTTCCAGGTCCGGGTGCGCCTCGCGCAGGCGGCCCAGGCGGGGCAGCAGCCAGCGCAGGGCGAAGGTCGGCGGCGCGTTGATCCGCAGGCGGTTGAGGTGATGGCGCTGCTGGATGCCGCGCACGGTCAGCTCGATGCGGTCGAACGACAGCTGTAGGGCGCGCAGCAGCACGCGCCCGGCCTCGGTCAGTTCCAGGTGGTGGTGACGGCGGATCAGCAGGTCCTCGCCGAGCTGTTCCTCCAGTTGGCGCACCTGGCGGCTGACCGCGCTCTGGGTCACGTTGAGCAGCTCGGCGGCACGGGTAAAGCTGCCCGTGCTGCCGGCCACCTCGAAGGCTTTGAGCGCATTGAGCGCCGGAATCTTGCGTTTCACCCACCCTTCCCTGCCCGCCGGCCGTCGCCGTGCGGGCTTCGTCTGCACGCTGCTCAGAAGTAATAGCCGATGTTGGCGTACAGCTGGTTTTCCCAGTGGTCGGTGCCACCTTCGGCCAGGCTCTGGGTGTAGTTGCTGCCGCCAATGTACGGATCGTTGCGACCGTTGAGCCATTCCACGGCGATGTACATCGACTTCACCGAGAAGGAGGTGCCAAGAATGAAGCGCTCGGAGGTCTTGAAGTCATCGGCGGACTTGTCGAAGGCGCTGTAGTTGCCATAGACCTTCACGCCGCTGACCCAGCCGTCGAGGAACGTTCCGGGAATGCTGTAGCTCAGGTCGCCGACATACAGGTTACCGCGACTGGCGACGTTGAATGTACCGTCGTAGCCACCGAAGGTGACGACCTCGTCGCTGCCCGGATTGCGGGGCGACATCTGCTGCCGCGCCGCCTGCAGCTGTACGCCCCACGGGCCGTTCTGCCCCAGGTAGTGCAACGCGTAGGCATTGCGTCGGCCGTCGGCGCCGCTGTCGCGGTTCTCCAGGCGCGAAGTCAGCGCCGAGACACCCACCTCGGACTTCCAGTCGCCCAGCTGCAGCGAGCGCGCCAGGCGGCCGACCAGGATCTGCCGCTCCTTGTTGCGGTTGCCGTCGGCGACATAGCCATCAGCGTCGGTGACCACCGTGGAGTAGCTGGCGCCCTTGCTGGTGCCGTTGCCAGCCAGGCCAGGCCGCGTGTACGCGCCCACCTGCAGGTTCCAGTCGCCCTGCTGCTGGATGTACTTCACACCCACATCGTTGACGTCTTCCAGGCCCACCACGTTGCCCAGGGTCTCGTAGAAGGTGCTGCCGAAGAACGGCTGCAGGCCGAAGGGAATCTGGTTCTGACCGACCTGGATCTGCCGGTCGGCATCGAAGCGGTAACCGATCCAGCCGTACTCGAGGAAGTTCACGTCACCGAAATGCTGGGCGTACTGGTAGGGATAGTCCTTGCCATACCAACGGTAACGCGCGGCGCCGATCCAGGTATCGGAGGTGTAGGTAACGCGCAGCATCGCGGTGTCGATGCCGAACTTCTCGATGTCGCGGTCCGGGTCATGATCCCAGCGCGCGCGCACGGCGCCGCCGATATCCAGGTTGTCCGTCACCGGGATGGCGAAGGCGGCGGAGCTGGCAACCAGCAGGGCGGGAAAGAGGAAATGGGCAGGACGAAAACGCAGGTGGGAAATGGCCACGTTGGAAAAGCCTCGGCAGGATTCTTGTCGTTATGAAAAGTCGCCGACGGTGGTGGGCACCCTTCCGTAGGCGCGGCCGAAGCTAGCCCTTGGGCGAGCCGCTCGACAAACGACTAAATCGCAGGCCGAACCCGAGAAAAACGCATATTCCGAAGGCAAAGCCACCGCTAGAATCGGCGAAAAAAACCCGCGCCCTGAGCGTACTGTCGGATGGCCCTGCCATGCGTAACCTGCCGCCCCTGAACATGCTCCGCGTCTTCGAAGAAGTGGCCCGCCATCGCAGCTTCAACCG
The DNA here is from genome assembly GCF_014204515.1 of Pseudomonas nitroreducens. Classification (GTDB taxonomy): domain Bacteria; phylum Pseudomonadota; class Gammaproteobacteria; order Pseudomonadales; family Pseudomonadaceae; genus Pseudomonas; species Pseudomonas nitritireducens_A. Next base: position 205,302 of record NZ_JACHLI010000009.1, on the reverse strand, counting down.
CGCGGCCGATGCACTGAACGTCACCCAGGGGGCCGTCAGCCGGCAGATCAAGCAGCTGGAGGAATACCTTGGAATCAGCCTATTCCTACGCACGCCGCGCGGCCTGACGCTGACCGAAACCGGCAGCGCCCTCGCTCCGCACCTGAGCGATGCCTTCGACCAGATGGAGCGCGCCCTGCAGGCGGTGCGTGTGCCGAACCTGCGCCAACGCCTGCGCATCCTCGCACCGCCCACCTGGAGCGCACGCTGGCTGTCGCCGCGCCTGCGCACCTTCCTGCAGCGCTACCCGGACATCAGCCTGAGCGTCACCAATCACCTGGATGGCGACAACTCCGGCGAGCTGGATTGCCGCATCCGCTTCGGCCTGGAACAGGCCACGCACTGCTACAGCGAACTGCTGGTGATGGAACGGCACATTGCCGTGGCCAGCCCCGAGCTGTTCGACGGCGAGCGGGCGCCGGAGCTAGATGCCCATCCGCTGCTGCACATCCTCCACGAAGGCCGGCGCCTGAAGGTCTGGGAGAACTGGCTGGAGGCGATGGGGCGCACGGACGTCGATGCCAGCAGCGGCATCGAATTCAGCACCCTCGACCAGGTGATCCACACCGCCCTGGCTGGCGGCGGAGTCGCCGTGATCGACCGGCAGATGATCGAGCGCGAGCTGGCCGCCGGCAGCCTGCTGCCGATCACCCCGGTGGAGGTGATCGGCCCCTACGGCTACTGGCTGGACATCGCCAGCGACAAGTGCGGGTTGTCGAAGGTGCAGCGCTTCCAGGACTGGCTGGGCCTGGTGAGCAATCCCTGAGCGCCGGAGCGCCCAGGGAAGTGCGGATCAGGTCGCGGCGGCCACCTTGGCAGTTGCGCCGGCAGCCCCATCGTCCTGCTCCCCGCGCCCACAGTCGGTAAGGGTCAGGTACTTGGTCTCCGGCGCCCAGGCGATGGAGATGATCGCGCCCAGCAGCAGGATGCCGGCGAGGATCGCCATGGTCGGGTTGAGCCCGATGCCCGCCACGCTGACCGGCAGCAGGAAGGTACTCAGCGCCGAGCCCAGGCGGCTGGCAGCGGTGGCCAGGCCGATGCCGCCGGCGCGCACTTCGGTGGGGAAGCTCTCCGCCGGGTACACACCCACCAGGTTGCTCACCGCCGACAGCACCAGGGTGAACAGGCCGAAACACGCCACCATCAGCCAGGCCATGCTGCCGGGCAGCAGCACCAGCACGAACAGCGAGGCGGCGAGGATCAGGAAGGAGTTGATGAGGAAACCGCGGCGGCTGAACTTGATGGTGCACCAGATGCCCAGCAGCGCGCCGACGATCAGCAGTGCGTTGAGCATCATCTCGGTGCCGAAGCCTTCGGCCAGCCCCATCTTCTGCAGGATCGACGGCAGGAAGGTGTAGATGGCGAAGTACGGCATGACGATGCAGATGAAGAACAGGCAGTTGAACGCCGTGCGCTTGCGGTACTCGCGGCTGAACAGCGCCTTGTAGCCGCTGTGCTTGCGGTTGATGACTTCCTCGTCGATCTCCACGTTCGCACCCAGGTGTTTCTTCACGATGGCGCGCGCTTCTTCGATGCGTCCCTTGTACACCAGCCAGCGCGGCGACTCGGGCGTGCCGATACGGGCGATCAGGATCATCGCCGCGGGAATCGCCGAGGACGCCAGCATCCAGCGCCAGGCGTCGTCGCCCAGGGGCAGCATGGCCGTGCCGACGAAGGTTGCGGCCACATAGCCGAAGGTCCAGATCACGCTGAACGAGCCCAGCAGCACGCCGCGGTGCTTGCGCGGGGAAAACTCGGCGAGCATGGCGTGGCCGACGCTGAAGTCGCCGCCCAGGCCGATGCCGATCAGCACCCGGCAGAGGAACAGTTGCATCGCCGTCTCGACGTAGAACTGCAGGACCGAGGCGAGGGTGATCAGCACGAAGCTGATGAGGAAGATCTTCTGCCGGCCGAGGTGGTCGGAGATCCAGCCGAAGAACAGGCTGCCGAGGAACAGGCCGAGCAGCGCCGAGCTGCCGATCAGTCCCTGCCAGAACGGCGTCAGTGCCATCTGCGGGTTGATCAGGGTGAAGGCGATGCCGATCAGGCCGAGGATGTAGCCGTCGGTGAAGTGGGCGCCGAAGGTGAGGCCGGCGATCTTGATATGGAACCTGCCGATGGGCAGGTCATCGATTTTGACTGGTTGACCCGACATGATCGTCTCCGAGTTGTTGTTATAGGAAACACAGCGGTGCGGCCGCCGCGCCCTGGACGGCGCGGCGGCATGGGCAGAACTCCTTGGCCGGGCGTCAGGCGGACAGGCCGCCCATGAGCAGGTACTTGATCTCCACGTAGTCCTCGATGCCGTACTTCGAGCCTTCGCGGCCCAGGCCCGACTCCTTGATGCCGCCAAAAGGCGCCACCTCGGTGGAGATGATTCCTTCGTTGATGCCGACCATGCCGGCTTCCAGGCCCTCGGCCACGCGCCAGACGCGGCCGATGTCGCGGCTGTAGAAGTAGGCGGAGAGGCCGTAGGGCGTGTCGTTCGCCAGCTCCAGCACCTCGGCTTCGTCGCGGAAGCGGAAGCACGCGGCCACCGGGCCGAAGGTTTCCTCGCTGGCGATCAGCATCTGCGGGCTCGCCTCGGCCAGTACGGTGGGCTCGTAGAAGGTGCCGCCCAGGGCATGGCGACGGCCGCCGCACATCAGCTTCGCGCCCTTCTCCAGGGCATCGCCGACATGCTGCTCGACCTTGGCCAGCGCCGCCTCGTTGATCAGCGGGCCCTGTTCGGTCTCGCCTTCCAGGGCGTTGCCCACGCGCATTGCGCCGACCGCCTTGGTCAGGCGCGAGACGAACGCCTCGTAGACACGCTCCTGGATATAGAAGCGGTTGACGCACACGCAGGTCTGCCCGGTATTACGGAACTTCGAGGCCATGGCGCCACGCACGGCGGCGTCGATGTCGGCGTCGTCGAAGACAATGAACGGAGCGTTGCCGCCCAGCTCCAGCGAGACCTTCTTCAGCGTCTCCGCAGCCTGGCGCATCAGCAGCTTGCCGGTGCGGGTGGAGCCGGTGAAGGACAGCTTGCGGACCGCGTCGGACGCCTGGATCGCACCGCCGATGGCCGGCGCATCGCCGGAAACGATGTTGAACACGCCCGCCGGAATACCCGCCTGTTCTGCCAGCACCGCCAGGGCGAAGGCCGACAGCGGCGTCTCTTCCGAAGGCTTGAGGACCATGCTGCAGCCGGCGGCCAGCGCCGGGCCGACCTTGCGGGTGACCATCGCCAGGGGGAAGTTCCACGGCGTGATCGCCGCGACCACGCCGATGGCCTGCTTGATCACCACGATGCGCGCATCGCCCTTGTGCGAGGGGATCACGTCGCCGTAGACGCGCTTGGCTTCTTCGGCGAACCACTCGAGGAAGCTCGCCGCGTAGGCCACTTCACCCTTGGCCTCGGCCAGCGGCTTGCCCTGCTCGGTGCTCAGCAGCAGCGCCAGGTCGTCCTGGCGCTGCAGCATCAGCTCGCCCCAGCGGCGGATGCGCGCGGCACGCTCCTTGGCGGTCAACGCGCGCCAGGCTGGCAGCGCACGTTCGGCAGCGGCGATGGCGGCGTTGGTTTCCTCGGCGCCACCACGGGCAACCTCGGCAATCAGCGCGCCGGTGGCCGGGTTGCGTACCGGGTAGGTCGCTCCACCAGTCACCCATTGGCCGTCGATGTAGTGACCGGTCTTCAGCAGCTCGTTCATGCCACCGCCTCCGTCAGCGCGAAGGCTTCGCGCATGGGCCGGGCCACCCGCAGGATGCGCTTGCCGGCGGTGTAGTCGTTGATCACGTCGCAGGGCGTGTAGTTGCGCTCCAGCTCGTGGATCTCTTCGTCGTCCAGGCGGGTCTCCAGCGCAGCCAGGGCGCTGTCGAACTGCGCGGTGGTGTCGGCGCCGACCAGCATGCAGTCCACGCCGGAATGCTGCAGGACCCAGGCCTGGGCGATCTGCGCGTTGGACACGCCACGGCGCTGGGCCACGCGCTGCACGGAGCGGGCAATCTCGAAGGAGGCCTCGTCGGCGTACATCTGCTGGGTGAAGAAGTCGGTCTGGTTGCGCGTGGAGTTCACGTCACCGGTCAGCAGGCCGCGCGCCAGCGGGCTGAACACCGAGACGCCGAGACCCTGGTCGCGGCAGAACGGGATCATTTCGCGCTCTTCCTCGCGATAGGCGCAGTTGAGCTGCAGCTGCATGTTGATCGGCTTGACCCAGCCGTTGCGCTCGCAGGCCATGAGGATCTTCGCCAGCTGGCCGGTGAGCATGGTGGACACGCCGATATAGCGGGCCTTGCCGGCGCGGACGATGTCGTTCAGCGCGCCCATCACCTCTTCCACCGGGGTGTTCACGTCGTAGAAGTGCAGCATGTAGATATCGACGTAATCCATGCCCATGCGCTTCAGGGAGGCGTCGATGCCGTCCATGATGTGCTTGCGCGAATGGCCGCTGGCATTGATGCCGGGGCGGGTGCCGTAGCCGACCTTGGTGGTGATCACCACGTCCTCGCGGCGCACCAGGCGCTTGAGGATGCGGCAGACCACCTCCTCGCCGACGCCGGCGGAATAGAAGTCGGCGAGGTCGATGAAGTTCACCCCGGCGTCCAGCGCGTGCTTGACGATCGGCTCGCTTTTCGCCTCATCGAAGATCCACGGTTTCCAGTCCGGGGTGCCCATGTTCATGGTGCCCAGGCACAGCTTGGACACCTGCAGGCCGGAGTTGCCGAGACGGATGTATTGCATGCTGCGGACCTCAGGCCTTGGGGGTGTAGAAGGGGTTGGCGATGGCGTTGACCACGTCGGCCAGCTGCGCGCGCTCGGGCTTGCAGCTCAGCGCCGCGCGGATCGCGGTGCGGCAGGCGTTGTAGTTGTTGCGGTAGACGGCATCCAGGTCATCGCAGGACGGGTTGACCCAGTTGGCGGTGACGATGGCCCATTCGTCCTCGGCTTCCGGCGGCAGGGTGCCGTCCAGCAGCGCCTCGGTGACGGCCTTGGCGATGCCCGCCTGGGATGCGCCCCAGGTGGCGTTGGCGTGCAGGTCGCCGTTGATCTCGGCCTTGTTCACGTAGAGGGTCATGGGCTTGACCGGGATATTCGGCTGGGCGATCACCATGAACGGGCAATGGCCCTGGCTGGGCGAGGCGAGGCTGTTGGAGAAGGCCTGACCGGCCGGGCCGCTGCGCGGGCCGAGCAGGATATTGATGTGCGCGGCGTTGACGCCGGGGCCTTCGAAACCTTCACCGATGTACAGGTCGAGCTTTTTCATGGGGTACCTCATGGAACCGTGGGTGTAAGAAAGCCCGGGCCTGCTTGCGCGGCCCGAGGCAAAACCGGCGCAGGGACGCCGGGAGAAAGTCCTGGGAAGTCGGGAGGGATCAGGAATCGACGGGCGAGTCGGACGGCTGCGCGAAGGCAGCGGACAGGCCGGAACGAGGAGGACGGATCAGGGGCAGGCAGAACAGGATGGAGGTCATGTCGCGTCGCTCTTTGTTGTTGTCGATGAGCTGGGTGCGACGATTTTTAGCACCGGGCCCGAGCGGCCCGGTAACCACAAAAACTCAAGGAGTTATGACTTGCCCTCATACCTCCTGACGCCAGGAAAACTCACAGGCCGATGCGCTCGAAGAAGCCCGGACCCTCCACTTCCTTGCCACTGGCGGCAATGCTCACCGGTTCCTGCACCTGGCGTGTGGCGGGGATTTCCCGCGAACCCAGCTCCTTGCCCACCAGCTGCAGCGGACCGGCGCCCTGCCCGGCGGTGTGCTCGTACTTGGGCGGCGTGTGGGTCTCGTCGTAGCGCAGGTAGTAGACCTCGCCGGCGCGGGCCTCCAGGGTGAAGCCGGCGATCAGGGTGAAGTCCAGGGTGCCGCCGGCGAAGAAGGTCCAGAAGCTGCCCAGCAGCGGGCGGCGCATCTGCAGCGGATAGCTGCCGGGAGCGAAATGCAGGGCGAAGTAGCCGTTGCTCGGCAGGCTGCCGATCAGCGCGTTGTTGATGAACAGGCCGGGCGCTTCCAGCTCCTGGTCGGACCACTGGTTCTGCGGCCGGTAGATGTACACCGTGGCCTGCTGGGAATCCGCCGGCAGAGCGCCGAACGGCGGCCCGTCCACCGCACCGAAGAACGCGCCGGGTGTACTGCAGCCGGCCAGCATCAGGAGAAAGGCGCACAGGGCCAGTCGGAGCATGGAAAGTCCCTCTTATGGTTATCCCCGCAGGATAACCACCGCGCCCCGCCTTGCCACCCGTCGAAAGTCCGGGTCGATGGGTTCACAAGTTCGCGGACATGAAGCCCCACTCATCCCGGGCCGTTTGACACTGGGTGAGATCAGACGAAGTATTACCCAGTATTACCTATCAATACTGAGGTCTCGCCATGGCCACGTCCGTCAAGCTCGACGAGGAAATGCTCGCCCGAATCCGCGAGCTGGCCGAGCTGCGCCAGCGCTCGCCACACTGGATCATCCGTGAAGCCATTGGCCAATACGTCGTGCGCGAGGAGCAGCGCGAGAAGCTGAAAAAGGACACCGAGCAGGCCTGGGAGGAATTCCAGGCGACCGGCCAGCACGTTACGGCCGAAGCCGTGGAGAACTGGCTGAACAGCTGGGGCGCCGAGGATGAACAAGACGCGCCGAAATGCGAGTGATCTACGCGCCCGCCGCGCTGCGTGACCTCGAACGCCTGCGCCGCTTCCTGCGGGAAACCAATCCGACGGCTGCGCGCCGCGCCGGTCGGATCATCCTCGAAGCCACCCAGGCCCTGGGCGCCTACCCGCAGATGGGCCGGCTGATCGACGACCTGCCGGTGGAATTCCGCGAATGGCCCATCGACTTCGGCGACAGCGGCTACCTCGCCCGCTACCGCATCGAGGGTGAAAACGTGGTGATCCTCGCCGTCCGCCACCAGCGCGAAGCCGGCTACTGATCCAGCACCCGCAGCCGCCCCGGGGTGAACTGCTCCGGCCAGTCGCGACGGGTGAAGACCTGGCCTGCGCGGCGTACGCGGCGAACCTCGTCCAGGTCCAGGTCGTGCAGCAGCCACTGGCTTCTCGCCGGCATCAGCTCCTCGCTCAGCGCCAGCACACCATCGGCGGGCATACCGTAGTCCGGCGGGACGTAGAGCCCGGCTCGGCCAACGTTCTCGTCCAGCGCCGGTGACCAGGGCGCCAGGCCAACGGTGGGCGAATGCAGCACGGCGATCTGGTTTTCCAGCGCCCGGGCCTGGGCGCCGATGCGCACGCGGTGGTAGCCGGCTTCGGTATCGGTGCAGCTGGGCGCAAGAATCAGGTCCACCTCCTGCTCGGCCAGGATGCGGGCCAGCAGCGGGAACTCGTTGTCATAGCAGATCAGGATGCCCAGGCGGCCGAACTCGCTGTCGAACACCCGCAGCCCCTCGCCGCCGACGATGTTCCACTGCTCACGCTCGAAGCGCGTCATCAGCAGTTTGTCCTGGGTGCCGAGCAGACCTTGCGGGCCGAACAGCCAGGCGCGGTTGCGGTAGAAGCCATCCTCGTCCAGCACCGGCGCGGAGCCGGGCAGCAGGTAGAGATTCAGCCGGCGGGCAATGGATTCGCACAGCGCCAGCCAGTCCGGCAGCCAGGCCTGCAAGCCGGCGATGGAGCCGTGCAGATCGCTGCGCGCAGGCTCGGGCAGCAGGCCGCTGAGCACCAGCCCTGCGTATTCGGGCAGCACCAGCAGACGCGCGCCCTGCCCCGCCGCATCGGCGCAAAGGCTTTCCAGATGGCGGGCGTAGGCATCCCAGGTTTCGTGCAGTTCGATGGCGTACTGGCAGGCGGCGAGGCGCAGCATCAGCTCAGTTCCTTGATCCAGAAATTCATCGGCTTGGCGGTTTCCTCCTGCTCGCCCAGGTCACGCCAGCGGTATTGGGCCTGCAATTGCGGGCGCGGGGTGAAGCCGCGCTGCAGCCAGAAGCTGTCCAACGTGCGGTAGCTGGCGGGACGAGCGGGATGCTCCGGTGGCCGCTGCACCGCGCAGAAGGCGCACCAGTCGAAGCGCTCCAGGCTGCGGGCGTAGCGCTCGCGCTCCTCGAAGAAGCGCAGGCCCAGGCCGGCGTTGCGATAGGCCGGCAACACCACCGATTCACCGAAATAGAACACCCGCTCGGGGTTCCAGCCCTGTTCCAGGAAAGGCCGCTGAAATTCTTCGGTCTCGTCCTGCAATGGCAGGCCGGTGGAGGCGCCGATCACTTTCCCCTCGTCGAGCACCAGTACGCAGAGGCTCCAGGAGGAGCGCACATAGGTGCCCAGGTAGTTGGCCTCGTACTCGGGCGAGCCATCGTAGAGGTAGGGATACTCGCGGAACACGGTGATGCGCAGGCGCGCCAGGTCATCGATGAAGGGGCGGATGGCATCGCCGGTGAGCAGGCGGATTTCCGTGGGCATGGTCGTTTTCGTCCGCGAGATGCCGCAACCGGCAAAGTGGCGGCCGTGGCGACAACCTATCATGGGCGGCGAACAATCCCCGAGTCCCGTCCGCGACAGGAGCATACCCATGCACGCCAAGGCCCTGATCAGTGCCTACTACGCCGCGTTCAACGCCGGCGACATGCCCGCCTTCCTCGACCTGCTGCACGAGGAGGTGGTGCACGACATCAACCAGGGCGAGCGCCAGCAGGGCAAGGCAGCCTTCGCGGCATTCATGCAGCACATGAACCGCTGCTACCGCGAGCGTCTCGCGGACATCGTGGTGATGGCCAGCGACGATGGCCGGCGTGGCGCCGCCGAATTCGTCGTGCACGGGGAATACCTGAAGACCGACGAGGGCCTGCCAGCGGCCAATGGCCAGACCTATGTGCTGCCGGCCGGGGCGTTCTTCGAATTGCGCGAGGGCAAGGTGGCGCGGGTGACCAACTACTACAACCTCAACGACTGGCAGGCGCAGGTGGGTTGAGCCACTGTGCTGGCGCGGGACGATCGCGGACAAAGTCCGCTCCTACCTGAATACCGTGCCAGCGCGTTGCCTCTCCCCCCGCCTTGGCTGCGCGCCCCGCTCCGAAGGGAGAGGGAGCTGTCGGTGCCGGCTGACGCCAAGGTTTCAATCTGCACCGAACGGTCCCCTCTCCCTTCAGGGAGAGGGTTAGGGAGAGGGGAAATCCCAGGCACGGTCTGTCAGAGAAAGACAGTTGCTCCTACACGACCTGCCGTTTTCGTAGGAGCGGACTTCGTCCGCGATGATCCGCCGTGTCGAATACTGTCTCAGGACTCCGTCACCATCCGCCGTCTGGTCGGCGGTGAAGGCGGTGCCGGCAGCAGGTGGCGCACCAGCCACTTGCGCACCGGCACCACGCAGCGCTCCTGCACCAGCACGCAGCTGGTGACCATGAACAGCAGGAACAGCGGGTACAGCCATAGCGACAGTTGCTGATGGGTGGCGGATTCGACGCAGAAAGCCCAGTCGGCCAGGCAATCCCCCGGCGCGCGGATCAGCTTCTCGGTCCGCGAGAACAGCGTGAACAGCGGCACGTGCAGGGCGAACAGCGACAACGACGCAGCGCCCAGCCGTGGCGACCAGTGGCGGATGAAGCTGCTCCGCGGATCGCGTGGCAGCGCACTCATGAACACCAGCACCAGCTGCGCCGGCAGCAACAGGCCGTTGTGCAGCAGGAAGTACCAGTACTTCGCGCCGTGGGTGTAGAGGTAATCGGCGACCAGGAAACTGGCCAGCACGAAGGCGCCCATCGCCAGCAGCATGCCGCGGCCCGGCAGGCGCCCGGCATCCTTGTACTGGCGGAACAACCCGTAGGCGAGGATGCCGCTGAGGAATTCCGGCAGCCGCAGCAGCGGGTTGCGGTGCAGCAGCCCGGTCCAGGGCATGCCGTACTGCTCGCTGGCAACCACCAGGATCGGCGGGATCAGATAGAGCACCCACAACGCCAGCAGCCACTTCCACTTGTTCTGCAGGCGCGCCAGGCGCGGCGCGACGAAGGGGAAGCAGAGGTAGAAGAAGAACAGCGTCGACAACGACCAGAGCGGCGCGTTGAACGTCAGGTAATACGGGTTCCAGGCCTGCAGCATGGTGAGCTGCAGGATGCTGTTGAACAGCAGCTCGCGGTCGCTCATCCAGTGGCGGAACAGCTCGGGCTGCGTGCGTCCGATGGCCTCGTTGGTGTCGTAGACGACGAAACGTGGCGTTGCCTGATCGATGTCCGGGCCGATGCCCAGCTGGCTAACCAGCAGCAGTACGGCAATGGTCAGCAGGATCGAGAAGATGTGCAGCGGATAGAGGTTGGACAACCGCTTGGTGAAGAAGCTGCGCGGGCTCTCGCGCAGATGCCCATCGGTGACATAGACATGGCAGAGCAGGAAGCCGGACAGGACGAAGAAGGTGCTGGTGGCGAAGAAGCCCAGGCTGGTGAGGTCATCCAGCCCGGCGAACTTCTGCTCCGCGGGGTAACTGTGCAGGGTGTGATAGACCACCACGTACAGCCCCATCAGGAAGCGCAGCCACTCCAGGCCGATGAAACGCTCCTTGGTTTGCTTGTCCACGTCACTCTCCTTCTCGACGGACAACTACGACTTCAGCGGCGGCGGTCGAGGAAGTTCACCACCAGTCGGTCCAGCGATCCCCACAGACGCTCGCGCAGGCGTTTCCACCAGGGGCGCGCGCGCCAGAAACCCAGGTCGATCTCGCGGCTCTGGGCGAAGTCGGCGGCCAGGCAGTCGGCCACCGCCGCCGTGAATTGCGGATCGAACGCTTCTACATTGGCCTCCAGATTGAACCGAAGGTTCCAATGATCGAAGTTGCACGAACCGACACTGACCCAGTCGTCCACCAGCGCCATCTTCAGATGCAGGAAGCGCGGCTGGTACTCGAAGATCTTCACCCCGGCACGCAGCAGGCTCGGGTAATAGCGCTGACCAGCGTAGCGCACCGGCGCATGGTCGGTCAGCCGCCCGGTGAGCAGCAGGCGCACGTCGACACCGCGCTGGGCCGCCTTGCGCAACGCCCGGCGAACCTTCCAGGTCGGCAGGAAATACGGCGTCGCCAGCCATACCCGCTGATGCGCGCCGCGCAGCGAACGGACCAGCGCCTGGAGGATGTCGCGGTGCTGGCCGGCATCGGCATAGGCCACCCGCGCCAGCCCTTCGCCGTAGCTGGGGATCGGCGGCAGGCGGGTCAGCAGGACCTCCTCGCGCGGCTTCCAGGCGCGCACGCCGAGGCAGGCATTCCACTGCCGCTCGAACAGCCGCTGCCAGTCGGCGACGATGGCGCCGGTCATCTCCACCATGACTTCGTGCCAGTCGCTGCGGTTGTCCCGCGCGGACCAGAATTCGTCGGTGGCGCCAGTGCCGCCGACATAGGCGATGCGCTCATCCACCAGCAGCAGCTTGCGGTGATCGCGGTACAGGTTGCGGATGCCGGCCTTCCAGTTCAGCGGGTTGTAATGGCGCAGTTCACCGCCCGCCTCCAGCAACTGGCGCGTCCAGGCGCTGGAGAGTTTGAGGCTGCCGAAGGCGTCGAACAGGCAGCGCACCTTCACCCCGCGCGCACGGGCGGCCAGCAGGCGGTCCAGCAGCGCCTCGGCGCAGCTGCCGCTTTCCACCAGGTAGAGTTCCAGTTCGATCTGCCGCTCGGCGCTGTCGATGGCTGCGAACATGCGCGGGAAGAAGCGCTCGCCATCGCAGAGCAGGGCGAAACGGTTGCCCGTCCGCCAGGGGAAGATCGGGCCGCTCACCGCGAGGCGAAGATCAGCACGGCGCCCACCGGCACCGACAGGCCGATGCTCTTCAGCCCGGCCAGTTTGCGCAGCTGTGCCACGCCCGGCGCGAGGCCGAAGTCGGCGGCGTTGATCACCAGCGGCTGCAGGGTCACCACCTGGAAGCGGTGCTCGTCCAGGCGGGTGATCAGTACGTCGGTGCGGTAGTCCTTCGCCTGACCGTTCAGCTCCAGGCGCAGCGGCAGGCGCATTTCCAGCTGCACGCCGCTGGCCAGGTCGGTGATCGGACGCAGGTCGATGCGCGAGGTGACACGCGCTTCGGGGAATTTCTCGGTGTCGAACAACTTGTCGCGCAGACGCTCATCACGCAGCGGAATGCCGGTGTTCAGCGAGTCCATCTCGATACGCAGCTCCACCTGACCCTGTTCCTCGACCTTGCCGTGCATCACCAGGAAGCGGTTCACCTCGGCGATATCGGCATTCTTGGTGGTGACGAAGGTCAGCCGCGAGGACTCGTAATCGAGGTACCAGGCAGCCTGGGCGGAAGCGGCGAAGCAGGCCGCGAAGAGGAAGGCGAACAGCGAGCGCATGAAATCCCTTACATGGAAAACGGATCGATCAACGGCCAACGATAGCGGCCCGCCGTCGGCTTGCAAACCGGCCGTGCGGCGAGCCATTGGGCAGGCGCTGAGGCCAATGGTTCAGTCGGCCAGCAGTGCGGGAATCCCGGCCACCAGCGCATCGATGGCGCAACGGATCTTCGACGGCATGTAACGGGTCTTCGGCCACACCGCGTGGATGTCCAGCGGCGGCAGGTTGCAGCGGCCCTTCACCACCACCAGCTCACCCAGCTTCACGTGCCGCGCCAGCAGCCAGGACGGCAGGCGCGCCAGGCCGAAACCGGCCACGGCGGCGGCGGTGATGGCCTGCAGGTCGTCCATGCTCAGCTGCGGGTCGATATCGATGCGTTTCGCCTGGCCGTCATCGTCGCGCAGGTCCCAGGGCGAGGTGACGCCGGCCACCGAGTAACTGATGGCCGAGTGGCCGGCGAGATCGTCCAGTTCCTCGGGCATGCCATGCTCGGCGATGTACGAGGGTGCCGCGCCGATGCTGGTGTACTGCACACCCAACTTGCGTGCCGCGAGCGTGGCGCTGTCACTCAGCGGGCCGATGCGGATGGCGAGGTCGAAGCCCTCTTCCACCAGGTCGACGCGGCGGTCGGTGAAGGACAGGTCGATCTTCAGCGACGGGTACTGCCGCGCCAGCGCCAGCATCAGCGGCACCACGCAGAGGTGGCCGAAGGAGATCGGCACGCTGACCCGCAGGCGCCCGCGCGGCTCCAGGCGCCCGCCTTCCAGCGCGGTGTGCGCAGCATCCAGCTCGGCCAGCGCACGCACGCAGCTGTCGTAGAACACCTGGCCGTCGTCGGTGAGGTTCTGGCTGCGCGTGGTGCGCTGCAGCAGGCGTACGCCCAGGCGCGCCTCCAGCCGGGCGACGGCCTTGCCCACCGCCGAACGCGTAAGGTTCAGGCGCTCCGCCGCGAGGGCGAAACTGCCGGCATCCACCACCTGGACGAAGGTGGCGATGCCATCGAGTCGGTCATCCATCGGCCTGCCCATTTGAATCCTGGAAAGACCCAATGATGGGACCAAATTGAGCCAATGGGGAACCCTATTCTTTTCGACAATAGTGGCTCGCACTATGGAGCCGCCCCCATGACAGCCCTTCACAACCCCCGAAACCTCATCGCCCTGGCCGCGGTGTGCCTGTCCTCGATGATGTTCGGCCTGGAAATCTCCAGCGTCCCCGCCAGCCTGCCGGCCCTGGAGCGCGTGCTGCACGGCGACTTCCAGGACCTGCAATGGGTGATGAACGCCTACACCATCGCCGTCACCAGCGTGCTGATGGCCGCCGGCACCCTGGCCGACCGCTTCGGCCGCAAGCGCCTGTTCGTCATCAGCCTGGCGTTGTTCGGCCTGACCTCGCTGCTCTGCGGACTGGCGAGCGACATGCCGACCATGATCGCCGGCCGCTTCCTGCAGGGCGCCGCCGGCGGGGTCATGCTGATCTGCCAGGTGGCCGTGCTCACCAGCCAGTTCAGCGACCCGGCCGAGCGCGTGCGCGCCTTCGCCGCCTGGGGCGTGGTGTTCGGCGTCGGCCTGGGCTTCGGGCCGATCATCGGCAGCGCCATCGTCGCCCTGGCCAGCTGGCAGTGGGTGTTCCTGGTCCACGGGCCGCTCGCCCTGCTCACCCTGGCGCTGGCGCAGTACGGCGCGGTGGAGTCGCGCGATCCGGACGCCGAACGGCTGGACCTCGGCGGCATGCTGACGCTGTCGCTGGCGGTGCTCGGCACGGTGTTCTACATCACCCAGGGCGCGGACATGGGCTTCGCCAGCCCGGCAGCGCTGGCGATCCTGCTGCTCAGCGGCGCCAACCTGGCGGCCTTCGTGGTCATCGAGCGCCGCGTCGCCCATCCTCTGTTCGACTTCTCCGTGCTGCGCATCCGCGCCTTCTCCGGCGCGATGTTCGCCTCGGCGGGGATGAACGTGAGCTTCTGGCCGCTGATGATCTACCTGCCGGTCTACTACCACGGGGTGCTCGGCTACGACGACGTGAAGGCCGGCTGGTCGCTGCTCGCCTACACCCTGCCGACGCTGCTGGTACCGCCGATTGCCGAGCGCCTGGCGCATCGCTTCCAGCCGGGCTGGGTGATCCCCGGCGGGATGTTCGTGATCGGCGCGGGCTTCTTCCTGATGCTCTGGGGCAGCAGCGTCGACCACGCCAGCTGGCTGACCCTGCTGCCCGGCTGCGTACTGGCCGGCATCGGCCTGGGACTGACCAACACCACGGTGACCAACACCTCCACCGCCGCCGTGCCCACTACCCGCGCCGGCATGGCCTCGGGGATCGACATGAGTGCACGGATGATCTCCCTGGCGATCAATATCGCGGTGATGGGACTGATCCTGCTCTGGGGCGTGGCCGCTGCGCTGCACGGCGTAGAGGACAGCGAGAAACTGCAACTGGCCGCCCGCATCGCCAGCGGCCGCTTGGGCACGGACGATCCGGACACTGCCCGCGCAGCACTGGTGCAGGGTTTCGGCTGGGTGCTCGGCTATGGCGGAGTCAGCGCCTGGCTGTTTGCGGCGGGCAGCTTCCTGACCTTCGGCGCGCACCGGCGTGCGCGGCCTAGACTGGAGGCTGTCCGATCCTGAATGACAGGAGTACCGCCATGAAGATTCTCGTGCTGCTTACCTTCGTGCTTATCGGCGCATCCAGTTGCAGCGTTGGCTCGGGGTTTCGCTTCCAGCCTGACCTGCCGGCGCTCTCGACCCAGGCGTAGGACCGGACTCCGTCCGCGATTGACCCTGTGCCGTGCGGTTCGCGAGCAAGGGCTAGGCGCCCCCCTCGGTCCTACGAAGAGCCACACATCTCCGCATCGCTCTGGCTCTGGCTCTGGCTCTGGCTCTGGCTCTGGCTCTTGAAGACTTCCAGATGAACCTCAGCGCACTCCGAACGCCCCGTTCAGGAGGCCTCGTTGAAGTGGAGTTTCAGGGGTTGAGCGACATGGATGTCGCGAGAGCGGCGATGGGCCAGGGATGGCCCTTCGACGCGTGCCCCTGAAACTTCACTTCAACGAGGGAATTTTTCGCCTAAGCGAAAAACCGGATGTCCGGGGCAAGACCTTTGCCTACTTTGGGTCGTTTGCCAAAGTAGGTCGCCCGAGGGGGCGAAACAGAGAGTCCATGCGCACGCCGAAGCGGCGCAGGAAACCCAGCGCGAAGCGGGCACATCGCGGACGGAGTCCGCTCCTACGAAATCCAAGGCACCGGCGTTGCGCTGGATCGCGAGCAAGCTCGCTCCTACGAAAAGCCGGCGGAGACAGGCTCAGTCCTTCTTGCCCTTCTTCGCACTGGCATAGGCCGCCTCCAGCGCATCGTTGATGGTCTTGAGCACCTTCACCCGCGCGTAGCGCTTGTCATTGGCCTCCACCAGCGTCCAGGGCGCGATCTCGGTGCTGGTGCGGTCGACCATATCGCCCACCGCGTCGACATACGCGTCCCACTTGTCGCGGTTGCGCCAGTCTTCCTCGGTGATCTTGAAGCGCTTGAACGGGATCGACTCGCGCTCCTTGAAGCGCTCCAGCTGGGTCTGCGGATCGATGGACAACCAGAACTTCACCAGCACGATGCCGTAGTTCGCCAGCTGCTCCTCGAAGTCGTTGATCTCCCCATAGGCGCGCAGCCAGTCGGCGTCCGAGGCGAAACCCTCGACCCGCTCCACCAGCACGCGGCCATACCAGGAACGGTCGAAGATGGTGAACTGCCGGCGCGCCGGCAGGTGCCGCCAGAAGCGCCACAGGTAGGGCTGCGCGCGCTCCTCTTCGGTGGGGGCGGCAATCGGCACGATGCGGTACTGGCGCGGGTCCAGCGCATCGGTGACGCGGCGGATGGCGCCGCCCTTGCCGGCAGCGTCGTTGCCCTCGAACACGGCGATCAGCGAGTGGCTGCGGAAGCGCTTGTCGCGCATCAGCGTGGCCAGGCGCGCCTGCTCCCGGGCCAGTTGCTCCTTGTACTGGTCCTTGTCCAGTGACAGGCTCAGGTCCAGCGCATCCAGCAGCCCCTTGTTGTCCAGGCTGGCCACCAGCGGCGCCGCATGGGGCTGAGGAGTCGGGCGTTCCTTGCGCTTGAGGGCGGCCTGCAACCCTTCGAGCAGGGTGCGGCCGACCGTCAGGCTGCGGTAACGCTCATCGGAGCCTTCGACGATGTACCAGGGCGCATAGTCGCGGCTGGTGCGGCGCAGCACGCGCTCGCCATAGCGCACGAACTTGTCGTAGACCTCGCTCTGCTTCCAGTCGATCTCGCTCAACTGCCAGCTGCGGGTAGGGTCGTTCTCCAGCGCCTTGAGGCGCTCCTTGAGCTGCTTCTTGGAGAGGTGGAACCAGAACTTGAAGAGCAGCGCACCCTCGTCGGAATACATCCGCTCGAAGCGCTCGGCGTCGCTGATCAGGCTGTCCAGCTCACTGGTCTTCAGGTCACCGGAGACTCGCCCATAGAGCATCTGGCTGTACCAGTTGCCGAAGAAGATGCCGGTCGTGCCCTTGGGCGGCAGGCGGCGCCAGAAGCGCCACTGCGGCGGGCGCGAGAGTTCCTCGTCGGAGGGCAGCATGAAGCTCTCGACGCGGATCAGGCGCGGGTCCATCCACTCGTTGAGCAACTTCACCGTCTCGCCCTTGCCGGCGCCCTCGATGCCGTTGATCAGGATCAGCACCGGGAAGCGCGCCTGCTGCTTGAGCTCGTACTGCGCCTCCAGCAGGGCCTCACGCAGCACCGCGACTTCCTTCTCGTAGGTTTCCTTGTCGATGGAGTGACCGATTTCGGCGGATTCGAACATGCACCTCTCCTTGTCTCGAAGTGAGTAAAAGGTAGCGGATGTGACGCAGGCTGTCTGCGCGGCGGATCGGCTAAACTGCCGGCTTCGTTTCCGCCAGCGCCTCTTCTACATGCCCGACATCATCAGCGCCCAGATCGACTGGGACGAGAACGGCCAGCCCACCTCCCGCGTCTATGACGACGTGTATTTCTCCCGCGACTCGGGCATCGCCGAGACGCACCACGTGTTCATCGACGGCAACCGCCTGGGCGAACGCTTCGCCGCGCTGCCCGCCGGCGGGCGCCTGTGCATCGGCGAGACCGGCTTCGGCACCGGGTTGAACTTCCTCTGCGCCTGGCAGCTGTTCGAAGAGCGGGCGCCCGGCGATGCGCGGCTGCATTTCGTCACCACCGAAAAGTACCCGGTGACGCCGGACGACCTGCGCCGCGCCTTCGCCCTGTGGCCGGAGCTGGCGCATCTGTCGCAGCAGTTGCTGGAGCAGTACGTGGCGATCAATCCGGGCTTCCAGCGTTTCGTCTTCGCCGGCGGCCGCGTGGTGCTGACCCTGCTGGTGGGCGACGTGCTGGACACCCTGCCGGAACTGGACGCGCGTATCGACGCCTGGTTCCTCGACGGATTCTCCCCGGCGAAGAACCCGCAGATGTGGAACGACGAGCTGTACGCCCAGCTCGCCCGCCTCTCCGCGCCGGGCACCACGATCGCCACCTTCACCAGCGCCGGCTTCGTCCGTCGCGGGCTGGGCGCTGCGGGTTTCAAGATCCGTCGCACCCTGGGCTTCGGCAAGAAATGGGAAATGTCCCAGGGCGAATTCCTCGGCGTCGAACAACCGGCAGGCAAACCCTGGTACAGCCGACCAGCTCGACCGACTGGCCCGCGGGAAGCGCTGGTGATCGGCGGCGGCATGGCCGGTTGCGCCAGCGCCGCCAGCCTCGCCGCACGGGGCTGGCTGGTGACGCTGATCGAGCGCCATGCGGGACTTGCCGAAGAAGCCTCGGGCAATCCCCAGGGCGTGCTCTACCTCAAGCTCTCCGCCCACGGCACCGCGCTATCGCGCTTGATTGTCAGCGGCTTCGGCCACACGCGCCGGTTGATCCAGCGTCTGCAGAAAGGCGAGGAATGGTCCGATTGCGGCGTGCTGCAACTGGGCTTCGATGACGCCGAGGCGCAGCGCCAGGCCAAGCTGGCCGAGGCCTTCCCGGCGACCCTGCTGCGCCAGCTGGACCAGGCCGAGGCCGAGTCCATCGCCGGCATCGGCCTGCCCGCCGGCGGGCTGTTCTACCCCGAAGGCGGCTGGGTGCATCCGCCCGCGCTGTGCCGGCATCTGGCGCTGCATCCGAATATCCGCGTGGTCACCGGCGAGGAAGTCCGCCTGCAGCGCGAAGCCGATGGCTGGAGTGCCTGGAGCGCCGAAGAAAAGCTCGCCAGCGCGCCCGTCGCCATCCTCGCCACCGCCGCCGAAGTCCGCCGCTTCGCCGGCGCCGCAACGCTGCCGATGAAGCGCATCCGCGGGCAGATCACCCGCGTGCCGGCCACCGCCGAAAGCGCCGCGCTGAGCACCGTGGTCTGCGCCGAAGGCTACGTCGCCCCGCCGCGCCACGGCGAACACACCCTGGGCGCCAGCTTCGAGTTCAAGCGCGACGACACCGAACCCTCGCTGGAAGAACACCTGGGCAACCTCGACCTGCTGGCCGAGATATCCACAGACCTGAGCGAGCGGATGCACATCGCCCAGCTCGATCCGGCCACGCTGCAGGGTCGCGCCGCCTTCCGCTGTACTACTCCGGACTACCTGCCGCTGGTGGGCCCGCTGGCGGATCGCGAAGCCTTCGCCCAGGCTTACGCGGTGCTCGGCAAGGACGCGCGCCAGGTGCCGGAGACGCCCTGCCCCTGGCTCGACGGCCTGTACCTGAACAGCGCCCACGGCTCGCGCGGGCTGGTCACCGCGCCGCTGGCCGGCGAACTGCTGGCGGCGTGGATCGACGACGAAGCGCTGCCGGTGCCGCGCGCCGTGGCCGAAGCCTGCCACCCGAACCGTTTCTTCCTGCGCGACGTGGTGCGCGGAACGAAGAACGCCTGATCACCCTGCGGCCTGCCGAGCGGGCCGCACCAGCTTCCAGAGCGGACCACCGACATGGATGCACTGCTGCTTGAATCCTCCGCCATCGGCCTGATCCTCGGCCTGCTGCTGGGCCTGACCGGCGCCGGCGGCTCGCTGGTGGCGCTGCCGCTGCTGCTCAGCCTGCACCTGCCGCTGCACGATGCCATCGGCGTCAGCCTCGGCGCCGTGGCGCTGTCGGCGGCGATCGGTGCGGTGCCGCGCGCACGCCAGGGCCAGGTGGCGTGGAAGCCGCTGTTCTGGCTGGTGATCACCGGCTGGCCGGGCAACGCGGTGGGCCAGTGGCTGGGCAAGTTCATCCCCGATGGCTGGCTGATCGTCGGTTTCTGCGTGCTGGTGCTGTGGTCGGCGTGGCGCATGTGGAAGGGTTCGCAGCAGGAGCGCCTCACCGGGCAGGCGATGCGCAACGGCCCGCTGCTGGGCGTCGGACTGGCGGTGGGCCTGCTGTCCGGCCTGATGGGCGTGGGCGGCGGTTTCCTCATCGTGCCGGGTCTGTTGTGGTTCACGCCGTTGTCGATGATGGCGGCGACGGCGACCTCCATGGCGGTGATCGCGCTGGTGTCCGGCGGCGGCTTCCTGCTCTACCTCACCCATGCCCAGCCGCCGCTGCCGTTATTGGCCTGCCTGGCGGCAGGCGGTGCGCTCGGCGTGCTGCTGGGCAATCGCCTGGCGCTGCGCCTGGGCGGGGCGACGCTGCAGCGGCTGTTCGCGCTGATGCTGGTGGCGGTCAGCCTGTCGCTGGCCGCGCAGAAGCTGATGAGCTGAGGCCTAGAACTCCTCTTCTTCCTCTTCCTCGGCGCCAGCGCCCGGCGTCTCGAACAGCTCGGCGGCGCGCAGCAATCCGGCGAGGATCGCATGCTGCTCCCATTCCGGCAGGCCGGCGAAACGCTCCAGCGCATGCTCGGGCAACAGCGCCGGGCCGTGCTTGAGCGCCTTGCGCCCCTCGGCCTCCAGGCTCAGCCACTGCTTGCGGCGATCCTCGTCGTCGCGCCGACGCCCCAGCAGCCCCTTGCTTTCCAGGCGTGCCAGCGCGCTGGAGATGGACGACTGCGACAACGCCACCTGGCGCGCCAACTGACCAGCGGTAATCTCGCCCTCCAGCTCCACCACCTGCAGGATCAGCAGTTGCAGCGGCGTCAGCTCGCCATCGCGGCCCAGGCTCTTGGAGTGCACTTCCGCCGCCTGCTGCAGGCGCCTGAGGGCCTGCAGCATGGCGAGTGCGTGGGCGTTGCGCGTCGAAGTCTTGCTCTCGGCCATTTCAGTCCACCTGCTGCTCCGTCACTTTTCCTCAATGAAATCAAATAGAACTCTCGCCAGATCGACGGGTCATCCCCTAAGGCGTCCATGAGGCGCCACCCACTTCATCCCCAACGGAGTACCGGTAAGGACATGTGCGGACTAGCTGGAGAGTTACGTTTCGACAATCAGGCTGCGGACCTTGCCGCAGTCGAACGCATCACCCATCACCTCGCCCCGCGAGGCCCCGATGCCTGGGGCTTCCACAGCGAAGGGCCAGTGGCCCTGGGGCACCGGCGGCTGAAGATCATGGACCTGGCCGAAGCCTCCGGCCAGCCGATGATCGACACCTCGCTGGGCCTGTCGCTGGTGTTCAACGGTGCCATCTACAACTACCCGGAGTTGCGCCAGGAGCTCGAAGCCCTGGGTTACCGCTTCTTCTCGGGCGGCGACACCGAAGTGCTGCTCAAGGGATACCACGCCTGGGGCGAACAACTATTGCCCCGCCTCAATGGCATGTTCGCTTTCGCCATCTGGGAACGCGACAAGCGGCGCCTGTTCATCGCCCGCGACCGCCTCGGCATCAAGCCGCTGTACCTGTCGCAGACCGGCAAGCGCCTGCGCTTCGCCTCCAGCCTGCCGGCGCTGCTCAAGGGCGGCGACATCGACCCGGCGCTGGACCCGGTGGCGCTCAACCACTACCTGAACTTCCACGCCGTGGTCCCCGCGCCGCGCACCCTGCTGGCCGAGGTGCAGAAGCTGCCGCCGGCCACCTGGATGACCATCGACGCCGATGGCCACACCGAGCGCCAGCGCTGGTGGACCCTGGACTACGGCCCGCTGCCGGACGAGCGCGAGCTGACCCTGGACGACTGGGAAGACCGTCTGCTGAGCAGTCTGCGCGACGCGGTGAGCGTGCGTCAGCGCGCCGCCCGCGAAGTCGGCGTGCTGCTCTCCGGCGGGGTGGACTCCAGCCTGCTGGTCGGCCTGCTGCACGAGGCCGGCGTCGAGGACCTGCTGACCTTCTCCATCGGCTTCGAGGATGCCGGCGGCGAGCGTGGCGACGAGTTCCAGTACTCCGACCTGATCGCCAAGCGCTACGGCACCCGCCATCACCAGCTGCGCATCGACGAGAACGAAGTGATCTCGCAGCTGCCGGCGGCCTTCCGCGCCATGAGCGAGCCGATGGTCAGCCACGACTGCATCGCCTTCTACCTGCTCTCGCGGGAAGTCTCCAAGCACTGCAAGGTGGTGCAGAGCGGCCAGGGCGCCGACGAGCTGTTCGCCGGCTACCACTGGTACCCGAAAGTGGCCGGCGCCAGGGACCCGCTGCAGGCGTACCGCGCGGCCTTCTTCGACCGCAGCCACGGCGAATACCTGGACACCGTGCGCGAAGCCCTGCGGGTGGAGGACGTGGCCAGCGAGTTCGTCCGCGAGCACTTCGCCCAGCCCGGTGCCGAGGACCCGGTGGACAAGGCGCTGCGCCTGGACAGCACCATCATGCTGGTCGACGACCCGGTCAAGCGCGTGGACAACATGACCATGGCCTGGGGCCTGGAGGCCCGCGTGCCTTTCCTCGACTACCGCGTGGCGGAGCTGTCGGCGCGCATCCCATCGCGCTTCAAGCTCGGCGATGGCGGCAAGCAGGTGCTCAAGGCCGCCGCGCGCAAGGTCATCCCCAGCGAGGTGATCGACCGGCCCAAGGGCTACTTCCCGGTACCGGGCCTGAAACACCTGCAAGGCAATACCCGCGCCTGGGTCAGCGAGCTGCTGCTGGACCCGAGCCAGGACCGCGGCCTGTTCGAGACGGCGATGTTCGACCGCCTGCTCAGCGACCCGGCAAGCGACCTCACTCCGCTGCGCGGTTCCAAGTTGTGGCAGTTGGCGGCCCTCAATCTCTGGCTGACGGAACAAGGCCTGTAGAGCCGGCTGGCGTCGTTCGCGCGAGCGGCGCCGCCCCTTCCCGAAAGCCCAGGACAGAAGCCTTATCAGGGAGCGCAAGATGAAACCCCATTCCAACCTGCCCCACCCGCACAACCAGCGGTTGTTGCGAGGCCAGACGCCGACCTACGAACGCCTGCAGGCACGCTTCGCCGGTGATCATGCACAAAGCCACGGCCCGCTGATCCTGCAGTGCGGTTGGGGCCGGCTGCTGATCGGCCACACCTTTTCCAGCCCGGAGAAGCTCGCCACCGAGCTGCTCAACGAGCGTCCCGGCGAACGCGATATCGCCCTCTACGTGGCGGCGCCGCAGCAGGTCCTGGCCCAGGCCCCGCAGCAACTCTTCCTCGATCCTTCCGATGCGCTGCGTGTCTGGTTCACCGACTACCGCCCGGCGCGCCGGCCCTTCCGGGGCTTCCGCATCCGCCGTGTGCACAGCGACGAGGACTGGACGGCGATCAATCGCCTGTACCTGTCGCGCGGCATGCTGCCGGTCGATCCGGCCAACGTCACCCCGCGCCACCAGGGCGGCCCGGCCTACTGGCTGGCCGAGGACGCCGAGACCGGCACGGTGATCGGCACCGTCATGGGCATCAACCACGCCAAGGCCTTCCGCGACCCCGAAGGCGGCTCCAGCCTCTGGTGCCTGGCGGTGGACCCGCAGTCCAGCCGCCCCGGCGTCGGCGAGGCGCTGGTGCGCCACCTGATCGAACACTTCATGAGCCGTGGCCTGGCCTACCTGGACCTGTCGGTGCTGCATGGCAACCAGCAGGCCAAGTCGCTGTACCGCAAGCTGCGCTTCCGCGAGCTGCCGACCTTCGCGGTGAAGTGCAAGAACGGCATCAACCAGTCGCTGTTCCTCGGCCCCGGCCCGGAGGAAGGCCTCAATCCCTACGCGCGGATCATCGTCGACGAAGCCCATCGTCGCGGCATCGAAGTGCAGGTGCAGGACGCCGACGCTGGCCTGTTCACCCTGACCCAGGGCGGCCGGCGCATCCGCTGCCGCGAATCGCTGTGCGACCTCACCAGTGCGGTGAGCATGAGCCTGTGCCAGGACAAGACCCTCACCCACCGCGCCCTCGACCGCGCCGGCCTGCGCCAGCCGCAGCAACGCCTGGCCGGCAGCGCTGAAGAAAACGCCGCGTTCCTCGCCGAACACGGCGCACTGGTGGTCAAGCCGGTGGACGGCGAACAGGGCCAGGGCGTGGCCGTGGACCTGCGTACACCGGAAGAAGTCGAGAATGCCATCGCCCACGCGAAGCAGTTCGATACCCGCGTCATCCTGGAGAGCTACCACCCCGGCAACGATCTGCGCATCGTGGTGATCGGCTACGAAGTGGTGGCCGCCGCCATCCGCCGTCCCGCCGAGGTGATCGGCGATGGCCGGCACAGCATCCGCAAGCTGATCGAGGCGCAGAGCCGTCGGCGCCAGGCCGCCACCGGCGGCGAGAGCCGCATCCCGCTGGACGGCGAGACCGAGCGCACCCTGACGGCCGCCGGCTTCAGCTACGACGATGTACTGCCCAGCGGCCAGCGCCTGGCCGTGCGGCGCACCGCCAACCTGCACACCGGCGGCACCCTGGAAGACGTCACCGAGCGCCTGCACCCGGCCCTGGCCGACGCCGCCATCCGCGCCGCGCGGGCGCTGGAAATCGCGGTCACCGGCCTCGACCTGCTGGTCAGCGACGCCGACCAGGCGGACTACGTGATCATCGAGGCCAACGAGCGGCCGGGCCTGGCCAACCACGAGCCGCAGCCCACCGCCGAACGCTTCGTCGACCTGCTCTTCCCGCTCAGTCGCGAACTGCTGCACCGCGACAGCCGTGACCAGCCCCACCCCAACGAGGAGGCCCCGGCATGACCCCATTGCCCCAACCGGATCTGAACTACCTGCAGCGCGTGCTGCTGGAAATGCTCGCCATCCCCAGCCCCACCGGCTTCACCGACACCATCGTGCGCTACGTCGCCGAGCGCCTGGAAGAGATCGGCGTACCCTTCGAGATGACCCGCCGCGGGACCATCCGCGCGACCCTGCTGGGCCGGCGCAAGAGCCCGGACCGCGCGGTCTCGGCGCACCTGGACACGATTGGCGCGATCGTCCGCGAGATCAAGCCCAACGGCCGCCTGGCGCTGGCGCCGGTGGGCTGCTGGTCGAGCCGCTTCGCCGAGGGCAGCCGGGTCACGGTGTTCTGCGAGAACGGCGTATTCCGCGGCAGCGTGCTGCCACTGCTGGCCTCCGGGCACGCGTTCAACACCGCGGTGGATACCCTGCCGATCAGCTGGGACCACGTCGAACTGCGCCTGGACACCTACACAGCCAGCCGCGCCGACAGCGAATCCCTGGGCGTGGCCATCGGCGATTTCGTCGCCTTCGACCCGCTGCCGGAATTCACCGAGAGCGGCCACATCAGCGCCCGCCACCTCGACGACAAGGCCGGTGTTGCGGCCTTGCTGGCCTCGCTCAAGGCCATCGTGGAAAGCGGCCAGGTGCCGCCCATCGACTGCCACCCGCTGTTCACCATCACCGAGGAGATCGGCTCGGGCGCAGCCGGCGCGCTGCCCTGGGACGTCAGCGAATTCGTCGGCATCGACATCGCGCCGGTGGCCGAGGGGCAGAACTCCAGCGAGCACGCGGTGAGCGTGGCCCTGCAGGACTCCGGTGGGCCCTACGACTTCCACCTTTCCCGGCACCTGCTGCGCCTGGGCGAACGCCATGAAGTCGCCGTGCGGCGGGACCTGTTCCGCTATTACCACAGCGATGCGCAGTCGGCGATCACCGCCGGCCACGACATCCGCACCGCCCTGCTGGCCTTCGGCTGCGACGCCACCCACGGCTACGAGCGCACCCACATCGACAGCCTCGCCGCCCTGGCGAAACTGCTCACGGCCTACATGCTCAGCCCGCCGGTGTTCGACAGCGACGCGGAGCCCAGCGAAGGCGCCCTGGAGCGCTTCAGCAAGCAGCTGGAACATCCGGTACACATGGAGAGCACCACCCATGTGCCGCCGGTGGACCACCTGATCGACAGCGGCGACACCTCCGACAGGAGCAGCGACAAGGGCAAGTCGCCCGCCAAGGGCAAGTCCCGCAGCAAAGGCAAGCACTGAAGCTGCACTCGCCGCCGCGCGGGACTACAATCCCGCGCTGCGATTCACGAGTACGATTCACGAGTAGCCCGCCATGCTGATCCCCTTCGAGCTGATCGAAGCCGACACCCTGAACAATCTGCTGGAAGACTTCGTCACCCGCGAAGGCACCGACAATGGCGACGACACCCCGCTGGATGTGCGTGTGGAGCGCGCGCGCCATGCGCTCAAACGCGGCGAGGCGGTGATCGTCTTCGATCCGGAAAGCCAGCAGTGCCAGCTGATGCTCAAGGCCGAAGTGCCCAGGGAATGGCTGGAGGACTGACGCCCTCTTCAGGAACCCGCTTCCCCGTTTCGCCGGTTGAATGCCGCGTAGGATGGCGTGGAGCGCAGCGATACCCATCGATTGTGCGCGCCCACTGCATGGGTATCGCAAGCTCCCCCCATCCGACGACGCAGCTCAGCGGCTGGATCGAAGCTGTTTTTCGTAGGAGCGAGCTTGCTCGCGAACCCGGCGCTCGCCGGCCATGCCTGTGCAGCCGGTTACTCTGTTCGCGAGCAAGCTCGCTCCTACAGGTTTGGCGTGTGCTTCGGCGCCGCAGCAGGTAGGGCGGATAACGCCAACGGCGTTATCCGCCGGATGCTGGAGGCTCAGGGCGCGAAGCGCGGCCCGAGCAGCACCACGCTGGCGCCGATCACGCAAAGCGCCACGCCGACCCAGTCGCTCCAAAGCGGGCGGCTCTTCTCGACGAAGCCCAGCCAGAACAGCGAGGCGGCGACATAGATGCCGCCGTACGCGGCATAGGCACGCCCGGCGTAGCTGGCTTCGACGCGGGTGAGCAGCAGGGCGAAGACCGTCAGGCTGAGCAGGCCGGGAATTATCCAAAGGGCGCTTTTGTCCAGGCGCAGCCAGAGGTAGAAGGCGTAGCAGCCGGCGATCTCGCAGAACGCGGCGAGGATGAACCAGAGGTAGTTGATCATGGGGCTCTTTCCGTGACGGGAAGTACGCCGGTCAGCCGCGCAGGCCGCCCTCGCGCTCCCAGGCGCAGCGCACTTTCAGCTCGCCTTCGCGGGGGCTGTGGAAGCCGTTCTCGGACTCCCAGCGGAAGGTGTGGCTGCCGTTGACTTCGGTTTCCAGGTGGACCACCGCGCTGGCCCAGTAGAGGCGGCGCAGCAGGGCTTCGAACTGTTCGACCCAGAGCTTCCACTCGTACTCGATGGTCTGGTAGCTGGCGCCGAAGTGGATCACCTGGGACTGGTACAGGCCCGCGCCCTCGGTCTCGCAGCGGCTGAACATCTCGCGGCCGAGGAACGGCCAGGCCTCGCCCGTGGGCAGGCTGTCGAGCACCTTGCGGTTGGCGGCGCGGCGCAGGCGGCGCTCCATCGAGTCGCCGGGCCAGTCGCGGATGCAGCCATAGACGATGGATTCAGAGTGCAAGCGGGTTCTTCCTTCAATGACACCGGAGCCTTCTAACACAGGCCTGGCGAAGCGCAAAGCACGAATCCCGAGCGTTGGGCGATAGCCCGAAAAAGCAAAAGCCCCGCGAAATGAGCGGGGCTTTCACCGGGGTCCAACGTACATCAGCCAGGCAGGCCGGTGACTAAAACTAACCCTTTGCACCGGCCTGGGCAAGCCCCGTCTTTCACTGCACCGAAAGGGGGCGAAATCAGGAAAGACTGCGACGCTTGGCCTGCATCTTCTCGGCCATCTTCGCCATCTCGTCGTAGAGCGCCTGGGGGTTCTGCTGCTTGATCTGCCAGGCCATGCGGCCCTGTTCGTGGGGCAGGATCATGAACACGTCGCGGGCCACTTCCTGGTGGATGTAGTCGGCGATGTCGGCGGCGCTGATCGGCGAGCTTTCCAGCAGCTTGCCGACCTGGGTCTTCATCTCCGGGCTGGGGCCGCGGAAGGAGTCCAGCAGGTTGGTCTGGAAGAACGACGGGCAGACCACGTGGACCTTCACGTCCACCAGGCTGAGGTCGGCCAGCAGGCTTTCCGAGAGCGCCACCACGCCGGCCTTGGCCACGTTGTAGTTGCTCATTGCCGGGCCCTGCATCAGCGCGGCCATGGAGGCGATGTTGATGATGCGCCCCTTGCTCTTCTCCAGCAGCGGCAGGAAGGCCTTGCAGCCCTTGACCACGCCCATCAGGTTTATCGAGATCTGCCAGTCCCAGTCTTCCAGCGACAGCTCGCTGAAGAAGCCGCCGGAGGCGACACCGGCGTTGTTGACGATGATGTCGATGCCGCCGAATTTCTCTTCGCAGGACTGCGCCAGCTGGGTCAGCTGGCTGTAGTCGCGCACGTCGCAGCGCTGGGTGAAGCCGTCACCGCCGGCCGCGCGCACGAGTTTGAGGGTTTCCACAAGGCCCGCCTCGTTGACGTCGGCCAGTGCCAGCTGCCAGCCCTCGCGGGCCCAGCGCAGGGCGATTTCGCGTCCGAGGCCGGAACCGGCGCCGGTGATCATGATGCGATTTTGCATGGGGAGGTTTGCCTTTCTTGTTAGGACCTGGGCCGAAGTGTAACCAAGGCCCTGCCCTCCCAGCGGCGAAATCAGGGCGCTGAATGCCCCCGGCAAACCGCCGCCACAGCCCGCGGAAAATCGGCCCTCAGGCCTGGACGAGCACGCACAGCTTGCCCAGCACCAGGGCAATGCCGGCGCACACCAGCAGATGGGCGGCGCAGTTGATGCGCTCACGCTTGAAATGGGCGAATCCGTGGATGCGGTAACGCAGCAGGAAGATGCCCAGGGCCACCGGCAGGGCCGGGCCGAGGAAGGCGAACTGCCAATAGCGATCGGGATCGGCCACCGGGTCCAGGGTCATGGCTTCGGCCAGCGGCGGCAGGCCCAGCCCGCATTGGACCAACAGCCACATGACGCCCAGGACGACCAGTACAACACCCAGCATCCGCGCAACTCCCTGAAGGCAAAGGCTTAATGGTAGTACAGGGTGGGGCGGTGGGCTGTGCGACGAATCACCCTGCGGCGTATCGGCGCTGTGACGTGGGGGCAGGAGCGAGGGTGGAGCGATCGCGGACGGAGTCCGCTCCTACGTACCGGGATGCCGCGGTGCATGCGCGCGGTACATGCGTAGGAGCGGATTTATCCGCGATGCGTCGGACGCAACGCCTCCCCCTCACCCAACCCTCTCCTTCAGGGAAAGGGTTGGGCGACGGGGTTCGACGGATTGCGCAGAGGCGTCCGGTCAGATCCGCCCGAGCAACAGCAATATCAGCAGCACGACCAGCACCACGCCGATGATGCCCGACGGGCCATAGCCCCAGTTGCGCGAGTGGGGGAAGACCGGCAGGCCGCCAATCAGCATCAGGATCAGAATGATCAACAGGATGGTCCCGAGTCCCATATCGTCTCTCCTCTTTCAGTCGACGAGGGGCGGTGGCTCGCGGGGTGCGAGTGGCCAGCGCTTGTAGATTCCGACTGGCGATGCGCGCGGAAGATTCAAACAATCTGCGCGCGCTGCGAATCAGCTCAGGTCGCGCGGCAGCGAACCCTTGCGCAGGCGCAGGAACATCAGCGCGGCGGTGCGTGCATCGCCGATGGCGGTGTGGCGGCCTTCGATGGGGATTTCCAGGTTGCGCGCCAGGGTGTCGAAGCGCAGGTCCAGGTGCAGGTCGGGGAAGCGTCGGCTCATCTTGCGGTGGTAGATCTCGGAGACTTCCACGCGGGGGTTGTCCAGCCGCGCGTTGAATTGCTCGCGCAGATGCCGGCGCAGCACGGCAACATCGAAGGACAGGTAATAGCCCAGCAGCGGCCGCTCACCAATGAACGCCTGCACCCGGCGCAACGCTTCCACCAGCGGCAACTGGCCTTCGAGATCGGCGCGGCGCAGCTTGTGGATGCGGATCGACTCGCCGTCCAGCGACGGCGGCGGCTCCACCAGCAGTTCCAGGCGCTCGCCGAGGATCAGTTTGCCGTGGCGGATCACCACCGCGCCGATGCTGAGGATGTCGGCCTTGCGCGGGTCGAGGCTGGTGGTTTCCAGGTCCAGCGAGACCAGCTCTTCGGCCTCCGCCGGATCGTGCCGCCACCAGTAGAGACGGCGGCGCCAGGCGGACCATTGCGGATCGGGCGCAGTGACACAGGCGTTCATCGGGTCTCCAGGTGGAATTGACGGGACAGGCTCTGCTTGAACTTCTTCACGGTGTGCAAGCCGAAGCGCAGCAGGTCGCGCTCGTGGCGGCTGAGACGGGACACGTCGAGCCCCTGCTCGCGGCCATCGCGCTGGCCGTCCAGTTGCTGGCGCAGACGCAGTTGGAGGAACAATTCGAAGGCTTCCATCAGGTTGTCCGCCAGCGTTTCATCCAGCACGCCGAGCGCCTTCAGTGCAGCGAGGCGAGCGAGCGTGCCGCGCTCCTCCAGCCCTTCGCGCACGGCCAGCACGCGGGCGCCATGGACGATGGGGAAGAGGCCGCCACGCTTCACATCCAGTTGCGCGTCCTGGGTCTTGAGCTGGCCGAGGAAGGTCAGCGGCGTATCGAACTGCAGCGCCGGCAGAGCCAGGTCGCTCATCCAGCGGCTGCTGTCGCCGGCCAACTGGTACAGGCATTCGCGCAGGCTGTCGAACAGCCTTCGGCTGCCCGCCACCGGCCAGGCATCGGCGAGGATCGACAGGCGCATCAGCTGTTCCGGGCGGCCTTGCAGCGGCAGCTCGCGCAACTCGCGTTGCCACTCCGACAACGGCTTGCACCACTCCGGCCGGCTGGCCATCACGCCGCCTGGGCACGGCGGATAACCGAACTCCAGCAGCGCGGCGGAGAAGCGCTGCATCAGCAGCAGGCCCTGCTCCACCGGCAGGCCGTCGTCGAGGATCAGCGCATTGTCCTGGTCGGTCTTGAGCAATTGCTCCGCACGCCCTTCGCTGCCCATCACCAGCAGACAGCAGCGGCCGCGCAGCACCGGCGGCACCTGCAGTTCGAACAGGCGCTCGAGCAGCTGTTCGTTGAGCGCGCTGACCAGCTGCATGATGAAACGCAGGCGGATGCCATTGCCCGCCAGCGTGGCGATCAGCGTGTGCAGGGTCTCGGCGGCGGCGCGCAGCTCGGCCTCGCTCTCGGCACGGGCAATGCGCAGCGCCAGCACGTGGGAATGGGTGGAGAACAGGCTGAGCACCTGGGTCAGGTGCAGCAGGCCGACCACCCTGCCCCCCTCGCACACCGCCACGCGCTCGATGCGCTGGCGGGTCATGAGGATCATCGCGTCGAAGAGAAAATCGCCCAGCTCGACATGGCTCAGCGGCCGGTGCGCCAGCGGACCGATGGGTTGTGTCTCGCTGAAGCCATCGCGGAAGTGCGCAGTCATCAGGTCGGTGCGGGTGACGATGCCCAGCGCGCCGTCCTCGCGCACCAGTAACGCGTCCGCGCCGCGACTCAGTTGCAGACGTGCCGCGTCGCCGAGCGCTAGGGAAGGTTCGACTTCGATGGCCGGCAACAGGTGTTCGGGGGCGATACGGGTGAGGATGAATTCGGCCAGGTTCTGCCCGTCGCGGCGCTCCAGCTGGCGCTTGCTGGCCAGGTCCGCGCGGAAGAAGCGGGCGAACTGCGGGTTGTCCGTGCACAGCTGGTGGAACGTGCTCGCCGGCAGTTCGTAGACGATGCTCTCTTCCACCGCCTGGTAGCGGTGCTTGCTGCTGCCGGAGAACAGCCCGCGCACGTCGAACAGGTCTTCGGCGCCGTACTGGGCGAACAGCTTGCCGTCCTCGCCGCGCTCCTCGATCACGCCCTTCAGCAGCACGAACAGGCAGGGCACCGGCGCACCGGCTTCCAGCAGCACTTCGTCGACCGTGTAGTAACCCACGCTCAGCGCATCGCGCAGCTGCTCGCGTTCCAGCGGGCGGAGCTGGTCGAAGGGTGGTGAGGCGAAGTTGAAATCGTCGGACATCCCTTATTCATCCCAGTCAAAAAAGCGGGGCCGGAGGTGTTTCCACCTCCGGCCCCGGCAGGTTAGCTCAGGCGATCAGTG
This sequence comes from Pseudomonas nitroreducens, assembly GCF_014204515.1. Taxonomy (GTDB): domain Bacteria; phylum Pseudomonadota; class Gammaproteobacteria; order Pseudomonadales; family Pseudomonadaceae; genus Pseudomonas; species Pseudomonas nitritireducens_A. The sequence goes on along the minus strand of NZ_JACHLI010000009.1, from coordinate 173,863 downwards.
GGCGGCTGCGCCACTGGCCCCCAGGCCGGTCTGCGAACGGATGAACTGCGGGAAGAAGCGCGCGCGCTCTTCGTCGGCAGCAGTCGACTTGTCGGTGATGGAGAAGAACCAGATACCGATGAAGGCCACGGCCATGGAGAACAGCGCCGGGTATTCGTACGGGTAGATGGCTTTCTCGTGGCCGAGGATCTGCACCCAGATGGTCGGGCCGAGGATCATCAGGGTCACCGCGGTGATCAGGCCGAGCCAGCCGCCGATCTTCGCGCCACGGGTGGTCAGCTTCTTCCAGTACATGGAGAGCAGCAGCACCGGGAAGTTGCAGCTGGCGGCGATGGAGAAGGCCAGGCCGACCATGAAGGCGATGTTCTGCTTCTCGAACAGGATGCCGAGCACGATCGCGACCACACCCAGGCACACGGTGGTGATCTTCGAGACGCGCAGTTCATCCTTCTCGTTGGCCTTGCCGCCCTTGATCACGCTGGCGTACAGGTCGTGGGACACCGCCGAGGCACCGGCCAGGGTCAGGCCGGCAACCACCGCGAGGATGGTGGCGAAGGCCACGGCGGAGATGAAGCCGAGGAACAGGCTGCCGCCCACGGCATCGGCCAGGTGCACCGCGGCCATGTTGTTGCCGCCCAGCAGCGCGCCGGTGGCGTCCTTGAAGTCAGGATTGGTGCTGACCAGCAGGATCGCGCCGAAGCCGATGATGAAGGTCAGGATGTAGAAGTAGCCGATGAAGCCCGTGGCGAAGAACACCGACTTGCGGGCTTCCTTGGCGTCACTGACGGTGAAGAAGCGCATCAGGATGTGCGGCAGGCCAGCGGTGCCGAACATCAGCGCAAAGCCCAGGGAGAACGCCGAGATCGGGTCCTTCACCAGGCCGCCGGGGCTCATGATGGCCTCGCCCTTGGGGTGGACCTTGATGGCTTCGGAGAACAGCGTGCTGATGTCGAAGTTGACGTGCTTGAGCACCATGATCGCCATGAAGGTGGCGCCCGAGAGCAGCAGCACGGCCTTGATGATCTGTACCCAGGTGGTGGCAAGCATGCCGCCGAACAGCACGTAGAGCACCATCAGGATGCCGACCAGCACCACCGCGACGTGGTAGTTCAGGCCGAACAGCAGCTCGATCAGCTTGCCGGCGCCGACCATCTGCGCGATCAGGTAGAAGGCCACCACCACCAGCGAACCGCAGGCCGACAGGGTGCGGATGTCCTTCTGCTTGAGGCGGTAGGACGCCACGTCAGCGAAGGTGTACTTGCCCAGGTTGCGCAGGCGTTCGGCGATCAGGAAGAGGATGATCGGCCAGCCGACGAGGAAGCCGATGGAGTAGATCAGGCCGTCGTAGCCAGAGGTGAACACCAGCGCGGAAATGCCGAGGAAGGACGCGGCGGACATGTAGTCGCCAGCGATCGCCAGGCCGTTCTGGAAACCGGTGATGCTGCCGCCGGCGGTGTAGAAGTCAGCGGCGGACTTGCTGCGCTTGGAGGCCCAGTAGGTGATGCACAGGGTCAGGCCGACGAAGGCGACGAACATGACGATGGCGGAGACGTTCAGCGGCTGGCGCTGTACCTCGCCGGTGAGGGCGTCAGCCCAGAGTGATGGGGCCCAGAGCACTGGTAAAATGCCGGCCAGAGCGAGGGCAGAAATTCGGCCTTTCATTGCTGGGCCTCCTTGAGGATTTCCTGGTTGAGGCGGTCGAATTCACCGTTCGCCCGGCGCACGTAGATGCCGGTCAGCACGAAGGCCGAGAGGATCAGCCCGACGCCCATGGGGATGCCCCAGGTGACGGACGAGTCGGCGCTGATCTTCGCGCCCAGCAGCTGCGGCTGGAAGGCGATGAGCAGGATGAAGACCACGTACAGGCCCAACATGATCAGGGAGAGCAGCCAGGCGAATCGCTCGCGCTTGGCCACCAGCTCTTTGAAGCGCGGATTGGTATCAATCCGCTGGTAGATGCTGTCGTTCATTTTGTTCTTGTCCTCACAGCGGGGATGACGCGGATGTCGTCGATCCCTAATTTATTGGAGCGCTGCAAGCTCTCCAGACGACTTTAGTCGTAGCGATTGGCCTGCTGTTGCGAACAAGCCCGGAATAGACGCTTGCGCATAAAAAAATCCCCCGCGAACCGAAGGGTTCGCGGGGGATTTTTCTGTGTCGCGTGGGCGAGCGATCTAGCCGCTTACAGCCATTCCTTCACGCGATCCGGATGCGCCTCGACCCACTTCTTCGCGGCCACTTCCGGCTTCTCGCCGTTCTGCACGGCGAGCATGACTTCGCCGATTTCCTGGCCGTCCTTCCACTGGAATTTCTTCAGGAAGGCCCAGACTTCCGGGGCCTTCTTCTCCAGCGCCGGGTTGGCCACGCTGTCGACGTGCTCTTCTTCGCCGTAGACCTTTTTCGGGTCCTCGAGGAACTTCAGTTTCCACTTGGCGAACATCCAGTGCGGAATCCAGCCGGTCACCGCCACGGCCTTCTTGTCGTTCTCCGCGCGGGTCAGCTCGGAGATCATGCCGCTGCCGGAACTGGCCACCAGCTTGTAGTCCAGGCCGTAGTCCTTGATCGCCTGGTCGGTCTTGAGCATCACCCCGGCGCCGGCGTCGATGCCGACGATGCGGCCGCCGAAATCGTCCTTCTGTGCGTTGAGGTCCGCGATGCTGTTGGCTTTCACGTACTCGGGCACGATCAGGCCGATCTTCGCGCCCGGGTAGTTCACGCCCAGGTTGACCACCTTGTCCTTCATCTTCTCGTAGTAGGCGCCGTGGGTCACCGGCAGCCAGGCCGAGAGCATGGCATCGAGCTTGCCGCGCGCCACGCCCTGCCACATGATCCCGGCGGCGACCGGCATCAGCTTGACCTGGTAGCCGAGCTTCTCGCGCATGATCTCGGCGGCAACGTGGGTGGTCGCCACGCTGTCCGACCAGCCGTCCACGTAACCGATGGTGATTTCCGGCTTGGCCGCCGCACCGGCCAGCCCGGCAGCCGCCGACAGCACCAGCCCTGCGCCCAGGCCCAACAGGCGTCGCATCATTCGCATGGTTTTCTCCCCGTGATGTTATCGGCGCGCCTGGGCGAACCCGGCGCATTTCGCGGTCTTGGCCGCCCCTTCATGATCGGCGCCCGCTGCTGGCGAACTGCTCTGAGAGCGACGCCAAACGGTCCGATCCACGACAGAAACCGTCCATCCACGACCGCGCCATTCCATTCACGACGGCACTGGCGGCCTATCGCCTCCATACAGAGGCTCGATTACCCGCGGGGGTTCCCGCGCAGTAGTCTTTCAGCAACGGAGAATCATTCTCGATTGAGGATCGCCACCATGCTCAAGACCGTCACCTTCACCCTGATGCACTTCGTCATCGCCTTCAGCGTCGCCTATGCGCTGACCGGCAGCATCGCCGTGGGCGGCCTGGTGGCGGTGGTCGAGCCGCTGTGCAACGCGGTGGGCTTCCACTTCCACGAGAAGTTCTGGAAACGCATCGAGGGCAGCACGGCGAGCGAATCCGCACCGGCGCAGCCCTGGATTCATCGCCACGCCTGAGTGCTCGGCGAAGGCACTGACGGCGGCCGGCGGCGTTGCTAAGATGCGCGCCTCGCCCCGGCTTGCGTGCCACCATGCCCCAGTCCTCGCGCTTTCCGTTCCTGCCCTATTGCCTTGCCCTGATGCTTGCCCTGATCGCCCTCTGCGGGCTCTGGTACGGCCTGGGCAAGGCGGTGATCCTGCCTGACGCCGCCACCGCCACGCACAAGTTGCAGTGCGCGTCCTATAGCCCGTTCGCCAAGGACCAGTCGCCCTTCGACCAGCCCTTCGTGTTGCGCCCGCAGCAGATGGACGCCGACCTGGCCCTGCTGGCGACGCGTTTCGACTGTGTGCGCACCTATTCCATGACCGGCCTGGAAGGCATCCCGGAACTGGCCCGCAAGCACGGCCTGAAGCTGATGCTCGGCGCCTGGGTCAATGCCAACCCGGTGGATACCGAGCGCGAGGTCCAGGCTCTGATCAAGGCCGCCAACCAGTACCCCGACGTGGTGCAATCGGTGATCGTCGGCAACGAGACCCTGCTGCGCAAGGAAGTCACCGGACGCTACCTGGCCGGACTTATCCACAAGGTGAAGGCCCAGGTGCGCCAGCCGGTGACCTACGCCGATGTCTGGGAGTTCTGGCACCAGCACCCGGAAATCGCCCCGGCGGTGGACTTCGTCACCATCCACCTGCTGCCCTACTGGGAGGACCAGCCGCGCGACATCGACGCGGCGCTGGCCCATGTGGCCCAGGTGCGCGAGGACTTCGGCCGCGAATTCGCGCCCAAGGACGTCTTCATCGGCGAGACCGGCTGGCCCAGCGAAGGCCGCCAGCGCGAGACCGCGGTGCCCAGCCGGGTCAACGAGGCGCGTTTCCTCCGCGGCTTCGTCCACCTGGCCGAGGAAAAGGGCTGGCACTACAACCTGATCGAGGCCTTCGACCAGCCGTGGAAGCGCGAGAGCGAAGGTGCGGTGGGTGGTTACTGGGGGCTGTTCAGTGCCGACCGCGAGGAGAAGAACGTGCTCGCCGGGCCGGTCAGCAACCTGCCGGACTGGCCGCTGTGGCTGGGGCTTGGCGGCGTGATCCTGCTTGGCGGCCTGCTGCTGGGCGGTCGTCCCGGTTCCTCGCGCGCGGCCGTGCTGCTGCCGCTGGCCAGCGCGCTGGGTGCCGGCTGCATCGGCCTGTGGCTGGAGCTGTCGGTGATCACCAGCCGCTTCTGGGGCGAATGGCTGTGGGCAGCGGCGCTGGTGGGGCTCAACCTGCTGGTGCTGGCCCATGCCAGCCTGGCGTTGTCCGCCCGCTCGGGCTGGCGGGCGAAGGCCTTCGCCGCCCTGGAGCGGCATGCCGGCCTGTGGCTGGCGGCGGCGGGTTTCGCCGGCGCGGTGCTGATGCTCGGCCTGGTGTTCGATGCGCGCTACCGCAGCTTCCCCAGTGCGGCCCTGTTGTTCCCGGCGCTGGTCTATCTGTGCCGGCCGGTTGCCGCGCCACGCCGGGAAACCCTGCTGCTGGCCCTGATCATCGCCGGCGGGATTCCCGTCCAGCTGGCGCTCGAAGGTCTGAGCAACCTGCAGGCGCTGGGCTGGGCCGCGGTGAGCCTGCTGATGCTGGGTGCGCTGCTGCGCGGCGTGCGCTCGGTGGTCAGTCCGAGCCCTTCAGTGCGGCGAGCAGATAATCCCGCCGTTGCTGGTTGAGCCGCAGCAGGCAGCGGTAGAACACCTGCCCCGCCCCCGAAGCGGCGGCGCCGGAATAGCCCACTTCGAAATCGCACTGGCGCTCGCTGAACTTCGCGTAGCGCCGGGCGGCATCGCGCAACGAGGAAGCAGCCTGCTCATGGTGAGTGCGGGTGATCCGATCCTCCCGCAGGCGCTGCGCCGACTGCGCCACGAGGCGATCCTCCAGGCGACGCAGTTCGTGGTTGCTCTGGTCATACAGCTGCGTCAGGCATTGCACCGACTCCGCCCCGGAATTGGCCACGATGCATTCCTCACCCTCGGCGGGAAAGTCCCGCGCCGCGGCCAGCGCCGGCAGCGCTAGCAGCAGGAGCAGCAGGCGACGCACCGTCACCCAGCCTTCGGCGTGCGGACCAGGCGCAGCGCCGCCAGGACCACGGCGAATACCGCGAAGCCGGCGTTGTAAAGCGCCAGCGCCGGCAGCGTTACCAGCATCGCCAGCACCGCCAGCCACCAGCCCGCCTGGCGGGGTACGCAGAAAGCCAGCAGCGACAGCCCCAGCGCCAGCTTGCCGAACACACCGAAGTGGATCGCCCAACCCAGCTGCGAGCGCAGGCCGCACTCCCAGCGCGTGGCGTCGTCGGCGCAGAGGCCGACCCAGCGGCCATCCTCCATCAGCCCGAAGCGCACACCGTAGCTGGCGGCCAGCCACAGTCCCAGGGCGAGCAGAAGGACCATCAGGAGCAAACGACGGGGCATGGCGCCACCACCTCGCAGGGGAAATTCGGCGCCCAGCATAACCAGCGCAAAGGCCGATGCAAGGGGCGCCGCTTCCTGCGTAGAATTCGCTCATCCACGGAGCCTGCGATGAAGCGATCGACCCTGTTCCTGCTGGTCTGCACGGCGACCAGCTTCTGGTGGCTGTGGCCGACCGAGCGCCCGCACTCCCCCGCACAGCAGAGCCAGGCACTGCCTGATGGCGGCTTTCGCGTCGAGCGCTATGCCATCTACCCGCTGCAGGACTTCAGCATCGAGGCGCGGGTGCTGGGCCGCGAGGATTACCACCTGGGCCGCGAGGCCGAGCTGTCGCCCACCGATCTCGCCCTGGGCTGGGGGCCGATGGACGATCCGCGGGTGCTGGCCGGCATCCGGATCACCCAGGGCAACCGCTGGTACCACTGGAACGCCGACCCGATGCCGATCCCGCGCCGCGAGATCGAGACCCACAGCGCCAACATGCACATGATCCCGGCCAACGACAGCGTGGCGCGCACCCTGGCCCAGGTCAGCGCCGGCGAGCACGTCCGCCTGTCCGGCAAGCTGGTGCGCGTGCAGGCCGACGACGGCTGGCACTGGGTCAGCTCGCTGACCCGCGAGGACACCGGTGCCGGCGCCTGCGAACTGATCTGGGTGGAAAGCCTGGAGCATTACTGAGCGGCAAGGTTGCCAGCGACTCCGGCCTTTGGGCATGCTCGACGGGTTTCGCGCCACGAGGAACTGCCATGCCCCGCGTCACCCTGCGCCCCGCCGCCCCCGATGACATCCCGCTGATCCTCGAACTGATCCGCGAGCTGGCCGACTATGAAAAGCTGGTGCATGAGGTGCAGGCCGACGCCCAGCGCCTGCACGACCATCTGTTCGGCCCGCGCCCCTATGCAGAGGTGCTGATCGGCGAAGTCGACGGCCAGCCCCAGGGCTTCGCGCTGTTCTTCCACAACTATTCCACCTGGTTGAGCCAGCCGGGCATCTACCTCGAAGACCTCTACGTACGCCCCGCCGCCCGCGGCGCCGGCCTGGGCAAGGCGCTGCTCAGCGAACTGGCGCGGCTGGCGGTGGCGCGTGGTTGCGGTCGCCTGGAATGGTCGGTGCTGGACTGGAACGAGCCGGCGATCGGCTTCTACCGCCGCCTGGGCGCGCGCCCGCAGGACGAATGGAGCGTCTATCGTCTAACCGGCGACGCGCTGCGTGACCTCGCACGCAAGGATTGAACGCCGATCGCACTTGTCGGCAATGCGCTGGTCTTAATCGGCGGCCAGTCTAGAGTTGGCCTCCTCTTGAAAGGACTCCGAACCATGACATTTCTACGCCGCGTGGCCGTCCTGATCGGCGGCCTCGCCCTGGGGCTCGCCGGGCCCGCGTTCGCCCGCGATGTGGATCAGGCCAGCTATGGCTATCCGCTGCTCAACCCGTTCGAGGCGACCATCGCCACCACCCCGCCGGACCTGCGCCCGGAGTTGCCGTCCGATGACGACATCCGCCAGTCCGACTATGCACTCAAGCTGCGCCCGGAGCGCGAGTACGAGCTGCCGAGCAACTTCTGGCCGGTGAAGAAGCTGCACTACCGCCTCGCCTGGCAGAAGCACGCGGCGCCGCTGGTGTTCATCATCGCCGGCACCGGCGCGAACTACGCCAGCACCACGCCGGAATACCTGAAACGCCTGTTCTACGGGGCCGGCTACCACGTGGTGCAGATTTCCTCGCCCACCAGCTGGGACTTCATGGTCGGCGCCTCGCGCATCGCCACGCCGGGCTATACGCCGGACGACGCCGACGAGCTGTACCGGGTCATGCAGGCCATCCGCGCGCAGCATCCGGACCTGCCGGTGACCGACTACTACCTCACCGGCTACAGCCTGGGCGCGCTGCACGCCGCCTTCGTCAGCAAACTCGACGAGACCCGCCGCAGCTTCAACTTCAAGCGCGTGCTGCTGCTCAACCCGCCGGTGAACCTCTACACCTCGGTGAGCAACCTGGACAAGCTGGTGCAGACCGAGGTCAAGGGCATCACCGATTCCAAGACCTTCTACCAGGTGGTGCTGGCCAAGCTGACCCGCTACTTCAACCAGAAGGGCTACGTCGACATCAACGACGCCTTCCTCTTCGACCTGCAGCAGTCCAAGCAGCACCTGTCCAACGAAGAGATGGCCATGCTGATCGGCGCGGTGTTCCGCTTCTCCTCCGCCGACATCGCCTTCACCTCGGACCTGATCAACCGCCGCGGCCTGATCACCCCGCCCAAGTACCCGATCACCGAGGGCACCAGCCTCACGCCCTTCTTCAAACGCTCCATGCAGTGCGATTTCGAGTGCTACATGACCGACCAGCTGATGCCGCTGTGGCGCGCCAAGTACGACGGCGGCAGCCTGCCGCAGCTGATCGAGCAGGTCAGCCTCTACGCGCTCAAGGACTACCTGCACGACAGCCCGAAGATCGCCGTGATGCACAACGCCGACGACGTCATCCTCGGCCCGGGCGACATCGGCTTCCTGCGCAAGACCTTCGGCGACCGCCTGACGCTCTACCCGCGTGGCGGCCACTGCGGCAACCTCAACTACCGCGTGAACGCCCAGGACATGCTGGGCTTCTTCAAGGGACAGGGGGTCGCGGCCGACGGCCTGGCCACCGTGCAGACAGGGAACTGATTCCATGCCACTTCGCCATTCCTGGACCCTCGCCCTGCTGCTGGCCTGTGGCTTCGCCCAGGCCGCCGATCCGCAACCGGTGCGCACGCCGACCTCCACCGCCTTCGACATGGCCCCGGACGACGACGGCTTCAAGCACCCGCTGGACGCGCTGAAATTCAACCCCGGCCTCGACCAGCGCGAGTTCGAGCGCGCCACCCTCGATGCCCTCAACGTCTACGACCCCTGGGAGTCGTGGAACCGCCGGGTCTACCACTTCAACTACCGCTTCGACGAATGGGTGTTCCTGCCCGTGGTGCACGGCTACGAGTACGTCACCCCCAGCTTCGTGCGCACCGGCGTGAGCAACTTCTTCAGCAACCTGGGCGAGGTGCCGACCCTGCTCAACAGCGTCGCCCAGCTCAAGGGCGAACGTGCCGCCAACAGCACCGCGCGGCTGCTGTTCAACACCATCTTCGGCATCGCCGGCCTGTGGGACCCGGCCAGCGCCATGGGGCTGCCCAAGCTGCGCGAGGACTTCGGCCAGACGCTGGGCTACTGGGGCGTTCCGGACGGCCCCTACGTCATGCTGCCGATCCTCGGCCCCTCCAACCTGCGCGACACCGGCGGGCTGGTCACCGACTTCATCGCCGTGCGCGAGATCGACTTCCTCAACGTCGCCACCCTGGGCAACTCCTACTGGGAGCTGCCGGCCCTGGAAGTGGTCGACCGCCGCTACAGCAACAGCTTCCGCTACGGGCAGATGAACACGCCCTTCGAGTACGAGAAGCTGCGCTACTTCTACACCGAAGCCCGGCGCCTGCAGATTCAGGAGTGAATCCCAACCGCCGCCTTCGGGCGGCGGTTTTCTTTCCCGCCAACCATCGAATCCATCGATAGTTAACCTGAAAAAGTCGCAACCATTTATCCATCCATTGGGACTAGGATGATCGCCATCCACAGATCCAGGAGGTCCCCATGACCCGCTTGCGTACCGTGATCGACCAGCACATCGGCCACCCGGCCTCCGACGGCGCCGGCGTGCGCCTGACCCGCGTGATCGGCGGCGCCGGCATCGAGCGCTTCGATCCGTTCCTGATGCTCGACCAGTTCGACACGCAGTACCCCGACGACTACATCGCCGGCTTCCCGGCCCACCCGCATCGCGGTTTCGAGACCGTCACCTACATGCTCGAAGGGCGCATGCGCCACGAGGACCACCTGGGCAACACCGGCCTGCTCAAGCCCGGCGGTGTGCAATGGATGACCGCCGCCCACGGCATCATCCACAGCGAGATGCCCGAGCAGGTCGAAGGCGCCATGCGCGGCTTCCAGCTCTGGCTCAACCTTCCGGCGAAGGACAAGCTGGCTCCGGCCGGCTACCGCGACATCGAACCCGAGGACGTGCCGAAGCTGACCACCGCTCAGGGTGTAGGCGTGACCGTGATCGCCGGGCGCTTCGACGACGGTGAAACGGCCACCGATGGCGCCGTACAGCGCCCCGGCACCGAGCCGCACTACTACGACCTGGTTCTGCCGGCAGGCACTTCCGTGGCTCCGCGGATTCCGGCGGGGCACCGGGTGATGCTGTATGTCTACGAAGGCTCGCTGCAGGTGCCGGGCGAACGGGGTGACGAAACCGTCGCCACCAACCGCCTGGTACGCCTGGGCCAGGGCGACGAGATTCAGCTGTCCAGCGCCCAGGGCGCACGCGTCCTGCTGCTGGCCGGCAAGCCGCTGGGTGAACCGATCGTGCAGTACGGCCCGTTCGTGATGAACAGCCGCGAGGAAATCGAGCAGGCCCTGCGCGATTACCGCGATGGTGTGTTTGCCGTCTGAGCCGCGCGTACGTAGGCTGGCCGTGGGTAGGAGCGGACTCCGTCCGCGATTGGCCACCGACGCTGCGGGGATTCATCGCGGACAAAGTCCGCTCCTACGCCGGCGGGGGAATCCGTCGCTGGCCTGCCATGGCGCAGGGCGCATGACCCGGAACGGGTTATCCGCCACTGCGCCGTACGTACAAAGGCAGGCTTTGGGTAGGAGCGGACTCCGTCCGCGATTGGCCACCGACGCTGCGGGGATTCATCGCGGACGGAGTCCGCTCCTACGCCGGCGGGGGAATCCGTCGCTGGGCCTGCCATGGCGTAGGGCGCATAACCCGGAACGGGTTATCCGCCACCCAGGCGGATAACGCCTGAGGCGTTATTCGCCCTACGCCATTCCCGAGGTTCTTCGCATCGGAAAAGCGCTCGGTCAGAGCGACCAATCCTCCATCCCCAGAAAGCGCGCGATTTCCGCGCGCTTTTCCATGGCATCGCGGTACCCCAGGTCGATCAGCGCATTGCAGTAGCCCGGCTCGAACAGCAGGTAGCTGAGCACCCCCGCCCCGCTCGCCCTGGTCGCCCCCGGCCCGCGCAGGAACAGGCGCAACGCCCTGGGCAGCTCATGTCGGTATTGCGCGGCAATCTCGTCCAGCGGCCTGCTCGGTGAAATCAGCAGCACGTCCACCGGCGCCAGCCCCAGGGTCGCCCGGCGCGACTCCTCGGGCACCAGCGAGCTGAGGAAGTTGATCCGGTGCAGCAACTCGATATCGCCTTCCAGGCTGTCGATGAAGGTGCTGTTGAGCAGATGGATGCCCACCTGCGCCAGGCTTGGCGGCTGGCCCGTGCGCTCATTGGCGGGCGCCTCGCTGGCGCTGCCCGGCGCAGGATTGCCGCTGACCCCGATCACCAGCACGCGGTTGGCGCCCAGGTGCAGCGCCGGGCTGATCGGCGCCTGCTGGCGCACCGCGCCATCACCGAAGTACTCGCGCAGGATCTTCACCGGGCGGAACAGCAGCGGAATCGCCGAACTGGCCAGCAGGTGCTCGATCTGCAGGCGCGTCGGCACGCCGATACGGCGATGGCGCAGCCAGGGATCGATGGTGGCGCGGCCCTGGTAGAAGGTCACTGCCTGGCCGGATTCGTAGCCGAACGCAGTGACCGCCACCGCACGCAGGTTGCGCCGGCGCACGGCGGCGGCAATGCCGGAGAGGTCCAGTTCGCGCTCCAGCAGGTATTGCAGCGGCGAGCTGTCCAGCAGCGCCACCGGCTCGCGCTTGCCCAGCCCGAGCAGACTGTGGCCGAGGAACTTGAGGGCCTGGCTGAACACGCCCGGCCAGTCCGCGCGGTACACCTGGCCGGTGCGAAAACCCTTCCAGACCTGGGTCAGGCGCTCCACCGCGCCGGTAAAGGACAGCGCGCCGCAGGCCAGCCCGACGGCATTGATGGCGCCCGCCGAGGTGCCGACGATCACCGGAAACGGATTCTCCGCGCCCTCGGGCAGCAGCTCGGCGATGGCCGCCAGCACGCCGACCTGGTAGGCCGCCCGCGCACCGCCGCCGGAAAGGATCAGGCCGGTGACGGCCGGGCATTGCTGGGAGTTGGCGGAGTCGGTCACGGCAGAAGTCCTTGTCTCGTCGGTTCCAGCGTAGTCCGCGGCAGCGCTACTTCTTGTCGTAGAGCTTCGGCTCGCCTGCGGGGCGGCTCTTGAAGCGGCGGTGGGCCCACAGATACTGCTCGGGCTGGCGGCGGATCTCGCTCTCCACCCACTGGTTGATGCGGATGCAGTCGGCCTCTTCGCTCTCGCCGGGGAAATCCTCCAGCGGCGGATGGATGGTCAGGCGGTAGCCCGAACCATCGGCCAGACGCGACTGGGTAAACGGCAGCACCAGCGCGCGGCCCAGGCGGGCGAACTTGGTGGTGGCGGTGACGGTGGCCGCCTGGATGCCGAACAGCGGCACGAACAGGCTCTGCTTGGCGCCGTAGTCCTGGTCCGGGGCGTACCAGATGGCGCGGCCGGCGCGCAGCACCTTGAGCATCGCGCGCACGTCCTCGCGCTCGATGGCAGTGGCGTCGGCGTTATGCCGCTCGCGGCCGGTGCGCTGGACGAAATCGAACACCGGGTTGTCGTGCTCGCGGTACATGCCATCAATCGTCTGCACCTGGCCCAGCAGCGCCGCGCCGATCTCCAGGGTGGTGAAGTGCATGGCCATGAGGATCACGCCCTTGCCTTCGGCCTCGGCCTGCTTCAGGTGCTCGATGCCTTCGATATGGGCCAGCTTGGCCAGGCGCGCCTTGGGCCACCACCAGCTCATGGCCATCTCGAAGAAGGCGATGCCGGTGGAGGCGAAGTTCTCCTTGAGCAGGCGCTTGCGCTCGGCGGCCGAGAACTCCGGGAAGCACAGCTCCAGGTTGCGTGCGGCGATGGCGCGGCGGCTGCCGACCACGCGGTACATCAGCGCCCCCAGGGCACGGCCCAGGCCCAGCAGTGCCGGGTACGGCAACTGCACCACCAGCCACAGCACGCCAAGGCCGAGCCAGAGCGGCCAGTGGCGGGGATGGAGGAATTCTTGGCGAAAGCTGGGGCGGTCCATGGAACTTTCCGGTCACGATCAAAGCCCGACATTCTACCTTGCCGACACGTCCTGCGCCTCCCGCATGCCTAGCCATCCGCCACGCTTGCGGCTGCCGGGGCGGTCCGCTATAAGTCCAACCATTTTGACGACGCAGTCCGACCATGAGCCAAGCTGACCTTCTCGACCAAGATCCCGTATTCCAGCTCAAGGGCAGCATGCTGGCCGTCACCGTCCTGGAACTGGCCCACAACGACCTGCCGCGCCTGGATCGCCAGCTCGCCGACAAGGTCGCCCAGGCGCCCAACTTCTTCCGCGACACACCGCTGGTGCTGGCGCTGGACAAGTTGCCCGACGGCGAAGGCCAGCTCGACCTGCAGGGCGTGCTGGACATCTGCCGCCGCCACGGCCTGCGCACCCTGGCCATCCGCGCCAGCCGCGAGGAAGACATCCGCCTGGCCACCATGTTCGACATCCCCGTGCTGCCGCCGTCGGGCTCCTCCCGCGAGCGACCGGTGGAGCCCAGGGACGCCGTGCCGCAGGTGACCGGCGCCGCACCGGTACGCCGCCCACGGGGCGAGAAGCTCTCCGAGAAGGTGGTCGAGCAGGCCGCCGGCGCCGGCGCACCGGCCGAAAAACCGGCGGAGCAAGCCGCGCAGGCCCAGCCGGAGAAACCGGCGGACACAGCGGCCGAGGCCACTGCCGAAACGCCGCAGCCGGCCCCCGAGGCCACCCCGGAAAAACCCGCCGAACCGCCGGCACCGGTGGTCCGTCCGACCAAGCTGGTCACCTCCCCGGTCCGCGGCGGCGTGCAGATCTACGCCGCCGGTGGCGACCTGATCGTCCTCGCCCCCGTCAGCCCGGGTGCGGAACTTCTCGCCGACGGCAATATCCATGTGTACGGTCCGATGCGCGGACGTGCCCTGGCTGGCGTCAAGGGCGACACCAGCGCACGTATTTTCTGCCAGCAGCTGGCCGCCGAACTGGTGTCCATCGCCGGCAATTACAAGGTCGCCGAAGACCTTCGACGCAGTCCGCAATGGGGGCAGGCGGTGCACGTCAGCCTGTCGGGTGACGTGTTGAACATCACCCGCCTTTAACGGATACTGCCGCGACTTTCAGGGACCAGAATTCTTCGTTTTTTCTTTGGGGTGAATCACCTTGGCCAAGATCCTCGTAGTCACTTCCGGTAAGGGTGGCGTCGGTAAAACCACCACCAGCGCAGCCATCGGCACCGGCCTGGCCCTGCGCGGCCACAAGACCGTCATCGTCGACTTCGACGTGGGCCTGCGTAACCTCGACCTGATCATGGGCTGCGAACGCCGCGTGGTGTACGACTTCGTCAACGTCATCAACGGCGAAGCGACCCTGACCCAGGCCCTGATCAAGGACAAGCGCCTCGAAAACCTGTTCGTGCTGGCCGCCAGCCAGACCCGCGACAAGGACGCCCTCACCCAGGAAGGCGTCGGCAAGGTCATCGAAGAGCTCAAGCAGACCTTCGACTACGTGATCTGCGACTCCCCGGCCGGCATCGAGAAAGGTGCCCACCTGGCCATGTACTACGCCGACGAGGCGATCGTCGTGACCAACCCGGAAGTCTCCTCGGTCCGCGACTCCGACCGCATGCTCGGCCTGCTGGCGAGCAAGTCCGCCCGCGCCGAGAAAGGCGAGGACGCGATCAAGGAACACCTGCTGCTGACCCGCTACAACCCCGAGCGCGTCACCAAGGGCGAAATGCTCGGCGTCGAGGACGTCGAGGAAATCCTGGCCATCCGCCTGCTCGGCGTGATCCCCGAATCCCAGGCGGTGCTCAAGGCATCCAACCAGGGCGTGCCGGTGATCCTCGATGAAGAGAGCGACGCCGGCCAGGCGTACAGCGATGCCGTCGAGCGCCTGCTGGGCAAGGAAATGCCCCACCGGTTCCTCGATGTGCAGAAGAAAGGATTCCTGCAGAGACTGTTCGGAGGACGTGAATGAGCCTTTTAGATTTCTTCCGCAGCCGGAAGTCGCAAAACAGCGCCTCCATCGCGAAAGAAAGACTCCAGATCATCGTCGCCCATGAGCGCGGCAACCGTTCGCAACCGGACTACCTCCCGCAGCTGCAGAAAGACCTGCTGGAAGTGATCCGCAAATACGTGCCCATCGACCAGGAACAGGTTCAGGTCGAGCTGGCCAACCAAGGCAGCTGTTCGATCCTAGAACTCAACATCACCCTGCCGGAGCGTTGATCCGGCCTGGGTGAATCTGCGGCGGCCTCGGCCGCCGCAGTCGTTTCTGTCTCATTCATTATTCCCGTACGAGTTTCCATGCCGCTTTCCCAGATCGAATTCGTCCATGAGGACGCCGCCCTGCTGGTGGTGAACAAGCCCACCCTGCTGCTCTCCGTGCCTGGTCGCGCGGACGACAACAAGGATTGCCTGATCACCCGCCTGCAGGAGAACGGCTACCCGGAAGCGCGCATCGTCCATCGCCTGGACTGGGAAACCTCCGGCCTGATCGTGCTGGCCCGCGACGCCGACAGCCACCGCGAGTTGTCCCGCCAGTTCCACGACCGCGAGACCGAGAAGGCCTACACCGCGCTGTGCTGGGGCGAACCCGAACTGGACAGCGGCCGCATCGAAGCGCCGCTGCGCTACGACCCGCCGACCAAGCCGCGCCATGTGGTGGACTTCGAACAGGGTCGGCATGCGCTGACTTTCTGGCGCGTCCAGGAACGCCACGGCAACTGGAGCCGCGTCGAGCTCACGCCGATCACCGGCCGCTCGCACCAGCTGCGCGTGCACATGCTGAGCATCGGCCACCCGTTGCTGGGCGACCGGCTGTACGCCGAAGGCGAAGCCCTGGAACTGCGCGACCGCCTGTGCCTGCACGCCAGCATGCTGGCCCTGACCCACCCGCAGACCGGCGAGCGCCTGCGCTTCGAGTCGCCCGCGCCGTTCTGATGCTTCGAGCTTCTTATTAACGTAGGAGCGGACTCCGTCCGCGATCTGCCCCCGGCCTGCTCGCAGCAGCCGGAAATCGATCGCGGACGGAGTCCGCTCCTACGCGCGTCCTGGCTGAGGGCGCGCGGCCCCAGCCGCAGATTCGCGCATTTACGTTAAACTTCCGGCCATTCGCTGTCCGGAGTTACCCATGCGTGCAGAACTCAACCAGGGCCTGATCGATTTCCTCGCGGCCTCCCCTACCCCCTTCCATGCCACCCAGGCCCTCGCCCTTCGTCTCGAAGAAGCCGGTTACCAGCGCCTGGATGAGCGCGACGCCTGGCGCACCGAAGCCGGTGGTCGCTACTACGTCACCCGCAACGATTCCTCGCTGATCGCCTTCAAGCTGGGCACCGCGCCGCTGCTGGAGAACGGCCTGCGCCTGGTCGGCGCGCACACCGACAGCCCCTGCCTGCGCGTCAAACCCAACCCCGAACTGGTGCGCAACGGTTACTGGCAGCTGGGCGTCGAAGTCTACGGCGGCGCGCTGTTCGCCCCCTGGTTCGACCGCGACCTGTCTCTGGCCGGCCGCGTCACCTTCCGCCTGGCCGGCAAGGTCGAGAGCAAGCTGATCGATTTCCGGGCGCCCATCGCGGTGATCCCCAACCTGGCGATCCACCTCAACCGCGAAGCCAACCTCGGCTGGTCGATCAACGCGCAGACCGAACTGCCGCCGATCCTCGCCCAGGTTGCCGCTGGCGAGACCCGCGACTTCCGCGACCTGCTCGGCGAACAACTGCAGCTGGAGCACGGCATCACCGCCGACGCCATCCTCGACTACGAGCTGAGCTTCTACGACACCCAGCGCGCCGCCGTGATCGGCCTCGACCAGGCCTTCATCGCCGGCGCCCGGCTGGACAACCTGCTGTCCTGCTTCGCCGGCCTGCAGGCCCTGCTGGGCAGCAGCGACGAGCAGAGCGGCGTGCTGGTCTGCACCGACCACGAGGAAGTCGGCTCCTGCTCCGCCTGCGGCGCCGACGGCCCGTTCCTGGAACAGGTGCTGCGCCGCCTGCTGCCCGAAGGCGACGCCTTCACCCGTACCGTGCAGCGTTCGCTGCTGGTCTCCGCCGACAACGCCCACGGCGTGCACCCCAACTACGCCGACAAGCATGACGGCAACCACGGCCCGAAACTCAACGGCGGCCCGGTGATCAAGATCAACAGCAACCAGCGCTACGCCACCAACAGCGAGACCGCCGGTTTCTTCCGCCACCTGTGCCTGGAAAACGAAGTGCCGGTGCAGAGCTTCGTGACCCGCAGCGACATGGGCTGCGGCTCCACCATCGGCCCGATCACCGCCAGCCAGATCGGCGTGCGCACCGTCGACATCGGCCTGCCGACCTTCGCCATGCACTCCATCCGCGAGCTGGCCGGCAGCCAGGACCTGCACTACCTGGCCAAGGTGCTCAGAGCCTTCTACGACAGCGCCGACCTGCCCTGACCCGAACGCCCGGCGCCCGCCGGGCGTTTTTCTTTTTGTGAGGAGAACCCGCCATGTCCTTCAACGGAAGCTGCCTGTGCGGCGACATCGCCTATGAGATCGATGGCCTGGACATGCCCATCGGCCATTGCCACTGCCTGACCTGCCAGAAGGCCCACTCGGCGGCCTTCGCCAGCACCGCCGGGGTAATGCGCGAGCACTTCCGCTGGACCCGCGGCGAAGACCAGGTGGCGGCGTATGAATCCTCGCCCGGCAAGCTGCGCAAGTTCTGCCCACGCTGTGGAACGCAACTGATCGCCGAGCATGCCGGCCAACCCCACGTGATTGTCCGCGTGGCCAGCCTGGACGACGATCCCGGCACGCGGCCGGCACGGCATATCTGGGTGTCCCACGATCGCCCGTGGCTGGCGCAGGACGGGATTCCGGCTTATCCGGAGTGGAACCCGGATCGCTGAGTTTCCCTGCAGGGCAACTGTCTTTTCGGGCGTGCTTGTACCAGCGATTCCCCTCACCCCAACCCTCTCCCTGAGGGAGAGGGAGCTGTCCGTGCCGGCTGACGCGATGGTTTCATCCTGCACCGAACGTCCCCTTTCCCTCTGGCAGAGGACTGCCCCGCTGTAGGAGCGAGCTTGCTCGCGAACCCGCCCAGCGCCAGCGTCACCGGGAAATCCGTTCGCGAGCAAGCTCGCTCCTACAGGCCCACTCTCAGTCCGGCACTTCCACGCTCACATGGATGGCATCGTGCCGCCAGAACTCCAGGTCGCAGTCGATGATGCGCCCGTGCTGGTCGCGATTGATCCGGGTGATGCGCAGCGCCGGGCTGCCTTCGGCGACGCGCAGGACGCTGGCCGCCTCGCCGTGCAACGCCGTGGGCACCATGTCGAAACGCACGCGGCCATAACGGATGTCATAGCGGCTGGCGTACAGCTCGGTGAGCGAGCAGGTCAGGTCGCTGTCGAGGATGCCGGGGAAGTACGCCGGATTCAGGTAGTGCTCGACGTAGAGCACCAGCCGACCGTCCACCCGCCGCAGCCGACGGATCTGGTAGACGCTCGATAACGCCGGCAGCTCCAGCAGCTCGCAGATCGCCGCGCTGGCCGGCACCTGCCGCGCCGACAGCACCTCGGTCGCCGCGACCCGCCCCTGGCCTTCGACCATCGCGTGGTAGTGGCTGCGCACCAGCGGGTTGTACAGTAGACGCGGCGGCGAGACGAACCAGCCGCGGCGCTCCTCGCGGTAGATCAGGCCCTGCGCCTCCAGTTGCCCCAGCGCCTCGCGCAGGGTGATGCGCGTGGTGTCGAACAACTCGCTCAGCTTGCGTTCGGCCGGCAGCTTGCCGCCGGCGCTGAGCAGGCCGCTGTCGATCTGCTCGATCAGCGCGCGGCAGATCGCAGTCACCGTGGGTAGCGCCGTATCGCGCATTCCTTTCCCTCTTTTGGACTAGTCCAGCCCCAGAACAGGGCATTTCTTTCCCCTCACGGGGTGCGGTCATCCTAGGAAAGGCCGATGACCGTCCCGTGACAGCGGCTTGGCAAGCAGCGCCCATGCCAGATAACGACACCAGCGTAGCCCAGGCGGATCAGGGTATCTGCCATGGTCTACGCTTTTTCCCGACGACGCTGTGGACGCCAGAGGCAGACCCGGCGCGCTCGGGGGTTACATCAAACTGTCATCCGTCCCGCTTAGATTGGCCTGCGTCTTGCTGATCTAGACCACGTTGCTACATACCGAACCGAAGGAGCACCGAATGAAACGCTTGCTTGCTTCACTGCTGGGATCGGCCATTGCCATTGGCAGCGGCCTCGCCATGGCGGCCGACGCCGATCTGCAATCGCTGGAAGCCGCCGCCCGCAAGGAAGGCCAGGTCAACAGCGTGGGCATGCCCGACAGCTGGGCGAACTGGAAGGACACCTGGAAGGACCTGGAAAGCAAGTACGGCCTGAAGCACATGGACACCGACATGAGCTCGGCCCAGGAGCTGGCCAAGTTCAAGGCCGAGAAGGAAAACGCCAGCGCCGATATCGGTGACGTCGGCGCTGCCTTCGGCCCCATTGCCGTGCAGCAGGACGTCAGCCAGCCCTACAAGCCCAGCACCTGGGACCAGGTGCCGGACTGGGCCAAGGACAAGGACGGCCACTGGGCGCTCGCCTACACCGGCACCATCGCCTTCATCGTCAACAAGCAGCTGGTGAAGGACGTTCCGCACAGCTGGGCCGACCTGCTCAAGGGCAAGTATAAGGTCACCGTGGGTGACGTGAGCACCGCCGCCCAGGCAGTCAACGGCGTGCTGGCCGCTTCCATCGCCAATGGCGGCGACGAGAAGAACATCAAGCCGGGCCTGGAGTTCTTCGCCCAGTTGGCCAAGCAGGGTCGCCTGTCGCTGACCAACCCGGTGATCAACACCCTGGAGAAGGGTGAAGTGGAAGTCGGCATCGTCTGGGACTTCAACGGCCTGAGCTACCGCGACCAGATCGACCCGTCGCGCTTCGAAGTGCTGATCCCCTCCGACGGCTCGGTGATCTCCGGCTACACCACCATCATCAACAAGTACGCGAAGAACCCCAACGCCGCGAAGCTCGCCCGCGAGTACATCTTCAGCGACGCCGGGCAGATCAACCTGGCCAAGGGCAACGCGCGGCCGATCCGTGCCGAGCACCTGACCCTGCCGGCCGAGGTGAAGGCCAAGCTGCTGCCCAACGAGCAGTACGCCAAGGCCCAGCCGATCAAGGACGCCAAGGCCTGGGAAGAGACCTCCAAGCGTCTGCCGCGGATGTGGCAGGAAAGCGTCATCATCAACATGCAATGACCCCCGGCCGCCCCGGCCCGCGCCGGGGCGGCAGCGTTCGACAAAGGCCCCGTCCCATGCGCCACGACGTCATCCTGGTCGTCCTCGACGGCCTCAACTACAGCGTCGCCCACGACTGCATGGGCCACCTGCAGGCCCTGTGCAGTGCCGGCCGCGGCCAGCTCTACCGGCTCGAATGCGAGCTGCCCTCGCTGTCGCGCCCGCTCTACGAATGCATCCTCACCGGCGTGCGCCCGATCGACAGCGGCATCCTGCACAACGACGTGTCGCGCCTGTCCAACCAGCGCAGCCTGTTCCATTACGCCCGCGAGGCCGGTCTGACCACCGCCGCCGCGGCCTATCACTGGGTCAGCGAGCTGTACAACCGCACGCCCTTCGATCCGGCCCGCGACCGTCACACCGACGATGAATCCCTGGCGATCCAGCACGGCCACTTCTACTGGAGCGACCACTACCCCGACTCGCACCTGTTCACCGACGCCGAATCGCTGCGCCGCCGGCATGCGCCCAATTGCCTGCTGGTGCATCCGATGAACATCGACGACGCCGGGCACAAGCACGGCCTGGGCACGCCGCAGTACCGCAACAGCGCGCGGCACGCCGACATCATCCTCTCCGAATACCTGCACCAGTGGCTGACCGCCGGCTACCAGGTGATGGTCACCGCCGACCACGGCATGAACGACGACCGCAGCCACGGCGGCATCCTCCCCGAGGAGCGCGAAGTGCCACTGTTCGTCTTCGGCGAGGCGTTCAGCCTCGATGACCAGGCGCGTCCACGTCAGGTCGAACTGTGCGGCACGCTGTGCGAGATTCTCGGCGCGCCCCACGACAAACCGCTCTGCCGGGAGTTGCTCAAGGCATGAGATCGAATACCGGAAAGCTCTTCGCCCTGCTCTGCCTGCTGCCCTTCGCGCTGTTCTTCTTCGCCTTCCAGCTGGCACCGCTGCTGTGGGTGATGATCAACAGCGTGCGCACCGGCGACGGCTGGGGCCTGGGCAACTTCAGCGAGATCTTCGACTCGCCGTTCTACCTGCAGGCGATCCGCTACAGCCTGGAAATCTCGGTGTGGTCGAGCCTGATCGGGCTGCTCATCGCCGTGCTCGGCAGCTACTCGCTGCGCCAGGTGAACACCAGGCTGCGCGACTTCGTGATGGCCTTCGCCAACATGACCAGCAACTTCGCCGGGGTGCCGTTGGCCTTCGCCTTCATCATCATCCTGGGCTTCAACGGCGCCATCACGCTGCTGCTGAAACAGGCGGGTTGGATCGAGGATTTCAACCTCTATTCCAAGACCGGCCTGATCATCCTCTACACCTACTTCCAGATTCCCCTGGGGGTGATGCTGCTCTACCCGGCCTTCGACGCCCTGCGCGAGGACTGGCGCGAATCCGCCGCGCTGCTGGGCGCCAGCCACTGGGCGTTCTGGCGGCACATCGGCATCCCGGTGCTGACGCCGGCGCTGCTGGGCACCTTCGTCATCCTCCTGGCCAACGCGCTGGGCGCCTACGCCACGGTCTACTCGCTGACTACCGGCAACTTCAACGTGGTGCCGATCCGCATCGCCGGGCTGGTCTCGGGCGACGTGTTTCTCGACCCGAACATGGCCAGCGCCCTGGCCATGGTGCTGGTCGGCCTGATGACCATCATCACCCTGGCCCACCAGTGGCTGCTGCGCCGGAGCTACCATGTCCAGAAACGCTGACGCGCTGTACCACCGCGTGGTGGTCTACGCGCTGTTCCTGATCCTGCTGGTGCCGCTGGCCGCCACCCTGCTGTACTCGCTGGCCACCTCGTGGAGCGCCAGCGTGCTGCCCGACGGGCTGACCCTGAAGTGGTTCCTCACCCTGTGGAGCGACCCGCGCTTCCTCATCGCCTTCGGCCAGTCGCTGCTGGTGTGCTTCGGCGCGCTGGTGCTGAGCGTGGTGCTGGTGCTGCCGCTGATGTTCGTCATCCACTACTACTTCCCGCGCCTGGATGCGCTGATGAACGTGCTGATCCTGCTGCCCTTCGCGGTGCCGCCGGTGGTGTCCTCGGTGGGCCTGCTGCAGCTCTACGCCTCCGGCCCGCTGCCCATCGTCGGTACACCGTGGATCCTGATCGGCTGCTACTTCACCATCGCCCTGCCCTTCATGTACCGCGCGATCAGCAACAACCTGCAGGCGATCAACCTGCACGACCTGATGGACGCCGCCCACCTGCTCGGTGCCAGCACCTGGCAGGCCGCCCTGCTGGTGGTGCTGCCGAACCTGCGCAAGGGCCTGATGGTGGCGCTGTTCCTGTCGTTCTCCTTCCTCATCGGCGAGTTCGTCTTCGCCAACCTGCTGGTAGGTACGCGCTACGAGACGCTGCAGGTGTTCCTCAACAACATGCGCAACAGCAGCGGCCACTACACCAGCGCGGTGGTGGTCTCCTACTTCCTCTTCGTCCTGCTGCTCACCTGGGCGGCCAACCGTTTAAGCAAGGACAAGGCATGAGCTTCCTCAGCGTCGAGACACTGAACAAGAGCTACGGCAGCACCACGGTGTTCCAGGACATCGACTTCGCCGCCGAGCGCGGCGAGTTCGTCACCCTGCTCGGCCCCAGCGGCTGCGGCAAATCCACCCTGCTGCGCTGCATCGCCGGGCTGACACCGGTGGACAGCGGCAGGATCCACCTCGACGGCGAAGACATCGTGCCCAGGAGCCCGCAGAAGCGCGGCATCGCCATGGTGTTCCAGAGCTACGCGCTGTTCCCCAACATGACCGTGGAGCAGAACGTCGCCTTCGGCCTGCGCATGCAGAAGGTGCCAGCCGCGGAGTCCACCCAGCGGGTGAAGGAAGCGCTGGAGATGGTCGAACTAGGCCCGCTCGCGGCGCGCTATCCGCACCAGCTGTCCGGCGGCCAGTGCCAGCGCGTCGCCCTGGCCCGCTCACTGGTCACCCGCCCACGCCTGCTGCTGCTCGACGAACCGCTGTCGGCGCTCGACGCGCGCATCCGCAAGCACCTGCGCGAGCAGATCCGCCGCATCCAGCAGGAGCTGAAACTGACCACGGTCTTCGTCACCCACGACCAGGAGGAAGCGCTGACGCTGTCCGACCGTATCGTCCTGATGAACGCCGGACGCATCGTCCAGAGCGGCGATGCCGAGACCCTCTACACCGCGCCGGAAAACGCCTTCGCCGCCGGCTTCATCGGCAACTACAACCTGCTCGACGCGGCCCAGGCGACGAAGCTGCTGGACCGCCCGTTCCGCCAGCAGGTGGCGATCCGCCCCGAGTCCCTGCGCCTGAGCGTGGAGCCGGGCGAAGGCATCCCGGTTCGGGTACTCTCCCACAGCCTGCTGGGCAACGTGATCCGCTACCGGGTCGACGCCGCCGGCGTCGAGCTGACCGTGGACGTCCTCAACCGCAGCGCCGAGCGCCTGTACCCGGCGGGCACCCAGCTCGGCCTGCAAGTAGACATTGAAAGCATTCGGGAGGTGGCCTGATGGCCCTGGTGATATTCGACCTCGACGACACCCTGATCGACGGCGACTGCGCGAGCCTGTGGGCCCGGCGCATGGCCGATCTGGGCTGGGTGGACGCGGAGTCGTTCCTCAAGCGCGACGCCGAACTGATGGCGCAGTACGCGCAGGGCAAGCTGCCCATGGAGGACTACATGGCCTTCGCCCTTGAGCCGATGGCCGGGCGCAGCGTGGATGAAGTCGAGCGGGAAGTGGAAACCTTCGTCGAGGACGTGATCGAGCCGCTGATCCACAGCGACGCCTGCACCACCCTCGCCCGCCACCGCGAGGCCGGCGACCGCCCGCTGGTGATTTCCGCTTCCGGCGTGCACCTGGTGCAGCCCATCGCCGAACGCATCGGTATCGATGAAGTGCTGGCCATCGACCTGGAAGTGCTCAACGGCCACTACACCGGCCGCACCGTCGGCACCCTCACCTACCGCGAAGGCAAGGTGCTGCGCCTGCTCGACCTGCTCGAAGGCGACGACAGCCCACTGGCCGACGCGCACTTCTACTCCGACTCGCGCAACGACCTGCCGCTGCTCAAGCTCGTGGGCCATCCGCACGTGGTGAATGCCGACCCGGTGCTGCTGGAGCATGCGCAGAAGATGGGCTGGGATGTCCTCACCTGGAAATGAGTAGTCTGCCGAGAACGCAAAAGGGCCGCTGATGCGGCCCTTGTGCTTTTGCCTTGGCAGGAGCGAGCTTGCTCGCGAACCCTCGTCAGACCAGGCTTTCGTCGATCACCACCACCACCTTGCCCTGCACCTGGTTGCTCGCCAGCGCGTCGAACGCACTCTGCGCGTCGCTGATCGGGAAGGTGCGCTCCAGCTGAGGACTCAGTTTGGCGGTTTCGAACAACGGCCAGACTTTCTGCCCCAGCTCGGCGATCAGCTGTGCCTTGAAGTCGGCGTCGCGCGAGCGCAGGGTCGAGCCGATCAGCTGGATGCGCTTGCCCAGCAGCAAGGCGAGGTCCAGCTCGGCCTTGCGCCCGCCCATCAGGCCGATGACCACCCAGCGACCGTCGCGGCCGAGGATTTCCAGGTCGAGCCTGGCGTAGTTCGCCCCCACCGGATCGAGGATCACGTCGAACGGTGCGAAATCCCGCAGCGATTCGAGGTTCTCACCACGCAAGGCGCCGCCCTCGGCACCCAGCGCCTCGCAATAGGCCAGGCGCTCGGCGGAACCGACGCTGACCCAGCACGGGCTGTTGAAGGCCTTGCACAGCTGGATACCGGCCGAGCCGACACCGCTGGCACCGGCATGCAGCAGGACCTTTTCGCCCGGCTGCAGCGCGCCGAGCATGAACAGGTTGAGCCAGGCGGTGGCGTACACCTCCGGCAGTGCCGCGGCCTCGGCCAGACTCAGGCCGGCAGGTACGGGCAACGCGTGGCGCTGGTCCACCACCACTTCCTCGGCCATGCCGCCACCGGCCAGCAGCGCGCAGACCCGGTCACCCACCTGCCAGGTGCTGCCGGCGCCGACCTCGGTCACCACCCCGGAACATTCCAGGCCGATGATGTCGCTGGCCCCCGGCGGCGGCGGATAGAGACCCGCCACCTGCAACAGGTCGGCACGGTTGAGTCCCGCGGCGGCGACCTGGATGCGGATCTGTCCCTGTGCGCAAGTCGGGTTCGGCCGCTCGGCCCACTCCACTCGCCCTTCGATGCCTTGCAATGCGTTCACGCTGCCTCCATAGTGACTTCGCAGGGCCCGATCCGTAAGGTCGGGCCCTTTCTTCGCGCCGAATTCACCTGCGATTGAACCCGGCGCCGCCAATTAAGGCCTAATATGCGTCATAACTCCGCGATCAGTCGAATCAGCATGAAGCGATTTTTGCCCCGTACCGCCCTGTTGTTCATCCTCGGCGCAACCGCCTTTTCCTCGTTCGCGGCTACCACCAGCCCGAATGTCTGGGACGGCCTGCAGCCCGACCGGGATCAGGTGATCGCCAGCCTCAACATCGTTGAGCTGCTCAAGCGCCATCACTACAACAAGCCGCCGCTGAACGACGAGCGCTCGGCGAAAATCTACGACAGCTACCTGAAGACCCTCGATCCGGCGCGGATGTATTTCACCCAGGCCGACATCGACCAGTTCGCGCCCTGGCGCACCCAGTTCGACGACTTCCTCAAGAGTGGCGAGCTGGAACCCGGCTTCACCATCTACAAGCGTCACCTGGACCGCCTGAAAGAGCGCCTGGACTTCGCCCTGGCGACCCTGAACAAGGGCGTCGACAAGATGGACTTCACCAAGGACGAGTCGCTGGAAATCGACCGCGAGAAGTCGCCCTGGGCCAAGGACAGCGCCGCGCTGGACGACCTGTGGCGCAAGAAGGTGAAGGACGAGGTCCTGCGCCTGAAGATCGCCGGCAAGGACAACAAGGCCATCCAGGAACAGCTGACCAAGCGCTACAAGAATCAGCTGATGCGCCTGGAGCAGACCCGCAGCGAAGACATCTTCCAGGCCTACATCAACGCCTTCGCCCAGACCTACGATCCGCACACCCAGTACCTGTCGCCGGACAGCGCGGAAAACTTCGACATCAACATGAGCCTCTCGCTGGAAGGCATCGGCGCGGTGCTGCAGAGCGACAACGACTACGTCAAGGTCGTGCGCCTCGTTCCCGCCGGCCCCGCCGAGAAGAGCAAGCAGATCGCTACCTCCGACAAGATCATCGGCGTTGCCCAGGGCAAGGGCGAGATGGTCGACGTGGTCGGCTGGCGCCTGGATGAAGTGGTCAAGCTGATCCGCGGTCCGAAAGGCTCGCAGGTCCGCCTGGAAGTGATTCCGTCGACCAACGCGCCGAACGACCAGACCAGCAAGATCGTCACCATCACCCGCGAGGCGGTGAAGCTGGAAGACCAGGCGGCGAAGAAGTCGGAAATCACCATTGACCACGAAGGCAAGAACTACAAGCTGGGCATCATCGACGTGCCGGCGTTCTACCTCGACTTCAAGGCCTACCGCGCTGGCGATCCGGACTACAAGTCCACCACCCGCGACGTCAAGAAGCTGATCGGCGAGCTGCAGAAGGACAAGGTCGACGGCATCGTCATCGACCTGCGCAACAACGGCGGCGGCTCCCTGCAGGAAGCCACCGAGCTGACCGGCCTGTTCATCGACCAGGGTCCGACCGTGCTGGTGCGCAACAGCGACGGCCGCGTCGACGTGCTCAATGACGACGAGGGCAAGGCCTTCTACACCGGCCCGATGACCGTGCTGGTCAACCGCCTGTCCGCCTCGGCTTCGGAGATCTTCGCCGGCGCCATGCAGGACTACCACCGCGCACTGATCGTCGGCGGCCAGACCTTTGGCAAGGGCACCGTGCAGACCATCCAGCCGCTCAACCATGGCGAGCTGAAGCTGACCCTGGCCAAGTTCTACCGCGTCTCCGGCCAGAGCACCCAGCACCAGGGCGTGATCCCGGACATCGGCTATCCGTCCATCGTCGACGACAAGGAAATCGGCGAGAGCGCCCTGCCCGACTCCATGCCGTGGGACACCATCAAGCCGGTGCTCAAGGCCCAGGCCGATCCGTTCAAGCCGTTCCTCGACCAGCTGCGCAGCCGTCACGATGCACGCACCGAGCACAACGCCGACTTCGTCTACGCCCGCGAGCGCCTGGCGCTGGCCCAGGAGCTGATGAAGGAGAAGACCGTCAGCCTCAACGAAGCCAAGCGTCGTGCCCAGCAGACCAGCATCGAGAACCGCCAGCTGGCCATGGAGAATGCCCTGCGCAAATCCAAGGGCCAGGAGCCGCTCAAGGAGCTGAAGAAGGAAGACGAGAACGCCCTGCCGGAAGAGGACAAGACCAAGCCGGAGGACGACGCCTACCTGACCGAGTCCGGGCACATCCTGATCGATTTCCTGAATCTGGACTCCCAGGTCGCCAAACACTGAGCAGCTGTAATGAAACAGTCATGACGCTGTCGTGAAATGCAAAGGGCCGGTATACCGGCCTTTTGCTATTCCAGCCACCGAGAACCGTCATGACCGTCACCGAGCAGTTGAGCGCACTGGATCAGATCCTCGCTCACGGCGACCTGCACTGCCTGTTCCAGCCCATCCTGTCGCTCTCCGAAAGGCGCCTGGTGGGCTACGAAGCCCTCACCCGCGGCCCGTCCAACGGCCCCCTGCATTCTCCCCTGCCGCTGTTCAGCATCGCCCGCAGCAGCGGCCGCCTGAGCCAGCTGGAACTGCTCTGTCGACGCAAGGCCTGCGCGCGCTTTCGCGACCTGCGGCTGGCCGGCAAGCTGTTCCTCAACGTCTCGCCCGAGTCGCTGCTGGAGCCGACCCACCAGCCCGGCCGCACCCTGCAGCTGTTGCAGACCTTCGGCATCTCGCCCAGCGACGTGGTGATCGAGCTGACCGAGCAGACCCCCATCGAAGACTACAACCTGCTCGACACCGCGCTGCACCACTACCGCGCCATGGGCTTCTCTATCGCCCTGGACGACCTGGGCGCCGGCTACTCCAGCCTGCGCCTGTGGTCCGAACTGCGCCCGGACTACGTGAAGATCGACCGTCACTTCATCGAAGGCATCCACCTGGATGCGGTGAAGCGCGAGTTCGTCGGCTCGATCCTGAAGATGGCCCACGCCTCCCGCGCCCAGGTGATCGCCGAAGGCATCGAGATTCCCGAGGAACTGGCGGTGCTGTCGGAAATGGGCGTGGACCTGGTGCAGGGCTACCTGCTCGGCCGTCCCGCCGAGACTCCGCCGCGCGATGCGCGCAGCCTGCTGCCGGAAGTCGACAATGCCGGCTCGCTGCTTGCCGAAGATCAATCCGACCTCCAGCCGCTGCTCATGGAGCAGCCGGCGGTCCCTGACAGCACACCCATCGGCGATGTGCTGGAGGCCTTCCGCGCCCAGGCCAACCTGAACTCCCTGGCGGTGCTCGACCGCCACGACCAGCCGGTCGGCATCGTCCATCGCCATGCGCTGTCCGACGCCCTGCTCAAGCCGTTTGCGCCGGAGCTGTATGCGCGCAAACCGATCAGCCGACTGATGAGCAGCGACTTCCTCGCGGTGGAGCGCAGCCAGTCCCTGCAACAGGTCAGCCGCCTGCTCACCAGCCGCGCGCGGCAGCGTATCGAGGAAGATTTCATCATCACCCTGAACGGCCGCTACCTGGGCCTGGGACGGGTCATCGACGTGCTCAAGCTGATCACCGAGCTGAAGATCCGCCAGGCCCGCCATGCCAACCCGCTGACCCTGCTGCCGGGCAACGTGCCGATCCAGCAGTGCCTGACACGCGTACTGCAACAAGGGCGCGAAGCAGTGGTGTGCTACGTCGACATCGACAGCTTCAAGCCCTTCAACGACCTCTACGGCTACGCACGCGGCGACGAAGTGCTGCTGTGCCTGGCGCAGTGCCTGGGCGAGCGCGTCGACCCGACGCGGGACTTCGTCGGCCACATCGGCGGCGACGACTTCATGCTGGTGTTGGGGACGCCGGACTGGCGCGAGCGGCTCGATCACCTGCTGGAGGATTTCCAGGGCCAGTGCCGGCGCTTCTACAGCCGCGAACACCTGGAAGCAGGCTGCTTCGTCTCCCACAACCGCCAGGGGCGACGCGAGGAGTATCCGCTGCTGTCACTGTCGATCGGCGTGGTGCACGTGAAGAGTGGCGCCGGCCAGCGCCTGGATGCCAGCCAGCTGGCCGGCATGGCCTCGGAAGCCAAGCGGCACGCCAAGGAAATGCCCGGCTACAGCCTGCACGTGCTTACCGCGGAGTGATTCAGAGCCCGAGCTGGCGGGCGCGCGCCTCGTAGCGCTCGGCCTGGGCGCCATCCGGCTCAAGTCCGGGTCCGCCACTGCGGTACAGCTCGCCGAGCCTGCGTGCCGCCAGCGGGTGACCCGCTTCGGCGGCCTGACTCCAGAAGCGAGCAGCCTCCTGCGCATCACCGGCATGGCGGGTATCGCCCTTGAGCGATTGCACGCCGACCTGATAGGCCGCCTTGTGATCGCCCGCCGCGGCGGCCAGGCGGAGCAACCGCAGACCTTCCTCGCGGGCACCCAGGCCCTGGCCACGGAACAGCAGCAGGTGCCCGTAGAAACTCTGGGCGCCGACATCGCCCAGGGCGGCCATGCGCGAGAACTGCCCCTGCATCCAGGCCCAAGAGCGCGGCTGGCGCACCATCCACGGCCAGCCCATCAGGCGACGCGCCACGGCGTAACTCAAGCGCGCACGCAAACGCCAGAACAGCTCGCGGGGTGTCGCCACGTCAGAGCTCCTCGGGGTACTCGAACTCGAACACCCGCACCACTTCCGCCGCATGCCAGCCAGCCGCCGCCGGGCCATCCGGCGCGCCGGAAAAACGCCCCAGACGTTCGACGCACTCGAAGAATCCGGTGCGCGGCAGGCGACTGGCGCCCTGGCTGATCACCAGCGAACTGCGCAGCGGTCGGCCGGCGCGGGCATCCAGCGCCGCTAGGTGCTCCAGCGCGGCGGTCAGTACGGTCATCGCCGGAGTCGGCAATTGCAGGCGCTCGATCAGCGCCCGGTAGGTCAACAGATGGCGCTGGCGGCGGGCATCTTCCAGCTCGCCGAGCAGGCCTTCCCAATGCTTGCGACTGATCTGCACGCTCAAGAAGCCGACTCCCCAGTGCCCAGGGCACGACGCAGGCCATGCTGGATGGCGTCGCTGGCTTCGCGCTCGCCGCTCTCGATCATCTCCAGATAGGACGGGCTGACGCCCACCGAACGCGCCAGCGCCTCGAGGGACAGGCCGCGGGCTTCACGCAGTTTTTTCCAGTCCGGCTTCTCGTCAAACACTGGCGCGGCAGCCGGTTTGACCAATTGGGCGGAGCCTCGTCCGGCGGCGGCCAGCAATGCCTGATACTCGGCCCAGGGAACTACGGCGTACTCCGCTTCGCCGTCACGCATTATCACTTGCACGTTCATGACAACACTCCTTGCAGGCGGCCATCTTAACAGCCTGGCGGGCGCCTGTGCCGGCTATACTGCTGCGGCCGTCACACCCACCGACGCGGGGACCGACTTGCAGCGCATCCTTCCGATCTGCCTTTGCCTGGCCAGCGCCCTGTGCGGCGCCGAAGAACTGCGCTGGGGCTATTCGCCCAGCAACGGCATGCCCTACGCGGAAAGTATCGACCATGAATTGGCCCCTGGCTTCATCCGCGACCTGGGCGAGCGCGTCGGCCAGCGCCTGGGACTGGCGGTGCGCTTCGTCGAGACGCCGGACAAGCGGGTCGAGCCGGCCCTCGCACAGGGCTCCATCGACCTGCAGTGCATCAACAATCCGCAGTGGATGAAGGCCCCGCAGAAGCTGCACTGGTCGCCCAGCCTGTTCGAGGAAGAGGACGCCCTGGCGCAGCGCGCCGACCGCCCGCCGCTGCAGGACCTGCCGCAGATCAGCGGGGTCCGCGTCGGCACCAGCCTGGGCTATGTCTACCCCGCCGCGCTGATGCAGGCCTTCGCCGAAGGCCGGGCCAAGCGCGACGACGTGCGCGACCTCGACACCCGCCTGCACATGCTCGAAGCCGGGCGCCTGGACGCGCTGATCGACATGCGCCGGCCGCTGGAATTCCTCCTGGCAGAGCATGCCGCGCTACCGGTGGCGATCAACCGCAGCAGCCTGCAGCGCTACTCGATCCACTGCTCCTACGGGCCGTCCTTGCCGGTCCCTGCCGAGCGCCTGGACGCCCTGCTGCAGGCCATGGTGGATGACGGCTCGATCCAGCGCCTGCTCGGCGAGCAGAGTGCGCGACTGCGTCAGAGGCGCTGAAGCGTTTCGGGCGACGGCAGCCGCTTGAGCGCTTCGCGGGTTTCCACGCCCTGGCCGTCGCGCCAGACCTTGAACGCATCGATCTCCGACTGCCAGCGGCGCACTACCCAAGCCAGCACGGCGAGGTCGTCGAGGAAGCCGACACCGAACAGCCAGTCCGGCACCAGATCCACCGGCGAAAGGAAGTACAGCAAGGCCGCCACCACCGACAGCAGGGCCTGGGAACTGAGGCCGCGATAATCACCGCGCACCCAGGCCACCAGCAGTTCCTGGAGCAGCTTCAGATCGCTCCCCGCCAGTTTCATCCGGCCACTCTTGCGCGCCACCGCGAACAGCAGCGCAGGCACCCGGCCACCGGCGATAAAGCGGCTGGCCAGCTTCAGGAAGCGGTCGAATCCCGGAGGCTTTTTCATGGGTTCACCTCAAAAGGAAAATTCTTACAGGGCAGGTTCAGGTTATCCACCTTTCCTGTGGATAACTCTGTTGAAAGCCACCCTCGATATCGCCCAAACGCCCGCCCCATGAGGGCTGCAGACAGATCGGCGATTTTTTGTTCAGCCTTACAAATGCGTTAAAAATCATGCAGTTGCGGCTAAGCGATGGGCTCGTCAATGTCAAGGGGAGGACATTGTTTCAACTGCGTCATATATGTGCATAAGGGTAACACCAGGGCCCAGGTTACTCCCTTTCAGACCCGACGGTCAGCGCGCCGTTCCAGAGCCCTTCCTGCAAAAATGAAAACGCCCCGTGGGTAACGGGGCGTTTTCTCTGGTACGAAGGTACTCAGTTACTGCTTGGGCGCTTCCGCGGCCGGAGCAGGAGCTTCGGCTTCAGGCTGGTTCGGGTCCTTGATCGCCAGCAGCTCCAGGTCGAACACCAGGACCGAATTGGCCGGGATGGTCGGGCTCGGGCTCTGCGCGCCGTAGGCCAGCTCGCTGGGGATGAACAGCTTGATCTTCTCGCCGACGTGCATCAGTTGCAGGGCTTCGACCCAACCCGGGATCACGCCGCCGACCGGCAGGTCGATCGGGCTGCCACGCTGGATGGAGCTGTCGAACACGGTGCCATCGACCAGCTTGCCTTCATAGTGAACGGTGACCACGTCGGTGGCCTTGGGCTGCGCGCCGTCGGCTTTCTTCACGACTTCATACTGCAGGCCGGACTTGGTGGTGACCACGCCGTCACGCTTGCCGTTCTCGGCGAGGAATTTCTTGCCGGCTTCCAGCGCCTCGGAATTCTTCTTGGCGACCTGCTCTTCAGCGCGCTTCTGCAGGGCGGTGAAGGCCTCGGTCAGCTCTTCGTCGGTCAGCTTCTGCTTCTGCTTGCCGACGGCGTCTTCGATACCCAGGGCGACGGCTTTCGAATCCAGGTCATTCATGCCTTCCTGGGCGAGGCTCTTGCCCATGTTCAGGCCGATGCCGTAGGAGGCTTTCTGCGCAGGAGTCTTGAGTTCCACTTCGGCGGCCTGTTTGTCGCAGCCCGCGAGAACCAGGCCGACCAGCGCGATCGCTGCCGCCAACCGATGTTGTTTCATGCTGAATCCTTGTCTTTGCGCCGTCATGGCTGAAGTAATGAAGCCGCGAGCTTATCAGGCGCTCGTGGCCAGTGGCTATGGGCAATAGGAACCACTACCGCGGGAGAAGTTCCCACAGCAAACTTATAGGAAAATTAACAGGATAAGTCAGACGGCCAGCACGCAATCGCAGTGATCGAAGCGGGCAACTTTCGATGGGGGCTTTCGTAGGAAGGTATAAAAGGCAGGCAAAGAAAAAGCCCTCAGGTATTGCTACCTGAGGGCTTTTCGAATTGTGGCGCAGCGGACGGGACTCGAACCCGCGACCCCCGGCGTGACAGGCCGGTATTCTAACCGACTGAACTACCGCTGCGTCGGACCTCGAGTGGTGGGTGATGACGGGATCGAACCGCCGACCCTCTGCTTGTAAGGCAGATGCTCTCCCGGCTGAGCTAATCACCCTTCGTCTCGAAGTGGGGCGCATTCTACGGAGGACATTGAACCCTGGCAAGCCCCCGGATGAAAAAAATTTTCAGATGTTCCAAAGGCTTAGATGAACAGGGCGAATGACGAAACGGGGTTGGCCTGGACCGCGCCGAACGGAATAATGGGTCCTTTGTGTCCAGGAGTTAGCCCCTCATGTGGTTCCGCAACCTGCTCGTATACCGACTCACCCAGGATCTGCAGATCGACGCCGATGCCCTGGAGAAGGCCCTGGCCAGCAAGCCGGCGCGCCCCTGCGCCAGCCAGGAACTGACTACCTATGGTTTCTCCGCGCCGTTCGGCAAGGGCCCGGATGCACCGCTGGTGCACGCCAGCGAAGGCTTCTTCCTGGTCAGCGCGCGCAAGGAAGAGCGAATTCTCCCCGGCAGCGTCGTGCGTGACGCACTGAAGGAGAAGGTCGACGAGATCGAAGGCGCGCAGATGCGCAAGGTCTACAAGAAGGAACGCGACCAGCTGAAGGACGAGATCGTCCAGACCCTGCTGCCGCGCGCCTTCATCCGTCGTTCGGCAACCTTCGCCGCCATCGCCCCGAGCCTGGGCCTGATCCTGGTCGACACCTCCAGCGCGAAGAAGGCCGAAGACCTGCTCTCCACCCTGCGCGAAGCCCTGGGCTCGCTGCCGGTGCGCCCGCTGACCGTGAAGACCGCGCCGACCGCCACCCTGACCGACTGGGTGAAGACCCAGGAAGCCGCCGGCGACTTCTTCGTGCTGGATGAGTGCGAGCTGCGCGACACCCACGAAGACGGTGGGGTGGTGCGTTGCAAGCGCCAGGACCTGACCAGCGAGGAAATCCAGCTGCACCTGACCTCCGGCAAGCTGGTCACCCAGCTATCCCTGGCCTGGTCGGACAAGCTGTCCTTCGTCCTCGACGACAAGGTGGCGATCAAGCGCCTGCGCTTCGAGGACATGCTGCAGGAGAAGGCCGAGCAGGACGGCGGCGAAGACGCCCTCGGCCAGCTCGACGCCAGCTTCACCCTGATGATGCTGACCTTCGCCGAGTTCATCCCGGCGCTGATCGAAGCACTCGGTGGCGAGGCAATGCCCGAAGGCATCTGATGCCCCGGCAGGCGCCGCGTCCGCGCGGCGCCTCTGATTGGAAAAGGCCCCCATAAAAAGAAGGAAGGCCCATGCGTGCTCTCACCCTGCTCAGCCGCTTCATGGGCAACACCTTCGCCCTCTGGGTGCTGCTGTTCGCCATCCTGGCGTTCTTCGTTCCCTCTCTCTTCACGCCGCTCACGGCTGCCATCGTGCCGATGCTCGGCGTGGTGATGTTTGGCATGGGCCTGACGCTCAAGGTCGAGGATTTCGCCGAAGTCGCCCGGCATCCCTGGCGCGTCACCCTCGGCGTGATCGCCCACTTCGTCATCATGCCCGGCATGGCCTGGCTGCTCTGCCAGCTCATGCACCTGCCGCCGGAGATCGCCGTGGGCGTCATCCTGGTCGGCTGTTGCCCCAGCGGCACCGCGTCCAACGTGATGACCTGGCTGTCGCGCGGCGACCTGGCTTTGTCGGTGGCCATCGCCGGCGTCACCACCCTCCTCGCCCCGCTGCTCACTCCCGCGCTGATCTGGCTGCTGGCCTCGGCCTGGCTGCCGGTGTCCTTCGGTGCGCTGTTCTGGTCGATCCTGCAGGTGGTCGTGGTACCCATCGTCCTCGGCATCGTCGCCCAGCGCCTGCTCGGGGCGCGGGTCCGTCACGTGGTCGACGTGCTGCCGCTGATCTCGGTGGTGTCCATCGTGATCATCGTCGCCGCGGTGGTCGCCGCCAGCCAGGCGAAGATCGCCGAATCCGGCCTGCTGATCATGGCCGTGGTGATCCTGCACAACGGCTTCGGCTTCCTGCTCGGCTACTTCACCGCCAAAGTCTTCGGCCTGCCGCTGGCGCAGCGCAAGTCGCTGGCGCTGGAAGTCGGCATGCAGAACTCCGGCCTTGGCGCCGCCCTGGCCAGTGCGCACTTCTCGCCGCTGGCGGCGGTGCCCAGTGCGCTGTTCAGCGTGTGGCACAACATCTCCGGCGCTACGCTTTCCACCTGGTTCCGCCGCATGACCGACGAACCAGCGGTCCGCGAAAAGGCCCCGCAATAGGGCAGAAACCCGGCGCCGGGTTGCCCGGCGCCCGGATATTGTGCAAAATAATGCACATTGTGAGGACGACCTCACCACCTTCCGGTGCTCCAGCGGGGACGGCCCTTCGTATCCATCCACCGTCTGGAGAGCTCCATGTCCTGGATCATTCTGTTCGTCGCCGGCCTGTTCGAAGTCGGCTGGGCCGTTGGCCTGAAGTACACCGAAGGTTTCACCCGCCCGATACCCACCGCGCTGACCATCCTGGCGATCATCACCAGCATGGGCCTGCTCGGCCTGGCCATGCGCAACCTGCCGCTGGGCACCGCCTACGCCATCTGGACCGGCGTCGGCGCAGTGGGCACCGTGATCGTCGGTATCGTGCTGTTCGGCGAGTCCATGGCGCCGATGCGCATTATCAGTGTGTTGCTGATCCTGTGCGGACTGGTCGGCCTGAAATTGAGCCACTGACGCTGTATCGGTTCCCGATACCGGCGGGCTGTCGCTTTCCCGAAAATTTGTCGGTATGCTGCGGGCCACTGTGTTTGCTAGGGTCACTGTGGCTCGTGACCTGGTGGGGCCATACCCCGCCAACCGGCTTCGATTGCACCTTGCAACTCAGGACGAGCGCGGACCTTTTCCGCAAAACAATCTTCAATTGTTCAAGGTGTATCTCCATGTCCAATCGTCAGACCGGCACCGTCAAGTGGTTCAATGACGCTAAAGGCTTCGGCTTCATCACCCCGGAAAGCGGCAACGACGTATTCGTTCACTTCCGCTCCATCCAGGGCAATGGCTTCAAGTCGCTGCAGGAAGGCCAGAAGGTCTCCTTCATCGTTGTTGAAGGCCAGAAAGGCCTGCAGGCTGACGAAGTTCAGGTTATCTGATCCTCGTCCTGCGCCACGAAAAAGCCCCGGCATTGCCGGGGCTTTTTCTTTGCCGCTCTTTCCGTAATGGAAAATGTCAGCGCGCCGCGCCGCGCAGGACCGCGACCTGTTCCTGCAGCAGCAGGCGCTTGGCCTCTTCAGGGGCCACCGGCTGGCCGGCCACCAGGCAGACCCGCGACCACAGCCGGCGCAGGAAGCCCTTCTGCGGATCGCGACTGAAGAAGCTGCCCCACAGTCCCTGCAGCGCCATCGGAATCACCGGTACCGGAGTCTCCTCGATGATGCGCTCCACGCCACCGCGGAACTCGTTCATCTCGCCGTCCAGGGTCAGCATGCCCTCGGGGAAGATGCACACCAGCTCCCCTTCACGCAGGTATTCGGCAACCTTGGCGAAAGCCTTCTCGTAGGTCGCCGCGTCCTCGTTGCGCCCGGCGATGGGCACGGCGCCCGCGGTGCGGAAGATGAAGTTGAGCACCGGGATGCGGAAGATCTTGTAGTACATGACGAAGCGCACCGGGCGCCGCACGGAGCCGGCGATCAGCAGCGCATCGACGAAGGACACGTGGTTGCACACCAGTACTGCCGGGCCTTCATCGGGGATAACGTCCAGGTTACGGTGATCGACCCGGTACATCGAGTGGGTCAGCAGCCACACCAGGAAGCGCATGGTGAACTCGGGCACGATCTTGAAGATGTACACGTTCACCGCGACGTTCATCAGCGAGAGCACGAGGAACAGCTCGGGGATCGACAGCTTCGCCACCGACAGCAGCAGGATCGAGACGATCGCCGCAACCACCATGAACAGCGCGTTGAGGATGTTGTTCGCAGCGATCACCCGCGCGCGCTTGTCCTCCTCGGTGCGCGCCTGGATCAGCGCGTACAGCGGCACGATATAGAAGCCGCCGAAGACGCCGATGCCGAGGATGTCCGCCAGCACCGCCCAGGACTGCGAATGTTCCAGCACCGCCAGCCAGTTGTACGGCTGCTCGCCCTGCGGGAAGCCGCCCGAATGCCACCACAGCAGGATGCCGAACAGGCTCAGGCCGATGGAGCCGAAGGGCACCAGGCCGATCTCCACTTTCTTGCCGGAGAGCTTTTCGCAAAGCATCGAGCCCAGCGCGATCCCCACCGAGAACACCGTGAGGATCAGCGTCACCACGCTCTCGTCACCGTGCAGCAGTTCCTTGGCGTAGGTCGGGATCTGCGTCAGGTAGACCGCGCCGAGGAACCAGAACCACGAGTTGCCCACCAGCGAGCGCGACACCGCCGGGCGCTGGCGCAGGCCGAGCAGGAGGATGCTCCAGGACTGGCGGAAGATGTTCCAGTCGACCTTCAGCTCCGGCAGCGCGGCGGCGGCGCGGGGAATCCTGCGGCTGGCAAGGAAGCCGCAGACGGCCACCAGCACCACGGCGGCGCCGACGCCTGCCGCATAGTCCTGCCGCGACATCAGCACGCCTGCACCGATGGTGCCGCAGAGGATGGCGAGGAAGGTGCCCATTTCCACCAGGGCGTTGCCGCCCACCAGTTCGTCCTCGCGCAGGTGCTGCGGCAGGATCGAGTACTTCACCGGTCCGAACAGCGCCGAGTGGGTGCCCATGGCGAACAGCGCCAGGAACAGCAACGGCAGGCTGCCGAACACGAAGCCCGCAGCGCCCACCGCCATGATGACGATCTCGGCCAGCTTCAGCGCACGCATCAGCGCGTCCTTGTTGTACTTCTCGCCGAACTGTCCACCCAGGGCGGAGAACAGGAAGAACGGCAGGATGAACAACAGCGCGCAGAGGTTGACCAGCAGGTTGCGGTCACCGCCGACGGTGAGGTGGTAGAGGATCGCCAGGATCAGCGACTGCTTGAAGATGTTGTCGTTGAAGGCACCCAGCAGCTGGGTGATGAAGAAGGGCAGGAATCGCTTGGTGCCCAGCAGGGCGAATTGCGAATGTTGAGACATCGTCCTTGTTTACCTGCGTAGCGGCCTCGGGCCGGGATGACAGCACGGATATGACGGCAACGGCGTGGAGCGAAGCCACATTATTCACACAAATCCGGGAAAACGCGCGCTTCCCCTGGGCGCCGATCAGGCCAGACGCTGCGACCTTGCGCAAGCCTGGCGGTACTCGCCGGGGCCGACGCCGTAGGCCTGCTTGAACTGCCGGCTGAGGTGGCTCTGGTCGGCGAAGCCCAGCTGCATGGCCACATTCACCGGCATGCAGCCCTGCTTGAGCAGCGCCCGCGCCTGTTCCAGCCGGCGCTGCTTGAGCCAGGCATGGGGCGGCAGGCCGGTAGCCTTGCGGAACACCCGGGCGAAGTGGAAGGGCGACAGGCCGACGGCGACGGCCAGTTCCTCCAGCGACGGCGGCTCCATCAGCCGCGAGCCGAGCAGCTCGCGGGCGCGCGCCACGGCCAGGGGTTCGTTGCCCGCAGGCGGTGCCTCGGGAATCCGCGCGTGACGCTGGAACAGCAACAGCAGCGCCTCGCGCCAGCAGGTCTGGCGCTGCAGCACGCTGGCGTCGGAGTCCAGCAGGCGGTGGGCGGCAAACAGCGCCTGCACCAGTTGCGGATCGAACACCACGCTGGCATCGAAGGACGGCGTACCGCTTCCGCCCAGCTCCAGTTCCTGCAGCACGCCGGCGACCTGCGCCAGCTCCGGGTAGAAACCACGGTAGCGCCAGCCGGCCTCATCGGCCTTGGAGCCGGTATGCACCTCATCGGGGTTGATCAGCACCACGCTGCCGGCCGGGGCGAAATGCTCGGCGCCGCGATGGTGGAAGCGCTGCGCGCCCTGCTCGATCATGACGAAGGCGAAGCCTTCATGGACGTGGGGCGAGAACACCTGCTCGATGTAGCGCGCATGCAGCAGCTCGACGCCGCCCAGCTCCTGGGCGCGCCAGAAGCGGGTGCGTTCGCCGCTTGCGTCGTGTTCTGCCATGCGCTACTCCGCCCTGGAATGATCTAAACGCCGAGCCATTACCTGCACTCTGTGCCTGTGCTTGCCCTCACCCCAGCCCTCTCCCAAGGGGAGAGGGGGCAATCCGTGCCGGCTGACATAACGGCTTCATCCTGCGCCAATCGGTCCCCTCTCCCATGGGGAGAGGGTTAGGGTGAGGGGTTTTGAAGCCGCGAACAGAGTACCACTCAGCCGTTGAAACCGGCTTCCAGCGCGGCCTTCACCTGCGGCCATTCCTGATCGGTGATGCTGTAGAGGATGGTGTCGTCCAGCCGCCCGCCGGCCAGGCGCCGGTGGTTGCGCAGCACGCCTTCGCGCACCGCGCCGAGCTTCTCGATGGCGCGCTGGGAGCGTTCGTTGCTGGCGGCGGTCTTGAACTGCACGCGCACCATCTTCCAGCTGTCGAAGGCGTGGCGCAGCATCAGGTACTTCATGGTGGCGTTGAGGCCGCTGCCGTGCTGGCCCTGGTCCAGCCAGGTGGCGCCGATCTCGCAGGCCGGCAGCGCCGGGAGAAAGTCCATGAAGCGCGTGGTGCCGACGATCTGGTTGCCCAGGCGTACCACCAGCGGCAGCGCACGGCCCTCGCGCTGGTCGGCCAGGCCCTGGCGGTACCAGTCAGGGCGTCCCGGCGCGCTCATGAACTGCAGGACGTCGCGGTTCTGCTCCGCCAGCGTCACCAGGTCCGGCACGTCGGCCTCCACCATCGGCTCCAGGCGCAGGGCCCCGCGCTGCAAGGTGATGGGTAACGGTCTGAACATGGCGCCCTCCTCGACACACGACGCGAAATCATCGCTCCTATCAGAGCGTAGCGGCCCGTTGAAGTGCCGCGCGCCGGAGCGCTGACGACGGACGGACCGCGAAAAGGCCGGCAAGCTACCAGTCCGGCGCCCCGCCCTCAAGTGTGAGGCGCGACACGGCGCCACTGAGACATTGGTAGCAGGTGTCTGACAGTTCCGGACTTTGGTGCGAAACTGCTGCCAGTGCTCCTGCGGGGGAGCCCGTTCACTTCCGGAGTCAGCATGTCGTTGTCCAGTGGGCTGATCGCAACGGTCGCCCTGCTCTACATGGCGGTCCTGTTCGCCATCGCGTTCTATGGCGACCGCCGGCGCGCCCCTCTTTCGCCACGTGTCCGCGCCTGGGTCTACAGCCTGTCCCTGGCAGTCTACTGCACCAGCTGGACCTTCTTCGGCGCCGTCGGCCAGGCCGCCGACCAGCTCTGGTCGTTCCTGCCGATCTATGTCGGCCCCGTGTTGCTGATGCTCTTCGCGCCCTGGGTGCTGCAGAAGATGATCATGATCAGCAAGCAGGAGAACATCACCTCCATCGCCGACTTCATCGCCGCACGCTACGGCAAGTCCCAGGCGCTGGCAGTTGTGGTGGCGCTGATCTGCGTGGTCTGCGTGCTGCCCTACATCGCCCTGCAGCTCAAAGGC
Organism: Pseudomonas nitroreducens; assembly: GCF_014204515.1. GTDB lineage: Bacteria > Pseudomonadota > Gammaproteobacteria > Pseudomonadales > Pseudomonadaceae > Pseudomonas > Pseudomonas nitritireducens_A. Next base: position 133,064 of record NZ_JACHLI010000009.1, on the reverse strand, counting down.
ATCGTCCTCGGGGTGAACCTGCTGATCGGCGCCGGCCCCGACTCCACCGGTATCCGTGCCCAGGACACGGCGCTGATCGTGTCGCTGATCCTCGCCCTGTTCACCATCGTCTTCGGCACCCGCAACCTGGACGTCACCGAGCACCACCGCGGCATGGTGCTGGCGATTGCCTTCGAGTCGCTGGTCAAGCTCACGGCCTTCCTCGCCGTGGGCATCTTCGTCACCTACGGCCTCTATGACGGCTTCGGCGATCTGGTGGACAAGGCCCGCGTCGCCCCGCAACTCACCGAGTACTGGAAGGAGACCGTGCACTGGCCGGCCATGCTGCTGCAGACCGGCGTGGCGATGACCGCGATCATGTGCCTGCCGCGGCAGTTCCACGTGCTGGTGGTGGAGAACATCGAGCCGCGTGACCTCAATCTCGCGCGCTGGGTGTTCCCGATCTACCTGGTGCTGGCCGCGCTGTTCGTGGTGCCCATCGCCCTCGCCGGGCAGATGCACCTGCCGTCCGGGGTGATGCCCGACTCCTTCGTCATCAGCCTGCCGCTGGCCGAGGCGCATCCGGCGCTGGCCCTGCTGGCCTTCATCGGTGGCGCTTCGGCGGCCACCGGCATGGTGATCGTGGCCAGCGTGGCGCTGTCCACCATGGTTTCCAACGACATGCTGCTGCCCTGGCTGCTGCGCCGCAAAGGCGAGGCCGAGCAGCCCTTCGAGGTGTTCCGCCACTGGCTGCTGACCGTGCGCCGGGTGAGCATCGCGCTGATCCTCCTGCTGGCCTACGTCAGCTACCGCCTGCTGGGCTCCACCGCGAGCCTCGCCACCATCGGCCAGATCGCCTTCGCCGCCATCGCCCAGCTCGGCCCGGCGATGATCGGCGCGCTGTACTGGAAGCAGGCCAACCGCCGCGGCGTGTTCGCCGGCCTCGCCGCCGGTTCCTTCCTCTGGGCCTATACCCTGGTGTTGCCGGTGGTCGCCAAGGGCCTGGGTTGGCCACTGGAAACCTTCCCCGGGCTGGCCTGGCTCGCCGGCCGTCCGTTCGGCCTGTCCATCGAGCCGCTGACCCTCGGCGTGCTGCTCTCGCTGATCGGCAACTTCGCGCTGTTCGGGCTGGTCTCGGTGTTCTCCCGCACCCGCGTCTCCGAGCACTGGCAGGCCAGCCGCTTCATCGGCCAGGAAATCTCGCAGAAGCTCAGCTCGCGCTCGATGCTTGCGGTGCAGCTGGAAGACCTGCTGATGCTTGCCGCCCGCTTCGTCGGCGAGGAGCGCGCACGGCAGAGCTTCATTCGCTTCGCCTACCGCCAGGGCAAGGGCTTCACCCCCAGCCAGAATGCCAACGACGAGTGGATCGCCCACACCGAACGCCTGCTCGCCGGCGTGCTCGGCGCCTCCTCCGCTCGCGCTGTGGTGAAGGCCGCCATCGAAGGCCGCGAGATGCAGGTGGAGGACGTGGTGAAGATCGCCGACGAAGCCTCCGAGGTGCTGCAGTTCAACCGCGCGCTGCTGCAGGGCGCCATCGAGAACATCACCCAGGGCATCAGCGTGGTCGACCAGTCGCTGCGCCTGGTGGCCTGGAACCATCGCTACATCGAGCTGTTCGAGTATCCGGATGGCCTGATCTACGTCGGCCGGCCGATTGCCGACATCATCCGCTACAACGCCGAGCGCAATCTCTGCGGGCCGGGCGACCCCGACCTGCACGTCGCCAAGCGCCTGTACTGGATGCGCCAGGGCACGCCACACACCTCCGAGCGGCTGTTCCCCAACGGCCGGGTGATCGAGCTGATCGGCAACCCGATGCCCGGCGGCGGCTTCGTCATGAGCTTCACCGACATCACCAACTACCGCGACGCCGAGCAGGGCCTGAAGGACGCCAACGAAGGCCTGGAGCAGCGCGTGCAGGAGCGCACCTTCGAGCTGTCCCAGCTCAACCAGGCGCTCACCGAAGCCAAGGGCACGGCCGAGGCGGCGAACCAGTCGAAATCGCGCTTCCTCGCCGCCGTCAGCCACGACCTGATGCAGCCGCTGAACGCCGCACGGCTGTTCTCCGCCGCCCTCGCCCACCAGGAAAAACTGCCCGAGGAAGCCACCGAACTGGTGCGCCACCTGGACTCGTCTCTGCGCTCTGCCGAAGACCTGATCACCGACCTGCTGGACATCTCGCGCCTTGAGGGCGGCCGCGTCAGCGCCGATGTGGCGGCCTTCCCGCTGAGCAACCTGTACGACACCCTCGGCGTGGAGTTCCGCGTGCTGGCCCAGGAGCACGGCATCGACTTCCATGTGCGCGGCAGCAAGCTGCGCGTGGAAAGCGACATCAAGCTGCTGCGCCGCGTGCTGCAGAACTTCCTCACCAACGCCTTCCGCTACGCCAAGGGCCACGTGCTGCTGGGCGTGCGCCGCGAGGCCGGACACCTGCGCCTGGAAGTCTGGGACCACGGCCCAGGCATCCCGCCGGACAAGCTGCAGGTGATCTTCGAGGAATTCAAACGCCTGGACAGCCACCAGACCCGCGCGGAAAAGGGCCTGGGCCTGGGCCTGGCGATCGCCGATCGGCTGTGCAAGGTGCTCGGCCATCGCCTGGAAGTCCGCTCCTGGCCGGGCAAGGGCAGCGTGTTCAGCGTCAGCGTGCCGCTGGCGCGCCAGCCGGCCCCGGCGCCGCTGAACGGGCACAAGGTGGAAACTCCGGAACAGCTCAATGGCGCCCAGGTGCTCTGCGTCGACAACGAGGACAGCATCCTCACCGGCATGAACAGCCTGCTGACCCGCTGGGGCTGCCGCGTGCTCACCGCCCGCAGCCGCGAGGAATGCCAGGCGCTGCTGGAAGGCGATGCGCGGCCGCAGCTGGCATTGATCGACTACCACCTGGACGACGGCGAACTGGGCACCGACCTGATGGCCTGGCTGCGCACCCGCCTGGGCGAACCGGTACCCGGCGTGGTGATCAGCGCGGACGCCCGCCCCGAACTGGTGGCACAGATCCACGCGGCGGGGCTGGAGTTCCTGCCCAAGCCGGTGAAGCCGGCGGCGTTGCGGGCGTTGTTGAGTCGGCATTTGAGTTTGCGGTGATGGTCCTCAGTGGTGGCTCGGCACCCTCTCCCTAACCCTGGCTGCGCGCCCCGCTCCGAAGGGAGAGGGCTGGGGAGAGGGTCTCCCAGACCTGCTCCGCGCCCACCTCAAACCACCCTCCCCCGCCACTGCAGCAACACCACCCCGGCAATGATCAACCCGACCGCCAACAGCCCCTCCACAGACAATCTCCGCACCGGAAAACCAGCCCAACCGAACTGGTCGCAAAGCGCCGACATCAGCATCTGCCCCGCCACCACGCAGGCCAGGAAGGTCGCCGCGCCCAGCTGCGGCGCCAGCATCACCGCCACCGTCAGGTAGGCCGCGCCGAACAACCCGCCGAGCCAGCCCCACCAGGGCGTGGTGGCGATGCCGGCCGCGGCGGGAAGCGGCACGCGAAAGGCCAGCAGCGCGATGATCACCGCCGCCAGGCTCACCCCCAGGGACGTCAGGCTGGCACTCAGCGGATGGCCCAGCTGGCGGCCGAGCAAGGAGTTGCTGCCGGCCTGCAAAGCAACCAGCGCACCCACGCCAATGGCGGGCAACAGCAGAAGCAGTTTCGACATTGAAAAGTCTCCATGGCTTGTCGATAGGCCTCAGCTTCTGCTATCCACCCCACTCATGGAAATGAAAGATCGGTACACCCTGAATGCATCCAGTTCATGACCTTCGCCGCATCGACCTCAATCTGCTGGTGATCCTCGATGCACTACTGGACGAGCGCCACGTCTCCCGCGCCGCCGAGCGGCTGGCCATGACCCAACCAGCAGTGAGCCATGCGCTCAACCGCCTGCGCGACCTGCTCGACGACCCGCTGCTGATCCGTGCCGGCAACCAGATGCAGCTAACCCGCCGCGCCTTCGAACTGGCCGGTCCGCTGCGCGAAATCCTCGGCGGCGTACGCCGGCTGGTGCTGGGCGATGACTTCGATCCGGCCAGCGCCGAGCTGGAGCTGCGCCTGGGCATGTCCGACTACGGCAGCTGGGTGGTGCTGCCGGCGCTGCTGCCGATCCTGCGTCGCGAGGCGCCGGGCATTCACCTGGACGTGCGCCAGGCTTCGCGGGTGGGCATGGCCGAACAGGTAGCGAGCGGCGAGCTGGATGGCGCCGTGGGCGTCTTCCCGATGCTGCCCGAGGGGCTGCGCGTGCAGCGGCTGTTCGAGGAACGCTTCGCCTGCCTGTGTTCCCGCGAAACCCTCGGCGACAGAAAGCGCCTGGACCTGGACGACTACCTCGCCGCTCCGCACCTGCGCGTGGCCCTGCAGCAGAGCCCCGCGGAAGAAATCGACAGCCACCTGGAGAAACTCGGCCGGCGCCGCCAGGTGGCCGCCACCGTGCCGCATTTCAGCGTGGCGCCAAGCCTGCTGGCGGGCACCGATCTGGTGCTGACCATTGCCGCGCGCATGCTGCCGGACGATCTCGACGCCCAGGGTCTGGCCAGCTTCGAGCCGCCGCTGAAACTGGCACCCTTCGACTTCGTGCAGATCTGGTCGGAGAGCAGCGAGGACGATCCGGCGCGACGCTGGCTGCGCGGCAAGCTGGCTCAGGCAGCCAGCTGATCCCCTATTCCGGGGTCTCCAGGCGCCGGAGGATTTCCCCGACGCGCTCGCCGAGCATCTCGTTGGCCGAACGCTTCAGACCGCGCGCCAGTTCCACCAGCACCACCTGCTCGGCCACCGGGCGCAGGCGCTGGAAGACTTCGGCGAGGCGCTCGAGGTCCGCCGCGCCAGGCAGCAGGTCGGCACCGGGCTTGTCCACCAGATGGGTCACCACCAGGCGCACGATGCCAGCGGCGAGGTGTTCGGTGTCGCTGCGCAGCACCGCCAGGTGATCCAGCAGCGATGCCAGCGGGATACCGGCGCAGTACAGCTCGACGCCAGCATTGAACAGGCGCGGACTGGGAATGCTGATGCGCTCGCCGTCGAAGGCCAGCAGGCCCTGCGCCAGCGCCTGGTCGATCACCGCGTCATTGAGCTCATCGCCGAACAGCGCCTGCAGGTCACTGAACTCGATGTTGCCGGGAGACTCCAGGTTCCACGGGCCGACGATGGCTTCGTCGAGGCCGAGCACGTGGTCCAGGTCGTGGCCGCTCTCCCAGCTCTCCAGCAGCTCCTTGATGTTGGCGATGTTGTAGCCGCGCTCCAGCAGGCGATTGATCAGCCGCAGACGACGCAGATGGCTGGCGAAATACACCCCGGCGCGGCCACGGCGCTCGGGCGGCGGCAGCAGGCCGCGATCCTGATAGGCGCGCAGGTTGCGCACCGTGGTGCCACCCTCGCGGGCCAGCTCATCCACCGTGTACTCGCGCTCTTCCTCCGCCGTGGAGGGCGCGTCGTCCGGGCGTTGCAGCAGGCGCTGCAGGAGGTTCAGGGGTGTGCTCATGGGGGCGGATGATAATCACCGTTGCGCCTTCAGAACAATCCAAAGCAACCGCTCCAGGGTGATCCACAACACAGCCGCCAAGCCCAACCAAAGACGGGAACTGCGCCCCGCGAATTTCCCATCCCCTCCCACAACCCGCGCCGCCAGAGGCTCCGGGCGCCGGTAACACTCCAGGCCCGGCACGCACGGCATGGCGCAACGCTTGCTGATGGGTCAGCATCGATCGTGACATCAACCGATGTCACGATCGATGCAACGATAACAACAATCAGCCTGGAGAAAGTCATGTCCCAAGGCGCCTGGGTGCCCACCCCCGAAGACCTGCGGCAGTTCCGCGCGACACAGCAACTGGCCTACCGCTGCTGCGAAACCATTGCCGGCGAACTGCGCCCGGGCATCAGCGAGCGCGAGACCGCCGCCCTGATGAAGACCTGGCTGCTCGATCACGGCGTGCGCGACTGGTTCCACCAACCCTTCGCCTGGTTCGGTCCGCGCACCTCGTTCAATGGCTTCGACGGCCTGCGCCACCTGGGCGGCTTCAACCTGGCCTTCTACCCCGGCAAGCAGCGCCTGGAGGAAGGCATGCCCTTCATCCTCGACTGCGCGCCGACCCTGGGCGCCTACACCGCCGACGTCGGCTACTCCGGCGCGCTGGGCCACAACCTGCTGGTGGAACGGCTGATGGACGACCTGCTGGCGCACCGCAACCTGATCGTCGAACAGGTGCGCCAGCGCCTGCCGCTGGCCCAGGTCAGCCAGTCGGTGGACCGCCTCTGCCAGCGCCAGGGCACCCTGCCGCGGCACAAGGCCTACCCCTTCGAAGTGCTGGCGCATCGCGTGGAAAAACTCGGCGCGCGGGACAGCGGCCCCTCACTGGCGCGCTTCGGCGTGCGCAACATCGCCACGCTGATGAAGAACGCCCTGATCACCGGCAAGCGCGAAGGCTGGTCGCCGCTGTGGTCGAGCAACGAGCGCTCGCAGCACGCGCCGACTCCCGGCCTCTGGGCGGTCGAACCGCACCTGGGCCTACGCGGCGTGGGCGCCAAGTTCGAGGAGCTGCTGGTGGTCACCGAGGACGATGCCTACTGGCTGGACGACGACCTGCCCCACGTGCGCCGCTGGATTTCCCGTGGCCTGATCAGCGCCCCGGCGCGGCGGGAGGTGGCATGAACGCGATGCTGGAGAAGAGCCTGCCGACGCCGGAACGCCTCGACGTGCAATCGGGCAACGTGCGCCTGGCCGTCTGGCGTTGGGGTGAATCGCACCTGCCGATGGTGCTGTTCGTCCACGGCTATCCGGACAACCATGAAGTCTGGCTGCCGCTGATCCGCCAGCTGTCCGGACGTTATCAACTGGTGGCCTACGACGTGCGCGGCGCCGGCGAATCGGACAAGCCGCGCAAGACCCGCGACTACCGCCTGGAGCTGCTCAGCCAGGATCTGAAGGCCGTGCTCGATGCCGTCAGCCCGCAGCGCGCGGTGCATCTGGTGGCCCACGACTGGGGCTCGATCCAGACCTGGGAAAGCGTCACCGATCCGCAACTGCGCGCGCGCATCGCCTCCTACACCAGCGTCTCCGGCCCGTGCCTGGACCACGTCGGCTTCTGGATGCGTGACCGCCTGCGCCGCAAGACGCCGCGCGCGCTGCTGCAGATGGCCAGCCAGCTGGTGAGCTCCTGGTACATCTACTACTTCCACCTGCCGCTGCTGCCGTCGCTGTCCTGGCGCTTCGGCGCGGCCAGGGCCTGGCCGCAGTACCTGCGCAAGGTCGAGGGCATCCGCAATCCGTCGCGCAACCCGCACCAGGCCAGCGACGGCGAACACGGCGTGAAGCTCTACCGCGCCAACTTCATCACCTCGATCTTCAAGCCGCGCAAGCGCCACACCGAGGTGCCGGTGCAACTCATCGTGCCGACCCGCGACCGCTACGTCGGCCAACAATTGTTCCAGCAACTCTCTCTGTGGGCGCCGCGCCTGTGGCGCCGCGACGTCACCGCCGGGCACTGGCAGTTGCTGGCTGATCCCGCGCAACTGGGCCGCTGGATAGACGAGTTCGTCAGCCACATCGAAGGCGGCGAAGCCACCCCGGAACTGCAGCGCGCCGCGCTGAAACCCGGCGCCGGCCCCTTCGCCGGCAAACTGGTGGTGGTCACCGGAGCCGGCGGCGGCATCGGCCGTTCGACCCTGCTCAGCTTCGCCGAACGCGGCGCCAGCGTGCTGGCCGCGGACATCGACCCGGCCGCCGCCGAACGCAGCGCCGAACTGGCCCGCGCGGTGGGTGCCAGCGCCCACAGCTACTGCGTGGACGTGGGTGACAGCGCGGCCATGGAACGCTTCGCCCAGTGGGTGAAGAGCAGCCTCGGCGTACCCGACATCGTGGTCAGCAATGCCGGCATCGGCATGGCCGGGCCGATGCTCAAGACCACCCCGCAGGAATGGGAGCGCCTGCTGCGCATCAACCTGTGGAGCGTGATCGACGGCTGTCGGCTGTTCGGCAAACAGATGGTCGACAGCGGCAAACGCGGGCACCTGGTCAACGTCGCTTCCGGCGTGGCTTTCGCGCCGTCGCGCAACTACCCGGCCTACGCCACCAGCAAGGCGGCGGTGCTGATGCTCAGCGAATGCCTGCGCGCCGAGCTGGCGGGCAATGGCATCGGCGTCAGCGCGGCGTGCCCCGGCTTCGTCGACACCGGCATCGTCCAGGCCACGCGCTTCGCCGGCCTGGACGACGAACAACAGACGAAACACCGCGCCAGGGTGCAGCGCTTCTACCGTCGGCGCCGGCTCAGCCCGGACACCGTCGGCGAACGCATCACCCGCGCCGTGGAACGCAACCAGCCGGTGGTCAAGGTCGGCAGCGAAGTGCACCTGGGCGCCCTGCAATGGCGCTTCATGCCCTGGCTGTCGCGCCTGTTCGCCCGCCTCAACCTGACCGCCTGAGACCGACCATGAACGATCATCATCACAAGCTGGTACAGCGCAAGGTGCAGTTCGACTACAGCGACTCGCCGCTGCACTGGATTCCCGGCGAGCCCGAGGCTTCGCACGTGGTCAACGTCATCCACATGATGCTGCCGGCCGGAGAGCTGTGGTTCTGCCGCCTGTACAACAAGGCCCTGCCCTTCGTGAAGGAAGGCCGCCTGCGCGACGACGTGCAGGGTTTCATCCGCCAGGAGGCGATGCACGCCCGCGCCCACAACGGCGCGCTGGAACGCTACCTGAGCCACCACGGCATCGACTCGACGCGCTACCTGAAGGTCATGGACTACCTGTTCGAACAGTTGCTCAGCGATACACCACTGGGGCTCACGCTGTTCAACCGCACCGCCTGGCTCAAGCGCTGGTGGATCGGCCAGCGCTGCGCCATCGTCGCGGCGGTGGAACACTTCACCTGCGTGCTGGGCAAGTGGATCCTGGAGGCTGACGCGCTGGACCGCGCCCAGGCCGACCCGGTGCTGCTCGACCTGTTCCGCTGGCACGGCGCCGAAGAGGTGGAGCACCGCAACGTCGCCCACGACCTGCACGTGCACCTGGGCGGCACCTTCATCAGCCGTCAGCTGTGGATGTTCGTGGTCTGGCCGCTGATCATCTACCTGTTCGCCTTCGGCACCCGCACCCTGTCGCGGCAGGACCCGAGCCTGGCCAGGCCACGCTCTTTCGCCGCCATCTGGCGCGATGGCTCGCGCAGCGGCGTGCTGCCGAAGATCAGCTCGGTGGCCACCAGCTTCCTGCGCTACTTCAAGCCCTGGTACCACCCCGACCACGAGGCCAACACCCAGGAAGCGCTGGATTACCTGGCCCGCTCGCCGGCCGCCAGCCGGGCCGCGCGCGCCTCCTAGAGCCTCTCGGCGCGCCCGCGCAGTGGATGCGCGAGGCACGCCGAACGCATACTGCGGCATCCGTTTATCGATTCTGGGATGCCGCTTTATGCCGATGGGAACCTACCCGCTTCACCCCGCCCTTTCCGCTCGCGTGGATCGCCTGCCGGAGCAGGTGGACGTGGTCATTGCCGGCAGCGGCATCATGGGCTGCGCCACCGCGTGGCAGCTCGCGGGTCTGGGCCTGAGCGTGCTGGTGCTGGACAAGGCCGGCCTCGCCAGCCAGCAATCCACCCGCGCCTGGGGCTTCGTCCGCCAGCAGGCGCGCGACCCGGCGGAAGTGCCGCTGATGATGGCCGCCATCCCGCTGTGGGAACGTCTGGAAAAGGAATTGCAACTGCCGCTGGAATGGCGCCAGGGCGGCTGCCTGTACCTGGCCGAAACGCCGGAGCAGCAACACAAGTACGAGGACTGGCTGAAGGTTGCCGGCAACTTCGGACTCGGCACTCGGCTGCTCGGCCGCGCGGAAGTCGCGCAGCTGATGCCGGCGCTGAGCGATCCGGCACTGGGCGCGCTGTACACCGCCAACGATGGCCAGGCCGAGCCGCGCCGGGTCGCTCCGGGTTACGCCCTGCGCGCCATCGAACGCGGCGCCGTGTTCGTCGAAGGCTGCGGCGTCACCGGCATCGACCGCGCTGCCGGCGCCATCTGCGGCGTGCAGACCGAACGCGGCTACGTGAAGACGCGGCAACTGCTGGTCTGCGCCGGCGCCAGCAGTTGGCTTCTGCTGCAGAGCCTCGGGCTGGACCTGCCGCAGCAGGCCGTGCGCTGCACCGTCTCGCGCACCAGCCCCGGCCCGGACGTCGGTGCGCAGAGCTTCATCGGTCATGGCATCGGCTTCCGCCAGCGCGCCGACGGCAGCATCAACCTGGCCGACGAAACCCAGGCCGATATCGACCTCAACCTCGATTACCTGCGTGGCGCGAAACATTACCTGCCGCACCTGCCGGAGCACCGTGCGGGCTTCTCCTTCAAGCTCAACGGCGCGCTGTTCCACGACCTGCGCCAGCGCCTGCCCGGCTCGGAACGCCGCATGAACGGCCCGGTACTCGGCGAGCGCGATCCGCAGGTAAAGGCAAATACCTCACGCGTCTTCCAGGCGCAGACCAACCTCGCACGGGCCTTCCCGGCGCTGCGTGATGTGAGGGTGGTGGAAAGCTGGGCCGGCCTGATCGACGTGCTGCCCGACGGCATCCCGGTGCTCGACGCGCCGCCTGAAGTGCCCGGCCTGCTGATTGCCACCGGCTTCTGCGGGCATGGCTTCGCCATGGGGCCGATCGTCGGGCAACTGATGAGTCAGTGGATTGTCGATGGACAGCCGGGGATGGACTTGCACGCCTTCCGCCTCCGGCGCTTCGCCGATGGGACAGCGGGCAAGCCTTACTCGCTGTTCTGACCAAGGTCGTCCATCTCGCGAAACGCTCTTCGTAGGATGGCGTGAAGCGCAGCGATACCCATCAGTTGCAGCACGGGTATCGCAAGCTCCACCCATCCTACGCACCTCAGGCTACGGCGCCTTGCCGATGGCACGGCGGGCAAGCCGTATCCGCTGTTCTGACTCTTCGTAGGAGCGAGCTTGCTCGCGAAGAGAACTAACCGGCTATCTGGGCAATTCCGGGAAACACTGGTTCGCGAGCAAGCTCGCTCCTACAAGGGGATTCCCCGGACTTGCGCTACTCACCTTCTTCCACCAAAGGCGAATCATCGCTCAGCGCCCGCTCCAGCCATTCGGTCGGCAGGTTCTTGCTGGCCCGCGCGCCCAGGAGCTTGACCTGCTCGGCGCGGCTGATCAGGTTGCCGCGTCCTTCGCAGAGCTTGTTGCGTGCGGCCGCGTAGGTCTTGTCCAGCTGTTGCAGGCGCGTGCCCATCTCATCCAGGTCCTGCACGAACAGCACGAACTTGTCGTACAGCGCCCCGGCGCGTTCGGCGATCTCGCGGGCGTTCTGGTTCTGCCGCTCCTGCCGCCAGAGGCTGTCGATCACCCGCAAAGTCGCCAGCAGGGTGGTCGGGCTGACGATCACGATGTTGCGCTCGAAGGCCTCCTGGAACAGGTTCGGCTCGGCCTGCAGCGCCGCCGAAAAGGCCGCTTCGATCGGCATGAACAACAGCACGAAATCGAGGCTGTGCAGCCCCTCAAGGCGTCGGTAGTCCTTGTCGGAAAGCCCCTTCACGTGACTGCGCAGGGATAGCACGTGAGCCTTGAGCGCCTGCTGGCGGATCACCTCGTCGTCGGCGGCGATGAACTGCTGGTAGGCGGTCAGGCTGACCTTGGCGTCCACCACCACCTGCTTGTCGCCGGGCAGGCGGATCAGCACGTCGGGCTGGAAGCGCTCGCCGTCCGGCGCGCGCAGGCTGACCTGGGTTTCGTATTCGCGGCCCTTCTCCAGGCCGGCGTGCTCCAGCACCCGCTCCAGCACCAGTTCGCCCCAGTTGCCCTGGGTCTTCTGGCCCTTCAGGGCGCGGGTCAGGTTGGTGGCCTCCTCGCCCAGGCGCAGGTTCAACTGCTGCAGGCGCTCCAGTTCCCTGGTCAGGGAGAAACGCTCGCGGGCCTCGGCCTGGTAGCTCTCCTCCACCCGCTTCTCGAAGGACTGGATGCGTTCCTTCAACGGATCGAGCAATTGCCCCAGGCGCTGCTGACTCGACTCGGCAAAGCGCTGCTCGCGCTCGTCGAAGATTTTCCCGGCCAGCTCGGCGAACTGCGCGCGCAGGTCGTCCTTCGCCGCTTGCAGATCACCCAGGCGCTGCTGGTGATTGTCCTGCTGCTCGCGCAGCTCGGCGGACAACGCCGCGTGCTCGGCAGAAAGCCGGCGCAACTCGACTTCCTTGTCGGCGCGTTCGGCCTGCCAGTCCTGCTCGGCGTTGCCCAGGCGCGCGCGCTCCTGCTTGCCCAGTTCGACTTCGCGGCGCAGGGCGGCTGCTTCGGCGGAAAGCTCGCCGTGCCGCCCGCTCAGGTGCTGGAAGGCTTCGCGATCGGCCTCGGCGCGAGCGGACAAGCCGTCCTGCGCCAATTGCGCGGTGGCCAGACGTTCGCGCAGCAAGGTCGCCTCCTGCTCCACCTGCACCCGCCGCGCCTGCAGATGCCAGGCGAGCGCCGCCATGGGCAGCAATCCGGCGAGCGCGCCCAGCAACAGGGCGGAAACATCAAGGGGCATGCGGGACTCCGAGCTCTGCAAGTGAATCGCGACATACTACCAGCGGCTCACGTTGAGACGCTTTGTCACTTGCAAAGGCCCTGGATCAAGGCTGCAGAGCAAGCGCTCGGGACAATCCACAGAAGCTGTGGATAACTCAGTGGAGAACTTGCTGAAAACACTCCCTACCCCCAGTGATCTGGGGCCGCATGACAGATTGGTGATTTTTTCACCAATGAAAATTTCCCTTATTTTTCAATAAGTTAAAAAACGCAAGGAATTTTGGAGGGTGGCTAAATGCAATGTTGCAGGGACTTGACAGGTCGCGTCAGCATTGTGCACAACTGCGCGCCGGGTAGCAGCCGACCGCCCCGTTTCAGGGCAGTGGATAAGAAGAGTTCTCAGCAGTGAGGGTCGCGAGCGCGGCTCAGGCGATCTGAACCCGCCGCCGCTCGATGCGCAGCGGCCGAACGATTCGCGGAGGACTGTGCAGGGCTGCAGCTTCCTGCTCGGCAGCACAGACCCGCGCATAAACGCGTTCGGCAGCGCTGCGGCTGCTGCAGTCGTAGAAGAACTGGTTGAGGTACACGCGCCAGCGACGATCGTCGCTGGGATGGACGGCTATCCGTATCTCCATGGTCTGGCGCTCCCTGCTTGGCCATCACGCAACATACACCGCCCACCGTGGCAGGTTGATGACGAAACGATGAACGGTCAGGCCGGATAAGGCAGCCTGCCCTCCTGCAGGTACTGCTCGCGGCGGTACAGACGCGGACTGTCGGGCACCTGGGCATGCTTGAAGGCGACATAGTCCGAGGTGGTCTCGCATAACCAGGGCATCAGGTTGCGCGGACGCTTCTCGGTAAAGGCCGAAGGCGCCAACAGCGCGACATTGATACCACCCTGTGGGCACCGCGCCGAGCGGTACTCGAAGGCCTCGATGCCAGCCTCGCGCATGGCGCTGCCCAGCCCCTGGCAGACGCTGTAGTCCGCAGGATCGCAGAGCTCCTGCTCATGCTCGCGGAACGGCGGCAACTGCAGGCGCACCCCCTTCTGCACCTGGAAGCGCGCCTCGAACGAGGCGTGCTCGGAGAGGATTCTCCCGCTGGGCGGCGGCTCACTCATGCCCTCCCACAGCACGAAGCGGTAGAAGGCCGACTCGGCCATGGCGGTTTCCAGCTTCAGTGCGCCGTAGAACAGGCTCGGCTCATGGCGCCGGCCAAAGCGCGAACCCCAGCGCAGCGGCGGATAGCGGAACGGCGTCTTCAACAGGTAGTGCAGCGCCTCGGCCGGCGGCGGCATGCGCGGCTTGCTGGTTTCCAGCAATTCCTCCAGCAGCGCCTGCTCCTCCAGGGTATCCACCAGTTGCAGCGTCGCCACCTGGCCCTGGCTTTCCACCAGTCGTACCAGGCGCCCACGGATCGGGGCGATGACGACATCCTGGTACTTCGCCCACAGTCGGGCGCCGGCCGCGAAGGACATTCAGACCTTGCCCCGGATGGCGTCGAGATACTCGACCACCGCGACCAGCCCCTGCACCTGCTCCATCATCTGCAGCGGCACGCCGCCCAGGTGACGGTTCTCGGTGCGCAGGAAATGCCGCATGTCCTCCAGGTTGCCGCCGAACAGCGCGAACAGTGCCCGGTAGACGCGCACCAGCAGCAGGGCGAGCTCGCCCGTCTTGCTGTCCACACGCAGGCCGTTCTGCTTCCAGCGGCTCACGGCACTGCGGTCCACGCCGACGATGGCGGCCAGTTCCTGCTGGGTCATCGCCAGGTGTTCACGGGCATTCAGCACGGCCTTGGCGAGTACTGCGTCGGCCGCGGGATTTTCCTTCAGCAGCGCGCTCATGGCGAAACTCCTGTCAGTGCATTTTCTGCAAACATAGCATCAAATGCTGCAAGCGCACAAAGGCTTGCAGTCTCTCGACGCCGCCGGAAGGCGATGTATCGGGATGCTGACAAAACAGAAAAACTCTTTACCAGACCTTTACTTAGCCTTGGCACTGATTGACGCGCGGTTGCGGTCTCATGCAGTACCCGGATCGCCCGGGAGATGAAAGCAGGAAATCCGCACCGGCGAGGCCGGATGCGCAGGAGAACACCATGAAGAAGTCCGTCGCTCTGCTCTGTGCCGCCCTGATGCTTGGCAGCCCCCTGGCCAGTTTCGCCCAGCCCGGCCCCGGTCCGGACAACGGCCCGAACCGCCAGGACAACCGCGGCCCGCAACAACAGCAGCAACGGCAACAGCCACAGCAGTACCAGCAACGTGGCCCCCAGAGCGGCCATCAGGAAAGGGGCCACCCGGGGCATGCCGACCCGCGCTACTACCGCGACCCGCACTTCCGCCCACAGGCGGGCATGCCGGTACCTCATCGCGACTGGCGTCGTGGCGTGATGGTGGAGCCGGCCTACCGTGGCGACCGCTACTGGGTCACCGACTGGCAGGCACGCCATCTCTACGCGCCGCCCCGTGATCATCGCTGGCTGTACGTCAACGGCGACTACATCCTGGTCGCCATTGCCAGCGGCCTGATCGTCAATATCCTCGCCGGCTACTGACCGGTTCAGGCAGTGGCGCTGACCATGGAGCCGCTGCCACTGCCACCGGCCTTGCGGATCGCCGCGGCCAACGCCGCGGCGGTCTGCTGCATCGCTGCACTGGTCGTGCCGATGCGGCTCTGGATGGCCATCAGGGTCGCAGTCCTCTCGGTGTCCGAGGAATAGCGGCGCTGCTGCGCCTCGGCCAGCTCGCGCTGCTCCTCCTGCAACTGCTTCTGCAGCTCCTGCAGACGCTTCTGCAATTGATCCACCGTCGTGTTGCCGGAGCCGCCCGAGCTCTTGGTCTTGCCACTGGACGCGGTATCACCGGCCTGCAGACGAGGGCTGCCGGTGCTGCTGGCGCTTTCATCGGCGCCTTCGGACTGGGTGCTGGAAGTGCTGCCGGCGTCGCTGGCGACACGCAACTGGCTGGCGAACGCCTGGTTCGCCGAGGTAATGGAAAGGCTCATGCCCGAGGTCCTTGTTCCGGGAATTCAGCCTTTCTATCGGCCGCCTGAGGAAAATCTTGAAAGCCCTTCGCAGTCCCAGGCAAAGGCCCTAGGATAGGCGCCTTTCCTACCAGCCCTGTCGCCATGGACAAGCAACGCGCCCACCAGTTGATCCTCAGCCGCCTCGCCGAAGACCTCGAGGTCGCCGTGCGAGCCGCCAGGACGGCCCACGAAACCGCAACCCACGAAGAGAACGTCGCCGAGAACAAGTACGACACTCTCGGCCTGGAAGCGGCGTACCTTGCCGCCGGCCAATCGCGCCGCGTGGAGGAGATCCGTCAGGCACTGACGCTGTTCGAGAACCTGCAACTGCGCGACTTCGACGAGGAGCAAGGCATCCAGACCAGCGCCCTGGTGCAACTGGTCAACGACCAGGGGCTGCAGCGCTGGGTCTTCCTCGGCCCGGACGGCGCCGGCCTCAAGGTGCGCTACGACGACATCGAAATCCTCGTGATCACCCGTCGCGCCCCACTGGGCGGCGCGCTTCTTCAGCGCCAGCCCGGCGACGAAGTGGAAGTCGGTAACGGCAGCGCCCGTCAGCGCTACGAAATCCTCGCCGTTTACTGAACCCCCGTGACGCCGAGGTCGAGCGCATCGATGAAAAACCTGAGCGGAACAGACAATACCCGACACGCCGACTGACGCAGACTAAGCTCCAAGGCCACACACCACCCAACCCGGCCTCAAGGAGAAACATCATGCTGTTCAACTGGTCTGAATACGTTCCCGCCGTGAAGAAAGCCTTCGGTGCCCTGGGCAAGAAGCACCCGAAGATGATCGCCGCCTACCAGGCCCTGGAAGCCGCCGCCGCTGACGGCGACGCCCTGGACGCGAAGACCCGCGAGCTGATCGCCATCGCCGTGGCCATCACCACCCGCTGCGACGGCTGCATCGGCGTCCACGCCGAAGCCGCACGCAAGGCCGGCGCCAGCGAAGCCGAGATCGCCCAGACCCTGGCCACCGCCATCTCCCTCAATGCCGGCGCCGCCTACATCTATTCCCTGCGCGCCCTGGAAGCCTACGAGTCCGCCGCTGCGCCGAAGTGAGCCGTTGCCCGCGGCGCCCAGGCGCCGCGGGCCTGCCTCTTTCCATCGAGGGCTTCGATGGGGTATCAGTGGCACTCAATCCGCCAAAGCCTGCGCCCATGTCCCAGCCCCTGAACTTCTGGAAACTCACCTTCGCCATCGCCGCCGGCATCTGGCTCGGCAGCCTGGCTGTCGCAGTTACTGCCTGGCTGGTATGGCCTGATATGCCCACCGCCTTAACCACGCGTCACTCTTCAATGCCGGCGACAACCCCTGCCCCGCCACCTGGCAGCAACGAAGAGATGTTCCAGCAATACCTCCAGCGCCGGCAGGCCACGCAGGAACAGCAGAACCGCCAGATCGAAAAGTCGGAGCAGGAAAAACGCTTCAACAGCGCGCCGTGCCAGTTCTGGCGACAGCAGTACCAGGCCAATCCCACGCAGGGGAATCAGCAGAAGATGGATGGGTACTGCGGGTGATGCCTGCGCTTCAGACTTGCGCTCCAGAAGCGAACGCCATTCGGTTCATCCAGCCAACTAAGCGGCGCGGGAGGGCTTCTGACCTGTTTTGCGCCTACACCAGTACCTGCCGCGTACTGGCGATCAGTTGATGGACCTGGCTGACCACCCGCTCATCAGTGGGCGTCTCAGGTCCCCTGCCCTCTGGGCAGGGCATACGAGGCGTGGTCCCAAATAGCCTGCAGATAAGTGGGCGTTGTTCATACGCCTCGCATCCATTCGGGCCCAGGTGGACACAGTTCCACTCC
The DNA here is from genome assembly GCF_014204515.1 of Pseudomonas nitroreducens. Taxonomy (GTDB): domain Bacteria; phylum Pseudomonadota; class Gammaproteobacteria; order Pseudomonadales; family Pseudomonadaceae; genus Pseudomonas; species Pseudomonas nitritireducens_A. The sequence continues at coordinate 115,772 of NZ_JACHLI010000009.1, read as the reverse complement.
GCCAAAGCTGCCTCGTGCTCAGCCGCACTCCTGACGGGCAGTCGAGACAGTTCTTCCGATGTCGCCGTGACCGGTCCGCAGCAATCGTGGCAACCAGGCTTGCAATCGAAACTCCGGATCTTCCGACGCAGCTGATCAACCTTTCGACTAACACGGTCCATTTGCTACCTCCGCTTTTAGGGGCGCGGATTGTACAGCTCGCAATCAGCCCGCGCTCAACCCCATCAGCAGCACGGACGAAACCACGATCGCGGCTGAGAGCAATGACAGCGCGCCAAGCGCAACAACTGCATCACCCCTGTTGATCAGACCGATGAGTACTGACAGCGCTTTCATCTTCAAGCCCTCCAGTCAGAGCTGATTGAACCTGATTCGATTCTGCTCCGCCCTGTTCGGGCACCGGCTGATTGACATCAACGTCCCGTCCGTCCGCACCCAATTCAAATAGGACATCCAACCGTCGGCGCCACACGGGCACAACGATGGTGCGAAAGCCCTATGGGCGATGGATTCCGGTCGATACCAAAAGCATGGCGGCGATCGTGTCGCAGATGATGGGATTCAGAGAGCAGGCCTAGGAGGGTGCGGAAGGGCCTGCAAGTGCGGGAATCTGTCTTAAATCTGTCCTAAATGGCAGACCCAGAAAAGACAAAGCCCCTGAAACTCTAAGAATTTCAGGGGCTTCGGCCATTTGTAATGGCGGAGAGATAGGGATTTGAACCCTAGGAGCCATCGCTGACTCAACGGATTTCGAATCCGTCCCGTTCGGCCACTCCGGCATCTCTCCGTGCGGCGCGCATGATACCAGCTTGTGTTCCGAACGCGAAGCTTTGTTTTCGGATTTTTTTGCGTGGTATCAGGCGCTTGCGTGCACTCGTCGGATCAGAGCGGCACGCCGAGACGGTGGGCCACTTCTTCGTAGGCTTCGATGACGTCGCCCAGACCCTGGCGGAAGCGGTCCTTGTCCATCTTCTTGCGAGTCTCTTTATCCCACAGGCGGCAGCCGTCCGGGCTGAATTCGTCGCCCAGGACAATCTTGCCGTGGAACAGGCCGAACTCGAGCTTGAAGTCCACCAGCAGCAGGCCGGCGTCGTCGAACAGTTTGTTCAGCACTTCGTTGACCTTGAAGGAATAGGCCTTCATTTCGGCCAGTTGCTCCAGGGTCGCCCAGCCGAAGGCCTGGACGTGGGATTCGTTGATGAACGGGTCGCCCAGGGCGTCGTTCTTCAGGAACAGCTCGAAAGTCGGCGGAGTGAGCTGCAGGCCCTCTTCCACGCCCAGGCGGCGCACCAGGCTGCCGGCGGCGTAGTTACGCACGACGCACTCGACCGGAATCATGGCGAGCTTCTTGACCAGCACTTCGTTGTCCGACAGCAGGGCGTCGAACTGGGTCGGGATACCGGCGGCTTCGAGCTTCTGCATGATGAAGGCGTTGAACTTGTTGTTCACCATGCCCTTGCGATCGAGCTGCTCAATGCGCTTGCCGTCGAACGCCGAGGTGTCGTTGCGGAACAGCAGGACGAGGCGGTCGGCGTCGTCGGTGGTGTAAACCGACTTGGCCTTGCCGCGATAGAGTTCTTCGCGTTTTTCCATGATGGGCTCCGCTTGCTTAGGGGGTGGGCTCAGGCGATGGTGCGCCAGTCGAGTCCAGAATGCTGATCGGCTACCTGCAGCCAGTCCGGGTCGCACCCGAGGGTGTCGACGAAGCTTTGCCGGGCCAGCTGCGGCGAGTTGTTCTTTTCGCTGAGATGCGCCAGCACCAGGTGCTGCAGGCTTTCCCAGCCCAGCTGGGCCACGATCTCGGCGGCCTGCCGGTTGTTCAAATGTCCCCACTGGCCGCCTACGCGAACCTTGAGTGGGTAGGGATACGGACCGCGGGCCAGCATGTCGGTATCGTGATTCGCCTCGATGATCAGGGCATCGAGGCCACGATAGCATTCCAGCACCTGCGCCGTGGCGGCCCCCAGATCGGTGAGCTGGCCAAAGCGCTTCCGGCCATCGGAAAACACGTACTGCAGGGGCTCCCGCGCATCGTGGGAGACGCTCACCGCAGTGACTTCCAGGTCTTTCAGTTCCAGGCGGTCGCCGCATTTGAGCAGCCCCGCCGGATTCACCGGCTTGCGCATTCCCTGCAGGGTGCCGGCGCTGAGGTACACGGGTATCCGATGGTGCCGGGCCAGCAGTTCGACGCCGTTGATGTGATCGGAGTGCTCGTGCGTGACCAGCACCGCGTCCAGCTGCCCGGGCTCTACGCCCAGGCGCGCCAGACGGCGGATGGTTTCACGCAGCGGGAAGCCGCAATCGATCAGTATCCGGGTGTCAGAACTGCTCACCAAGGCCGAATTGCCCCGGCTTCCGCTCCCCAGGACCGCGAAGTGCATTCCGCATACTCTCCTGGAGTTTCTCCAACACGGTCTGCGCCACGTCAGCCGGTGCGGAGGTGTTGATGTCTTTGTCGACGGTGATCTGGACGGTGTTGCTCACGCTGGTCAGGCGAACCTGGTAGCGCTGGGCCTTGGCGTCCTCTTCTTCCTTGGTCTTCTCGCCACCGCCGAACAGGCGGCTGAAGAAGCCAGGCTTGTCTTCGTCCTTCTTCTTCGCGCCTTCGGCGATGTTGACGTAATACACGCCCAGGCTGCGGTTGAGGTCGTCGACGCGGATGTCGGCACGGTCCAGGGCGCGGCCGACGCTGACCCAGGCACGGTCGAAGTCGGAATCCACGGTGAGTACCGGGTTGCCGCTGCCGTCCTTGTTCAACTGCACGGCACCGGGGGTGTCGTAGTCCGAGTGCGCAGCAAGCAGGGAGACGGAGCCGCCCTTCTCGGCGCTGGTCGCCATGTTCGCGAGCATCTCGTCGAGCAGCGCGGCGTCCAGGCTCGGCACGACCGGCTTGGTCGGCCAGTCGCTGCTGGCAGTGCTGCCCGCCGGGCGGGTTTCGCTGAGCACGTAGACTTCACTGGTGTTGGTCTGCACGCCCGGCTCGATGCGCACGCGAACGCGCGCTTCGCTGTCCGGCTCGACGCCCGACACGCGGCTGCTCAGGCGGCGCGCGAGCGGCGCGGAAAGCTGCGACAACGGCTGCCAGTTGGTGCTGAATTCGCCAGTCTGCGGACGCTGGTCGGCGATGGAGAAGCCGTTGTCCTGGAAGAACTGGTGGGCGACCGGCCAGACTTCCGCCGGCGGGCGCTGGGCCACCAGCCAGCGGCTGTCGCCGCTCTTCTGCAGGCTGAAGTCGCTGACTTCGCCGGCGCCGGTCAGGGGTTGTGGACGCGGTACCTCGAACTCGCCTTCCTTTTCGGTGCTGGTGGCGACGTTCATCGGGATCGGCAGCAGCGGATCGAGCGGCTTGCTCTGCAGACCTTCGGGCACCTTCATCGGTGCGGTTTCGCGGGCGTTCAGGTAATCGTCGCCACGGTCACGGAAATAGCCTTCCGGGCCCCACAGCCAGCCGCAGCCGGAGGTGTTGCCGATAACCAGGGCGAGCGCAGTCAGTCCTGCCAGTCGCTTCATGCGAGGGGTTCCTTAAGCCAGGACGCCGGTCTGGCGCATGGCCTGACGCAGCGGTTCGTGGCAACGCGGGCTGAGCCAGGTCAGGGGCAGGCGGATGCCTTCGGGAATCAGCCCCATTTCGTGCAGGGCGAACTTGACCGGGATGGGATTGGATTCGATGAACAGGGTCTTGTGCAGCGGCATCAGGCGATCGTTGATCGCGCGGGCGGCAGCGGCATCGCCACGCATGGCGGCGGCGCAGAGGTCGCTCATGGCGCGCGGAGCGACGTTGGCGGTCACCGAGATGTTGCCCTTGCCACCCATCAGCATCAGCTCGACGGCGGTGGCGTCGTCACCGGAGTAGACGAGGAAGTCCTTGCCGACGCGGTCGAGGACTTCCTTGCCGCGCTGCAGGTCGCCGGTGGCTTCCTTGATACCGATGATGTTCGGCACCTTGGACAGGCGCTCGACGGTCTCCGGCAGCATGTCGCAGGCGGTGCGGCCCGGCACGTTGTAGAGGATCTGCGGGATGGCCACAGCTTCGGCGATGTGGCGGAAGTGCTGGTACAGGCCTTCCTGGGTCGGCTTGTTGTAGTACGGGGTCACCAGCAGGCAGGCGTCGGCGCCGCCGGACTTGGCGGCCTCGGTCAGCTCGACCGCTTCGCGGGTGGAGTTGGCGCCGGTGCCGGCGATGACCGGGATGCGGCCGTTGACCTGGTCGACTACGCGACGGATCACGTCCAGGTGTTCGCTGACATCCAGAGTGGCCGATTCACCTGTGGTGCCGACCGCTACGATGGCGTTGGTGCCTTCCTGCAGGTGGAAGTCCACCAGCTTCGCGAGGCTGTCCCAATCCAGTCGACCCTGAGCATCGAAGGGGGTGACCAGCGCCACCATACTGCCCGCAATCATGCAACCGCTCCTGCCGGAAAAAGAAAGCCGTAATGGTACTGTCGCCACCGGCCACGCACAAGGTGACGCAACGACCCGCGAGCGGTCAGACATTCCCCTCATCGGCGCTTTTCGCTACCCTTTCCCCTTTGTCGAGCGGCCCGCTTGGCCGCCCCTCCCAGGAAAGCTGCATGTCCACCTCTCACCCTCGCGAACAATTCCTCCTGATCAGTGCTCTGGGCCCGAACCCGATGGAGTTGACCAGCGTGCTGTGCCGCACCTGCATCGACAACCGTTGCTCGGTGGTCAGCAGCCGCCTGACCCGCCACGGCGAGTTCAGCGCACTGATCCTGCAGGTCTCCGGCAGCTGGGATGCCCTGGCGCGCCTCGAAGGGGGCCTGTCGCCGCTGGCCAAGCGCCACGGCTTCACCCTCAGCGTCACCCGCAGCAATGTCCACGTCACCCGCGCCCAGGCCCTGCCCTACGTCGCCTACGTCAGTGCCGTCTATCGGCCGGACATCCTCAATGAGCTGTGCCAGTTCTTCATCGACCACAACATCGAGCTGGAGAACCTCACCTGCGACACCTACCAGGCGCCGCACACCAACACCAGCATGCTCAACGCCACCCTCACCGTGACCCTGCCGGCCGGCACCCAGATCAGCTGGCTGCGCGATCAGTTCCTCGACTTCGCCGACGCACTGAACCTGGACGCGCTGATCGAACCCTGGCGCCCGCAGCACCCTTAAGGAGAAAGCCCCGTGGCAGTCGAACTGAACAAGCCCGTCGCCGATTTCCAGGCCCCGGCCACCAGCGGCGTCGAATTCCGCCTGTCCCAGCTCAAGGGCAAGCAGGTCGTCCTGTACTTCTACCCCAAGGACAGCACCCCCGGCTGCACCACCGAAGGCCAGGGCTTCCGCGACAGGATCGAGGACTTCGCCCAGGCCAACACCCTGGTGTTCGGCGTGTCCCGCGATGGCATCAAGTCCCACGAGAACTTCAAGGCCAAGCAGTGCTTCCCCTTCGAGCTGATCAGCGACAAGGACGAGGCCGTCTGCCAGCTGTTCGACGTGATCAAGCTGAAGAAGCTCTACGGCAAGGAGTACCTGGGCGTGGACCGCAGCACCTTCCTGATCGACGCCAAGGGCGTGCTGCGCCAGGAATGGCGCGGGGTGAAAGTGCCCGGCCACGTGGACGCCGTGCTGGCTGCCGCCCAGGAACTGAACCGCTGAGCCGCACTGCGTTCATGAAAAAGGCCGCTGATCAGCGGCCTTTTTCTTTTCCCGGCATCACATCATCGGACTGACTTGCGGGACTGACGGCGGCTGGCGCGGCCAGGCATCCAGCACCGCCTTCACCAGCGTTGCCAGCGGGATGGCGAAGAACACGCCCCAGAAGCCCCACAGCCCGCCGAACAGCAGCACCGCGCAGATGATCGCCACCGGGTGCAGGTTCACTGCCTCGGAGAACAGCAGCGGCACCAGCACGTTGCCATCCAGCGCCTGGATGATCGCGTGGGCGCACATCAGGTAGATGAACTGGTCGCTCCAGCCCCACTGGAACAGCGCGATCATCGCCACCGGCACGGTGACCACCACGGCGCCGATGTAGGGCACCACTACCGACAGGCCGACCAGCAGCGCGAGCAGCGCCGCATAGTTCAGACCGAGCACCGCGAAGGCGATGTAAGTCGCCACGCCGGTAATGAATATCTCGATGACCTTGCCGCGAATGTAGTTGGCGATCTGCTGGTTCATCTCGTTCCACACCTGCTTCATCAGCCCGCGCTCGCGCGGCAGGTAGCGGCGGAACCAGTGGTAGAAGCGACGGCGGTCCTTGAGGAAGAAGAACACCAGGATCGGCACCAGCACCAGGTAGATCATGATGTTGACCACCACCGGTAGCCCCGACAGGGAGAAGGTCAGTGCCCACTGGCCGAGCTGGCCCAGCTCGCTGCGCGCGGCCTCGACGGTGTGCAGCACCTGTTCCTCGGTGACCATGTCCGGGTAGCGCTCGGGCAGCATCAGCAGCGTCGCCTGCCACTCGCCGAGCATGCCGGGCAGCTCGTTGAACAGGGTGAACAGCTGCTTCCACAACAGCGGCACCAGCACCAGCAGGAACACCGCGAGCAGGCCGAGGAACAGCGAATACACCAGCCACACGGCGAACAGGTGCGGCATGCGCAGGCGCTCCAGCACCCCGACCATGCCCTGGATCAGGAAGGCGATGACCATCGCCGCCAGCACCGGCGCGAGCATCCCGCCGAAGGCCAGGATGACGGTGAATCCCAGCCCGAGAATGACCGCCAGCACTATCGCCTCCTCATCGGAGAAATAGCGCTGCATCCAGTCCTGCAAAACCTTGAGCATCAATGAACCTGCGAAACGAAAGGGGCGACGTCGCGGTCACCCGGAATCAGGGGCTACTTCTTGCGCAGCCAGTAGCGATAGACGCCGCCTTCGACCTCTTCATGCAGCAGCGAGTGCCCGGCGAGATCGGCGAAGGCGCGGAAGTCGCGCTGCGAGCCGGCGTCGGTGGCGATCACCTTGAGCACCGCGCCGCTGGGCAGGCGATTGAGCTCCAGCTTGGCCTTGAGCAGCGGCAGCGGACAATTGAGACCGCTGGCGTCCACCTCCGCGTCACAGGCGGGGACGGACGGCATGGAATCGGACATCGAAACGAACTCCGGGAAGGGCGCCCAAGAATACCGAAAGCGCCGGAAAAGTAACCAGGCCCGCGGCAGACCGGGTTCATTAATCCAGCCTTCAGCCGGCGGGGATAGAAAAGCCCTCGACCGCGCTGATACCCGATTCGAATTGCGCCGCACTTCTTGCCCGCAAACTAGGCATAGGCAATTACGTGCGGCTAAAGTAGAGCCTTTCTCGGAACGAGCCTCCTGTACATGAAAGTACTCCGCCCCGCCCTGCTGTCGCTCGCTGTCGCCCTCGCCGCTCCGGCCCTGGCGGACGACTTGCCGTCCCTGGGCGATGCCAGCTCGTCCATCGTCTCCCCGGAGCAGGAGTTCCAGCTGGGCCGCGCCTGGCTGAGCATGCTGCGCAACCAGGTCGACACGCTCAACGATCCGCAGCTCAAGGACTACGTCGAGTCCAGCGTCTACCGCCTGGCCGAGTCCAGCGAACTGCAGGACCACCGCCTGGCCTTCATCCTGATTCGCGACAAGCAAATCAACGCCTTCGCCGCCCCCGGCGGCGTGGTCGGCGTCAACGGCGGCCTGTTCATCTACGCGCAGACCGAAGGCGAATACATCGCCGTACTGGCCCACGAACTGGGTCACCTGAGCCAACGCCACTTCGCCCGCGGCATCGAGGCACAGCAACGCATGCAATTGCCGGTGATGGCCGCCATGCTCGCCGGCATCGTCGCCGCCGCAGCGGGTGCCGGCGATGCCGGTATCGCCGCGATCGCCGGCACCCAGGCCGCGGCGATCCAGAACCAGCTGCGTTTCTCCCGGCAGAACGAGCAGGAAGCCGACCGCGTCGGCGTCGCCACCATGGTCCGCGCCGGCTACGACCCGCGCTCCATGCCCAACATGTTCGAGCGCCTGGCCCGCCAGTACCGCTACGAGGGCAAGCCGCCGGAATTCCTGCTGACCCACCCGGTCACCGAATCGCGTATCGCCGACACCCGCAACCGCGCCGAGCAGTATCCCCAGGGTGGCAAGGAAGATTCGCTGCGCTACGAACTGATGCGCGCGCGCGTCCAACAGATGTTCGAAGACACCCCGGGCATGGCCAGCAAGCAGTTCCGCGCGCAACTCGACGAAGACCCGAAGAACGACGCTGCACGCTACGGGTTGGTCCTGTCGCAGACCAAGATCGGCCAGCTCAACGACGCCCGCAGCAACCTCCAGCAGTTGCTCGCCAAGGCGCCCAACGACATCAGCTACAACCTGGCGATGGTCGATCTGGACATCACCGCCAACAAGCTGCCCGACGCCCAGGCGCGGGTGCAGAAGATGCTTGGCCAGTACCCCGACAGCTATCCGCTGATCCAGGCCCAGGCCGACCTGATGATGAAGACCAACCACGCCGCCGACGCCGAGAAGACCCTGTTCAAGCTGTCCCAGCGCCGCCCGCTGGACCCGGACGTGTGGAACCGCCTGGCCGACGCCTGCACCCTGAGCGGCAACGCCATCGGTGTGTACCAGGCTCGCGCCGAGTACGACGCCCTCACCGGCGACTACAAGCACGCCATCGAGCAGCTGGACTTCGCCAAGCGCCGCGCCGGTGGCAACTTCACCCTGGCTGCACGCCTGGACGCCCGCCAGCAGGAGTTCCGCGACCAGGAACGCATCCTCAAGGAAATGATGGGCCGCTGAGCCAGCGCCCTAGCCAACCTGTAGGAGCGAGCCCCAAAAGAAAAGGCCCGGTGCGATACCGGGCCTTTTTCGTTTCAACGCACGCTGTCAGGCATTGCCTGCCAGCTTGAGCTTCGCCGCCTGGGTGAAGTCGAGCATGCGCTTGAGCGGCTTGATCGCCTTGGGAATCAGTGCCGGGTCGACGAAGATTTCCCCCGAACCTTCCTTCAGGCACGCCAGGGTGCGCTCCAGGGTATTCATGGCCATCCACGGGCAATGCGCGCAACTACGGCAGGCCGCGCCGTTACCGGCGGTGGGCGCCTCGATGAACTCCTTGTCCGGGCACAGCTGCTGCATCTTGTAGAAGATGCCGCGATCGGTGGCGACGATGAAGCGCTGGTTCGGCAGCGTCTGCGCGGCCTTGATCAGCTGGCTGGTGGAACCCACGGCATCGGCCAGTTCGACCACGGCCTCCGGCGACTCCGGGTGCACCAGGATCGCGGCATCCGGGTAGACCGCCTTGAGGTCCTCCAGCTGCTTGGCCTTGAACTCCTCGTGGACGATGCAGGCGCCGTCCCAGAGCAGCATGTCGGCACCGGTCTCGCGCTGGATGTAGCGGCCCAGGTGCTGGTCCGGCGCCCAGAGGATCGGCTCGCCGTTGTCCATCAGGTGCTCGACGATCTCCACCGCGCAGCTGGAGGTCACCACCCAGTCGGCGCGCGCCTTCACGGCCGCCGAGGTATTCGCGTAGACCACCACGGTGCGCTCGGGATGCTGGTCGCAGAAGGCGGAGAATTCCTCCACCGGGCAGCCCAGGTCCAGCGAGCAGGTCGCTTCCAGGGTCGGCATCAGCACGCGCTTTTCCGGATTGAGGATCTTCGCCGTCTCGCCCATGAAGCGCACCCCGGCCACCACCACGGTCTGCGCCGCATGCTGGTTGCCGAAGCGGGCCATTTCCAGCGAGTCGGACACGCAGCCGCCGGTTTCCTCGGCCAGCGCCTGGATCACCGGGTCGCAGTAATAGTGCGCGACGAGCACGGCGTTCTGCGCCTTCAGCTCGGCGGCGATGGCCGCACGGTAGTCGGCCTCTTCCTGCGCGCTCAGCACCCGCGGCTGCTTCGCCGCCAGATGGGCCTGGACCAGCAGGCGTTCGGAAATCTGGGACATCGTGTGGAAACCTCAACAGGCACGGTCTGATTATGCCGGCGATCTTATCACCACCGTCCCTCAGCCGACGCAGCGTCGAGCGCCGTACGGCGGACTTTTTTCGGCACATGGCAAAAGCCCCGTGACCTTTCGATCACGGGGCTTTTGTCTTACATGTTGGTGGGTCGTGTGGGATTCGAACCTACGACCAATTGGTTAAAAGCCAACTGCTCTACCGACTGAGCTAACGACCCAACGTGGGGCGTATAATACTGATTTCTAACGCAAAAACAACACCCCGCGAAAACTTTTTTCAGAAATATCGCGTCGGGTCAGGAATTCCGGCGGCGGAAAAGCCCTCGGAACGCAGTCGGCAGCTGTCGCATTTACCGCACGCGCGCCCGTCATCATCGGCCTGATAGCAGGAAACGGTGAGGCTGTAATCCACGCCTTGGGCGATGCCGGCCTCGATGATCTGCGCCTTGGAAAGGAACTGCAGCGGCGCCTGGATACGGAAGCCCTCGCCCTCCACGCCAGCCTTGGTCGCCAGGTTGGCCATGCGCTCGAATGCCTCGACGAACTCGGGGCGGCAATCCGGGTAGCCGGAGTAATCCACCGCGTTGACGCCAATGAAGATGTCCCGCGCCCCCAGCACCTCTGCCCAGCCCAGGGCGAGGGACAGGAACACGGTGTTGCGCGCAGGCACGTAGGTCACCGGGATGCCTTCACTGGGCGTCTCCGGCACGTCGATGCTGCTATCGGTCAGGGCCGAGCCGCCGATACCGTTCAGGTTCAGGCCAATCACCTTGTGCTCGATCACGCCCTGCTGGCGTGCCACGCGCTCGGCAGCCTGCAACTCGGCACGGTGGCGCTGGCCATAGTCGAAGCTCATGGTGTAGCAGTCATAGCCCTCGGCCTTGGCCATGGCGACCACGGTCGCGGAGTCGAGGCCGCCGGAGAGCAGGATCACGGCTTTCTTGCCGTTCATGGATGGTTTGGTGGACATGAGAAGGTCTCCTCCGCGCTCAGTGGCCCGGCTCGTCGTTCCAGAGAATCTTGTGCAACTGCAATTGCAGGCGCACCGGCAGGTTGTCGCTGACGATCCAGTCGGCCAGCGTACGTGCGCTCACCTCGCGATGGCTGGGCGAGAACAGCACCTCGCCAGCTCGCTGCTCCAGGCGGTACTCGATCAGCTTGGAGACTGCCCAGTCATAGTCTTCGCGGGAGCAGATGACGAACTTCACCTGATCATTGGCCGTCAGCTCGCCGATGTTCTCGTAGCGATTGCGCGCAACCTCTCCGGAGCCCGGCGTCTTCAGATCGAGGATGCGGCTGACGCGGCGGTCGCTGGTGGCAATGTCCAGTGCACCACTGGTTTCCAGCGAGACTTCGTAGCCGGCATCGCAAAGGCGCTGCAGCAACGGGATGCAGTTGGGCTGGGCCAGCGGTTCGCCGCCGGTCACGCAGACGTAGCGCGGGCGATAGCGGGCAACCTGGTCGAGGATCGCGTCGAGGGTGTGGATCTCGCCGCCACTGAAGGCATAGGCGGTATCGCAATAGTTGCAGCGCAGGGGACAGCCGGTCAGGCGAACGAACACAGTCGGCAAGCCGGCGGTGCGCGTTTCCCCCTGCAACGAGTAGAAAATCTCGGTAATGCGCAGGGTCTGTTGCATATCAGCCACGGGCGTGACGGCTATACAGGCCATCCGCCTCCGTTGCGTTGGAGTCGTGGGCAGGCTCGAAGCGCGCCCGGAATGCCTCGGAGCACAGCAGACATCAGCCGAGCTGAAACCACTGGCGCCTTCCGAGGGGCGGCAATTCTAACGAAAAAACCCGCGCCAGGCGCGGGTTTTCGGAGTGCTGCGGGCGGGCCTTACTTGAGGTTCTTCAGGTCGCGCTGGGACAGCTGGGCAGCGGAAGTGCCGGGATACTGGGCCACGACCTGCTGCAGGATGCCGCGGGCCTTGTCGTTGTTGCCCAGGCGACGCTCGACGTCGGCGAGCTTGTACAGCGAGTCCGGCACCTTGGCGCTGCTCGGATAGGCCTGGCTGACGCGGGCGAACGCCTGGCCGGCGCCCTGCAGGTCGCCCTTGGCGAGATTCACCTCACCCAGCCAGTACTGCGCATTGCCAGCGTATTGGCTGTTCGGGTATTTGCGCAGGAAAGCGCCGAAGGCCTGGCTGGCCTTGTCGAAATCCTTGGCCTTGACCAGGTCGAAGGAGGCGTCGTAGTACAGCTTCTCTTTCGCCGGGTCACCCGGTTCGTTGCTGGCGGCGGGCTGCTGTTGCTGGGCGGCGGCGGCGCCTGCTCCTGCGGCAGCTCCGGCACTGGTGCCGGCAGCGGGGGAATTGGGTTGAACAGCAGCACCGGCCGCCCCCGCACCTGCACCGCTGGAAAGGCGGCTGTCGATGTCCTGGAAGCGTTCCTGGTTCTCCTGCTTCATCTGCTGGAGCTGGTTCTGCTGCTCTTCGAGCATACCGCGCAGACGGGACATCTCGTCCTGCATCTGCTGCAGCTGCATGAACAGCTGAGCCTGACCGGAGACGGGAGTTGTCATCCCGCCTCCGGCGTAGGCGCCATCAGCGCCTGCGGTGCCATAACCCGAGGGCGGTGTGCTGGCATAGCCACCATTACCGTCCTGTACCGGAACCGCGGCTGCCGCCATGAGGGGCAGTCCGCATGCGATCAAGGTCAGAAAACGCAGGCGCATCGGCATCAGGTCTTACTTCTTCAGCTCAACGCGACGGTTCTGGGCCCAGGACTGCTCGTCGTGGCCAGTGGCAACCGGACGCTCTTTGCCGTAGGAAACCAGTTCCAGCTGAGCCGGGGAAACGCCCTGCAGTACCAGGTAGCGCTGAACGGCCTTGGCACGACGCTCGCCCAGAGCCATGTTGTACTCGCGGGTGCCGCGCTCGTCAGTGTGACCTTCCAGGACTACGCGCTGGCCGGAACCTTTCAGGTCCTTGGCGTGTACGTCCAGGGCACGCATGGCTTCCGGCTTCAGGTCGGAGCTGTCGTACTCGAAGTAGAAGGTGGTGATAGCGCGCAGAGCGGCTTCGTCGCTCAGGGAGCCGTCAACGGCACCGCTGTTGGCGCCGTAGCCAGCGTTCGGATCAACGCCGCCATTGGCGCCTTCACCGGCAGCATCGCCTTTCTTGGACGAACAGCCAACGGCAACGGCCATGGCGAGGGCGATAACGGCAAATTTGCCGAATTTCAGCATTTCCATCATGTAACTCCTAATGAACCCCAGTGTATAAGTTTGGAACAGTTGGCAACCGTCAGTTCAGGTAAGGGGACCAGGAAGGCTCTCGCACGTCGCCTTGAGCGGTGGGTAGCGGTAACCGAACACGTCCGTTGATGCTCACGAGCATCAACACGCCCCGGTCCTGCTGGCGGGTGGCGTATATTAGCATCGTGCCATTTGGCGCAACAGTGGGCGAATCATCCAGGTTGGTGTTGGAAAGTACCCGGAGATTACCGCGCTGAAGGTCCTGCGCCGCGATCTGGAAGTTGGTGAAACCGTCCTGACGGTGAACCATGACCAGGGTCTTCTCATCCGCGGAAAGTTTCGGGTTGGCGTTGTAGTTGCCGATGAAGGTCACGCGGTCGGTAGCGCCCGAGTTCACGTTCATCTTGTAGATCTGCGGTTTGCCGCCACGGTCCGAGGTGAAGTACAGGGTCGAGCCATCCGCGCCCCAGAAGGGCTCGGTGTCGATCGCCGAGTTGTTGGTCAGGCGACGCAGCTGGCGGCTGCCCAGGTCCATCACGTAGATCTCCGGGTTGCCATCGCGCGACAGCACGAAGGCCAGGCGGTTGCCGTCCGGCGAGAACGCCGGGGCGCCGTTGAGGCCTTCGAAGTTGGAGATCTGCTCGCGGCGACCGGTGTCGACGTACTGCATGAAGATGCGCGGACGCTTCTGCTCGAAGGACACGTAGGCAATGCGACGGCCATCGGGCGAGAAGCGCGGCGAGAGGATCGGCTCGCGCGACTGCAGCAGGGTCACCGGGCGGGCGCCGTCATAGTCGGAGCGCTGCAGGGTGTAGCGGGTGTTGTCCACCGAGAAGCGCTCCGCGGTCACGTAGAGCAGCTTGGTGGAGAACGCGCCCTTGATGCCGGTGAGCTTCTCGAACGACTGATCGGCGATGTAGTGCGACATGTCGCGCAGCTGGTCGGTGGTGCCGCCCACGCTGCCGGTCAGGACCTGCTCCTGGGTCGCCACGTTGAGCAGGGCGTACTGGATCTGCAGACGGCCGCCACTGGGCACGATGCTGCCGACCAGCACGTACTGCGCGCCGAGGGCCTGCCAGTCGCGGTAGATCACTTCGCTGGCCTGGGCCGGCTGGCTGATCATGTTCTGGCGCGGGATCGGCTCGAAGTAACCGGAGTTGCGCAGGTCGCTGCCGATGATGTTCGACATGTCTTCAGGCAGGACGTTGCCGCCCTGCCAGCCGAACGGAACCACGGCAATCGGGACGGCCGAGTCGCGACCGCTGGAGATCACCAGCGGGTCGGCGGCCTGCGCGGCGCCGGCCACCAGGGCCAGGGCGAAGAGCGCAAAGCGAATCAGGGTACTCACAGATCTAAATCCTCCGGTTTGAAGACCATTCGGCGCTGACGATACAGGCTATCGAAAGTGGCGCGATCCAGTTTTTGCAGTTCGGGAACACGGCCCACGTTTTTGACCGCTGCCACCGCCGAATCGTCGAACGGCTTGTCACCACTGGAGCGAGTCACGCTTACACCGGTGATGGCTCCGCTCGGCAGCATCTGAATCAGCACTTCTACGCTCATTCCGTTACGAGCTGAAGGAGGACGGCTCCACTGCTGGCTCACCAGGCTGACGATCAGATCGTCGAAGTTGCCCGCCACCTCATCACCCTGCTCGTCGGCCAGGGCCTGTTGCCGTTGCGTGTCGTTGGACAGCAGATCGGCCAGCGCCTGGGCCTTCTTGTCTTCCGTTGCCTTGCGGGCTGCTGCGGCGGCTGCAGCGGCAGCCTTCTTCTTCGCAGCCTCGACCGCGGCCGCCTTCTTCTTGGCATCGTCCGCGGCGGCTTTTTTCTTCGCGTCCTCGGCGGCCTTCTTCTTGGCCTCCTCGGCAGCTTTCTTCTTCGCCTCTTCAGCAGCCTCTTTCTTGGCCTCTTCCTCGGCTTTCTTCTTGGCTATATCCGCCTGCTGTTTCTGCTCGGCAGCCTTGGCCTCGGCAGCCTTCTTGGCCGCCGCGGCGGCATCGGCCGCTTTCTTGGCGTCATCCGCCTTCTTCGCTTCGTCAGCCTTCTTGGCTTCCGCGGCTTTCTCAGCGGCATCAGCAGCCTTTTGAGCGGCGTCGGCCTTCTTTTGTTCCTCGGCTTTCGCAGCAGCCAATGCCTGCTGCTCAGCCTTCTTCTGCTCGAGCTGCTCCTGCTCGTATTGCTTGGCCGCAGTCTTCTTGGCCTCGCCGGCTATCTTCTGGTTGGTCTGCTGGGTCGCCTGGCTCTTGGACTTCAGCTGATACAGCGTGGCCTGGACGATCGGCCGCGAAGGCGGCAGTTCAGGCGTGCTGGCCCAGCTGACGAACAGCATGGCGAAAATCAGGACATGCAGGGCCACGGCCAGGACCGTTGGCCAGAAGTAGCCTTCCGATTGAGAGCGTTCGAGCTGGTGCATCAACTACCTGGTGCCTCGGTAATCAGACCGACGTTGCCGACCCCGGCTTTCTGCAGGCCGCCCATGACGGCCATGACCGAACCGTAGTCGACTGCCTTGTCTCCGCGGACGAAGACCTGGACTTTCTTACCCTGGCTGCTGTTCTGCGCCATGATGGCGGTGGCCGCGGTCACCAGCTGATCGAGGTCCACGGCAGTCTGGCTGGCCTTGCCCTGATCCGGGTCGACTTCCGAGCCCATGTTCCAGTAGTAGGTCTTGTCGGCCTTGATGGAGATGGTGAGCACGCGGGAATCGTTATCCTGCGGCAGCGCTTCGCTGGAAACCTTCGGCAGGTCGACCTTGACCCCCTGGTTGAGCATGGGCGCGGTCACCATGAAAATGACCAGCAGCACCAACATCACGTCGATGTAGGGCACCACGTTCATTTCCGCGACCGGCTTGCGCTTGTGACGAACTCTTGCCATGACGGCTTACCTCTTGGTCGTCTTCAATCAATCGTCGCTGGTGTGCACTTTGCGGTGCAGGATCGCCTGGAACTCGTCGGCGAAGGTGTAGTAACGGCCGATGAGCATTTCCGAGCGGGCGGCGAAACGGTTGTAGGCGATGACCGCGGGAATGGCCGCGAACAGGCCGATGGCGGTGGCGATCAGCGCTTCGGCGATGCCCGGCGCCACGGTGGCGAGGGTAGCCTGCTGCACGGTGGCCAGGCCACGGAAGGAGTTCATGATGCCCCACACGGTGCCGAACAGGCCGATGTACGGGCTGGTCGAGCCGACGGTGGCGAGGAACGGCAGGCTGGTTTCCAGCTTCTCTTCCTCGCGGGAAATGGCGACGCGCATGGCGCGGGAAACGCCTTCCATCACCGCATCCGGGTCAACGCCGGCCTGCTGGCGCAGACGGGAGAATTCCTTGAAGCCGGCACGGAAGATCTGCTCGACCCCCGAATCCGGATCGGGGTTGCTGCCCGCCTGACGATAGAGCTTGGACAGGTCGATACCCGACCAGAAGCGCTCCTCGAAGGTTTCCAGGGCCTTCTTCGCCGAGCGCATCATGTTGCTGCGCTGGAAAATCATGATCCAGGAAGTGACCGATGCGGCCACCAGGGTCAGCATTACCAGCTGTACCACGACGCTGGCGTTACTGATCAAGCTCCACATGGAAGTATGGTCGACGACGTTCGGTTCCACGTTAATCTCCTGCTGAAAGGGTGTCCGGACTGCCGGCAAATGCCGCACGCAACACATCTGGGATAGCGCGGGGTTTCAGGTTGTCCGCCCGCACGCACGCCACCAGGAATCGCCCCTCGCAGAGCAAGGTCGAATCCGACGCCCGTCGAACCTGTTGACGAAACTTCAGGCTCGCACGGTTCAACTCCTCCACCTCGGCGCTGACGAGCAGCTCGTCGTCCAGTCGGGCTGGTGCGTGGTAACGCGCCTCGGCCGAGTGAACGACAAAAAGCAGGTTCTCTTCCGCCAGCTGCGACTGGGCGAAGCCCAGATCACGCAGCCGCTCGGTACGAGCCCGCTCCATGAACTTGAGGTAGTTGACGTAGTAGACGATGCCGCCGGCGTCGGTGTCCTCGAAATAGACCCGATACCGTTGCTGGAACGGCTGACCCCCGTGTTGCGCGCGCATACTCTAAAACCAAGTCCTGGCTTTGCCAATCGGCAATCGCCTACAAATGCAATTAATTACCATCTTCAGGGGCGAACAGATCCGGTGTCGCCGCCTCCCCCATCCGCTTCGGCACATTCAGGCCGAAATGCAGGTACGCGTGCCGGGTCACGACACGGCCGCGCGGTGTGCGCATGATATAGCCTTGCTGGATCAGATAGGGCTCCAGCACATCCTCAATCGTGTGTCTTTCTTCGCTGATGGCCGCCGCCAGGTTGTCGATGCCCACCGGGCCACCGTCGAACTTGTCGATCATGGTCAGCAGCAGGCGGCGATCCTGGTGATCGAAGCCCCTTTCATCCACGTCCAGCAGGTTCAGCGCCTTATCGGCGATGTCGCTGCTGATGTGCCCGGTGCCACGCACCTCGGCGAAATCCCGCACCCGGCGCAGCAGGCGGTTGGCGATCCGCGGCGTACCGCGGGCGCGCCGGGCGATCTCGTAGGCGCCCGCCTGCTCGATCTCCAGCCCGAGAATGCCCGCCGAACGGGCGACGATGGTGGACAGGTCGTCCACCCCGTAGAACTCCAGACGCTGGACGATCCCGAAGCGGTCGCGCAGCGGGTTGGTCAGCATGCCGGCGCGGGTGGTTGCCCCCACCAGCGTAAAGGGCGGCAGGTCGAGCTTGATCGAGCGCGCGGCCGGGCCTTCGCCGATCATGATGTCCAGCTGGAAGTCTTCCATGGCCGGATACAGCACTTCCTCGACGATGGGCGACAGGCGATGGATCTCATCGATGAACAGCACATCGTTGGGTTCGAGGTTGGTCAGTAGCGCCGCCAGATCGCCAGGCCGCTCCAGCACGGGGCCGGAGGTACTCTTGAGCGATACGCCCATCTCCTGGGCGATGATGTTCGCCAGGGTGGTCTTGCCCAGCCCGGGCGGACCGAAGATCAGCGTGTGATCCAGCGCCTCCTGACGTCCGCGGGCCGCCTGGATGAACAGCTCCATCTGCTCGCGCACGATCGGCTGGCCGATGTACTCGGCCAGCTTCAACGGCCGGATGGCGCGGTCGAACTGCTCTTCGCGGTCGCGACTGGTCGCAGAGGAAATCAGGCGATCGGCTTCGATCATCTATGGCTACCTAGACCATGCCCTTGAGGGAACGGCGGATGAGTTCTTCGCTGGACAAGCCTTCCTCCTGCACGGCGGCCACGGCGCGGCTCGCCTCCTGGGGTTTGAAGCCCAGGGCGATCAGCGCGCTGACCGCATCGGACTCGGCGCTTGAGACTGCGGCAACCAGCTTGGGTTCCACCACCAACGGCGCGATGGAAGGAATATTCTCCCATGCCTTAAAGCGATCCTTGAGCTCCACCAGCAGGCGCTCGGCGGTCTTCTTGCCGACGCCGGGAATCTTCACCAAGGTGGAAGTATCCTGCGCCTGCACGCAACGCACCAGCTCATCCACTTCCAGCCCCGACATCAGCGCCAATGCCAGCTTCGGACCCACGCCATTGAGGCGGATCAGCTCGCGGAACAGCTCGCGCTCGCGCTTCTCGGCAAAGCCGTAGAGCAGGTGGGCATCCTCGCGCACCACCAGGTGGGTGTGCAGGGTCACCGGCTCGCCCAGACTCGGCAGGCGGTACAGGGTGGTCATCGGCACTTCCAGCTCGTAGCCCACGCCATTGACGTCGACGATCAGGTGCGGCGGCTGTTTTTCCGCCAGGGTGCCACGCAGGCGTCCAATCACGGGTATTTATCCTTGCTCAAACTATGTCCGGATATCACAGGCGCAGACGTCCGCCACGCCGGCGCGCACCCACCAGCCCGTGTGGCACCAGGCTTTGCCGGGTGTGCGCGTGGCACAGGGCGATGGCCAGGGCGTCGGAGGCGTCGATCTGCGGCTTCTGTACCAGCTTGAGCAGATGCATGACCATCATCTGCACCTGCTGCTTGTCCGCACCGCCGGTGCCGGCAATCGCCTGCTTCACCTGGCTGGCGGTGTACTCGGCGATCTGCAGCCCCTCTTCCGCCGCCGCCACGATGGCCGCGCCGCGCGCCTGCCCCAGCTTCAGCGCCGAATCGGCGTTGCGCGCCATGAACACCTGCTCGATGCCCATCATGGTCGGCTGATACGTCTGTATGACCTCACGCACACCGCGAAAGACGATCTGCAGGCGCTCGAACAGCTCGCCATTGCCGGTGCGGATACAGCCCGAGGCGACGTATTCGCAACCACGGCCGGTATCGCGTACCACGCCGAAGCCGGTAATCCGCGAACCTGGGTCGATGCCGAGAATCAGGGTCATGTCCGTCCGATCAAACCTTGTCCGTAAACCTGCACATCAGATAACAAAAGCCGGAAGCCGGAGGCGCCGCTGACGACCACTCCCGCTTCCGGCTTCGCCCATCGCCGGCGGTGGGATCAGCCCAGCTGGGCCATCACCTCGTCCGGGATGTCCGCATTGGAGTAGACGTTCTGCACGTCGTCCAGGTCTTCGAGCATGTCGATCAGCTTGAGGACCTTCTGCGCGGTGTCCAGGTCCAAGGTCGCCACGGTCGACGGGATCATGGTGATCTCCGCGTCCTCGCCCTTGAATCCGGCTTCGGTCAGCGCTTCGTTGACCGAGATGAAGTCGGCGAAGGTGGTGAAGACGTCGATGGAGCCGTCATCGTTCACCACCACGTCATCGGCGCCGGCTTCCAGCGCGGCATCCATCAGGGCTTCTTCGTTCACGCCCGGCGCGTAGCTGATCTGGCCCTTGCGCTCGAACATGTAGGCCACCGAACCATCGGTACCCAGGTTGCCGCCGCACTTGCTGAAGGCGTGACGCACTTCGGCCGCGGTGCGGTTGCGGTTGTCGGTCATGGCCTCGACGATGATCGCCACGCCGCTGGGCGCGTAACCTTCGTAGGTCAGCTCGGCCATGTTGTCGGCTTCGCTGGAGCCCACGCCGCGCTGGATGGCGCGGTCGATGGTGTCGCGGGTCATGTTGGCGGTCAGCGCCTTGTCCACGGCCAGGCGCAGACGCGGGTTGTCCGCCGGGATCCCCCCGCCCTGCTTGGCAGCGACGGTCAGCTCACGGATGAGCTTGGTGAAGATCTTGCCCTTCTTGGCGTCCTGACGTTCCTTGCGGTGCTTGATGTTGGCCCATTTGGAATGACCAGCCATAACTCACTCCGTATCGCTTGTTTGCTTCGCAGGCGGCGCCCGCTGTGCGGACGCCACTGCAATCTGGATCGACTTACTCGGCGGCCTTCTGCTGCTCGCGCAGGCGGATGTTCAGCTCGCGCAGAGCCTTGGCATCCACGGTGCCCGGCGCCTGGGTCATGACGTCGCCAGCGCTCTGGGTTTTCGGGAAGGCGATGACTTCGCGGATCGAGGCCGCGCCGGTCATCAGCATCACCAGACGGTCCAGGCCGAAGGCCAGGCCACCGTGCGGCGGCGCACCGTACTTGAGGGCGTCCAGCAGGAAGCCGAACTTCTCTTCCTGCTCCGCATCATCGATGCCCAGCACGCGGAATACCGCCTGCTGCATGGCCTTGTCGTGGATACGGATGGAACCACCGCCCAGCTCGGTGCCGTTGAGCACCATGTCGTACGCGCGGGACAGCTTGCCGGCCGGGTTGGCCTCCAGCTCTTCCGGGGTGCACTTGGGTGCAGTGAACGGGTGGTGCAGGGAAGTCAGGCTGCCGTCGTCGTTCTCTTCGAACATCGGGAAGTCGACGACCCACATCGGCGCCCACTCCTTGGTGAGCAGGTTCAGGTCATGGCCGACCTTGATACGCAGCGCGCCCAGGGCGTCGCAGACGACCTTGGCCTTGTCCGCGCCGAAGAACACGATGTCGCCATCGACTGCGCCCACGCGATCGAGGATCTCGTTCAGGTTCGGCTCGGCGATGTTCTTCACGATCGGCGACTGCAGGCCTTCCACGCCCTTGGCACGCTCGTTGACCTTGATGTAGGCCAGGCCCTTGGCGCCGTAGATGCCGACGAACTTGGTGTAGTCGTCGATCTGCTTGCGCGGCATGCTCGCCCCGCCCGGAACGCGCAGGGCAGCAACGCGGCCCTTCGGATCGTTGGCCGGACCGGAGAACACCTTGAACTCGACGTCCTTCAGCTGATCGGCCACGTCGACCAGTTCCAGCGGAATGCGCAGGTCAGGCTTGTCCGAACCGTAGCGGCGCATGGCCTCTTCGAACGGCATGTGCGGGAATTCGTCGAACTCGACGTCCAGCACTTCCTTGAACAGCTGGCGCACCATCTTCTCGGTGATCTCGATGATGTCGCTTTCTTCCAGGAAGCTGGTCTCGATGTCGATCTGGGTGAATTCCGGCTGGCGGTCGGCACGCAGGTCTTCGTCACGGAAGCACTTGGCGATCTGGTAGTAACGGTCGAAGCCGGCCACCATCAGCAGCTGCTTGAACAGCTGGGGCGACTGCGGCAGGGCGAAGAAGTGACCCGGGTAGGTGCGGCTCGGCACCAGGTAGTCACGCGCGCCTTCCGGAGTCGGGCGACCGAGGATCGGGGTTTCCACGTCGAGGAAGCCGTTGTCGTCCAGGTAGCGGCGGATGCTGCTGGTGATGCGCGCGCGCAGCTTCAGCTTGGCGGCCATCTCCGGGCGACGCAGGTCGATGAAGCGATAGCGCAGGCGGGTTTCCTCGCCCACGTCGGAGTATTCGTCCAGCGGGAACGGCGGAGTCTCGGCCTGGTTCAGCACTTCCAGCTCGTGGCCCAGCACTTCGATGGCGCCGGAAGCCATGTTCGAGTTGCGCGCGCCTTCGGGGCGCAGGCGCACCTTGCCGGTGATCTTCACCACGTATTCGCTGCGCACGCGGTCGGCCTTGGCGAAGGTCTCGACGCGATCCGGGTCGAACACCACCTGGGCCAGGCCCTCGCGATCACGCACGTCGAGGAAGATCACCCCGCCGTGGTCGCGGCGACGGTGTACCCAACCGCAAAGAGTGACTACCTGGCCGTCCAGGCTCTCGTTCAACTGGCCGCAATAGTGGCTGCGCATCATGGTGTGTTTCGCTTCTCGAAAGTCTTGAATTCTAGGGAACCGCTCATTCGCTGGCGGAGCAGCCGCCACCGCTGACGGTGGACGAAGAGGCTGCAGAGGCATCGCCGGAGGCCAGGTTCTTCTTCGCCCCGGTCTTGAAGTCGGTCTCGTACCAACCGCTGCCGCCCAGGCGGAAACCCGGAGCCGACAACATCTTCTTCAATTCGGGAGCCTTGCAGGCCGGACAATCGACCAACGGCGCATCGCTGACCTTCTGCAGCGATTCCAGCTGATGCGCGCAGGACTGACACTGGTACTCGTAAATCGGCATGGAACACCTTGGCTGAATCGACGCCACGGGTCCGCATCCCGCGGCAAAGAGACCGATTATAGCCTGAAAAATCCGCAGGTTGCAGCCACGCCGCGGGAGACGTCAGGACCGCTCGAATGCATCGCCTCCTGATAGAAAGGCTCAATCGATTACCTTGACATAGACCAAGAGCTTCGCACCTGGCCCGGTGATAGCCTCGACTCCAATCCTTTCCAAATCGCCCTGCCCACATCGAGGAGATCGCCATGGACATCAACATCGGAATCGCCAAAGAAGATCGCGCCGCCATCGCCGAAGGCCTGTCCCGACTGCTGGCCGACACCTACACGCTGTACCTGAAGACCCACAACTTCCACTGGAACGTCACCGGGCCGATGTTCAACACCCTGCACCTGATGTTCGAAGGGCAGTACACCGAACTGGCGCTGGCGGTGGACAGCATCGCCGAGCGCATCCGCGCCCTGGGCTTCCCGGCGCCGGGCACTTACGCCGCCTACGCCCGTCTGTCCTCCATCGATGAAGAGGAAGGCGTACCGGATGCCCAGCAGATGATCCGCCTGCTGATCCAGGGCCAGGAGGCCGTGGTGCGCACCGCCCGCAGCATCTTCCCGCTGGCGGACAAGGTTGCCGACGAACCCACCGCCGACCTGTTGACCCAGCGCATGCAGGTCCACGAGAAGACCGCGTGGATGCTGCGCAGCCTGCTCGCCGAGTAACGCCCTCCCTGAACAGTCCCTTCCTTATATAGGCAGCCCTTCCGCGAGGGGCTGCCTCCCCCTACGAATGGCCTAAGCGGTTGATTTGAGAAGGCAAGTGGTTTGCGGTTAAATAACCGCCGTGCGTTTCGCGCATAGGCCGTCCGGTACGCTTTCATTTTCTTATCCGGCGTCGCACTCAAGGACGGCTGCTTCTTTTCTCGTTACCCGCTCAAGGTGAATCCGTAGCCATGCTGAAGATCGTCCATCTCGTGACGGGCGTCGCCGCACTCGTTCTATCCCTGATCCCGAGCCTGCGTAGTGATGCCCTGCCTTACCTGCAACAGAGCGATGCCATCTACCTGGCACTGCTCGGTCTGACCAGCCTCCTGCTCGCCCCGAGCAGCAACCTGAAACACGCCTCCGCCCTGCAGGGGCTCGCCACCGCCCTGGTGGTGCTTGCCGTCGTCCTGCAAATCCTCGTGCTGCTGGCACCGCTGCCCTTTATTGGCGACCAGCCGGCCATCGTCCTGCCGCTGCTGAGCCTGGCCGGCGCCGTGGTCCTGCAATGGATCGCCAGCCTGGGCAATGCCAGCCCCGCCTACGCCCCCTCCGGCGAAAGCTTCGGCGGCGAGAACCGTGAAACCGGCACCGTGAAGTGGTTCAACACCTCCAAGGGCTTCGGCTTCATCTCCCGCGATTCGGGCGAGGACATCTTCGTCCACTTCCGCGCCATCCGCGGCGAAGGCCACCGCATCCTCATCGAAGGTCAGCGCGTGGAGTTCTCCGTCGTCCAGCGCGACAAGGGCCTGCAAGCGGAAGACGTGATCGCCGCCCTGCCCAACCGTCGTTAAGCGTTACCCCATCAAAAAGCCCGCCGATTGGCGGGCTTTTTCATTCTGCGGCTATTAATAGTGCGGTGGCGGCGCTTCGTCGTCGGCGATGCCGACCTGCCCCTGCACCTCCTCCAGGCGCTTGAGCAAAGCCTGCATCTGCAGGCGCAGGCGCTCGATCACTCGCTCCTGCTCATAGACCACGTCGCTCAGCGTCTGCAGAGCGTCATCCTGGAAGGCCAGGCGGCTTTCCAGGTCCATCACCCGATTTTCCAGGTCCATCGTTCACTCCTGAATGAAGCGGAAGCCGTCGCCCAGCGCCATTCGCAGCTTCTCCCGCACCCGCGCAAGCTTCTCGGCGCTATAAGGCACCGCCGGATGCCGCCCCCAGACCGGGCCCGGCCAGGCCACGTCATCCGTCTTGCGGACGATGACATGCACATGCAGCTGGCTGACCACGTTGCCCAGGTTGGCCACATTCATCTTGTCGGCGTCGAAGGTGTCCTTGAGCACCTCGGCCAACTGGGTCGCTTCGCGCCACAGCTGCTGCTGGTCGGCGGAGTCCAGCTGGAAGATTTCGCTGACATCCTCGCGACGCGGCACGAGGATGAACCAGGGATACTGCGAGTCGTTCATCAGCAGCAGGGTGCTCAACGGGAAATCACCCACTGCCACGGTGTCCTGCTTCAGACGGGAATCCAGGGCGAACATCAGACCTCTCCTGTTCGAACAAACGCCTTTTCAAGCCTAGCTCCACGGCGGAGCCCAAGGGCGCGAAGAATACTGGAACGCCCCATCGACGAACACGCCCGATCGACGCCCCGCGGTGGTGCGACCCCTTTCCACCACCGCACCAGCATCGCGCATGGCGCGTATTGGCATATCCCGACAACAGGCGCGTGCAGGAATCTGCACGACAACCCCGGCCATCGGCGGAGAAAAATCGTTTAAACAGCCGCAACTACGGGATGCCAGAAAACGACATGCGTGCGCTTTCATGTTGCAAATCCCCAACAGAAGCCGTGAAATGCGTCAACACGTCGCAAGGCGGACACTGTGAATGGCGATTCCGAGCTTTTGTGCACGGATGTTGCTAGTAGCATGGACATCGCACCGACGCCCACCCTGCAGCAGAAGAAGTGGGCGAGGAGCGGGAGAATAAAGAAGTGGTCGATGGAAGTGAGAACCACGGGGACTGAAGCATCTATGAAGCAATCAGGGGGCAATCTCTTTTTGCAACATGAGAACTGCTTGAATGCGACATGCGTCATGCAGCTTTGCGACAGTCCCGTAACGTTTTTGTGTGTTTATTGGGGCAACTATCGCCAACTGAACACGCGTGCTATAAGTTAGCGCCGACAAAAAGAAAGAGCCGTCACGCGGCACTGTGATGGCAGATAATTTCAAAACCAAAGGAGCAATCACAATGAAAGTGATGAAGTGGAGCGCCATCGCCCTGGCGGTTTCTGCAGGCAGCACACAACTGGCAATGGCCGAACCCTTCGTAGGTAATCAGGCTGACGCTAAAGGCTTTGTCGAAGACAGCAGCCTGAACTTCCTGGTTCGCAACTACTACTTCAATCGCAACAAGAAAGACGGTGCTACTGACGCCCGTGACTGGACCCAGGGCTTCTGGGCCAATTACAGCTCCGGTTTCACCCAAGGCACTGTAGGCTTTGGCGTTGACGCCTTCGGCTACCTGGGCCTGAAACTCGATGGCGGCCGTGGCTACGGCGGCACCGGCAACCTGCCGGTCCATGACGATGGCCGCAAAGCCGACGACTTCGGCAAAGCCGGCGCAGCCGTCAAGATCCGCGTCTCCAAGACCGAGCTGAAATTCGGTGACATGCAGCCGACCGCTCCGGTATTCGCCGTCGGCGGTACCCGCCTGCTGCCGCAAACTGCCAGCGGCTTCAGCCTGATGAGCAGTGAAATCGCAGGTCTGGATCTGGAAGGCGGTCACTTCTATTCCGGTACCGGCCAGGACACCACCAACCGCGATGGTGAGATCTGGTCCCAGTACGGCGGCGTCACCGCCAATACTGCCGACTTCCTGGGTGGCAAATACGCCATCAACGATCAGTTCTCCGCTTCGCTGTACGGCGCCAAGGTCGAAGACCTGTGGAACCAGTACTACGTGAACCTGAACTACACCCTGCCGATCGCTGACAATCAGTCCCTCGGCCTGGACTTCAACTACTACCGCACCACCGACGAAGGTTCCGCCAAACTCGGCGACATCAGCAACAACACCTTCTCGCTGGCCGCCGCTTACACCCTGAGCGCGCACACCTTCACCCTGGCCTTCCAGAAAGTGAACGGCAACACTCCGTTCGACTACATCGGTATCGGCGACAACAACGCCGGCGGCGACTCGATCTTCCTCGCCAACTCCGTTCAGTACTCCGACTTCAACGGCCCGGGTGAAAAATCCTGGCAGGCTCGTTACGACCTGAACATGGCCGAGTACGGCGTACCGGGTCTGACCTTCATGACCCGTTACATCCACGGTGACAACATCGACGGCGGCAAGATCGATCCGACCAGCCCGTACGCCAACTACGGCTACGGCGACGATGGCAAGCATCGCGAGACCAACGTCGAGGCCAAGTACGTGATCCAGAGCGGCCCGGCCAAAGACCTGTCCTTCCGCGCTCGTCAGGCCTGGCACCGCGCCAACGCCGACCAGGCCGAAGGCAACGTCGACGAGTTCCGCCTGATCGTCGACTATCCGCTGTCCGTTCTGTAATACCAGAGCGAACTAACGGTAATAAAAAGCCCGGCATCCGCCGGGCTTTTTTATTGCAACTTACCTACAACTTCGAACGTATGTGTTACATCGGCAATACATAAGTACCCGTGACATGGGCAACCAACTCCTGCGGATTGCTGACCGAGTAGACAGCCACTTCGCAAACCACTTGCCGGCGCCCCAGCTTCAATATCTTCGCCTCCGCGAGCAGGTCTTCCGGCTTGGGCTTGCTCAAGAAATTGATATTGAGATTGGAAGTAACGGCCATCTCGACGTTGTCCAGTTGCGCCAGGATCACCGCATACATCGCCGCATCCGCCAGCGCCATGATGGTCGGCCCGGACACGGTGCCGCCCGGCCGCACCAGCTTGCCGTGGAACGGCACACGGGCGAAGGCGCTGCGCCCTTCCAGTGCATCGATACGGAAATCCATGTCGTCCGCCATGGGCAATCCCGCGCGGATGAACGCCTGTACCTGGGCTGCATTCAAACGACTCACGCCACTCCTCCCTCTCCGCCCGCCGCGCCCTGTACGCAGCCAGACCTGCACCGTACAATGCCCAGCCTATATTCCCCTTCGCAACCGACAAAACGGCCAAAGATGCGTACCAGTCAGTACCTGCTGTCCACCCTGAAAGAAACCCCTTCCGATGCGGTCGTCATCAGCCATCAGTTGATGCTGCGCGCCGGCATGATCCGCAAGCTGGCGTCCGGTCTCTACACCTGGCTGCCAATGGGTCTGCGGGTACTGCGCAAGGTGGAGACCATCGTTCGCGAAGAGATGAACGCCGCCGGCGCCCTGGAAGTGCTGATGCCCGCCATCCAACCCGCCGAGCTGTGGCAGGAATCCGGTCGCTGGCAGCAGTACGGCCCCGAGCTGCTGCGCCTGAAGGATCGCCATGACCGCGACTTCTGCGTTGGCCCGACCCACGAGGAAGTGATCACCGATCTGGCGCGCAACGAGCTGAACAGCTACAAGCAGCTGCCGATCAACATGTACCAGATCCAGACCAAGTTCCGTGACGAGATCCGTCCGCGCTTCGGCCTGATGCGTGGCCGCGAGTTCATCATGAAGGATGCCTACTCCTTCCACGCCAGCCAGGATTCGCTGCAGGCCACCTACGACGTCATGTACGGCGCCTACAGCAAGATATTCACCCGCCTGGGCCTGGATTTCCGCGCCGTGCAGGCGGACAACGGCTCCATCGGCGGCAGCGGCTCCCACGAGTTCCACGTGCTGGCCGGCTCCGGTGAGGACGACATCGTCTTCGGCGAATCCACCGACTACGCCGCCAACATCGAGAAGGCCGAGGCCCTGCCCCGCGAAACCGCTCGCGGCGCCGCCAGCGAAGAGCTGCGCCTGGTCGATACTCCCGAGACCAAGACCATCGCCGCATTGGTCGAGAAGTTCGGCCTGCCGATCGAGAAGACCATCAAGACCCTGGTGGTGCACGCCGCCGAGGAAGGCAAGCTGATCGCCCTGATCGTCCGTGGCGACCACGAGCTCAACGAGATCAAGGCCGGCAACCACCCGCTGGTGGCCAGCCCCCTGCAGATGGCCAGCGAAGCGGACATCAAGGCCGCCATCGGCGCCGCCCCCGGCTCCCTCGGCCCGCTGAACCTGCCGCTGCCGTGCATCATCGACCGTTCCGTCGCGCTGATGAGCGACTTCGCCGCCGGCGCCAATGTCGACGACAAGCACTACTTCGGCGTGAACTGGGAACGCGACCTGGCGGTGCCGGAAATCGCCGACCTGCGCAACGTCGTCGAAGGCGACCCGAGCCCGGACGGCAAGGGCACCCTGATCATCCGTCGCGGCATCGAAGTCGGCCACATCTTCCAGCTCGGCACCAAGTACAGCGAAGCCATGAAGCTTTCCGTACTGGGCGAGAGCGGCAAGCCGGTCACCCTGATCATGGGCTGCTACGGCATCGGCGTTTCCCGCGTGGTTGCCGCTGCCATCGAGCAGAACTACGACGACCGCGGCATCCTCTGGCCGGCCGCCCTCGCGCCGTTCCAGATCGCCATCGTGCCGATGAAGTACGAGAACGAAGCCGTGCGCGCCGCTACCGACAAGCTGTACGCGGACCTCACCGCCGCCGGCTTCGAAGTGCTGCTGGATGACCGCGACAAGAAGACCAGCCCCGGCGTGAAGTTCGCCGACATGGAACTGATCGGCATCCCGCACCGCATCGTGGTCAGCGAGCGTGGCCTGGACGAAGGCAGCCTGGAGTACAAGGGCCGCCGTGACGCCGAGTCGCAGCCTGTCGCCCTGTCCGACCTGCAAGCCTTCATCACGGCCAAGATCCGCAACTGAGCAGAGCGATGTCCACCCGAAGTACCACCAGCCTCGCGGCTGCCGCCCTGTGCGGCAGCCTTCTGCTGAGCGGCTGCGCCAACCAGTTGCCGCAACGCAGCGAGCATGAAGAGCGGGTCGAGCGCAAACTGCTCGACCACAGCCTGCAGATCGACGTCGGCACTCCGAGCGTGCTCGAACTGCCGCAGCGGCGCATCCGCGTGCAGGAACAGAAGACCTTCGAAGTCACCGAGTTCGAGGTCACCCGCCGCTACGACCGCTACACGCCGTACCAAGGCTGGCGCAAGGTGTACGAGATGCCGCTGGGCGTCGTCGCCTTCGTCGGCGGCATCGGCGCCAACGTGGTCAACGTGTTCGCCCTCGGCAACCTGCCCGAGAGCGTCACCCGCGGCTGGATCCGCTACGGCATCGATGGCATGAATCCGTTCATGAACGTCGAGTCCAACGGCCGTGCCGAGCAGAACCTGGCATCGATCGACGAGAAGCAGCGCGACAAGCGCACCGAATACTCCAGCCTGCCCTGGTCGGAGCGCCCGGTGACCGTCACCGCCGGCAAGAACTCCCAGGAGCTGCTCACCGATCGCCACGGCGTGCTGCGCCTGAACCTGCTGGAAGGCCCTTTCAGCGACGACGAAGTCAGCCGCATCGGCCGCCTGCAGTTCAGCGTCCAGGACCCTTCCGACGACACCCGCGCCGACGCCAGCCTGATGGTCAGCCGCTCGCTGCGTGGCAAGCTGCAGGAAGCCCACGCGCTGATCTACGACGACCTGGAAGGTGACGACGTGCACCACTGGGTACACCGGGTAAAGCGACTCTCCGACCTGGGCCTGGAAGAAGAAGCCAGCGAACTGGAACAGAGCCTGATCGAGCTGACCCGCAATGATCCGGAGCTGCAGAAGGAATTCCTCCACAGCCTGATGACCGACGCCGGCCGCCTGGCCGCGGACCCCGGCGCCAGCGACTGAGCGCTAGCGGCGCACGATGAAGCCGGTGATGCCCTGGGGTGTCATCGGCTGCAGCTCCACCGCTGTCACCCTGGCCTTCACCGGCCCGCGGGCCAGCCACTTCTCCAGCTCGCGCACCGCTTCCTCCTCGCCCTCGATCAGCAGCTCGACGCGACCGTCATCGAGGTTGCGTACCCAGCCATCGATCTCCAGGCTGTCGGCCTGCTCCTGGGTACTCTGCCGGTAGTAGACGCCCTGCACCTTGCCGCTGATGTAGCCGTGCAGACAGATCCTGGCCATCTATCGTTTCTCCTCGCGCAATGCGCTCAGGCGCGCCTGCAGGCCGGCGGCGGTCTGCTCGCCGAGCAGTTGCTCGCGCATCTTGCCCGCAGGATCGATGATGTAGGTGACAGGCAAGGCTTCGCTGCGCGGCAACTGGTAGCGCGGCGCAGGGTCGTCCGCCAGCACGGTGTACTGCACGCCCAGCGCCTGGGACGCCTTGGCCAGCTCGGTGTCGCGCAGTCCATCGAAGTTCACCCCCAGCACGCGGAAGCCCTGGGACTTGCCCTGTTCGGCCAGCCCGTTCAGCTCGGGGATTTCCTTGCGGCAGGGCGCGCACCACTCCGCCCAGTAATTAATGACTAGCCACTGGCCATCCACGCTGGCAGCGGGTACTTTCTGTCCATGCTGATCGGTGCCATAGTCCGCCGAGCAGCCGGCCAGGATCAGGCCGGCGATCAAGCCCATCACAATACGGAGCCGCACTCCCATGCCTTCAGTCCTCGTGTATGCGGGGTGGTCATGATGCTCGATGCCTTGCGCCTGGAGGTGCCGGACATCCTCGAAGAGGACGCGCAGGCCATGAGCAACCTGGCGGCCGGGCTCCTGGAATCGCGTCAGCAGCCGCTGCAGGAAGCCTTGCAGAAGGCCCTCGGTACGCTGTTCCGCCTCAACCGCTGCGCGCTGACCTTACTGGAAAGGCAGCGCGCCCTGCAAAGCCTGAGCGAAGAATACCGGCATTACGAGCGCCTGGTGCGCCTGGAAAGGACACCACCGGCGATCTTCGTGCACTTCTGCGCCGAACTGGCCGCCGGCTTCAAGCGCCTGCTGCTGCAGATACTGCATGGACACAAGCCCTCGCGCCCGCACATGGCCTGGTGCCTGTACATGGCCCAGCACTTTCTCGCCCAGGCCCTGCTGCGCCACTACCAGCAATACCATCAGCCGCCGGGCAGCCTGTGGCGCGACAGCCACCTGCTGTACTGGATCGGTGAACACCAGGAGTGCCTGGACGAACCCGTGGCCGCGGCCTTCGACCCGGTACCGGCCGGCACGCTGCGTGGCCTCTACCAGCAGGTCCTGCTGCTGGCCCTGAGCAACCCGTTCCACCTCACCGAGGGCGAGGCGCCACACCTGTTCAGCGCCCTCGCGCCGCTGGCCGCCCTCGGCCGGCTGTTGCCTTGGGACGAGGAGGAGCAGGACGGCTTCGTCGTCGACCTGGGCTCTGACCAACCCTGCCTGGCCGTCGACCAGTCCGCCGAGGCGCCTGCCGATCAGCTGCGGCGCCTGGAGCTGGGCGCACTGCTGATCGCCCTGCACGACCCAGCGCCATTGCGCCGACTGGAGCAGGGCGCGCTGCTGGAGCGCGTCCGCCACCACTGGCTGGGCCACCAGCCGCGCCGCCACGAACGCTCCGAGCAGAACGGCACGTGCCGCGTGGTGGTCGGGCTGGCCGCGATCCAGCGCCACCTGCTCGACAGCAACAGTGGTCCCTGCCTGGAGGCTTCGCTGATGGATGCCAGCGCCGGTGGCGCGCGCATTCTCTGCGCCGGCCAGCAGGGCGGGAGCTTCCCTGTGGGCCAGTTGCTGCTGATCCCCGGCAACGGCACCACCGCCACCCTGGCGGTGGTGCGCTGGCGTCACCTCAACGCCGACGGCCTGCACCTGGGCCTGCGCTACCTCAAGGGACTGCCGCGGCCGGTCTGGCTGCGCCGCGCCCCTGACGCCCAGCGTCACCCCGGCGTCCTGCAGAGCACGCCGGAGCCCGGCAATGGCTGGTACCACGGCCTCTGGGTGCCCCAGGGGCAGTTCGTCGAGGGCGAGAATCTCTGGCTGCAACTGGCCAGCTTCGACAACCAGACCATCCTGCCGTTACCCGCCGCCAACCTGGGGACTCCCCTGGTCGCTCGTCATCCGCTTCGCCTGGCCTGATTAGCGGAATTGGGAGAGGGTTCACAGGCAAGATCGGCAGTAAGCACGGAATCGTCCTACTTCATCTTTCTATAATTCGAACGTTCGTTCTGACTTTCCGGACGACTTCCGCTCGCCTCTACCCAGCGACCTTCAGAACGCGGCCGGCGCCACGTACGCCGCCCTTCATCGACAGGACATCCCGATGCAGCCTACAGACCAGCTTGTCAGCAAGGTTCCCAGCCATATTGTCGCCAGCGCACGGCCGGCCAATGCAGCGGGCGGTGGGCGCCTGGCGGATTTCAACGTGGCGGCCTGGCTGCACCTGCCCGGCGTGGCGGAGCTGCCGGTGACGCTATTGGTCAGCTATCGCGATGGCGAGCGCCTGCGCGAGGTGGTCATCGACCATGGCACGGTGAACAAGCAGAACCGCATCCTGCTGTCAGGCGTCGTACGGCTGCCCTTTTCGCAGCGGATCGAGGATGCGCAGGTCAAGCTGCGCGCGGCGGTCGCGCTGTCGCGCGTGATCGCCGAGGAAGTCTTCATGCAGGCGGTGGAACAGCAGGCAGGCGCCCGCCCGGTGGCTACCAGCCTCTGAAACGTCAGCCCAGCTGGCGCACCGGAGCGATATCGATCTGAGCGACAGCAGCCGCTTCGGCGACCTCTGGTGCGACCGAAGGCAGCAGCGATTCGGGCCAGCTGCTGAATTGCAGACCAGTGATTCTATTCAGCCGCTCCAGGGCGCTCGTCAGATCGCGCTGATGCAGGTGTACTACGTTGTTCTGGTCGTTTTTCATGGAATCTACTGGCCTTGAGGGGAACTTCCGAAGGACATCTATGTCCTGTTTCCCCTATAGCCAGAAGCATGCCAATTCTGAAATAGCGGAGAATGACGCATCCGCGCACTCCGCCAGCCTTTCGCTGGCATCAGAAACGCCGAAAACTGACGTTTTACGTCACTCGGAATGTGACGGCTTCAACCATTTCGCCAGGCTGTCGCCAAACAGCGCTTGCCGATCGGATTGATAGCGCTCCAGCGTGCTCCGCAATTCCGCGTACCAGGGTTCGTCCAGATGCTCCGGCAGCGCGTCCAGGCAGGGCAGCGGCCAGGGACTGCGGTTGAGCAGGTGATGCAGGCTATAGCTGCCCAGGTCGCGGCACAGCACCCAGGACGCCGTGGTCGAGCCGGCGCGGCAGACCAGTTGCTCGCCTTCCAGGAAGTCCAGCACCTCCTCCCACTCATCCTCCGGCAGCAGCCATCCCGCGCGGTGCAGATGCACCAGGCGCGTCGGCAAGCCGTGGCGCTGGCGGTCGAAGAACACCCGCAGCACGCCGAGGATCACCAGCAGGCGCGGCATCGCCCGGCGCCGCCAGAGGCGCGTCGAGGACAGGTTGCAGACCAGCTCGGCGCCGAACAGCACGATCAGCCAGGACAGGTAGATCCACAGCAGGAACAGCGGCACGGTGGCGAAGGCGCCGTAGATCAGCTTGTAGCCGGGGAAGAAGCTGACATAGAAGCCGAACAGCTCCTTCGCCGCCTCGAACAGGATCGCAGTAAAGGCACCGCCGGCCAGGGCGTGGAGGAATGGCACGCGGGCGTTGGGCACCGCGGCATAGATCAGAGTGAAAGCGGCGACGCTGGCCAGCAGCGGCATGAACTTCAGCAGCATCGCAGCACCCGGCAAGGCATGGGGACCGGAAAGCATCGACAGCGAAGTGATGTAGGTGGACACGGCAAAGCCGGTACCCAGCAACAGCGGTCCCAGGCTGAGGATTGCCCAGTACAGCAGGAAGCGGGTCACCCCACGGCGCGGCTGGCGCACCCGCCAGATGGCGTTGAAGGCCTTCTCGATGGTCACCAGCATGGTGAACGCGGTGACCGCCAGGAAAGCCACGCCCAGCCACGTCAGGTGCCGCGCCTGCACGGTGAAGTTGCGCAGGTAGGCCTCCACCGCCTCGCCGGTGGACGGCACGAAGTTGCGGAACACGAACAGCTGGATGCGCTCGCCCATGCCTTCGAAGGCCGGCACCGCCGAGAGCATGGCGAAGGTCACGGTCATCATCGGCACGACCGCGAACAGCGTGGTGTAAGTCAGGGCCGCGGCGCTGTTGGGCGCCTTGTCGGCCAGGAAGCGCTGGACCAGATAGCGGCCGAACTCGACCAGGCCCCGCAAGCGTTCGTGCATGAAATGTCCTTTGGCTGCACTGAAAAAACCGTCCTCATGGATCACGGCGAACGACAGCGGTTCAGTCCGGTCCGAGGAGGCGGTTAGAATAGCCGCCACTTCATCGGCCTTGCGAGTCCCGGCACATGAGCCAGATTTCACTTTTCCACAATCCGCGCTGCTCGAAATCCCGCGGCGCGCTCGAACTGCTCGAAACGCGCGGCATCCAGCCCGAGATCATCCGCTACCTGGAAACCCCGCCCAGCGCCGCCGAACTGAAGGTGTTGCTCGGCAAGCTGGGCATCGGCGCGCGCCAGCTGCTGCGCACCGGCGAGGATGAGTACAAGGAACTGGGCCTGGCTGACCCGGCGCTGGGCGATGAGCAGATCATCGCCGCCATGGCCAGCCATCCCAAGCTGATCGAACGACCGATCCTGGTGGTCGGCGACAAGGCGGTGGTTGGCCGGCCGCCGGAGAAGGTGCTGGAGATCCTGCCTTGAGCGCGCCCTACGTCCTGGTCCTGTACTACAGCCGCCACGGTGCCACCACCGAAATGGCCCGGCAGATCGCCCGCGGCGTCGAGCAGGGTGGCCTGGAAGCTCGCGTACGCACGGTGCCCCCGGTTTCTACCGAGTGCGAAGCCGTCGCTCCGGATATCCCGGCCGAAGGCGCGCTCTACGCGACCCTGGATGATCTGAAGGACTGCTCCGGCCTCGTCCTCGGCAGCCCGACGCGCTTCGGCAACATGGCTGCGCCGCTCAAGTACTTCCTCGACGGCACCAGCAGCCTGTGGCTGACCGGTGGCCTGGTGGGCAAGCCGGCGGCGGTGTTCACCTCCACCGCCAGCCTGCACGGCGGCCAGGAGACCACCCAACTGTCGATGATGCTGCCGCTGCTGCACCACGGCATGCTCATCACCGGCATCCCCTACAGCGAGCCGGCCCTGCTGGAAACCCGCGGCGGCGGCACGCCCTATGGCGCCAGCCACTTCGCCACCGCTGACGGCAAGCGCAGCCTGGACGAACACGAAATCACCCTGTGCCGCGCGCTCGGCAAGCGCCTGGCCGAAGTCGCCCGCAAACTGGAGAGCTGAATGGCCCGCAAGAACAAACCGCTGCCGTCCATGGAATGGCTCAAACCCCGGCTGGGCGCCAGCCGCGCGGTCGCCCTCGGCAGCTTCATCGGGCTGATCCTGCTCATCCTCATCTGGGACCTGCTGTTCGCTGATGCCCACGGCGGTGCGCGCTGGGTGCCCTGGGTGTTCCTCGGCTTCAAGCTGCTGCCGCTGCTGGTGGTGGCGCCGGGCATCCTGATCGGCAGCGCCCGCGGCCATGCCTGGGCGTGCTACGTGATCAACCTGTACTTCATCCTCGGCGTGCTCAACGCCTTCGATCCCAACCACGCCATCTTCGGCTGGGCGGAGATCATCCTCAGCGTGTCGCTGTTCTGCTCGGCGCTGATGTACACGCGCTGGCGCTTCCAGTACGACCGCAAGCTCGCGGGCGAGAGCTGATCGGTGCGGTTGCTGCTCCTGCCAGGCCTGAACGGCAGCAACCGACTCTTCGCTCCACTGCTGGCCTGCCTTCCCAGCGACCTGCCAGTGGAGTGTCTGGAACTGCCCGGACACGGCGCGCAGGACTATCCCAGCCTGGCAAACGCGCTCCAGTCCAGGCTCGGAACCGAACCTTTCGTGCTGCTGGGCGAGTCGTTTTCCGGCCCACTGGCACGGGAGCTGGCGCAACGCTCCCCGGCGGGGCTGAAGGGCGTTGTCTTCGCCGCCACCTTCGCCAGCCGGCCCAACCCGCTGCTCGCACTGCTCAGGCTGACCCCATTGCCGCCGCCGGCGCTCCTTGCTCGCTCTGCGTTGATCCGCCAATTCTGTGTGGACGCAGAGGCATCGCCGGAGCTGGTGGCATTGATCGCCGATGAAATCAGGCGCATGCCCGCTGCACTGGTGCGTGCTCGCCTGAAGGTGCTGTCCGAGTTAAGTGAGTCGGGCGCCGCACTGTCGAGCCCCTGCCTGAGCCTGATCCCGACAAAGGATCGCCTGGTGAGCAGAAGCGCACGCACTGGCATCGCTCACGGCTGCACAAACATCAGGACAAGAGACATTGCCGGCCCGCACTTCCTCCTGCAAAGCCGCGCAGAACCATGCGCCAGGGCCATCGTGGCGTTTCTGAACGAAGTGCGCTGAAACCGGGACTGGCTTACCAGCCCATGGTTTCCTTGAGGAAGGGAATGGTCAGCTTGCGCTGGGCCTGCAGCGAGGCCTTGTCCAGTTCGTCCAGCAGGTCGAAGAGGAACTGCATGCTGCGTGCGCCGCGGGTGAGGATGAAGCGTCCCACTTCGTCGGTCAGGTGCAGGCCACGGCGCGAAGCGCGCAGCTGAAGGGCGCGCAGCTTCTCGTCGTCGGTCAGCGGGTGCAGCTGGAAGATCAGCGAGAGGGTCAGGCGGGACTTCAGGTCCGGCAGCTTCACCCCCAGCTCGCGCGGCGATACCGACGCCGACAGCAGCAGCTTGCGGCCGGAATCACGCAGGCGGTTGAACAGGTGGAACAGCGCCTCTTCCCACTCGCGCTTGCCGGCCAGGGCGTCGAGGTCGTCCAGGCAGACCAGCTCGCGCTGCTCGAGGTTGTCGAAGATTTCCGGACCGTAGGCCACCAGGTCCGCCATCGGCAGGTAGACCGACGGCTCGCCCAGCTGTTCGGAACGAATGCAGGCGGCCTGCAGCAGGTGACTGCGGCCCACGCCTTCGGCGCCCCAGAGATAGATCAGGCTTTCCGTCCACCCCGCCTCGGGCTCGCACAGACGCTCGACATAGCCGAGCGCCGCCGCGTTGGCGCCGGGGTAGTAGTTGGCGAACGTTGCGTCATCGCGCAGACGTACGCTGAGTGGGAGCTGCATAGGAGTCATGCCGGGCCGGGCGTTTCTTCAATCGCTTGGGGTGGGCCTTGGTGACTGAAAGTTTATCCAAATCAGAAGGATAACGCAGCTACCACGTGCGACTCAGAGCCGCCGGGGCCTGGAAGCGGGCGTCTGCCCGCAACCCGGCCGGTCGGGAGCCGCTGATTACCAGTGGAAGCGCAGGGTGTTCTGCTTCGGCACGGCAGCGTTGGGCACCGGCTGGCCGTTGGCATCCACCGCCGGCTGGGCGGGCTCGGCCGGCGCTTCCTGCAGGCGTGCCAGGGCCAATTGCGCACGCAGCTGCTCGGGGCTGGCAGTCACGCGGTAGAGCAGGTTGCTGCCCTGTACCTCGACCAGCTTGGCGCCCATCGGCTCCAGCAGGCGCGACACTTCGGCGTAGCGAGCCAGGTCGGCGCCCTCGATCTGCAGGACCTGGGCCGAAGCCGAGCTGGCCGAACCGACGAAGCGCTGCGACAGGCGCTGGGACACGCCCAGCATCACCGCATCGGCCAGCGCGTCGGGGGTGTCGCCCTGGGCCTGGCCCTGTTCGCGGTTGTCGCCCATCCACACGCGCCAGGTGGCGGTCCACTTGCCGTCGGCTTCCTTGGCGTCCACCGCCAGCAGGGCGTCGGCGCCATAGCGCTCGGAGGCGGATTTCAGGGCGTCGGGCTGGGCGGCGTTGAGGTTCTCGGGAGTGCCGACCTGCTGTTCGCTCAGATCAGCGATCGGCAGGCGCAGCGGCAGGCCGCGGCGCTGGGCGGCGCGGTTCAGCGGAGCAGAGGCTTCCTGGCTGTCGCCCACCAGGCTGCTGCCGTTGGCGCTTTCATTGAGCCACCAGGCCAGCACGCTCGGGCGGCTGGCGCCCCAGACCGGCAGGCCGGCCTGGCGCAGGGCGTTGTCGGTGGCGGTGGGGTCGAAGTCCACCACCAGCGCCATGGGCGGGCCATTCTCGTAGCCGTACTGGCTGATCAGCTGTTGCGGGTCCTTGAAGTAACCGGCCAGGGCCGGGTTCTGCGCAGCGCCGGCGTTGCCGGTCAGGCGCAGCACCAGGGTCTGCAGGGCACGGGTCAGGCCTGCGTTGCGCTCGTCCGGCTGCTGGGAGGCGACCGGTTCGTGCACCTGGTACAGGTTGCCCAGCGTTTCAGCGAAGGTCGGCAGGCTGAGCAGCGACAGGCAGAGGATCAACAGGCGGGCGGTCAGGCGCATGGCGGGCTCTCGCGGAGAAAACGAAGATGCCGGCAAGCAGGGCGAGCCGACAGGAAGGCCTATACCTTAAACAGCCGTCCGGCCAGCGGCAACAGCGCGAGATGGCCGCTGCCGGGCAAGCCTGATAAAATCCCGCGCCTCCCGCGCAGGCCGGGAAGCGCGAACGGCGCGCCCGGCGGCAAGACGAATCATCCCTTCTATAGGCCTGGATTTATGAGCAACAAGCAACCCTCGTTGAGCTACAAGGACGCCGGTGTGGACATCGACGCCGGCGAAGCCCTGGTCGAACGCATCAAAGGCGTCGCCAAGCGCACCGCGCGTCCGGAAGTCATGGGCGGCCTGGGTGGCTTTGGCGCTCTGTGCGAAATCCCGGCCGGTTACAAGCAGCCCGTACTGGTCTCCGGTACCGACGGCGTCGGCACCAAGCTGCGCCTGGCGCTGAACCTGAACAAGCACGACAGCATCGGCCAGGACCTGGTCGCCATGTGCGTCAACGACCTGGTCGTGTGCGGCGCCGAGCCGCTGTTCTTCCTCGACTACTACGCCACCGGCAAGCTCAACGTCGACGTGGCTGCCACCGTAGTCACCGGCATCGGCGCCGGTTGCGAGCTGGCGGGTTGCTCCCTGGTCGGTGGTGAAACCGCCGAGATGCCGGGCATGTACGAAGGCGAAGACTACGACCTGGCCGGCTTCTGCGTCGGCGTGGTGGAGAAGGCCGAGATCATCGACGGCTCGAAAGTGGTCGCCGGCGACGCCCTGATCGCCCTGCCCTCCTCCGGCCCGCACTCCAACGGCTACTCGCTGATCCGCAAGATCATCGAAGTCTCCGGCGCCGACATCGAGTCCACCCAGCTGAACGGCCAACCCCTGGCCGACCTGCTGATGGCGCCGACGCGCATCTACGTCAAGCCGCTGCTGCAGCTGATCAAACAGACCGGCGCGGTCAAGGCCATGGCCCACATCACCGGTGGCGGCCTGCTGGACAACATCCCACGCGTCCTGCCGGACAACGCCCAGGCCGTGGTCGACGTGGCCAGCTGGCAGCGCCCGGCGGTCTTCGACTGGCTGCAGGAAAAAGGCAACGTCGACGAGACCGAGATGCACCGCGTGCTGAACTGCGGCGTGGG
The DNA here is from genome assembly GCF_014204515.1 of Pseudomonas nitroreducens. Lineage (GTDB taxonomy): Bacteria > Pseudomonadota > Gammaproteobacteria > Pseudomonadales > Pseudomonadaceae > Pseudomonas > Pseudomonas nitritireducens_A. Next base: position 76,203 of record NZ_JACHLI010000009.1, on the reverse strand, counting down.
CATGGTCATCTGCGTCGCCCAGGATCAGATCGAGGCTTCCCTGAAAGCCCTGCGTGACGCCGGCGAGCAGCCGTGGGTCATAGGCCGCATCGACGCTTGCGCCGCCGACGCCGAGCGCGTGGTCCTGAACAACCTGAAAGGCCACTGATGTCCACACCTTGCAATGTCGTGGTGCTGATTTCCGGCTCCGGCAGCAACCTGCAAGCCCTGATCGACAGTCTCGCCGGCGCTGACACGCCGGCGGTGATCCGCGCGGTGATTTCCAACCGCGCGGACGCCTACGGCCTGGAGCGTGCGCGCCAGGCCGGCATCGAGACCCGCTTCCTCGACCACAAGTCCTACGCCGACCGCGAGAGCTTCGACGCCGCGCTGGTCCAGGCCATCGACGGCTTCGACGCCGATCTGGTGCTGCTCGCCGGCTTCATGCGCATCCTCAGCGCCGACTTCGTGCGCCACTACCAGGGCCGTCTGCTGAACATCCATCCGTCCCTGCTGCCCAAGTACAAGGGCCTGCATACCCACCAGCGCGCGCTGGAGGCTGGCGACGCCGAGCACGGCTGCAGCGTGCACTTCGTCACCGAGGAACTTGATGGAGGTCCTCTGGTCGTACAGGCGGCAATCCCGGTAGAGTCTGACGACACGCCGGAAACGCTGGCCCAACGCGTTCACGTGCAGGAACATGTGATCTATCCGCTGGCCATGCGCTGGTTCGCCGAAGGCCGAGTGAGGCTGGGCGAACAAGGCGCCATGCTGGATGACGAGCTTCTGCCCGCCTCCGGCCATTCGTACCGAACCTAGGAGATTCGTGATGCGTAGAGCCCTGCTGTTCCTGATGGCTGTACTGACCCTGCCGGCCCAGGCTTTCGACCTGAAGCCGTTCGAGGCCAGCTACACCGCCGACTGGAAACAGATGCCGATCAGCGGGACCGCCTCCCGCAGCCTCAAGCAAGGCGACGGCGGCCGCTGGGAACTGGATTTCAAGGCGTCCATGCTGCTTGCCAGCCTGTCCGAAAGCAGCACCTTCAAGGTCGAGAACGACACCTACCTGCCGCTGACCTACCGCTGGGCCCGCGAAGGCCTGGGCAAGAACAAGCAGACCGAACTCGACTTCGACTGGGCCGAGAAGCAGGTGCTGGGCAGCGACCGCGGCGACCAGGTACGCCAGCCGCTGAACAAGGGCCAGCTGGACAAGTCCACCTACCAGCTCGCGCTGCAGCATGACGTGGCCGTCGGCAAGAAGGCCATGAGCTACCAGGTGATCGAGGGTACCGATACCGATACCTACGATTTCCGCGTGCTCGGCGAAGAGAAGGTGCGCACTCAGGCCGGCCTGATCACCGCCATCAAGGTGGAGCGCGTGCGCGACCCCACCAAGAGCAACCGCAAGACCATCCTCTGGTTCGCCAAGGATTGGGACTTCCTCCTCGTGCGCCTGTATCAGCAGGAGTCCGACGGCAAGGAGTACCAGATCATGCTCAAGGACGGCACCGTGGGCGGCAAGGCCGTTCAGGGCGAGAAAGGCTGACCTTCAGCAGCACCAGAAAAAGCCGGGCCATTGCCCGGCTTTTTCATGCCCGCCCCAATGCAATGCCAGGGCACGACTTCCGTAGGAGCGGACCTTGTCCGCGAAGTCCCCCCGCCACTGGGTGGTGAGGGAATAATGCCCAGGTAAGCGCGCGCGATACAGCAGTTTGCGCCGGTGAACAGGAAGTCCGCCGCTGCGGATTTCGCGGACAAGGTCCGCTCCTACGAAGATCCAGAGCGCAGAGCAAAAAGCCAGGCATTGCCCGGCTTTTTCATGCCTGCCCCAATGCAACGCCAGGGCGCAACTTCCGTAGGAGCGGACCTTGTCCGCGATGTCCCACCGCCACTGGGTGGTGAAGGAATAATGCCCAGGTGAGCGCGCGCGATACAGCAGTTTGCGCCGGTGAACAGGAAGTCCGCCGCAGCGGATTTCGCGGACAAGGGTCCGCTCCTACGAAGATCCAGAGCGCAGAGCAAAAGCCGGGTAATTGCCCGGCTTTTTCATGCCTGCCCCGATGCAACGCCAGGGCGCAACTTCCGCAGGAGCGGACCTTGTCCGCGAAGTCCCACCGCCACTGGGTGGTGAAGGGTGAATGACCAGGTGAACGAGCGCGATACAGCAGTTTGCGCCGGTTAACAGGAAGTCCGCCGCTGCGGATTTCGCGGACAAGGTCCGCTCCTACGAAGATCCAGAGCGCAGAGCAAAAAGCCGGGCATTGCCCGGCCTTTCTTTTCCGGCGGTGAGCGAATCAGGCTTTGCGCTTGAAGCGGCGGGCGATCCAGCCGAAGGCCAGGGCCGGCACGATCCACAGCTTCTTCAGCAGGATCAGCAGGGTGGCGAACAGACCCGCCTTGGCCGCAACCTTGCCGGCGATCAACGCGCCCAGGCCATAGGCGGCGACCTTGTCCATGCTCGGGTTGAAGTCGACGTAGCGGCTGCCCGGATTGAACTCGGTCATCGCCAGTACCTTGCCGACGTTCTGCTCGATCTCCGGCAGCTGCTCCATGCCGGCGACGAAGTTCAGCACCAGCACGCCTTTGCGCCCCAGCACGCGGATGTTGTAGTTCAGCGTGTATTCCTTGGCATCACCGAACTGCAGCTCCTTGGCCCAGTAGAGCTTCTTCTCCGCAGCATCGTAATGCGGCGGCGCGGCCCAGCCGATCAGCTGGATCTTCTCGAAGCCCTGCTGCTCGCGCTGCGGGTTAGCCTCCTTCAGGTCGTCCTGCATGTCCTTGAGCATCTCGGCGTAGTCGATCTTCGCCGCGTCCTCGTCGGACACGTAACCGCTCTCCTCGTACTGCACGGTGACTGCCCAGGAGGCCGCCTCGAAGGGCGAGACGCCCGCCGGCATCAGCATGCCCAGCGGCGGCTCGGAGCTGGGCGGGTTGCCCCAGGCTTCCAGCACGCGCTCGGCATCCTGGCCATCGAGGAAGACGAAGTTGCTCGGCAGGTCGAAGGTGGCGAGGTTGTCGCCGACCACCACCTTGCCCTTCTGGAAGTGCAGGCTGGCGACGAAGGCTTCGGGCGACATTTCCTCGTCCGACTCGGCGGCGGGAGCGGTGGCAGCAGCCGCAGGGGCTTCGCTGGAATTGGAAGTAGCGGGCGCGGCAAATGCCGGGGCGACGGCGGCCTGCGCAAGCAGCGCGGCGAGGAAGAGGGCTTTGCCATCCATAGGGTCGATCTCCTGAAATCGGGTCCATGATTTCGGCGGCCATCTGCTGAGCCGCCGGGCGCGAATTGTCGCACTCCGTCAGCGAACCTGTAACAGGAAATTTCACTTCCGACCGGTAAAAGGAAAAACCTGCAGGAGCGAGCCTGCTCGCGAATCCCATGGCACTGACACGGCCCGAAGCTCCCTCCTACGAAGAGCACCCGGCTCAGGGCTGGCTGGCGATGGCCTTCTCGATCGCCGCCTTCAACTCGGGATCATCCGGCTTGGTCAGGCTGGAGAACTGCGCGACCACCTTGCCCTGGCGGTCCACCACGTACTTGAAGAAATTCCAGCGCGGCGCCTGGTCGGCCTGTTGCGCCAGGTCCTTGAACAACGGAATGGCGTCGTCGCCCCGCACGGGCTGCACCGAGGTCATGTTGAAGGTCACGCCGTAGTTGCCGTAGCAGATCTTCGCCGTCTCGGCGGCGTCGGCGTCCTCCTGCTTGAAGTCGTCCGAAGGTACGCCCAACACCTCCAGGCCCTGTCCCTTGTACTGCTGGTAGATCGCTTCGAGCCCCTTGAACTGCGGAGTGAAGCCGCAGTGGCTGGCGGTGTTCACCACCACCAGCGGCTTGCCGGCGTAGAGCGCGCAGAGGTCGAGCATGTCCTTGGAGCGCAGCTTGGGCAGTTCGCCCTGGGTCTTGAGCAGCGCAGGGCAATCGGCGGCCTGGACGGCGAAGGGCAACAGCAGGGTCAGGGCGAACAGGGAAAGGCGCATGGCAGTGATCCTCGGATTATTCCGCCACGCTACCCCGCGCGCCGGACCTCAGCAACTGCCCATTCCCAGTTGCATCAACGCCAGGCCGCCACGCTGCCAGCCCCACCAGGCGAGGCCGGCCAGCACCAGGCCGAGGCCCAGCACCAGCGCGATCACCACGGGACGCTTCACGCCGCCCCCAGCGCCGGGCGCTCGACCGGGCGTTCGCGCACCGGCCAGTTGAGCAGGCCGGCCAACAGGCTGAGGAGGATGGCGAGCTGCCAGACCAGGTCGTAGTTGCCGGTGTGGTCATACACGTAGCCGCCCAGCCAGCCGCCGAGGAAAGCGCCGATCTGGTGGAACAGGAAGGTGATGCCGCCGAGCATCGACAGGTTGCGCACGCCGAACAGCGTGGCGACGGTGCCGTTGGTGAGCGGCACCGTGGACAGCCACAGCAGGCCCATGGCGATGCCGAAGGCGTAGGCGCTCCACACGCTCAGCGGCGCCCAGATGAAGGCGACGATCACCACCGCGCGCAGCAGGTAGAGGCCGGTCAGCAACCGCGGCTTGCTCATCCGCCCGCCGAGCCAGCCGGCGAAGTAGGTGCCGAACACGTTGAACAGCCCCACCAGCGCCAGCACCGTGGTGCCAACGGTGGCCGGCAGGTGGCGATCGACCAGATAGGCCGGCAGGTGCACGCCGATGAACACCACCTGGAAGCCGCAGACGAAGAAGCCCAGCGACAGCAGCCAGAAGCCGGAATGCCCGGCGGCCTCGCGCAGCGCCTCACCCAGGGTCTGCTCATGGCCTTGGACCGGCAGCGGCTTGTCGCGCATCAGCACCGCCAGCGGCACGATCAGCGCGACCAGCAGACCCAGCGCCAGCAGCGCGGCGGACCAGCCCAACCAGCCGATCAGCCCGAGGGTGCCCGGCAGCATGGCGAACTGGCCGAAGGAGCCGGCGGCAGCGGAGATGCCCATGGCCATGCTGCGCCGCTCCAGCGGCACCGCGCGGCCGACCGCGCCGAGGATCACCGAGAAGGAGGTGCCGGACAGGCCGATCCCGATCAGCAGGCCCGCACTCATCGACAGGCTGAAGGCCGAGTCGGAATAGCCCATCAGCACCAGGCCGACGGCATAGAGAATGCCGCCCACCAACACGGTGCGCATGGCGCCGAAGCGGTCGGCGATGACCCCGGTGAACGGCTGGGCGATGCCCCAGATGAGGTTCTGCAGGGCGATGGCGAAGGCGAAGGTCTCACGCCCCCACCCGAACTCCGCGCTCATCGGCGCGAGGAACAGGCCGAAGCCATGGCGGATGCCCAGGGACAGGGCGAGGATCAGGGCGCCGGATAGCAGTATCCAGAACCCTGTGCGCGACAGCTTCGACATCGGTTGCTCCTGCGCGGGTATATACCCGCTTTTATTCGTTATTCCACAAGGCACGCAGGCCGCCGCTAGCTCTCCAGCGCGGCCAGTTCATCCAGCAAGGCTTCCAGCTGACGACGCTTGTCATCGCCCAGATGCGCCGCCACATCACTCTGCGCCGCATCCCAGGCATCGCGTCCGCGGACGATTCGCTCCAGCCCGGCCGGTGTCAGCGCGACGATGCGATTGCGCAGGTCGTCGCCCTCCTCCAGCTTCACCAACCCATCGGCTTCCAATGGCTTGAGATTGCGCCCCAGCGTACTGCGGTCCAGGCCCATGGCCTCGGCCAGCTCGGAGATGCTCGGCTGCTCCAGCCGCGACAGGTGCCGCAGCAGGGAGAATTGCGCAGTGGTCAGCCCGACGCCCTTCAGGGCATCGTCATAGACGCGGGTCACGGCACGGGCCGAGCGGCGCAGTTTGGTGCAGAGGCATTGGGTCGTCAGCATGGATACGTGTATATACCCGTAACTTCAGATCGGTCAATGGCCGGCGCGACCGACTGTTCCATCAGGCCGATTGCGCCATCTGACCGATTGTCCCAACTGACCGATTGTCCCAACTGCCAGTGCCTGCCGTTGGCGCAGCCAAGGGCACCAGCGAGCGCCGGCCGTATAACTGCGGCCATCCAGCCCCACGCTTTCGACGGGGCGCATCACGCTCCGAGGTCCCCGATGCCCGTCTACAAAGCTCCGCTGCGCGACACCCGCTTCCTGCTCAACGAAGTCTTCGACTTCCCCAGCCACTACCAGAATCTGGTCAACGGCGGCGAAGCCACCCCGGACATGGTCGACGCCATCCTCGGCGAATGCGCGAAGCTCTGCGAGGAAGTCATCGCCCCGCTCTACCACAGCGGCGACGAGGAAGGCTGCCACCTGGAAAACGGCGAAGTGCGCACGCCCAAGGGCTTCAAGGAGGCCTACGACGCCTACGTGGCCGGCGGCTGGCAGGGCCTGTCGCACCCGGTGGAGTACGGCGGCCAGGGCCTGCCGATGAGCCTGGGCGCGCTCAAGCAGGAGATGCTCGGCACCGCCAACTGGCCGTTCTCCATGTATCCGGGGCTGTCGCTGGGCGCGATGAACACGGTGATGCAGCACGGCAACGAGGAACAGAAGCAGACCTACCTCACGCCGCTCACCGAAGGCCGCTGGGGCGGCACCATGTGCCTCACCGAGCCGCAGTGCGGCACCGACCTGGGCCAGGTGAAGACCCGCGCGGAAACCAACGCCGATGGCAGCTACGCAATCACCGGCACGAAGATCTTCATCTCCTCCGGCGAGCACGACCTCACCGAGAACATCGTGCACATCGTCCTCGCCCGCCTGCCGGATGCACCCAAGGGCACGCGCGGTATCTCGCTGTTCATCGTGCCGAAATTCCTCGCAGGGGAAGCCGGTGCCCTCGGCCCACGCAACGGCGTGACCTGTGGCGCGCTGGAAAAGAAGATGGGCATCAAGGCCTCGGCCACCTGCGTGATGAACTTCGACGGCGCCACCGGCTACCTGATCGGCGAGCCGAACAAGGGCCTGGAGTGCATGTTCACCTTCATGAACAGCGCGCGCATCGGCACCGCCATCCAGGGCGTGGCCACCGCCGAACTGGCATACCAGGGCGCCCTCGCCTACGCCCGTGAGCGCCGCTCGATGCGCGCCCTCTCAGGCACCAAGGAGCCGGGCGAGATCGCCGACAGCCTGATGCACCACGGTGACGTGCGCCGCATGCTGCTGACCCAGAAAGCCGTGGCCGAGGGCGGCCGCGCGCTGATCTACCTGGCCACCCAGTACGCGGACAAGATGATCCAGGGCCTGCTGACCAACGACAACGCCGAGTACGACCGCTGGGACGACAAGCTCGGCTTCCTCACCCCGATCCTCAAGGGCTGCCTGACCGAACTGGGCCTGGAGAGCGCCAACCTAGGCATGCAGGTGTTCGGTGGCCACGGCTACATCAAGGAACATGGCATGGAGCAGATCGTCCGCGACGCGCGGATCGCCACGCTCTACGAAGGCACCACCGGCATCCAGGCGCTGGACCTGCTCGGCCGCAAGGTGCTGCTGATGACCCAGGGCAAGGCCGTGCGCGACTTCACCCGGCAGGTGGCGAAGTTCGCCGTCGACCTGCTCAAGCAGGAACCGGCCATGCGTGGCCGCGCGCTCACCCTGCTCAAGCTCTGCGCACAGTGGAACCTGCTGACGCTGCGCATCGCCCTCACCGCCCGCAAGCAGCGCGACCTGGTCAGCACCGCCAGCCACGACTACCTGATGTTCTCCGGCTACGCCGCGCTGGCCTACTCCTGGGCGCTGCAGGAAGCCGCCGCGCGCAAGCGCCTGCGCCAGGGCGGCAGCGAGTCGAGTGACTTCTACAAGGCCAAGATCGCCACCAGCGACTTCTACTTCGCCCGTTTGCTACCGCGTGCCAAAGGGCATGCGGCGGCGATGGCGAAGCCGGTGCGGTCGATCATGGGGTTGAAGACGGAGCATTTCGCCTTCGATTGACAGTTCCGCGCCAAGGGAAGCCCCCTCTCCCCCGCCCTCTCCCTGAAGGGAGAGGGAGCCGTCCGTACCGGCTGATACCACCGTTTCAACCTGCACCGAACGGTCCCCTCTCCCTTCAGGGAGAGGGTTAGGGAGAGGCGCCTCTACAGAGAAATACCTACGATCGATCAGAGCGCCAACGCCACCAGCACGGCGCACTCGATGATTTCCAGCATCGCCCCGGCGGTGTCGCCGGTGGTGCCGCCCAGGCGGGCGATGAAGCGGCTGCGCAGCCAGACGAAGACCACCAGCGCGACCACCAGCGCCAGCATGCCGGTCAGCCCCACCAGCACCATCAGCGCAGCGTTGGCCGCCAGCATCCACGGCATCGCCGTGCGTGGCAGGTGGTCGGCCAGGGCCTGGCCCAGGCCGCCCTGGCGGGCATAGTCGGTGGTGAAGAACAGCAGTGGCAGCGCGCAGCGCCCCAGCCACGGCGCCAGCAGCAGACCCCAGTGCTGGTGGTTGCCGAGGATCGCCGTGATCGCCGCGAACTTCAGCAGCAGCAACAGCACCAGCGCGACCACGGCTGCCGGGCCACAGCGCGGGTCCTTCATGATCGCCAGGGTGCGTTCGCGGTCACCCAGCCCGCCGATCCAGGCGTCCGCCGTATCAGCCAGTCCGTCGAGGTGCAGGGCTCCAGTGAAAGCCACCCACACCAGCAGGATCAGCGCCGCCTGCAACAGCATGTGCACGCCACTGAGCAGCTCGCCCATGGCGAACAGCACGGCGCCGATCAGCAGGCCTACCAGCGGGTAGAACAGCGTGGCGCGACCGAACTGCTGTGGTGTCGGCATATGCCTCAGCCGCACCGGCAGGCGGGTGAGGAACTGCAGCGCCACCAGCGGCAGCAGCCAGTTGCTCAGGTGGGCGACGCGCGCGTCCGCGCCGGCCTCTTCGGCAGGCTGCTCGGGTGCTGGCGGTTCGCGTTCCGGGTTGCTCATCAACGGTTCGACTCAGAATTGCGCCTTGTGGATGCGCCAGCCGCCACCCTCGCGGGTCACGTCCAGCGCCATGCATTCGCCGTGGGCCACCACCACTTCCAGCAGGCGTCGGGCCGGCAGCCCGTTGGCCAGGGCGCCGAACAGGCGCATCACGCCGCCATGGGTGACGACCAGCACGGACGATCCGGCATGTGCCTGGTAGAGGCGCTCCAGCGCGGCGAAAACGCGCGCCTCGAAGTCGCCCATGGCCTCGCCGCCGGGCGGCGGAAAGGCGTAGGGATCGTTCCAGAAGCGCTCCAGCGCCGCGGGTTCGCTTTCAAACAGCGTAGCTGGCGAAAGGCCTTCCCACTGGCCGAAATCCAGCTCCTGCAGACCCGGCTCGAAGCCCAGCGGCAGGCCGTGGCGCGCCGCCAGTTCTTCGGCGAAAGCCGCGCAACGCCGCAGGGGCGAACTGACCAGCGCCGACCAGCGGCACTCGTCGCCCAGTGCGCCGCGCATCTGTGCCCAACCGGTATCGGTCAGCGCATCGTCCAGGCGTCCGCGAAAGCCGCCGCCAAGCTCGGTCTCACCATGGCGCAGCAGCTCCAGGCGCAGCGTCATGCCGGGCGGTCCGATACCGCGGCTTCGGCGAAGGTCGCCATACCACTGTGCAACCGGCAGGCCTGACGCAGCAACGGCACCGCCAGCGCCGCGCCGCTGCCCTCGCCCAGGCGCAGCCCCAGGTCCAGCAGCGGCTGCGCATCGAGTGCGGCGAGCACCCGGTTGTGCCCCGGCTCCGCGCCGGCATGGGCGAACAGCAACCAGTCACGGCAGCCAGGATTCAGATGCGTCGCGCACAGCGCAGCGGTGGTGCAGATGAAGCCGTCCACCAGCGCCGGGATGCCCTTCTGCGCGCAGGCGAGATAGGCGCCCACCAGCGCGGCGATCTCGAAGCCGCCGAGGCGGCACAGCGCTTCGAAAGGCTCGTCGCAATGGGCGCGGTGCAGCGCCAGTGCACGGTCGATCACTTCAACTTTGCGCGCCACGCCCTGGGCATCCAGCCCGGTGCCGGGGCCGACCAGCGCCTGCGCCGGCTCGTCCAGCAGCGCGCAGGCCAGGGCCGCCGCCGAGCTGGTGTTGCCGATGCCCATCTCGCCGCCGATGAACAGTTCGCTGCCGGCCTGCAGCGCGCGGCGCACGGCTTCGCGGCCGGCCTCCAGGGCGATCAGGCACTGGGCGGCGGTCATCGCCGGCTCTTTCGCAAAGTTCGCGGTGCCAGCGCCAACCATCACATGCAGCACACCGGGCAGTGGTTCCAGCGGCGTGGCGGTGCCCAGGTCGATCACCTCCAGGCGCGCATCAAGGTCGCGGGCCAGAACACTGATCGCTGCACCGCCACGCACGAAGTTGCGCAGCATCTCCACGGTCACCGCCTGCGGATAGGCCGACACGCCTTCGGTCACCACGCCGTGGTCACCGGCGAACAGGGCGATCCAGATGTGCTCCAGCCCCGGCCGCTCGCGGCCCTGCAGGCCGGCCAGGCGGATGGTCTCCTCTTCCAGCCGGCCCAGCGCGCCGCGCGGCTTGGTCAGCTGGTCCTGGCGCGCAGCGGCTTTGCCCTGCGCCACGCGGTCGATCGGCTGGGTGCCTTGCAGCCACCATTGCAGACTCATAATGCTTCCCCCTTCAACACCATGGGCAGGCCGGCGACGGTGAACACCACGCGTTCGCTGACCTCGGCCAGGGACTGGTGCAACCAGCCGGCCTCGTCGACATATCGGCGGCTGAGCTCGCCCATCGGCACCACGCCCAGCCCGGTTTCATTGCTGACCAGAAGGATGCGCCCGGGCAGTTGCGGCAGCGTTTCCAGCAGCGCGTCGATCTCGCCGCGCAGGCGCCAGCCGTCTTCGTGGAGCAGCAGGTTGGTGACCCACAGGGTCAGGCAGTCCACCAGCACGCAGTGCTGTGGCGCGGCCAGGCGCTCCAGCGCGTCGGCCAGGGCCAGCGGTTCCTCCACCAGGCCCCAGTGCTCGGGGCGGCGCTCGCGGTGCTGCAGGATACGCGTGGACATCTCGCCGTCGCCGGCCTGGGCCGTGGCGACGTAGGTGACCGGCAGGCCGCTTTCCAGCGCCAGCCGCTCGGCCAGGCGGCTCTTGCCCGAACGGGCGCCGCCGAGGATCAGTTCAAGCATGGTCTCTCCGTGCCGACGGGCAATTTGTAGGATGGGTGGAGCCTGCGATACCCATCACGACACAACGCCGAATTGATGGGTATCGCTTCGCTCCACCCATCCTACGTATAGGCTCAGTGCCGAGCGGTTTCGTAGGGCGCATAACGCCCCAGACGTTATCCGCCGAAATCACGCCGCAACAAAACGGCGGATAACCGCGAACGGTTATCCGCCCTACAGTCCGCACAGCGCTCTCAGTTTGTCGGTATCCAGATGCGCCTCGACCTGATCGGCCAGGCGCTCGATATCGCGTTCGCGCAAGGCGTGGTAATCGATGCTCTGCACTTCGCGCAGCCCGGCCCAGCGCAGCAACGCGGAGCTGGACGCGGCGGACTCGAACAGCCCGTGCAGGTAGGTGCCCATCACCTGCCCGTCGGCGCTGATCGCGCCATCGTTGCGTCCGTCGTTCAGGCGCACGGCGGGGTTTTCCAGCGCCGGCCCTTCGGTGACGCCGGCATGAATCTCGTAACCGCTCACCGTCGCCTCTTCCAGCGCCAACTGGCCGCTGACATTGCGCAACTGCTTCTCCGGCTCCAGCACGGTGCGGAAATCCAGCAGGCCGAGGCCCTCGCTCTCCCCCGCGGCGCCTTCCAGGCCGTGCGGGTCGGCGAGGGTGCGGCCGAGCATCTGCAAGCCGCCACAGATGCCCAGCAGCTTGCCGCCGTAGCGCAGGTGACGGCGGATCGCCTCCTCCCAGCCCTGGGCGCGGAGGAAGGCCAGGTCCGGCCGCACGCTCTTGGAGCCGGGCAGGATGATCAGGTCCGCCGGCGGGATCGGCTGGCCGGGGCCGACGAAGGTCAGCTCCACCTGCGGGTGCAGGCGCAGCGGATCGAAGTCGGTGTGGTTGCTGATGCGCGGCAGCACCGGCACCACCACGCGCAGGCGCTCGCCGGTCTTGGCGGCCTGGCGGGTGTCGATGGCGTCCTCGGCTTCCAGGTGGAAGTCCATCAGGTACGGCAGCACGCCGAGCACCGGCACGCCGGTACGCTCTTCCAGCCAGTCGAGGCCGTTCTGCAGCAATGCGATGTCGCCGCGGAAGCGGTTGATGACAAAGCCTTTCACCCGCGCCCGCTCGCTTTCGCTGAGCAGCTCCAGGGTGCCGACCAGATGGGCGAACACACCGCCGCGGTCGATGTCGGCGATCAGGATCACCGGACAGTCCACCGCCTCGGCAAAACCCATGTTGGCGATGTCGTTGGCGCGCAGGTTGATCTCCGCCGGCGAGCCCGCGCCCTCCACCACCACCACCGGGTACTGCGCGCTGAGGCGCTGGTGGGATTCGAGCACCGCCTGCAGCGCCACGCGTTTGTAGTCGTGGTAGGCCACGGCGTTCATGCTGGTCACCGCGCGACCGTGGATGATCACCTGGGCGCCGGTGTCGCTGTTGGGCTTGAGCAGCACCGGGTTCATGTCGGTGTGCGGCGCCAGGTGGCAGGCCTGGGCCTGCACTGCCTGGGCGCGACCGATCTCGCCGCCGTCGGCGGTCACCGCGCTGTTCAGCGCCATGTTCTGCGGCTTGAACGGCACCACGGCCACACCTTGCCGGCGCAACCAGCGGCACAGCGCCGTCACCAAGGTGCTCTTGCCGGCATCCGAAGTGGTGCCCTGCACCATCAGCGTTGCGCCTCGCGCCATCGGGGTGGTCACCGCAGGCTCTCCATCTGGTTGAAGGTGCGCAGGCCGTGCTCCAGGCGCTCCCAGCCCCGCTCGTCCGCCGGCAGGCCGAAGCGCAGGCTGGCGGGCGTTTCGAACAGGCGCACGAGGATGCCCTGGCGCGCCAGATGATCGCGCAGCGCATGGGCGCGCATCGATACCGCCCACTGGAACAGCGCTGTGCCGCCCTGGGGCGCGAAGCCGTGCTCACCGAGCAGCCCGGCCAGGCGCCGGCTGGCGTCATGCAGATCACGGCGGCGCTGGATCTGCTCCTGGAACTCGCCCAGCACGGTCTGCGCGACCCAGCGCGTGGGGCCATTCACCGCCCAGGGGCCGAGCAGTTTCGCCAGGCTTTCCAGCAGCCGCGGCTCGGCGAAGGCGAAGCCCAGGCGCGCGCCGGCCAGGCCGAAGAACTTGCCGAAGGAGCGCAGCACGATCAGCCCCGGACGGCTCGCGCAACTGGGCGCCAGGCTGTGTTCGGGCGTGCAGTCCATGAAGGCTTCGTCCACCACCAACCAGCCGCCGCGCTCCTGCAGGCGCGCATGCCATTCCAGCAGCACGCCGGCCTCGATGCGTCGGCCGGTGGGGTTGTTCGGGTTGACCACCACCAATACGTCGAAACGCTCGAGGTGATGGGGCACTTCCTGGTCGCTGACCTCGCGCAGGATATGCCCGGCGGCGCGCCAGGACTCGGCGTGCTCGGCGTAACAGGGCGAGACCACGCCGACCTTGCCCGGCCGGCGCAGCCGCGGCAGCAGCTGGATCGCCGCCTGGCTGCCGGGCAGCGGCAGCAGCTTCTCGGCGCCGTAGTAGCGGCGCGCGGCGGCTTCCAGGCCGTCGCTGTCTTCGGGCAGGCGCATCCAGGCCGCCGCCGGCACATTGGGCAGCGCCCAGGGCCAGGGCGAAATGCCGGTGGACAGGTCGAGCCACTCGGAAAGCGGAATGCCGTACTGCTGCGCCGCTTTGCGCAACCGGCCGCCATGTTCGAGCATCAGAGCACTCCCAGGATGAGGATGACCGCCAGCCACAGCAGCACGCCCTGGCGCACCAGGGCCAGCGCGCGCCAGATGTCCGTGGCGGTCGGTGCCGGGCCTTCGCCCAGCTGCGGGCGTTCGTGGAGTTCGCCGTGGTAGCGGGCGGAGCCGCCGAGCGAAACGCCCAGCGCTCCCGCGCCGGTGGCCATCACCGGACCGGCGTTGGGACTGTCCCACTGCGGCGCTTGCGTGCGCCAGCAACGCAGGGCAAGTCGGGTGTGGCCGAGCAGCGCGTAGGTGAAAGCCACCAGGCGCGCCGGGATGTAGTTGAGCACATCGTCGATCTTCGCCGCGGCCCAGCCGAAGCGTTCGAAGCGCGCGTTGCGATAGCCCCACATGGCGTCGAGGGTGTTGCTCAGGCGATAGAGCACCACGCCCGGCGCACCGGCGATGGCGAACCAGAACAGCGCGGCGTACACCGCATCGCTGCCATTCTCCAGCACCGATTCGGTGGTGGCGCGGGCCACGGCAGTGGCGTCCAGTTCGGCGGTTTCGCGGCTGACCATATAGCCCACGCGCAGCCGGGCTTCGTTCAGGTCACCGGCGCGCAAGGCCAGCGCCACCGGTTCAGCATGTTCGCCCAGGCTGCGCAGGCCCAGCGCGGCGTAAAGCGCCAGCACCTGTACGACCCAACCGACGTAGGGCAGCAGGCTGAGCAGCAGCGCGAGCAGCGTCAGCGGGATGACGGCGATGATCCAGGCGGTGACGCCATGGCTGCGCCAGCCGAGGCCGGGGGTGTCGTTCCCCGAGGATGCGGTGCTGGCTGATACACCCTCTCCCCCGCCCTCTCCCTGAAGGGAGAGGGGGTTGTCCGTGCCGGCTGACACCGTTGCTTCCCCCGGCACCGTACGGTCCCCTCTCCCTTCAGGGAGAGGGTTAGGGAGAGGGAGCTCTTCAGCGCGATCTGCGACTCGCGAGCGATTGAACCGCCGCTCCAACCGATCCGCCAGCTTCCCGAAAGCCACCAGCGGATGCCAGCTTTTCGGCTCGCCGAACAGGGCATCCAGCGCCACGCCGAGGACACTCAGCAGGGCCAGGATCATGGCTGTTCTCCCCAGTGGTTCTCGTACAGCAGTTCGCTGAGCGCGCGCGGTTGGCGCCAGCCTTCCAGGACCAGCATCGGCGCCGGGTAGAACTCGCTGACCGGGCCGAGGCAGATCACCGCCACCGCCTCGGCGCCTTCCGGCAGGCCGAGCAGCTCACCCAGCGCGGCCGGATCGAACAGCGAGACCCAGCCCATCCCCAGCCCTTCGGCGCGCGAGGCCAGCCAGAGGTTCTGGATGGCGCAGGATAACGAGGCCAGGTCCATGTTTGGCAGTGTACGGCGGCCGAAGACGTGCGCCTCGCGGCCCTCCATCAGCGCCGCCACCAGCACCTCGGCACAGTCGAGCACGCCCTCGACCTTGAGCCGCATGAACTCGTCGGAACGCTCGCCCAGCGCTTCGGCGGTGCGCACGCGCTCCTCTTCCACCAGACCATGAATCGACTGGCGCAGCTCGGTCGAGGTAACGCGGATGAACCGCCACGGCTGCATCAACCCGACGCTGGGCGCCTGGTGCGCCGCTTCCAGCAGGCGCGCGAGCAGCTCGGGCGCCACCTCGCCACCGCTGAAGTGGCGCATGTCGCGGCGTTCGGCGATGGCGCGGTAGAGCGCGGCGCGTTCTTCGGGGCTGTAGGCGTGTTCGGTCATGGTCTCAGCAGGGATGCGGCGGCGTCCGGGTCGGACGGCAGGTAGAAGTGGATATAGGACGCGGTGAGCCGGCCGCGGCGGAACACCGCTTCGGCCACCGGCTTGTCGTTGGGGCAGATGCCACGTGCCAGCGGCTCCTCGCTGCTGTCCAGCAACGAGTGGTGGAAGGTGTGCCCTCGCAAGGTGCCTTCGGGCAGCGTCACGGCCTGCAGCGCCAGCGCGGCGAGGCGCTTCTGCATGCGCGCTTCGCCTGGCAGCAGGCCGAGCAGTTCCGCGCGCTCGCCGGCCACATCGGTCAGCGCATCGAGCAGATAGAGCATGCCGCCGCACTCGGCGAGGATCGGTTTGCACATCTCGTGGTGCGCGTGGATGGCCTTGGCCATGGCGCGATTGCCACCCAGCGCCTGCAGGTGCAGCTCCGGGTAGCCGCCGGGCAGATAGAGGCTGTCCACCTCGGGCAGCGCTTCGTCACGTAGGGGCGAGAAGAACACCAGCTCGGCGCCCAGCTCGCGCAGAAGGTCGAGGTTGGCCTGGTAGAGGAAGGCGAAGGCATTGTCCCGCGCCACGCCGATGCGCACGCCATCCAGGCGCGAAGACGTGCGGCGCGACTCGGGCGCGGCGAAGCTTACCGGCAGCGGCAAGTCGGTGCTGGCGCTAGCCGCCAGGGCATCGGCGGCAGCGTCCAGGCGGGCATCGAGATCAGCCAGTTCGTCGGCCTGCACCAGCCCCAGGTGGCGGCTGGGCAGTTCCACTTCGGTATCGCGCGGCAGCGCGCCATACCAGCGAATCCACTCCGGCAGGCTGTCGCGCACCAGGTCGCGGTGGCGCTGGCTGCCGATACGGTTGGCGAGTACGCCGGAGAATGGCAGGTCCGGCTGATAGGTGGCCATGCCGACCGCCATGGCGCCGAAGGTCTGCGCCATGGACTGGCCGTTGATCACCGCCATCACCGGCACGTTGAAGCGGCGCGCCAGGTCGGCCGCTGACGGCGAGCCGTCGAACAGGCCCATGACGCCCTCGATGAGGATCAGGTCGGCCTCGCCAGCCGCCTCCCAGAGCAGGCGGCGGCTTTCTTCCTCGCCGACCATCCACAGGTCCAGCTGGTAGACCGGCGCAGCACTGGCGCGGGCGAGGATCATCGGGTCGAGGAAATCCGGGCCACACTTGAACACCCGCACCTTGCGCCCGAGGCGCGTGTGCAGGCGCGCCAGGGCGGCGGTCACGGTGGTCTTGCCCTGGCCGGAGGCGGGGGCGGCGATCAGCAAGGCGGGGCATTGGCGCGAGGTCATCGGGCGCACTCCCAATATTGGCAAGAAAGCACCCTCACCCCAGCCCTCTCCCGGAGGGACAGGGAGCAGTCAGATGCTCCATGCAGCGCAGGCATGGATCGATCGGCCCTCGCGCGACCAGGTCGTCCGCTGAGAGTGCCGGCCGGCGAGCGCTGGTCTCCAGGTACACGCCGAACGGCCCCCTCTCCCCTTGGGAGAGGGCTGGGGTGAGGGCAAGCCACGAGCATCAGAACTCGACCCCTTTCTGCGCCTTGATGCCGGCCTTGAAGGCGTGCTTCACCAGGCCCATCTCGGTGACGGTGTCGGCGGCTTCGAGCATCGCCGGCTGCGCACCGCGGCCAGTGGCGACCACGTGCTGCATCGGCGGGCGCGCGGCGATGTCGGCCAGCACGGTGTCCAGCTCCAGATAGCCGTGCTTGAGGGCGATGTTCACCTCGTCCAGCACCACCAGGCCGACTTCGGGGTCGGCCAGCAGTTGACGGGCCATGTCCCAGGCGAACTGCGCCTTGGCGATGTCGCGCTGGCGGTCCTGGGTTTCCCAGGTGAAGCCCTCGCCCATCACGTGGAAGCTGACCTCCTCGGGGAAGCGGCGGAAGAAGGCTTCCTCGCCGGTGGTCGCGGCGCCCTTGATGAACTGCACCACACCCACCTTCATGCCGTGGCCCAGCGCGCGGGCGACCATGCCGAAGGCCGAGCTGCTCTTGCCCTTGCCGTTGCCGCTGTTGACCAGGAACACACCGCGCTCACCCTGAGCCTGGGCGATCTTCTCGTCGATCACCGCCTTCTTGCGCTGCATGCGCGAGCGATGGCGCTCGTCCTTTTCTGGGGATTCAGTCATGGCGTATTCCTCCTGAAAGGCAATGCACAGGCGTCAGGCTGCCGACCGTGCGGCAGCAGGCGAGCAATGGGATGGGCAGGGGCGATCCGCCGGCACGCAGAAGCGCCAGGCGGTAAAGGCCGTCCAGCGCGGAGGCTGTCGACCTGGGGAATTGGGGATGTCACCTGAAGGATTCTCCGCCGCTCTCACCCGCGCGGCACTGACCAGTCGGGGCAGGCGGAGGACGGCGAACGCGCGGCGCGTGCGGCCGGCGTCGGCAGCGCCTCCCGCGATGCCATGCGATGCAGCAGGCCGGTCTCCGGGCTTGCGAGGGGAAACGCCTGGCGTCTCCGATGAACCGCGCCTTCCCATGCCGGTGGCACAGTGGCGGTTGCGGTTCTGAACTCGCTTACCGTTGCGGGGGCAGCGCCGGAATGCTCGATTGCATATCGATTTCACCGGCTTCCCTGTTTCACCCTGGGCTTGCGCCGCGGGCACCTGAAGCAGGCGCGCAGCTTAGTGGCTGGCGGGCTGGGGCGTCAATTGAAGAGGATGTCGCCGGGCAGGCCCCGGCACCTTGCAACCGCTCTGAAAAGCGACACACCCGTTCAATCATGGCACTGTGTAACTCCGCTAGAATGCGAACCATGACGATGACCGCCCAGCCCGGCCAGCTTCAGCTCGACACCTCTACCAGCCCACCGCTGATGCACGTCAGCGGCGACTGGACCCTCGCGCATTTCTCCGCGCTGGAAGCCCAGGTGGCGGCCCAGCGCCATGCCCAATCCCCGGCGGCACTGGACTTCGCCGGCCTCGGCGCACTGGATACCGCCGGCGCCGCGCTGCTCGCCGAGATCATCGGCGGCGCCCGCATGAGCCAACTGGGCCAGATCGCCCACAACCTGCCCGCTGAACGCCAGGCCCTGCTACGCACCGTCGGCAGTGCCATCACCCAGTGCCGGATGGATGAAAAGCCGCCGGCGCCGGGCAACGCGCTGGTCGATGTGCTGGAACGCATCGGCATCGCCACCCTGACCTTCCGCGAACACCTGGTCGGCCTGCTCGGTTTCATCGGCCTGACCCTGCAGACGCTGGTGCGCAACCTGCTGCGGCCACGCCGCTGGCGCCTCACCTCGCTGGCCGCGCACATGGAGGAAACCGGGCTCGACGCGGTGCCCATCGTCGCCCTGCTGACCTTCATGGTCGGCGCGGTGGTGGCCTTCCTCGGCGCCACGGTGCTGCAGAAGTTCGGCGCGCAGATCTACACCGTCGATCTGGTCGGCTTCTCCTTCCTGCGTGAATTCGGCGTGCTGCTCACCGCCATCCTGCTTGCCGGCCGCACCGCCAGCGCCTTCACCGCGCAGATCGGCTCGATGAAGGCCAACCAGGAGATCGACGCGATCCAGGCCCTGGGCCTGGACCCGGTGGAACTGCTGGTGCTGCCGCGGGTGCTGGCGCTGCTGCTGACCCTGCCGATGCTGACCTTCCTGGCGATGCTCTCGGGCATCTTCGGCGGCGGCGTGGTCTGCGCCCTGAGCCTGGACATCTCGCCACGCATGTTCCTCTACATGCTGCAGAACGATATCGCCGTGCAGCACTTCCTGGTGGGCATCGTCAAAGCCCCGGTGTTCGCCTTCATCATCGCCGTGATCGGCTGCCTGGAAGGCTTCCGCGTCAGCGGCAGCGCGCAGTCGGTGGGCGAGCACACCACCTCCAGCGTGGTCCAGTCGATCTTCGTGGTGATCCTGCTGGATGCCATGTTCGCGCTGTTCTTCATGGAGATGGGCTGGTGAGCGAACCGATCATCGTCGTCCGCGACCTGGCCAACCGCTTCGGCACCCACGCCGTGCACGAGCACCTGGACCTCGACGTGATGAAGGGCGAGATCCTCGGCGTGGTCGGCGGCTCGGGCACCGGCAAGTCGGTGCTGCTGCGCAGCATCATCGGCCTGCGCCAGCCCAGCGAAGGCAGCGTCCACGTGTTCGGGCAGAACCTGCCGGCGCTGCCGCCGCTGGAACGCTCGAAGCTGGAACGACGCTTCGGCGTGCTGTTCCAGAACGGCGCGCTGTTCTCCTCGCTGACCGTCAGCGAGAACATCTGCCTGCCGCTGATCGAGCACGCCAGGCTGTCACGCAGCGATGCCGAGTTCATCGCCAAGGTGAAGATATCCCTCGCCGGCCTGCCACCGGACGCCGGCGCCAAGTACCCGGCCGAGCTGTCCGGCGGCATGGTCAAGCGCGCCGCGCTGGCCCGCGCCTTGGCGCTGGACCCGGACATCCTGTTCCTCGACGAACCCACCGCCGGCCTCGACCCCATCGGCGCGGCGGCCTTCGACCAACTCATCCTGACCCTGCGCGACGCCTTCGGCCTCACGGTGTTCCTGGTCACCCACGACCTGGACACCCTCTACACCATCTGCGACCGCGTCGCCGTGCTCTCGCAGAAGCGCGTGCTGGTGGTCGGGCCGCTGGACCAGGTCGCCCAGACCGACGACGCCTGGGTGCAGGACTATTTCCACGGCCCGCGCGGCCGTGCCGCGCTGCAGGCCACCGAACACCTGCGGGAGGAAAACTGAATGGAAACCCGTGCCCATCACGTGCTGATCGGCCTGTTCACTTTGGTCGTGTCGATCGGCGCGCTGCTCTTCGCCCTGTGGCTGGCGCAGTCGAGTAACGACCAGAAGTACAAGGTCTACGACGTGATCTTCAACGAGGCGGTGACCGGCCTGTCCGAAGGCGGCACCGTGCAGTACAGCGGCATCCGCGTGGGCGACGTGGTGTCCCTGCGCCTGGACCCGAACGACCCGCGCAAGGTCCGCGCGCGCATCCGCGTCTACGACAGCACGCCGATCCGTGAAGACACACGCGCCAAGCTGGCGCTGACCGGCGTCACCGGCCAGGCCATCATCCAGCTCTCCAGCGCCGCCCAGGACAGCCCGCCGCTGACCAGCAAGGACGGCGAGGTGCCGGTGATCAAGACCATCCCCTCGCCCTTCGCCAAGCTGCTGGCCAACGGCGAGGACATCGCCACCAACATCAACAACCTGATCAACAACGTGAACCGCATGTTCTCCCAGGAGAACGTCGACCGCATCAGCCGCACCCTGGACCACATTGACCAGGCCACCGGAGTGGTCGCCGAACAGCGCGACGACATCCGCAAGACCGTGCAGGAACTGGCCGCCGCCAGCGAGCAGGCGCGGCTGACCTTCGCCAATGCCAGCACCATGCTCGAACAGGCCAACCGCACCCTGGGCAGCCGCGGGCCAGCGCTGCTGGACGACACGCAGAAAACCCTCACCGCCCTGCGCAACAGCAGCGAACGCGTGGAAAAGCTGCTCGACAGCAACTACGACTCGGTAAACGGCGGCCTCAATGGCCTGGGCGAGATCGGCCCGGCGATCCGCGAACTGCGCTCCACCCTGGAAGACCTGCGCGGCGTCACCCGCCGCCTGCAGGAAAACCCCACCGGCTACCTGCTCGGCCGCGAACGCAACAAGGAGTTCCAGCCATGACCGCCCTTCCCCGCCTGCTCGGTGTCGCCGCCCTGGTCAGTCTGCTGGGCGCCTGCTCGATCCTCCCGGAAGCGGAGAGCCCGGACTTCTACCTGCTGCCGGCCGCGCAGCAACCCGCGCGCAGCAATACAGCGGTGAACTGGTCGCTGCGAGTCAGCGCGCCCACAGCCAGCCTGGCGCTGGACAGCAACCGCATCGCCGTGGTCCCGCAAGGCAACCAGCTGAGCAGCTACCAGGGCGCGCGCTGGAGCAACCGGGCACCGGGTCTGCTACGTGACCGCCTGCTCGACGCCTTCACCGCCAACGGCAGCATCCGCGCCCTGAGCAGCGACGAAGCCAGCCTGCAGGCCGACCTCGACCTGACCGGCGAACTGCGTGCCTTCCAGAGCGAATACCAGAACGGCAAGCCGGTGATCCACCTGCGCTACGACGCGCGCCTGGTGCGCACCCTCGGCCAGCGCATCGTCGCCTCGCGCACCTTCGAAGTCCGCCAGCCGGTGGACGGCAAACAGGTGCCCGAAGTGGTCAGTGCCTTCGGCAAGGCGGCCGATCAGCTTTCCGCGCAGGTGGTGGAGTGGACGTTGCAGCAGGGGCAGGCACAGAAACTCCCCTCCAGCACCGGCAACTGATCGGCTGCAGACCGTGGGCCGAGGCGGCCCGCGGAGTCCGCTTTCGCACACTCTCTACACAATTTGAACAAATTTCATACAACGCCAGTCGGAAGATTCGCGGGCTGTTGATGGCAATCGTGTATCGGTGACGATACATTGCGCCGCCCCATTCGGGGCAACTCCCGTTTCTCGTGTGGCACCGCCCTGTTGCGCGGGTGCCCATTCTGTAGTCCGAGGATCGACTCTTGCGCAGTTCTGGCGATTTCCGCCGCGACATCAATGGCCTGCGGGCCTGGGCCGTGGTCGCGGTGGTGCTGTATCACTTCGGTATCAGCGGCTTTACCGGTGGCTTCGTCGGCGTGGACGTGTTCTTCGTCATCTCCGGCTACCTGATGACCGGCATCGTCCTGGGGGCCCTGGCCGCACCATCCGGCTTCTCCTTCCTGACCTTCTACCTGGCCCGCGCCCGTCGCATCCTGCCGGCCTTGCTGGTGTTGTGCGCCGTGCTGCTGGCGCTGGGCTGGTTCTTCCTGCTGCCGTCGGACTACCAGCGGCTGGGCAAGCATGTCTGGGGCAGCGTGCTGTTCACCTCCAACCGCATGTTCATGAAGGAAGCCGGCTATTTCGATGTGGCTTCCCATGACAAGTGGCTGCTGCATACCTGGTCGTTGTCGGTGGAATGGCAGTTCTACCTGCTGTTCCCACTGGTGCTGGTTGCCGCCTGGCGCTGGCTCGGCGGCCGCCGCTGGCTGCTGCCGCTGCTGGGCCTGCTGGCTCTCGGGTCGCTGGGCTACTGCGTGGCGCTGGCGGCGAAGGAGCCTTCGACGGCCTTCTACTTCTTCCCGGCGCGCGCCTGGGAACTGCTGGCCGGCGGCGTGATCCACCTGGCGCAGAGCCGTTGGCAACCCGGCGAGCGCCTGGGCGTCTGGATCGAACGCGCGGGCATGGCGCTGATCGTCGCATCGCTGCTGTTCATCACACCCGAGATGCACTGGCCGGGGCTGCTCGGCCTGATTCCGGTCGGTGGCGCCGCGCTGGTCCTGCTGGCGCGCCGCAATGACTCGCACTTCACCGCCAACGCCGTGGCGCAATGGCTCGGGACCCGCTCCTACTCGATCTATCTATGGCATTGGCCAGTGGTGGTGGCACTGGCTTACCTGGAGCTTTCCAGCCTGCCGCAGGCCATCATGGCGGGGCTGCTGCTGACGCTGGTCCTCGGCCACCTTTCCTACCACCTGGTGGAGCAGCCCAGCGGCCGCCGGATGGGCCGCCTGAGGCCGCTGGCGCAGGGCGCTGTGGTGCTGGCGGCGGTGGTCCTGGTGATCGGCCCGGCCAAGGTGGTGCGCAAGGCGGACTTCGAACAGCGCTTGCCCGAGGCGGTGCAGCGCGTGGACGAGGAGCGCGACAATCGCAATCCACGCCTGGACGAGTGCGACGAGAAGACCCAGTGCCAGTATGGCGGCCCGAATACCCGCGCCATCGTGCTCGGCGACAGCCATGCCCAGGCCACGGTCAACGCCATCGTCGCCAGCCTGCCGCACCGCGAGGACGGCGTGCTGTTCATCGGCACCAGCGGCTGCCCGACCATCTTCGGAGCGCAACTCGACGGTCCGAAACAGGAGGTCTGCCAGAAGATTCTCAGTCGCCTGGAACAGCGCCAGGCGCAGCTGCTGCCGGGCACCCCGGTGATCGTGATCAACCGCGCGTCGTACTACCTGTTCGGCGGCCTCGCCGGGGAGCCGGACGAAACCCCGAATCGACCCGAACTGTATTTCACCGAGCCTCAACAGTCGCCGAATGCGGCGCTGCTCGCACAGTACCGAACACACTACGTGGCTACCGCCTGTGCGCTGGCGGCCAACCATCCGCTGTACCTGGTGCGACCGACGCCGGAGATGGGGGTGCGCGTCCCCGAAGCGATGGGCCGCGCCATGCTGCTCAAACGCGAGCGCAAGCTATCGATGAGCCGCAGCGCCTACCGCCAGCGCAATGCCTTCGTCAGCCAGATGCAGGATCTGGCCGGCCAGCAGTGCGGTGCCCGGGTGCTCGATCCGTTGCCCTACCTGTGCGATGAGCAGAAGTGCGCCGCCAGCCGCCACGGCCGGCCGATGTACTACGACGACGATCACTTGAGCGAATTCGGCAACCGCCTGCTGGTGCCGCTGTTCCAGCCGATCTTCGCCGAACGCGTGGCTGGCGAGGACCACGTCAGCGCGCAGCACCGCAGCAAAGAGCAGGCGCCCCTCTGAAGCGTCGCGGTCAGCCTGTCACCTCGCGGCGCCGGCAACCGGCGCCGCTACGCAATCAGCGGCACTGATAAGGGCTTTCGCCCTCCAGTTCCTGCTCCGACTCCACGTCCTTGATGGTGACGATGGCCTTCGGATACACCGAGCAGAGCGAGTTGCGCACCGTGTAAATGCCGCTGCCATGGGCGAGGAACTTGCCCTTGCTCAACTCCTTGCCCGACTCGTCATGGGCCGTGACCTCGTAGTTGCCGGTCATGGTGATGCAGCCGGCGAGTGCCAGCAGGGAAAGGAAGGGGACGAGGACTTTCATGAATTCTCCTTTAGACGCGAGGCGCTCGCCTGGGAGCGCGGCTGTCGATCCTTGACGTGTTCGCGAGAGCGGGAAGTTGCCAGCCGACCTGGCCCGGCAGATGCGCATACGACCCAGGCGGGTCGTCGCAGTTCAGCCAGCGCCCCCGCAAGGACGCCGGCTGACGGGGTTTCGGACGAGAGGTCGCCTCAGCGCTTGCCCATGGAGCGACGCGAACCACGCGGGTGCGGCGGGCGGTACTCGGCCTTGTCGTGGGTCTTGCGGTGCTGGTAGGCGCCGGCGGC
This sequence comes from Pseudomonas nitroreducens, assembly GCF_014204515.1. Classification (GTDB taxonomy): domain Bacteria; phylum Pseudomonadota; class Gammaproteobacteria; order Pseudomonadales; family Pseudomonadaceae; genus Pseudomonas; species Pseudomonas nitritireducens_A. The sequence goes on along the minus strand of NZ_JACHLI010000009.1, from coordinate 51,714 downwards.
CTGCTTCTGCGCAGCAAGCGCGGCCTTGGCGAGTTCCGTCAGGGACAGCGTGGGCTGCTCCTGGGAAGACTGCTCCTGGGAGGATTGTTCCTGGGAGTTTTCCGCGCTGTCGTCACGCGGCGGCTGGGAGGACGTCATGGGTGAACCGGATAAGTAGGAGTTTGACCGGCGCCCATGATAGCCGAAGAGGTACCTTCCCCGCTGCTGTCCGCTCGGAGGAATCTCACGAGCGGTGTGGTGTCAGCCTTCGCAGCAATCCGTCAGGTCGGCGGGAAAATGGTGTCGGGACGGGTAACGTATTCGGTGGCTTCCTTCTCGGTCAGCACCCAGATCTGGCTGATGCGGCTGTCCAGGCCGACCTTGATGCCGACGAACTTGCCGGTGATCTGCGGCAGCAGGCCGTAGACCAGGAAACGGTTGTTCTCGTCGCGGATACGCACCGACACCGACAGCGGGTAACTCACCGTCTTGTTGTAGAGCCCCAGGGTCATCACCTGACGCAGCAGGCTCGGCCTGGGGCGCTTGAGGGTGATCACCGGGTACAGCGCGCTGTCGACGAAACCGACCATCATCCCCGAGGGAATCACCCGGTCGGCCAGCGCCGGTGAGCTCAACCCCAGCAGCAGGGCAAGGGCGCCCACCAATTGAAGCGTCCAGCGATGCAGCGAAGTGCGTGAAGGTACTGCTGAAGTCATCGGATTTCCCCGCCCTGGTTTTCCTGTTTTCGTCATCTGCCCGGTTATCTTTCCGGATCTGGGCCTGGAGCGTAGCGGTTCGCCGCGCCGCTGTCCGCACATTGATTCACAGCCTCTGGAGTTTCCCGCCGCGAGCGGGCGCATCGTCGCGCGACATTCCCGTGCGGAGCCGCGTCACGCGTCCGCCGGCCACATTGCAGCGGACCTTCGCGCGCTCTATGGTGACGCATCCCGCCGCCACCCCGAGTATCCGCCATGAGCCCCCTGCGCGCAGCCCTCGCCCGCTTCCCCCGCCTCGACCTCGCCGGCGGCCCGACGCCGCTGGAGAAGCTGGAACGGCTCGGTGCACAACTGGGTCGGGAGCTGTGGGTGAAGCGTGACGACACCACGCCCTTCGCCCTGGGTGGCAACAAGGTGCGCAAGCTGGAATTCCTCGCCGCCGACGCCCTCAAGGCAGGCGCCGACACCCTGGTCACCGCCGGCGCCATCCAGTCCAACCACGTACGCCAGACCGCCGCTGTTGCGGCGAAGCTCGGCCTGCGCTGCGTGGCGCTGCTGGAAAACCCCATCGGCACCGCTGACCGCAATTACCTGAGCAACGGTAACCGCCTGCTGCTGGACCTGTTCGGCACTGAGGTCGAACTCGTGCCCAACCTCGACACCGCGGACGAACTGCTGGCGCAGACCGGAGAACGTCTGCGTCGGCAAGGCCGCAAGCCCTATATCGTCCCCATCGGCGGTTCCAACGCCCTGGGCGCCCTGGGCTATGTGCGCGCCGGACTGGAACTGGCGGAGCAGATCCACAGCAGCGGCCAGGACTTTTCCGCCGTGGTCCTCGCCTCCGGCAGCGCCGGTACCCATGCGGGCTTGGCGGTTGCCTTGGCCGATGTACTGCCGGAACTGGACGTCATCGGCGTGACCGTTTCGCGCACCGACGCGGCGCAGCGACCGAAAGTGGAGAGCCTGATCGAGCGCACGCTGGAACTGCTCGGCCAAGCCGCTCCCGCGCTTCCGAAGGTCCAGCTGTGGGATGAATATTTCGGCCCGCGCTACGGCGAAGCCAATGCCGGCACGCTGGAAGCGGTTCGTCTGCTGGCGAGCCAGGAAGGCCTGCTGCTGGACCCGGTGTATACCGGCAAGGCCATGGCCGGATTGCTCGATGGCATCCGTCGTGAACGCTTCGTGAAAACCGGGCCTATCCTGTTCCTGCACACCGGTGGTTCGCCGGCCTTGTTCGCCTATCAGCCGGCGACTTGATGGATCGAATCACGAACTAAGCATGTAATTTTTTATTATTTTATTGCATAACGATTCTGACCATATAGTCGCCACGCGTTGACTAACCTGCTTAAAACACCAAAAACGGTGACCACCATGACCTTCTCCGCACTGCGACGTCATTTCCTGCTTGCCAGCCTGACCCTCTCCCTCGGCGCCAGCCTCTTCGGCCAGGCCCAGGCCGCCGACGACCTGCTCGCCCAGATCAAGTCCAAGGGCGAAGTCCGCGTCGGCCTGGAGGGTACCTACCCGCCCTTCAGCTTCCAGGACGAAAACGGCAAGCTGGCCGGTTTCGAAGTGGACTTCTCCGAGCTGATCGCCAAGGAGCTGGGCGTCACCGCCAAGCTGCAGCCGACCAAGTGGGACGGCATCCTCGCCGCGCTGGAATCCAAGCGCCTGGACCTGGTGATCAACCAGGTGACCATCTCCGAGGAGCGCAAGAAAAAGTACGACTTCTCTGACGCCTACACCGTGTCCGGTATCCAGGCACTGGTGCGCAAGGGCGACGAAGGCAAGTACGACACCCCGGAAAAACTCGCCGGCGTGAAGGTCGGCGTGGGTCTGGGCACCAACTACGAGCAATGGCTGCGCGAACATGTTCCGCAAGCCGACGTGCGTACCTACGAAGACGACCCCACCAAGTTCCAGGACCTGCGCAGCGGTCGCATCGACGTGATCCTGGTGGACCGCCTGGCCGCCTTCGACATGGTCAACAAGACCAAGGGCGCCATGGCCCTGACCGGCGCGCCGTTCGCCCGCCAGGAAGCCGGCATCGCCGTGCGCAAGGGCAACCCCGAACTGCTCGCGGCGCTGAACAAGGCCATCGAGAAATTCAGGGCCGATGGCACGTTGAAGAAACTCTCGGAGAAATGGTTCCAGGCTGACGTCACCCAATGATCGACGAAAGCCTGCAGCTTGCGCTGGATTCCGCGCCCTTCCTGCTCAAGGGTGCGGTCTTCACGGTAGTCCTCAGCGTAGGCGGCATGTTCTTCGGACTGCTGCTGGGATTCGTACTGGCGCTGATGCGCCTGTACGGATTCACCCCCGTGCGCTGGATTGCGCGCATCTACGTGTCGTTCTTCCGGGGCACGCCGTTGCTGGTCCAGCTGTTCATGATCTATTACGGCCTGCCCCAGGCCGGTATCGAACTGGATCCCTTGCCCGCCGCGCTGATCGGCTTCTCGCTGAACATGGCCGCCTACGTCTGCGAAATCCTCCGCGCCGCCATCGGCTCCATCGACAAGGGCCAATGGGAAGCCGCCGCCAGCATCGGCATGACCCGCGCCGAGACCCTGCGCCGGGTGATCCTGCCGCAGGCCGCGCGCACCGCGCTGCCGCCGCTGGGCAACAGCTTCATCTCGCTGGTCAAGGACACCGCCCTGGCCGCTACCATCCAGGTGCCGGAACTGTTCCGTCAGGCCCAGCTGATCACCGCGCGCACCTTCGAGGTCTTCACCATGTACCTCGCCGCGGCGCTGATCTACTGGATCCTCGCCAGCATCCTGTCGCACCTGCAGAACCGCCTGGAAGACCGGGTCAACCTCCATGACCGGGAGCAAGACGCATGATCGAAGTCCGCCAGCTGACCAAGCAGTTCCGCGGCCAGGAGGTGCTCAAGGGCATCGACCTGACCGTCCAGCCCGGCGAAGTGGTCGCGATCATCGGCCCCAGCGGCTCAGGCAAGACCACTCTGCTGCGCTGCCTGAACCTGCTGGAAGTCCCCAACAGCGGCACCATCCAGGTCGGCGACATCCGCATCGACGCCTCGCGGCCGCTGAGCAGCCAGCAGGGCCTGATCCGCAAGCTGCGCCAGCACGTGGGCTTCGTCTTCCAGAACTTCAACCTGTTCCCCCACCGCACCGCGCTGGAGAACGTGGTGGAAGGCCCGATCATCGTGAAGAAGGAGCCGCGCGCCCAGGCCACCGAGCGTGCCCGCCAGTTGCTGGCGAAGGTCGGGCTGGCTGGCAAGGAGGACTCCTATCCCAAGCGCCTCTCCGGCGGCCAGCAGCAACGCGTTGCCATTGCCCGCGCATTGGCCATGCAGCCGGACGTGATCCTGTTCGACGAGCCGACCTCGGCGCTGGACCCGGAACTGGTCGGCGAGGTCCTGGCGACCATCCGCGGCCTGGCCCAGGAAAAGCGCACCATGGTCATCGTCACCCATGAGATGAGCTTCGCCCGTGATGTCGCCAACCGGGCGATCTTCATCGACAAGGGCGTGATCGTTGAACAGGGCGATGCCAAGGCGTTGTTCGCCCATCCCAGGGAAGAGCGTACACGGCAGTTCCTCAGCAAATTCCTCGATCAAGGCGAAAAGCGCACGACAGAATAGAATCGATTTTATCGATTAATATCTGCCGATATTTGCGCTTTTTTATCGATCATCTGCGCGAGAAGATAGTCCCATGAACCGCGCGGACTGGCCCACCGGCCAGCCGCGCCCCACGAGGACTTAGTCATGATCGAACGCAGACCCTTCCAGCAACTCGGCGGCGCCAACCACGGCTGGCTCAACGCCAAGCACCACTTCTCCTTCGCCGAGTACTACGACGCCGAGCGTATGGACTGGGGCAACCTCCGCGTCTGGAACGATGACGAAATCGCCGCCGGCACCGGCTTCCCGCCGCACCCGCACCGCGAGATGGAAATCATCACCTACGTGCGCCAAGGGGCGATCACCCACCAGGACAGCCTGGGCAACAAGGGCCGTACCGAAGCGGGCGACGTGCAGGTGATGAGCGCAGGCTCGGGCATCGTGCACTCCGAGTACAACCTGGAGAAGGATGTCACCAAGATCTTCCAGATCTGGATCATCCCCTCGGTACGCGGCGGTACGCCGTCCTGGGGCGCCAAACCCTTCCCGAAGGGCGACCGCGCCGGACGCTTCGTGACCCTGGCCAGCGGCTATGAGAACGACGCCGACGCCCTGCGCATCCGTGCCGAAGGCCGCATGGTCGCCGCCACCCTGAAGGCCGGCCAGACTGCCGAGTACGAACTGGGCAGCAACCGCCACGCCTACCTGGTGCCAGCCACCGGCAAGGTCGAGGTCAACGGCGTGGAGCTGCTGGCCCGCGACGGCGCCGCCATTGCCGACGAAGCGGTGGTGCGGGTCACGGCGCTGGAGGACAGCGAGGTGATTCTGGTGGATGTCGCTTAACACCGCTGCTAAAAGACAAAGGGCGCATCTTCCGATGCGCCCTTTCGTTTCATCTAAATAAAATGTTACGCCTCATCATTTGTCGACTCATCCATTCAAGTTACTCAATTGGCATTTGAAGGCGGCATGACTTCAATACCGTATAGAGCGACGCCAAGCAGTCGAGTATCTTTGGAGTTTCCGACGCTTGACGGCGATATCGGGTGATCAATTTGCAGCGTGATCTGCATGGGAGCACCATCCGGGCCTTTCGGCTTTATTGCGACCGTTGCCTTTGCAGCCGTCGCGCTGAACTTGGTCACTCCCTGCTCGATACCGTCAGCGAAAACCGTCACTTGCTGCAGGGAATCCGGTTGTGGCAGAAAAGCTCCCAGCTCAAGCAACACTTGGCTTCCGGCCGGTATTGGCGGCAACTGAATCACTGCTCGCGCCCCTAGCGACCAAGTAAACATCTCATCCGGCACGGTCCAACCACTCCCCAGCAGGTAGTCGGTGAACAAGTCCCTGTCATTCTTGATCGTGAGGACACCGGAAACCAAGGAGGCCGGGGGTGAATATTCAAAGAAGGATATTCCTCCGAGGTCAATATTCGGAGCTCTTGCACCGCCATCGAAAGACCTACGGACCACGAAGCGCTTGTTACTCGCAACCTCCTCGCTGGTGCATTTCAACTTCTTGCTGAACGAAATGTACCAGTTCGTGTTTACACAAAAGACATCTTCGGATTGGCGCTTGGCATAGGCGCCAGTTCCCACGATCACCATCCACACGTGCGGCCAATCTCTCGAGTCGTCAAGGTTCAGGACAAGGCGACCGCCATTTCCCTTTTCCTTGAGCAAGGCCTGTTCAAGTTCAACGATCTGCAACCCCTGATACTGATCAAGATAAAAGGGCGGCTTGCTGGCCATGAAAAAGCTCAAGCCCAGTGCAGCAGCTGACATTACTACGCTGACGGGAAGTGCATATCGTGTACTCTTGAAGAGCTGCGCTGCATAGGTCACCAGCGCGACGGCGAAAATGGAGGGGACTGAAAAATAGAACAATCCGATATAGGTCTGCTCCAGATAGTCAACTCCGTAGCGCGCGTAAAACAACATCGCAAGCGTCGCCGCCAGCAGCACCACCAACAGTGAACGGGTCACCCGTGTAGTGCGATCGGCTGTTCTAGCCCGCCAGAGCAAGGCGGATACAACAATTGCAGCCAGAAATACGCTCTTACCTCCCCAATATAGGCTCACGAAACCAATGGCATTTTTCAGTTTGTTGGGCTTATGTCCCCCGCCGAAGGCTAGATAATCGCCCAGAGGGCCGGGAAACTCTTTGACAGTGAGAATAATCAAGGGAACGAAGAACAGTACCAACAGCACGACTGCCACAAACAATGGAAGTGCGTTTTTCTTCAAGAATTCCGGCCGGAGAACACCCCCGCGCTGAGCGCCGAAAAAGAAGCTGTAGATAAGGACTATAACAAGCATTAATCCCAGGATGGCGATAAAAGATGCATGACCATTGATAAGGAAGCCTGCACTAATTGCCAGCATCCACAGAGAGTCCGCCTTTTCCTGAATCAATCGCGCCAGCGACAACAGCAAAACAGCGAATGGGAAGAAGTAAAGATGTGGAAACCAGATACCATTGAAGAAACTGTGATCCTCAATTGCAGTTGCCAGGCAAAAAGCTGAAACAGCGGCCAACACCACGTGCCGCGCCAACCCCATTCGATGAAGCAAAACAGCAATCAGCGTCAGCCAGAATGCATTATAGAGAACTACCGAAATCAACTGGCCGGCGAAAGCATAATTCACCCAGCCTAATTTATCGAAAAACACATATTCCCCAGCCGCCAACACATAGAGGATTGCCGGCCCCGGATGATTGAATCCGACTCGTGAGTAATTACCCACCAACAGACTGAACGACTTGGCATCCTGGATCAGTAAAGAGTTTGCAGCAAAATCTCCCATTTCATTGGTAGCCACTTTCATGGCATCCCATCCTGAAATCATGAGAACTATTGCAATTGCAAAATAGATTAACAGCCAGAAAATCAGTGATCTTGAATCCAGTTTCTTTAACACCGCGATACCTAATCTACAGTCCATGTTGGGAGCTTAAAATCGGCGTCCAGCATGCCAGAATGCCTGTACCAGAAACAACCGTGTGGACAATCACAAATACAGCTAGCGCTTGCGACAAAGGCTCATCCCATCACCAATCGGCACCAGCGAATAATCCACCCGCTCGTCTGCCTTCAATGCCTGGTTGAGTCGCTGAATAGCGCGGGTGTCCGCGCTGTCCGGGTTGGCCTCGAGCACCCGGCCGCTCCACAGCACATTGTCGAACACCGCCAGGCCGCCTTCGCGCAGCAAGGTCAAAGAGCGCTCCAGGTAAGTGGGATAGTTGGCCTTGTCGGCATCGATGAACACCAGATCGAAACTGCCCTGCTGGTCGCCGGCCACCAGGGCATCGAGCGTGGCCAGCGCCGGCCCCAGGCGCAGTTCGATGCGTGAGTCGACACCCGCGTCTCGCCAGTAGCTGCGGGCGATGTCGTTCTACTCGCCGGGCAGGTCGCAACAGAGGATGTGGCCGCCTTCGGGCAGGGCTTCTGCCATACACAGCGCACTGTAGCCGGTGAAGGTGCCGATCTCGAGAATGCGTTTCGCGCCCATCAGCCTGACCAGCAAGGCGAGGAACTGCCCCTGTTCCGGAGCGACCTGCCAGCGCGCCGTGGGCAGACTCGCCGTCTCGGCGCGCAGGCGAGCCTTGACCGGAGAATCACGCAGGGAGACGTCGAGCAGGTACTGGTAGAGCGAATCGTCGAGGTTCAGCGTGCGGGTGGTCATGGGCCCTCCTGAGGATCAGGGGTGGAGGGCGAGACTCTGCACGGCGAGGACGCGCTTGGCTTCCAGGAAGGCTTTCTGCCAATAGGCGCTGTCGAGGCTGTCCAGGCGAACTGTCCCACCCGTTCTGGGCGCATGAACGAAGCGCCCCTCCCCGACATAGATACCCGCATGGCTGACACCGCGTCCACCGCTGGTGGCGAAGAACACCAGATCGCCGCTCTGCAGGGATTCGCGGCCGACCGTGGGCGCGCGCATGGAGATCATCTCGCGGGTCGAGCGCGGCAGCGCAAGGCCGGTGGCATCGCGGTAGACGTAGCCGATCAGGCCACTGCAGTCGAAGCCGCCATCTGGAGTGTTGCCACCCCAACGATAGGGCGTGCCAACCAAGCCAATGGCACGGATCAGGACATCGTCAGCAGCTTGGGTGTTATAGACGGGAGCGGGGGCCGAACGCACTACGGGAGGCGGAGACGGCGGAGTGCGACTGGCACAGGCAGCCAGCGAGGCGAGAACAGCGAGGAAGATGAAGCGCTGAGGAACGAGCATGTGATGGCATCCCGTCAAGGAATGCCATCACTTTGTACCAACAGTGAGTTAAGCGCAATACTTAAAGTAAAACTTTAAGTTCAGCGGCTCACCGTCTTCGGCTCGTAGCCCGGTTCGAGTACGCGCTTGGCTTCCATGAAGCTCAGGCGCCAGTAGCTCTCGTCCAGGCGATCCACCCGCACACCACCGCCGCGGCGGCTGGCGGAATGGATGAACTGGCCATCGCCGATATAAATGCCGGCGTGGCTGACCCGACCGCGACCACGGTTATTGAAGAAGATCAGGTCGCCCGGCTGCAGGTCTTCTTTGGAGACCAGCGGGACGTCCATGTTGATCATCTCACGCGTGGAGCGCGGCAGGCTGATGCCCGCTTCTTCGCGGAACAGATAGCCCACGAAGCCGCTGCAATCGAAGCCGGTCCGCTCGGATTTTCCGCCAAAGCGGTACGGCGTACCGATCAGCGAGAAAGCGCGGTCCAGAATGTCGGATACATGGGCAGTCGAACTGCCGTTATCGTTTTTGGCCCCCTCGTCCTGCGACTCATTCACCAGCGCTATGTTGTGCTGGTTGACCTGGAGTGCGGCTCGAGTGGCAGGCGCTGAAGCGACCTGGTTCGGCTGCGATTCCGGCGAATGGCTGGCGCAAGCTGCCAGCAGCAGAACGAAACTCATGGGCACGAGGGGTGCTAAGCGTTTAAGCATGGGCACGACCGTGTCTCATTAGTTCCATTTAGTAGCGGGCTAATTTGCCCTCTCAATGGAGGCAATGCAAGTTTTTTATCGCGGAATGTGACTCAGCAGGCGCGGCATAATGTCTAAGGCTCGACCCACCATTCTTTCTTCGACCACTGAACTGAGGTCGGTCAGCCCCGGATTCACCTCGGCGGTGAAGCCTCCGGCATCGCGAGTACGCAGTACCGGCTCGATGATGTAGGGGAAGCTCGCGGTGGTCCCCACCAGCAGTACAGCATCGAATCCTTTGCGCAATTGCGCGTAGAGCGAGTCGATAGCCTCTTCGGGCAGCCTCTCCTCGAACAGCACCACCGGCGGACGCAGTACGCCGGCGCAGCGTGCGCATTTGGGCGGTAGCGGCGGAAGCAGGTGCCCAGCCAGTTCAGTACTTTCCAGCCCGCACGACTGGCAGTACAGCGGCGCCAGCTCGCCATGGATCTCGATCAGGCGTTCTGCAGGCGAGCCGGCCCGGCGATGGAAACCGTCGATGTTCTGCGTCAGCACCCAGCACTCAGGTTTGCGTCGCTGCAACTCGGCGATAGCCGCATGACCTGCATTGGGCTGAGCATTCAGGCAGGCCTTGCCCAACTCGGCCAGGTACTTCCAGCACAGCGCCGGGTCCTTCCGCAGCATCGGGCCGGAAATCGCCACTTCGATGGGGATGCCTTCCGCTGTCTGGCCGTTGTAGAGCCCACCGAGGCCGCGATAGGTGGGCATGCCGGAGTCGGCAGACAGGCCTGCGCCGGTGATGACCAAGATTCGTTCGGCGCGGGCCAGTGCCGCTCCGGTACGTTCAATGGCCGAGTCCATGCGCCCTCCTCCGCTCAGGTCAATGGTTGACGGTCAACGCCAGCATCATCGAAATATGGCACAGCGGACGGCCGCTTTGTTCCTGCCATTGATTGAACGCCGCCTGCACCTGGGCCAAGTCTTTCTGGCTGGTGGGCGCTTTGTCGACGATCTCCTGGGCCTTGAGTGCCGCGACCACGTCATCGCCAAGAACGAACGTGTCCTTGCCTGCCATGCGCAGGAAACGCGGCGCGGACATCCCGCCCATCTGGTTGCCACGCTTGGCCAGCAGCTTCCACAGGCCGACGATATCGCTGGACGGCCAGCCCGCCAGCAGCTTGCCGAAGCTGCCGTATTCACGGGCGATGTCCAGGACCATCTGCGCGTTGCGCGGCACACTCTTGAGCTTGCCCAGGTGACGGATCAGTCGGGCATCCTGCATCAGGTTTTCCAGGCGCTCGCCGCCCATCAGCACGACCTTCTCCGGATCGAAACCGAAGAAGACTTCCTCGAAGGCCGGCCATTTGGCGTCCACCAGGCTGTGTTTCAAACCCGCGCGAAAGACTCGCAGGCTGAGCAAAGACAGGTAGCGATCGTCGCCAACCGCCATCAGCTCAGCCGCCGACCTGGCCTGCGGCAGGCGAGCCTCCAGCGCTTGGACCGAGCCGAAACGGTTCAGGCAGTATTCGTACAGCCACTGGTAATCGCGCATCGGGCGTCCTTGCGAGGTCTTACAGATTCATCACGTCGAGGAAGCGCGGAGTCGCGGTCTCATCGATGCGCAGGCTGTTGAAGTCGAACAGGTTGCGGTCCGCCAGTTGCGATGGCACCACGTTCTGCAGCGCGCGGAACATGATCTCGGTACGGCCGGGCGACTTGCGTTCCCAGTCCAGCAGCATCTCCTTGACCACCTGGCGCTGCAGGTTCTCCTGCGAGCCGCATAGGTTGCACGGGATGATCGGGAATTCCTTGAGCACCGAATAGGCCTCGATGTCCTTCTCGTTGCAGTACGCCAGCGGGCGGATCACCACGTTGCGGCCGTCGTCCGACAGCAGCTTGGGCGGCATGGCCTTGAGCGTGCCGCCGTAGAACATATTAAGGAAGAAGGTTTCCAGGATGTCATCACGGTGGTGTCCCAGCGCCATCTTGGTTGCACCGATCTCGTCGGCGTAGGTATAGAGGGTGCCACGGCGCAGGCGCGAACACAGCGAGCAAGTGGTCTTGCCCTCCGGGATCTTCTCCTTCACCACCGAGTAGGTGTCCTTCTCGATGATGTGGTACTGCACGCCAATGGACTCCAGGTACGCCGGCAGCACGTGCTCGGGGAAGCCCGGCTGCTTCTGGTCCATGTTCACAGCGACGATCTCGAACTGGATCGGCGCCACCTTCTGCAGGTACAGCAGGATGTCCAGCAGGGTGTAGCTGTCCTTGCCGCCGGACAGGCAGACCATCACCTTGTCGCCGTCCTCGATCATGTTGAAGTCGGTGACCGCTTCGCCAACCTGGCGGCGCAGGCGTTTCTGCAGTTTGTTCTGGTTGACCGAAAGGGTGCTGGCCATGGTGCTCTGGAATCCGAAGGGCAAGACGAAAAGCCGGTCATTTTACGCGCAAAGCGACGCATACCCCAGCCCCTCTATCGGCCTACTGCTAATCTGACAGCATGACGCCCGACCTCGATCCTTCCCTCGACCTTGCCGGCCAGCTCCTGCAGCTGCTGCAGGAAGCATCTGAAGGAATCTCTGAATTCCAGCTGATCCAGCAGCTCAAGGCGCGGCATTCCACCCACGTGCCCAACCTGCCGCTGACTGACAAGCTGGTGCTGTTTCGCACCCATTTTCTGGTCTTCAACGCACTGTACCGCCTGCGGGACAGGCTCTGGGAGGAGAACTCGGCGCACCTGGAGATCGGCCCGCTGCAGATCCGGCTCTCTCCTTATATGAGCGGCGTGCAGGCACTCGGCGAACAGGATGCCCTGCGCAGCTACTATCTGGACGAGAAGAACCTGAAGGAAACCACCGAGCGCGACGTGGAGAAGCTGCTGGAAAGCTTCTGGACGCGTATGCAGGGCAACGAGGAAAAGGCCGCGGCGCTGGCCCTGTTCGAGCTGGAGGATGGCCCGGTGGACTACGCGCTGATCAAGCTGCGCTACCGCCAGCTGGTGAGCCAGCACCATCCGGATCGGGGCGGCAGCACCACGCGGCTGCAGTCGATCAACAAGGCCATGGAAATTCTGGAGCGCTATTACAGCCGCCCGTGAAACTTCCATTTGCTCTAAACCCACGGACGACGTGGCATGCAGCCATTCCTATACTGCGACTTAAGGTCGCATTAGTCGGCCAGGCACCGGATGACGCTGGCTACGCGTATTCGGCGCCTTGCTGGGGGGCGACCTTCTATAAGAAGAGGAGAATGCTGACATGATCCATCATGTGTGGGGGCTCTTCACCCATCCCGATCAGGAATGGCAGGACATCCGTGGCGAGGAAGAATCCATCAGCCACATGTACCTGACCCACGTCCTGATCCTCGCTGCCATCCCGGTCATTTCCGCCTACATCGGCACTACGCAGGTCGGCTGGGTATTGGGCAATGCGGGACCGGTCAAGCTGACGGCCGCCAGTGCGATCCAGCTGACCATCATGACCTACATCGCCATGCTCGCCGGCGTCGCCGTGATGGGCGCCTTCATCCACTGGATGGCCCGCACCTACGACGCGTCGCCATCGCTGACCCAATGCATCGTGTTCGCCGCATATACCGCCACCCCGCTGTTCATCGGCGGCCTGGCGGCGCTCTACCCGCACCTGTGGCTGGGCATGATCATCGGCACCGCCGCGATCTGCTACACGGTCTACCTGCTCTACGTCGGCATCCCGACCTTCATGAACATTCCCAGGGATGAAGGCTTCCTGTTCTCCAGCTCGGTGCTGGCGGTAGGACTGGTGGTGCTGGTGGCGATGATGGCCCTGTCGGTCATCCTCTGGGGCAGCGGCGTCGGCCCGGAATACACCTGATAGCGCTAGATGAACGAAAAACCGGGCCCCAGCGGCCCGGTTTTCTTTTGCGCGCTTGCCTGAAACTCGCCCGGCTTGCCTGAAGCTGCGCCCCGGACGAGCGGCCGCGAGAAATCCTCCACCCGCGCTTCGACTGCGGCATAATCTGCCCCCGTCGGAGAACCACTGTATGCCTGAACAGCTCAACGCTCGCGTCGAAGCCTGCTACCAGCAGGCCGAAGCCTTCTTCCAGCGGCACTTTCCCCGCCCGGAAGTGAGCTTCCGGCTACGCGGCCAGAAGGCCGGCGTCGCCCACCTGGATGAAAACCTGCTGCGCTTCAACCCGCAGCTGTACCGGGAAAACCACGAACACTTCCTGCAGCAGACCGTGGCACACGAAGTGGCCCACCTGATTGCCCACCAGATGTTTGGCCCACGCATCCGCCCCCACGGCGAGGAGTGGCAGCTGATCATGCGCGGCATCTACGGCCTGCCGCCGGATCGCTGCCACACCTATGAGATCAAGCGCCGCCGCGCCACCCGCTACCTGTATCGCTGCCACTGCGGCGAGGGCAATGAATTCCCCTTCTCCGCCCAGCGCCACAACCTGGTCGCCCAGGGCCGCCGCTACTACTGCCGGCGTTGCCGCGCGACGCTGATCTTCACCGGCGAAACCCGCCGCGAGTGATGCCGCTCAGGCAATGACCTTCGCCGCTTTCAGCGCTGCGACCTGCTCATCGGAATAACCCAGTTCTGCCATTACTTCCGCCGTGTGCGCACCCAGCGCAGCGCCGATATGGCGCGGCTCGGGCAGGCCGGCGGAGAAGCGGATCGGGCAGGCCATCTGCCGCTGCTCGCCGCCCTTGCCGTTAGGTACCTGGGTGACGACGCCACGCTCGCGCAATTGCGGATGCTCGACGGCCTCGGCCAGCGACAGCATCGGCTCGACGCAGGCATCGAGCGCGGCGAAACGCTCCTGCCACTCGCTGAAATCGTGCCTCTCGAACTCGATGGCGATCTCGCGCTTGAGCGCCTGCTGATCTTCCGGCCTGGGTGAAAGCCCACGCGCGGCCAGTTCGGGCCGGCCGATGGCGGCGCAGAACTGCTGCATGAACTGCGGTTCCAGGCTGCCCACCGAGAACCAGCGACCATCGCGGGTGCGGTAATAGTCGTAGAAGCTGCCGCCATTGAGCGCGAGACCTTCCATCTCCGGCTCGACACCCGCAGCGAGATAGCCCGCGCCGGCCATGCCGTGCAGGCTGAAGGCGCAGTCGGTCATGCTCACGTCGACCTGCTGCCCCTCCCCCGTCTGCTGCCGATGGATGACCGCGGCCAGCAGGCCCATCACGCCATGCAGCGAGCCGCCGCCGATATCCGCCAGTTGCACGCCCAACGGCAGCGGACCGCTCTCACGGCGACCGGTGTAGCTGGCAACGCCGGCCAGGGCCAGGTAGTTGATGTCATGCCCGGCGCGGTCGCGCAGCGGCCCGGTCTGGCCGTAGCCGGTGATCGACACATAGATCAGCTTCGGGTTGATCGCCTTGAGCTCCTCGTAGCCCACGCCCAGCTTGTCCATCACGCCTGGGCGGAACTGCTCCAGGACGATGTCGTATTCCTGCACCAGTTGCTTCACCACCTCCACTGCCTCGGCCTGCTTCAGGTCCAGCGCGATGCAGCGTTTGTTGCGGTTGAGGTAGGCGTGGCTGGCGGAGGTGCCGTCCACGTGCGGCGGCAGTACGCGCACCAGGTCCATGCGCGTGGGCGATTCCACGCGCAGCACCTGGGCGCCCATGTCGGCCAATAACAGCGAGGCGAACGGCCCCGGCAGCAGGGTGGAGAAATCGAGGATCTTCAGGGAGGCGAGCGGGCCGTTCATGGGCACTCCTGTTTCGCTCAATCGATACGTGGGCGCCGCGCCTTCAGAGTTTCATGCCGCGGCTGATGATCTCTTTCATGATCTCCGAGGTCCCGGCGAAGATGCGCTGGATGCGCGCGTTCGCGTACATCTTGCAGATCGGATACTCCCACATGTAACCCCAGCCGCCGTGCAGTTGCACGCCTTCATCGACCACCTTGCAGAGCAGCTCGGTGGTGAACAGCTTGGCTTCGGCAGCCACCTCCGGGGTGAGTTTCTTCTGGTTGTGGTCCATCACGCAGTGGTCGGTGAAGACCTGGGCCACGTCGATCTGCGTACGCATCTCGGCGAGCTTGAAGCGTGTGTTCTGGAAGTGCGCCACCGGACGGTCGAAGGCCTTGCGTTCCTTCACGTAGTCGATGGTCGCGTTCAGCGCGGCCTCGGCGCCGGCCACCGCGCCGCAGGCGTTGGTCAGACGTTCCTGGGCGAGCATGTTCATCAGGTAGAAGAAGCCGCCCTTGGCGTCGCCCAGCAGGTTTTCCTTCGGCACTTTGACGTTGTTGAAGAACAGCTCGGCGGTGTCCTGGCTTTTCATGCCCAGCTTCTTCAGGTTGCGTCCGCGCTCGAAGCCCTCCATGCCGCGCTCGACCACGAACAGGCCCATGGCATGCTTGTTGTTCGGATCGGTCTTGGCCGCGACTATCACCAGGTCCGCCAGCAGGCCGTTGGAAATGAATACCTTGGAGCCGTTGAGGACGAAGTGGTCGCCCTTGTCCACCGCCGTGGTGCGCATGCCGGCGAGGTCGGAGCCGGCAGAAGGCTCGGTCATCGCCACCGCCAGGATGCTCTCGCCACGGATGATCCCCGGCAGCCAGCGGGCCTTCTGCTCGGCGTTGCCGTATTCGGCGATGTAGGGGCCGCACAGCGCCGAGTGCAGCGGGATCATGAAGCCCGGCTCGTTGATGGCGGCCAGTTCCTCGCACATGATCTGTTCGTAGCGGAAATCCTTCAGCGCGGTTCCGCCGTACTCCTCTTCCGCCCAGGGCAACAGGAAGCCCATCTCCCCGGCCTTGCGCCAGACACTGCGGTCCACCACGCCGGCTTCTTCCCATTCTTCCTGGTGAGGCACCACTTCCCGGTCGAGGAAGGTTCGGAACGCATCGCGGAACAGGTTGTGCTCGGTCTCGAAGTGATTGCGCAGCATGGTCGACTCCCGGTGGGTTGAGTGCCCGCAGGGTAGGTGCTGGCGGCGCGCGGCCTCAATGACGCGAGCGCTCAGGGTCGATTGACGCAATCGCCCAGCAGATGCGAGTGTGAAACTTCCCAAAGCTCCATCGGAGAGCGCCCGCATGCAGATTCGACCTTTCCAGGTAGAAGACTTCCTGCCGTACCAAAGCTGGTTTGCCGATCCGCTGCTCGACGCTCATCTGGGGCCGATCGACCGTGACGGTGTGGAGCAGGTGCTCAATGACTCCGACAGGGCTCTGTACAGCGTGCTGCGGGGCGACCTGCTGGTCGCGGTGGTGGGTATCCGCTTGCCGGACGAGGCCCATCCCTTCTACTTCGTCACCGATCTGGCGGTACGTCCGCAACTGCGCGGCTCCGGCGTAGGACGCCGGGTGATGGCGCTGATGATGAACCGCCCGGAGCTGCAGCGCAGCCCTCTCTGGCGGGCCAGCGTGCGGCCGGACAATCCGGGGGCACTGGCCTTTCTCCTCAAGCTGGGCTGGACACGCCTGGCCATGGGCAACCCGTTCGACGAGTTGCTGGAATTCGAATTCCAGCGGCGGCCGGCGGGGCCCTTGCTGCGTTGATCCAGCACGATGCGTAGGAGCGGACTCCGTCCGCGATGATCCGCCCCCGGCGCCAGATCCAGCCGATCGCGGATGAATCCGCTCCTACAGGAGCTGGCTACACCACGGGCCAGCAAAAAGCTCCTTCCGACTCCCATAAAAAAACCCCCGCCGAGGCGGGGGTTCACACAAAGGAGTCAAACGGTATCGCTGTCTTTCTTAGAACACGTACTGCAGACGGGTGACGATGCCGTTGCCGTCGTCGTCGCCGTTGGCATTGCGGATGCCATCGGTCTTGACGTGGACGTAGTCCAGGGAGACCTTCACGGCTTCGTTGGCGTACCAGTTCACACCGATGGTGTTGGTGCTGGCCTTGGTGTCGCCCACGTCGCGGGTGGCGGTAGCCACGACCACGTTCGGGTCGTCGACCTTGATGTGGTCGT
This sequence comes from Pseudomonas nitroreducens, assembly GCF_014204515.1. Classification (GTDB taxonomy): domain Bacteria; phylum Pseudomonadota; class Gammaproteobacteria; order Pseudomonadales; family Pseudomonadaceae; genus Pseudomonas; species Pseudomonas nitritireducens_A. The sequence goes on along the minus strand of NZ_JACHLI010000009.1, from coordinate 34,591 downwards.
AGCGGTAGAAGACTTCCCAGGCACCGATTTCCTTGTTGGACGGCTTGATGGTGTCGAACTTGGCGCCATCGAGCTTGTACACACGGGATTCACCGGTGATGGTGTAGGCCAGCTGGCCGTAGTAGCCGTCAGCCTTGATGTCTTCGTACGCGTCGGCGTCAGCCTTCAGCTTGCGCTTCAGGTATTCGGCCTGAGCGGAGAACGGGCCGATGGCGTAGGCGAATTCAGCACCCCAGGTGGAGTCGTCCTTGTAGGAACCGGCCGGGCTCAGGGTGGCGCCGCCGAAGGTGGCGCGGTTGCCGTTGTCGCCAGCATCGTTACCGCCGTTGGTGGCGATACCACGCATGCCCAGACGCGGACGGATGCGGGAGTCGAAGGCGGTGTCGTCCAGGTCACGGTAGGCGTAGTCCACGCCAACATGCAGGACGTTGCCGTCGGTGTTCAGCGGAGCGAACACACCACGGAAGTTGAACTGCTTGACGCTGTCGCCGTCGGTGTCGTCGGCATCCTTGGAGAACACGCCGGCGTCGACGTAGGCCATGTTGGCGATGACGCCGCCAACCTGGGCGCCCAGGCCGTCCTGGTGGGTGTTGATCCAGTCAGCCAGTTCGTAGGCAGCGGTACGCTCGGTAGCGGTCACCCACTTGGAGCTGGTGGCTTTTTCCAGGCCGAAGTCCGGGTCGAAGCGGCCGAATTTCAGGGTGACCGGGCTGAAGCCGGTGTAGCTGAAGGAAGCCTCGTCGAAGTAGCCGTTATCAGCGTTACCCGAGTTGTGGGACATGTCGTAGTTGATCTGGTATTTCCAGTCTTTGTAGACAGTGCCGCCCAGCTCGATGTAGGCGCGGCGGAAGTAGGCGCCGTCACCGTCGTTGCCGTTCTTGGTGTAGAAACCATCGAAGCGGCTGTAATCCGCTTGCAGACGGCCACCCAGCTTGAAGCTGAATTCCTTGTCGGTTGTGCCGACTTCAAGACCGCCTTTGGTCTTGATCACGATATCGGCGCCATCGGTGGTGACTGTGCCTGCGAAAGCCTGGGCGGAAACGGCCAGTGCCAGGGCAGTGGCGGCGTAACCGGCGAAGTGCTTACGGATCATCGAAGATTCCCCTTAATGGTATTTGCGTTGAACACGCCGAGTGCCTGGCTGCTGCGCGCCCCCCAAGGACTCGCACAGGCCGTTCTGGCGGCCCCCGTTTGTGTTGCTGGGAATCTTGGCGAGGGGTTATTTCAGATCAGTTGCTCCTAGATAAAACTTTTATTACAGCGGAACTTTTGATTTCTTTGAGTCATAAAGGACCCAAGCCAGATCCCGCCTGGCCTGGAGCCCTTTTTCGCAAGCGCTTTGGCGGTATGCTTGCCGCCTTCTTCTGAAAGACCTTTCCTCAGGCTTTTCCATGAATGAACTGCAACCCCTGATCCAGCAGCACGGCCTCAGCCTGCTGTTCCTCAACGTCCTGCTGGAGCAACTGGGACTGCCGATCCCGGCTTATCCGGCGCTGATCGTCGCCGGCGCGCTCGCCCTGCAGGGCAGCGGCGTGCCGCTGGGCCAGGCGCTGGCAGTCGCGGTATTCGCCTGCCTGATCGCCGACCTGATCTGGTTCTTCGCCGGCAGGCGCTATGGCGGCTTCATGCTGCGCAGCGTGTGCAAGGTCTCGCTGTCGCCGGACAGCTGCATCCGCCAGAGCCAGAGCCTGTACCTGCGTGTCGGCCCGCGCGCGCTGCTGATCTCGCGCTTCCTGCCCGGCGCCAGCGCGCTGACCACCACCATGGCCGGCATGACGCGCACGCCGCTGCCGCGCTTCCTCGCCTACGACTGCGCCGGGGCTGCGCTCTGGGCCGGTTCTGCGCTGCTGCTGGGGAGCATTTTCAGCAACGCGGTGGACCGCATTCTCGCCTTGCTCACCGAGTACGCCAGCGTGGGTGTCGGCGTGCTGCTGGGCAGCTTCGCGCTGTTCATCGCCTGGAAGCTCTGGCAGCGCTTCAGCCTGCTCAAGCGCACCGCGCGCATTCCACGCATCAGCGTCGACGAACTGCGGGCACGCCTGGACGCGGGCGAGCCGCCGCTGATCCTCGACGTGCGTGCGCAGTTCGATGACGAGGCGATCCCCGGTTCCATCGCCTTCAGCCTGGACGGTGCGCTGGACGAGCTGCGCGGCAGCCTCGAAGACAAGGACGTGGTGATCTACTGCGCCTGCCCCCACGAGCTTTCCGCGGCGATGCTGGCGGAGCGCCTGCAAGCGTTCGGACACCCACGGACGTGGGCGCTGTCAGGTGGGCTGGATGCGTGGCGGGCGCAAGCACCTGCGCCGGTCTTGCATGCGACGTAGGAGCGGACTTTGTCCGCGATGGGCATCCACCGTGAAGATATCGCGGATGAATCCGCCCTGGCTCTGCTGCGATCTGACATTCAGGGAGCCCCGCTGGGTCTTCGCGGACAGAGTCCGCTCCTACGCAGAGCCTCGGCGCTCCTAGCGCCGAGCGTTGTCCCGGCGCAGTTCGGCGAGGTGGTCGGCCAGGCGTTCCGCATCGGCACCTGGCGGCTCGGGCAACAGGCGCAGGGTCGCCTGGGTCAGGCGCATCTGCCGCAGGTAGCGCCGGCAGTTGCGGCACAGCAGCAGGTGCCGACGCAGGGCAAGCTTCTCGCGCCAGCCCAATTGTTCGTCCAGCAGGTCGCTGGAGCGGGCTACCAGTTCCTTGCAGGTCAGCATTCCCCGGTCTCCTCGAAGTGCTCCACGGTGGCGAACACCTTCAGCCGCGCACGGTGCAGCAGCACCCTGACATTGGAGAGCGAAACCTCCAGGAGATTACAGATCTCTTCCAACTCCAGCCCCTGGCGCTCGCGCAACAGCAGCACGCTGCGCTGCAGTTCGGAGAGGCTCAGCAAGGTCTTTTCCAGGCACTGGCGCAGCTCGTCCTCGGCCAGCAGGGCTTCGGGCGAGTCCTCATGCCAGGCCAGCGGCGCCGTGCTCCAGTGGCCGTCGGCGGCAAAGCGGGAGTCGTCGAGGCTGCCATGGGGCGCGGGCAGGTCGTCCAGCGATACGTCGCGGCGAACCTTGCGCAGGCGGGTCTTGGCGGTATTGGCGGTGATGGTCAGCAGCCAGGTCTTGAGGCTGGAGCGGCCCTGGAAGCCGTCGAGGTTACGCACCGCAGCGAGCCAGGCGTCCTGCACCACTTCATCGGCATGGGCGGCGCCGACGATGGCGATGGCCACGGCGCGCATCGCGCCCTGGTAGGTGGCTACCAGGGTGCGGAAGGCCTGCTGGTCACCGGCCAGCAGGCGCGACAACAGCTCGCTGTCGTCGGCGGGCACGATCAGCGCTTGCGCAGGATCACGCTGCCGATGGAGTAGCCGGCGCCGAAGGAGCTCAGCACGCCGATGGAGCCGGCGGGCAGGTCATCCTGGTACTTGTGGAAGGCGATCACCGAACCGGCCGAACTGGTGTTGGCGTAGGTATCGAGGATCACCGGCGCCTCGTGGGCCTCGGCATCGCGGCCGATCAGCTTGCGGGTGATCAGCAGGTTCATGTTCAGGTTGGCCTGGTGCAGCCAGTAGCGCTTCACGTCGCTGACCGGGATGTCGTTCTGCGCCAGGTGCTCGCCGATCAGCTCGGCCACCATCGGGCAGACGTCCTTGAACACCTTGCGGCCTTCCTGCACGAACAGCTTGTCGCGGCTGCCAATGCCTTCTTCCGCGGCGCGGTTGAGGAAGCCGAAGTTGTTGCGGATGTTGTTGGAGAACTGGGTCAGCAGCTTGGTGCTGACCACGTCGAACTGGTGCTGGCTGGTGGCCTGGTCGGCGCGCTCGATGACCACGGCAGTGGCGGCGTCGCCGAAGATGAAGTGGCTGTCGCGGTCGCGGAAGTTCAGGTGGCCGGTGCAGATTTCCGGGTTGACCATGAGGATCGCGCGGGCCTGGCCCAGTTGCACGCTGTTCACTGCGGCCTGGATGCCGAAGGTGGCCGAGGAGCAGGCGACGTTCATGTCATAGCCGAAACCCTGGATGCCGAGAGCGGCCTGGACTTCGATGGCGACGGCCGGGTAGGCGCGCTGCAGGTTGGAGCAGGCGACGATCACCCCGTCGATGTCTTCGGGCTTGCGGCCGGCGCGCTCCAGGGCCTGCCTGGCGGCAGCGGTGGCCATTTCGCAGAGGATGCCCCAGTCTTCGTTGGAACGCTCTGGAATGCGCGGCGCCATGCGCTGCGGATCGAGGATACCTTCCTTGTTCACCACGAAGCGGCTCTTGATGCCGGAAGCCTTTTCGATGAAGGCCGAGCTGGACTCGGACAGCGCCTCGACTTCGCCCTTGGCGATGGCTTCGGCATTCTGCTCGTTGTGACTGCGGACGTAGCTGTTGAAGGATTCCACCAGTTCATCGTTGGAGATGCTGAACGGCGGGGTATACAGGCCGGTTCCGCTGATCACGACTTTATGCACGGTCAATCCTCTTCTCAATCTGCGCCGCCGGGCCGGGCGGCAAGGTTAGGCATCAAGGTGCCCGCTCGCTGGCCGGCACTGGATATTCGTCGCTCCGCGTCCTGGCGCGAAGGCTTCGGGATGGCGATCCCCGCAACCGGGCAGTGTGCCACTCCCACCGGCGGTGGGCACCTTTGCCCGCCCGGCGGTTCGCGGTTTCACCTGGGTGCAACCGCTGGTCGCCGATTATGCGGCAATTTTCGCCGAAATGCCGCCGTGCAGGGGCGGCATTTGCGCAAGATGATGGACGTCAATCACGCCCGGCCTGTCCTGGAGCAACGGATTGAAATTTTCCACCGGCACCATAGGCACAGTGTTGGCGCGCCAGAGCGCGCCAGTCCTTATCCTTCAGTGCATTCCCGACCTTGCCAAGGAGACTTCAGGATGAGTGCCGAAACCCGCCCGGACATGGATGAACAGACCCTCGAATTCGCCAACCAGGTGATCGACCTGGCCCGCCAGGGCGACACCCCGCGCCTGACCGAACTGCTGCACCAGGGCCTGCCGGCCAACCTGCGCAACCACAAGGGCGACAGCCTGCTGATGCTGGCCAGCTACTACGGCCACCACGACACCGTCGGCATGCTGCTCGACCACGGCGCCGACCCGGACCTGCGCAACAACGCCGGGCAGACGCCCCTGGCCGGTGCCGCCTTCAAGGGCGACCTGGAGATGGTGCGCCTGCTGCTCGGTCGTGGCGCCCAGGTGGAAGGCGCATCCCCCGATGGCAAGACCGCGCTGATGATGGCGGCGATGTTCAATCGCCCGGACATCGTCCGCTGCCTGCTGGAACACGGCGCCGACCGCGAGGCCCGCGATGCCAGCGGGCTGACGGCGCTGGCCGCGGCGAAGATGATGGGCGCCGGCGACACCCTGGCGCTGCTCGAAGCCGCCTGAGTCAGTCGATGCGCACGTGCTCGGCGAGGAAGTCGAGCAGCGCACGCACCCGCGCCGGCAGGTGCCCCGGCTTGCCCAGATAGAGCGCGTGCATGGGCTTGCGGTCGCCGGGGTTGAAGTCTTCCAGCAGCGCCACCAGCCGCCCCGCGGCGATATCCTCGCGCACCTGGAATTCCGCCAGCCGCGCCACTCCCAAACCCGCCAGCGCCAGGTGGCGCACGCTGTCGCCATCACTGGCCTGCAGGTTGCCGCTGGGTTCCGGATCGCCCGCCTGCCTGCCGAGGAAGGGCCAGTCGGGCTCGCTGCGTCGGTAGCTGAAGCCCAGGCAATTGTGCGTGGGCAACTCGCGCGGATGCCGCGGCGTACCGCAGCGCGCCAGGTAGTCCGGCGCGGCGACGATGCGATGTCCCGACTCGCCCAGCGAACGCGCCACCAGGCGCGAGTCCCGCAGCGGACCACTGCGCACGGCGACATCGGCGCGCACCTCCAGCAGGTCCACCACCTCATCGGTGAGCTGCAGATCGAGGCTGACGCCCGGATAGCGCGCGAAGAACAGTGGCAACGCCGGGATCAGGAACTGCCGGCCCAGCGGCAGGTTGCAGCTGATTCGCACCCGCCCCTGCGGCTCGGCGCTGGCCGAGGCCTCACGCTCGGCTTCGTCCAGGTCGGCGAGGATACGCAAGCTGCGTTCGTGGAAGGCCACCCCTTCAGCCGTGAGCTGCTGGCGCCGGGTGGAGCGGTTGAACAAGCGCGCGCCGAGGCGATCCTCCAGGCGCGCCACCAGCTTGCTGACGGCCGAGGGCGTCATCCCGCACTGCTGGGCGGCGGCGGTGAAACCACCGGTTTCCACCACGCGGATGAACACTTCCATTTCGCCGAAGCGGTTGACGTCAGGGCGGGCCATATTGAATTCAATTCACAGGTGATTTGCTCGAAGGCAGTCTATATCAGCAATCCGCTCAGCGATAACGTGGCGACCATTCTTCAAATCCATTTGGGAGAGCCCACGTGCCCATCGCCTTGTACGCCTTGACCGCCGGTGCCTTTGGCATCGGTGTAACCGAATTCGTGATCATGGGATTGCTGCTGGAGGTCGGCCAGGACTTCGGCGTGTCGATCTCTGCCGCCGGCCTGCTGATCTCCGGCTACGCCCTGGGCGTGGTGCTCGGCGCGCCGCTGCTCACCGCCCTCACCGCGCGCTGGCCGCAGCGCCGCACCCTGCTGGGGCTGATGGTGATCTTCACCCTCGGCAACCTGGCCTGCGCCCTGGCGCCGGACTACACCACGCTGATGGCGGCGCGGGTGCTGACGTCCTTTGCCCACGGCACCTTCTTCGGCGTCGGCTCGGTGGTCGCCACCAGCCTGGTGCCGGCCGAACGCCGCGCCTCGGCCATCGCCCTGATGTTCACCGGCCTCACCGTCGCCACCATCCTCGGTGTACCGCTGGGCACCTGGCTCGGCCAGTTGTACGGCTGGCGCGCGGCCTTCTGGGTGGTGACCGGCATCGGCGTGCTGGCACTGGCGATCCTCGCGCTCTACCTGCCGCGCAACAGCGCCCCGCCGGCCGCCGGCAACCTGCGCGACGACTTCCGCGTGCTCAAGCGCCCGGCCGTGCTGCTCGGCCTGCTGACCACCGTGCTCGGCTTCGGCGGCGTGTTCACCGTGTTCAGCTATGTGTCGCCGCTGCTGACCCGACTGGCCGGATTTTCCGAGAGCGCCGTGTCACCGGTGCTGCTGGTGTTCGGCGGCGGCCTGGTGCTGGGCAACCTGCTGGGCGGCAAGCTGGCCGACCGCCGGCTGGTGCCTGCCCTGCTCGGCAGCCTGGTGGCGCTGGCGGTGGTGATGGGCCTGATGAGCTTCGCCCTGCACGACCAGGTCGCGGTGGTCATCTTCATCGCCCTGCTTGGCGCCGCCGGTTTCGCCACGGTGCCGCCACTGCAGATGTGGGTGCTGGAAAAGGCCCACGGCGCCGGCCAGAGCGTGGCGGCCAGCTTCAACATCGCCGCGTTCAACCTGGGCAACGCCCTGGGCGCCTGGCTCGGCGGCATGACCATCGACCACGGCCCCGGCCTCGCCGCGCTGCCGTGGGTCGGCGCCCTGCTGCCGGTCGCGGCCATCGTCACGGCGCTGCTCTGCCTGCGCCTGGAGCGCGAACCGCAGCCGCTGACAGGAACCGTCCAGCAGGCCCGGTGAACGATCGGCGAATCGGCACTGTCGAGGAAAGGGGCGCGCACTGTCGCGCCTTTTTCTTTTCACGCACAGACGGAGGGCTCGCCCACCCATGCTGGTTTCGCTTCAGGCACTGCGGGCACTGGCCGCCTGGCTGGTGGTGTTCCATCACTTCATGCAGGTGTTCTTCGATTTCCGCGCCGACAGCCTCGGCGGCAAGCTTCTCTCCACCCGCGGCCAGGTCGGGGTGGACATCTTCTTCGTCCTCAGCGGCTTCGTGATCCACCTGTCCAGCGCCGGCCGGCCGATGTCGCCGCTGACCTTCCTGGTCCAGCGCCTGGCCCGCGTCGCCCCGGCCTATTGGCTGTACACGGCGATCACCGCGCTGATCATCTATGCCTTCGCCGACGTGATGCCGGTCTACGGCGTCGGCGGCAAATCCCTGCTGCTGTCGCTGTTGTTCATCCCCAGCGAAAACCCCGGCGGCTTCGGCCTCTATCCGGTGCTGCCGGTGGGCTGGACGCTGAACTTCGAGATGCTCTTCTACGGCCTGTTCGCCCTGTCCTTCCTGGTCGCCGAGCGCTGGCGCCCGTGGCTGGTGACGGCGTTGGTGCTGCTGGTGGCCCAGGTGCTGGCGCGCGAGCCGTGGCTGAGCAATTTCTACCGCAACCCGATCATCTTCGAGTTCCTTCTCGGCCTGGGCCTGGCGGCACTGTACCGGCGCGGCTGGCTCAACTGGCCGCGCCCGCTGGCGCTGGCCATGGCGACTGCGGCGGTGACCACCATCGCGCTGTTCCCCGCCGACCATCCCTGGCGCCTGCTGACCTGGGGCCTGCCCGCCGCCGCGTTGCTGGCGGCGTGCGTGGCGCTGGAGCCGCTGTTCGAGCGCAACAAGGTGCTGCATGCGCTGGGCGACTGGTCCTACTCGGTGTACCTGCTGCACGTCATCGTGCTGTGGCTGGCGGCCTACTGGCTGCACGAACGGCTGGGCCTGACGCCCTACCAGACGCTGGGCCTCAGCGTGCCGGCGATCCTGCTGCTGTCCTGGCTGAGCTACGAGTGGGTGGAACGGAAGATGGCGCGCCAGGTACGCAGCGCCTATGCGCGGATTGCCGAGCCGCTGGCAGCCAGGCGCGCTCAGGCCGGGTCGCTGTAGACCAGGCGGTTGCGCCCCTCGGCCTTGCCACGGTACAGGCGGCGGTCGGTGCAGCGGTAGAGCTCGTCCGCGTCCAGGCCGTCGCCCGGCCATTCGGCGAGGCCGAAGGTGGCGGAGATGCGGATGCGCTGGCCGTGGTACATCAGCGACGCTTCGTCAATTTCGCGGCGCAGGGATTCCACCAGCGGCTTGGCGTCGAAGCGGTCGGTGAACGGCAGCAGCAGGCCGAACTCCTCGCCGCCCAGCCGGCCGATCAGGTCGGTGGCGCGCAGCCGGTGGCGCAGGCGGGCGCACAGGTGCTGCAGGGCCTTGTCGCCGGCGTCATGGCCGTACTGGTCGTTGATGCCCTTGAAGTGGTCGACGTCCAGCACCACCAGCACCAGGCGCGTCTCGAAGTGCGCCGCCTCCTGGATGCAGCGACGCAGCGCGCGCTGGAAGCTCTCGCGACTGGCCACGCCGGTCAGCGCGTCGGTCAGCGCCAGCTGCCGCAACTGTTTATAAGCGGCGGCACGGCGCTCCTCGTAGACATGCATGAAGGCGATCACCAGCACGCCGCAGAAGATGCCGTTGCCGATGTCGATCAGCCCCGGTGCGTCCAGGCGCAGGTGATTGGCGTGCAGGTACATGACCGTGGCGACCAGCATGAACGGCACGGCGAGCAGAAAGCCACGCCACTTTCCCAGCAGCAGGTAGGCCATCACCGGCATCAGGTAGACCCAGACGAAGGCCGAGGCCGAGGCCTGGGGCATGACGATGATGTAGAGGATGAAGCAGAAGGTCGGTAGCAGGTAGGCAATGATCCACGGCACCAGGCGCCTGACCCGCTTGAGCCGGTGCGCGGCCCACAGCAGCAGTCCGCAGGTGACCAGTTCGGCGGCGGACAGCCAGAGATTGCCGGCGAGGAACTGCAGGATCGAGAACAGCCCCAGGGTCGCCCCGGTGCAACCGAAGATCAGCCGCATCAGCAGGCGATGGTCCGCCTCTTCCAGGCCGGTGGGTCCGGCACTGGAATCGAACAGGTGGTCGGGGTCGCTGTTGCGGTGCATCGCCCTGCTCCTTGGCTCGACCGCCCGGCGGTTCGGCCGAATTGGCGGCATCCGGGCACTCCAGCCCGATTCAGGTCTTCTGAAGACTACTCCAATTTCCTACGCCGCGTAGCCAACCCGACGGAATCCGATCCGATGCGCTAGCCTAGGCTGCATTGTCCATGGAGGAAGTCTATGCGTTCGATCCTTGCCGTCCTGTCCGTGCTCGCCGTGTCCACCGGGGTGTTGTCCGGCTGCGCCTCGTACCAGAGCGATGAAGTCCACCCCGTCCCCGCCGACCGCCTGCTGGGCTACCAGCAACCGGGCAAGGACAGCGTCAAGGTCGACGTCACCCGCGACGTCGGCTACATCGGCGGCGGCTGCTACGTCGCTCTCACCATCGACCACGAGATCGCCGCGCGCATCGGCAAGGGCGAAGTGGCCAGCTTCCACGTACCGGCCGGCAAGCACGTGGTCGGCATCATCGGCGACAAGGACGGCGACGGCCTGTGCAGCAAGGCCATGCTGCGCCGCGAACTGCTGGTGCCGCTGGAGCCGGGCGGCAACAACGCCTTCCGCATCGTCAGCGACAACCGCACCGGTTTCGACATCAAGCCGGCAGTCGAGTAACCGCCGCAGCGGGCGCGCCTCAGCCGTTCAGGCGGGCAACCAGGCGCGCCTGCAGCTTCTCCAGCTCCCCCGCATCGGCCTTGTTCGCCGCATGGATGCCCAGGCCTTCGCCGGCATAGCGCGGGACAATGTGCACGTGGAGGTGGAACACCGTCTGCCCGGCCGGCGCGCCGTTGAACTGGGCGACCTGCACGCCATCGGGGTTGAGCTCCTCGACGATTACCCCGGTCAGACGCTGCACCACGCGCATCACCTTGGCCAGGGCATCAGGGTCGACTTCAAGGATATTGCGCGCCGGGGAGTTCTTCGGGATCACCAGCGCGTGGCCGTAGGACTGCGGGAACAGGTCGAGGAAGGCGAGCACGTCGTCGTCCTCGTACAGCTTGTAGCAGGGGGCTTCGCCACGAATGATCTGGGCGAAGATGTTCTGCGGATCGTAGGTGCCTTGCAGGCTCATGCCGGGTTCCTTGTCTGTTGACCGTGTGGGGGTCCAATGGCTTGGCTATGGGCCCGCACCATACCGGTTTGTCGCACGCGGGTCATGACCATCGGCACGCGTAGGACTATCCTGAGGGCCGACTCACGATCCCGCTCACCTGACCGGAGTATGCATGTCAGACCTTTCCGCGTTCCCCATCACCCGCAAATGGCCCGCCGAACACCCTGACTGCCTGCAGCTGTACTCGCTGCCCACGCCCAACGGCGTCAAGGTATCGATCATGCTCGAAGAGCTCGGCCTGCCCTACGAGCCGCACCTGGTCAGCTTCGAACGCAACGACCAGCTGTCCCCCGAATTCCTCTCGCTGAACCCGAACAACAAGATCCCGGCGATCCTCGATCCCAACGGCCCGGACGGCCAGCCGCTGGCGCTGTTCGAGTCCGGCGCGATCCTGGTCTACCTCGCCGACAAGACCGACTCGCTGATCGCTCCCGGCGCCAGCGGCCGCTACGAAACCCTGCAGTGGCTGATGTTCCAGATGGGCGGGATCGGCCCGATGTTCGGCCAGATCGGCTTCTTCAACAAATTCGCCGGCAAGGACTACGAGGACAAGCGCCCGCTGCAGCGCTACGTCGACGAGTCCAAACGCCTGCTGAGCGTGCTCGACCGTCATCTGGAAGGCCGCGACTGGATCCTGGGCGAGCGCTACACCATCGCCGATATCGCCACCTTCCCGTGGATCCGCAGCCTGGTCGGCTTCTATGAGGCGGGCGACCTGGTGGGCTTCGACAACTTCCACAACGTCAAGCGCGTGCTGGAGCGCTTCCTGGCGCGGCCGGCGGTGCAACGCGGGCTGAACATCCCCAAGCGCGACTAAGGCTGCCAGTCCAGCGCGCGGAGCACCTGCTCCGTGCGCTGCTCCAGCGTCCCGTTCAGCACCTGGTAGTCGATCCCGCGCCGTTGCAGCTCGGCGACATACCAGGCCTGCTGCCAGCGGCGGAAGTCTTCTTCGCGACGGGTGCCGTCCTGCACGAAGGGGAAATCGTCGGCGCAGAGGAAGACATGCGCGTAGGGCCGCTCGGCCAACTGCTGCAATTCATCCTCGGCGCGGCCGAACATCGACTGGCAGTAGAGCAGCGTGGTCAGCGGCGAGGTATCGCAGAACAGGTAGCGCTCCGCTTTTGCGCACGCCTGCGTTTCACGCGCAACCTGGGTCCGCGCGATGTGCAGCAGGTCGTCGAAGACCAGCGCCCCGCCCTTCTCTTCCCACAATTCACGACCGTATTCGGCCGCGTAGCGCGTGCCGCAAAGTTGCGCCAGATGTCGGCTAAGGGTGGACTTGCCGGTGGACTCGCCGCCAAGGAACACCACGCGCTCGACGAAATCCGCGTAGACCGAGGGCGCAAGAAAATCGCGCAGGGCGTGCACGTCGCCGCGTAGCGCCGTACCCGAGACCGGCACCGTGGTACGCAACCGGTCCACGCTGACATGCCGTACCGGATGGCCGAAGCTCGCTGCCAGATGGGCCGCGAAGCCATCGCCGTAGTCCTCGCTGGTGAACACCGCCTGCACGGTCTCGCCGATTACCTCGCGACAGAAGTCGGCGACGAACTGCCGGTGCAGGCCTTCCGCCGCCTCGTTCGCCGGCAGCTCGGGCAGCGCCTTGCCCGCCGAACGCCAGGCCGCCACTCGTTCGGGGGTAACGACCCAGCTGGGCAGCTCGGCAAAACGCTCATGCAGCCACCTCTCCCGCAGCGACGCCGGGCAGCCGGGCATTTCCGGCAGCGAATAGCACAGCAGGTAGAGGCGCCGGCAGTGCTGCTGCGCCTGGCGGATCAAGTGTTCATGGCCCAGGTGCAGGGGCGAGAACTTGCCGACGATCAGCCCGGCCTCGACCATCAGGCCGGCACTCCCGCCGGCGCCACGGGCTGGCCCTGCAGGCGCAGCTCGGAGCGCCAGCGGTACAGGCCGTACCAGGCGTTGAACCAGAACAGCAGATAGAGCGCCGCCGTCAGGTACAGGCCGCGCGAGGCATAGAGCGGCACCGCCAGGGTGTTCACCAGCAGCCAGATCAACCAATTCTCCAGGCGCCGGCGCATCAGCAGGAACTGCGCCAGCACGCTGAAGGCCAGCACCAGCGAATCGACCCACGGAGCATAGGCATTGGTGAAATGGTGCAGCAGCAACGCATAACCCGAGGCCACCAGAATTGCCAGCGCCGCCATCGCCAGCAGGTCGCGGGTGGCGGTGCGGCTGATCGGCAGTGCCGCGCCGGCATCACCACGCAACCAGGCCCAGCAGCCCATCAGGCTGGTGACGATGAAGAAGCCCTGCAGCAGTACATCGGCGTACAACTGCACGGTGTAGAACATCCAGCCGAACAGCAGGCAACCGACCACGCCCAGCGTCCAGGTGTGGACGCTGTTGCGCGCCGCCAGCAGCACCGCCAGCAGGTTGAGCAGGTTCGCGGCTATCTCCAGATTCGACGGCATGGCTTCATCCTTGTGCCAGGGCGACGGGCCTCAGGCCTCGACCTGGCTCCATTGTTTCGTCAGGCGCTTGTCCGACACCGGCAGCTTGGTCCCCAGTTGCTGGGCGAACAACGAAACGCGGTACTCCTCCAGCATCCAGCGATACAGCGCCAGCTCCGGGTCGCGCTTGCCTTCCTGGGCGTGCTTGGCCAGGCGCGCCGAATACTGTTCCCAGTAGCCGGCCATCTCGCCGCTCCACACGCGGTCGCGCTGGACCTGCCCGGCGACTTTGTCCAGGCGCTGCTCGACCGCCTTCAGGTAGCGCGGGTACTCCTTCAGCCATTCCAGCGGCGTGTCGCGAACGAAACCGGGGTAGACCAGCTTGGCCAACTGCCCCTTTACGTCGTTGAGCGGCACCGTCATGGCCAGGTCGACCTTGCCCTTGAAGCGCTTCTGCAGGCCGTGCCAGAGCTTGAGGATTTCCAGGGTCAGGCGGGCGATACGCTCGGCGTGTTCGGTCCAGGCGCCGCGCTTCTTCTCCGCCAGTGAGGCGAGCCCGGCGCCATCGCGCGGCAGGTTGCTTTCGCCGTCGAGAATGGCGCTGTCCAGGCTGGCCAGCAGGATGTCTTCCACCAGTGATTCGACGCGGCCCAGCTCGCGGTAGAGCAGGCCCATGTCGGTCTGCCCCGGCAGCTTGCTGCGCAGGAACTTGGCCGGCTCCGCCAGCTGTTGCAGCAGCAGGCGCTGCAGGGCGCGGCGGTGCTGGTAGTCGGCCTCGGCCTGGGTCGGGAAGCGGTTTTCCTTGACCACCCCGGCCTCTTCCACCAGCGCCGGGTAGACCGTCATCGACAGCCCGGCGACCTTCTGCTGGACCTTCTCGGCGACGCCGGCGAAGCCCTTGGCTTCCACCGGTTTCTGCGGCTTGTCGGCCTGCGGGATGGCCAGTGCAGTCTGGCTGGCCTCGGCAAAGCGTGCGGTGAGTTCGGCCAGGTCACGGCCTTCGCCGAGGAACTTGCCGCGGGCGTCGACCACTTCGATGTTCATCCGCAGGTGACTTTCCACCTGGGTTTCGGCTTCCGCCCAGGCCTCTTGCGGCACACGGCTGCCGGTCATGCGCTGCAGCTCGCGGCCGAGGGACTCGGACAGCGACCCCTCGGCGAAGACCATCTTGCCCAGCGCGGCGCGAACGAAGTCCGGCACCGGCACGAAGTTCTTGCGGATCGCCTTGGGCAGGCTGCGCACCAGCTCGATGCACTTGGCTTCCAGCAGGCCCGGCACCAGCCACTCCAAACGTTCGGCGGGCAGTTGCGGCAGCAGCGGCGCCGGTACACGCACGGTCACGCCGTCACGCACATGGCCCGGCTCGAAGTGATAGGTCAGCGGCAGCTGCAGGTCGCCCAGGCGCAGGCGGTCAGGGTAGAGGCCGGCAGTGACTTCGCTGGCATCGCGGGCGAGGACATCTTCCTCGCGCATGATCAGCAGGTCCGGCTGGTTCTTGTGCTCGCGCTCGTACCACTTCTCGAAGCTGGCCGACTGATAGATGTCCGCCGGCAGGCGTTCGTCGTAGTAGGCGAACAGGGTTTCCTCGTCGGCGAGGATGTCGCGTCGGCGCGCCTTGGCTTCCAGCTCGTCGAGCTTTTCCAGCAGCTGGCGGTTGGCGGCCAGGCACTTGGCGCGGCTGTTGATCTCGCCGCGCACCAGCGCCTCGCGGATGAACATCTCGCGGGACACCGGCGCATCGATCGGGCCGTAGTGCACCGGACGGCGGCCGATGATGATCAGGCCGTAGAGGGTGACCTGCTCGTAGGCCACCACCTGGCCGCGGCGTTTTTCCCAGTGCGGCTCCAGGTAGTTCTTCTTCACCAGGTGCCCGGCCAGCGGCTCCAGCCAGTCCGGCTCGATCTTGGCGACCATGCGGGCGAACAGCTTGGTGGTTTCCACCAGCTCGGCGGCCATGATCCATTGCGGCTTCTTGCGGCCGATCACGCTGGAGGGGTGAATCCAGAAACGCCGCTGGCGCGCGCCGAGGTAGTCGCCCTCCTCCGCCTTCTGGCCGATCTGGCTGAGCAGGCCGGAGAGGATCGCCTTGTGCACGGCGGCGTAGTCGATGTCGCGCTGCCTGGCCTCGGGCTCACCGCTCTTGTAGGAGCGAGCTTGCTCGCGAACCGGCTTGGCGCCGTTGTCGACACTGGGCTGACGGCCTTTGCTGTCCTGGGGCTTCGCAGCGTTGGGCTGTTCGCGAGCAATAGCGGTGGCGCCCCCCTCGCTCCTACCGGCGCCCCGTTCCGGCTTGGCGAAGGGCAACTGCAATTCCTTGCAGATCAGCGTCAGCTGGCGGTGCGCATCGCGCCATTCGCGCAAGCGCAGGTAGTTCAGGAAGTTCTTCCGGCACCAGGTGCGCAGCGGGTTGGAGCCCAGCGCCTGGCGCTGCTCCTCGAAACCGCGCCAGAGGTTGATCAGGGCGGCGAAGTCCGAGTCCGGGTCCTTCCACTGCGCGTGGGCCTGGTCGGCGGCCTGCTGGCGATCCATCGGCCGCTCGCGCGGGTCCTGCACCGACAGCGCACTGGCCACGGTGAGCACTTCCGGCAGGCTGCCCAGCTGCGCCGCTTCCAGCAGCATGCGGCCCAGGCGCGGGTCGATGGGCAGGCGCGCCAGCTGGCGGCCCAGCGGGGTCAGCTGGCCCTCGCGGTTCACCGCCGAGAGTTCCTGCAGCAGGGTGAAGCCGTCGTTGATCGCCTTGCCGTCCGGCGGCTCGATGAAGGGGAAGGCCTCGATGTCGCCCAGGCGCAGATGGAGCATCTGCAGGATCACCGCCGCCAGGTTGGTGCGCAGGATTTCCGGATCGGTGAAGGCCGGGCGGCCGTTGAAATCTTCCTCGCTGTACAGGCGCACGCAGATGCCCGGCTCGACCCGCCCGCAACGGCCCTTGCGCTGATTGGCGCTGGCCTGCGAGACGGCTTCGATGGGCAGGCGCTGGACCTTGGCGCGGTAGCTGTAGCGGCTGATGCGCGCGGTGCCGCTGTCGATCACGTAGCGGATGCCCGGTACGGTCAGCGAGGTTTCGGCGACGTTGGTGGCCAGGACGATCTTGCGCCCCGGCATGGGTGCGAAAATCTTCTGCTGCTCGGCCGGCGTCAGCCGCGCATACAGCGGCAACACTTCGGTGTGGCGCAGGTTGGCCTTGCGCAGCATGTCAGCGGCGTCGCGGATTTCCCGCTCGCCGGGGAGGAACACCAGCACGTCGCCAGGGCGCTTGCCGATCTCGCGCTCGTGGGCGGCGATCTCGTCCAGCGCACGGAGAATGCCCTGGTCCACGGAGAGATCGTCGAACAGCGCTTCGCCGTCCTCGTCCACCTCCGCGGCCAGCGGGCGATACCAGGTTTCCACCGGGTAGGTACGTCCGGAGACCTCGACGATGGGCGCATCGCCGAAGTGCTTGGAGAAGCGCTCCAGGTCGATGGTCGCCGAGGTGATGATCAGTTTCAGGTCCGGCCGGCGGTGCAGCAGGGTCTTCAGGAAGCCGAGCAGGAAGTCGATGTTCAGGCTGCGTTCGTGGGCTTCGTCGACGATGATCGTGTCGTAGCGTTCCAGGTAGCGGTCGTGCTGGGTCTCGGCCAGCAGGATGCCGTCGGTCATCAGCTTGATCAGCGTGCTGTCGTCGCTCTGGTCCTCGAAGCGCACCTGGTAGCCGACCAACGAACCCAGCGGCGTGCCGATCTCCTCGGCAACACGAGTGGCGACGCTGCGCGCGGCCAGCCGGCGCGGCTGGGTGTGGCCAATCAGGCCATGGGTGCCGCGGCCCAGCTCCAGGCAGATCTTCGGCAGCTGGGTGGTCTTGCCCGAGCCGGTCTCGCCGGCGATCACCACCACCTGGCTCTTTTCCAGGGCGGCCTTGATCTCGTCGCGCTTGGCGGCGATCGGCAGGCTGTCGTCGTAGCGAATCTGCGGGATGCTCGCGCGGCGCGCCTCGGCCTTGGCACAGGAGGCCTGGAAGCGCTCGGCCCACTGGGCCAGCTTGGCTTCGTCAGGGTGCTTGCGCAGTTCGTGGAGCTGCCGGCGCAGGCGATGGCGGTCGCGGATCATCGCGTGATCCATGCGCTGCAGGAGCTGTTCGGGGGTCGGCGTACTGTCTGTGGTCATCGGCTTCGCGTGCATCAGGCGGGAGCGGCGCGAGCAGGTGCGGGGCCGGTCCCGGGAATGGGCTGTCAGGGCGACAATGGGTGAATTGTCGCAAAAGACCGGCACGGGCCGCCATGCCGATCGTTTGGCGGCCCGGATTGGCGGGGCATTGCGCCCCGCCGGATCAGATGCGGAACTGGCCTACCAGACTGCGCAGGCGCTCGCCCAGGCCGTTCAGTTCGGTCGCGGTGCGCGCGCCCTTGGCAGCGTCATCAGCCACGCTGTCCACGCCGCCGGCGATCTGGTGCACGCTGCGGTTGATCTCCTCGGCCACCGCGGTCTGCTCCTCGGCGGCGCTGGCGATCTGCGCGTTCATCGAGTTGATGGTGCCGATCAGCTGGGCGATGGCATCCAGCGACTGGCCGGCCTGGTTGGCCTGGCCGCGGGTGCGTTCGGCCATGTCGCTGGCGCGCTGCATGGCGCTCACCGAGCCTTCGGTGGTGCCGCGCAGGCGGTCGATCATCTGCTGGATCTCGCCGGTGCTCTGCTGGGTACGGCTGGCCAGAGCGCGGACCTCGTCGGCGACCACGGCGAAACCACGCCCGGCCTCGCCGGCGCGGGCCGCTTCGATGGCGGCGTTGAGCGCCAGCAGGTTGGTCTGCTCGGCGATGGAGCGGATCACCTCCAGCACGCCGACGATGCCCTGCACGTCCTGACGCAGGGTGTCGAGGGAATCGCTGCTGCTGCGCACCTCGCCCGCCAGGTCGTTGATCTGCGCGACGCACAGGTCCACTTCACGCTTGGCCGCCTGGCCTTCGCGGTCGGTCTGCTGCGCGGCGTCGGCGGCCTGCTGGGCGCTGCGCGCCACTTCCTGGGCGGCGGCGGTCATCTCGTTGATGGCGGTGGCGACCTGGTCGGTCTCGTGACGCTGGCCGTCCATCGCGCGCTCGGAGCGCTGCGCCTGCTGGGCCACGTCGCCCACCAGCCCGGACAGCTGGTTGGTAGTGCCGGCCACCTGCTGCACCAGCACGTGGATCTTCTCGACGAAGCGGTTGAACGAGCCGGCCAGTTCGCCCAGCTCATCGTGGCGACCGAGGTTCAGGCGATGGGTCAGGTTGCCGTCACCGGCAGCCATGTCATCGAGGTTGTCGCGCACCTGCACGATGGGCTGGACGATGGTGCGGCTGAACAGCCCGGCGAGCAGGCCGATCACCACCAGCAGCGCCAGCGCCGCGCCGCCCATGAGCAGCAGCAGGTTGTCGATCTTGGCGTCGAAGGCGGCGCCGGCTTCCTTCACTTCGCGTTCGACGTCGTCGAGGTTGAGCGAGGTGCCGAACACAAGGTTCCACTTGGGCAGGAAGTGCGCGTAGCCGATCTTCGGCACGACAGTGTTGCCGCCCGGCAGGGTAAAGCTGTAGCGCACGTAGTGCTTGCCATTCTGCCCCGCCTCGACCAGCTCGCGGATGGCGTAGACGCCGTTGGGGTCGCGGTAGGTGCTGAAGTCTTCGCCCAGGCGCTCGTCGCTCAGGCCCTGGAAGACCCGCACGGAGCGGGTGTCGTAGCCCCAGAAGTAGCCGCCCTTGCCGTACTCCAGGCGCTTGAGGATAGCCACGCCCTGCTCGCGCGCCTGGGCATCGCCCTGGGCGGCGGCCTGGTAGACCGGGCCGACGGCGGCCAGGGCCACGTCGACGAAATTCTTCAGCTGGGCTTCACGGTCCTGGGTGAGGTTCTCGCGGATCTGCGCTTCCTGCTGGGTCGCCAGCTGCTTCAAGGCGACGGTGGAAATGGCGCACAACAACAGGGTGAGCAGCAGGATCGGCACGATGGCCAGGAGCAGGACCTTGGCGCGCAAACGGAGGGCAGTGTTCAAGGCATTCACCTCAGGCGGATAGGGGACTGGCTTCCTTGCCCCATCAAAAAACCCGCCTGGCGGCGGGTTTCCTGTTTATCGGCTCAAGCCTTGAGTTTCTTGAGTTCCTCGTCGCGCAATTCGCGCCGCAGGATCTTGCCGACGTTGGTGGTCGGCAGGCTGTCGCGGAACTCCACCGACTTGGGACGCTTGTAGCCGGTGAGGTTGTCGTGCATGTGCTGCATGACCTGCTCCTTGGTCAGGGTGACGCCCGGCTTGGACACCACGAAGACCTTGATCGCCTCGCCGGACTTGTCGTCCGGGATGCCGATGGCGGCGCACTGCAGCACGCCCGGCAGGGTGGCGAGCACGTCTTCCAGCTCGTTGGGGTACACGTTGAAGCCCGACACCAGGATCATGTCCTTCTTGCGGTCGACGATCCGCATGTAACCGTCTTCCTGGATGATCGCGATGTCGCCGGTACGCAGCCAGCCGTCCTTGTCGAGGATCTCGTCGGTGGCTTCCTGGCGCTGCCAGTAGCCCTTCATCACCTGCGGGCCCTTGACGCACAGCTCGCCACGCTCGCCCAGCGGCAGGTCCTGGCCGTCATCGCTGATGACCTTGCACAGGGTCGACGGCACCGGGATGCCGATGGTGCCGATCTGGATGTTCTGGAACGGGTTCACCGATACCACCGGGCTGGTCTCGGTCATGCCGTAACCTTCGCAGATGGCGCAACCGGTGACGTCCTTCCAGCGTTCGGCGCTGGCCTGTTGCAGGGCCATGCCGCCGGAGAGGGTCAGCTTCAGTGCGGAGAAGTCCAGCTTGCGGAAGCCTTCGTTGTTGCACAGGCCGACGAACAGGGTGTTCAGGCCGACGAAGCCGGTGAACTTCCACTGCGAGAGTTCCTTGACCATGCTGGCCAGGTCGCGCGGGTTGGTCACCAGGATGTTGTGGTTGCCGGTGAGCATCATCGCCATGCAATGGAAGGTGAAGGCGTAGATGTGGTACAGCGGCAGCGGGGTGATGAGGATCTCGCAACCTTCGTTGAGGTTCGCGCCCATCAGTGCCTTGCACTGCAGCATGTTGGCGACCAGGTTGCGGTGGGTCAGCATCGCGCCCTTGGCCACGCCGGTGGTGCCACCGGTGTACTGCAGCACGGCGACGTCGTCGTTGTGCGGCGAAACTTCCTGCACCGCCTTGCCACGGCCCTTGGCCAGGACGTCGGTGAGCTTCTGCGCGTTGGGGATGTTGTAGGCCGGCACCATCTTCTTGATGTTGCGGACCACGAAATTGACGATGAAGCGCTTGAGCGGCGGCAGCATGTCACCCACTTCGGTGACGATGACGTTGCGGATGCCGGTGCGCGGCAGCACTTCCTCGGCCAGGTGCGCCATGTTCGCCAGGCACACCAGCGCCTTGGCGCCGGAATCGTTGAACTGGTGCTCCATTTCCCGCGCGGTGTACAGCGGGTTGGTGTTGACCACGATGAGGCCGGCGCGCATGGCGCCGAAGACCACGACCGGGTACTGGAGCACGTTGGGCAGTTGCACGGCGATGCGGTCGCCGGGCTTGAGATCGGTGTGTTGCTGCAGGTAGGCGGCGAAGTCCCCGGAGAGCTTGTACATCTCGCCGTAGGTCAGGGTCTTGCCCAGGTTGCTGAAGGCAGGCTTGTCTGCAAAACGTTGGCAGGATTCTTTGAGTACCGCGAGGATGTTCGGGTACTGGTCAGCGTTGATCTCGGCAGCGATCCCCACTGGGTATTTGTCCTTCCAGAAATTGTCGGTCATGGAAGCCCACTCCTAAGCAACAGCTCATCTTTTACCGCGTTCGCGGTTCTTTGTTGTGTTTATGTCGCTTTCCCCAGGCTCGGGGAGCGAAAAGCGGGCCGAGATTATCAGCTTTGAGAAACACCGACCAGCACCAAACACAGGCTCGCTCGTTAGAAAAATGACCGGAAGCAGGCTTTTCGGTCACCAGCATTCCACTCGTCGGAAAAGCCCGTCCCAGAAGGCTCGCAGCCTTGTTGGATTGTCCGACAAGGTGGATTTCAGGGAAATGAAAGCGGAAAAAAAGAATGGCAACGGCAGCTTTCGCGCGCACCTTTGCGGTCGTGACCCGGCTCTCATTCGACGCCCGTCGAGCTGCCTTCAATGATCTACCTCAACATCGGGCGACAGGGGTTCGCGCAGAGTGGGTCGGCACTCTCCTGGAGAACCCTCATGTTTCCCGAATATCGCGAAAAGATTTCCCGCCTGAAGATCGAAGACCCGCACTTTGCCAAGCTCTTCCATAGCCACAACGATCTCGACCAGGAGATCAAGAACATGGAAGCCGGCATCACCCCCGCCACCCACGAAGCCATCGAGGCGCTGAAGAAACAGAAGCTGCAGCTCAAGGACGATATGTACGAGATCCTGCGCAAGAAGAAAGAAGGCTGCTGCGGCGGCTGTGGCGGCTGACCGGCCCTGGCCTTCAATCCGTCATGAACCCGCCATGAAAAAAGGGGGCTGATCCTGGATCAGCCCCCTTCTTGTTCGCGCTCGCCTCAGGCGGTTTCGCGCAGCTCCCGACGCAGGATCTTGCCCACCGGGGTCATCGGCAGGGCGTCCTTGAGCACGATGTGCTTGGGCACCTTGTAGCCGGTGAAGTTTTCCTTGCAGTAGGCCTTGAGCTCTTCCACGGTCACGCCGCCTTCACGGGCCACCACGAACAGCTTCACCGCTTCGCCGGATTTCTCGTCCGGTACGCCGACGGCCGCGCAGTTGGCGACTTTCGGGTGGGCCATGACCACGTCTTCGATCTCGTTGGGGTAGACGTTGAAGCCGGAGACGATGATCAGGTCCTTCTTGCGGTCGACGATGCGGGTGAAGCCATCCGGGTCGATCACCGCGATGTCGCCGGTCTTCAGCCAGCCTTCGGCGTCCAGCACCTCGGCGGTGGCTTCCGGGCGCTGCCAGTAGCCTTTCATCACCTGCGGGCCCTTCACGCACAGCTCGCCGCGCTCGCCCAGGCCGACGTCATTGCCGTCGTCGTCGATGACTTTCAGTGCGGTGCCCGGCACCGGCAGGCCGACCGTGCCCAGGCGCGCGGCATCGCCGTAGGGGTTGGTGCTGACGACCGGGGAGGTTTCGGTGAGGCCGTAGCCTTCCACCACGGTGCAACCGGTCATGGTCTTCCAGCGCTCGGCAGTGGCGGTGACCAGCGCGGTGCCGCCGGAGTTGGTGACCTTCAGGTTGGAGAAGTCGATTTCCTTGAATTCCGGGCGATCCATCAGGGCGACGAACAGGGTGTTCAGGCCCAGCAGCGCGGAGAAGCGCCACTGCTTGAGCTCCTTGATGAAGCCGGGAATATCGCGCGGGTTGGTGATCAGCACGTTGTGGTTGCCGTTGACCATCATGCACATGCAGTTCGCGGTGAAGGCATAGATGTGGTACAGCGGCAGCGGCGCGATCATCACCTCGTTGCCGACCTGCATCAGCGGCTTGCCGTCCGGGCCGTGCTGCTGCAGGCACGCGTGCACCTGCTGCATGTTCGCCACCAGGTTACCGTGGGTGAGCATGGCGCCCTTGGCCACGCCGGTGGTGCCGCCGGTGTACTGCAGCACGGCGATGTCTTCCAGGCCGACCTTGACCGGCTGCAGCCCATGGCCGCGGCCCTGGCGCAGCGCGGACTTGAAGGAGACGGCCTGGGGCAGGTTGTACTCCGGCACCATCTTCTTCACGTGCTTGACCACGGTGTTGACCAGCAGGCCCTTGAGGGTCGGCTGCAGGTCGCCCATCTGCGCCTCGATCAGGTACTCGATGCCGGTGTCGGGCAGCACTTCCTGTACCAGCTTGCCGAACAGGTTCACGTAGACCAGCGCGCGGGCGCCGGAATCCTTGAACTGGTGGCGCATTTCGCGGGCAGTGTAGAGCGGGTTGGTGTTGACCACGATGAGGCCGGCGCGCAGGGCGCCGAACACGGCGATGGGGTACTGCAGGATGTTCGGCATCTGCACGGCGATGCGGTCGCCGGGCTTCAGGTCAGTGTGCTTCTGCAGGTAGGCGCCGAAGGCGGCGGACAGGCGGTCCAGCTCGGCGTAGGTCAGGGTCACGCCCATGTTGCTGAATGCGGGACGGTCGGCGAATTTCTTGCAGGAGCGCTCGAAGACTTCCACCACCGATTTGTAGGCGGTCAGGTCAATGTCGCTGGGCACGCCGGCCGGGCGTTTGTCGTTCCAGAAATCAGGTTGCATTTATTCTTGTCCTCGTACCTGAGCGAAACCGAACCGCCATTGCGGTCATTCGACGGAAGCTAGCAGGTCCTTTGGTCATCGCAAAGACTCTGGCAAGCGTCATAGACTGCGTGAATCTTGCGCCACCATCCCGGCATGGCGCGGGATAGAGCTGACGGCCGCCTAGGACGAGCCCTACGCGGAGGCGCCCAGGCGCTGACGGCAATCCATACAGAAGATGTCCTGGCGTGGCAGAATCGCCGCGTCCGCTCAGCATTCCAATAAGAACCCGCGAACAAGAACCAGGATGGACCCCATGCCCTACGCCGCCTACTGGCTCGCCGCCAGCGACGAGACACCGCTCTACACCCGCCACTGGGCTCCGGAAGGCCCGTCGCGCGGGGCCCTGATGCTGTCCCACGGCATGGCCGAGCATGCCGGCCGCTACGAGCGCCTGGGCCTGGCGCTGAACGCCGCCGGCTATCACCTCTACGCCATCGACCAGCGCGGCCACGGCCGCACCGCCGAGAACGGCGAGCTGGGCCACTACGCCGATCAGAACGGCTGGGGCAAGGTGATCGGCGACCTGCACACGCTCAACCAGCATGTGCGCGAGGAACACCCGGACCTGCCGATCGTCCTGCTCGGTCACAGCATGGGCAGCTACATCGGCAGCGCCTACCTGATGCAGCACAGCGCCAGCGTGCAGGCGGCGGTGCTGTCCGGCTCCAACTACCAGCCGGTGGCGCTGTTCAGGAGCGCCCGCGCCATCGCCCGTTTCGAACGCTGGCGCCAGGGCCCGCTGGGGCACAGCGCGCTGATCGACTTCCTGTCCTTCGGCTCGTTCAACAAGGCCTTCAAGCCCAACCGCACCGCCTTCGACTGGCTCAGCCGCGACCCGCTGGAAGTGGACAAGTACGTCGCCGACCCGCTCTGCGGCTTCCGCTGCAGCAACCAGTTGTGGATCGACCTGCTCGGCGGCCTGGCGGACATCACCCCGGTGGAACACCTGTCACGCATCCGCAGCGACCTGCCGCTGCTGGTGATCGGCGGCGAGCGCGACCCGGTCAGCCAGGGCAAGCGCCTGCGCGATCTCGCCCAGGCGATGACTCGCGGCGGGGTTCGTGACGTCCAACTGAACATCTATCCCGACGCTCGCCACGAGTTGTTCAATGAGAGCAACCGCGACGAGGTCACCGCCAACCTGATCGACTGGCTGGGCGTGCACTGCCCCGTCCCGCAGGTCGAGAAATCCGAGGAGCCGCTATGACCGCCGTACAAAACACTCCCTATGAAGAACTCGAAGTGGGCCAGAAGGCCAACTTCCAGCGCAGCGTCACCGAGCGCGACATCCAGCTGTTCGCCGAAGTCTCCGGCGACCGCAACCCGGTGCACCTGGATGCCGACTACGCCGCCACCACCCAGTTCAAGGAACGCATCGCCCACGGCATGCTCACCGGCGCGCTGATCAGCGCGGCCATCGCCACCACCCTGCCCGGCCCGGGCACCATCTACCTCGGCCAGAACCTGGCCTTCACCCGCCCGGTGAAGCTCGGCGACCAGCTGACCGTGGAACTGGAAGTGCTGGAAAAACTGCCGAAGAACCGCGTGCGCATCGGCACCGTGGTGCTCAACCAGGACGGCAAGGCCGTGGTGAAGGGCGAAGCCGAGGTGATGGCGCCCACCGAGAAGCTCAATATCGAGCTGCCCGCCCTGCCGCCGATCACCATCGGCTGAGGCATATTCCGAGATAGCCACCCGGGGCCGCCTGGCCCCGGCAACTTGTATACAGTTCCCCCCTCGACTACCCTGCCCCGTCACTTCACATCCATCCGGGATAACCGAAGGCTTCGTGCCCGAAACCCCTCACCGGGAATCGGAGCCGCCATGGACCTTCGACTGCTGTTGCTGTCCCTTTGCACCTTCGCCGCGGGCCTCGCCGAGGCCATCCTCACCGGCATCCTGCCCTCACTGGCCGCTGACCTGCACGTCTCCCTCAGCCTCGCCGGGCAGCTCACCAGCCTGTTCTCCCTGAGCTTCGCCATCGCCGCCCCCTTGCTCGGCTGGCTCACCCGTGGCGCCGATTGCCGTCGGCTGCTGGTCGTCACCCTGCTGGTGTTCGCCGCGTTCAACGCGGGCGCTGCGCTGAGTCCCGGCTACGTTTCGCTGCTGCTGATGCGCATCGGCATGGCCGCCTGCTGCGGGCTGCTGATCATGCAGGCCAGCCTGCTGGCGGTGGAGCTGGCACCGCCGGCTCAGCGCGGGCGCGCCATCGGCCTGATCTTCATGGGCATCAGCGGCTCGCTGGTGTTCGGCGTGCCGGCCGGGGTGCTGGTCAACGACTGGTTTGGCTGGCGCTGGATCTTCGCCGCCATCGCCCTCTACTCGCTGCCGTTGGCCGCCCTGCTACGCATCGCCCTGCCCCGTCGCACGCTGGACAGCCCGGCCAATGGCGCGGCGTACCGGCGCCAGCTGCGCAACCCGGCGCTGAACCTGGCGCAACTGGTGTCGATCCTGCTGCTGGGCGGGCACTTCACCCTGTTCGCCTACATCACCCCGTGGTTCCAGCAAGTCGCCGGGATCACCGACAGCCAGAGCATCGCCTTCACCCTGCTGCTGATCGGCCTGGCAGCCATCGGCGGCGGATACCTGGGCGGCTGGCTGAGCGACCGCCTCGGCCATCGCCGCGCGCTGCTGGTGGTGCCGGTACTGTTCGGCCTGGCGATGCTGGCGATCCCGCTGAGCCTCGGCCACCCCTGGCTGCTGCTCGGCGCGCTGATGGTCTGGAGCACCATCAGCTGGATGATCTCGCCGGCGGTGCAGAGCTACCTGCTGGCCAGCGACCCGGTCAGCGGCAGCGCCGGGGTGGCGCTGAACACCTCGGCGATACACCTGGGCGTCGCGCTGGGCGCGGCACTGGGCGGCGCGGTGATCAGCCTGGCGGGCATCGCCTGGACGCCCTGGGTCGGCATCGCCCTGGTGGCCGGGTCGATCCTCTGCGCGGCGCTGTCCTGCTGGTTCCAGCGCGAGCGCACGGCCGCCGCGTTTACGGCTGCACGGTGACGCTGGCGGTCATCCCGGCGCTCAGGTGCACGCCTTCGGGCACCTTGTCCAGACGAATGCGCACCGGGATGCGCTGGGCCAGGCGCACCCAGTTGAAGGTCGGCTCGACGTTGGCCAGCAACTGGCTGTCGGGGATGGCGTTGCGGTCGGTGATGCCGCTGCTGATGCTTTCCACGGTGCCGTCGATCGGTGTGTCGCCGCTCATCAGCACCACCCGCGCGGGCTGGCCGATACGGATGCCGGGCAGCTTGGTTTCCTCGAAGTAGGCGGTAACGTAGAACGACTTCTGGTCCACCAGCGCCATCACCGGTTGGCCGGCCTGGGCGTAGTTGCCCTGGGCCAGGCGCAGGTTGGTGACCTGGCCATCACGCGGCGCGCGCATCTCGCTGCGAGTCAGGTTGAGCTGCGCCAGGCGCACCTGGGCCTGGGCTTCGTCGAACTCGCTCTTGGCGATGGCGGCGTTGATCTGCGCGGTCTCCTTGTCCTCGGCACTGATCGCGGCGATGCCCAGCTTGTTGCGCCGCGAGGCTTCGCTCAGGCGCAGGCGGTACTGCTGCTGGCGCGTCTCGGCCACCGCCTTGGCCTGTTCCAGGTTGGCGGCGTAGCGCTCATGGTCGATACGCATGATCAGGTCGCCGGCCTTGACCTGCTGGTTGTCCTGCACGGCCAGGTCGGTGACCCAGCCGGAAACGTCCGGAGCGATCACCACCACGTCGGCGCGGATCCGCGCGTCGCGGGTCCAGGGTGACAACATGTAGTAGCGCCACAGCCAGGTGCCGGCCAGCACGGCGGCGATGACCAGGGCGATGGTGACGGCTACGCGCAACATACCGCGCATACGGTTTCTCCTCTCAGGGTGGTGCGCCTCGTTACTTTCAACTCAGCGCCCAGGTCAGGCCACAGAGAATCAGCACGAACAGCGAGCAATCGAACAGGGCTTCATGCCAGATCCAGCGGCCGAAGGGGGTTGCCTGCAGCAGCAGGCGCAGGACCACGGTAAGGCCCAGGGCCAGCAGCGCGTAGATGAACAGCGGGCTGATGTACACCCCGCCCCAGCCGAACTCATGCAGCCCCATGGGGTTCCTCCAGCCGGCACCACTGCCGCCAGGTGCGGCGCAACTGCGCCAGCGCCGCGCGGGCCAGGCGGTTGGGCTCATTGTCGCCCTGCAGGTCATGGGCGAGGGCTTCTTCCAGCGGCGGGCAAAGGCTTTCCAGGCGCTGTTCGCGGCCCTGCGCCGGCCCTTTTTCCAGCACGCCGGCAAGGGAGCCGAGGAACTGGTCGCGACGCTTGCGCAACTGGCCCTGGGCGCCGCTTAAGCAGGCGCGCAGGTGGATCAGCTCGTTGCCCAGGTCCAGCGCCAGCAGGCCGTCCTGCCAGCGCCGCTGGTCCTCCTTCGGCAGCAGGGTGTAATGCCGCGCCAGGCGGATCAAGCGATCGGCCATGCGCCCGCCGAACCAGTTCTCGGCCTCGGCCAGCGAGCGCCGTGTCAGGCGCCCGAGGTCGTCGCAGGTGGCCTGGATCAAGCGGCGGTTGAGCCAGTCCGCCGGCAGCGTCAGCAGGCGGAACACCAGCACCGCAAAGCCCACGCCGATGATGATGCCCTGGGCGGAGTTGAGCAGGTTGGCAAGGTCGTACTGCATCACGTTGCTCGGCGCCACCAGGGTGATGAAGTGGATCGAGAAGGAAGTCGCCGTGCCCGCCAGCGCCGGTGTGGCCATCGCCAGTAGGGCGAAGAACAGCGGTACGCCCAGCGCCAGGCACAGCAGCGGGAAGCCGTTCCACTGCGGCAGCAGCCATTGGCTGACCACGGCCGCCGCCGGCACCGCATAGAGAATGCCGCGCAGGAAACCCAGGCCAATGGCGACGGCGTTGTCGCGGTTGGCGAACAGGCTGCAGATCACCGCCGCCAGCAGCATGCCGCCGGTGGCCGCCGGCCACGCCGTGGCCATCCAGAAGGCTGACATGCCCAGCAGCGCCAGCGCGCTGCGCAGTCCGTAGAACAGCGCCATCAGCCCATCGCGGTGCCAGGACAGGGTGCCGGTGGCCACGTCGTCCACCCGCCCGTCCGCCACCGCACGCATGGTGCCCTCGGACTCCACCGCCTTGCGCAGCAGCAGCGCGCAGCGGGTCAGGCAGTAGCGCAGATCGTTGGAGAAGCGCTCTTCCAGCCCAGCCAGTTGCAGGCGCTCCTGCAGTGCGCGCAGGGCCTCCACCTGCGGATCGTCCAGCACGGCGCGCAGTTCCTCGAACCACGGCTGCAGACGTGCGCGATCTTCCGTATCCAGCACGCTGCGCTGCCGGGCCACGCCGCGCGCGGTACGCAGCAGGCTGAGCAGGTCGCGAGAGAGAATCCGCAGCGCCCGCGAGCGCATGCGCCCGCGATAGCCCTCGAACCAGGCGTGGTCGCGCTGCACATCGACCTCGACGATCTTGCCCAGGGCCTGCAGCAGGCCCTTGATCTCCCGCGTGTCGGCATCGATCTCGCTGCGCGCGGCCTGCATGCCGGTCAGCCAGGTGGCCTGCGCCTGCTTGTCCAGGTTGGCCTCGACCCGGCGCGGCCAGAGGATGGCGCTGATCGCCGAGGCGCAGAGGATGCCCAGGCAGATTTCCGTGCTGCGCGCCACGGCCTGGTCGAACACCTCCAGTGGATGACTGATGGCCGGCAGGCAGATGATCGCGACGGTGTAGCCCGACAGCACGAAGGCATAGGAAACATGGTTGCGCAGTGACGTCGAGGCGGCCGTGCACAGGCCCAGCCAGAGGGAGATCGCCAAGAGGAACAGCCAGGGCGTCTGGGCGAACAGGGCCATCATCACCACCGACATGGCGGTGCCGACCAGGGTGCCGATCAGGCGGAACAGGCCCTTGGCCACCACCATGCCCGACAGCGGCTGGGACACGATGAACACCGTCATCAGCGCCCATTGCGGCTGCTCCAGGTCGAACCGGAAGGCGCACCAGAGCGCCAGGCCACCGGCCAGGAGGGTCTTGATCGCGAATTTCAGCGCCAGCGTATCCGGCGCCAGGAATGCCTGTAGCGTAGGTCGCACGCGGTCTCTCAAAAGGGGCCGGCGAAAGGATCCGGGTCTATCGCTTAAAGATAGCCGCCCCAGGGGATGAGTGAATTGTTGCCAATCATATTATTAGCAAGCTAACAATGTGTCATCCCGACTTTCGTCGAGGCAAAAAAAACGGGCGACCTAAGTCGCCCGAAGTGCCTTGCGTGCTCTGTGTATCCGTAAGGATCAGCCCTTCTTGTGGCTGTCCTTCCAGATGAAAATTCCGACCCCACCGAAGAACAGAACCATGAGGCCAACGGTAAGGACGCCTGCTAGAACCACTTCGTCGATGAACATGATGCTGGCCTCCTGTTGCCTACATCGTCTGGGGATGTGTGCAGATTACCGGCGGCCGGGCGGCGCCCATTGACCTGGATCAATGGTCGACAAAGCGCTTTCCGGGGAGGGCCGGAGCACTGACGCAGGTCAAGTTTCAGGAGGGCTTGGGTGCGGCGGGAAGCCGCGCAGGACGGGCCCTGGCGGCGTAAAGCGGGCTATTGCGGGAGAGAACTCAGCGTTTCTTCGGCTTGTTCTTCGGCTTCTTGCGCGGCTTGCCCATCGGCAGCGCCTGCTCGAAGGCCTTGCGCACGTCCTGCAGGCGCTTTTCATGCACGTCGTGGATGCGCTTGTCGCGCTCGGCGGTGAAGTCGATCAGCTTGTCGTCGTTGCTCATGGCAGGGCGTGCACCAGGCGGAAGGTCAGATTCAGGCGTGGCGCAACCGGACGGCGCGTCTTGGCGACCTGATGCTGCCAATAATGCTGTGTCGCGCCGGACATGACCAGCAGCGAACCGCCGGACAGCTCGATGGAATGTTCGATTGTGTTTCGCCCCTTGCGCCGCAGGTCGAAGCGCCGCGTGCCGCCCAGGTTCAGCGAAGCCACCACTGGATTGCGCCCCAGTTCGGGTTCGTCGTCGCTGTGCCAGCCCATGGAGTCCTGGCCGTCGCGGTAGTAGTTGAGCAGCACGCCGTTGAAGCGCTGGCCGGCGGCCTCCTCCACCGCCGCGCGGATTTCCGTCAACAGCGGCGTCCACGGCAGCGGCGCGTGGGTCTGGCCGGAATAGGTATAGAAGGCCTCGGGATCGCCGTACCAGTTGACCAGGCGCGGCACCGGGTAATCGCGCCCGTGCAGGTGCACGACGGTCTGTTCCCAGGGCGTCTGTTCGAGCAGTTGCTCCAGCCACTGGGCCGCGCGCGACGGCGGGCACCAGTCGGGTGTCAGGCGCAGCTCGGCATCGGGAAGCAGGATCGGGGCGTCGTCGAACAGCATGGAAAGCTCGGGTACTCAGCGATGGGGCCAGTCTACTCCCCCGCCAGGTCAGACCTCGACATCGATCCACAACCCCTTGCGCTGCGCGGCCTGCACGTCTTCGCCCAGCTCCTCGACTTCCTCCAGCTCTTCCAGCGCCTCGCCCTCTGGCGTGCCGTCGGCAAGCTGGCGACGTTTGCGCCGGCGCTGGTATTCCTCGCGCAGCGCCTGTTCGTCGGGACGACGCTCCAGCTCAACGCCGGCATTGCCCGCGCTGGGTGCAGGTGGCGTCACCGGGGCGACATCCGGTCGCGGCTTGAGCACGTCCTGCTGGGCAGTGACGGGTGCCAGACTATGGGGAATGGGCGGCAGCATCGAGTGTTCCTGGGGCGAGCCCTGTGGAGAAGTGCGCTGACAAGTCCTCTGGTCAGGCTATCGGCCGGAGCGCTACAGACTTGAGAGCGCCTCGCTACACTTTCCTCGATTTGCGATGAGCGCGACCGACCGGCCAGGTCCGCCACAGGACTTGCCGACATTTCGGACGACCGGAGGCGCCGACGGCCATCGCTGAACGCTGCGCGTTCCGGTACCATAGCCGGCTTTTTTTGGGAGGTGTCCATGGCGCAGTATCAACCCGGTCAACGCTGGATCAGCGACAGTGAAGCGGAACTTGGGCTGGGAACCATCCTCGCGCTCGACGGACGCCTGCTCACGGTGCTCTATCCGGCCACCGGTGATACCCGCCAGTACGCCGAGCGCAATGCGCCGCTGACCCGCGTGCGCTTCGCCCCGGGTGACGAGATCACCCATTTCGAAGGCTGGAAGATGACCGTCCGCGAAGTGGACGAGGTCGACGGCCTGCTGATCTACCACGGCCTCACCGCGCAGAACGACCAG
The DNA here is from genome assembly GCF_014204515.1 of Pseudomonas nitroreducens. GTDB lineage: Bacteria > Pseudomonadota > Gammaproteobacteria > Pseudomonadales > Pseudomonadaceae > Pseudomonas > Pseudomonas nitritireducens_A. The sequence goes on along the minus strand of NZ_JACHLI010000009.1, from coordinate 2,882 downwards.
CGCACCGTGCCGGAAACCCAGCTGTCGAACTTCATCCAGTTCCGCCTGGCCAGCGACCGCCTGTTCGCCGGGCAGATCGACCCGATGTCCTGGTTCGGCCTGCGCTACCACACCCTGGAACACCGCACCCGCCTGCTGCAGTCCTCGCTCTGGGGCCTGGGCGGCGCCCGCGCGCAACCTATCGCGCACCAGCTGCACATCGCCCGCGAAGTCGCCGACCGCATGGCGCCGCGCGTCCTGCTGGCCGACGAAGTGGGCCTGGGCAAGACCATCGAGGCGGGCCTGGTGATCCACCGCCAGCTGCTCACCGGCCGCGCCAGCCGCGTGCTGATCCTGGTGCCGGAGAACCTGCAGCACCAGTGGCTGGTGGAAATGCGCCGACGCTTCAACCTGCAGGTGGCGCTGTTCGACCGCGAGCGCTTCGTCGAGAGCGATGCCAGCAACCCCTTCGAGGACACCCAGCTGGCCCTGGTGGCCCTGGAGTGGCTGCGCGAAGACGAGAAGGCCCAGGACGCGCTGTTCGCCGCCGAATGGGACCTGCTGGTGGTCGACGAAGCCCACCACCTGGTCTGGCACCCGGAACAGGCCAGCCCCGAATACCAGCTGGTCGAGCAGCTTTCCCAGGTCATCCCCGGCGTGCTGCTGCTCACCGCGACCCCGGAACAGCTCGGCCTGGACAGCCACTTCGCGCGCCTGCGCCTGCTCGACCCGGATCGCTTCCACGACCTGGAGGCCTTCCGCAGTGAGAGCACCCAGTACCGTCCGGTCGCCGAAGCGGTGCAGGAACTGATCGATCAGGGCAGCCTCTCCCCCGCCGCCCGTCAAGCCATCCACGGCTTCCTCGGCGCCGAGGGCGACAGCCTGCTGGCCAGCATCGAGGGCGGCAATGAAGAGGCCCGCGCACGCCTGGTACGCGAGCTGCTCGACCGCCACGGCACCGGCCGCGTGCTGTTCCGCAACACCCGCGCCGCCGTGCAGGGCTTCCCCGAGCGTCAGCTGCATCCCTACGTGCTGCCCAACCCGATCGAGTACATGGAGCTGCCGCTGGGCGAGCACCCGGACCTGTACCCGGAAGTCAGCTTCCAGGCCCAGGCCGACGACGGTGACGAGAACAATCGCTGGTGGCGCTTCGACCCGCGCGTCGACTGGCTGATCGACACCCTGAAGATGCTCAAGCAGTACAAGGTGCTGGTGATCTGCGCCCACGCCGAGACCGCCCTGGACCTGGGCGACGCGCTGCGCGTGAAGTCCGGCATCCCGGCCAGCGCCTTCCACGAGGGCATGAGCATCCTCGAGCGCGACCGCTCCGCGGCCTACTTCGCCGACGAAGAGTTCGGCGCCCAGGTGCTGATCTGCTCGGAAATCGGCAGCGAAGGCCGCAACTTCCAGTTCGCCCACCACCTGGTGCTGTTCGACCTGCCGGCCCACCCGGACCAGCTGGAGCAGCGCATCGGCCGCCTGGACCGGATCGGCCAGAAGCACACCATCCAGATCCACGTGCCGCACCTGGAGAACAGCCCGCAGGAACGCCTGTTCCAGTGGTACCACCAGGCGCTGAACGCCTTCCTCAACACCTGCCCCACCGGCAACGCCCTGCAGCACCGCTTCGGCCCGCGCCTGGTGGAACTGCTCGACGGCGGCGATGACGACGCCTTCGAAGCCCTGCTGGCCGAAGGTACCGCCGCCCGCGAAGCGCTGGAAGCCGAGATGCACAGCGGCCGCGACCGCCTGCTGGAGCTGAACTCCGGCGGCGCCGGCGAAGGCGAGAAGCTGGTGGAAGACATCGAGGAGCAGGACGACCAGTTCGCCCTGCCGATCTACATGGAGAAGCTGTTCGATACCTACGGCATCCACAGCGAAGACCACTCCGAGAACGCACTGATCCTGCGCCCCAGCGAGAAGATGCTCGACGCCAGCTTCCCGCTGGGCGACGACGAGGGCGTGACCATCACCTACGACCGCGGCCAGGCCCTGGCCCGCGAGGACATGCAGTTCCTCACCTGGGAACACCCCATGGTGCAGGGCGGCATGGACCTGGTGCTGTCCGGCTCGCTGGGCAACACCTCGGTGGCGCTGATCAAGAACAAGGCGCTCAAGCCCGGCACCGTGCTGCTGGAACTGCTGTTCGTCAGCGAGGCCGTGGCGCCGCGCAAGCTGCAGCTGGGCCGCTTCCTGCCGCCGGTGGCGCTGCGCTGCCTGATGGACGCCAACGGCAACGACCTGTCTGCGCGCGTGTCCTTCGACACCCTGAACGACCAGTTGGAAAGCGTGCCGCGCGCCAGCGCCAACAAGTTCGTCCAGGCCCAGCGTGATGTGCTGGCCAAGCAGTTCGCCCAGGCCGAGACCAAGATCACCCCGCGCCATGCCGAGCGCGTCGAAGCCGCCCGCCAGCAGCTGACCGCGACCCTGGACGAGGAGCTGGCGCGCCTGACCGCGCTCAAGGCCGTCAACCCCAGCGTGCGCGACAGCGAACTGGACGCCCTGCGCAAGCAGCGCGACGACAGCCTGGCGATGCTGGACAAGGCCTCGCTGCGCCTGGAGGCGATCCGCGTGCTGGTCGCTGGCTGATTCAGTCACGCGTTCCAGGAAAAGCCGCCAGCGGGCAACCGCTGGCGGCTTTTTTCATGGCGTGAATTTTTCGCGATGACCTCCGGCGCGATGCGGGCCTATCGCGGACAGAGTCCGCTCCTACCCGCCCCCAGGCACCGAAGTCGACCTGTAGGAGCGGACTCCGTCCGCGATGGTCAGCCGACCACCTCGGAGCTGCCGGCAAGCGATCGCGGACGAAGTCCGCTTGTGTCTGCCTTTCCCGATACGATCGGAGGTGAGAGCGGCGCAAGGCAAGCTGCAGGTCCGCAGTGTTCGAGCACGAGTAGGAGCCC
>NZ_JACHLI010000008.1 GCF_014204515.1 Pseudomonas nitroreducens | reverse complement strand
TGGGCTCCTACTCGTGCTCGAACACTGCGGACCTGCAGCTTGCCTTGCGTCGCTCTCACCTACGATCGTATCGGGAAAGGCAGACACAAGCGGACTCTGTCCGCGATAGGCCTGCCACGCGTCGGACGCCATCGCGGACGGAGTCCGCTCCTACGGGGATATCGGTGTGAGGGAAGGTCGGCGCGCGGAGCTACCTGGCAGGAGAGGCTCCGCTGGATCAGCCGGCGCAGGCCAGCCGATTGCGGCCGTCGCGCTTGGCTTCGTAAAGGGCGCTGTCGGCACGGCGCAGCAGATCGTCCACCGACTCGCCGCCATCGAGCGTGGCGCAACCCAGGCTGATGGACAGCGGCAAGGAATTGCCGTCGACGGCCAGGTCGAGTTCCTCCACGGCAGCGCGCAGCCGTTCGCCGACCTGGGCAGCGGCCACCCCTGGGGTATTGGAGAGCAGCACGAGGAATTCCTCGCCGCCGAAGCGGAACACCATGTCGACGTTGCGCAGGCTGTTCTTCAGGGCCGTGGCCACGGCGCGCAGGGCGTCGTCGCCGACGCTGTGGCCGTGGGCGTCGTTGATCTGCTTGAAGTGGTCGAGGTCGAGCATGAGGATCGACAGCGGCAGCAGGTGGCGCCGCGCCACTTCCACTTCGCGGCCCAGGGCCTGGTCCATGGCGATGCGGTTGCCGGTGCCGGTCAGCGCGTCGCGCAGCGCCGACTGCACGGCGGCGCGGTAGAGCAGGGCATTGCGCAGCGGGTAGAGCAGGCAGGCCATCAGCGATTCCAGCTGCGCCAGCTCGGCATCGGTGAAGCGCTGGCTGCGGCGGAAGCTGATCTCGCCGAGGTATTCGCTGCCGTGGGTCAGCCGGTAGTCGGCGCTGTGCCGCGCCACCTCGCCGAATTCCAGGCGATAGTCGGCGCCGGCGTGGGCATAGGCCAGGTAGTCCAGCGGCAGCATCTGCTGGATCTCGCGGAAGAACACCGCGAGGATCCGCTCGGCTTCCAGGCTGCACTGCAACTGCAGGTTCAGCTGCTGGCGCAGGCTGAGCAGGTCCAGCGGGCGACGGCGTACCGGCTTGCGCGCTTGCTGGGTGGCCAGGCGCTGGAGCTTGGCAGCATCGAAATCGATGGTATTGGACTGCTTGGGAGGAACCATGGCGTTGACCATTTTTACGGCGTTTGCAGGTTCAGAGCGATTTCCGTGCCAGGGCGCGGAAAGGCCTGAAAAGTCGCCGTATTGACCGACCGGTGGTGGTCAGGGTTCCTGAGGCGGGGAAGGATTCGCCAGAAGTCTGGCGAAATGATGGCACTTTGCCGGGTGTCGAGCTGGAGGAGAGCCGGAAAATTGGCGGGAAGCGGCGTCGTTGCTGGGCTGCAGGGCGACGCCGCTGGTACGTCAGTACCGTTTCCTCGCGGCGAAAATCAGTCCTGGGCGTTGAAGGCCTGGCCGTTCACGCCCTGGCTGTCCGGACCCATGAGGTACAGGTAGACCGGCATGATCTCTTCGGGCGCCGGATTGTTGTAGGCGTTCTCGCCCGGGTAGGCGTGGGCGCGCATGGCGGTGCGGGTGGCGCCGGGGTTGACGCTGTTGGCGCGCACTTTCGTGATGTCCTCGCACTCGTCGGCCAGCACCTGCATCAGGCCTTCGGTGGCGAACTTCGACACCGCGTAGGCGCCCCAGTAGGCGCGGCCCTTGCGACCGACGCTGCTGGAGGTGAAGACCACCGAGGCGTCCTCGGAGAGTTTCAGCAGCGGCAGCAGGGTATGGGTGAGGCTGAACATGGCGTTGACGTTCACCTGCATGACGCGGGTGAAGTTGTCGGTGGAAATCTGCTCGATGGGCGAGCGCAGGCCGAGGATCGAGGCGTTGTGCAGCAGGCCGTCGAGCTTGCCGAATTCCTTCTCGATCATCGCCGCCAGTTCGTCGTACTGGTGCGGCAGGGTGGTTTCCAGGTTCAGCGGGATCACCACCGGTTCCGGATGGCCGGCGGCGACGATCAGGTCATAGACCTCGTTGAGGAAGTCCTCGGTCTTGCCCAGCAGCAGCACGGTGGCGCCGTGGGCAGCGAAGGCCTGCGCGGCGGCCCGGCCGATGCCGCGGCCGGCGCCGGTGACCAGGATCACGCGGCCCTTGAGCAGGTCGGGGCGGGCGGAATAGTCGAACATGGGGGCTCCTTCGGAGAGCTGCAGGCTTCAGGCTTCAAGCTGCAGGCTTAGAGAAAAAATCGTGACACCATCTTGGCCTGCCGCCTGCCGCCTGCCGCCTGCCGCCTGCCGCCGCTGTGCTAGCAGCTGCAGAGCGCGCGATCGAGGACGGCGAGCAGGTCGCGCGGTGCATCGACGATGACGTCGGCGCCCCAGTGTGCGGGGTTGTCGTCCGGGTGGATGTAGCCGTAGCGCACTGCCGCGGTCTTGGTCCCGGCGGCGCGGCCGGACTCGATGTCGCGCAGGTCGTCACCGATGAACAGCACTTCGGACGGGTCGACCTTCAACTGGCTGCAGGCCAGCAGGAGCATTTCCGGGTCCGGCTTGCTCTTCGTCACGTGGTCCGGGCAGACCAGCACGGCGGAGCGCTCGGCCAGGCCCAGCTGCTGCATGATCGGCGCGGCGAAGCGCACCGGCTTGTTGGTCACCACGCCCCAGATCAGGCGCGACTGCTCGATGCTCTCCAGCAGTTCGGCCATGCCGTCGTACGGGTGGGTGAAGACGGCGCAATGCTCCTGGTAGCGGTCGAGGAACTCCTGGCGCAGGGTCTCGAAGCCGGGGGCTTCCGGGTCCATGTCGAAGGTCGCGGCGACCATGGCGCGGGCGCCGCCGGAGACCACGTCCTGGATGCGCTGGTCGGCGATGGGCGCGCGGCCGTGGTCCTTGAGCATCGCCTGGCACACGGCGATGAAGTCCGGCGCGGTGTCCAGCAGGGTGCCATCCATGTCGAAGAGAACCGCTCTGAGCATGCGACTCACTCCTCGCGCAGGGTCTGGATCATGTAGTTGACGTCGACATCGCTGGCCAGCTTGTAGTGCTTGGTCAGCGGGTTGTAGGTCAGGCCGATGATGTCCTTGACCGCAAGGCCGGCGTCACGCGACCAGGCGCCCAGCTCGGAGGGACGGATGAATTTCTTGAAGTCGTGGGTGCCGCGCGGCAGCAGGCGCATCACGTACTCCGCACCGACGATGGCGAACAGGTAGGCCTTCGGGTTGCGGTTGATGGTGGAGAAGAACACCTGGCCGCTGGGCTTGACCATCTTGTAACAGGCGCGGATCACCGAGGCCGGGTCCGGTACGTGCTCGAGCATTTCCAGGCAGGTCACCACGTCGAACTGCTCGGGCATCTCCTCGGCCAGGTCTTCGGCGGTGATGCGGCGGTATTCCACCGGCACGCCGGATTCCAGCTGGTGCAGCTGGGCGACCGCCAGGGGCGCTTCGCCCATGTCGATGCCGGTGACGGTGGCGCCGCGCTGGGCCATGGCTTCGCTGAGGATGCCGCCGCCGCAGCCGACGTCGAGGACCTTCTTGCCGGCGAGGCTGACGCGCTCGTCGATCCAGTTGACCCGCAGCGGATTGATGTCGTGCAGGGGCTTGAACTCGCTTTCGCGGTCCCACCAGCGGTGGGCGAGGGCCTCGAATTTGGCGATCTCGGCGTGGTCGACGTTGCTCATGGTGTCCCTATTCTTCAAAAAGCTGGCTTGAAAGCTGAAAAACGAATGGCGCCTATGATGCCAGCTTCGCGCGGCAGATGGGGCGCGGCATGACAGATTGTCGCAGCGTTGGCTAGTCCGCCGCGGTTGCTGTACTTGCCAGCCGCTGGTGAAAGTTAAGTGGCCTGCCGTGATAAGGGGATCTCGGCGTTGGGCGTTGCCCTCTCCCCAGCCCTCTCCCTGAAGGGAGAGGGAGCTATCCGAGCGGCTTGAAGGGCTGGCGCTTCCTGCTGGCCAGGTATCAAGTGAACTCCGGGCTTTACTATCGCTCCGATCCAGTCCCCTCTCCCTTCAGGGAGAGGGTTAGGGAGAGGGGCTTTCAGGCTCAGCAGGTAGTCAAGCGCCCGCGATCCTGCGCCCCCACTCGCCAGCCACGGCGATCAGGCGCTCTTCGTCCAGGCGGGTGAGCCTGCCGTCTTCCAGCAACTGCTTGCCGCCGACCCAGACGTGGCGCACGCAGTCGCGGCCGCTGGCATAGATGACCTGCGAAACCGGCTCGTACACCGGCTGCTGGGCCAGCCCGGAGAGGTCGAAGGCGGTGATATCCGCAGACTTGCCCAGTTCCAGGCTGCCGGTTTCCTGCTCCATGCCCAGCGCGCGGGCGCCGTTGAGGGTGGCCATGCGCAGGGCGCGGTGGGCGTCCAGCGCGGTGGCCTGGCCGGCCACGGCCTTGGCCAGCAGGGCGGCGGTGCGGGTTTCGCCGAGCAGGTCCAGGTCATTGTTGCTGGCCGCGCCGTCGGTGCCGATGGCGACGTTGACGCCGGACTGCCACAGGCGCTCCACCGGGCAGAAGCCGCTGGCCAGCTTGAGGTTGGATTCCGGGCAGTGCACCACCGAGCTGTTGGTTTCCACCAGCATGGCCAGGTCGTCGTCGCTCACCTGGGTCATGTGCACGGCCTGGAAGCGCGGGCCGAGCAGGCCCAGGCGATGCAGGCGGGCCAGCGGCCGCTCGCCATGCTTCTCCAGTGCCTGCTGGACCTCGAAGGCGGTCTCGTGGACGTGCATATGAATGCCGGCGTCCAGCTCCTCGGCCAGCATCAGGATGTTTTCCAGCTTGTCATCGCTGACCGTGTAGGGTGCGTGCGGGCCGAAGGCGACCTTGATGCGCGGGTGGTGCTTGAGGTCGTCGCGCAGCGCCAGGCCCTGGCGGATCGCATCGTCGGCGTCGCGGGCGCCGGGCACCGGGAAATCCAGCACCGGCACGCTGATCTGCGCGCGCACGCCGGCCTTGTGCACCACCTCGCAGGCGACCTGCGGGAAGAAGTACATGTCCGAGAAGCAGGTGATGCCGCCCTTGAGCTGCTCGGCGATGGCCAGTTCGGTGCCGTCGCGGACGAAGTCCTCGCCGACCCATTTGGCCTCCGCCGGCCAGATGTGCTCCTGCAGCCAGGTCATCAGCGCCAGGTCGTCGGCCAGGCCGCGGAACAGGCTCATCGCCGCGTGGCCATGGGCGTTGATCAGGCCGGGGGCGAGTAGCATGCCCGGCAGTTCGCGGGTTTCCGTCGCCGGGTGGCGCAGTGCTTCGGCGCGTGGCGCGAGCAGGGCGATGCGGCCGTCGCGGATGCCCAGGCCATGGCCCTGCAGGACCACGCCGGCGGGCTCCACGGGGACGATCCAGGTGGGGAAGAGCAGCAGGTCGAGCGGGGCTTTTGCGGTCGGCATGAAGCGCATCCTGGGCGCGTGGATAAAGGCGCCGAGTATAGCCGAGCGCCACTGCCGCAGGCTCGGTATACTCGGCGCTTTTACCCGCCTGCGCGGGAAGATTCCTGGGGGCCGGGAAGGGCCCGCGATTCCATTGAAATGAAGAGGTGTTCCATGCGTGAGCGACTGTTGGCGGCCGAACGGGTCACGGCCATTGATTGGCGCAAGGGCACTCTCCGTCTGCTGGACCAGCGCCTGCTGCCGCTGGAGGAAACCTGGCTGTCCTACGAGAGCGCCGAAGGCGTAGCCGACGCGATCCGCCAGATGGTCGTGCGCGGTGCGCCGGCCATCGGCATCGCCGCGGCCTATGGCCTGGTGCTGGGCCTGCGTGCCCGCGTGGCTGCCGGCGGTGACTGGCGTGCGGCGCTGGAGGAAGACTTCACGGTGCTGGCCGAGTCGCGGCCGACCGCGGTCAACCTGTTCTGGGCGCTGAACCGCATGCGTGACCGCCTGGAGCGCCTGAAGCCGGGTGAGGACCCGCTGCCGCTGCTGGAAGCCGAGGCCGTGGCGATCCACGAGAGCGACCGCGAGGCGAACCTGACCATGGCCCAGCTGGGCGTGGACCTGATCCGCAAGCACCACGGCGGCCCGCAGAAGATCCTCACCCACTGCAACACCGGCGCCCTGGCCACCGGCGGCTTCGGTACCGCCCTGGGCGTGCTGCGCGCGGCGCACCTGGAAGGGCTGATCGAGCGGGTCTACGCCGACGAAACCCGCCCCTGGCTGCAGGGTGCCCGACTGACCGCCTGGGAACTGGCCAACGAAGGCGTGCCGGTCACCTTGAACGTGGATGCCGCCGCCGCGCACCTGATGAAGACCGAAAGCATCACCTGGGTCATCGTCGGCGCCGACCGCATCACCGCCAACGGCGACGTCGCCAACAAGATCGGCACCTACCAGCTGGCGGTGACCGCCATGCACCACGGCGTGCGCTTCATGGTGGTGGCGCCCAGTTCGACCATCGACATGGGCCTGGAAAGCGGCGAGGACATCCCGATCGAGGAGCGTGACGGTCGCGAACTCCTGGAAATCGGCGGCAAACGTATCGCCGCTGACGTGGAAGCCTTCAATCCGGTGTTCGATGTGACCCCGGCCGACCTGATCGACGCCATCGTGACCGAACGCGGCGTTGTCGAACGTCCGGACACCGAGCGCATGGCCCAGCTGATGAGCCGCAAGCGCCTGCATTGACGCGGCCTGCAGCAATTCATCGAGGGGCTTGGCCGAGGGTAGGGTTTGACCTGGGCTTGTGGTAAGCTCCGACGGTTCTTGATGGGGCTTTTTTGCGCCCCCCACAGCATCGCGGATCAACGGCCAAGTCGTTGATTTGTAGAGAGTCGGTGGCGCTTTGATGGCGCACCGCGCTCCGCCGGGCTCAGGACGGGCCGGGTGGAGTCACATTTGAAAAAGGAACCAGGCTTCTCATGGGCGAACTGGCCAAAGAAATCCTCCCGGTCAACATCGAAGACGAACTCCGACAGTCCTACCTCGATTACGCCATGAGCGTGATCGTCGGTCGTGCCCTGCCCGATGCACGCGATGGCTTGAAGCCCGTGCACCGGCGCGTCCTGTACGCCATGAGCGAACTGGGCAACGACTGGAACAAGCCCTACAAGAAGTCTGCCCGTGTGGTCGGCGACGTGATCGGTAAGTACCACCCGCACGGCGACACCGCGGTGTACGACACCATCGTGCGCATGGCCCAGCCCTTCTCGCTGCGCTACATGCTGGTCGACGGCCAGGGCAACTTCGGTTCGGTGGACGGCGACAACGCCGCGGCCATGCGATACACCGAAGTGCGCATGTCCAAGCTCGCCCATGAGCTGCTGGCGGACCTGGACAAGGAAACCGTCGACTGGGTGCCCAACTACGACGGCACCGAGCAGATCCCGGCGGTCATGCCGACCAAGATCCCCAACCTGCTGGTCAACGGTTCCAGCGGTATCGCCGTGGGCATGGCGACCAACATCCCGCCGCACAACCTCACCGAGGTGATCGACGGCTGCCTGGCGCTGATGGATAACCCCGAGCTGTCCATCGATGACCTGATGCAGTACATCCCCGGTCCGGACTTCCCGACCGCAGGCATCATCAACGGCCGTGCGGGCATCATCGAGGCCTATCGCACCGGCCGTGGCCGCGTCTATATCCGTGCCCGCGCCACCATCGAGGACATGGAGAAGGGCGGCAACCGCCAGCAGATCATCATCACCGAGCTGCCCTACCAGCTGAACAAGGCCCGCCTGATCGAGAAGATCGCCGAGCTGGTGAAAGAGAAGAAGATCGAAGGCATCACCGAGCTGCGCGACGAGTCCGACAAGGACGGCATGCGTGTCGTCATCGAGCTGCGCCGCGGCGAAGTGGGCGAGGTCGTGCTCAACAACCTCTACGCCCAGACCCAGCTGCAGAGCGTCTTCGGCATCAACGTGGTGGCCCTGGTCGACGGCCAGCCGCGCACGATGAACCTCAAGGACATGCTCGAGGTGTTCATCCGTCACCGCCGTGAAGTGGTGACCCGCCGCACCGTCTACGAGCTGCGCAAGGCCCGCGAGCGCGGCCACATCCTCGAAGGCCAGGCCGTCGCCCTGTCGAACATCGACCCGGTGATCGAGCTGATCAAGTCCTCGCCGACCCCGGCCGAAGCCAAGGAGCGCCTGATCGCCACCGCCTGGGAATCCAGCGCCGTGGAAGCCATGGTCGAGCGCGCCGGCGCCGATTCCTGCCGTCCGGAAGACCTGGACGAGCAGTACGGCCTGCGCGAAGGCAAGTACTACCTGTCGCCGGAACAGGCCCAGGCCATCCTGGAACTGCGCCTGCACCGCCTGACCGGCCTGGAGCACGAGAAGCTCCTGTCCGAGTACCAGGAAATCCTCACCCTGATCGGCGAGCTGATCCGCATCCTGACCAACCCCGAGCGCCTGATGGAAGTCATCCGCGAGGAACTGGAGAAGGTCAAGGCCGAGTTCGGCGACGCCCGCCGCACCGAGATCGTCGCGTCGCAGATGGACCTGACCATCGCCGACCTGATCACCGAAGAAGAGCGCGTGGTGACCATCTCCCACGGCGGCTACGCCAAGTCCCAGCCGCTGGCCGCCTACGAGGCCCAGCGTCGCGGTGGCAAGGGCAAGTCCGCCAGTGGCGTGAAGGATGAGGACTACATCGAACACCTGCTGGTCGCCAACAGCCACGCCACCCTGCTGCTGTTTTCCAGCAAGGGCAAGGTCTACTGGCTGCGCACCTTCGAGATCCCGGAAGCCTCGCGTACCGCCCGTGGCCGTCCGCTGGTGAACCTGCTGCCGCTGGACGAAGGCGAGCGCATCACCGCGATGCTGCAGATCGATCTGGAAGCCGTGCGCGCCCAGTTCGCCGGTGACGACAACGATGACGACGACGTGGTCGCCGAGCAGGTCGCCGAAGTGGTGGAAGCCGAAGAGGCCGAAGAGGGCGACGACGCCGACTTCAGCCAGGACGAGCCGACCGGCGCGTACATCTTCATGGCCACCATGAAAGGCACCGTGAAGAAGACCCCGCTGATCCAGTTCACCAAGCCACGTTCCAACGGCCTGATCGCCCTGAAGCTGGAAGAGGGCGACTCGCTGATCGCCGCCGCCATCACCGACGGTTCGAAGGACGTGATGATGTTCTCCGACGCCGGCAAGGTCATCCGCTTCAAGGAAAGCAAGGTGCGCATCATGGGCCGTAACGCCCGTGGCGTGCGCGGCATGCGCCTGGCCGAAGGCCAGCGCATCATCTCCATGCTGATCCCCGAGTGCCGCGAAGCGCAGATCCTCAGCGCCTCCGAGCGCGGCTATGGCAAGCGCACCCCGCTGGCCGACTACCCGCGTCGCGGTCGTGGTGGCCAGGGCGTGATCGCCATGGTGATCAACGAGCGTAACGGCAACCTGGTGGGCGCCGTGCAGGTGCTGGATGGCGAGGAAATCATGCTGATTTCCGACCAGGGCACCCTGGTGCGTACCCGTGTCGACGAAGTCCGCGGCGCCGGCCGTAACACCCAGGGCGTGATCCTCATCAAGCTGGCTGCCGACGAGACCGTCGTGGGCCTGGAGCGGGTGCAGGAGCCGACCGTGGTGGACGACGAAGACGACGTCATCGACGGCGAGATCGTCGACGGCGAAGTGGCGCAAGAGAACCCAGAAGCAGGCGAAGACGCGGCTGAAGAAGCCCCTCAGGCCAGCGAAGACTGATAGCGAGAGTGGATGTGAGCAAGCGAGCCTTTAACTTCTGCGCCGGTCCCGCGGCGCTTCCCACCGCGGTGCTGGAGCGCGCCCGCGCCGAACTGCTGGATTGGCAGGGCAAGGGCCTGTCGGTCATGGAAATGAGCCACCGTAGCGACGACTACGTGGCCATCGCCGAGAAGGCCGAGCAGGACCTGCGCGACCTGATGAACGTGCCGTCGAACTACAAGGTGCTGTTCCTGCAGGGTGGCGCCAGCCAGCAGTTCGCCGAGATCCCGCTGAACCTGCTGCCCGAAGATGGCGTGGCGGACTACGTGGAAACCGGCATCTGGTCGAAGAAGGCCATCGAAGAGGCTCGCCGCTACGGCAACGTCAACGTGGTTGCCAGCGCATCCAAGTATGACTACTTCGCCATCCCCGGGCAGAACGAGTGGAACCTGTCCAAGGACGCCGCCTACCTGCACTACGCGTCCAACGAGACCATCGGCGGCCTGGAGTTCGACTGGATTCCGCAAGTCGGCGACGTCCCGCTGGTGGTGGACATGTCCTCGGACATCCTCTCGCGTCCGACTGATGTCTCGAAGTTCGGCCTGATCTATGCCGGCGCGCAGAAGAATATCGGTCCCTCCGGCCTGGTCGTTGTCATCGTCCGTGAAGACCTGCTGGGCCGCGCGCGCAGCAGCTGCCCGACCATGCTCAACTACAAGGTCGCCGCCGATAACGGCTCCATGTACAACACCCCGGCGACCTACTCCTGGTACCTCTCCGGCCTGGTCTTCGAGTGGCTGAAGGAGCAGGGCGGCGTCGATGCCATGGAGCAGCGCAACCGCGCCAAGAAGGACATGCTGTACGGCTTCATCGACAGCAGCGACTTCTACACCAACCCGATCCAGCCCAGCGCCCGCTCCTGGATGAACGTGCCGTTCCGCCTGGCCGACGAGAAGCTCGACAAGGCCTTCCTCGAAGGCGCCGACGCGCGCGGCCTGCTCAACCTGAAAGGCCACCGTTCGGTGGGCGGCATGCGTGCCTCCATCTATAACGCCCTGGGCCTGGACGCCATCGAAGCCCTGGTCGGCTACATGGCCGAGTTCGAGAAGGAGCACGGCTGATGAGCGACGCTGACCAGCTCAAGGCTTTGCGCGTACGTATCGACAGCCTCGACGAGAAGATCCTCGAGCTGATCAGCGAACGTGCCCGCTGCGCCACCGACGTGGCGCGGGTGAAGATGGCCGCCCTGCCCGAAGGCGAGAAGCCGGTGTTCTACCGGCCCGAGCGCGAGGCCTGGGTGCTCAAGCACATCATGGAGCTGAACAAGGGCCCGCTGGACAACGAGGAAGTCGCGCGTCTGTTCCGCGAGATCATGTCCTCCTGCCTGGCCCTGGAACAGCCGCTGAAAGTGGCCTACCTCGGCCCGGAAGGCACTTTCACCCAGGCCGCCGCGCTCAAGCACTTCGGCCACGCGGTGATCAGCACGCCGATGGCGGCCATCGACGAAGTGTTCCGCGAAGTCGCCGCCGGTGCGGTGAACTTCGGCGTGGTGCCGGTGGAAAACTCCACCGAGGGCGCGGTCAACCACACCCTCGACAGCTTCCTCGAACACGACATGGTGATCTGCGGCGAGGTGGAGCTGCGCATCCACCACCACCTGCTGGTGGGCGAGAACACCAAGACCAGCAACATCACCCGCATCTATTCCCACGCCCAGTCCCTGGCCCAGTGCCGCAAGTGGCTGGACGCGCACTACCCGAACGTCGAGCGCGTGGCGGTCTCCAGCAACGCCGACGCCGCCAAGCGGGTGAAGAGCGAGTGGAACAGCGCGGCGATTGCCGGCGACATGGCCGCCAGCCTGTATGGCCTGGACAAGCTGCACGAGAAGATCGAGGACCGCCCGGACAACTCCACGCGCTTCCTCATGATCGGCAACCAGGAAGTGCCACCCACCGGCGACGACAAGACTTCCATCATCGTCTCCATGCGCAACAAGCCGGGCGCTCTGCACGAGCTGCTGGTGCCGTTCCACAACAACGGCATCGACCTGACCCGCATCGAGACCCGCCCGTCGCGCAGCGGCAAGTGGACCTACGTGTTCTTCATCGACTTCGTCGGCCACCACAAGGACCCGCTGATCAAGGACGTGCTGGAAAAGATCAACAGCGAAGCCGTTGCCCTGAAGGTGCTGGGCTCGTATCCCAAAGCGGTACTTTGATTGCGGCGACAGGCTGCAGGCTTCAGGCCACAGGCGAGAGCGTCTAGTGCCTGCAGCCTGAGGCCTGCAGCCTGAGGCCCCGATATGTCCTGTGATTTCCTTGCCCTGGCCCAACCGGGCGTGCAGAAGCTTTCCCCCTACGTGCCCGGCAAGCCGGTCGATGAACTGGCCCGCGAGCTGAAGCTCGACCCCGCCGGCATCGTCAAGCTGGCCAGCAACGAGAACCCGCTGGGCCCGAGCCCGAAGGTCCTCGAGGCCATTCGTGCCGAACTGGCCGAACTGACCCGCTATCCCGACGGCAACGGCTTCGAGCTGAAGTCCCGACTGGCCGCTCGTTGCGGCGTCGAGACTGCGCAGGTCACCCTGGGCAACGGTTCCAACGACATTCTCGACCTGGTGGCCCGTGCCTATCTGGCCCCAGGCCTGAACGCCGTGTTCAGCCAGTACGCCTTCGCCGTCTACCCGATCTCCACCCAGGCCGTCGGCGCCCAGGGCAAGGTCGTGCCGGCGAAGGACTGGGGACATGACCTGGAAGCCATGCTGGCGGCCATCGACGCCAACACCCGCGTGGTCTTCATCGCCAACCCGAACAACCCCACCGGTACCTGGTTCGGCCCGGAAGCGCTGGAGCGCTTCCTCTCGCAGGTGCCGCAGAACGTGCTGGTGGTGCTCGACGAGGCGTACATCGAGTACGCCGAAGGCGAAGAGCTGCCGGACGGCCTGAAGTATCTGGCGCGCTACCCGAACCTGCTGGTCTCGCGCACCTTCTCCAAGGCCTATGGCCTGGCGTCCCTGCGCGTTGGCTATGCGATCTCCTCGGCGCAGGTTGCCGACGTGCTCAACCGCGTACGCCAGCCGTTCAACGTCAACAGCCTGGCCCTGGCCGCTGCCTGCGCGGCGCTGGATGACGCCGAGTATCTGGCTGAAGGCAAGCGCATCAACGACCAAGGCATGGCCCAGCTGGAAAGCGGCCTGCGCGCCCTGGACCTGCAATGGATTCCCTCCAAGGGCAACTTCATCGCCGTGGACCTCAAGCGTGACGCCGGCCCGGTCTACCAGGCCCTGCTCGCCGAAGGCGTGATCGTCCGTCCGGTCGGCGGCTACGGCATGCCGCAGCACCTGCGCATCTCCATCGGCCTGCCGGCCGAGAATGCCCGCTTCCTCGAAGCGCTGGCCAAGGTGCTCGCCCGTGCCTGATGTCCAGCCGCACAAGCTCCGCCGCCTCGTCGTGGTGGGGCTCGGCCTGATCGGCGGCTCCTTTGCCAAGGGCATCCGCGAGAAGGGCCTGTTCGAGGAAGTGGTCGGCGTCGACCGTGATCCGCAGACCCGCCGCCTGGCGGTGGAGCTGGGCGTGGTCGACCGCTGCGAGGAAAGCCTCGCTGCCGGTTGCCGCGAGGCCGATGTGATCCAGCTCGCCGTACCGATCCTGGCCATGGAGAAGGTCCTCGGCGAACTCGCCGGCCTCGACATCGGTAACGCAATCCTCACCGACGTAGGCAGCGCCAAGGGCAACGTGGTCCGCGCCGCGCAAGCGGTATTCGGCGGCATGCCGGCGCGCTTCGTCCCCGGTCACCCGATCGCCGGTTCCGAGCAGAGCGGGGTGGAGGCGGCCAATGCGAAATTGTTCCGCCGTCATAAAGTCATCCTCACGCCGCTGGATAATGCCGACGCGGACGCCATCCAGTGCGTCGAAAGCCTCTGGCGCGAGCTGGGTGCGGATGTCGAGCAGATGGCTGTCGAGCACCACGATGAGGTCCTCGCCGCCACCAGCCACCTGCCGCACCTGCTGGCTTTCACGCTGGTCGACTCGCTGGCCAAACGCAGCGAAAATCTGGAAATCTTCCGTTATGCCGCTGGCGGTTTCCGCGACTTCACGCGGATCGCCGGCAGCGACCCGGTGATGTGGCACGACATCTTCCTCGCCAACCGCGAGGCGGTGCTGCGCATCCTCGACGTATTCCGTGACGACCTCGACGACCTGCGCGAGGCCGTCGATAAAGGGGACGGGCAACAACTGATGGGCGTCTTCACCCGCGCCCGGGTTGCCCGCGAGCATTTCAGCAAAATCCTGGCCCGCCGGGCCTATGTGGACGCCATGCACAACAATGACCTGATTTTCCTGGCCCAGCCGGGTGGCCGCCTCTCCGGACGCGTACGCGTACCGGGCGACAAGTCCATTTCCCACCGCTCGATCATGCTCGGCTCCCTCGCCGAAGGCACGACCGAGGTGCAAGGTTTCCTCGAGGGTGAAGACGCCCTCGCCACCATCCAGGCGTTCCGCGACATGGGCGTGGTCATCGAAGGCCCGCACCACGGCCGCGTGACCGTTCACGGCGTCGGCCTGCACGGCCTGAAGACCCCGCCCGGCCCGATCTACCTGGGCAACTCCGGCACCTCCATGCGCCTGCTCAGCGGCCTGCTCGCCGCCCAGCCGTTCGACACCACCCTGACCGGCGACGCCTCGCTGTCCAAGCGCCCGATGAACCGCGTCGCCAAGCCGCTGCGGGAAATGGGCGCGGTGATCGAGACCGGCCCCGAAGGCCGTCCGCCGCTGACCATCCGCGGTGGCCAGAAGCTCACCGGCATGCACTACGACATGCCGATGGCCAGCGCCCAGGTGAAATCCTGCCTGCTGCTCGCCGGCCTGTATGCCGCAGGTGAAACCTCCACCACCGAGCCGGCGCCGACCCGCGATCACACCGAGCGCATGCTGCGCGGCTTCGGCTACCCGGTCGACGTCGAAGGTGCCACCGCCCGCGTCGAGTCCGGCCACAAGCTCACTGCCACCGCCATCGAAGTGCCGGCCGACATCTCCTCGGCAGCCTTCTTCCTGGTCGCCGCGAGCATCGCCGAAGGTTCCGACCTGACCCTGGAGCACGTCGGCATCAACCCGACCCGCACCGGCATCATCGACATCCTCAAGCTCATGGGCGCCGACATCACCCTGGAGAACCAGCGTGAAGTGGGGGGCGAGCCGGTCGCCGACATCCGCGTGCGTTCGGCCCAGCTGAAAGGCATCGACATCCCCGAAGACCTGGTGCCGCTGGCCATCGACGAGTTCCCGGTGCTCTTCGTCGCTGCCGCCAACGCCACTGGCCGTACCGTCCTGCGCGGCGCGGAAGAGCTGCGGGTGAAGGAATCCGACCGCATCCAGGTCATGGCCGACGGCCTGCTGGCCCTGGGCGTGAAGTGCGAACCGACCCCGGACGGCATCATCATCGACGGCGGCAGCTACGGCGGCGGCGAAGTCTGGAGCCACGGCGACCACCGCATCGCCATGTCCTTCAGCGTGGCCTCCCTGCGTGCTGGCGCGCCGATCCGCATCCACGACTGCGCCAACGTCGCGACCTCCTTCCCGAACTTCCTCGGGCTGGCGTCCGGCGCGGGCATCCGCGTCGCCGAGGAGAACAACTGATGAACGGCGAATGGCCTGTCCTCGCCATCGACGGCCCCAGCGGCTCGGGCAAGGGCACCGTCGCCGGCCTGCTGGCCAAGCGCCTGGGCTGGAACCTGCTGGACTCCGGCGCGCTGTATCGCCTGCTGGCGTTCGCCGCCGGTAACCACGGTATCGACCTGACCAATGAGGAAGCCCTCAAGGTCCTGGCCGCGCACCTGGACGTGCAGTTCACCCACGCCAAGGGCGGGCAGGGCCAGCACATCATCCTCGAAGGCGAAGACGTCACCGACGTCATCCGTACCGAACAGGTCGGCGCCGGCGCCTCCCAGGTCGCCGCGCTGCCGGCAGTGCGCGATGCGCTGCTGCAACGCCAGCGCGCCTTCCTCGAAGCACCGGGTCTGGTCGCCGATGGCCGTGACATGGGCACCGTGGTCTTCCCCAGCGCCCCGCTGAAGATCTTCCTCACCGCTTCCGCCGAGGAGCGCGCCCGTCGTCGCTACCTGCAGCTCAAGGGCAAGGGCATCGACAGCGACCAGGCCCAACTGGCCGAAGAAATCAGCGCCCGCGACGAACGCGACAGCCAACGCGCCGTCGCCCCGCTCAAGCCCGCCGTCGGCGCGATCCTGGTGGATTCCACTTCGATGAGCATCGAGGAGGTGGTGGAGAGCATCCTCGCCGAGGTTGCGCGGCTGGGCCTGGCTGATTAAGTCGGAAACCTCGTCCGGGCAAGGGTGGCTCGGATGAGGTCTGCCACCGGTGAATTTCGGGCTCCGCAACCGATGTGGGGCAATTAACGCGCGCTGTTTTCCAGCCTCCTATAGCTACAGGCGAATCGGCTGACATACCCGAACCTTTTGACCTGTCACCCTCGCCATCCTTTCCTGGGCATTTATCCCAGTCCTCATCTCACTCTGTAGGGCGCAAAGCCTTCTTCAGGAACCGCCTGACCTATCGATGGCGTTGCGCTCCTACAAGCCTGCTGCTTAGCGTTTTCTCCGCCACGGAACAGCCGTGGTCAGGTGTGGAAACCTGAATTTACCGAGAAACGCTGTAGTAGCAATCGACCGGTCCCCTGGGGCCGGTCGTCTCTGGCTGTCTATGGTGGGCCGTGTGAGGCGGACTCAGGTCCGGCCGGTTCTAACGGTTGTTCTCGGTAGCCGGTTTTCCACCCTTGCACGGTCCGCCTCCCTTTTTGGATATCTCGGGCGGCGGCTTCCTGACTTGAGCAAGGAGCGACTGCATGAGCACTTCGATGTCTTTTCCATCTGGCGACGGCCTTATTACCCAAGCCTTCATGCGTTACAACCGTCCACTGCGCGGCGTGCTGTTGGACCAGCAGCCGTGGTTCGCACTGCGCGACCTGACGAAGCTGACGGCCAGCAAGCGAGGCGTGGAGTTGGTGCGCAAGCTTGAGCCGGACCAGTCGCGTCGGGAGCGATTGGTGGGAGCGACGGAAGATGAGTGGCTGGTGAGCGAAAGCGGCGTGTATGCGCTGCTAATGTTGCACCTCTATCACCCGGAGAATCGCAGCCTACGGCAATGGCTGAGCAACGAGGTGGTGCCGGCGCTGCGTGCGGCGCAGCAGGACTGCCTTCTACTACCGCGCCATCGTTTCCGTGAGGTGCAGGGCCAGCAGATTGCGCTGCTGGACTGGCAAGGGCGGTTATGGCTGCGCTTTGCTGATGCGGCACGGCTGATGGAGCGGGAAGGGCGGAGCTGATGTTTCCAGGGCTCGCCTGCCCAGCAGTCTGGCGTTGCCAGACAGGCGGCGCATCCCTTCGGCCAACTCTGAGCGAAAATACCCAGCCCAGGCTGGAGTTCGCCTTCGCGCGAAACGCTTGGTTGGCCGGGCCCGTGGATTGACGCGGGCTGCATCCATTGCTACCATTCCAGACCTTGTATCGGGAGGGTTTCGCCCCTATTGAGCGAAACGTTCCCCCAAAATCTGAATGTGGAGCATCCGTATTTCGCGGATGCAACAGGGGGCCGGCGGGATACCAGTCTTGATCCTGCTGGCTTCTTTTTCATCACTTGACCGTGTCTGCTGGTGGCGCGGAATCGGGCTTACAAGCCTTTGACTACAGGTATAGACATGAGCGAAAGCTTCGCAGAACTCTTTGAAGAAAGTCTGAAATCCCTCGACATGCAGCCGGGTGCCATCATCACCGGCATCGTGGTCGACATCGATGGTGACTGGGTCACCGTCCATGCCGGTCTGAAATCCGAGGGCGTCATCCCGGTCGAGCAGTTCTACAACGAACAGGGCGAGCTGACCATCAATGTGGGTGACGAAGTCCACGTTGCGCTGGACGCGGTAGAAGACGGCTTTGGTGAAACCAAGCTGTCCCGCGAAAAAGCCAAGCGTGCCGAGAGCTGGATCGTTCTGGAAGCTGCTTTCTCTGCCGACGAAGTGGTCAAAGGCGTCATCAACGGCAAGGTCAAGGGTGGCTTCACCGTCGACGTCAACGGCATCCGCGCGTTCCTGCCGGGTTCGCTGGTCGACGTGCGTCCGGTGCGTGACACCACTCACCTGGAAGGCAAAGAGCTCGAGTTCAAGGTCATCAAGCTGGACCAGAAGCGCAACAACGTTGTCGTTTCCCGTCGCAGCGTCCTGGAAGCCGAAAACAGCGCCGAGCGCGAAGCTCTGCTGGAATCGCTGCAGGAAGGCCAGCAGGTCAAAGGTATCGTCAAGAACCTCACCGACTACGGTGCGTTCGTTGACCTGGGCGGCGTCGATGGTCTGCTGCACATCACCGACATGGCCTGGAAGCGTATCAAGCATCCGTCGGAAATCGTCAACGTTGGCGACGAGATCGATGTCAAGGTTCTGAAGTTCGACCGCGAGCGCAACCGCGTATCCCTGGGCCTGAAGCAACTGGGCGAAGACCCATGGGTTGCCATCAAAGCCCGTTACCCGGAAGGCACCCGCGTTACCGCGCGCGTCACCAACCTCACCGACTACGGCTGCTTCGCCGAGCTGGAAGAGGGCGTGGAAGGCCTGGTACACGTCTCCGAAATGGACTGGACCAACAAGAACATCCACCCGTCGAAAGTCGTTCAGGTTGGCGACGAAGTGGAAGTTCAGGTTCTGGACATCGACGAAGAGCGTCGTCGTATCTCCCTGGGCATCAAGCAGTGCAAGTCCAACCCGTGGGAAGACTTCTCCAGCCGCTTCAACAAGGGCGACAAGATCTCCGGCACCATCAAGTCGATCACCGATTTCGGTATCTTCATCGGCCTGGAAGGCGGCATCGACGGTCTGGTTCACCTGTCCGACATCTCCTGGAACGAAGTTGGCGAAGAAGCCGTTCGCCGCTTCAAGAAGGGCGACGAGCTGGAAACCGTCATCCTCTCCGTTGATCCGGAGCGCGAGCGCATCTCCCTGGGCATCAAGCAGCTGGAAGACGATCCGTTCTCCAACTACGCCTCGCTCAACGAGAAAGGCACCATCGTTCGCGGCACCGTGAAAGAAGTGGACGCCAAAGGCGCTGTTATCAGCCTGGGCGGCGAAATCGAAGGCATCCTGAAAGCCTCCGAAATCAGCCGTGACCGCGTTGAAGACGCTCGCAACGTTCTGAAAGAAGGCGAAGAAGTCGAAGCCAAGATCATCAGCATCGACCGTAAGAGCCGCGTCATCTCCCTCTCCATCAAGTCGAAAGACGTCGATGACGAGAAGGATGCGATGAAAGAACTGCGCACCAAGCAAGACGTAGAAAACACTGGTCCGACCACCATCGGTGATCTGATCCGTGCTCAGATGGAGAACCAGGGCTAATCCCTGATTTACCATCCAAGGAAAAGGGCGACTTCGGTCGCCCTTTTTCGTTTCTGCCTTTCCCAGGGCGCGGGCGCGCAGTGCTTTTCCTACGCTGAGACTGACGCTATCTTGCCTGCCCCGTTCCGGTCGCCTTTCCATGCCTTATCTGCTTTTCGTCACCGTCCTCTGGGCGTTCTCCTTCAGCCTGATCGGCGAGTACCTTGCCGGGCAGGTCGACAGCTATTTCGCCGTGTTGACCCGCGTGGTGCTGGCCGGCCTGGTGTTCCTGCCGCTGACCCGCTGGCGCGGCGTCGAGCCGCGCTTCATCGCCGGCGTGATGCTGGCCGGGGCGCTGCAGTTCGGCATTACCTATGTCTGCCTGTACCAGAGCTTCCGGGTGCTGACGGTGCCGGAGGTGCTGCTGTTCACCGTGCTGACGCCGCTGCATGTGGCGCTGATCGATGATGCGCTGAACCGCCGCTTCAACGCCTGGGCGCTGCTGGCCGCCGCCGTGGCGGTGCTGGGCGCCGGGATCATCCGTTACGACGGCGTCAGCGGCGACTACATCCAGGGCTTCCTGCTGCTGCAACTGGCCAACGCAACCTTCGCCGCCGGGCAGGTATTCTATAAGCACCTGGTGCAGCGCTATCCCTCGGATATCCCGCAGTACCGCCGCTTCGGCTATTTCTTCGTCGGTGCGCTGCTGATCGCGTTGCCGGGCTGGCTGCTGTTCGGCAATCCGCAGAAGCTGCCGAGTACCGAACTGCAATGGGGCGTGCTGGTGTGGATGGGCCTGCTGGCCACCGCGCTGGGGCAGTTCTGGTGGAACAAGGGCGGCACGATGGTGGATGCCGGCACCCTGGCGGTGATGAACAACCTGCATGTGCCGGTGGGGCTGCTGATCAACCTGCTGATCTGGAACGAAGCCGCCGACCTGCCGCGCCTGGCGCTGGGTGGGGCGGTGATCGTGGCGTCGCTGGGGGTGAACCGATTCGGTCTGCGCCTGCGCAAGGAGCGCTTTGCATGAATATCTCCGGACGTGGCGTAGCGCTGTCCCTGGCGTCTTCCGTGCTGTTCGTGACTCTGCCGGGTTACATCCACTCGCTGGAGCCGCTGACCAGCATCCAGGTGATCGCGCACCGGGTGGTCTGGTCGATTCCCATGGTCCTGCTGCTGGTGCTGTTCACTCGCCAGGGTGGCGTGCTGCGCGATGCGGGCCGGCGGTTGCTGCGCGAGCCGTGGCTGCTGGCGTGCTTCCCGCTGACGGCGGCGATGATGCTGGTGCAGTGGGGAGTGTTCATCTGGGCGCCCATGGTCGGACGCACGCTGGAGCTGTCGCTGGGCTACTTCCTGCTGCCGCTGACCATGGTGCTCTGCGGCCGGGTGTTCTATGGCGAGCGGCTGACCACGCTGCAGGGCATCGCCGTGGCCTTCGCGCTGGCCGGCGTGCTGCACGAGCTGTGGCTGACCCGGGCATTCTCCTGGTTCACCCTGATCACCGCGCTGGGCTATCCGCCGTACTTCATGCTGCGGCGCAAGATGGCGGTGGATTCGCTGTCGGGGTTTGTCTTCGAGATGCTCGTGCTGCTGCCGTTCGCCCTGGCGACCCTGTGGATAACCGATAGCGGCAAGGTGCTCGAAGAGGTGCCGCGCCTGTGGGCGCTGCTGCCAGTCCTGGGGTTGATCAGCGCGCTGGCGTTCGGCGCCATGATGGCGGCCAGCCGGCTGCTGCCCATGGGGCTGTTCGGGATTCTGAGCTACGTCGAGCCGGTGCTGCTGTTCGCCATCGCCGTGCTGTTCCTGGGCGAGGCGTTCAATCCGGCGCAGATCTGGACCTACGGGCCGATCTGGATCGCCGTGCTGCTGACCGGTTGGGATAGCGCGCGACTGCTGCGCCGACAGGCGCGTCGCGGCTTGTAAGCGATCGAGTAACGCTCTCCCACGACGGGAGAGCGTTCAGGGTCAATCGAAGCGGCTGCCGACGTCGGCCTTGGCCAGGGTTTCCGGCAGGATGCGGCGGGCGGCGGTGTAATGCTTCTTCCAGTAGTCGCCACTAAGGTCGGAGACGCGGACCTTCTGGCCGCGACGCGGCGCGTGGACGAACTGGTTGTCGCCGACGTAGATGCCGACGTGGTCGACATTGCGGCGGTTGTGGATACGGAAGAACACCAGGTCGCCCGGCTGCAGGTCGCCACGGGCGACTTTCGAGTTGCCGCGCATGCTGAACATCTGCTGCGCGGTGCGCGGCAGGTCGACTTCGTCGACGTTCTGGAACACGTAGTTCACCAGGCCGCTGCAATCGAAGCCGCGCTTGGGCGAAGTGCCGCCCCAGCGGTAAGGCGTGCCGATCATGCTGTAGGCGCGCTGGGTTACCTGGTGCGCCTCGCTCTTGGTCTGCTTGACCGGCTTGGCATTGAAGGTCAGCAGGGCACTGCCCTGGACCGGGACGCGCAGATCAACCGGGGCGGGCTGATAGGTGCGGGTAATCTTGGAGGAGGCGGTTGCCTCAGTGGCGGCTAAGAAAGTCGCCAAGCCTATGGAAAGGCATGTCAAAAGGGTACTTCGCATTCGGCATGTCTTCTTGCTGGTTGATGTCGCCCAGACTCCGCTGGATCGCCCTTGTTATCGGCGTGGTTTCCCTTGGTCCGCTCAAAAATTCCACGCATTCTGAACGACTTTTCATGACAGTTCGTACCGTCTGTCGATTCTGACAATTGCGCTGTGACTTGCAGGGCGGAGCGTGACATGTGCTCTGACGCATCAGTCACAGCCTGACCTTATAGCCGGAAGCCCTATAAAACGGGGCTTTCAGCTAGGCGACGGAATACCGGCGGACTACTGGCCAAAAGCCAGACGCTTAAGGCTTCTTAAGGAAAAACCCGACGAAATGCAGGTTATTGAGCTGAACGAATCAGCCCAGATGGGCAAGCAGAGCGGGAAGAACCTGTTCGCGCAGCAAGGGTGCGAGGTTGGGCGGCAGGTCACCCGAGGATTCCAGCCAGGCCAGCTCTTCCAGCTCGGCGGCGGGCTGGACGGCGTGGGGCAGGGCGGCGACGAAGACCTGCGCCGCGACACGCGTGTCGGGCTCGTTGGCGGCGTCGGCCTGGAAGTGGCCGAGCGGGGTGAGGGCGGCCGGCGGCAGTTGCAGGTCGAGCTCCTCCTGCAATTCGCGCAGCAGCGCCTGGACTGCCGTTTCGCCCGCCTCGTACTTGCCACCGGGCAGCATGAAGGCCTGGGTGCCGCGCTTGCGCACCAGCAGCAGTCGTCCGGCTTCGTCCAGCAGGCAGGCGGCGGCGATACGGAGCGTGGCTTGGGTCATGGTGCGGGGGTTTCCTTGAGGACCTGGTAGCGCATCTGCACGATGCCGCTGGGGAAGCTGCGCTGCTCCAGCAGCTGCAGGCGCTGTTCGAGGCCGATGCTGAACAGCGGTATGCCGGCCCCGAGCAGGTGCGGAATGATGCTGACGATCACCTCGTCGAGCAAGCCTGCGGCGAGGAAATTGCCCGCCAGGCTGCCGCCGCCCACCAGCCAGATGCGCTCGCAACCGCGAGCTTCCAGGGAGGCGAGGGCGTCCACCGGCGCGTAGTGCTCCAGTTCGACCTGCGCGGCGGCCTTGGGCAGGTGGTTGGAGCGGGTCATGACCAGGGCGGGCTTGTCCGGGTAGGGCCAGTCGCCCTGGTCCAGGCAGAACAGGTAGGTGGCACGGCCCATGAGCAGGCCATCGATGCTGGCGTAGAAGGCGCTGTAGCCGTGGTCGTCGGTCTCGCTGCCGTAACCCTGCAGCCAGTCCATGCTGCCATCGGGACGGGCGATGTAGCCGTCGAGGCTGGCGGCCACGTAATAGATGAGAGTCGCAGGCACCCGGATTCTCCTTTTTTGAAGGCCCATCAGAGCATGGCATCGCTCCTGCGGGGCTGCCCGCGCGTTTGTCCGATTCTTGACGCGTCGCGGATCAGCCGGCCAGCTCCTCCAGGGTGCGCCCGCGGGTTTCGATGCCGAACGCCCAGACCACTCCGGCGGCGACCAGGAAGCACAGCGCGCCCAGGGTGAACACGCCGCCCTGGCCGGCGATCGGCAGCACCAGGCCGCTGACGGTGGGGCCGAGCAGCGAGCCGACCCGGCCCACCGCCGAGGCGAAGCCCGAGCCGGTGGCCCGCGCGGAGGTCGGATAGAGCTCCGGGGTATAGGTGTAGAGCACCGCCCACATGCCGAACAGGAAGAACTGCATGGCCAGGCCGAAGCCGATCAGCAGGCCGAGGCTGGCGCCGAATACCGCGGTCTGCCCGTAGGCATAGGCCATCGCGCCGCCGCCCAGCAGCATCAGCACGCAGCTCGGTTTGCGCCCCCAGCGCTCGACCAGCCAGGCCGCGCAGAGGAAGCCGGGAATCCCGGCCAGGGAAATCAGCACGGTGTAGTAGACCGACTGGGTGACGGCGAAGCCCGATTGCTGCAGCAGCGCGCTGAGCCAGGAGGTCAGCCCGTAGAAGCCCAGCAGGGCGAAGAACCACAGGCTCCAGACGGTCAGCGTGCGGCGCCGGTAGGCCGGCGACCAGAGTTCGCCGAAGGCGCGGAAGAAGCCCGGTGTGCTGGGCTCCGGACGCGCCAGCGGACGCGGCTCGGGCAGGCTGCTCAGCTTCAGCGACTTCATCACCCGTGCCTCGATGCGGGCCAGGGAGCGCTCGGCCTTGTCCTGCAGGCCGGCCTGTTCCAGCCAGCGCGGCGACTCCGGGATCAGCAGGCGGATGGCCAGGACGAAGACCGCCGGGAAGGCCAGCAACAGGAACAGGCTGCGCCAGCCCGCACTCGGCAGGATGAAGTAGGACAGGCAGCCAGCGGCGATGAAGCCCAACGGCCAGAAGCCGTCCATCAGGGCGATGTACTTGCCGCGCTTGTGCGCCGGGATCATTTCCGAGAGCAGCGACTGGGCGATGGGGAACTCCATGCCCATGCCGATCCCCAGCAGCACACGGTACAGCGTCAGTTGCTGGACATCGCCGGCGGTGGAGCACAGGTAGCTGGCGATGCCCCAGAGCACGATGCTCCACTGGAACACCGGCTTGCGCCCGAAGCGGTCGGCGAGCAGGCCCGAGAGCGCCGCGCCGATCACCATGCCGACGAAGCTGGAACTGGCCAGCAGCCCGGCCTGGGCGCTGGACAGGCCGAACTCGGCTTTGATCGAGCCGAGTAGGAAGGTCATCATCGCCAGGTCCATGGAGTCGAAGAAGAACGCCAGGGCGATGATCACGAAGATCAGTCGGTGGTAGGGGCTCAGCGGCAGGCGCTCAAGGCGTTCGGCGGCGGTCGGGCGGTGCGTCATGGCGGCGTTCCTTGTGCTCTGCGGCGGGCTTTGCGGCCAGTCTGGGAGCGGCTCCGGGGCACGGCTGTCCCGCACGCGACCCACGACGTACCGATTGCGACCGGCGAATAAAACCCGCGCATCGGTTACGCTATGCAGCTATTTGGTCTTTACGTGATATCGAGGTCTGCCTTGTTCTCCCAATTCGCCCTCCACGAACGCCTGCTCAAGGCGCTCGATTCGTTGTCCTTCACCGAGCCGACGCCGGTCCAGGCCGCGGCCATTCCGAAGGCCCTGGAAGGGCGCGACCTGCGGGTGACGGCGCAGACCGGCAGCGGCAAGACCGCCGCCTTCCTGCTGCCGCTGCTGAATCGTCTGCTGGCTGACCTCAAGCCCAAGAGCGGCGCCCGCGCGCTGATCCTGCTGCCGACCCGCGAGCTGGCCCAGCAGACCCTCAAGGAAGTGGAGCGCTTCGCCCAGTTCACCTACATCAAGGCCTGCCTGATCACCGGCGGCGAAGACTTCAAGGTGCAGGGCGCGCGCCTGCGCAAGAACCCGGAAATCATCATCGGCACGCCGGGTCGCCTGAACGAGCAGTTCAACGCCGGCAACCTGCCGCTGGGTGACGTCGAAGTGCTGATCCTCGACGAAGCCGACCGCATGCTCGACATGGGCTTCTCCGAAGACGTGCTCAAGCTCGCTGCGCAGTGCCCGGCCGAGCGCCAGACCCTGCTGTTCTCCGCCACCAGCGGCAGCGGCCTGCACGACATGGTCGAGAAGGTCCTGCGCGATCCGGAAAACCTGCAGCTCAACCGTGTCAGCGAGCTGAACGAGGACGTCAGCCAGCAGGTGATCCTGACCGACCACGTTGGCCACAAGGAGCAACTGCTGCAGTGGTTGCTGACCAACGAGACCTACGAGAAGGCCATCGTCTTCACCAACACCCGTGTCGCCGCCGACCGCCTCACCGGCCGTCTGATCGCCGCCGGGCACAAGGTTTTCGTGCTGCACGGTGAGAAGGACCAGAAGGACCGCAAGCTGGCCATCGAGCGCCTGAAGCAGGGCGCGGTGAAGATCCTCGTCGCCACCGATGTCGCCGCCCGTGGCCTGGACGTCGACAGCCTCGACCTGGTGATCAACTTCGATATCCCGCGTCGCGGCGACGAGTACGTACACCGTATCGGCCGCACCGGCCGTGCCGGTGCCGGTGGCACCGCGATCTCGCTGGTGGGCCATGGCGACTGGAACCTGATGTCGAGCATCGAGCGCTACCTCAAGCTGCGCTTCGAGCTGCGTGTCATCAGTGAGCTCAAGGCCACCTACAAAGGGCCGAAGAAGGTGAAGGCCTCGGGCAAGGCGGCTGGCACCAAGAAGAAAAAGGATGACGCGAAGAAAACTGGCAGCAAGTCGGCGGCGAAGAAGAAGCCCGCTGCCAGACCGAAGTCCGGCCCCTCGAAGGTCGTGAGCCAGGATGGCCTGGCGCCGCTCAAGCGCAAGAAGCCGGCGGCGGAATAAACCTTTCGCGGCACCTGAAACGCCTCCCCTGACCGGGAGGCGTTTTTGTTCGTGCGCCGCTAGCCCAGGGTCTCCGGCGGCGCTTCGTAGCTGCCCGACTCGTAGCTCACCCCGTGGCGGATCACCGGCGGCGCGTCGCCCACGTGCAGGCTGGTGACGTTGTCGATGATGGTCTTGTCCTCGATGGTCAGGCGGTCGAGCATGCGCAGGTGGCCGATCCAGTTGTCCACCAGGAACAGCTCCTGCCAGACCTCCGGGTTGCTCACGTCGCGGTACAGCGCCCAGCGCTCCGCGCCGTTGCGCAGGCGCAGGCGACGCAGCGGCTTGGCGGCGCGGACGAAGTCGCGGGTGCGCTCGGCGGGAATGCGGTACTCGATGGACACCAGCACCGAGCCGCGCTCAGGGTTGAAGACGAAGGTCGGTTGCCCCGGCATGCCACCCGGCGCGCGGGCGATGCTGGCGGAGTTCAGTTCCGGCAGCCGCGAGTTGTACAGCAGCGCCACGGAAACCAGCAGCAGGCAACCGGCAGCGATCAGCGCGCCCTGCACGCCCATGGTCTCGGCGAAGTGACCCCAGAGGAACGAGCCCGCCGCCAGCCCGCCGTAGATTGCGGTCTGGTACAGCGCCAGGGCGCGGGCCTTGACCCAGTCCGGCACGAGAATCTGCACGGCGGAGTTGTAGGTGGCGACCGCGGCGATCCAGCAGGCGCCGCCCAGCACCAGCGCGGGGAAGATCACCCAGAGGTTGTCGATCCAGCCGAGGATGAGCATGACCACCGCGAGCGTGGCGGCGGCGAAGCTGATCAGCCGGCTGCTGCCCAGCCACTGCCGCGCCTTGCTCACCACGGTGCTGGCGACGATGGCGCCCAGGCCCAGGGCGCCGAGCATGTAGCCGTACACGGAAGCGCTGCCGTCCGGATTGCGGTGCGCCAGCAATGGCAGGAGGGCCCAGATGGCGCTGGCCGAGAGGCCGAACACCGCCGAGCGCAGCATCACCAGGCGGGTGACGCTGGAATACTGGGTGAAGCGCAGCGCGGCAATCACGCCTTCGAAGATGTGCTCCGGCGGCAGGGTGCGCTTGGGCACGTCGCGGCGCCATTGCCAGATCGCCCAGATCAGCGCGGCGTAGCAGATGCAGTTGAACAGGAACACCCAGGAGGCGCCGGTGGCCGACAGCAGCAGGCCTCCGATGGCCGGGCCGACGGCGCGGGCGACGTTGTAGTTGACGCTGTTGAGCAGCACCGCGTCGCCGAGCATGCGTGGCGGCACCTGTTCGTTCACCGCTGCCTGCCAGGCGGGGATGGTGATCGAGCTGCCCAGGGACAGCCAGAGGATCGACACGATCAGCATGATCGGGTCCAGGTAGCCCATGAACGCCAGCGCCGTCACCAGGGCGGCACCGGAGAGCTCCACGGTCAGGCCCACCAGCATGATCTTGCGGCGGTCGTGGTTGTCGGCCAGCACGCCGGACATGATCGACAGCAGCACCAGCGGCAGCGCCGAGGCGACCTGGATCATCGCCACCATCAAGGGGCTCGCATGGGCCTCGGTGACTACCCAGGCGGCGGCCACCGACTGCGCCCAGGTGCCCAGGTTGGCGAACAGGTTGCAGATCCAGATGATGCGGAACGCGGCGATGCTGAAGGGGGCGAGGACGCCGCTGCGGGATTCGGCTGGATCGGGCTGGAGGGGAAGGTCCTGCTTGGGTGAAACGGACTGCAGCATGGGGAAACCCTTATTGCGAGTGGCCGGCACGCGCGCGTAACCGGTGCCTTTCCATGCCGGGCAAGTGTAGTGGCTGGGGCGGTTCGTGCCATTGATGATGGTCAGCCATGGCGTTATCGGTGACTTATCGTGGCAAGCTTCGACAGTGCCGGCATGGCTGCGGATTGTTAGGCTGCGTCGGAATTTTCCGCATTACGCTGGCAAATAACTGCACTGGCAAATAAGAGCGAAAAGCCGATGAAGCGTCTTTCCACCTGCCTGCTGGCGGGGCTGCTGGCCCTGCCGCAAAGCCTCTGGGCCTGGTCCAATCACACCCTGGGCAGCTACATCGCCCTGCAGCAATTACCCGCGGTTGCCCAGGCGCCGGAGGTCGAGGTGGAGCCGCTGGAAAGCTTCATCAGCCAGCAGCGCGCCGGCCTGGTGCAGCTGCTCGACGAACAGGAAGCCTACGCCCGCGAACACTTCCGCCAGTACCCGCCGCGCCCGGACGACCTGCGCCTGACCGAGGACGGCCGCGACGACCTGCGCCAGGCCTTCCTCATGGCGCTGCGCCTGAACCCGGAGATCAAGCTGGCCACCGCCGTGCAGCCGCCGCCCGGTGGCGAGCTGCCCAATCATTCCACCTTGCAGCCGGCGGAGGTGCTGGTGTTCCGCAACCTGTCGGGCTGGAACCAGTGGCGCTTCGTGCAGCTGCAGGCCGGCGAGAAGATTCCCGCCATCGACGTGCTGGCCAGCGCCGCCGACGAGCCGGACTTCGGCCACGACATCAACCTGTTCAGCGACAACCCCGGCCAGGCCGGCCAGCGCTATGGCTTCGGCCCCCAGCCGTTCGGCGACCCGCGCTACGAGTTCAGCTCCCAGGCGCCGTTCCACATGGGCTTCTACCACGAGGATGCGATCATCTTCACCGGCGCGCCGTACCTGGAACGCAACTGGCCGGAATGGCGCGCGTATCAGTTCTACGGCCTGGCGCGCTTCGCCTTCGAGAAAGGCCATCCGTACTGGGGCTACCGTTTCCTCGGCTGGGCGATGCACTACATCCAGGACATGACCCAGCCCTATCATTCGACGCCGCTGCCGGGGGAGACCACCGCCAGCATGCTGTGGACGGCGGGCAAGTCCATGGCCGGTTTCGATGCCGACAAGCAGGCAGCGATCCAGCGCGTGGCGGACCGGCATACGGGTGTTGAGCGGTATCAGGTGGACTGGCTGCGCGAGACGCTGCGCCTGGGCGGGCAGTCGCCGTTGCTGGCGGCCTATGCCGATGTGAGCAGCGATGGCAGTTATCCACCGTATTCCACGGAGTATCTGCGCGAGGTGGTGGCCAGCGAGTCCCATGCCCATGCGGCGGCGTTCGACGCGGCGATCGGTCACTGGCTGGACAACGAGAAGGTGCCGGCGGGGGATTTCAGCGCGGGGAATTCACCGCAGGCGTTCCGCCACGATGAAGCGTTGGATGAGCAGATTCTGCAGTTGATCCGGCACTTCGGTGCGCACAGTCGCAATATCGCGAAGGCGGCCCTGCAGCCGTAGAGCGGGTTGGCATTTGCACCGGGGCTGCGTGGGCCCCGGCGCAACTGCGCAAGACGCTTAGCCGCCGGAGCAGCCGTTGCCCCACACCTGGTATTCGACGGTGTGGCGCTGACCGTTGGAGTCGTCGTAGGTCATGCGTGCCGGCACGATGCCGCATTCGTTGGATACGTCGGTGGTCGAAACCACGTGGGCGACGTCCAGTTTCATGTCGTAGGTGTACTGCTCCACGGCCGCGCTTGGCGCCTGGTCGGCGGCGTTCACCTGCTCGGCGAGGGCGAGCGAAGAGAAGCCCAGCATGGCCAGGATGACTACAGCTTTCATGAATTTACCTGCCTTGTTCCCGGTGTCCGGACGTGACGGGTCCGTGACGTTCAGCGGATGGCTGCATCGGGAAGCGTTGGGGAAATGAATTTCGGGTCTGGTTTGGTGTTGCGGCGCGCGCTGTAACAGCACGGAAATAATAGGATTTGCCTGACCTGAGTCAT
This sequence comes from Pseudomonas nitroreducens, assembly GCF_014204515.1. GTDB lineage: Bacteria > Pseudomonadota > Gammaproteobacteria > Pseudomonadales > Pseudomonadaceae > Pseudomonas > Pseudomonas nitritireducens_A. The sequence continues at coordinate 206,830 of NZ_JACHLI010000008.1, read as the reverse complement.
ATATCCAGGAGCCAACAAGACTTCGTACTCAGAGGCAACAATCCAGGAATGATGCGGGTTGCAGGGGTGTTGTTGCGGCGGGCGGTCGCAGGCGAGTGCGGATTCGCGATGCATGGGCTGTCGTAGGAGCGGACTGCGTCCGCGATAGGTCCGCGGCGCGCCGGAGATCATCGCGGACGGAGTCCGCTCCTACGCAGAATTGGAAGTCTGTGCCGTGCGGTTCGCGAGCAAGCTCGCTCCTACGAAAAGCACTCCGGCACACGCCGCAACTGTAGGAGCGAGCTTGCTCGCGAACCTGCCGAAGCAGCAGAGCTCAATCGCGCAGCGGCGATTGCGGATCGAGCAGCGAAGTGCGGATGAAGTGCAGGTAGCTGCACACCCGCCGCAGCGGCGAGGAATCGAAGTGCGGCGGACGGCGGTCATCGGTGGAGCGCGTCGCATGGATGGCGTGTTCTACCGCCGCCAGGGCGCGCTGGCGGTTGCTCTCGCTGGGCTGGATGAACAACCGGATCAGCGCCCGGCCCAGCGCGCGGATCGCCCGACGCCAGGGCATGCGCTCGGCGTACCAGGGCTCCTTCGGCAGGGCCTCCTGCTCGCGGCGCAGCTCGATGATCGACAGGCCGATCTCCTGCACCTGGAAGGTCCAGCGCAGCAGCCGGCGCTGCACGTCCGGGCGGCCGGTGGATAACCCGTAGGCCTGGTTCAGCAGGTCGCGGGTGCCGCTTTCGAAATTCGATGACAGGCCCTTCAGCGGATCACTGATCACCCGCACCACGCGCAGGCGCAACTCGGCTTCCAGGCGCTCCCACAGCCACGGCCGGTTCGGCGGCAGGATAACGATCGCCGCGACCACCGCCATGCCCATCGACAGCAACATCGCCAGGTACTCGTTGATGAAGGTGTAGGCGTCATAGCGCGCCACGTTGGCCGGCAGCGAGGCGATGCAGAACCACACCAGCAGGCCGACGCCGTAGCCGCTCCATTGCGGCCGGGTGATCAGGAAGGCGCCGAGGGCGAACACCGGCGAAAGCACAAAGCACAGCAGCGGGAAGCCGTCGATGTGCGGCAGCACGCGGAAGGTCAGGATGAAACCGAGCGTGGCGCCCAGCAGCGTGCCCAGGGTCAGCTGTAGCGACAGGCGCTTGGGGTTGGGCGAGGCGGATGAGAGCGCGGCGATCAGCACCGAAGTCAGCGCGAAGGTAGCGCCGCTGAGCCACGAGGTGGCGATCCAGAACACCCCGCCGACCAGCACCAGCAGTGCGCAACGGAAGCCCGCGACGGCGGCGGCCAGGGCGTTGGCCTTGGGCGTGAAGCGCTCCTTCCACTGCTCGCGCTCGTGCTTGTGCGCGGCCAGCGAGGCGTGGGTCTGGGCGTAGTTGTGCAGGTCGTCGGCGAAGCGGTAGAGCAGCTCGGCGGCGGTCTCGAAATCCAACTGGTCGGCCTCGCGCGGGCAGGTGTGGCCGAGGCTGGCGCGAGCTTCGCGGATGCGCGGCATCAGGTGGTGCTTGCACAGCTCCAGCTGCACGCTCAGGCGCTCGGCGTCCGCTTCGCTCAGTGGCCGGCCGTGCCAGCTGGCGAGCAGTTCGCTGACGTCGATCAGGCACGGCATCAGCACTTCCAGTACATTGCTGGCCTGGCGCTCGCGCAGGCGGTCGAGCAGGCGCTGCAGGGCATGGAAGCGCGTGGTCAGCTGCATGAACTCGCTGTTCAGGCGCGCCAGACGGCCGCTGCGCAAACGCATGTGCGGGTCTTCGAAGGCGGTGACGTTGCGCAGGCTCTCCAGACCCACCACTTCGGCGGCGAGGCGCGCACTGGACTGTTCGAAGCGCTCGCGCTCCAGCGTGCCGTCGAGGCCCGCGCTGGCCAGGCCGGCGAAGTCACCGAAGCGGGTGTTCAGCGCGTTGCGCAGGGCGGCGGTGCTGGTCTGCGGCAGCACCACGGCGCTGACCACACCGGTGCAGAGAATCCCCAGGCTGATCTCGATCACCCGCCACAGCGCCTGCATGAACGCGCCTTCGGGGTGCAGCGTGGCGGGAATGCCGATCATCACCGCGGTGTAGCCGGCGAGCAGGCAGGCGTAGGCGCGAAAATCCCGGTAGCGCGCCGCACCCGCGGTGCACAGGCCGACCCAGATCGCCACGCAGAGCAGGAACAGCACGCGCTCCTGGGCGAACAGCGCAATGAAGGTGACCATCACCGTCAGCCCGGCCAGCGTGCCGAGGATGCGGTAGAAACTCTTCGCCAGCACCTGGCCGCTCTGCGGTTGCAGCACGATGAAGGCGCTCACCAACACGGTGTTGGGCTGCGGCAGCTCCAGGCGGTAGGCCAGCCACAGGGCGGTGAAAGCGGTGACCAGCGTCTTGAGGATGAACATCCAGGTGACGCCATCGGTGTGCGCCCAGTCGGACAGGGCGAAGCGCACCGCGGCGGCCTTGGGCAGGCGCACGGACAGACTGCTCATCGGGCTTATCTCGGCAGGCGGTGGGCAGGCTGGGATGGGTTCTGGTGACCTTGTGGTTCGAATGCGGAACGAAGCAGTGGCAGCACGTTGCACGTAAGGCGGAGCACGGGGGCGAATCCTGGGGTGTCGCGGTTGACCGCGTTGGGGAGGGCGATTCTAGGAGGGCGGGGGAGGCGGGATAAGCTGACGGATGGGCGAATTATTGTTACCTGAAAGTACAATAATCGTGGGCTGGCTCTTGTGCGACAATTCGCCGCCTGTCATGAATCTGTAACAAGGCGTTACCCGCCCGAACCGCGTTGCAGAGGCCGCCCGCCGTGGCGTGGACAGGCTCTTACGGAGAAATGATGGACCTGCTGCACAACATGCGTGCTTTCGTCTGTGTCGCCGAGACCGGCAGCTTCACCGCCGCCGCCCAGCGCATGGACCTCACCACCGCGTACGTCTCGCGGACGGTGGCCAAACTCGAAGCGCACCTGCGCACCCGCCTGCTGCACCGCACCACCCGCCGCATCGCCCTCACCGAAGCCGGCCAGCGCTACCTGCAGCGCTGCCAGCAGATACTCGGCTACATCGAGGAAGCCGAGGCCGAGGCCGGCGACGCCCACGCCCGGCCCCACGGCAAGGTGAAGGTGCATGCGATGACCGGCATCGGCCAGCACTACCTGATCCGCGCGATCTCGCAGTACTGCGAGATCTACCCGGAGGTCACCTTCGACCTGACCCTGGCCAACCGCATCACCGACATCCTCGACGAGGGCTACGACATTTCCGTGGTCATCGCCCAGGAGCTGCCCGATTCGGGCTTCGTCTCCAAGCGCATCGGCAAGACCTACAGCGTGCTCTGCGCCTCGCCCGAGTACGTGGCGCGGCATGGCATGCCGAAACAGCTCGCCGAGCTGACCGAGCACCGCTGCCTGCGCCTGGTGAACTCGGTGATGTCGCTGGACAAGTGGCTGTTCGATGGCCCCGCCGGCCAGGAGATGGTCGGCATCAACCAGACGCACTTCCAGGTCAACACCGCCGATGCGATGACCGAGGCGGTGCGCGCCGGCATGGGCATCGGCGCGCTGCCGGTGTACTCCGCCGTGCAGGGCCTGAAGGATGGCAGCCTGGTCCGCGTGCTGCCCGACTACAGCCTGTTCCACCTCAACGTCTATGCGCTGTATCCCTCGCGCCAGTACCTCGACGCGAAGATCCGCACCTGGGTGGAATTCCTTCGTGACTGCGTGCCCGGCATGCTCGAGGAGCACGAGCGGATGATGCTCGAACACCGCACGCGAGCGCCCGGCTGAGACGCTGCTCCCTGCGCCTCCGGGAGGCGCTGACACTCCGTTGACTGACCTGCACCCGGCCTTGGCCGGGTGCGTTTTTTCGTGCCCGGCGTTCAGATGCGACGAACGCCGCTTTGGGAAAAGACGAATTCTCCGAACGCCGACATTTGCGTCAGTCTCCTCGCGAGCCTGCCGCCAGGCTCACCTCGCAAGCACAAGAACAAATTGAGGGTGACGCGATGTTTAGAACCATGGGGCGGGCGTTGCTCGCCGTCCTGGCGTTGGCCTGCGCTTCTGTCAGTCAGGCTGCCGATGAACCGCAGGCTGCCAGTCAACCGACTATCAATGAACCCATCGTGATCAAGTTCGCCCACGTGGTCGCGGAAAACACGCCCAAGGGGCAGGGCGCGCTGATGTTCAAGCGCCTGGCCGAACAGCGCCTGCCGGGCCGGGTGCGGGTCGAGGTCTACCCGAACTCCTCGCTGTTCGGCGACGGCAAGGAAATGGAAGCGCTGCTGCTGGGCGACGTGCAGATGCTCGCGCCGTCCCTGGCCAAGTTCGAGCAGTACACCAAGAAGGTGCAGATCTTCGACCTGCCATTCCTCTTCGACGACATCAGCGCCGTCGACAACTTCCAGCGCAGCCCGCAGGGCCAGAGCCTGCTGACCAGCATGCAGGGCAAGGGCATCCTCGGCCTGGCCTACTGGCACAACGGGATGAAGCAGCTGTCGGCCAACCGCCTGCTGCAGGAACCAGGCGATGCGCGCGGGCTGAAGTTCCGCGTGCAGGCTTCTGATGTGCTCAACGAGCAGTTCCGCGAGCTGCGCGCGATCTCTCGCAAGATGTCCTTCGCCGAGGTCTACCAGGGCCTGCAGACCGGCGTGGTGAATGGCACCGAGAACACCTGGTCGAACTACGAGAGCCAGAAGGTCAACGAGGTGCAGAAGTACTTCACCGAGTCCAACCACGGGCTGGTGGACTACATGGTGATCACCAACGCGAAGTTCTGGAACGGCCTGCCGCCGGACCTGCGCGCCGAGCTGGAAAAGATCATGGCCGAGGTCACCGTGCAGGTGAACCAGGAGGCCGAGCGGCTGAACCGCGACGCGCGCCAGCGCATCCTCGCCAGCGGCACCAGCGAGATCCATCCGCTCACCGCTCAGCAACGTGCCGACTGGCGCGAGGCAATGCAGCCGGTGTGGCAGAAATTCCGCGACAACGTCGGCGCCGATTTCCTCCAGGCCGCCGAAGCCTCCAACCGACCCCATTGATCCGTCCGGCCCCGCTGGATGGCGGGGCTTTCTGGAGCCTTTGCCATGAACCGACTCGTGCGCGTCTGGAACCACTTCGAGGAGGGCGCCATCGCCTTCCTGCTGGCGGCCATGACGCTGGTGACCTTCGTCTACGTGGTGATGACCAACGTCTTCACCCTGTTCTATGACCTGGGCGACCGCCTGCCGTCGCTGCAGGGCTTCTTCTACGCCATCGGCGACGCGATCCTCGGCGTCGCCCAGGACATGTCCTGGAGCAACGCGCTGACCAAGGCGCTGTTCGGCTGGCTGATCTTCTTCGGCATCGCCTACGGCGTGCGCACCGCCGGCCACCTGGGGGTGGACGCGCTGGTGCGGCTGGCGCCACGGCCGCTGCAGCGCTGCATCGGCGTGCTCGCCTGCCTCTGCTGCCTGGGCTACGCCGGGCTGTTCATGGTCGCCAGCTTCGACTGGGTGAAGACCCTGTTCATCGCCGGCATCGGCGCCGAGGACCTCGACCACTTCGGCATCCTCCAGGCCTACATCGCAGTGATCGTGCCCATCGGCTTCGGTCTGGTGGTCCTGCGTTACCTGGAGATCCTCATCAACCTGCTGCGCGGCCGCCAGCTCGGTCTGGGCCTGGCCGACGAGGCAGCAGAAGCCACCAAGCTGGCCGGTGAAGAGTCCGGGGAGATGCGTCCATGACCGTGATGATCCTGTTCCTGCTGCTGTTCCTCTTCATGTTCATCGGCGTGCCCATCGCCATTTCCCTGGGCCTGTCCGGCGCCCTGACGATCCTGTTCTTCAGCCCGGACTCGGTGCGCTCGCTGGCGATCAAGCTGTTCGAGACCTCCGAGGCCTACACGCTGCTGGCGATCCCGTTCTTCCTGCTCTCCGGCGCCTTCATGACCACCGGTGGTGTAGCGCGCCGGCTGATCGACTTCGCCAATGCCTGCGTCGGCCACATCCGCGGCGGCCTGGCGATCGCCGCGGTGCTGGCGTGCATGCTGTTCGCCGCGCTATCCGGCTCCTCGCCGGCGACCGTGGCGGCGGTGGGTTCGATTGCCGTGGCCGGCATGGTGCGCTCGGGCTACCCGCGCGAATTCGGCGCCGGGATCATCTGTAACGCCGGCACCCTGGGCATCCTGATTCCGCCGTCGATTGTGATGGTGGTGTACTCCGCCGCCACCGAGACCTCGGTGGGCAAGCTGTTCGTTGCCGGCGTGGTACCGGGCCTGCTGCTGGGCGTGATCCTGATGGTGGTGATCTACATCGTCGCGCGGGTGAAGAAGCTGCCGGCGCAACCGCGCGCCAGCCTGCGCGAATGGCTGGCTGCTGCACGTCGCGCCGGTTGGGGATTGCTGTTGCTGGTGATCATCCTCGGCGGCATCTACTCCGGGCTGTTCACGCCCACCGAGGCAGCGGCGGTGGCGGCGGTCTACTCGGCCTTCGTCGCGCTGTTCGTCTACAAGGACATGCGTCTGCGCGATTGCCCCAAGGTGCTGGTGGAGTCCGGGCGGCTGAGCATCATGCTGATGTTCATCATCGCCAACGCCATGCTCTTCGCCCACGTGCTGACCACCGAGCAGATTCCCCAGCAGATTACCGAGTGGGTGATGCAGGAAGGCCTGACGCCGATCGGCTTCCTGCTGATGGTCAACATCGTGCTGCTGGTGGCCGGCAGCTTCATGGAGCCGTCGGCCATCGTGCTGATCCTGGCGCCGATCTTCTTCCCCATCGCCATGCGCCTGGGGATCGACCCGATCCACCTGGGGATAGTCATGGTGGTGAACATGGAGATCGGCCTGGTGCACCCGCCGGTGGGCCTTAACCTGTTCGTCACCTCGGCGGTCACCGGCCTGCCGCTGGGCGCGACCATCCGCGCGGCGCTGCCGTGGCTGATGATCCTGCTGCTGTTCCTGATCCTGGTGACCTACGTGCCCTACATCTCGCTGGCGCTGCCCCACGCGCTGGGCATGTGACAGGGGGCATGTGACAGGTTGTCGCGGCCCCATGAGCCTGCTGTCAAAACAACGGCTTATGGGGCCCATCACTACGACTAAGGATTGGTAAGACCATGGTCGTATGGTTCCGGGAAGGGTGTCGCCGTTACAACTGATGGCAACAAAAACAACACTCTTCACCGAGGTAGAACGCCATGACAGCGGCATCCGTGTACCCCGTGCGTCCCGAAGTGGCCGCGACCACTCTGACCGACGAGGCCACCTACAAGAAGCTGTACCAGCAGTCGGTGGTCAACCCCGACGGCTTCTGGCGCGAACAGGCCCAGCGCATCGACTGGATCAAGCCGTTCACCAAGGTCAAGCAGACCTCCTTCGACGATCACCACGTGGACATCAAGTGGTTCGCCGACGGCACCCTGAACCTCTCCTACAACTGCCTCGACCGCCACCTGGTCGAGCGCGGCGACCAGCTCGCCATCATCTGGGAAGGCGATGATCCTTCCGAGCACAAGGAAATCACCTACCGCGAGCTGCACGAGCAGGTCTGCAAGTTCGCCAACGCCCTGCGTGGCCAGGACGTGCACCGTGGCGACGTGGTGACCATCTACATGCCGATGATCCCGGAAGCCGTGGTCGCCATGCTGGCCTGCGCCCGCATCGGTGCGATCCACTCCGTGGTGTTCGGCGGCTTCTCCCCCGAAGCCCTGGCCGGACGCATCATCGATTGCCAGTCCAAGGTGGTGATCACTGCCGACGAAGGCCTGCGTGGCGGCAAGAAGACCCCGCTCAAGGCCAACGTCGACGACGCCCTGACCAACCCGGAAACCCGCAGCGTGCAGAAGATCATCGTCTGCAAGCGCACCGGCTCGCCGATCAAGTGGAACCAGCACCGCGACGTGTGGTTCGAGGACCTGATGAAGGTCGCCGGCACCACCTGCGCGCCGAAGGAAATGGGCGCCGAGGACCCGCTGTTCATCCTCTACACCTCCGGCTCCACCGGCAAACCCAAGGGCGTGCTGCACACCACCGGTGGCTACCTGGTCTACGCCTCGCTGACCCATGAGCGGGTGTTCGACTACCGTCCCGGCGAAGTCTTCTGGTGCACCGCCGACATCGGCTGGGTCACCGGCCACACCTACGTGGTCTACGGCCCGCTGGCCAACGGCGCGACCACCGTGCTGTTCGAGGGCGTGCCGAACTACCCGGACATCACCCGCGTGCAGAAGATCGTCGACAAGCACAAGGTCAACATCCTCTACACCGCGCCGACCGCCATCCGCGCCATGATGGCCGAGGGCAAGGCCGCGGTCGAAGGCGCCGACGGCTCCAGCCTGCGCCTGCTGGGTTCGGTCGGCGAGCCGATCAACCCGGAAGCCTGGCAGTGGTACTACGAGACCGTCGGCCAGTCGCGCTGCCCGATCGTCGACACCTGGTGGCAGACCGAGACCGGCGCCTGCCTGATGACCCCGCTGCCGGGCGCCCATGGCCTGAAGCCGGGCTCCGCGGCCAAGCCGTTCTTCGGCGTGGTGCCGGCGCTGGTGGACAACCTGGGCAACATCCTGGAAGGGGCCACCGAGGGCAACCTGGTGATCCTCGATTCCTGGCCGGGCCAGGCACGCACCCTGTACGGCGACCACGACCGCTACGTGGACACCTACTTCAAGACCTTCAAGGGCATGTACTTCACCGGCGACGGCGCCCGTCGCGACGAGGACGGCTACTACTGGATCACCGGCCGCGTGGATGACGTGCTCAACGTCTCCGGCCACCGCATGGGCACCGCCGAGATCGAGAGCGCCCTGGTTGCCCACCCGAAAGTGGCCGAGGCCGCGGTGGTTGGCGTACCGCACGACATCAAGGGGCAGGGCATCTACGTCTACGTCACCCTGAATGCCGGTGAGGAATCCAACGAGCAACTGCGCCAGGAACTGCGCGCCTGGGTGCGCAAGGAAATCGGCCCGATCGCCACGCCGGACGTGATCCAGTGGGCGCCCGGCCTGCCGAAGACCCGTTCGGGCAAGATCATGCGCCGCATCCTGCGCAAGATCGCCACGGCCGAGTACGACACCCTGGGTGATATCTCCACCCTGGCCGATCCGGGTGTGGTGCAACACCTGATCGACACGCACCAGGCCATGCGCGCGGCCTGATCCGCCGCCCGATGAAAAACGCCCCGCTTGCCGGGGCGTTTTGCTTTCTGCGTTTTGCCGGGGCAGGGCCCCGGGCGATGACGCTTACGGCGCGAAGGGCGCCGCTTCCATCACTTCCACGATCAGCGGGCGATCGCTCGGCGCGTTGCGCAGCAGCTCCTGCAGGTGCTCGTGATCGCGGGCGCGTTCGGCGGCGCAGCCGAAGCCCCTGGCGATGGTGAGGAAGTCCGGGGTGTAGATGTCCACGCCCAGCGGGGTGATGTCGCGGCGTTCCATGTAGCGCTTGATCTCGCCGTAGCCGTGGTTGTTCCACAGCAGCACGACGATGCCCACCTTGGCTTCCACGGCGCTGGCCAGTTCGGTCATGGTGAACTGCAGGCCACCATCGCCCATCAGGCTGATCACCGGACGGCCCGGCTCGCCGAGCTTGGCGCCGATGGCCGCTGGCAGGCCGTAGCCCAGGGTGCCATAGCCGGTGGAGGCGTTGAACCAGCGGCGGCCGCCGTCCAGTTCCACCAGGTGGTTGCCGCTGTAGACAGTCTGGGTCGAGTCGCCGACGAAGCGCGCGTCGGGCAGCACTTCAAGGATCTTGTCGAACAGGGTGCGGTAGTGCGCCCAGCCGCTGAAGTCCTCGGCCAGTTGTGCGCGCACCTTGGCCGCGCGCTGGGCGCCGGGGCTGGCGGCATCGGCCTGGCGGGCCGGCAGCAGTTCCAGCAGGGCGCGCATGGCGGTGCGGGCGTCGCTGTGGATGGCGATGCTCGGGGTCTGGTTGCGCATCAGCTGCTGCGGATCGATGTCGATGCGGATCAGCTCGCCACCGATCTTGAAGTTGCCGTCGAACACCACGTCGTAGTCGGTCTCGCCCAGCTCGGTGCCGATGGCCAGCACCACGTCGGCTTCCAGCGCCAGCTCACGCACCGGGATCAGCGACTGGTTGCTGCCGATCAGCAGCGGGTGGTCGGGCTGCAGCAGGCCCTTGGCGTTGATGGTCTGTGCGGTCGGCGCATCCAGGGCGATCGCCAGGGCGCGGGCTTCGGCCTGGGCGGCGACGCAGCCGCCACCGAGCAGCAGCAGTGGCTTCTGCGCCTTGGCCAGCTTGGCGGCGGCTTCCTGCAGCGGCGAGCGGGCCGGTGCAGGGCGGGCCAGCTGGACGCGCGGGCGCACCTGCATGTGGTCGGCCGGGGCGGTGATGATGTCCAGCGGCAGCTCGATGTGCACCGGGCGCGGACGCTCGCTGTCGAACACGGCGAAGGCGCGGGCCAGCACTGCCGGCAGCTCGTCGACGCTCATCAGGGTGTGGCTGAAGGCGCTGACGCCGGCAACCATGGCGCGCTGGTTCGGCAGCTCGTGCAGGTAGCCGTTGCCGTGGGCCAGGCGCGATCGTTCGTTGACGCTGCTGATCACCAGCATGGGGATGGAGTCGGCGTAGGCCTGGCCCATGGCGGTGAGGATGTTGGTCATGCCCGGGCCGGTGATGATGAAGCAGGTACCCGGCTTGCCGGTGACGCGCGCGTAGCCGTCGGCCATGAAGCCGGCGCCCTGTTCGTGGCGCGGGGTGATGTGGCGGATGCCGCTGTGGGGCAGGCCGCGGTACAGCTCGACGGTGTGCACGCCGGGGATGCCGAAGACGGTATCCACGCCCCAGGCTTCGAGTTGCTTGACGAGGAATTCGCCGCAGGTGGTCATGGCAGTTCCTTACTGTTCGTGAGTGAGGTCGTTGTCATAAAGCAAAAGGGCGCGGAGATCAGCTCGCCGCGCCCTCTTGCCTAGCGCAAGTCCTGATCAGGCCGCGTCGGCGACCGCTGCCGGGCGGGGCGACAGCAGGCTGACGACGATGAAGCTGACCAGGCCGATGGCCAGGCTGTAGTAGATCGGGGTGTTGGCGTCGAAGCCATCCTTGAGCATGAACACCAGCGCGGTGATGAAGCCCAGGGCCATGCTGGTGATGGCGCCGGCGGTGGTGGCGCGCTTCCAGTAGATGGCGCCGATCAGCGGAATCAGCATGCCGCCCACCAGCAGGTTGTACGCCAGGGTCAGGGCGCTGATCACGTCGTTGACCACCAGGGCGATGGCCAGAACCAGCAGGCCGGTCAGCAGGGTGCAGATGCGGTTCAGGCTCAGGCGGGTGGAGCGCTGGCCGGTGACGATCGGCAGCAGGTCCTCGGTGATGGTGGTGGAGGCGGCGAGCAGGCCGGCGCTGGCGGTGGACATCATCGCGGCCAGGGCGGCGGCGATCACCAGGCCACGGATGCCGTCCGGCAGCGAAGCCTGGACGATGGCGGCGAAGGCGTTGTTGACGTTGTCCAGGTCAGGCAGCAGGACCTTGGCGCACATGCCGATCAGCGCACCGACCAGGCCGTAGATCACGCAGTAGATGCCAGCGGCGGTGCCGGCGTACTTGGTGACCTTGTCGTCGCGGGCGGTGAACACGCGCTGCCAGATGTCCTGGCCGATCAGGATGCCGAAGAAGTAGATCAGGAAGTAGGTGATGATGGTGTCGTAGCCGATGGTGTGGAAGCTGAACGCGGTGGCCGGCAGCTTGGCTACCAGCTCGTCCCAGCCGCCTACACGGTGCAGGCAGATCGGCAGCAGGATGAACATCAGGCCGACGGTCTTGATGATGAACTGCACGATGTCGGTCAGGGTCAGCGACCACATGCCGCCGATGGTGGAGTAGATCACCACGACGCCGCCGCCCAGCAGCACGGACACCCAGAACGGCAGGCCGAAGAGGACCTGCATCACGGTGCCGATGGCCAGGGTGGAGACTACGCCGATCATCAGCGCGTAGGCGAACATGATCACCGCCGAGGCCTGGCGGGCCATCGGGTTGTAGCGACGCTCCAGGACCTGGGTGACGGTGAAGATGCGCAGCTTGAGCAGCGGCTTGGCCAGGAACAGGTTCAGCGCAATGATGCCGGCGCCCAGGGCGGCGCACAGCCAGAAGCCGGAGATGCCATGGACGTAGCCCAGGCGCACGGTGCCCACGGTGGAGGCGCCGCCCAGTACGGTGGCGGCCATGGTGCCCATGTAGAACGCCGGGCCGAGGTTGCGGCCGGCCACGAGGTAGTCTTCGTGGGTCTTGGCGCGGCGCATGCCGTACCAGCCCAGCCACAACATGCCAGCGGCATATATCAGTACGACGATCAGATCTAACGCCATGGTCGGCTCCTCACACTTGCATTGTCATTGTTGCCGCGCGCTTGTGGCGTGCGGTGGGCCATCGGACCGGTGGCAACCGGCCCGATGGAGGGCTTTCGGGTAGAACGCTTCGCGTCAGGTCGCGAAGCCTGGATCAGGCCGAGGGCTCGCTGATGCTGCGGATCGGCCGGTCATGGCTGGCGACCCAGCGCGGGCCCTTGGGGCCGTAGACGCCGGCGGGTTCCGGGAAGGTGCGCAGCAGGGCGACGTAGAGCAGGGCGGCCATGCCCAGGGTCACCGGCAGGCTGATGTCGATACTGCCGGCCAGGTTGCCGAGCGGGCCGACGAACTGCCCCGGCAGGTTGACGAAGCACAGGCCCATGGCCGCGCTGGGGATCCACGCACCCATGCCACGCCAGTTCCAGCCGTTGTGGAACCAGTAGGCGCCGCCTTCCTGGCCGCGGGTGAACACCTGCAGGTCATCGGCGTGGTAGAAGCCACGGCGGATGATCAGGCCGAGGATCATGATCACCATCCACGGGCTGGTGCAGGTGATGATCAGCACGGCGAAGGTGGACACGCTCTGCACCAGGTTGGCGGCGAAGCGACCGATGAAGATGAAGGCAATCGACAGCAGGCCGATCAGCAGGGTGGCCTGCACGCGGTTGAGCAGGCGCGGGAACACGCTGGACATGTCCAGGCCGGTGCCGTACAGCGAGGTGGTACCGGTGGACATGCCGCCGATCACCGCGATCAGGCACACCGGCAGGAAGAACCAGCTCGGCGACACGGCCAGCAGGCCGCCGACGTAGTTGTTCTGCGCGATGTAGTCCGGCGCGTTGACCGCCACGATGGTCGCGGTAGCCAGGCCGAACAGGAACGGGATCAGGGTCGCCAGCTGGGCGCAGATAACCGCCAGCATGATGCGCTTCTGCGAGGTCTCGCGCGGGATGTAGCGCGCCCAGTCACCGAGGAAGGCGCCGAACGAAACCGGGTTGCTCATGGCCAGCAGGGCGGCGCCGATGAAGGCGGCCCAGAAACCTTCGCTGCCCATCTGCACGGTGCCGGCGTAGCCAGCGTCGAACGGGCCGGCGAAGGCGAACAGGCCGAGCAGGAACAGCAGGCTCGCGGCCCACACGGCGATCTTGTTGACCATCAGCATGAAGCGGAAGCCGTAGATGCAGACGATCAGCACCAGCACGGCGAACAGGCCGTAGGCCAGGCCCAGGGTCAGGTCGGTTTCCGGCAGGTCGAACAGGCGCTTGGCGCCGCCGATCAGTGCATCGCCCGAGCTCCACACCGAGAGGGAGAAGAACGCGACGGCGGTGAGCAGCGAGAGGAACGAACCGACGATCCGCCCGTGCACGCCGAAGTGGGCGCCCGAGGAGACCGCGTTGTTGGTGCCGTTGAGCGGGCCGAACAGGCCCATCGGCGCGAGGATGATCGAACCGACCAGCACGCCGAGGACGATGGCCCAGACGCCGGCCTGGAACGACAGGCCGAACAGCACCGGGAAGCTGCCCAGCACGGCGGTGGCGAAGGTGTTGGCGCCGCCGAAGATCATGCGGAACAGGTCGGTGGGCGTGGCGTTGCGTTCGCTGTCCGGGATCTGTTCGACCCCGAATGTCTCGATGGTGGTGATTGCGTGTGCGTTGTTCTTGTTATCCATGACTTCCTCCCGGGTGAGCCCTGTCTTTATGGCGTCGGCGACGGTGACAGGTGCTCGTGTGTGGCCAGCCAGCGGCCCTGGTTCGGATCACGGCGGAAGACGATGGTCTCCCGTTCGTGGTTCAGGCTTTCCTCTCCCTGGATGCGCAGCCGTGTGGCGACGTCGTGGCAGAACACGGCCACGTCTTCGCCTTGCAGGCTGACAAAGGTGTTGCTCGAAAGGCAGTCAAGGACTTCGAAGCCGTCGTCACGCAGCCAGCCTTCCCACACTTCGCGGTAGGCCGCGCGCGACAGCAGCGGCTGCGGCCAGGTGTGGAAAATGAAGGAGGCGTCTTCGCTGAAGGCGGCGAAGTAGGCTTCGGTGTCGGTGCGCGCAAAGGCTGCCACGAGCTCGCGGGCAGCCTCCAGCACCTGTGCTACGCAGGCGTCGTTGTTCATGGTGTTTGCTCGTGCGCGCTTAGCGGCGCTCTACGCCCGGGAGGATGCAGAGCATTTCGTACAGCAGGTTGGCGCCGAGCAACGAGGTGTTGCCGGTGGTGTCGTAGGGCGGAGAGACCTCGACCAGGTCGCAGCCGATGATGTCCAGGCCCTGGCAGCCACGGACGATCTCGATCGCCTGGATGGTGGTCAGGCCGCCGATTTCCGGGGTGCCGGTACCGGGCGCCCAGGCTGGGTCGATGCCGTCGATGTCGAAGGACAGGTAGACCGGGCCGCCGCCGACTTTCTCGCGGACTTCGGCCATCAGCGGTTCCAGCGACTTGTGCCAGCACTCTTCGGCCTGCACCACGCGGAAGCCCTGCTTGCGGCTCCAGTTGAAATCTTCGGCGGTGTAGCCCTGCGCACGCAGGCCGATCTGCACCACGCGGTCGCAGTCCAGCAGGCCTTCTTCCACCGCGCGGCGGAAGGTGGTGCCGTGGGCGATCTTCTCGCCGAACATGTGGTCGTTCACATCGGCGTGGGCGTCGATGTGGACCAGGCCGACCTTGCCATGCTTCTTGTGGATGGCCCGCAGGATCGGCAGGGTGATGGTGTGGTCGCCGCCCAGGGTCAGCGGGAGGATGCCGTGGTCGAGGATCTTGTCGTACGCCTCTTCGATGATGCGTACGGCTTCCATCAGGTTGAAGGTGTTGATTGCCACGTCGCCGATGTCGGCGATGTTCAGCGAATCGAACGGCGCAGCGCCGGTGGCCATGTTGTACGGACGGATCATCACCGATTCGGCGCGGATTTCGCGCGGCCCGAAACGGGTGCCGGAGCGCAGGGAGGTGCCGATGTCCAGGGGCACGCCGACGAAGGCGGCATCGAGCTCGTTGAGCTCTTCGGGGGACTGGATATGCGGCAGGCGCATCATGGTGGCGATGCCGCCGAAACGCGGCATTTCGTTACCGCCCAGGGGCTGGTGAAGTTTCTTGTCCATGGGGAGGGCCTCAGGCTGATCGCTGTCTTCGTGGAAACAGGCTTGTTGAACACTAGGGGTCGATTCTGGTCACGGGCGGTAGTGGAAAAAATCGCTGGCTACAAATAATCACTTCAGAGTTTTCTAAACTAATCAGCGCGGCTAGACTGCGCCACCTTGCCGCAGTAGACGGCTTGCCGGGCCTGTGGCCTGTGGTTCCTGAATAGATAGCTGGCTTGCTATCATCCATTTTTCAGGTACAGAAAGTACTGAACTAGAGCGGCCCGGCCGCGGTTTTGCGGAGTCCCCATGAGCGCGAGCGCACTGCCCGACGTCAAACTGCTGCGGATTTTCGCCTGCGTGGTGCGCAGCCAGGGCTTCGCCGCCGCCCAGCAGGAACTCAACCTGTCGACCTCGGCGATCAGCACCTACATGAGCCAGCTGGAGAACCAGCTGGGCATCGTGCTCTGCCACCGCGGGCGGGGCGGCTTCGGGCTGACCAGCAAGGGCGAGCTGTTCCACCAGGAAACCCTGCGCATCCTTGGCGAGCTGGAAGGCTTCGAGCGCTACGCGGCGACCCTCAAGGGCGAGCTGCGCGGCACCCTCAACCTCGGTGTGCTGGACTCCACCGTGAGCGACCCGGCGCTGCCGCTGGCCGACGTCATCGGCTCCTTCAGCAGCCTGCACCCGGCGGTGCACCTGCACCTGCAGGTGCAGAGTCCCTACGAGCTGCAACTGGCGGTGCTGGACAACCGCCTGGACCTGGCCATCGGCTCCTTCTTCAGCCGGATGAACGGCCTGGTCTACCAGCCGCTCTATAGAGAGCAGCACTGGCTGTACTGCAGCGACCGCCACCCGCTGTTCGACGGCCGGCGCATTCCCGCCGAGCTGATCACCCAGCAGCGCATGGTCGGCCGTGGCTACTGGAGCCAGGCGGAACTGGCGCGGCACGGCTTCAAGCACAGCGCCGGCACCGTGGAGAGTATGGAGGCGCAGCTGATCCTGATCCTCTCCGGCGGCTACATCGGCTACCTGCCCGAACATTACGCGCACCCCTGGGTGGAGCAGGGCCGCCTGCGCGCACTGCTGCCGGCGACCTTCGGCTACCAGGCGCCGTTCTCGCTGATCCTGCGCCGCGGCCGCTCCCGCGAGCCGCTGATCCAGAACTTCCGCGACCTGCTGCGTACGCAGCCGAATGCCGCATGACTCGCGCCCGCTGCCCGCGCTGCGAGCGCCTGCTGAACCACTGCCTGTGCGCGCTGATCCCGCGCCTGGACAACCGCACCCGCGTGCTCCTGCTGCAGCACCCCAGCGAAGTCGGCCATGCGCTGAACACCGCGCGCCTGGCGGCGCTGAGGCTGGCCAATGCGCAGTTGAGGGTGGGTGAGGATTTCAGCGACCTCGATCTGTCCGCCTGGGATGCCTGGCTGCTGTTCCCCGGCGAAGCCGCCGTGGCCCTGGCCGATCTGGCCGCCCGGCCTGTGGATAAACCACGCCTGCTGGTGGTGCCCGATGGCACCTGGCGCAAGGCGCGCAAGCTGCTGCATCTGAACCCGAACCTGGCGGCGCTGCCACGGGTCGTTCTCCCTGACGGACTGACCTCGCGCTATCGCTTGCGCAAGGCGCCTGCCGAAGGCGCGCTGTCCACCATCGAGGCGGTGGTGCATGCCCTTGACGCGCTGGATGCGCCGCAGTCCCATGCCGAGTTGCTGCGCCCGTTCGATGCGCTGATCGAAGGGCAGATCGCGGCGATGGGCGAGGAGACCTTCCTGCGCAACCACGGGCCGCGTAGCTGATCTGCCTGCACCCCGACGCTCAGATAACGCACCTGCAGGATGGGGGGAGCGCCGAGCATGTCCTGTGGATATCTACGCTTGCCCGGACTGCCCCCGGTAGCGCTCCACCAGCAGCGGAATGGCCCGCTCGCGCCAGAATTCACTGCTGACCATTCCACTGGACATGCCGCCGTGGGCATGGCGTGGCAGGTGCACGGGTCGGGGATCATCCAGGCAGATGCCGGCCAACTGTTCGAACAGTTGCCTGAGCAGTTGTGCCAGCGCGGCTTCGCTGGCGGGCCAGGGGGTGTGGGCGAGGTGCTCGGCCATTTCCCGCCACAGGTAGGGATCGCCGCGCAGGCCCCACTGCAGGGGTTCTTCGTGGAACAACTCGGGGAGTGAAGGGAGCATCGCAGCGAGCCTCAGACTTTGCTGCGCAGGCGCTTGAGCTGGGTGAGCAGCGCCGACAGCCCCACCGCGCAGCCCATCAGCAGCAGGATCCAGCCCATGAACCGGACCTCTCGTGGCACCGTGTGCTGGGCGTACCAGCCACCGGCGATGAGGATGAGCGCAAGCAGTGGTTGCACCAGGCGCGCGGAGGAGATCATGCCGTTGCTGCGGATGGTCGTGACCTGCACCTGGTGCAGGGCTTCGCTGAAGGTGCGGCAGTCTTCCGAGCAGACCAGCCCGCGGCTGACCGGGAGCGCACAGCTGCGGCAGATGCCTTTGCCGCAGCCGCGGCACAGGGCAACGGCGCTGGCGCCGGGATGGTTGAAGCATTCCATGTCCTGATGACTCCTGGTGCGCTGGAAGGGGCAGTTTCGCCTGTTCCGGGCGGCGCTGTGAAGCTCGCTCGCCGTCGCGGTTTCTGCCCGATGGCCGCGTTTGCCCTGCAGCTGCGGTTATACTGCGCCGCTCATTCCCCTTCGCGAGGTGTTCGTCCGATGCGCAATTGATGCCGCCGTGGTTTCACGGCCCGTTTCCTTCCCTGGCCCGTTCCGGGGGATTTCCGGCATCAATCTGGTATTGCGCATGACGAGCCCGTTCACCCTGGCGCTGCAAGGCGTCTCTTTCCAATTGCCCAGCGGCGAGCCGCTGCTGAGCGACCTCGATGAAACCTTCGACGAACGCCGCACCGCGCTGGTGGGGCGCAATGGCGTCGGCAAATCCGTGCTGGCGCGGATCATTGTCGGCGAATTGCAGCCCGCCGCCGGGCGCGTGTTGCGCTCCGGGCCGGTGCATTACCTGCCGCAGCGCATCGAACCACAGGCCTATCGGAGCGTTGCCGACCTGGCCGGTGTACAGCCGCTGCTGGAGGCACTGGCGCGGGTCGAGGTGGGTGGTGTCGATCCTGCGGACTTCGAGCTGCTCGACGGGCACTGGGACCTGCGCGCACGCCTGGAGGCCGAGCTGGCTGCCGCCGGGCTCGCACACCTGATGCCGGACACGCCTGCGGCAACCCTGAGCGGCGGCGAGTGCACGCGAGTGGCGCTGCTCGGCGCCTGGTTCAGCGAGGCGGACTGGCTGGTCCTCGACGAGCCGAGCAACCACCTCGACCGCGCGGGCCGCGAAGCCCTGCGCGAGCAGCTGCAGCGCTGGCGCGGCGGGCTGATCCTGATCAGCCACGACCGTCTGCTGCTGGACGACATGCAGCGCATCGTCGAACTGTCTTCCACCGGCCTGCGCAGCTACGCCGGCGGCTATGCCTTCTACCGCGAGGTGCGCCAGCAGGAGCAGGACACCGCCCAGCGTGAGTTGCAGCGGCGCAAGCTGCAGCGCGACCGCCAGCAGCACGCCATGCAGGAGCAGCGCGAGCGCCAGGAGCACCGGCAGGCGAAGGGGCGCCAGGAGGCGAAGACGGCCAATCAGGCGAAGATCCTGGTTGACCGGCAGAAGGAGCGCAGCCAGACCAGCATCGCGCGTCTGGCCACGCAGCATGGCGAGCGCCGCGAGCAGCTTTCGCGTGGGGTGCAGGAGGCCTTCGCGCAGCTGCGCGACGATCCGGCGATCCACCTGAATGCGCCCGCTTGCGCCTTGCCCGAGCAGCGCGGCGTGTTGCTGCTGGAGGCGTTGCGCCTGCCGTTCGGCAATGCTGCGGCACTCGATCTGCAGCTGGTCGGCCCGCGCCGCGTGGCGATCAGCGGACGCAATGGCAGCGGCAAGTCGACGCTGCTCAAGGTGATTGCGGGACAGCTGGGCCCGGTGGCTGGATCGTGCGAGGTGAAGGTGCGCAGCGCTTATCTGGATCAGCACCTGGAGGGGTTGCTGCCCGAGTGTTCGGTATTGCAGCTGCTGCACAGGCGCAATCCTGTGGCGGAGCAATCGGTGCTGCGCACACGCCTGGCACAGCTTGGGTTGCCGGCGACGCGGATCGAGTTGCCCAGCGCGCTGCTCAGTGGTGGCGAACGGTTGAAGGCGGCGCTGGCCTGTGAACTCTACGCGCAGCAGCCAGCGCAGTTGCTGCTGCTGGACGAGCCGGACAACCACCTCGACCTGCCCTCCCGCGAGGCGCTGGAGGAACTGCTGCGGCAGTACCGTGGCGCGCTGCTGGTGGTGTCCCACGACGAGGCGTTCCTGGCCCGGCTGGCGCTGGAGGCGCGCCTGGAGTGCGCGCGGGACGGCTGGCGCTGGAGCCTCGCCTGAGGCTTTACCGGCCGGGAAGGGCTGGGTAGGATCGACCTCCCTCTCTTTCCGGCTGCCTCTGCCGTGCTCCGCCCAGGCGTTGATTCGCGAAGCGGACATTCATGCTGCCGACGCTCCAACGGCCGTCACTTTGCGTGGCGCGCTATCCCTTTGTGATCTGCTGAATCAGGATGAATTCATGCTCATTCGCCAACGCATCGCTGCGGACAATCCGCGGCTGCTCGCTATCTGGCTGGGCGCCGTACGCGCGACCCACCACTTCCTCCAGGCGTCGGATATCGACGACCTGCTGCCCCAGGTCCGTGACCTCTACCTGCCTGCCGTCGAGGTGTGGGTGGCGGTGGACGATGACGATCGCCCGCTGGGTTTCATCGGGCTCAACGACGCCCATGTGGAAATGCTCTTCATCGATCCGGACTGTCGGGGGCGCGGCCTTGGCCGCGCGCTACTGGACTTCGTGCGCGAAGCGCGCGGAACCTTGAGTGTCGACGTCAACGAACAGAATCCTCAGGCGGTAGGTTTTTATCTGCACTACGGCTTCATCCAGACCGGGCGTTCGCCCACCGATGGGGAAGGGCGGCCGTTTCCGCTGCTGCACATGAGCCTGGCGTAAACGCGTTTGTAGGATGGCGTGGAGCGAAGCGATACCCATCGCAGCCGTCCAGCGAGCCCTGATGGGTATCGCAAGCTCCACCCATCCTACAAGGTGCCAGCCCCAGCCTTTGAGTGGAGTCGAGTCCTTGTCGGGTGGACTCCTGCAAGGGCGGCGGTTAACTGGCATTACGCTGGGTTGTGCTCGGTCTCGCCGCTGCCGAAGCGGATGCTCCGCGCGCCCAGCTTGAGCAGGCTGTCGGCGAACAGGTCGCTGGCGGTCTGGCGGCAGTCCCAGGCGGCTTCCCAGTCTTCCTGGCGGCGCCAGTGCAGGCGGCCGACCAGGCGCTGCGGTTCGCCTTCGGCGTGCAGTTCGCTGGCGAGGTAGCCGGGGCGCCGGTAGAACAGCTCCTGCAGGTGCGTCAGGTAATCGCACAGGCGGGCGGCGATGTGCGGGCGTTGTTGGGGTGTCACGTCGATCTCGATCTGCAGGATGAAGTGCGGGTTGTCCACGCAGGCCTGAGCGGTGATCGGGGCGGGTTGGGTCATGTTCCTGGGCTCCCTGTCTTGAACCGAATGCCTGGCGAGGGTAAAACCTCAACTTAAGTTGAGGTCAATAGCCCATGAAGAAAACTTCCTCCTGCTCCCTGCACCGCGACCTGAGCGTCGGCGAACTGGCCAAGCGCGCTGGTGTGGCGGTGTCCGCTCTGCACTTCTACGAAGCCAAGGGGCTGATCGGCAGCACGCGCAATGCCGGCAACCAGCGCCGCTATTCGCGCGACACCTTGCGCCGGGTGGCGGTGATCAAGGTCGCGCAGCGGGTCGGCATCCCCCTGGGCGAGATCGCCGAGGCGCTGGGCTCATTGCCCAGCGGGCACAACCCGACGGCGGCCGACTGGGCGCGACTGTCGGCGCGCTGGCGGGATGACCTGAACGAGCGCATCGAGAAGTTGCTGCTGCTGCGCGATCAGCTCGATGGCTGTATCGGTTGCGGCTGCCTGTCGATGGAGGCCTGCCCGCTGCGCAATCCGGGGGACCGGTTGGCGGAGGAGGGGCCGGGGGCGCATTGGCGGGGGGAGTGAGCTGGGATGGTTCAAGTGTTCACAGCGTAAGCGCTGAAGAGTTGAAGAGCCCCTCACCCTAACCCTCTCCCAGAGGGAGAGGGGACCGTCCGGAGTAAAGCGCTTCAACGGAGTTTGCCGGATACCTTGGGCACAGGGAGGAGCATCCTTGCCGGCGGCACAGACTGCCCCCTCTCCCTCTGGGAGAGGGCTGGGGTGAGGGCAAACCCCAGCTGCGGGGCTTGCCGAAAAACTCAGCGCTCCCGCAAAGCCTCCCACCGCGCCTTCAGCACCGGCTTGAGGATGTAGTCCAGCACGCTCTTCTCGCCGGTGATGATGTCCACCGTCGCCACCATGCCGGGGATGATCAGCAGGGGCTTGGCGTCGGTGCCCAGGTGGTTCTTGTCGGTGCGCACCTGGATCAGGTAGAAGCTGTTGCCCTTGTCGTCGGTGATGGTGTCGGCGCTGATCAGCTCCAGCTTGGCCTTGAGCCCGCCGTAGATGGTGTAGTCGTAGGCGGTGAACTTCACCGTGGCGCTTTGCCCCGGGTGGAGGAAGGCGATGTCCTGCGGGCGTACGCGGGCTTCCACCAGCAGGTTGTCCTCCAGCGGGACGATTTCTACCATGTCGCTGCCCGGCTGCACCACGCCGCCGATGGTGTTGACCTTGAGCTGCTTGACGATGCCGCGCAGCGGCGCGACCACCAGGGTACGGTTGACCTTGTCGTCGATGGCGCGGCTGGTGGCGGTGAGCTTGTTGAGGTCGGTGCGTACGTCGTTGAGTTCCTTCAACGCGTCGCTGCGAAAGCCCAGCTTGGATTCCTCGACTTTGCGCTGGATTTCGTTCACCGCCGCCTCGGCGCGCGGGATGGCGAGGTTGGTGGCGTTGAGGTCGCCGCTGATCTCCACGGCGCTGCGGCGCAGGCGCAGCAGCTCCACCGGGGACACCGCGCCGGCCTTCACCAGCGGCTCGGACATGTTGATCTCCTGCTGCACCAGCCCGAGGCTGGAGCGGTACTGCTGGACCTTGGCGCGGAATTCCTGGAGTTCCTGGCCTTTCTGCCGCAGCTGTTCCTGGAGGATGTTCAGCTCGCTGTTCTGCCGTTGCATGCGGGT
The DNA here is from genome assembly GCF_014204515.1 of Pseudomonas nitroreducens. Taxonomy (GTDB): domain Bacteria; phylum Pseudomonadota; class Gammaproteobacteria; order Pseudomonadales; family Pseudomonadaceae; genus Pseudomonas; species Pseudomonas nitritireducens_A. The sequence continues at coordinate 184,341 of NZ_JACHLI010000008.1, read as the reverse complement.
CTGGTAGAGCGCCAGCTGGTCTTCCACCACCTGCGGCGCGTCCTTCTTCAGGTCATCGGTGAAGGCCGGGGCGCGGCCGTCGGCTTCTGCGCTGAGGCGTTCGACGCGGGCTTCCAGGGAGTTGCGGTCGGCCTCGGTCTCGCCCTTGTTGGAGGTGAAGCGGGTGTCGTCCAGGCGCAGCAGCGGCTGGCCCTTGTCCACCACCTGGCCTTCGCGGACGAAGATTTCCGAGACGATGCCGCCTTCCAGGTTCTGGATGGTCTGCACCTTGGAAGAGGGGATGGCCTTGCCTTCGCCCTTGGTGACTTCCTCGATGTCGGCGAAGTAGGCCCAGGTTACCGCCACCACCAGCAGCGCCAGGGCCGCCCAGAGGGTGATGCGGGTGGCGTTGGGCGAGTCTTCCAGCAGGGTGCCCTGCACCTCGGGCATGAACTCGGTGTCGCGGGCGCCGCTGCCGCAGATGTAGCCACGGATCGATTGGGAGAACTGCATGGCGATTACCCCGCTGCCGGGCCGACGTGGCCCTTGCGCAATGCTTCGATGACCGCGTCTTTCGGGCCGTCGGCGACGATGCGGCCGCTGTCGAGCACCAGCAGGCGGTCGACCAGGCTGAGCATCGAGGTGCGGTGGGTGACCAGCAGCAGGGTCTTATCGCGGCAGGCCTCGTGCAGGCGCTTGCGCAGGACTTCCTCGCTGCTGTTGTCCATGGCGCTGGTGGGTTCGTCCAGCAGCAGGATCGGCGGGTCGAGCAGCAGTGCGCGGGCCATCAGCACGGCCTGGCGCTGGCCGCCGGAGAGCAGTTGGCCGCGCTCGCCCACCGGGCGGTCGAAGCCCGCCGGATGCTGCCGGGCCAGTTCGCTGACGCCGGTCAGCTCGGCCACTTCGAGCATCCGCGCATCGCTGACGTAGCGCGCGCCCAGGGTCAGGTTGTCGCGCAGGCTGCCGGCCAGCAGCGGCAGGTCATGGGCGACGTAGCCGATCTGCTGGCGCAGGTCGGAAACGTCGATCTGCCGCAGGTCCAGGCCGTCGAGCAGGATCTGCCCTTCCTCGGGGTGGTAGAAGCCCATCAGCAGGCGGCCGAAGGTGCTCTTGCCCGAGCCGCTCTTGCCGATGATGCCGATCTTCTCGCCGGGGGCCAGGCGCAGGCTGATGTGGTTGAGCGCGGGGATGGTCTGCTCGGGATAGCTGAAGCTCAGCTGGCGCACTTCCAGCGCGCCGTGCAGCTGGGTGCGTTCCAGCGGGCGCTGGCGGGCCTGGCGCTCCTGCGGCAGCTCCATCAGCGCGTCGGTGCTCTTCATGGTCAGGCGCGCCTGCTGGTAGCGGGTGATCAGCCCGGCGATCTGCCCCAGCGGGGCGAGCACGCGGCTGTTGAGCATGTAGCTGGCGACCAGCGCACCGACGCTGAGGTTGCCGTCGAGGATGCTGTAGACCCCCGCGCAGATCATTGCCAGGCCGGCGAACTGCTGGAGGAACAGGGTGCCGTTGGTGGCCAGGGCAGAGAGGAAGCGCGCGTGGTTGTCGAGCCGCGCCAGGGCGCCGTGGGTGGATTCCCAGCGGTACTGGCGCTCGCTTTCGGCGCCGCAGGCCTTGAGGGTTTCCAGGCCGCCGAGGGTCTCGATCAGCAGGGCCTGGCGTTCGGCGCCCAGGGTCAGGCTCTTCTGCACGGTGTCGCGCAGGCGGCTCTGGATGATCAGGGCGAACACGATGGTGATCGGGAAGGCCAGCAGCGGCACGGCCACCAGCCAGCCGCCGAGCAGGCCGATGACCAGGATCATCAGGATCGAGAAGGGCAGGTCGATCAGGCTGGTCAGGGTCAGCGCGGTGAGGAATTCGCGCAGGCCCTGGAAGTCATGGATGCTCTGGGCGAAGCCGCCGACGGTTTCCGGCTTGGCCTTGAGCGACATGCCGGTGATGCGTTCGAACAGGGTGGCGGAGAGCACCACGTCGGTCTTCTTGCCGGCCATGTCCAGCAGGTTGGAGCGCAGCACCCGCAGCAGCAGCTCGAACATGGTCCCCAGCAGCAGGCCGGCGGCCAGCACCCAGAGGGTCGACAGCGCCTGGTTGGGCACCACGCGGTCGTAGGTCTGCATGACGAACAGCGGCACCAGCATGCCCAGCAGGTTGATCAGCAGGCTGGCGACCAGGGCGTCGGTGTAGAGCCAGCGCGACAGCTTGAGGGTGTCGCGGAACCAGGCCTCGACGCGCGGTACCAGCGGCTTGCGCGCTGCTTCCAGTTCGTGGCGTGGGCGGGCGAACAGGGCCTGGCCGCTGTACTGGGCGGCAAGCTCTTCGGCGCTGACGGCCTGTTCGCCGCCATCGGTCTCGCAGGGCAGGATCAGCGCCTGGCCGTCGTCGCGCCATTGGCGCAGCACGGCGCTGCGGCCGTCGTTGAGCAGCAGCAGGACTGGCAGGTTGAGGCTGGAGATGCTTTTCAGCTCGCGGCGCAGCAGGCGCCCCTGCAGCCCGGCGCGGGCCGCGGCACGCGGCAGCAGGCTGGCGGAGAGGCGCTGGTCGGGCAGCGGCAGGCCGGCGGCCAGGCTGTTGCGGCTGACCGCGCAGCCGTGCAGGCGGCAGAGGATCAGCAGTCCGTCGAGCAGGGGATCGTCATGGCTCAGGCGCGGATCGCCCGGCGCGGGTGCGCCGCGCTCCTGGATGATCATGGTCACGCTACTTCCTCCCGGGCCGGGACGCTCCGCGCCGGACGTCCCCGGCGAGCACCCGCAGGTGCCCGCCGGTCTGCGCCGGACGCTGGATTTTCCGTGCCCTGTCGTATCGCTTCACGGCCATCGCCCCGACACCGGGAGGCGCGGGGCAGGATGGCGGCCGCGAGCGACTTTCTTATTTCAGGTCAGGCAGGCGTGCCTCGTTCTTCACATCCGAAAGCGCCACCGACTCGTGGGGTGCGACCACGTGCTGGGTGCGCAGCAGCGAACCCATGCTGCCGAGCACGCGGTACATCGAGTATTCCTCGGTGTAGCGCACTTCGGTGTAGCGGCGGTTGGCGGTGAACAGTTCGTTCTCGCTGTCCAGCAGGTCGAGCAGGGTGCGCTGGCCGAGGGTGAACTGCTGCTGGTAGGCCTCGCGTACCTTGCGGGTGTAGTCGGCGTACTCGCGGGCCGGCTGGGTCTGCTTGCGCGAGTTCTCCATCGCGTCCCAGGCCAGCGAGAGGTTCTCGTTGAGCAGGCGCAGTGCGTTGTTGCGCACGTCCTGGGCCTCGTTGATCTGGTGCGAGGTGGCGTTCAGGTGGGCCTTGTCGCGCATCCCGTTGAACAGGTTGTAGCGCATCACCACCTGGGCTTCCCAGCTGTTGTAGTGGCCTTCGTCACCGTCGACGTTGTTGTTGGCGGCCTTGGCCAGCTCGGCGTCGAAGCGCGGGTAGAAGGGCGCCTTGGCGGCCTCGTACTGCGACTCGGCGGCGTTGACGTCGGCCTGCGCCGATTTCAGCAGCGGGTTGTCGTTGAGCATGCCCTGGCGGGCAGCCAGCAGGTCGGGCGGCACTTCGGCCTTGACCGTGGAGGGCATCTCCAGCTGGTCGGGCATCTTGCCGGTGGCGCTGTAGAAGTTCGCCTCGGCGTCGGCCAGGTTGACTTCTTCTGTGTAGAGGTTGTTCTGCGCCAGGGCCAGACGGGCAATGGCCTGGTCGTTGTCGGCGGTGCTGCCGACGCCGCGCTCGCTGCGCAGGCGAATCTGGTCGCCGATGCGTTCGTGGGCCTGCAGATTGTTCTTCGCCAGGGTCACCATCTCGCGACGCTTCAGTACTTCGAGGTAGACCTCGACGGTGCGCAGGGCGGCGGTCTCCGAGGTGCCGAGGATACGGAAGGCCTTGGAGTTGACGTTGGCTTCGTTGCGCTTGACCTCGTTGGGCGTGCCGAAACCGTCGAACAGCATCTGCCGCAGACGGATTTCCGCGTCGCCGCGGGTCAAGGTTTCATCGTTGTGGTTGCCTGACGCGCGGGTCGTCGGGCTGTCGGTGTTCTCCCGGCCGTAACCGGCCACGAGATCGACGGTTGGCAGATATCCTCCCCTGGCAAACTTGAGTTCTTCATCCGCAGTCAGGCGGCTGTTCACGCTCTGACTGATTTCCGGGTGGTACTGCAGCGTGCTTTGTATAGCTTCGGTCAGCGTCATGGCTTGCCCATGAGTCCCCGACACCGCCAAAAATACACCGCTCCATAGTGCCGCGTTACGACTGCGCATGGCTTTGCTCCTGGTGTTCTGTACTTCGATGCCCTTGAATCGCCAATTTATTGGCTTTTTTCTCTTATCAAGCGTTTCACGCCTGTAACATCAGAGCTAAGAACAACTTTTCGAAAACCTCAGAAGAATTTTTCACAAGGGTTATTCGGAAAAAATCTTATGAGTCATGTGAAAAACCGCACATTGTTTGAACCTGCAAGCCCTCGTGTTTCCTGGGTATGGGCCGGATAGGGCGCTTGCACACGAAGCCAGGTACGGTTTGTAGCAGTTAGGGCGGGGACCACCGCAGAAGGACAAGAAAACGCGTGGCCAGCATGACAGAAAATTGTCGCTGGCTTTTTGATACACAAGCGCTACCAGTCCTGTTCTGCTCCCTTCGCAGCTTTCTTCGCAGCATCCGATACAAGCCTGCCATGGCCTTATTCGGTTACTTGCGCGCCGATGGACTCGGCCGCGGTGCAGTGGAGCGGAGGAAGGACTCATGGCTACTTTGATGGGTGTCGTCAGCAAGGTTATCGGCGAAGTGTTTGCGGTAGCCGCCGATGGATCGCGTCGTCCTTTGGAGCAGGGAGACAAGGTATTTGTCGGCGAGCAACTGGTCACCGGCGCCAATGGCGCGGTGGCGGTGAAAGTCGCCGGTGGTGGCGAGATCACGCTGGGGCGTGACAGCTCGCTGCCGATGACCTCGCAGATGCTTGCCGCCGCGCACCAGGCGGACCAGGGTGATCAGGCCGTTGCCCAGCAACAGCAGCCGGCCACGCCGTCGCAGCAGGACGTCACCGACGTCAAGGCCCTGCAGGCCGCCATCGCCGCCGGCGCCGACCCGACCCAGCAGGCCGAAGCCACCGCCGCGGGACCCACCGCCGCCGGCGCCGCCAACAACAAGCCCGGTGGTGGACACTCCTTCGTGCTGCTGACCGAGGTCGGCGGCCATATCGATCCGACCATCGGATTCCCCACCGGCCCGATCGGCTCGGGCCCGCTGCCCCTGCGCGAGTTCGACGGTACCGCCCAACCCGATGTCGCCGCCGTGACGCCACCGGAACAACCGCCGGTGGACGGCCAGCCGAGCGCCGGCCCCAACGGCCCGGGCCTGGCCAACGTATTCGAGGCCGGCCTGCCCGGCGGTATTCCCGATGGTGCGGGGGAGGGTGCGACCTTCTCCGGCAACCTGGGCTACAACTTCGGCAGCGACGGTGTCGGCAGCTTCACCTGGGGCACGACCGGGCTGCCCAGCCTGACTTCCGGCGGTGTCGCCATCACCTACAGCGTCAGCCCCGACGGCCATGTGCTCACCGGCAGCGCCAATGGCACGCCGGTGTTCACCGTGACCCTCACCAACATCAATACCGGCGCCTTCGAGGTCACCCTGCTGCAACCGGTGGACCACCCGGTGAAAGGCTCCGAGGACACCCTGAACTTCGACATTCCCTACACCATCACCGACGGCAACGGCACTTCGGCCAACGGTTCGGTGAACGTGGGGATCGTCGACGATGCGCCGCAGGCCAGCCTGTCCGCCGACAATGGCGTGGACGTGCTGCTGCAGACCCATGACGCCAACACCGCCGGGGCGGCCTTCGACACCTCCACCGCCGATTACAGCGCGGCGTTCAAGGTCACTGCCAACTACGGCGGCGACGGCGCCGGCAGCACCGAGCTGAGCTACGGCCTGAACCTGGTCGCCGGCAATGGCGCCAATTCGGGCCTGACCAGCGGCGGCGCAACTATCTACCTGTACAGCGTGGGCGGCGCCATCGTCGCTTCCACCGCCTCCAGCGCGGCCGGCATCACCGGCGAGAACACCGTGTTCTCGCTGTCGGTAAACGGCAACACCGGGGTCGTCACCCTGACCCAGTACAGCGCCATCGATCATCCGCTGCCGGGCAGCGAGAGCGGTTTTGCCGGCCAGACCATCGCTCTGGATTCCGGCCTGATACAACTGCAGGGCAACCTCACGGTCACCGACCGCGATGGCGACAGCGTCACCTCCAGCAGCTCCCTCGACCTGGGTGGCCGCGTGAGCTTCACCGATGACGGCCCGAGTATTTCCGTCGGCAACACCGAAGGCCTGCACCTGACGGTGGACGAATCCGCCCTGGGCACCGACGCCACCAGCAGCGTGGCAGCGAGCAGCCTGTTCAACTCCCAGTACGGCGCCGATGGCGCCGGCTCGATCACCTACAAGGTGTCCACCACCGACAACACCGACAGCGGCGTGAAGGACACCGCCACTGGCGACAGGATTTTCCTGTTCAACACTGCCAACGGCGTTGAAGGCCGCGTAGGCGGTGCGGATGGTGCAGTCGCGTTCCGCGTCACCCTGGGCTCTGACGGCAAGATCACCCTCGATCAGGTCCGTGCACTGGTTCACCCGGACTCCACGGATTCCAATGATCCGTTGAGCCTGGGCGAAGGCAAGATCAGCCTGACCGCCACCGTGACCGACGCCGATGGCGACCACCAGAGCGCCAGCCTCGACCTGGGCAGCAAGCTGACCTTCCTCGACGACGGCCCGAGCATTTCCGTGGGCAGCACCGAAGGCCTGCACCTGACCGTGGACGAGACCCAGTTGGGCGTACCGGCCACCAGCAACTCGGTCGCCGACCTGTTCAATGGCCAGTACGGCGCCGACGGCGCGGGCTCGATCACCTACAAGCTCGAAGCCGCCGATAACACCGACAGTGGCCTGAAGGACACCGCCACCGGCGAGAAGATATTCCTCTACAACACCGCCAACGGTGTCGAGGGTCGTCTGGAAGGCACCAGCACCGTTGCCTTCCGCGTGAGCATCGACAGCGACGGCAAGGTGACCCTGGAACAACTGCGCGCGCTGGTGCACGGTGATCCGAACGACCCCAATGATTCGCTGAGCCTGGCCGGCAAGATCGACCTCAGCGCTACCATCACCGACAAGGACGGCGACAGCGCCACCGCGCACATCGACCTGGGCGGCAAGCTGAGCTTCCTCGACGACGGCCCGAGCATCGAGCCGTGCCAGGATGCCGACATCCGCCTGACGGTGGACGAGACCCACCTGGGCGTCGGTGACACCAGCAGCGCCAGCGTGGCCGACCTGTTCAACGCGCATTTCGGCGCCGATGGTGCCGGTTCGATCACCTACAAGGTCGGCACCACCGATGGCACCGACAGTGGGCTGAAGGACACCGCCAGCGGCGAGAAGATCTTCCTCTACAACACAGCCAATGGTGTGGAAGGACGGGTCGGAACCGGCTCTGACGTGGCCTTCCGCGTGACCCTCGACGCCGATGGCAAGGTCACCCTGGAGCAGCTGCGTGCGGTGGTTCACCCCAACGCCAGCGATGCGAACGATGGTGTCAGCCTCGACCCGAACACCCTCACGCTCACCGCCACCATCACGGACGGCGACGGTGACCATGCTTCGGCGAGCCTCGACCTGGGCAGCAAGCTGACCTTCCTCGACGACGGTCCGAGCATCCAGCCGTGCCAGGATGCCGACATCAAGCTGACGGTGGACGAGACCCACCTCGGCCAGCCCGACACCAGCAGCCTGAACGTCGCCGACCTGTTCAACGCCCACTACGGCGCCGATGGCGCCGGCAGCATCGAGTACAAGCTGAGCGCCGCCGACAACACTGACAGTGGTCTGAAGGACACCGCCACCGGCGAGAAGATCTTCCTCTACAACACCGCCAGTGGTGTCGAGGGCCGCCTGGAAGGCAGCAGCACCGTGGCCTTCCGCGTGAGCATCGATCCGGACGGCAAGGTCACCCTGGAACAACTGCGGGCGATGGCGCATCCGGATGCCAGCAATCCCAATGACGCCCTGCACCTGGCCGGCCAGGTCAGCCTGACCGCGACCATCACCGATGGTGACGGCGACCATGCTTCGGCGAGCATCGACCTGGGCAGCAAGCTGACCTTCCTCGATGACGGCCCGTGCATCCAGCCGGCCACCCAGTACGACATCAGCCTGGAAGTGGACGAGTCCAACCTGGGCAACGACGCGCGCGTCGAATCCAGCCTGGTATCGCTGTTGTTCGAGTCGCACTTCGGCGCCGATGGTCCGGGCAGCATCACCTGCAAGGTGAGCACCGTGGACGGCACCGACAGCGGCCTGCGCGAGACCGCCAGCGGCGATCGTATCTTCCTCTACAACGAGAACGGCACGGTGGTCGGCCGCGTCGAGCACAGCAACGCCATCGCCTTCGTGGTCAGCGAGGACAACGGCGCGCTGATGCTCGACCAGCGCCTGGCGCTGGTCCACGGCAACCCCAACGACTCGGACGAACCGCTGCGCCTGGACACCGGCAAGATCACCCTCACCGCAACCATCACCGATGGCGACGGCGACCACGCCTCGGCCTACGTCGACCTGGGCAGCAAGATGGTGTTCTACGACGATGGCCCGAGCATCGAGCCGTGCACCACGGCGGACATCAAGCTGACGGTGGACGAGACCCAGCTGGGCTTGGGCGCCGTTGCTTCCGCCAGCGCCCCGGCCAGCGATGTGGCGGCGCTGTTCAGCAGCCACTTCGGCAATGACGGCGCCGGCGGCATCACCTACAAGCTCACCACCACCGACGGCACCGACAGCGGCCTGAAGGACACTGCCACCGGCAGCAGGATCTTCCTCTTCAACACCGCCAATGGTGTGGAGGGCCGCGTGGAGGGCACCAACCTGGTGGCCTTCAGCGTGACCCAGCACAACGGCGCCATCACCCTCGACCAGCAGCGCGCCCTGGTGCATCCGCTCACCACCGATGCCAATGATCCGCTGAGCATCGGTTCCGACAAGATCACCCTTACCGCGACCATCACCGATGGCGACGGCGACCATGCTTCGGCCAGCGTCGACCTGGGCGGCAAGCTGACCTTCCTCGACGATGGCCCGAGCATCCAGCCCTGCACCGATGCCGACATCCGCCTGGAGGTGGACGAGTCCGACCTGAGCAACAACGCCCGTGTCGAGGCCAGCCTGGTCTCGCAACTGTTCGATGCGCACTTCGGCGCCGACGGCGCGGGCAGCGTCACCTACAAGGTCAGCGTGGCTGTGGACGGCACCGACAGTGGCCTGCGTGCAAGCGCCGATGGCGCACGCATCCTGCTGTTCAACGATGGCAACGGCGTGGTCGGCAAGGTCGAAGGCAGCAACACCATTGCCTTCGTGGTGCGGCCCGATGGCGGGGCGCTGACCCTCGACCAGCGCATCGCCTTCGTGCATCCGGATACCCACAACGACGATGAAGGGCTGAGCCTGGCCAGCGGCAAGATCACCCTTACCGCCACCGTCACCGATGGTGACGGCGACAGCGCCAGTGCCCACATCGACCTGGGCAGCAAGCTGGTGTTCTACGACGATGGCCCGAGCATCGTCGCCAACCAGGCCAACGGCCCGGCGCTGGTGGTGGACGAGAGCAACCTGGGCATCAATGCCAGCGCCAGCGTCACCAGTCTGTTCACCAGCAATTACGGCGCCGACGGTGCCGGCTCGCTGGTCTACAAGGTGGTCGCCAGCACCGAGGGCGGCGACAGCGGCCTGCGCGTCACCAATGGCGACAAGATCTTCCTGTTCAATGAAAACGGCGGCGTGGTCGGCCGGGTCGGCGGCGCCAATGGCGCCATCGCCTTCACCCTGACGGTGAACAACGGCACTGTCACCCTTGACCAGCAGATGGCGCTCAAGCACCCGGACGGCAGCAACCCGGACGACGCGCTGAGCATCGCCAGCGGCAAGATCGCCCTCACCGCAACCATCACCGATGGCGATGGCGACTCCCACAGCGCCAGCGTCGAGCTGGGCAGCCAGCTGAGCTTCCACGACGACGGCCCGAGCATCACCGCCAGTGCCCAGGGCGCGCCCGCCCTGGTGGTGGACGAGAGCAACCTGGGCGTCGACGCCAGCGCCAACGTGACCAGCCTGTTCACCAGCAACTACGGCGCCGACGGTGCCGGCTCGCTGGTCTACAAGGTGGTGGCTGGCGTCGATGGCAGCGACAGCGGCCTGCGCGTCACCAACGGCGACAAAATCTACCTGTTCAACGAGAGCGGCGGCGTAGTCGGTCGGGTCGGCGGTGCCAATGGCGCCATCGCCTTCACCCTGACGGTGAACAACGGCAGCGTCACCCTCGACCAGCAGATGGCCTTCAGGCACCCGGACGCGACCGACCCGAACGATGCGCTGAGCATCGCCAGTGGCAAGATCGCCCTGGTCGCCACCATCACCGACGGCGATGGCGACTCCAAGTCCGCCAGCCTGGACCTGGGCAGCAAGCTGAGCTTCCACGACGATGGCCCGACCATCAGCGTGGACAACAGCCACGTGCCGACCCTGACGGTGGATGAAAGCAACCTGAGCGTCGACGCCAGCGCCAACTTCAGCACGGCCTTCAGCGCCACCGTCGGCGCCGACGGCGGCAGCACCACCTACAGCCTGACGGCTACCACCGGCACCCAGAGTGGCCTGCAGACCACCGATGGGCAGAACATCGTGCTGGTCAGGGTCAGTGCGACCCAGGTCGAAGGGCACGTGGGCAGCACCAGCGGCGCTACAGCCTTCACCGTCACCCTCGACGGCAATACCGGCGTGGTCAAGCTCGACCAGCAGCTGGCGCTCAAGCACCCCAATGCCAGTGATCCGAACGACGCGCTGAGCCTGGCCAGCGGCAAGCTCGGCCTGACCGCCACGGTGACCGATGGCGACGGCGATTCGAAGTCGGCGAGCATCGACCTGGGCAGCAAGCTGACCTTCCTCGACGACGGCCCGACGGCGGTGGACGACAACCCGCGCTGCCTGGTGCAGCAGGCGCCGCCGGCGGTCAACCTGACCCTGGTGGTGGACGTCTCCGGCAGCATGGACGGCAGCAAGCTGATCAACGCCAAGGCGGCGCTGGTCAACCTGGTGCAGCAGTACGCGGCCATGGGCATCGCCATCCACGTCTCGCTGCTGAGCTTCGCCAGCAGCGCCAAGGATCTGGGCGACTTCAACTTCTCCAGCAACTCCGATGCCCAGTTCACCTCGCTGGTGAACAAGATCAACGGCCTGCAGACCGAGGACAACACCAACTACCAGGTCGCGCTCAACCTGGCCAAGGCCAACGTCACCGCCGACATCAATGCCAGCGGCGCCGATCCTGCAGCGATCAACCGCGTGTACTTCATCTCCGACGGCCAGCCCAACGAGGGCAACACCAGCACGGCGATCACCCAGTGGAAGGCCTTCCTGGCCAATCCCGACGGTGACAACAACGACGCCACCAACCACGTCGATGCGTATGCCGTGGGCCTGGGCACCTCGATCACCAACGCCGACCTGGTGGGAATCGACGGCAAGGGCTCGCCGATCATCGTCACCCAGCCCAGCGACCTCACCGCCACCCTGCAGAACCTGGTGACCATCGACTCGGTCAGCGGCAACCTGCTGGCCAACGATGTCCCGGTGAGCGCCGACGGCACGGTGCGCATCACCCAGGTCGAGTTCGGCGGCGAGAAATTCGCCGTGGACGCCTCGGGCGGCTTCACCAACGTCAACCCCAATGCCACCAGCGCCACCGGCAGCTACAACGCCAGCACCGGCCTGCTGACCATCCAGACCACCAGCGGCACCCTGACGGTGTACCTCAAGGATGTCGCGGGGCACCATGCCGGCGACTACACCTACGCCTCCAAGGCCGGCGTGGCCTTCCCGGAGAGCGGGCAGATCAGCGAGGTGTTCAAGTACACCATCGTCGACGGCGATGGCGACACCGCTTCGGCCAACCTCAACATCTGCCTGAAGTACGGCCAGCCGATCCTGGTGGTGGGCAGCAATGCCGGTGACGTCGATGGCTCGTCGGTCCTGCACACCGTCCCCAGCCCGCTGGATGCGGACAAGGCCGGGCAGATCACCGGCAACGGCGGCAACGACGTGCTGATCGGCGATGCCGGCGGCGTGTCGGTCTATACCCAGCCGGGCAAGAACTACAACATCTCGCTGATCGTCGACACCTCCGGCAGCATGGGCGACGCCTCCGGCACCGCCGGGCTGAGCCGCATGGCGCTGGCGAAGAACGCACTGATCAACCTGGTCAACGCGATCAAGGGCCACGACGGGGTGATCAACGTCAGCCTGGTGTCCTTCAGCGACAACTCGCACGTCACCACCTTCAACGGCCTGACCACCGCCAACGTTGCCGCGCTGATTGCCGCCATCAATACGCTCAGCGCCAACGGTGCGACCAACTACGACGATGCCATGAAGGCCGCCTCGGCTTGGTTCAACACCCAGGTCGGCACCAACCATGCCGATGCGGCGCACGGCTACGTCAACCTGGCGTTCTTCCTCACCGACGGCAACCCGACTGTCTACAACGGCAACAGCGGCAGCGGCGACACCACCAACTACAACGACATCAATGCCGCGCTCACCTCCGGCAACGACATGCTGCACCACGCTGGCGCCCTCACCGGCGACAACGCGGTGGACGTCAATGCCATCGGTATCGGCAACGGCATCAACAGCAACTACCTGAAGTTCTTCGACAACACCGATACCACCGGCAACGGTTCGGTGACCCTGGACGGCAAGACCATCACCGCCAGCGTCGGCGAACCGCAGATCATCAACACCGCCGAGCAACTGCAGGCGGCGCTGCAGGAGGGCTTCAGCACCAGCACGCCGGTGACCGTGGGCAACGACCACCTGGTCGGTGGTGCGGGCAACGACATCCTCTTCGGCGACGTGATCAACACCGACGCACTGTCCTGGGCCGGGCACGCCGCCGGCACCCACAACGGCCAGGGCTTCCAGGCCCTGGTGGACTACCTGACCGCCACCAACGGCAGTGCGCCCAGCGTCAGCCAGATCACCAACTACATCGTCCAGCACGCGGACCAGTTCAATGTCGCCGGCGATACCCGCGGCGGCAACGACATCCTCGAGGGCGGCGCCGGCAATGACCTGATGTTCGGCCAGGGCGGCAACGACAAGCTGATCGGCGGGCCGGGCGACGACATCATGTACGGCGGTACCGGTGCCGACGAGTTCATCTGGAAGTCGGGCGATACCGGCCATGACGTGATCAAGGACTTCAGCATCAGCGAGGGCGATACCCTGAACCTCGCCGACCTGCTGCAGGGTGCGCTGCCCACCGCCGACTCGCTGGCCCACTACCTGACCTTCTCGGTCAGCTCGGGGACTACCAGCATTGCGGTCAGCCCCACCAGTGGTGGCACAGCGACCCAGACCATCGACCTGGCCAACGTCGATCTCTCCGCCAAGTACGCCGGGCATGTCGGCAATGGCGTGCTCTCGGCCGGGGATACCCACACCGTGCTCAACGGCCTGCTGGGCGATCACGCGATCAAGACCGACACCGTCTGACCGGCGCAACGCCGGTGGAAACCGCCGCCTCCGGGCGGCGGTTTCGTTCCACCCCGCCCAACGAGGGTGGGGGCAGGCCTATACGGCTGGTGAATGATCGTCGCCGTGCGTCCTCAGCGGCGCTTATGCTCGCCGCACACCTTTCCTCAGTCCAACAACAAGCAACGAGGTTTCCCATGCGCGAAGTGGTGATCGTCGACAGCGTCCGTACCGGCCTGGCCAAGTCCTTCCGGGGCAAATTCAACATGACCCGTCCGGACGACATGGTCGCCCATTGCATCGACGTGCTGCTGGCGCGCAACAACCTCGATCCGCTGCTGGTGGACGACTGCGTGGTCGGCGCCGGCTCCAACGAGGGCGCCCAGGGCCACAACATCGGCCGCAACGCCGCCGTGCTGTCGCGCCTGGGCACCCATGTCGCCGGCATGACCCTCAACCGCTACTGCTCCTCCGGCCTGCAGGCCATCGCGATTGCCGCCAACCAGGTGGCCTCGGGCTGCAGCGACATCCTGGTGGCCGGCGGCGTCGAGTCCATCAGCATGACCGCGGGCAAGATGAACCGTGACAACTTCGTCAACCCGCGCCTGGAGTCGGATTTCCCCGGTATCTACTACCCCATGGGCCAGACCGCCGAGATCGTCGCCCGCCGCTACAACGTCACCCGCGAGCAGCAGGACCTCTACTCGCTGCAGAGCCAGCAGCGCACCGCCCGCGCCCAGGCCGAAGGCCTGTTCGACGACGAGATCGCGCCGATGCAGGTGAAGTACCTGGTGGAAGACAAGGCCACCGGCGAGAAGAAAGTCCTCGACGGCGTGGTCGAGCGCGACGACTGCAACCGCCCGGAGACCACCCTGGAAGGCCTGAACTCGCTGAAACCGGTATTCGCCGAAGACGGCTCGGTCACCGCCGGCAACGCCTCGCAGCTCTCCGACGGCGCCTCCATGACCCTGGTGATGAGCCTGGACAAGGCCCTGGAGCTGGGCCTCAAGCCCAAGGCGTTCTTCCGCGGCTTCACCGTGGCCGGCTGCGAGCCCGACGAGATGGGCATCGGCCCGGTGTTCTCGGTGCCCAAGCTGCTCAAGGCCAAGGGCCTGCAGGTCGCCGACATCGACCTCTGGGAACTCAACGAAGCCTTCGCCTCGCAGTGCCTGTATGCCCGCGATCGCCTGGGGATCGACAACGAGAAGTACAACGTCAACGGCGGCTCCATCTCCATCGGCCACCCCTTCGGCATGACCGGCTCGCGCCAGGTCGGCCACCTGGTGCGCGAACTGCAGCGGCGCAACCTGCGCTACGGCATCGTCACCATGTGCGTGGGCGGCGGCATGGGCGCCACCGGCCTGTTCGAGGCCGTTCGCTGAGCACCACGGGCGAGGGCGCACGCCCTTGCCCGGTCAGCGCCGGCTGCTCCACGCAAGCGGCCCGGCATTGAAGAACCCCCGGCGGTGACGCCGGGGGTTTTCTTTGGCGGACGTTTCCCGCAAGCCATGCGGCTTGGTCGACATCCGAGGCGGGAATGGTATGATCGCTAATGCGTGATGTTTTTCATCACACTCTGGTGATGATCATCAGTTTCCGCCACAAGGGCCTGCAGGCCTTCTACGAAACGGGTACGACCCGCGGGATTCGCTCCGACCATGCTCGCCGCCTGGCGCGCATGCTGCCGTTCCTGAACAACGCCGCAAGTCCTGCTGATGTGGCTATTCCCGGTTGGCGACTGCACCCGTTGAAGGGATCACTGGATGGCTTCTGGTCGCTGACCGTCAGTGGCAACTGGCGGATGATCTTTCGCTTCCTGGGTAGCGACGTGGAGCTGGTCGACTATCTGGACTACCACTGAAACTACCGGCTCCTGAGAGGAGGGCGCATTCATGGCCATGGCCAATCCCCCACATCCAGGTGAAACGCTTCTGGAGGACGTGCTCCCCGAACTGGGGTTGAGCGTGGCCGCGTTGGCCCGACACCTGGGATATGCGCGAGAAACCCTGTCACGCGTGCTGCATGGTCATGCCCCGATCAGCCCTGATCTGGCCTGGCGGCTGGAGCTGGCTGGTATTGGCAGCGCACGCACCTGGCTTGGCGTACAGGCGGATTACGATCTGTGGCAGGCCCAGCATCGTGAGCAGCCACACATCGGCCGCCTGGCGAGCATTGCCTGAGTCGCGATGATTGTCCGTCGCGGACAAAAGAAAACCCCGGCACCAGGCCGGGGTTTTTCGTTTGCACTAGATCAGCCGGTGATCACTGCGTCACGCGCGCCATCAATCCCGCCGCCTGCTGCATGCGGCTGATGTACTGGACGATTTCGCGTTCGGCATCGAAGCGGGTGAAGTAGGGACCTTCCAGGGTTCCCTCGCGGGTGGAGAAGAAGTACTGGCCGTTGACCGAACTGATCCGGTCGCTGCGGTAATGGGTGGCCGCCTGGCCGTCGCCGACGCGTTGTCCCAACATATGCTGACCTCCCGAACAAAAGGATTAATTCATCCGAGTGTATGCCGCAAAGCCCCGCCGTACAGGGGCTACAGGCGGATGGCGACGAACGGTGAGGGTTTGTCTCATGGATGAAACACCGTGTCTTCCGGGCGTTGGCTGAAGCTTGTCTATGCTCAGTGTCCGGCGACGGTCGTCGTCGAACAGGGTCAAGAAAGATTGTTGTTTTTGGTTATAAGAAAATCAAAATATATTCTTTTTAATGCGTAAAGACCTTGTGCATAGTGGCTACCAACACGAACAAGGAGAGACCCCATGAGCTTGCGACTCGGCGACATCGCCCCCGACTTCGAACAGGAATCCAGCGAAGGCCGCATCCGTTTCCATGAATGGCTGGGCAACAGCTGGGGCGTGCTGTTCTCCCACCCGGCCGACTTCACCCCGGTGTGCACCACCGAGCTGGGCCTGACCGCCAAGCTCAAGGACCAGTTCGCCGCCAAGGGCGTGAAGGTCATCGCGCTGTCCGTCGACCCGGTGGACTCCCACGTGAAGTGGATCGACGACATCAACGAGACCCAGAACACCGTGGTCAACTTCCCGATCATCGCCGACGCCGACCGCAAGGTCTCCGAGCTGTACGACCTGATCCACCCGAACGCCAATGACACCCTCACCGTGCGTTCGCTGTTCGTCATCGACCCGAACAAGAAGGTGCGCCTGACCATCACCTACCCGGCGAGCACCGGGCGCAACTTCAACGAGATCCTGCGCGTCATCGACTCGCTGCAGCTCACCGACAACCACAAGGTCGCCACGCCCGGCAACTGGCAGGACGGCGACGACGTGGTGATCGTGCCCTCGCTCAAGGACGAGGAAGAGATCAAGCAGCGTTTCCCCAAGGGCTATCGCGCCATCAAGCCCTACCTGCGACTGACTCCTCAACCCAACAAGTGACTCTCCGCCCCCCATCCGGGGAGTCACTGCACGAGCAAACCTCGAGCGGAAATAGGGCCGGTTCGCCGGCCCATTTTTTATCCTTCATGCGCGGACCACGCCGCGCTTTTTTATTCGCTGTATCCCTGTCCTGACTTGCCCGCCAAACGGGAAGAAGACGCAAGCCCACGCCAAGGAGAACGACCATGGGTCATTCCACCTGGCGCCGCAGCCTGGCCGTCGCTCTTCTCGCGAGCCTGCCGATCGGCGCCTACAACAGCCCCGCCCAAGCCGCAGACGCACCGAAAGAAGTGCGCCTGGACTACGCCTACTACGCGCCCACCAGCCTGGTACTCAAGCATTTCGGCTATCTCGAAAAAGCCCTCAAGCCGCAGGGCACGCAGGTGCGCTGGGTGTTCAGCCAGGGCAGCAACCGCTCGCTGGAATACCTCAATGCCGGCAGCACCGACTTTGCCTCCACGGCGGGGTTGGCTGCCGTGCTCAGCCGCGCCAACGGCAGCCCGCTGAAGACCGTGTACATCGCCAGCCGCCCGGAGTGGACCGCGCTGGTGGTGCCCAAGGATTCGCCGCTGAAGTCCGTTGCGGACCTCAAGGGCAAGAAGATCGCCGCCACCAAGGGCACCGACCCCTACCTGTTCCTGCTGCGCAGCCTGCAACAGGCCGGGCTGGACAAGAACGACGTAGAGATCGTCCACCTGCAGCATCCGGACGGCCGCGCCGCGCTGGAGCAGGGCAGGGTGGACGCCTGGGCCGGCCTCGATCCGCACATGGCCGCCAGCGAGCTGCAGGCCGGCTCGCGTCTGCTTTACCGCAACGTCGACTTCAACAGCTACGGCGTACTCAGCGTCACCGAGAAATTCGAGAAGGAGCAGCCGGAGCTGATCAAGCAGGTCATCGCCGCCTATGAAGAGGCGCGCCAGTGGGCCGTGGCGCACCCGGAAGAAACCGCCAAGCTGCTCGCTGAGGAAGCCAAGCTGCCGCTGGAAGTGGCGAAGTTGCAACTCTCGCGCACCGACTTCAGCAAGCCGCTGCCGGGAGCCGAGCAGGTTGCCGCGCTGAAGGCCGCCGCGCCGATCCTGCTGGACGAGCAACTGGTGCGTCCGGGGACCGATGTCACCGCCGTGGTCGATCAGCTGATCGCGCCGCAACTGGCCGGTGAAGTGATGGGCAAGGCCGGTGCTGTTGCCAAGGCGGAGCAATAATCCATGCCCACCCAGAGCCTGCGTCTGGCCCGCCAGCGCCGCACAGTGAAACTGCGCTGGCCACGGCTGAGCTGGCGCGCCTGGCTGGTGCCGCTGTTGCTGTGCGGCGCGCTGGAGTTGTCAGTGCGCGTCGGCTGGTTGGCCGAACATCAGATGCCGGCGCCCAGCAGTGTCGCGCTGACGCTCTGGCAACTGGCTCAGGGCGAGCTCTGGAAGCATGTTGCCGCGAGCCTGGCGCGGGTCGCCGCCGGCTTCTTCATCGGCGCGGCGGCCGCGGTGCTGATCGGCACCTGGGTCGGCCTCAGCCAGCGCGCCGAGGCTTATCTGGAGCCTACCTTCCAGGCGCTGCGGGCCATTCCCAGCCTGGCCTGGGTGCCCTTGCTGCTGCTCTGGCTGGGCATCGACGAAACCCCGAAGATCGTGCTGATCGCCCTTGGCGCCTTCTTCCCCGTTTACCTGTCGCTGGTGGCTGGCGTGCGCAACGTCGACCGCAAGTGGGTGGAACTGGGCCGGCTGTATCACCTGTCGCCCTTCGCTCTGGTGCGGCGCATCCTCCTGCCGGCGGCGCTGCCGAGCCTGTTCACCGGTCTGCGCGGCGCGCTGAGCCTGAGCTGGATGTTCCTCGTCGCCGCCGAACTGATCGCCGCCACCCGTGGCCTGGGCTACCTGCTCAGCGACGGCCGGGAGACCTCGCGTCCGGACATCGTCATTGCCGCCATCCTGGTGCTGGCGGTGCTCGGCAAGCTCAGCGACAGCCTGCTCAAGGCGCTGGAGCAGCGTGCGCTGGCCTGGCGCGATACCTTCCTGGGAGAGGCTCCATGAGCGCCTTGCTGCAACTGCGCGATATCCGCAAGAGCTTCTCCGGCGTGCGCGTGCTGGACGACGTCAGCCTGAGCCTGGCGCCGGGCGAAGTGGTCAGCCTGCTGGGTCCCAGTGGTTGTGGAAAAAGTACCCTGCTGCGCATTGCCGCCGGGCTGGACGATGAGTTCGCCGGCTCGCTGGAGCGCAACCCGCTGCTCGGCTTCGGCCCGGATGGTGACAGCGGTCGGGGCGGCGGTGGCATCGGCGTGGTGTTCCAGGAGCCGCGCCTGCTGCCCTGGCTGACCGTCGCACAGAACATCGGCTTCGCCGACGGCTGGCTGGCCGACGACCAGCGCATCGAGCACCTGTTGCGCGACGTGGGGCTGGAAGGCAAGGGCGAGCTGCTGCCCAAGCAGCTCTCCGGTGGCATGGCCCAACGCGCGGCCATCGCCCGTGGCCTCTATGGCCGGCCGCAGGTGCTGCTGCTGGATGAGCCCTTCAGCGCGGTGGACGCCTTCACCCGCATCCGCCTGCAGGACCTGATCCAGCAACTGGCGCTGGAATACGACATCAGCATCCTGCTGGTCACCCACGACCTCGACGAAGCCTTCTACCTCAGCGATCGCGTCCTGCTGCTGGGCGGCACACCCAGCCGCCTGCGCCGCGAATTCCCCGTGCCGCTGCCGCGCCCGCGTGACCGTCGCGCCGTGGAGCTGGCCTTCCTGCGCGGCGAAGCGCTGACCGAGCTGCACCAGTCCCACGTCATTTGAGCCTTCGCTCTGCGTAGGATGGCGTGGAGCGTAGCGATACCCATCGATCCGAGCGCGCCGGCTGGCAGCATGGGTATCGCTGCGCTCCACCCATCCTACGAGCCCCGCCTGAAAAGGTTCGCGAGCAAGCTCGCTCCTACAGTAAAAACCAAATCGCATAACTAAATGAATAAATACCATTTATTGGAATATACGAAGGGCTGTTAAGGTCTATGCACATTGGTTAGCAGGTCGCTATCAGAAGCGTCCTGATCGTTATAAGGAAATGTGCAGATGTATGTAGTCACCCTTGCCGGCAGCCCCAGCCAGCGTTCCCGCTCCGGTGTCCTGCTGGACATCGCGCGGAGCTGGCTGCACGCCCACGGCGCCGAGGTGCGCTCCTACAGCGTGCACGACTTCCCGGCGGAAGACCTGCTGCATGCGCGCTTCGACAGCCCGCGGGTGGTCGAGCTGATCGAACAGGTGCTGCGCGCCGACGGCCTGGTGATTTCCACCCCGGTGTACAAGGCGTCCATCGCCGGTGCGCTGAAGGTCATCCTCGACCTGCTGCCGGAGCGGGCGCTGGCGCACAAGGTGGTGCTGCCCCTGGCCACCGGCGGCAGCAACGCTCACATGCTGGCGGTGGACTACGCGCTCAAGCCGGTCCTCGCCGCGTTGAAGGCCCAGGAAACCCTGCACGGTGTGTTCGCCGAGGAGAGCCAGGTGCAATACCCCGAGGGCAATACCCCGGCGCGCCTGGAGTCGACCCTCGAACATCGACTGCTGGAATCCCTGGAACAGTTCCACGGCGCCCTCGCGCGCCGACCGAAACCCATCGACCCGAACCTGCTCAACGAACGGCTGATCAACGCCCGCTGGAGCATTTGAAGAAGAGCGGCTGCAGGCGACAGGCTGCAAGCTACAGGTAAAAGCAAGAGCGCAGGCTGAGCCCCGATCGGGCAGGTGGCGACTCTTGAACAACATGAAAGGCCCTCACCGTCCCGACAACGGGACCGCAGGTCCGGCAAGCACACTCGATAAAGGAGCACTCCCATGCGGACCCTCACTTTGCGTAGTGGACTGGCGGCCCTGCTGATCGCAGCCCTGTCCTACAACGCCCAGGCAGACGAACAACCCGGTACCCTGCGTATCGGCTACCAGAAGTACGGCACCCTGGTGCTGCTCAAGGCCCGTGGCACGCTGGAGAAGCGCCTGGCCGAGCAGGGCGTCAAGGTGCAATGGACCGAATTCCCCGGCGGCCCGCAGCTGCTCGAAGGCCTGAATGTCGGCAGCATCGACTTCGGCGTCACCGGCGAAACCCCGCCGGTGTTCGCCCAGGCCGCTGGTGCCGATCTGGTCTACGTCGCTCACGAACCGCCGGCGCCGACCAGCGAGGCGATCCTCCTGCCGAAAGATTCGCCGATCAAATCCGTCGCCGAGCTCAAGGGCAAGAAGGTCGCCCTGAACAAGGGCTCCAACGTGCACTACCTGCTGGTGCGCGCCCTGGAGAAGGCCGGCCTGAAATACAGCGACATCCAGCCCGTGTACCTGCCGCCGGCCGACGCCCGCGCCGCCTTCGAGCGCGGCAGCGTGGATGCCTGGGTGATCTGGGACCCGTACCAGGCCGCCGCCGAGAAGCAGCTCTCCGCCCGCACCCTGGTGGATGGCAGCGGCCTTGTGGATAACCACCAGTTCTACCTGGCGACCCGCCCCTATGCGAACAACCACCCGCAGGTGATCACCACCCTGATCGACGAAGTGCGCTCGGTGGGCGAGTGGTCGCAGCAGAACCCGCAGCAGGTCACCGACCAGGTCGCGCCGCTGCTCGGCCTGCCGGCGGACATCACCTTCACCGCGGTGAAACGCCAGGGCTACGGTGCCCAGCCGATCACCCCGGAAGTCACCGCCGCGCAGCAGAAGATCGCCGACACCTTCACCCAGCTGAAGCTGATTCCCAAGCAGCTGAGCATCAAGGACGTGGTGTGGACGGCGCCGGCCAAGGTCGCTACCGCCCAATGAACCTCGCGTAGGAGCGGACTTCGTCCGCGATCGATTTCCGACAGCTCCGAGCTGGCCGGTGGCACATCGCGGACGGAGTCCGCTCCTACGAAGAACAGCAGCACGACGTACACCCGAATCCCATCATCGCGCGGCTACGCCACGCCGGCGCGCTTATCTGGAGTTACTGCGATGAGTCTGAACATCTTCTGGTTCCTGCCGACCCACGGCGACGGCCACTACCTGGGCACCGCCGAAGGCGCCCGCGCCGTGGACCACGGTTATCTGCAACAGGTCGCCCAGGCTGCCGACCGTCTCGGTTTCGGCGGCGTGCTGATCCCCACCGGCCGCTCCTGCGAGGACTCCTGGCTGGTCGCCGCCTCGCTGATCCCGGTGACCCAGCGCCTGAAGTTCCTGGTCGCCCTGCGCCCGGGCATCATTTCCCCGACCGTGGCCGCCCGCCAGGCCGCCACCCTTGATCGCCTGTCCAATGGCCGTGCGCTGTTCAACCTGGTGACCGGCGGCGACCCGGACGAACTGGCCGGCGACGGCCTGCACCTGAGCCACGCCGAGCGCTACGAAGCGTCGGTGGAGTTCACCCGTATCTGGCGCCGCGTGCTGGAAGGCGAGACCGTCGACTACGACGGCAAGCACCTGCAGGTGAAGGGTGCCAAGCTGCTCTATCCGCCGATCCAGCAGCCGCGTCCGCCGCTGTATTTCGGTGGCTCCTCCGACGCCGCCCAGGACCTCGCCGCCGAACAGGTCGAGCTGTACCTGACCTGGGGCGAGCCGCCGGCCGCCGTCGCCGAGAAGATCGCCCAGGTGCGCGAGAAGGCCGCCAAGCAGGGTCGCAGCGTGCGCTTCGGCATCCGCCTGCACGTGATCGTCCGCGAGACCAACGACGAAGCCTGGCAGGCCGCTGACCGCCTGATCTCCCACCTGGACCAGGACACCATCGACCGCGCCCAGGCTTCGCTGGCGCGCTTCGACTCCGTCGGCCAGCAACGCATGGCCGCCCTGCACGGCGGCAGCAAGGACAAGCTGGAAGTCAGCCCCAACCTCTGGGCCGGCGTCGGCCTGGTGCGCGGCGGCGCCGGTACCGCGCTGGTGGGCGACGGCCCGACCGTGGCGGCTCGCGTGAAGGAGTACGCGGACCTGGGCATCGACACCTTCATCTTCTCCGGCTACCCGCACCTGGAAGAGTCCTACCGGGTGGCCGAACTGCTCTTCCCGCACCTGGACCTGGCCCAGCCCCAGCAGCCGCAGGCGCGTGGCTACGTCAGCCCGTTCGGCGAGATGGTCGCCAACGACATCCTGCCCAAGGCTGCCTCGGCGAGCTGATAGCCGTAGGGCGCATGAAGCGGAACGCTTCATCCGCCATGGCGGATAACGCTGGCGCGTTATGCGCCCTACGTAGCGACGAAGAATCCGGAGAGAAGAGATGAGTGTTTCCAACAACCTTGCCCAGCGCCTCGCGCCCTGGGCCCTGCCGGTGGGGCTGGTGGTCATCTGGCAGCTGGCGGTGGAGTTCGGCTGGCTGTCCAGCCGCATCCTGCCGGCGCCCAGCGCGGTGGCCGAGGCCGGCTACCACCTGGTGGTCAGCGGCGAGCTCTGGCAGCACCTGGCGATCAGCACCTGGCGCGCCGCCGTCGGTTTCGTCATCGGCGGCAGCATCGGCCTGGTGCTGGGCCTGATCACCGGCCTGTCGAAGTGGGGCGAGCGCTTCCTCGACAGTTCCGTGCAGATGATCCGCAACGTGCCGCACCTGGCGCTGATCCCGCTGGTGATCCTGTGGTTCGGCATCGACGAGTCGGCGAAGATCTTCCTGGTCGCCCTCGGCACGCTGTTCCCGATCTACCTCAACACCTACCACGGCATCCGCAACATCGATCCGGGCCTGCTGGAAATGTCGCGCAGCTATGGCCTCTCCGGTTTCGCGCTGTTCCGCCAGGTGATCCTGCCCGGCGCGCTGCCCTCGATCCTGGTGGGCGTGCGCTTTGCCCTGGGCTTCATGTGGCTGACTCTGATCGTCGCCGAGACCATTTCCGCCAACTCCGGCATCGGCTACCTGGCGATGAACGCCCGGGAGTTCCTGCAGACCGACGTGGTAGTGCTGGCGATCCTGCTCTACGCCGTGCTCGGCAAGCTGGCCGACCTCGCCGCCCGCGGCCTGGAACGCATCTGGCTGCGCTGGCACCCGGCCTACCAGGTCAAGGGAGGTGCGGCATGAACGCAGTCAATCAGTTACCGCAACAACTCAAGAAAGGCATCCCGCTGGCGCTGGAGAACGTGCGCAAACGCTTCGGCGAACGCGAGGTGCTCAAGGGCATCGACCTGCGGATTCCCGCCGGCCAGTTCGTCGCCATCGTCGGCCGCAGCGGTTGCGGCAAGAGCACCCTGCTGCGCCTGTTGGCCGGGCTCGACGAGGCCAGCGACGGCCAGCTGCTGGCCGGCTCCGCGCCGCTGGAAAGCGCCCGCGAGGAAACCCGCCTGATGTTCCAGGACTCGCGGCTGCTGCCGTGGAAGCGGGTGATCGACAACGTCGGCCTGGGCCTGAAAGGCGACTGGCGTCCCAAGGCGCTGGAAGCGCTGGCGGCGGTGGGCCTGTCCGACCGCGCCAACGAATGGCCGGCGGGTCTGTCCGGCGGGCAGAAGCAGCGCGTGGCCCTGGCCCGCGCACTGATTCACCAGCCGCGTCTGCTGCTGCTCGACGAGCCGCTGGGCGCGCTGGATGCGCTGACCCGCATCGAGATGCAGCAGCTGATCGAGAACCTCTGGCAGCAGCATGGCTTCACCGTGCTGCTGGTCACCCACGACGTCGCCGAGGCCGTGGCCATCGCCGACCGGGTGATCCTCATCGAGGACGGCGAGATCGGCCTGGACCTCAACGTCGAACTGCACCGGCCGCGCGCCCGTGGTTCGGCACGCCTGGCCGCGCTGGAAGCCGAAGTGCTCGAACGCGTGCTCTCGCTGCCGGCCCAGCCGCCCGAGCCGGAACCGGTTTCCCCACTGCCCACGCAACTGCGCTGGGCGCTCTGATCCAACGTTCGTGAAGACCCCATTCTCCCAAGGAGCTACGCCATGACCATCAAAGCCATCAACGTCCGCAACCAGTTCAAAGGCACCATCAAGGAAATCGTCGAAGGCGACGTGCTGTCGGAAATCGACGTGCAGACCGCCGCCGGCATCGTCACCTCGGTGATCACCACCCGTTCCGTGAAGGAGCTGGAGCTGGCTATCGGCAGCGAAGTGATCGCCTTCGTGAAATCCACCGAGGTCTCCATCGCCAAGCTGTGAGTGCGGCGCTGGAAGAGGGCGGGCAGTCCGGCGACGGGCTGCCCGTTTTCGTTTCGGGTATGTGCCGGGGTGGCCCCTGTAGGAGCGAGCTTGCTCGCGAACGAATTTCCAGTCGGCTCCGAAGCTGGGCGGGTTCGCGAGCAAGCTCGCTCCTACAAAAGCAGGCCAGGTATTGGCGCAGACCCTACCGGCGCGCGTAGGAGCGGACTTCGTCCGCGATCGATTTCCGGCGGTCCCGAGCTGGCCGGTGGCACCTCGCGGACGGAGTCCGCTCCTACGAAACCTCATGCTCCGAGCGGGTGGAAATCCCCGCTAGAGCAATTGCTCTACTTCCCCTAGACTCCGCTCAAACCAACAAGAGAACGGAGTCCCGCATGTCCCTGAGTCCCTCTGCTTTCGCACTGCTCGGCCTGGTCGCCTGGACCGTGCTGCTGGTGATCCTGCTGGTCAACCAGCGCGGCCTGCTGGTGATGGCCGGCCGCATGAGAGTCAACGCCTTCGCCGCTGACGGCAGCAACACCCCCGGCGCCTTCGGCCAGCGCCTGGCCCGTGCCCACGCCAACTGCGTGGAGAATGTGCCGCTGTTCTGCGCCGTGCTGCTCTACGCCATGGTCACCCAGCAGACGCTGATCACCGACCCGCTGGCGCCAACCCTGCTGGTGGCGCGCATCGTCCAGTCGGTGGTGCACCTGATCAGCACCTCGGCACTGGCGGTGTGGGTTCGCTTCGCCGCCTTCTTCGTCCAGCTGATCATCCTGATCTGGTGGTTGCTGCGCCTCTCCACCCTGATCTGACTGCCAGCGACGCGGCGTTGTCGACGGACGACCGGAACAGTTGCCCCGCGCAACTGTTCCTATGGGGCGAACCCGCCATGACTTAGCATGGCGGACCGCACACGCGTCGAGGCACTCATGCACGTTTCATCCGGCCGCTGGCAGTTCGGCCTGTTCCTGGCCCTGGTCACCGCCGTCCTCTGGGGCATCCTGCCGATCAAGCTCAAGGAAGTCCTGAAGGTCATGGACCCGATCACCGTCACCTGGTTTCGCCTGGTGGTGTCCGGTGGCCTGCTGCTCATCTACCTGGGTTTCACCCGCCAGCTGCCGCGCTTTGCGCCGCTGGGCAAGCGCGGCAAGGGCCTGGTGCTGGTGGCCATCCTGGGGCTGACCGGCAACTACGTCTGCTACCTGATCGGCCTGCGCCTGCTCACGCCGGGCACCACGCAACTGGTGATCCAGATCGCGCCGATCCTGCTGCTGCTGGGCAGCCTGTTCGTCTTCAAGGAGAGCTTCAGCGTCGGCCAGGCGCTGGGCCTCGCCGTGTTGATCTGCGGCTTCGGGCTGTTCTTCAACCAGCGCCTGGCCGAGCTGTTCGGCTCCTTCGGCGAATACACCACCGGCGTGCTGATCGTGGTCTTCGCCGCCTTCATCTGGACCTTCTACGGCCTGGCGCAGAAGCAACTGCTGACCCAGTGGACCTCGGTGCAGGTGATGATGGTGATCTACCTGGGCTGCGGCGCACTGCTCACGCCCTGGGCTCATCCGCTTGAGGCGCTGGACCTGTCGCCGCTGCAGGGCTGGCTGCTGCTGGCCTGCTGCCTGAACACCCTGGTGGCCTACGGCGCCTTCGCCGAGGCACTGGCGCACTGGGAGGCTTCGCGGGTCAGCGCGACCCTGGCGATCACCCCGCTGGTGACCTTCGCTTCGGTGGCCCTCGCGGCCTCGCTGTGGCCGGAGTTCGTGCTGCCCGGAGACCTCAATGGCCTGGCCTACGTCGGTGCCTTGCTGGTCGTCAGCGGTTCGGCGCTCACCGCGCTGGCGCCTTCGCTGCTGCGCAGTTACCGGGCGAGAAGGGCGCGCATCGCCAACGTCTGAGTCAACCCAGGGCCGCCGCAAGGCGGCCTTTTGCTATCCCTGCG
The DNA here is from genome assembly GCF_014204515.1 of Pseudomonas nitroreducens. Taxonomy (GTDB): domain Bacteria; phylum Pseudomonadota; class Gammaproteobacteria; order Pseudomonadales; family Pseudomonadaceae; genus Pseudomonas; species Pseudomonas nitritireducens_A. The sequence continues at coordinate 157,455 of NZ_JACHLI010000008.1, read as the reverse complement.
CTCATGCGGCTTCAAATTCGCAAATGATATGTATTATCATTTGTGTAATTCGATAGTTGCCGATGGCCCCGTGCCTCGGTCAGGGGGCGATGTGGCAGTGGGCAAGCGTGGGGCAGGGCGGCGACGCCGGGAGGCGTGCGTCGATGGATGAGCGCTTTTCCCGTTCGGTATCCCAGGCCTATCGCTCCTTCCATGGCGAACTGCTGCGCTTCCTGCGCAAGCAGCTGGGCAGTTCGGCGGACGCCGCCGACCTGGCCCAGGACGCCTTCGCCCAGTGGCTGAAGTCCTCTTCGCGGCAGCAGGTGGAGCAGCCGCGCGCCTTCCTCTTCCAGATCGCGCGCAACCTGCTGCGCGATCACTGGCAGCGCTCCCGGCGCTTCGCCAGTGAGCCTGAAGAGTCCGGCGACACCGACCAGCAACCGGCCGCCGAAGGGGGCGAACCCGTGGTGCAGTTCGAGCGACAACGTTATCTTCGACAGCTTTCCCAGGCGCTCGACAGCCTGCCGCCACGGCGCCGCGAGGCCTTCGTCCTGCACAAGTTCGACGGACTTTCGCAGCCCGAAGTAGCGCGGCGCATGGGGATTTCACTGAGCATGGTGGAGAAGCACGTCGCCAGTGCGCTGTTGCACTGCAAGCGGCACGTTCAGGGAGAGGGCGAAGCATGACGCCGCAAGAGGAGCGCCAGCAGGTGATCGACGAACTGGCCGCCAAGTGGTTCAGCCGCCAGCGCGCGGGCTCCTGGGATACGCGCGAGCGCCAGGCCTTCGCCGACTGGCTGGCGGAAGACCCGGCGCACGCATCCGCCTTCCGCGAGATCGAACAGCTGTGGAGCGATCTCGACCAGGTGCGCCGGCCGGCTCTTGCGCCGCGTCGCCGCTCCAACCTGCCCTGGCGCGGGCTCGCTGCGGCCAGCGTGTTCTGCGCGGCGTTGCTGCTGGCCAATGACTTCAGCGGCGGCCGCCTGGCCGATCCGCAACAGGTGCAAACCACGGCGCCGGGCGAGCAGCGCGAGGTGACGCTGGTCGATGGCACGCGGGTATTCCTGGCGGCGGATTCGGCGCTGCGGGTGGATTACTCCAGCGGCTTCCGCGATGTGCAGTTGCTGCGCGGCGAGGCCTATTTCGAAGTGACCCACGACGCCGACCGACCCTTCCGTGTGACCGCTGGCGACAGCCGGGTGCGGGTCCTTGGCACCGGCTTCGACGTGCACCGCGAGGACGGCGCGCTGACCGTTGCCGTGCGCCACGGCAAGGTGGCGTTGCAGGCGCAGATCGCTGCACCGAGCGAGCAGACCCTGCTTGCCGGCGACCGTGCGCAGCTGCTCGCCGGGGCAGGGACGGCGCAGGTCGAGCGTGTACCGATCGCCTCCATCGCCGGCTGGCGCGACGGCATGCTCGCCTTCCACAACCAGCCGCTGGGCGCGCTGGTGGACGAGCTGTCGCAATACCGCGCCGCACCCATCCGCCTGGGCGACGAGCGCCTGGCACAGAAGCCGATCTCCGGCAACGTGCGCCTGGCCCGCCCGGACGACTTCCTCGCGGCCCTGCCGGTGCTGCTGGATGTGCGCGTGCAGCGCAAGGCCGATGGCAGCGCGGTGATCCTGCCGCGCTGATCGCCCCTCGCTCCTACAGGTATCTCCCATGGCTCGCCCATTCGTAGGAGCGGACTCCGTCCGCGATAGGTCCGCAACGCGCCGGAAGCCATCGCGGACGGAGTCCGCTCCTACAAGAGCCCCTTACTCAAACCTGGCTACGCGCCCCGCTCCGAAGGAAGAGGGGATGGATCGGAGCAGGTTGAAACCTGGGTATCAGCCGGCACGACCTGCTCCCTCTCCCTGAGGGAGAGGGCTGGGGTGAGGGGGAAGCGTCAGCACGGATTTCGGGCAGGAGATCTGGCTCTCACGTCTTTTTGAGAAATATTTTTATTTGCAGGTGTGGGTTTTTCTCGAATGAGGGTCTTCCCCGTCATTCGCTGCGAAACGCGCAGCGCTTTTCGACCCTGGGGAGGGCCTTGCATGCAGTCTCGTTTCAACTTCCCGTTCGCGCGTCCGCTGGGCTGCGCCGTGCTGCTCGGCAGCCTGATGATGGCCGAGTACAGTCGCGCCGCCGACTGGCAGGTGAACCTGCCGGCGCAGCCGCTCAGCGAGTCCATCGGCAGTCTGTCGCAGCAGGCCGGCGTGCAGGTGCTCTACGACGCGTCCCAGCTGGACGGCCTCAAGGCACCGGCGGTGAGCGGCCGCTACAGCGTGCGTGAAGCGCTGGAGCAACTGCTCAAGGGTTCGTCCCTGGAGTTGGTGGAGGCGGGCGACGGCTTCGTCGTGCGCCGTTCGGGCAAGGTCGACAAGTTCAGCGACAACGCCATCGAACTGGACTCGCAGACCATCGTCGGCAGCGGCCTGTCGGTGGATTCCAGCAACGTCGGCCGTTCGACCCTGACGCGCAAGGACATCGAGCGCATCCAGGCCGACAACATTCCCAGCCTGCTGCAGACCCTGCCCGGCGTGACCATGGGCGGCTCGCCCAAGCCGGGCGGGCAGACCGTCAACATCTGGGGCCTGGGCGATGCCGAGGACGTGCCCTTCACCCTCGACGGCGCACCCAAGAGCGGCTTCGAGCGCTACCAGCAGGGCACCGTGTTCATCGAGCCGGAGCTGATCAAGCGCATCGAGGTGGAGAAGGGCCCGCACTCGGTCTTCAACGGCAACGGCGGCTTCGGCGGCACCGTGCACATGGAGACCAAGGACGCCCCGGACATGCTGCGTGACGACCAGAACGTCGGCGCCATGCTCAAGTACGGCTACCACTCCAACGACCAGCAGCAGATCTACAGCGGCGCGGTCTATGGCCGCACCGAGGATCGCAAGGTCGACGCCCTGGCCTACCTGACCACCCGCGATGGCCGCGACATCAAGCTCGCCGGGCACATTCCCGATCCGAACAACAACTACCCGATCAACCCCAGCCGTCTGCCCAACAGCGCCCAGGACCTGGACGCCGGGCTGTTCAAGCTGAACCTGCACCCCAACCTCGACAACGACATCAGCCTGGCCTACAGCCGCTCCCACAGCACCCGCTGGACGCCGTTCTCCTCGGCCTCCTACCCGACGCCGCCGACCCAGTCGAGCATCGACCGCTACGGCTACGAGGCCGCGCTCAAGCGCCTGCTGGCGCACCGCGACACCACTGACACCACCTGGTCGGGCAAGTACGAATACCACCCTGTGGATAACCCGTTGATCGACCTGATGGTGCAGTACTCCGAGTCGCACATCGACCAGACCGACGAGCGCAATCCGGACGCCTTCTTCCAGGTCGCCACCGGTGGCCGCAAGATGGACACCGACTACAAGGACAAGGTGCTGGAGCTGCGCAACACCAGCCTGTTCGACACCGGTCCGGTGCAGCATGCCTTCACCGTGGGCACGCAGTTCCACCGCCACACCCGCACCACCGACATGTTCATCCCCGGTTCCACCTACAACACCGCGCGCTACAACTACGGGCACTTCCAGCCGACCTTCATGCCCAGCGGCAAGCAGAACACCAACAGCGCCTACCTCCAGGACGCGCTGACCCTGGGCAGCGTGACCATCACCCCGTCGCTGCGCTTCGACCAGGTGCGCAACCAGGGCAAGGACAACGACGCGCCGATCTACAACAACGTCGCCCAGGGCCACGACTACAGCTCGCAGACCTACAGCGGCTGGTCGCCGCGCCTGTCGCTGTTCTGGACCGCCACCGAGCGCCTGGGCTTCTTCGCCGACTACAGCCGCACCTGGCGTGCGCCGGTGATCGACGAGATGTACGAGGTGCAGAACAGCAGCACGGTCAGCGCCACCAGCCGCGACCTCGACCCCGAGCGCATCCACGCGCTGCGCTTCGGTTCGCTGGTCAACCTGCCGGACCTGTTCATCAACGGCGACAACCTGCAGGTGCGCACCACGCTGTTCCAGAACAAGATCAAGGACGAAATCTTCCGCACCCGCAGCGTCGGCTGCGAGCAGCAGGCCATCGACAACGGCACCATCTCCGGCAGCTGCGGCGACTACCTGCCGCTGTCCAACTACCGCAACCTGCCGGGCGTGACCTACAAGGGCTTCGAGATCGAGAGCTTCTACGACAGCCCCTGGCTGTTCGGCGGGCTGTCGTACTCCTGGGTGACCGGCAAGCACGACGGCGCCTACAGCAACCCCTGGGGTCCGAACGTGTGGGCGCGCGACGTGCCGCCGGCCAAGTGGGTCGCCACCCTGGGCACCAAGATCCCGTCCTGGGATGCGCAGATCGGCTGGCAGGGCGAGTTCGTCCGCAAGACCGACCGCCTGCCCAGCGACAAGTATTCCGGCGGCATGGGCACCAGCGTCGGCGACATCTTCTGGGACCAGACGGTCAACGACAGCTACGACACCCACCGCGTGTTCGCCAGCTGGAAGCCGCGCCGCCTGGGCCTGGAGAACACCGAGCTGAACTTCACCGTGGACAACCTGTTCAACCGCGACTACCACCCGGCACTGGCCGGCGACAGCGTGTACAGCCAGGGCCGCAACGCCAAGTTCAGTCTGACCCAGTACTTCTGAGCCGATGCCGGCAGCCCTGTAGGGCGCATAAAGCGGCACGCTTTATCCGCCGGGGTCTCCTCGAAGATCGGCCGACGGCGGATAACGCCGCTGGCGTTATGCGCCCTACGATCAGGCCGGCGTGTAGGAGCGAGCTTGCTCGCGAACGAGTTACCCGGCAGCTCGGAAGCTGGGCGGGTTCGCGAGCAGGCTCGCTCCTGCAGAGACGGAGGCTCGGGTCGAGCACCAACGAAAACGGGCGCCATAGGGCGCCCGTTTTCAGTTCAGCGATGGACTCAGGCGTTGGCCGGACGCACCAGGCGATAGACCAGCGCACCGATCACGCCGCCCACCAGCGGGCCGACCCAGAACAGCCAGAGCTGCTTCATGAACAGCGGGTCGGCGAAGATCGCCACGCCCAGGCTGCGTGCCGGGTTCACCGAGGTGTTGGTGACCGGGATGCTGATCAGGTGGATCAGCGCCAGGGTCAGGCCGATGGCCAGCGGAGCGAAGCCGATCGGCGCGCGGATATCGGTGGCGCCCATGATCACGAACAGGAAGAACGCGGTCAGCAGGACCTCGATCATCAGCGCCGACTGCAGGTTGTAGCCATTGGGCGAACCTTCGGCATAACCGTTGGCGGCAAAGCCCGCCAGCGGATCGAAGCCGGACTTGCCGGTGGCGATCAGGTACAGCGCGCCACCAGCGAGGATGCCGCCGATGCACTGGGCGATGATGTAGGGGATCAGGTCACGGCCGTTGAAGCGACCGCCGGCCCACAGGCCGAGGCTGACAGCGGGGTTCAGGTGGCAACCGGAGATCGGCCCGATGGCGTAGGCCATGGTTACCACGGTCAGGCCGAAGGCCAGGGAGACACCCAGCACGCCGATGGCGTGGGCGGCGAAGATGGCGCTGCCGCAACCACCGAACACCAGCCAGAACGTGCCGATCATTTCGGCGGAGAGTTTGCGAAGCATGCTGCCTCCAGGGGCAAGAAGAGACCCGTAATTCGGGCCTGCGCATGCTAGGGAAGTCGCTTGGGGACGCGGAGTAGGTGGATTCTGGCTGGGGCGTGGAATGTTCTGAAGGTGGCGACATGGAGAAGTGCCCACCCAGCGACCTCCAGCGGATCGGCTTTTTCTCTTCGTGTAGGAGCGAGCTTGCTCGCGAACGGATTTCCCGGCGGCTTCTGCGCTGGGTCGGTTCGCGAGCAAGCTCGCTCCTACAAGGGCGAACTGTTCTTCAGACTTGTGTCCCCAATTGCTCCGCCCGCCGCAGCCAGGCCTGGCGCTGTTCCTCGGCGGAGCCGCGCAGCGGGCTGAATTCCTCCAGGTGGTGCAGGGCGATGCCGCAGGGCGCGAGGATGCAGCGGGTCATCTGCCGATGGGCCGGGGCCCCCTGGCGCAGGCGGTAGTGCCAGTGGGTCTGGTCGTGGCTGACCAGCAGGTCGGCGCTGCGCCCGCCCAGCAGCGGCTCGAACTCGCGGGACTCCACCGAGCGGTAGCGGAAGGCGAAGCCCGGCTGCAGCACGCGGTCGAAGAAGCCCTGCAGCAGCGCCGGCAGGCCGCCCCACCAGATCGGGTAGACAAACACCAGGTGCTGCGCCCAGTGGATCTGTCGCTGGGCTTCGAGCACGTCCGGCTCCAGGCCCTGGCTCTGTTCGTAGCCACCGCGCAGCACCGGGTCGAAGTTCATCTCGCCGAGCTTGAGCGTGTGCACCACGTGGCCCTTGGCGCGGGCGCCGTTGGCGTAGGCTTCGGCCAGCGCATGGCAGAAGCCGCCGGGCTTGGGCGAGCCCAGCACCAGCAGCACGCGCTTGCCGTCGCCCTCCAGGGGCGTGGCGCCATGCTTGGCCGCTTCAACCATTCTGCCCGGCCTCCAGCATGGTTTCCGGACGCACCCACTGGTCGAACTCGGCGTCGGTCAGATAGCCCAGTTCCAGCGCGGCTTCGCGCAGGGTCTTGCCTTCGCCGTAGGCCTTCTTGGCGATCTCGGCGGCCTTGTCGTAGCCGATGTGCGGGTTCAGCGCGGTCACCAGCATCAGGCCGCGATCCAGGTGCTCGCGCATCTTCGCTGCGTCCGGCTGCATGCCGGCGATGCAGTGGGTATTGAAGTTGCGGCAGCCGTCGGCCAGCAGGCGCGCGGATTCCAGCAGGTTGTGGATGATCACCGGCTTGTAGACGTTGAGCTGCAGGTGGCCCTGGCTGGCGGCGAAGGTGATCGCGGCGTCGTTGCCGAAGACCTGGCAGGCGAGCATCGACAGCGCCTCGCACTGGGTCGGGTTGACCTTGCCGGGCATGATCGAGGAGCCCGGCTCGTTGGCCGGCAGCTTCACCTCGGCGAAGCCCGCGCGGGGACCTGAACCGAGCAGGCGCAGGTCGTTGGCGATCTTCATCAGCGCCACGGCGAGGGTCTTCAGGGCGCCGGCGAGGGTCACCAGCGGTTCGTGGCCGGCGAGGGCGGCGAACTTGTTCGGCGCGGAGACGAAGGGCAGGCCGGAAAGGTCGGCCAGTTCGGCGGCGATGGCCTCGGCGAATTCCTTCGGCGCATTCAGCCCGGTGCCCACGGCGGTGCCGCCCTGGGCCAGTTCGTAGACCGCCGGCAGCGCCGCCCGCAGGGCGCGTTCGGCATAGTCCAGTTGGGCGACGAAGGCCGAGAGTTCCTGGCCGAAGGTGACCGGGGTGGCGTCCATCAGGTGGGTGCGCCCGGTCTTCACCAGGTTGGCATGGCGCGCGGCCTGCTGGGCGAGGCCGCCGCTGAGTTCGGCGATGGCCGGCAGCAGGTCGTTCTGCACCGCCTGCACGGCGGCGATGTGCATGGCGGTGGGGAAGCTGTCGTTGGAACTCTGCGCGCGGTTGACGTGGTCGTTGGGGTGCACCGGCTTCTTGCCGCCACGGCCGTTGCCGGCGATCTCGTTGGCGCGCCCGGCGATCACCTCGTTGACGTTCATGTTGCTCTGGGTGCCGCTGCCGGTCTGCCAGACCACCAGCGGGAACTGGTCGTCGTGCTCGCCCGCCAGCACTTCGTCGGCGGCTTCCTCGATCAGGCTGGTGATGTTCTCCGGCAGTTCGCCCAGCTGCGCGTTGACCCGCGCGGCGGCCTTCTTGATCAGCGCCAGGGCGTGGACCACGGCCAGCGGCATGCGCTGCCCGCCGATGGCGAAGTTCTCCAGCGAGCGCTGGGTCAGCGCGCCCCAGTAGGCGTCCTCGGGGACTTCGATGGGGCCGAGGCTGTCGGTTTCGGTGCGGCTCATGGTGCGGTCTCCGGAAAAGGGTCTCGGCCAGTTTAGGCCGCTACGGCGCTTCCGGGTTCCGCTCTGGCTCAATGGCCGTGATAGAGCGCTTGCAGGTCAACTGAAAGCCATCACCAGCGGGCGTGCGTGGCGCCGATCCAGCCGAGCGCGCCGGTGACGGGCACCAGGTCGCCCTCGGCACTGCGCAGGGCGCCGTCGAAGTGGCCGAACCACTGGCTGGTCTCGGCGAACAGTGGGCCCAGGCGCGGACAGGCACGGTGCAGCTTGCGCGGGGTGAAGGTGAGCTCGACGCGCTCATCGCTGCCGCGCAGTTGCCAGGGCGAGAGCGGATCGTGCGGCACCTGGCGGATATCCACAGGGCCATCCAGTGCCTGCAGCTCGCCGCCGAACCACAGCGCGTTCTCGCTGAGGGGACTGTTTTCCGTCCAGCCGGCGCCGAAGTTGCCGGCGATGCCGCCGGGTGCGGCGAAGGCGGCGCGGGTCCAGCGGGTCCGGAAGGGCCAGACGCCACGGCCGAAGTCCAGCGCGGCGAAGCTCTGCCCCTCGCTGCAGCGGTAGGTCTTGTGGCCCAGTCTCAGGCTGCCGCTGATCGGCAGGCCCATCTGCCGGCTGCAGGCGTGAAAGCACTTGCCGTCCATGGGCACCACCAGGTTGACCGACTCCAGGTGCGCCGGGCGCTGCACCTCCAGGGACAGGTTCAGCGGCTGGCCGCCCAGGTTCGGCGCGCAGGCGGTGATGCGCAGCTGGCCGGGCTGCTCGTCGAAGCCCAGGCACAGCTGACCGTGCTCGAAGCGATGGCTCTGGTTGGGCATGTCCGGCAGGTGGCAGCCCAGGCCGAAGGGGCTGAACTGGGTGCGGTGCACCGACTGGCCGGTTTCCAGGTCGAGGAAATACACGGCGCCGTAGCCCAGGTAGTCGAGGTCGGCGATGGTGATCGAGAGCATCCAGCCCGGCGCGTTGATGCACCAGTGATTCCAGCGCTTGCGCCGGCCGGCGTTGCCGGACAGCCGGCAGACCGTCTGCGGCCGTGTCGACCAGCCCACCGCCGCGGCGTTCAGGCGGCCGCGCGCATCGCACAGGGGCGGCGCGGCGACGGACGTCGGCGGGTGGGAGAGGGAGTTCATCGGTCACATCCATGTGGCAACGCGCCGCAGCATGCCGCTTCGGGAACTGTCCGACAAGAGAAGCCCGTCACTTCCCGGCCATTTGGCAGTCTCTTGAGCGCATTCCGAACTTAGGCGCAGAATGGCGGGTCCCACCCGGACACCCTTCAGACTGACAGGACCGCCCCATGACCGTTCTTCGTTCCCTCTGCACTGCCGCTCTTCTGGTCGGCTTCAGCTCCGTGGCTCTGGCCGACGCCAACGCCGAGGCGGAGAAATTCCTCAAGCAGGTGCATGCCGACAAGCTGACCGTGCCGGTCTACGCGCAAGTCCAGCAGATGCTTGCCCAGCGCTTCGCCCAGGCCAAGGCGCCGGACAGCAAGAAGGCTGTGCTCGACCGCTACCAGGCCAAGGCCAATGCCGAACTGGATCGCGCGGTGGGTTGGGACAAGCTCAAGCCCGAGCTGGTCAAGCTCTACACCAGCAACTTCAGCGAGTCCGAGCTCAAGCAGCTGAACGACTTCTACGCGTCCCCGCTGGGCCGCAAGGTGCTGGAAAAGATGCCGCGCCTGACCGCCGAATCCGCCCAGCTGACCCAGGCCAAACTGCAGACCGCGGTGGAGCCGGTGAACAAGCTGATGGCCGACATGGACAAGGAACTGGGCGTGAAGGCCCCGGCCGCTCCGGCCAAGAAGCCCTGATTTCATTGAACCGCACAGAGACCCGCCATGAGCATGCGTGACCGAATCCAAACCGCCCTGGGCGCCCTCGAGCCCCAGCACCTCGACGTGCTGGACGAGAGCCACATGCACAGCCGCGGGCAGGAAACGCACTACAAGGCCGTGATCGTCAGCCCGGCGTTCGCCGGGTTGAACGCGGTGAAGCGGCACCAGAAGGTCTATGCCACCCTCGGCGACCTCATGGGCCAGTTCCACGCCCTGGCCCTGCACACCTACACCCCCGAGGAGTGGGCGCAGCAGGGACAGGCGCCGGATTCGCCGACCTGCCGGGGTGGCAGCAAGCACGATCTGCACTGATCGGCGAGCTGACCAAGCGCGTGCGGGCCTGGTCCCGCTCCGTGTAGAATGCGACACCCAGCGCCGGCTTCTGCCGGCGCTGTCATTTTCAGCTTCTGATTCAGCTGTCGTTTCAGCTGTCGATCCAAAGAACCCGGTCCGCCCTTTACGCGGGCGACCACTGGAGTGATGCATGACCACCGAAAGAATCGTCGTCGCGGCGTTGTACAAGTTCGTCTCCCTGCCCGACTACGTCGCCCTGCGCGAACCCCTGCTGCAGACCCTGCTGGACAACGGCGTCAAGGGCACCCTGCTGCTCGCCGAGGAAGGCATCAACGGCACCGTCTCCGGCACCCGCGCCGGCATCGACGGCCTGCTGGCCTGGCTGCGCAATGATCCGCGCCTGGCCGATGTCGACCACAAGGAGTCCTACTGCGACGAGCAACCCTTCTACCGCACCAAGGTCAAGCTGAAGAAGGAAATCGTCACCCTCGGCGTGCCGGGCGTGGACCCCAACGCCCAGGTCGGCACTTACGTCGAACCCCAGGACTGGAACGCACTGATCTCCGATCCGGAAGTGCTGCTGATCGACACCCGCAACGACTACGAAGTGGCCATCGGCACCTTCGAGGGCGCCATCGACCCGAAGACCAAGTCGTTCCGCGAATTCCCCGACTACATCCGCGAGCACTACGACCCGGCCAAACACAAGAAGGTCGCGATGTTCTGCACCGGCGGTATCCGCTGCGAGAAGGCCTCGAGCTACATGCTCAGCGAAGGCTTCGAAGAGGTCTTCCACCTCAAGGGCGGCATCCTCAAGTACCTGGAAGAAGTGCCCGAGGCCGAAACCCTCTGGCGCGGCGACTGCTTCGTGTTCGACAACCGCGTGACCGTGCGCCATGACCTCACCGAGGGCGACTACGATCAGTGCCATGCCTGCCGCAACCCGATCTCCGTCGAGGATCGCACCTCCGAGCACTACGCACCGGGCATCAGTTGCCCGCATTGCTGGGACTCGCTGTCGGAGAAGACCCGCGCCAGCGCCCGAGAGCGGCAGAAGCAGATCGAGCTGGCACGCGAGCGCAACCAGCCACACCCCATTGGCCGTGATCCCCGCGCGGAGAACTGATCCATGACCAGCCGCCTGCTCTACGTGATGGACCCGATGTGCTCCTGGTGCTGGGGGTTCGCCCCGGTGGCCCAGGCGCTGGTTGAGCAGGCCCGCGCCGCGGGGGTGCCGCTGGCGCTGGTGATGGGCGGCCTGCGCACGGGGCAGGGCGCTGCACTGGAGCCGACCACCAAACGCTACATCCTCGAGCACTGGGAGGCTGTGCACCGCGCCACCGGCCAGCCGTTCCGCTTCGAGGATGCGCTGCCCGACGGCTTCGTCTACGACACCGAACCGGCCTGCCGCGCCATCGTCACTGCGCGCCGCCTGGACGAGGACTGCGCCTGGGCGCTGCTCGGCGAAATCCAGCGTGCCTTCTACGCCGAGGGCCGCGACGTCACCCAGGCCAGCGTGCTCACCGAGCTGGCCGAACGCGTCGGCCTGCCGCGCATCGAATTCGCCGAAGCCTTCGACAGCCAGGACAACCACCTGGCGACCCTGGCCGACTTTTCCTGGGCCCGCGACCTGGGCATCGCCGGCTTCCCCACGCTGCTGGCCGAGCGCGACGGCCAACTGGCCCTGCTGACCAACGGCTACCAGCCGCTGGACGAACTCGCGCCGCTGCTGGAACGCTGGCTGGAGCGCGGGCGGCATGCCTGAGCTGGCCGCTGACCGCCTGAGCTGGGCGGAAATTCGCCGGCTCGCCTTCCGCCACCGCAAGGCCCTGTTCCTCGCCAATCTCGTTGCTGTCCTGGCCACCGCCTGCAGCGTACCGATCCCGCTGCTGCTGCCGCTGCTGGTGGACGAAGTGCTGCTGGGCAAGGGCGACGCCGCCCTGCAGGTGATGAACCACTGGCTACCCGCTGACTGGCACAAGCCCGTCGGCTACATCGGCCTGATGCTGGCCGTGACCCTGGTGCTGCGCAGCTGCGCGCTGGTGTTCAACGTGCTGCAGGCCAGGCTGTTCGCGCGGCTGTCCAAGGACGTGGTGTACCGCATCCGCCTGCGCCTGATCGAACGCCTGAAACGCATCGCCCTGGGCGAGTACGAAACCCTCGGCGGCGGCTCGGTGAGCGCGCACCTGGTGACCGATCTCGACACCCTCGACAAGTTCGTCGGCGATACCCTGAGCCGCTTCCTGGTGGCGCTGCTGACCCTCTGCGGCACCGCCGGCATCCTGATCTGGATGCACTGGCAGCTGGCGCTGCTGATCCTGCTGTTCAACCCGCTGGTGATCTTCGCCACGGTGCAGCTGGGCAAGCGCGTCAAGCACCTGAAGAAACTGGAGAACGACAGCACCTCGCGCTTCACCCAGGCGCTGACCGAGACCCTGGAAGCCATCCAGGAAGTGCGCGCCGGCAACCGCCAGGGCTTCTTCCTCGGCCGCCTCGGCGTGCGGGCCCGCGAGGTGCGCGACTACGCCGTCGCCTCGCAGTGGAAGAGCGACGCCGCCGGGCGCGCCAGCGGGCTGCTGTTCCAGTTCGGCATCGACCTGTTCCGCGCCGCGGCGATGCTCACCGTGCTGTTCTCCGACCTGTCCATCGGCCAGATGCTGGCGGTGTTCAGCTACCTGTGGTTCATGATCGGCCCGGTGGAACAACTGCTCAGCCTGCAGTACGCCTATTACGCCGCCGGTGGCGCGCTGACCCGTATCAACGAGCTGCTGGCGCGTGCCGACGAGCCGCATTACGAGCATCGCCGCGATCCCTTCGCCGGGCAGACCAGCGTCGGCATCCAGGTGCGCGACCTGAGCTTCGCCTACCGCGACGAACGCGTGCTGGATGGCCTCGACCTGGACATCGCTCCCGGCGAGAAGGTCGCCATCGTCGGCGCCAGTGGCGGCGGCAAGAGCACCCTGGTGCAACTCCTGCTGGGGCTCTACCAGCCGCAGGCGGGCAGCATCCGCTACGGCGGCGCGGCGCTGGAAGAGATCGGCCTGGATTGCGTGCGCGAGCATGTCGCCGTGGTGCTGCAGCATCCGGCGCTGTTCAACGACACCGTGCGCGCCAACCTGACCATGGGCCGCGAGCGCGCTGACGAAGCCTGCTGGCGCGCGCTGGAAGTGGCGCAGCTGGCGGACACCATCCGCGCCCTGCCGCAGGGGCTGGACAGCGTGGTCGGGCGCTCCGGCGTGCGTCTTTCCGGCGGCCAGCGGCAGCGCCTGGCAATCGCCCGCATGGTGCTCGCCGAGCCGAAGGTGGTGATCCTCGACGAGGCGACTTCCGCCCTCGACGCCGCCACCGAATACGCGCTGCACCAGGCCCTGGAGCGTTTCCTCGAAGGCCGTACCACGCTGATCATCGCCCACCGCCTGTCCGCGGTGAAACAGGCCGACCGCGTGCTGGTGTTCGACGGCGGGCGCATCGCCGAGGACGGCGACCACCAGCAACTGATCGCCGAGGGCGGTCTCTACGCGCGCCTCTACGGTCACCTGCAGCAGGGCTGATCAGCCGTAGCGGGTGATTTCGAGGAAGCCCACGCAATCGCCCAGGTCGTGGAAGACCCGCGCGCCGCCGATGTCGTTGTAGGGAATCCCCAGCAGCAGGTCGAGCAGCGCCGCGTCGCTGCGGTAGTGCGGGCGCCAGTCGAGCAGGCGCTCCAGGTAGCTGATCTCCGGCACGCCGGGCAGGAAGTTGCCCATCAGCAGGCGCCCGCCGGGCAGCAGGCGGGCGAACAGGTTGCGCGTCAGGTCGCGGGCGTCGTGGTCGTCCAGCACCTCGAACAGGCCGGCGGAGTAGATCAGGTCGAAGTGGCAGAGGTCGGCACGGCCGTAGAACAGCTCGTCCAGGCTGCACAGCTCGGTGCGGATGCCCATCGCCGCATAGCAGGACTCCACCGTGCGCAGCGATTGCTCCTGGGCATCGAGGGCGATGAAGTCGCGGTAGTGGCCGTGGCGCAGCGAGCGCGCCAGTTCGGCCTCGCGCAGGTGGCCGCTGCCCAGGCAGAGGATGCGGGCGTGGCCGTTGAGCAGCTCGCAACTGCGGTCGATCTCGCGGGCGAGCAATTGCCGTCGCGAGCGCAATGCGCGGGAAGCCGGGGCGGAGCTGGCGTAGCGGAACAGCTGGTCGGTGGGGCCGTCCGGCAGCAGCGAGCGCAGGGTGCTGTCGATGCCGTAGAGATAGTCCATCAGCACCGCGTTGCCGGCGCCTTCGCCCATCGGCCGTTCGCGCCGCCGGGGGAAGGGCAGCACGTGCGGCGGCTCGCTGGCCGGCAGGGCGGCAGCGACCAGCGCCGCGACCTCGGCATCGCCCTGCTTGAGCTGTTGCAGTTGCCGTTCGAGTTGCTCGATGGCTTCGCTGAGCGCTTGCGGATGCGAGGGGGGATTGCGGGGTGGACGCTCATCCATGGCCGTTTTCCTGAGGTGCCGAGGCGCCTGTCTGGCGGCGCCGATCGGGCTGATCCCGTCTGGTTGCAATTTGCACGACGTCATCAGGTATGGCACATGGCCGTTGCTGTCGCAAGGCCACTAACGGTCGGCGAGCGCCCCTCGCGACGGATGCCGACGAAAGGTGTATCCAGGCACTTTGCTAGCCGTTTTCTGCCGGCTGGCGCATCGCCAGCCGACCAAGCGTCATGCTCGGCGGTTTGAGGAATTCCAGCGATCGGCTAGAAGTTAAGAAGGGGTGGCCTGACAGATGAAGTCCCCACGTGGAACGGCTGCCAGGGACATTGAGAAGGATTCCGATACCGGTTATGGATGCAATGGGACTGTTGCCGACCCGGCGTACCACGCGCCTGCTGAAACTGGTCTGGCCATTCATGGTCGTGGTACTGCTGCAGGCGCTGATCGGCGGCGGCAGCCTGTACATCCTGTCCGGAGTGCGCGCCTACGTCGGCGGCGAAAGCCTCTGGTCCAAGGGCCAGAAGGACGCCATCCACTACCTGCGGATCTACAGCCAGAGCCGCGACGCCGAGGACTACGAGCGCTACCGCACGGCCATGGCCATTCCCCAGGGCGACCGTACCTTCCGCGCCGCCCTCGACCTGGCCGAGCCCGACCTGGGGCTGGCCCGCGCCGGCGCGCTGCAGGGCGGCAACCACCCTGACGACGTCGGAGCGCTGATCTGGCTGTACCGCTACTTCCACGAGTACAGCTACTTCGACGAAGCGGTGAAGAAGTGGATCGTCGGCGACGCCTACCTCGACCAGCTCGAGCAGCTGGCCGACGAGATGCACGCGAAGATCCGCGTCGATGACGTCCGTGCCGGCGACGTCAGCTACTGGGACAGCCGCATCCAGGCCATCAACGACGGCGTCACGCCCGCCGCCATGGCCTTCTCCGCCGCCCTCGGCCAGGGCTCGCGGATGCTCATGTGGGTGCTGCTGGTGGCCAACGGGCTGATCGGCCTGTCGCTGATCCTCCTGGCGGTGTGGCGCACGCGCAAGCTGCTGCACCAGCAACGCGCCTTCGAAAGCGCCCTGGACACCGAGAAGGAGCGCGCGCAGACCACCCTGGCGGCCATCGGCGACGGCGTGGTGACCCTCGACGAGTACGAGTGCATCGCCTATTTCAACCCGGCTGCCGAACGCCTGATCGGCTGGGACAACTCCATGGCCGTCGGCCTGCCGTTGCGCTCGCTGCTGCGGGTGCTCGACGAGACCTCCCAGGAGGAGGGCCTGCCGCTGGTGGGACAGATCCTGCGCGGCGAGGTGGAGGGCGGCAGCGAGACCAGCAAGCTGATCCAGCGCCTGGATGGCACCAGCGTGGCGGTGACCCTGGTGGCCACGCCGATCCACGCCGAAGGACGGGTTGCCGGGGTGGTACTGGTGCTCCACGACATGACCCGCGAGCGCCAGTACATGGCCAGCCTGTCCTGGCAGGCGACCCACGACGCGCTCACCGGCCTGACCAACCGCCGCGAGTTCGAATTCCGCTTGAAGCATGCGCTGGAAAGCTCGATGGATACCCAGGGCCAGCACTCGCTGATGTACCTGGACCTGGACCAGTTCAAGCTGGTCAACGACACCTGCGGCCATGCCGCCGGCGACGAATTGCTGCGCCAGGTCTGCTCGGTGCTGCAGCAGTGCCTGCGCGAGGGTGACACCCTGGCACGGCTGGGCGGCGACGAATTCGGCATCCTCCTGGAGAACTGCCCACCGGACCTGGCGGTGCAGATCGCCGAGCGCATCCGCCTGACCGTCCAGGCCCTGCATTTCATGTGGGAAGGACGCGGCTTCAACATCACCGTGAGCATCGGCGTGGTGCATATTTCCGCGCTGCTGGTATCGGTGGAGGAAGCGCTGCGCTGCGCCGACATGGCCTGCTACATGGCCAAGGAAAAGGGCCGCAACCGCGCCCAGGTGTTCCGCCCGGACGACACCGAGCTGTCCAACCGGGTCGGCGAGATGGCCTGGGTCCAGCGCATCCGCCTGGCCCTGGAGGAACAGCGCTTCTGCCTCTACGCGCAGTCGATCTTCCCGGTCGACGAACGTGCCATGGAAGGCGCCCATGTCGAACTGCTGCTGCGCCTGAACGACGAGTGCGGGCGCCTGGTGGCGCCGATCAACTTCATTCCCGCTGCCGAACGCTACGGGCTGATGCCGGAAATCGATCGCTGGGTGGTTACCCATGCCTTCGAGACCCTCGCCATGCGCCGCGCCGACGGCGGCTATGAACCGATCCACACCTGCGCCATCAACCTCTCCGGTGCGACCATCGGCGACGACACCTTCCTCGACTTCCTCCGCGAGGTGCAGCCGCGCTACGGCATCGAGCCGGCCAGCGTGTGCTTCGAGATCACCGAAACCAGCGCCATCGCCAACCTGGTCAACGCCACGCGCTTCATCCAGGAACTCAAGGCGCTGGGCTACCGCTTCTCCCTGGACGATTTCTGCGCCGGCATGTCGTCCTTCGTCTACCTCAAGCACCTGCCGGTGGACTACCTGAAGATCGACGGCAGCTTCATCAAGGACATGCTCGAGGACCCCATCGACCGCGCCATGGTCCAGGTGATCAACCAGATCGGCCACGTGATGGGCAAGCGCACCGTGGCGGAGTTCGTCGAGAGCCAGGAAATCCTCGAAGTGCTGCGCGAGATCGGCATCGACTATGCCCAGGGCTACGGCCTGGCGCGGCCGCAACCGTTCAACCGGAATTTCCTGCGCGAGGCGGCTTTCGCGACCGTTGGGGCGGACACAACCTCCGGACGGTGACGGCGGGCCAGGACGGGTCTAACCTGAGCCCAGAGTTACCGGTGCTTGCATGGATCGACCAGCAACGGAGTCCAGGATGAACGACAGCTTTGTTCGCAGTGGGCCGCTCAAGGAGCTTTCCAGTTACCCGCACTGGGCGCAGCGCCTGGTGCAGGAGTGCGAGACCAGCCGCCTGGCGGTGGTCGGGCATCCGCTCTACGGGCGAATGCGCGACGGCCAGCTGAGTCGCCAGACGATGCGCGCCTTCCTCATCGGCGGCTGGCAGGTGGTCGAGCAGTTCCCCCTGTACATGTCCCACAATCTGCTCAAGACCCGCTTCGGTCGCAGCCCCGGTGAAGACATGGCGCGGCGCTGGCTGATGCGCAACATCCGCGTCGAGCTCAACCACGCCGACTACTGGGTCCGCTGGGCCGCGGCCTATGGCGTGACCCTGGCTGAGCTCAAGGCCCAACTGGTGCCCGCCGAACTGCATGCCCTGGGCCACTGGTGCTGGCACAGCTGCGCCACCGAGGAACTGGCGCTGGCCATGGCGGCGACCAACTACGCCATCGAAGGCGCCACCGGCGACTGGTCGGCGTTGGTCTGCTCCACCGACACCTACGAACGCACCCTGCCGGCCGGCACCCGCAAGGACGCCATGCGCTGGCTGAAGATGCACGCCCGCTACGACGACGATCACCCCTGGGAAGCCCTGGAGATCATCTGCACCCTCTGCGGCCCGCAACTGCCGGTGCCACGGGTGCTGGCCCTGCGCGAGGCGATCTGCAAGAGCTACGGCTACATGCGCATGTTCCTCGACCACTGCCTGGCGCTGGAGCAGGCGCAGGGCGGCGCGCGGCGGGGGCCGATGCAGGTGGTGGGGTAGATCGAGGTCTCGCCCTGCCGTTGGTGTGGGGCATCGCCCTCACCCCAACCCTCTCCCGGGGGGAGAGGGGGCTGATCGGTGTGATGGATTGGGCTCAGTGCTCGCCGGCAGCACTTCCAGCGGTTCAAGGTTGATGGCGCTCATGTCGTCCTGCTACGGACGACTCCCTCTCCATTTGGGGGAGGGGGCAGATTGTCGCGATAGCTGGAGTTCGGCGTTCGGCAAAGCAAGTTCTCAGTGGCCTCAGGATGATGAAAAGCTCCCCGGCCAACTGCGGACAGCTCCCTCTCCCTCGGGGAGAGGGCTGGGGTGAGGGGCTCTTCAGTCCCCGGAAATCACCCTCAGGGCACGAGAATGATCTTCTCGCTGCTGCCCTCGTTGATCTCGTGATAGCGCTGCACCCCTTCGCTCAGCGGTACTTCACGCAGGCCGGTCGGCAGCGGCAGCCTGCCGTCGTCGAACCACTGGCCGAACTGGCGCAGCATGGCGGCGCAGGCAATGGTGTCGTACAGCAGCGAGTTCACCCCCACCACCGAACCGCCACGGCGGTACAGCGCCAGGGCCGGTAGCTGCACGTGGCCGTCCACCGGCGCGGCGATGATGGCGATGCGGCCGAAGGTGGCCAGGGCCGCCACCGCCGCCGGCAGCCAGAATCCGGTGGTGTCGAAGATCACCTCGGCGCCGCCGGCAAAATGTTCCTCCACTTGCGCCGCCAGGGTTTCGGCGCTGCCCAGCAGGATGCTCGGCACGCCCTGGGCCTGCAGTTCGACCTGCGATTCGGCGCGACGCACCGCGCCCAGCACCTGGGCGCCACGGGCCTTGGCCAGGGAAATCGCCGCCGCGCCGACGGCGCCGGAGCCGATCACCAGCAGGCGGGTGCCGGTACCCACCTGGCTGCGCTCCAGCGCGTCCCAGGCGGTGGTGAAGGGCACGCCACAGCTGGCGGCCTGGGCGAAGCTCAGGCGCTCGGGCATCAGCGCCACGCCTCCCACCGGCACGCTCATCAGCTGGGCATGGCTGCCGTCGCGGGTGAAGCCCAGGCCTTTGCCGGTCCCCCAGACGGATCTGCCCAGCAGCTCGGCAGGACCCTTGACCACCGTGCCGGCGAAATCGCGACCGGGCACGCGGGGCAGGGTGGTGTAGGGGAAGCGGCCGAGGACGTTCTTCACGTCGCTGGGGTTCAGGCCGGCGGCATGGACTTCCACCAGCACTTCGTCGGCGGCGGGCAGCGGATCGGCGATCTCGGTGAAGCGCAGGGCGGCGAGGTCGCCGGTGCGGTCGAATTGCAGGGCTTTCATGGCACGGGTCCTTGGCAGAAGTGGGAGAGGTGATCAGTGCAGCCAACGGGTCAGCAGCGGCAGGGCGTTCTCGCCGATCTGCATGCCCAGCAGGCCGACCAGCGCCACCAGCGGCGGCGCCGGTGAGCGGAAGTCGAGGAAGTGGTAGGCGAGGCCCACGGCGATGCCGATGGCCAGGGAAAGCAGGTAATTCATCTTGTCCTCCGCGGGTGGTTCCGGCGGCTGGCGGGAATGGAGCCAGTCTAGGAGCGGCGCCTGGCCGCTGCCGGTCATTGGCTTCGGAATATCGGACAGATGTGCGGCAGGCGTATTGGATGGGCGTGTCGGGAGGTGCTGCGGTTTCGTGCCCGCTCAGCGGATTGTGCGCGTGTGCGGAGCGGCTCTTCTGCGCTGTTCAGGCCTGCCCGGCGGCCTCCTGTCCCGCTGCCGAGAGGCGGAGCTTCGCCGCCCTCCAAGGCTTCCGCCAGGAGTTGACAGTGCCGGTTCCGTCACCAGGTCCTGGGCCGATAGCCTTTCACGCAGGCGCGCACTTCATCGTCGATCACATTCCCCGGCTTGATGCATTCCGCCAGCTTGCGCGGGCTGTCGCTGTAGGGCGAAGCCGGCGGCGCCGGGGCGACGCCGGCAGGGGCGAGACCCAGGCGCGCCTGCAGCACTACCCAGCGCTCGTGCAGCCACAGCTGGCTGGTCGGCTGG
Source organism: Pseudomonas nitroreducens (assembly GCF_014204515.1). Lineage (GTDB taxonomy): Bacteria > Pseudomonadota > Gammaproteobacteria > Pseudomonadales > Pseudomonadaceae > Pseudomonas > Pseudomonas nitritireducens_A. The sequence goes on along the minus strand of NZ_JACHLI010000008.1, from coordinate 137,411 downwards.
CGCCACAGGGCGGTGCCAGCGGCGAGGATCAGCAGGGGGATGAGCAACCACAGCAATGGCTTCACCAGCATCCGCCAATTCCGCTGCGGGTCTTCGGGGGGCTTCTGCTGGTTCTGCTGCCTGACCTGTTGCCAGTAGTAATCGCGATCACGCTCGCTCATCGGTTGTCCGTCCGCTGCTGGAGGAGTGCAGCGTAACGGCTGGCGCGGCCCGCGGCGAGGCGCGATCAGCGGCCCTTGTGACGGCGTTCGCGCAGCACCATATTGGTCGGCATGACTGCTTCGCGAACCCCCTCCCGCGCCCCGCCAGCCGATCGGCTGTCCGCCTTCCACCCGGCGGTGGCCGGCTGGTTCCGCGCCCACTTCGCGGCCCCGACGCCGGCGCAGGTGCAGGCCTGGCCGGCGATCCAGGCTGGCGAGTCGACGCTGGTGGCGGCGCCCACCGGCTCGGGCAAGACCCTGACGGCCTTCCTGGCCGCCATCGATGCGCTGGTCCGGGAAGGACTGGCGAACGGCGGCGCGCTGCCGGACCGCACCACCGTAGTCTACGTGTCGCCGCTCAAGGCGCTGTCCAACGACATCCGCATCAACCTCGAGGAACCCCTGGCCGGCATCCGCGAGGCGTTGCGCGACATGGGCCTGCCGCAGGTGGACATCCGCACCGCCGTGCGCACCGGCGACACCAGCCAGCGCGAGCGCCAGGCGATGCGCCGCCAGGTGCCGCACATCCTGGTGACCACGCCGGAATCGCTCCACGTGCTGCTCGGCTCGGACTCCGGACGCGCCATGCTGGCCGGCGCCCGCAGCGTGATCGTCGACGAGATCCATGCGCTGGCGGCGGGCAAGCGTGGCAGCCACCTGGCCTTGTCGCTGGAGCGCCTACAGGCGCTGTGCGAGGCGCCGCTGGTGCGCATCGGCCTGTCTGCCACGCAGAAGCCCATCGAGGCGGTGGCCGCCTTCCTGGTGGGCCGGCGCCCGGCCTGCCGCATCGTCGACATCGGCTACAGTCGCCAGCGCGACCTGAACCTGGAGGTCCCGGCGGCGCCGCTGGAGGCGGTGATGTCCCACGATGTCTGGGACAAGCTCTACGACCGCCTCGCCGAACTGGCCGGCGAGCACCGCACCACCCTGGTGTTCGTCAATACCCGGCGACTCTCCGAACGGGTCACCCGCCACCTGGCCGAGCGCCTGGGCGCCGGCTGGGTGGCGGCGCACCATGGCAGCCTGTCCAGGGAGCTGCGCCTGGGTGCCGAACAGCGGCTCAAGGCCGGGCAGCTGAAAGTGCTGGTGGCTACCGCTTCGCTGGAGCTGGGCATCGATATCGGCGACGTCGACCTGGTCTGCCAGATCGGCTCGCCGCGCTCCATCGCCGCCTTCCTGCAGCGCGTCGGCCGCTCCGGGCACAGCGTCGGCGGTACGCCCAAGGGCCGTCTGTTCCCCACCTCGCGGGATGACCTGAGCGAGTGCGTGGCGCTGCTCGACAGCGTGCGGCGCAACGAGCTGGATACGCTGAGCATTCCCCGCGCGCCGCTGGACGTGCTGGCCCAGGCGATGGTCGCCGAAGTGGCCTGCCGCGAATGGCAGGAAGATGCGCTGTTCGAGCTGTTCACCACAGCCTCGCCCTACGCCGGGCTGAGCCGTGAACAGTTCGACAGCGTGCTGCGCACCCTGGCCGAGGGCTATGCCGGCAGCAATGGCCAGCGCGGCGCCTACCTGCATCGCGACGCCGTGCACCAGCGCCTGCGCGGGCGCCGTGGCGCCAGGCTCACCGCGGTGACTTCCGGCGGGACCATCCCCGACACCGGCGACTACGCCGTGCTGCTGGAGCCCCAGGGCCTGTCGGTGGGTACGGTGAACGAGGACTTCGCGGTGGAAAGCCTGGCGGGCGACGTGTTCCAGCTGGGCAATATTTCCTACCGCATCCTGCGCGTGGAGCCGGGGCGGGTGCGCGTCGAGGACGCCCAGGGCCAGCCGCCGAATATTCCCTTCTGGCTCGGCGAGGCGCCTGGGCGCAGCGACGAGTTGTCGATCAGCGTGGCGCGCCTGCGCGGGCAGCTGGACGAGCTGCTGGCCCAAGGCGAGAACGACCCGCAGCCCCTGGCCCGCGCCATCGACTGGCTGGTCGGCAGCCTCGGGCTGAGCGATGCGGCGGCGCGGCAACTGGTGGAATACCTGGCCCGCGCGCGCCACGCCCTGGGTGCGCTGCCGACGCAGGACACGCTGATCCTCGAACGCTTCTTCGACGAATCCGGCGGCATGCAGCTGGTCATCCATTCGCCCTACGGCAGCCGCATCAACCGCGCCTGGGGCCTGGCGCTGCGCAAGCGCTTCTGTCGCACCTTCAACTTCGAGCTGCAGGCCGCTGCCACCGAGGACGCGATCATCCTTTCGCTGTCCACCAGCCACAGCTTCGCGCTGGACGAGGTCTGGCGCTACCTGCACTCCAACAGCGCCGAGCACGTGCTGATCCAGGCGCTGCTCGACGCGCCGCTGTTCGGCGTGCGCTGGCGCTGGAACGCCACCACCGCGCTGGCCCTGCCGCGCTTTGCCGGCGGCCGCAAGGTGGCGCCGCAGCTGCAGCGCATGCGCAGCGAAGACCTGCTGGCCGCGGTGTTCCCCGACCAGGTCGCGTGCCTGGAGAACCTCGTCGGCGAGCGCGAGATTCCCGATCACCCGCTGGTGGCGCAGACCCTTGACGACTGCCTGCACGAGGCCATGGACAGCGAAGGCTGGCTCGACCTGCTGCGGCGCATGGAAAACGGCGAGGTGACCCTGCTGGCGCGCGACCTGCCGGCGCCTTCGCCGCTGGCGGCGGAGGTGCTGTCCGCCAGCCCGTATGCCTTCCTCGACGACGCACCGCTGGAGGAGCGCCGCACCCAGGCCGTGCAGAGCCGCCGCTGGACCGACCCGGAAAGCGCCGACGACCTCGGCGCGCTGGATGCCGAAGCCATCGCCGCGGTGCGCGCCGAGGCCTGGCCGGAAGCCCGCGATGCCGACGAAATGCATGAGGCACTGTGCGCCCTGGGCGGCCTGCGCGACAGCGAAGCGCAAGGCAACGAAGGTTGGCCCTTGCTGCTCAAGTCGCTGGCCAGGGCGGGCCGCGCGACGCGGCTGGAGCTTCAGGCAGGCGCCGTGTGGGTGGCAGCCGAACGGCTCAGCCAATGGCTGGCGCTGCATCCGCAGGTCGTGATGAAGCCGCTGCTGGACCTGCCTCCGGCGTTGCGCGAGCCCTGTGCGGCGGACGAAGCGCAAGTCGAACTGGTGCGCGCGCGCCTGACCGGCTTCGGCCCGCGGCTGTTGCGCGAGCTGGCCGAGGACCTGGGCTTGTCCACCGGCGATGCCGCTGTCGCCCTGGCCAACCTGGAGCGCGAGGGCTACGTCCTGCGTGGTCGCTTCACGCCAGGGGCGAGCGAGGAGGAGTGGTGCGAGCGGCACCTGCTGGCGCGCATCCACCGCTACACGGTCAAGCGCCTGCGCCGGGAGATCGAGCCGGTGGCGCGGGCGGATTTCATGCGTTTCCTGTTCGACTGGCAGCGCGTTTCCGCGGCATCGCGGGTGCGCGGCGCCGAGTCACTGGCCGGCGTGCTCAGCCAGCTGGAAGGTTTCCAGGCAGCCGCCAGCGCCTGGGAAAGCGACATCCTGCCCGGCCGCGTGGCCGACTACGGGATCAACTGGCTGGACGACCTCTGCCGCGCCGGCCGCATCGTCTGGACGCGCCTGCCGGGCCGCAGCGCTGGCAAGGGTCGCGGCGGCCCGCTGAAGAGCACGCCGATCGTGCTGTTGCCACGCGCGCAGTTGGCGCACTGGAGCGTCTTGAGCCCGGGGCAGGCGGATACCGAGCTGTCCGCCAAGGCCGGCAAGGTGCTGGAGGTGCTCCAGCAGCACGGCGCCAGTTTCTTCGAAGAACTGGCCAGCGACAGCCACCTGCTGCGCACCGAGCTGGAAAGCGTGCTCGGCGAGCTGGTGGCGGCGGGGCGGGTGAACGCCGACAGTTTCGCCGGCCTGCGCGCGCTGCTGATGCCGGCGGCCAGGCGGCAGCCGTCACGGCGCTCGCGCACGCCGCTGTTCGGCATGGCCGACGCCGGACGCTGGGCGCTGCTGCGCCGCGCCACGCTGGAACCGGGCGCACGCCTGCCAGCGGAGGTCCTTGAACATGTGGCGATGACCTTGCTGCGCCGCTATGGCGTGGTCTGCTGGCGCCTGCTGGACCGCGAGGCCGACTGGCTGCCGCCCTGGCGCGACCTGCTGCGGGTCTACCATCGCCTGGAAGCGCGCGGGGAAATCCGCGGCGGGCGGTTCGTCGCCGGTCTGACCGGCGAGCAGTTCGCCCTGCCCGAAGCCGTCGGCCTGCTGCGCGAGGTACGCCGCCGCGAGGCGAACGGGGAGTGGCTGGTGGTCTCGGCGGTCGATCCGCTCAATCTCGTCGGCACGCTGCTGCCGGGGCGCAAGGTGCCGGCGCTGAGCGGCAACAGGGTGCTTTACCGTGACGGCGTGCCGGTGGGTGCGCTGATTGCCGGTGAGGTCGAGCTGTTCGGCGAACTGGCGCCCGAGGAGCAGGCGCGGGCACGGGAACTGCTGATCCGTCACTGATCCGCTCAAGGCTGGCTTACACTCTGCGGCACGCAACGCTGTCCTGCGAGGGTGTGATGCTGTCCCGCGAGTCGCCGAATCTGCCTGCCCTGTTGCGCCAGTGGTGGTTCCTGCCGCTGCTGGCGCTCGCCCTGTGCCTGCGCCTGTATGGCCTGGCCGATGCTGTGCTGTGGGGTGACGAGACCTCCAGCCTGTTCCTCGCCCGCTATTCGCCGTGGCAGCTCTGGCAGCATGCGGCCCGGGACGTGCACCCGCCGCTGTACTTCCTGCTCCTGCACCTGTGGGTCCAGGGAGTGGGCGAGGGCGTTCTCGCGCTGCGCTCGTTCAGCGCGGTGTTCGGTACGCTCGCGGTATTCCTCGGCGGCTGGCTGGTGTGGCGCCTCGCTTCGCCACGGGCCACCCTGCTCGCCGTGCTGTTGCTGGCGCTGCTGCCCACGGCGGTGCGCTACAGCCAGGAAGTGCGCATGTACTCGCTGCTCGGTTGCTGGCTGCTGGCGGCGACCCTGGCCTTGCTCTACTGGCTGGAGACGGGGCGGCGACGGTATCTGCTGGCCTACCTCGGGCTGATGACGGCAGCCTTCTATACCCACTATTTCAGCCTGTTCGGCGCCCTGGTGCAGTGGCTCTGGCTGGCGACACTGCCCAGCCGCCCGCTGTGGCGCCGCGACTGGTGGCTGGCCAACCTGGCCATCGCCGTGCTGTTCCTGCCCTGGTTGCCGGGGCTGCTGCAGCTGATCCGCCACATGGCGGTGCTCGAAGCCGGTGGCGATGTCGGCTGGCAGCCGCCGGTGGATGCGCGCTCGCTGCCGTCGATGCTCTGGCAGTGGCTGGCGCAGTCCGATGGCAACGATTTGCCCTGGCCGGTGCTGCTGGGCCTGCCGCTGCTACTGGTTGCGGCGGCTGGGCTGGTGCTGCGCGCAGATCGCAGCCGCCAGCACGGCGGCCTGCTGCTGGCGCTGTATAGCGGCCTGCCGCTGCTGTTGCTGTACGGCGTGTCGTTCATTTCCCCGGTGTTCGTCGAGCGCTATCTCACCGCCTTCGCCCTGGCCTTGCCGCTGCTGCTGGCGCTGGCGCTGGATCGCCTGCTGGAGGAGCGGCGGGCGCTGGGGGCGTTGCTGTTGGTCACGCTGCTGGGCTTGCAAAGCATCGGGGTCGAGCGGGCCATCGCGGTCGACCCGGACGAGCAGTTCGACGGCATGGCGAATTTCGTCAACGCCCATTACCGCGCCGGCGATCGGGTGGTGGTGGACGATATCCTCTGGTACCTGACCTTCCGCTACTACAACCGCACCGGGCAGGAGCCGCTGCTGTACACCGCGCCGGCGGCGGATGGCAGCTCGGGGCGGCCGGGGCGCTACGGCTTCGGCTCGCTGATCGACGACCGTCAGCACGCCTTCGTCGATCGCCTGGCGGACCTGCCGCGGGATGATGGGCGCGTGTGGCTGGTGATGAGCCGCTATAACGACCAGGAGATTCCCGACGTGCCGGCCACTTGGCGGCGGGTGGCGCAGCATGCGGGTGGCGAGGTGCAGGCGATCCTCTTCGAGCGCACGACGCAGCGCAACGCCGCGCGCTGACAGGACGCTACGTCAGAAGCGCCCTACGTCAGAAACGAATGCGCCCGGTGAAGGCATCCTTGAGCATCACCCAGTCGCCCATCAGCGACCACAGCGGGTACTTGAAGGTGGCGGGGCGGTTCTTCTCGAACACGAAGTGGCCGACCCAGGCGAAGCCGTAGCCGGCCAGCGGAATGGCCAGCAGCCACAGCAGGTGGCCGCTGAAAATGGCGTAGGCGAGGATCGACAGCACCAGCAGGCTGCCCACGTAGTGCAGGCGGCGACACACGGCGTTGCTGTGTTCCTGCAGGTAATACGGGTAGAACTCGGCGAAGCTCTGGAATCGATCGGCGGTCTGGGTGCTCATGGCGCACCTCCTGTTGTTGTGATGGCGCCAGTGTAGGCTGGCGCCCTCGGACTTGCGGATGTCATGGGGGACCAGTTTAGTATCCCCCTGCGCCGCCCGCGTCGAAGCGGTCGGCGCGGATCGCCACCATAACCAGAAGAATATGCATGCCTGAGCGTACAACCCTGTCGAGCTGGGTGCGTGGAATCGTCCAGTCGCTGGAGCTGGAAGGCCTCGATGGCCGCCGGCTGTTCAGCGAACTGGGACTGGATTTCGCCGCCCTCGATGACCCCGACGCGCGCTTCCCCCAGGATTCGCTCAGCCGCCTGTGGAGCCGCGCCGTGGAGCTGTCCGGCAACCCGGCGATCGGCCTGAACATCGCCCGCGTGCACACCCCGGCGTTCCCTGTGGTGGGTTATGCGCTGATGTCCAGCCGCAACCTGGGCGAGGGCTTCGAGCGCCTGGAGCGCTACCAGCGGATCATCGCCGAGGGCGCCGACCTGAGCTTCCGCCGCCTGCCCGAAGGCTGCCTGTTCCGCATCGTGGTGCATGGCGACCGCCTGCCGGTGCCGCGGCAGAGTGCCGAGTGCTCGATCGCCAGCCTGATCGCCATGCTGCGCTGGATCACCGGACGGGCCATCCGGCCGCTGGAAGTGCGCCTGGCCGGCGACCCGCCACAGGACGTGGAGCCTTACCGCGAGCTGTTCCAGGCGCCGCTGAGCTTCGGCCACGCCGACTGCGCGATGCTGTTTTCCCACGAGGACATGGCCGCGCCGCTGCCCACCGCCAACGAGGAACTGGCGCGCCTGCACGACCGCTTCGCCGGGGAATACCTGGCGCGCTTCGTCAGCAGCCGCTTCAGCCACCAGACCCGCCAGGTGCTGTGCCGCCTGCTGCCCCAGGGCGAGCCCAAGCGCGAAAGCGTGGCGCAGGCGCTCAACCTGTCCGAGCGCACCCTGCAGCGGCGCCTGCAGGAGGAGGGCACCAGCTACCAGCAACTGCTCGACGACACCCGCCGCGAGCTGGCCCAGCAGTACCTCGCCACGCCGCGCATGACGCTGCTGGAAATCGCCTACCTGCTGGGGTTCTCCGAGCCGAGCAACTTCTTCCGCGCGTTCCGCCGCTGGTTCGGCAAGACGCCCGGCGAGTACCGCGAAGAATTGTGATTCATCCGCTGCTCGCCGGATGCCGATCGCGGACGGAGTCCGCTCCTACACCAGCCGGCTGCCGCGAGGTTTTTGCAGGAGTAAGCTCGGCACCAATTGCCGTGCGTAGGAGCGGACTTTGTCCGCGATGGATTGTCTCGAGCCTCGAGCCGGCCAGTGACTCATACGTCGCTTGGCCGTGGGACGATCAGTGCCGCCAGAAAGCCGGGGTGAACAGCACCAGCACGGTGATGATCTCCAGGCGGCCCAGCAGCATGCCGCCGCACAGCAGCCACTTGGCGGCGTCCGGCAGCGAGGCGAAGTTGCCCGAGGGGCCGATGATCGGTCCCATGCCTGGGCCGACGCCGGCCACGGTGCTGGCCGCGCCGGTGAGTGAGGTCATCCAGTCCAGGCCGAGGAACGACAGGCCCAGGGCCAGGCCGCCGACGGTGGCGCCGAAGAAGAACGAGAAGGTCAGGATCGAGCGCACGATCTCCTCGTCCAGCCGGTGGCCGTTGTAGCTCTGGCGGATCACCGCGCGCGGGTGGATCAGCTGGTACAGGCTGGCGCGCAGCAGGGTGTAGGCCACCTGGAAGCGGAAGATCTTGATGCCGCCGGCGGTGGAGCCGGAGCAGCCGCCGATGAAGCCCAGGTAGAAGAACAGCATGATCGAGAAGTGCCCCCACAGGCTGTAGTCGCCCAGGGCGAAGCCGGTGGTGGTGACCACCGAGGTGACGTTCACCGCGACGATGCGGAAGGCGTCCAGCCAGGGCAGGCTGGAGGTCACCGAGTACCAGGTGCCCATCACCAGCCAGGTGAACAGCAGCAGGCCGAGGAAGCCGTGCACCTGATGGTCGCGCAGCAGCGCCCTGCGGTTGCCGCGCAGGGTCGAGACGTAGAGCACGAAGGGGATGCTGCCCAGGATCATCACCACCACCGCGACCCAGTGCACGGCCGGCTGGTGCCACTTGGCCAGGGACTGGTCGGAGGTGGAGAAGCCGCCGGTGGAGATCGCCGACATGGCGTGGTTGAGCGAGTCGAACAGGCCCATGCCGGCCCACCAGAAGGCCAGGGTGCCGAGGATGGTGATGCTGACGTACACCCCGACTATGTACTTGGCCACCATGTGTGAGCGCGGCATGACCTTGTCGGAACGGTCCGAGGATTCGGTCTGGAACAGGCGCATGCCGCCGATGCGCAGCATCGGCAGGATCGCCACCGCCATGGCGATGAAGCCGATGCCACCCAGCCAGTGCAGCAGCGAGCGCCAGATGAGGATGCCCGGGGACATCTTGTCCAGCCCGCTGAGGATGGTCGAGCCGGTGGCGGTGATGCCTGACATGCTCTCGAAGATCGCATCGGTGAAGCTGATGTGCCGGGCGAACATGAAGGGCAGGGAAGAGAAGAAGCAGACGATCACCCAGCTCGACACGGTGAGCATGTACATGTCCCGCGGGCGCAGGTGCACGTGCTCCGGGCGGCCGGGAATGACCATGCCCAGCCCGCAGGTGAAGGTGATGATCGCCGACCAGATGAACGGGTGCAGTTCGTTGGCACGGCCGTAGTAGAGCAGCGTGGCCATGGGCACCAGCATGGCGACCGCCAGCGTGATCACGAAGATGCCGATGATGAATCCGAGGGTGCGTAGTGTCGGCAGGGCCATGCGCTGAGGTCTGAATCTACTGGGAATCGGCCATTTTACCTGCCGCCTGCCGAGAGTAAACCGCGTGACGCCGTTCCCCTTTACAAGAAGGGCAGCGAGGGAGAGCACTGTGTTTCCCGGGCAAATGCGAACCCTTTGCGTCTACAATGGCGGCTTTCGAGATTGACTGGAGGCAGCCCATGGAGGCTCTCGACGCGTTGCTCAACCGTGTGTCCCACGCCCGTCTGAGCGAGCCGGCACCGTCCGCCGAGCAACTGGACCGCCTGTTCCGCTCGGCGCTGCGTGCGCCGGATCATGGCCAACTGCGCCCCTGGCGTTTCATTACCGTGGCAGGCGAAGCGCGCAAGGAGCTGGGTGAGTTGTTCGCCCGCGCCGTGGCGGCCAACGAGCCGGACGGCAAGCCCGAGGCGCTGGACAAGGCCCGCGCCATGCCGCTGCGTGCGCCGCTGCTGGTGGTGGCCGTGGCGCGCCTGCAGGAGCACCCCAAGGTGCCTGAGATCGAGCAGTGGCTGGCCGCCGGTTGCGCCGCCCACGGCATCGTCCAGGCGGCTTACGTAGAAGGGTTGGGAGCGATGTGGCGCACCGGCGCCATGGCGTTCGATCCGCTGGTGCGCGAAGGCCTGGGCCTTGCCGCGAACGAGCGCATCGTCGGTTTCATCTACCTCGGCACGCCGGTCGGCGAGCTGCGCCGCCCGGCGCCGCTGGAGCCGGCCGAGTTCGTCAGCGCCTGGCGGGGCTGAGCGGCAGTTCCAGGCGCACTTTCCAGGCGCCGCCATGATGGTTCAGCCGCGGGGCATGCCAGATCAGCTGGCCGCCCTGCCAGGCAACCAGTCTTCGCGCCGGCGGCAGGGCTGCCGGCAGCCAGGCCCGCGCTCGCGGGTCATGGCCCTGCAGGTCCAGGCGCAACTCACCGTGCGCTGAACCGAGCGACAGTTCCAGTACCGCGTACGGTTGGCGCTTCAGCGCCGCTTCCAGCACAGCATCCAGTGCATCGCCCAGCGCATCCGGCCAGCTTTCCAGCGGCCAGGTGCCGCTCTGCGGCAGGCTCAGGCGCAGGCCGGGCCAGCGCTTGCGCCACTGCGCGGCAAGGCGCGCCAGTTCCACCGCCAGCACCAGGTACTGCGGATCGTCACGGGGTTCGCTGCGCAGCAGGGCGGCTGGCGGCAGCGGCCGTTGCAGGGCGGGGATCGGGGTAGCGAAGGCGGGAAGGCTCATGGTGGCTCTCCGAAGGTACGCGCGGTTCAGGCGGGCTGGCGGCGCAGCGGCAGGTCGATGCTGGCCAGGAAACCGCCGTCGGGATGGTTGCTCAGGCGCAGCCGTCCGTGATGACGCTCGATGGCGCGGCGGGCGATGGCCAGGCCCAGGCCATGGCCGGGGCTGTTCTGGTTGGGCGCGCGGAAGAAGGGTTCGCCCAGTTGCGCCAGGTGTTCCTCGCCGATGCCGGGGCCGTGGTCACGGATACTGATGTGCAGGCGTTCGTCGTGGATACGAGCCTGGACTTCCAGCGGCTGTTCGGCCGGGTTGAAGCGCGAGGCGTTGCGCAGCAGGTTGTCGAGGGCGCGTTCGAGCATGTCGGGCCAGCCGTCGACGGCCAGCTGCGGCGCGACGTCGAGCTGGATGTTCTGTTCCGGGTGCAGCAGGTGCGCGTCGTTGCGCAGGCGTTCGAACAGCGGCAGCAGGTCGATGCGGCTGGTCGGGCCGGGGTCGGCATCGAGGCGGGCGAGGGCGAGGATTTCGCTGATCAGTGCTTCCAGGCGGTCGCATTCCTGCTCCAGGCGCGGCCACATGGCGGCGCGCTGCTCGGGGCTGGCGCGTTCGGCCAGGGCCAGGGCAATTTTCAGCCGGGCCAGCGGTGAGCGCAGCTCGTGGGAAACGTCGCGCAGCAATTGGCGCTGGCTGCCGATCAATCCTTGCAGGCGCGCGCCCATGCGGTTGAAGTCGCGGGCCAGCACGCCCAGTTCGTCGCCGCGGCGGGCGAGGCGGGCGAGGCTGTCCTGTTGATAACTGGTCTGGCCGAGGTCGTGCACGGCGCGGCGCAGGCGGTTCAGCGGGCGGGTGATGGACAGCGTCAGCAGCAGGCTGAACACGGTCAGCACCACCAGGGCGATGCCCAGCGCGCTGAGCGGCCAGAGCAGGCTGCTGCGGTGCCAGGCCTGCAGCGTCGGGTGCGGAATACGGTAGATGAACAGGTAGGTCTGGTCGGTGCGGCTGCTGGTGTATTCCTGGCTCAGCTGGCGCCAGGGGAAGCGGGGCAGGTCCTGGCGGTCGAAATTGTTGTCGCGCGGACGCGGTGGGCGCGGCAGGTAGGTGCCGTTGACCAGGCGCTGGCCGGTCTCGTCGAGCACCTGTACCGAGAGTTCGTATTGCTGCCGGCGGCTTTCCAGCAGCTGTTGCGCGGCGGCCGGGCCCTGGGTCTCGTAGAGCAGGGTCCATTGCTTGGCGATGTCATGCAGGCCGGGATAACGGGCGATCACCCAGGTGTCCTGGTTCAGGGCGCGGCCCAGCAGGATCGACAGTCCGGCCACCAGCAGCAGGGCGAGCCAGAAGGCGGCGAGGATCCGCCAGAAGAGTGAGCGCATGGTCTTCCTGTTCAGCCGCATGGTCTATCCGTTGTCAGGGCCCAACGGCAAGACGCCGGGATAACCCGGCGCCTGCACTTGCTGGAGCGATCAGTTGGTCTTGGTGCCGTCTTTCTGGGCCTTCCAGGTCTGGAATTCCGCCCACTCGGCCTTGCGCTGTTCACGCTGCTTCTTCAGCTCGTCGAACTTCTTCTGCTGTTCCGGAGTGAGGATGCCGCGGATGCTGGCCTCGGACTTCTCGCGGTTGGCCTTGAGTTCTTCCTGCATGGCCTTGCGGTCGGACTCGGGCAGCTTGTTCCAGTACTTCTCGGTGATCGCGCGGCGATCCTTCATCGAGTCGCCCATCAGCTTGCCGACTTGCTGGCGCTGGTCCTGGGTCAGGTTCAGATCGCGGAACGGGCCGCCGTGTTCGCCACGCGGGCCATGCATGCCCGGGCCATGGTCTTTCATGAACGGGGCGGGCGGCGGAGCGTCGGTCGGCGCCGGAGTGGCCGCCAGCGCGACGGTCGGCAGGGCGGCAGCGATCAGCAGGGCGGTCAGGGTCTTGCGCATGGTGTTTCTCCTTTCAGGGACCGGTCGTTACCGGATGAGCCCAGTCTAGGGATGGCAAGGTCAAGGGCGGTCAGGGCCACGTAAAGCTTCGGTAAAGATTACGTGAAGCCCTGCTGGAAACTTTACGAAGCCCGTGCCAGAGCGGCCCGCCGCCTGCCTCAGGGCGCGTAGAAATAGCCCCGTCCGCGCAGGGCGAGGATGCGCGGGCGGCCGTCGGGGTGGCCGCCGAGCTTCTTGCGCAGGTTGCTGACGTGCATGTCCAGGCTGCGGTCGTAGAGGGTCAGCTTGCGGCCCAGCGCCAGCTGCGCCAGGGCCTGCTTGTCCAGCGGTTCGCCCGGTTGGCGCAGCAGCGCCTCGAGGATGCGGCTCTCGGACAGGGTCAGGCTGATCTCTTCGGCGCCGACGCTGACCACGCCACGCGACAGGTTCAGCGCCAGGTCGCCCAGCTCCAGCTGCGCCGCCGGCTGCGCCGGGTGGCTGCGGCGCAGCACGGCGCGCAGGCGGGCGGTCAGCTCGCGGGGATCGCAGGGCTTGGCCAGGTAGTCGTCGGCGCCCAGTTCCAGGCCAAGGATGCGGTCCAGCGGCTCTCCGCGGGCGGAGAGCATCAGCACCGGCAGGTCCGGGTGGTTGCTGCGCAGGGCCTTGAGCAGTTCCAGGCCGCTGCCGTCGGGCAGCATGACATCGAGCACCACCGCGTCCGGCGCACGGCTGGCCAGGGCGGCGCGGGCCTGGGCGCCATCGTGGGCGGCGCGGATGCTGAAGCCTTCCTGGGCCAGCCAGGTGCTCAGCAGTTCGCAGAGTTCGACATCGTCGTCGATCAGCAGCAGTTCACTCATGAAGACGCTTCTTTCAGTTGATCCATTCGCGCCGCGAACGTCGCCGGCCGCGGCCCAGCATGCCGAGCAGGAAGGCCAGCAGCGCGGTACCGGCGCCAGCCACGTACCAGGTCTGCTGTTCGCTGAGCAGGCGCGCGGGCTGGTTGGCCTGGGCCTCGCGCAGCTGCAGCTTGAGCCGCTGGTTTTCCTGGGTCAGGCGGGTGATGCGGGCTTCGTCCTGGCTGTTGTCCGCAACGGCGGGTGGTGCGGCCAGCTGCGCGGCCAGGGCCTGGCGCTGCTGTTCGCTGTCCGCCAGCCGGCTTTCCAGCGCGCGGATGCGCTCGTCGGCTTCCTGTACGGCATCGGCCTCGTTGCTCGGGGCATTGTCGGGCAGCGCGCCGGGCTCAGGGTTGGACAGTGCCGACGGGGTTGGTTCCGCGCCGGGTTCTTCGGCCAGGGCGGCCAGCGGCAGGAGGAGACAGAGCAGCAGGGGCAGACGATGCATCGCGATTCCTTGTTCGATGATCCAGCGCCGGCCCTGGCGGGCCGGCGTTTCGACTGCGCATCCCCCGCTTCCGTGCTCCGGGGTGGCGACGGTGGCGTTGGTTACGGCAGGACTTTCTTGAACGGCTTGACCACGACGTCGGCATAGACGCCGGCGGCGCGGTACGGGTCGGCGTCGGCCCAGGCTTGCGCCGCGGCCAGGGAGTCGAATTCGGCGACGATCAGGCTGCCGGTGAAGCCGGCGGCGCCCGGATCGTTGCTGTCGATGGCCGGGTGCGGGCCGGCCAGCACCAGGCGGCCTTCTTCCTTCAACTGCTCCAGGCGGGCGATATGCGCGGGGCGGGCGGCCAGGCGGCGTTCTTGGGAGGCGGTGATATCACGGGCAATGATCGCGTAGAGCATGTCAGTCCTTGGGTTTTTCGCCGGTAGGCTCATCGTGCATGTGGCGGGCCAGGAACACGCCCTGGCCGATCAGGAACAGCAGGGTCATGCCCAGGCTGCCGAACACCTTGAAGTCCACCCAGTAGTCCTGGAAGGTGAAGGCGACGAACAGCTGGACACAGCCGCAGATCAGGAAGAACAGCACCCAGGCGATGTTCAGCTTCGCCCAGAGGGAATCGGAGAGGTGCACCGCGTGGCCCATGATCCGCTGGATCAGCGGCTGGCCACCGATGAAGTGGCTGCCGGCGAAGGCCAGGGCGAACAGCCAGTTCACCACCGGCGCCTTCCACTTGAGGAAGGTTTCGCTGTGGAAGGCCAGGGTCATGCCGCCGAATACCAGGCAGGCGGCCAGGGTCACCCACTGGCCCTTGTCGAGCTCGCGCTGCTTGATCAGCAGGGCGCCGTAGACCACCACCGAGGCGGCGATCAGCACGGCCGTGGCGCTGTAGATGCCGCCGAGCGAGAAGCTCTGGCCAGCGAGTTCGACGTTGCGCGGATCGAGCTTGTAGACGATGAAGAAGAGAATCAGGGGAATGAAATCGATGAATTGCTTCATTACGGCAGCCACAGCCCAGTAGAGCCGGCATAATACCAAGCTGTGGATGAACTGAAAGCGTCATCCGCCCAACGCTGCGGCAGATCATGGTTTCAACCCGTTGCCGCGGGAGCGTTGGCACAGAAACGTCTATACAGAACGTTATCCCTGTATTGCCCCTGGAAGCCCCATGCGAGTCGACCTGCACTGCCACAGCACCGCGTCCGACGGACAGCTCAGCCCGACGGCCCTGGTCGAGCGCGCCCACGGGCGCGGCGTGCGCGTGCTGGCGCTGACCGACCACGACACCCTCGATGGCCTGCCCGAGGCGCGCCGCGCCGCCCAGGCGCTGGGCATGGAACTGGTGGATGGTGTCGAAGTGTCCTGCACCTGGGGCGGGGCGACCATCCACGTGCTGGGTTATGGCTTCGATGCCACTGCCGAGCCGCTGGTGAAGGCGCTGGATGACCTGCACCGCGCCCGCTGGACCCGCGCCGAAGAGATCGGCCGGCGCCTCGAAGCCAAGGGCATGCCCGGCGCCTTCGAGGGCGCGCGGGCGATCCAGGCCGAGCTGGGCGACAGCGAGAACGCTCCGGCGCGCCCACACTTCGCCGAATTCCTGCTGCGCCAGGGGCATGTCAAGGACCGTGGCGAGGCCTTCCGCAAGTGGCTGGGCGCCGGCAAGCTGGGCGACGTCAAGCAGCACTGGCCGAGCCTCGCCGACGCGGTCGGCACGCTGCGCGCGGCGGGCGCCTGGATCAGCCTGGCGCATCCCTACCAGTACGATTTCACCCGCACCAAGCGGCGCAAGCTGGTGGCCGACTTCCTCGCCGCCGGCGGCCACGCGCTGGAAGTCTGCAATGGCCCGCAACCGGCCGAGCAGGTCGGTGTGCTGAGCATCCTCGCCCGCGAATTCGGCCTGATGGTCACCGCCGGCAGCGATTTCCACGGCCCCAGCGACTGGTCGGAGCTGGGCCTCTACCGGAGCGTTCCGGAAGACCTGCCGCCACTCTGGCCGCGCTTCGCCAGCGCCGAGAACGCCCTTGGGACCCAGGAGACGCCATGAGCCAGTTCTTTCAGATCCACCCGGAAAATCCCCAGGCGCGCCTGATCAAGCAGGCCGTGGAGATCATCCGCCAGGGTGGCGTGATCGCCTATCCCACCGACTCCTCCTACGCCCTGGGCTGCCGCATCGGCGAGAAGTCGGCGGTGGAGCGCATCCGTCACATTCGCCGGCTGGACGACAAGCACAACTTCACCCTGGTCTGCCGCGACCTGTCCGAGCTGGGCCTCTACGCCAAGGTCGACACCGGCCTGTTCCGCCTGCTCAAGGCGCACACGCCCGGCCCCTACACCTTCATCCTCAACGCCACCCGCGAAGTGCCGCGCATGCTGCTGCACCCCAAGCGCCGCACCATCGGCCTGCGCGTGCCGGCCTGCCCGATCGCCCTGGCGCTGCTGGAAGAGCTGGGTGAGCCGCTGATGAGCGTGAGCCTGATCCTGCCCGGCCAGAGCGAGCCGCTGAATGACCCCTACGAGATGCGCGACCTGCTGGAGCACGCGGTGGACCTGATCATCGACGGCGGTTTCGGTGGCGGCGAGGCCTCCACGGTGATCGCCCTGACCGACGAGGACCCGGTGGTGGTGCGCGTCGGCTGCGGCGACCCGGAACCCTTCCTGGTCAACGCCTGAACGCTCCCGGCGTGCTGGCTATACTCCCTCGTTCCATCGCCGAAGCCGCGAGGTTGACCGCTTGACCAGCGTCGAATCCCTGCGCCGTGTGCTGTCCGGCATGCGCCCCACCGGGCGCCTGCACCTGGGGCATTACCACGGTGTGCTGCAGAACTGGGTGAAACTGCAGCACGAGTACGAGTGCTACTTCTCCATCGTCGACTGGCACGCCCTGACCACCGAGTACGACGAGACCGCGAGCATCCGCCAGCACGTGCGTGACATGGCCATCGACTGGCTGGCGGTGGGCGTCAGCCCCAGCGCGGCGACGCTGTTCATCCAGTCCCAGGTCCCCGAGCACGCCGAGCTGCACCTGCTGCTGTCGATGATCTGCCCGCTGTCCTGGCTGGAGCGCGTGCCGACCTACAAGGAACTGCAGGAGAGAATGGTCCACAAGGACCTCGATACCTTCGGATTCCTCGGCTATCCGTTACTGCAGGCGGCGGACATCCTGATCTACCGTGCCGGCCTGGTGCCGGTGGGCTCGGACCAGTTCGCCCACGTCGAATTCACCCGCGAGATCGCCCGCCGCTTCAACCACCTGTACGGCGGCGAGGTGGACTTCGAAGACCGTGCGCAGACCGCCATCGCCCGCCTGGGCAAGAAGACCGGCAAGCTCTACAGCAACCTGCGCCGTGCCTGGCAGGAGCAGGGCGACGCCGCTGCGCTGGAAACCGCCCGCGCGCTGCTCATGGAGCAGCAGAGCCTGACCCTGGGCGACCGCGACCGGCTGTTCGGCTACCTCGAAGGCAGCAGCCGCATGCTCCTGCCCGAGCCGCAGACGCTGATCAGCCACGCGCCGAAGATGCCGGGGCTGGATGGGCAGAAGATGTCCAAGTCGCACCACAACGCCATCGCCCTGCGCGACAGCCCGGCGGAGATCGAGGAAAAGATCGCGCGCATGCCCACCGACCCGGCGCGCGTACACCGCCGCGATCCGGGCGACCCGGAGCGTTGCCCGGTGTGGCAGTGGCACCTGATCTACTCCGACGACGGCTGCCGCCAGTGGGTGCAGGAAGGTTGCCGCAGCGCCGGGATCGGCTGCCTGGACTGCAAGCGACCGCTGATCGAATCGATCCTCCAGGAACTGGCGCCGATCCAGGAGCGCGCACTGGACTACGAGGACAACCCCGAGCTGGTGCGCAGCATCCTCGCCGAAGGCGCCGAGCGCGCCCGCGAGGCGGCGCGGGAGACGCTGGCGGAGGTGCGGCATGCCATGGGGTTGTCGTACCGCTGACGGTCGCTGTCCGACCATTGGTGCTCGTGCTTGCCCTCACCCCAACCCTCTCCCTGAGGGAGAGGGGGCAGATTGTGCCGACTGACACTGTGGTTTCATCCTGCACCGAACGGTCCCCTCTCCCGCTTGAGGAGCGGGGCGCGCAGCCAGGGCTGATCTTGTAGGAGCGGACTTTGTCCGCGAGCGGCATCCGGCGCGATGCGGGTCCATCGCGGACGGAGTCCGCTCCTACGCGCAGGTAAAGGGGTAGCGCGCGCAAATCCGCCAAAAGCCCCTCCCGCCGCCGGCAAAAGCAGGGATAATGCCGCCTTCGAACCCCAGCCCCTGACGAGTGGCCGATGAGTGACCTGACCGAGCCGGAAGCCCCTTCCGCCGCCCCTGAATACCAGATTCCGGTGCAGCTGGCGCTCGTCTACGGCGAGGCCCTGACGGAGATGCCGCAGGACCTGTACATCCCGCCGGACGCCCTGGAGGTCTTCCTCGAAGCCTTCGAAGGCCCGCTGGACCTGCTGCTCTACCTGATCCGCAAGCAGAACATCAACATCCTCGACATCCCCGTGGCGGAGATCACCCGCCAGTACATGGGCTATGTCGAGCTGATGAAGTCGGTGCGCCTGGAGCTGGCCGCCGAGTACCTGGTGATGGCCGCCATGCTCGCCGAGATCAAGTCGCGCATGCTGCTGCCGCGCTCGGCGGAGGCTGAGGAAGAAGAGGAAGACCCGCGCGCCGAGCTGATCCGCCGCCTGCAGGAATACGAGCGCTTCAAGAAGGCCGCCGAGGACCTCGACGAGCTGCCGCGCCTGGGCCGCGACTACGTGGTACCCACCGTCGCCGCGCCGGATGCGCGTGCGCGGCGGCTGCTGCCGGAAGTGGACATGCAGGAGCTGATGCTGTGCATGGCCGAGGTGCTGCGCCGCGCCGACCTGTTCGAAAGCCACCAGGTCACCCGCGAGATGCTCTCCACCCGCGAGCGCATGACCGAGATTCTCGAACGCCTGAAGGGCGAGGGCTTCGTGCCCTTCATTTCGCTGTTCCGCGTCGAGGAAGGCAAGCTCGGCGTGGTGGTGACCTTCATGGCGGTGCTGGAGCTGGTCAAGGAACAGCTGGTGGAACTGGTGCAGAACGAAGCCTTTGCCCCCATCCACGTCCGTGCCCGAACGGAAGTGCAGGAAGGCGCTGCGCGCTTCGGCGAAGTGGCGGAAGAAGGGCTGGAAGAGGGCGACGAGGACGTCTTCGAACCCCGCGAAGAAGCGCCGGCCGAGCTGACCTTCGAGGATGGCCACTTCGATGAGCCCGAAGGTGCCGAGCCTGGCGACGCCCCCGCAGCCGATCCTGAGGCCGATCCTGAAGAGAGCCTGTTCTGAGCCGCCAGCGTTGCCCTGGCGCCGCGCTTTGAGTAGCTTTCCCGCCTGAACGACGATTGCTGTCCAGCCGACCTCTCACCCTGACCCGAGCCCCCGATGAATCTCTCCGACCCGCAAGAACTGGCGACCCTGCTCGAAGGCATCCTCCTGGCTGCCGGCAAGCCCATGTCGCTGGAGCGCCTCGGCGAGCTGTTCGAGGAGGCCGAGCGCCCCGAGCCGCAGCAGTTCCGCGATGCGCTGGCGGTGCTGAGCCTGTCCTGCTCCGGGCGGGCCTTCGAGCTCAAGGAGGTCGCCACCGGCTACCGCCTGCAGGTGCGCGAGAAGTTCGCCTCCTGGGTCGGCCGGCTCTGGGAGGAGCGTCCGCAGCGCTACTCCCGTGCGCTGCTGGAGACCTTGGCGCTGATCGCCTACCGCCAGCCCATCACCCGTGGCGAGATCGAGGAAATCCGTGGCGTCGCGGTGAACACCCAGATCGTCAAGACGCTGATGGAGCGCGAGTGGATCCGCATCGTCGGCTACCGCGAAGTCCCCGGCCGCCCGGCGATGCTCGCCACCACCCGCACTTTCCTCGACTACTTCAACCTGAAAAGCCTGGAAGACCTGCCGCCGCTGGCCGAGCTGAAACTGATGGAGCCCGAGCCACAGCCGATCCTCGAGGACATGGCGCCGGTGGCCAGCCTGCCGAGCCCCGAGGAATACGACGAGGACTACGTGCCGCCGTCCCTGCAGGCCCTGGCGGACCAGGCCGTGCGCGATGCTGGTGAGGAGCCGGAGCCTGCGCCGCCGGAAGAGCCGAAGGAGGAAACCAGCTTCCGCAGCCTGCTCGCCGAGCTGGACGAGATGGAGCAGGGCCTGAAGACCGACTTCGACGACCTGATCGACCGTCCGCCGAGCGACGACGAGGACAGCGGGGTGGACGCCGATTTCAGCGGCGTTCATGCGCTGCCCGAGGTCGAGTCCGAGGAATCCGTCGAAGCGCAGCCGGAGCCCGTTCCGCCGCCACCGGCCCCCGAGCCCACGCCCGCCGAGGAAGAGTGGGACGAAGAGCGCGCCCTGCGCGAAGCCATGCTCGAGGAAATGGAGTTCAACGCGCGCAATCGCGACCATTGAACCCAGGCTTTGGCGCATCTGCCCGAGGTTTTCCAGCCGTTCGGTGATTGACTTCCGCCTCCGGCGCGACGACCTTATGTGCCGCGTTCGAAAGGCGCCGGCCGCTACACCCGGGGGAGCAGCCGGAATCCCCGTCCCTTCGACGACCCTCGATAACAATCCACAGTGGCCCGGCGCCTCGCGCAGGTCGCTGAGTACCCATATGAAAAGAACTCCAATCAGCCGTATCTGCTGGCTCGGCCTCCTGCTGGGCCTTGGCAGCGCTTCGCTTTCCGCCGCCCAGGCGCCTGACGCCGCTCCCGCCGTGCCGCTGGCCGGGCAGTCCAAGGAAGCCTTCCTCGACAGCCTGATGCAGCGCATGACGCTGGAAGAGAAGATCGGCCAGCTGCGCCTGGTCAGCGTCGGCCCGGATCATCCCAAGCCGGTACTGCTGAAGGAAATCGCCGAGGGCACCACCGGCGCGGTGTTCAACACCGTGGTCCGGCCGGGCATCCGCGACCTGCAGGATGCGGCGATGAAGAGCCGGCTGAAGATTCCGCTGTTCTTCGCCTATGACGTGGTTCACGGCCACCGCACCGTATTCCCCATCGGCCTGGGCCTGGCGGCGAGCTGGGACCTGGCCGCCATCGAGCGCAGCGCCCGCGTCTCGGCCATCGAGGCCAGCGCCGATGGCCTCAACCTGACCTATTCGCCCACCGTCGACATCGCCCGCGATCCGCGTTGGGGCCGGGTCTCCGAAGGCTTCGGCGAAGACGCCTGGCTGACCAGCAAGGTCGCCGCCGCGGTGGTCAAGGGTTACCAGGGCAAGGGCCTGAACCAGCCGGAAACCATCATGGCCGGGGTCAAGCACTTCGCCCTGTACGGCGCCGGCGAAGGCGGCCGCGACTACAACACCGTGGACATGAGCCCGCAGCGCATGTTCCAGGACTACCTGCCGCCGTACCGCGCGGCCATCGACGCCGGCGCCGGCGCGGTGATGGTTTCGCTCAACAGCATCAACGGCGTGCCGGCCACTGCCAACAAGTGGCTGCTGCAGGACTTGCTGCGCAAGCAGTGGGGCTACAAGGGCCTGACCCTGAGCGACCACGGCGCGGTGCTGGAGCTGATCAAGCACGGCGTGGCCGCCACCGAGCGCGACGCCACCCAGGCGGCGATCAACGCCGGCGTCGAAATGAACATGAACGACGACCTCTACGGCAAGCACATGCCCGAGCTGCTCAAGGCTGGGCTGATCAGCCAGGACGAGATCGACCGTGCCTGCCGTGACGTGCTCGCCGCCAAGTGGGACATGGGCCTGTTCCAGGACCCGTACCGCTACCTGCAGGGCCAGGACCCGGTGGACACCGACGCCGAGGACCGTCTGCACCGCGCCGACGCCCGTGAGATCGCGCGCAAGGGCATGGTCCTGCTGAAGAACGAAGGCGGCGTGCTGCCGCTCAAGCGTGACGGCGTGATCGTCCTGATCGGCCCGCTGGCCGACAGCAAGCGCGACGTCATGGGCAGCTGGTCCGCCGCCGGCAAGGCCTTCCAGGCCGTGACCGTGCTCGAAGGCATGGGCACCGCCACCCGTGGCCACGCTGCGCTGCTCTACGCCAAGGGCGCCAACGTCACCGACGATCCGCAGATCGTCAAATACCTCAACGAATACAGCGAAGACGTCAAGGTCGACTCGCGCAGCCCGCAGGCCATGATCGACGAAGCCGTCGAGAAGGCGAAGCAGGCGGACGTGGTGGTGGCGGTGGTCGGCGAATCCCAGGGCATGGCCCACGAAGCGTCGAGCAAGACCAATCTGCACATCGCGCAGAGCCAGATCGAGCTGCTCAAGGCCCTCAAGGCCACCGGCAAGCCGCTGGTGCTGGTGCTGATGAACGGCCGACCGATGGACCTGCGCTGGGAAAGTGCCAACGCCGACGCCGTGCTGGAAACCTGGTTCAGCGGTACCGAAGGCGGCAACGCCATCGCCGATGTGCTGTTCGGCGACTACAACCCGTCGGGCAAGCTGACCATGACCTTCCCGCGCTCGGTGGGCCAGGTGCCGATCTACTACAACCACCTGAACACCGGCCGTCCGTTCGACCACGAGCACCCGAACAAGTACACCTCGCGCTACTTCGACTCGGAGAACGGCCCGCTGTACCCCTTCGGCTATGGCCTGAGCTACACCGACTTCAGTGTCTCGGACGTGAAGCTGTCGGCCAGCAGGCTGAAGAAGGGTGACCAGCTCACCGCCAGCGTTACCGTGAAGAACACCGGCAAGGTCGCTGGCGAGACCACCGTGCAGCTCTACCTGCGCGACGTCGCCGCCTCCATCAGCCGTCCGGTCAAGGAGCTCAAGGGCTTCGAGAAGATCCTGCTCAAGCCGGGCGAGTCGAAGGTGGTGCAGTTCCCGATCCGCGAGGAAGACCTGCGCTTCTACGACAGCCAGCTGCGCTACGCCTCGGAGCCGGGCGAGTTCAAGGTCTACGTCGGCCTGGATTCGGACAACGTGAAGGAGCAGAGCTTCACGCTGCTCTGAGCGTCACCCGCGCTGCAAACGAAAACGCCACGGCTGATCCAGCCGTGGCGTTTTGCATTTCAAGCAGCGTTTCAGGCGGCTTTGGTTGCCCTTCTTGATCTGAGCCCGATCAGCCCGCGTACCGCACTCTGCACCAGCACGGCCAGCAGCGCTGCTTGGGCGAAGCTCGGCAGGATGTCGTTGTCCGGCAGGCGCAGCGCCAGCCAGAGGCAGAAGGCGGCGAACGCCGGGCGACCGCTGACCATGCCGCGCAGCAGGGCGATGACGAAGCCCGCGCCGTGCAGCCGCTGCGACGATACGCAGAGCACGATGGAGAGCAATGGGAACACCGCCAGCAGGCCGCTCCAGCTCGGCCCGGCCCAGCCGGCGAGGGCGGTGACCGCCAGGGTCAGCAGCGCACCCGCAAGCATGCGCAGGCCCAGTTCGAGACGACCCAGCGGAGCGATGCTGGCCGGCAGCTCGGCGCGGGGCATGAACAGCTGGCTGGTCAACGCGCCCAGTGCCGCCACCATCAGCGCCCAGACGGGCGCGGCCGGCAACTGCGTCAGGCTCCAAGCGGCCACCAGCCAGGCGAGCATCGCGCCGCCCAGGGCCAGCGGCCAGGCGTAGCGCAGGCACAGCCAGGCGTAGGCAAAGTTGAAGGCCTCCGCGGCGAAGATCGCCGCCAGCGCCAGCAACGCGGCCTGGGCGCCGAACTCGCGGCCGTGCTCCACGGTGATCAGGTACAGGATCGGCCCGGCGATGGCGGGCAGGGCGGCGAGGCAGCCGGCAACCGTCGGTCCCCACCAGCGCCCGGAGAGGGACACCAGCAGCAGGAACAGCGGAACCAGGGTGAGCTTGAGGGCGAGCATGGGCGCAGTCGGAAAGCATGGAAGGCGGATTCTAGCGCTTCGATTGCCTGGTTCGATGGCGCCGATGGGGAAATCGAGTTGGACCTTGGCGCCGCGCGGGTGTCCGATCTTTTAGGGGCAGGTCCAGTGCAAGCCCACTGACATTCATCCCTGAGCCGCGAGGAAGTCCGTGAAGAGTCCATGCATCAAGATCTGCGAATTCGAAGAAGGCATCTGCCTGGGCTGCGGCCGCAGCCGCGAGGAAATCAAGGCGTGGAAACGCGTCGATCACCTCGGCCAGGAGGCCATCCGTGCCGAGGCGGACATGCGTCTGCTGGTGCTGGAGGCGCAGGGGAAAAGGTTGTATCGCTGAATGGCATTCCTGGGGCGCCGTGCCGTGGTTTGCCCTCTCCCTAACCCTCTCCCTTCAGGGAGAGGGCTGGGGAGAGGGTGGTGAAGGGAAATGCAGGACGTAGGGCGAATAACCCGGAACGGGTTATCCGCCGCACCCATTCGGCGGATAACGCTGGCGCGTTATGCGCCCTACAGAGGCGCTGGCCTCAGCTGCGTGCCGCAGCCATGGCAAGTGCCGTATCCAGCATCCGATTGGAAAACCCCCACTCGTTGTCGTACCAGGCCATCACCTTCACCAGCCGGCCATTCACCCGCGTATGACTGGCGTCGAAGATGGCCGAGCGCGGGTCGTGGTTGAAGTCCACCGAGACCAGCGGCTGGCGGTTGAAGCCGAGGATCGTCGAGGTCTCGCTGGCCCGCTCCAGCAGTTCGTTGACCTCCTGGGCGCTGGTGTCGCGGGCGACCTGCACGGTGAGGTCTACCAGCGACACGTTGATCACCGGCACCCGCACCGCCAGCCCGGTCAGCTTGCCGGCCAGCTCCGGCAGCACCAGGCCCACCGCTTCAGCGGCGCCGGTTTTGGTCGGGATCATCGACTGGGTGGCCGAGCGCGCCCGGTACGGGTCGCTGTGGTAGACATCGGAGAGGTTCTGGTCGTTGGTGTAGGCGTGGATGGTGGTCATCAGTCCGTGCTCGATGCCCAGTTCGCGGTGCAGCACCTGGGCCACCGGCGCCAGGCAGTTGGTGGTGCAGGAGGCGTTGGAGACGATCTGGTGCTCCGCGCGCAGAATCTGTTCGTTGACGCCGAACACCACCGTGGCATCCACGCCCTGGCCGGGCGCGGAGATCAGTACCTGGCGCGCGCCGGCCTGCAGGTGCGCGGCGGCCTTGTCGCGGGAGGTGAACAGGCCGGTGCATTCCAGCACGATATCCACGCCCAGGGTCTTCCAGGGCAGTTCCGCCGGGTTGCGGATCGCCGTGACGGCGATGCGGTCGCCCTCTACCCTGAGGCTTTCGGCGTCGTGCTCGACGCGGCCGTGGAAGCGCCCGTGCACGCTGTCGTACTGGAGCAGGTGGGCGTTGATCGCCGCGTCGCCCAGATCGTTGATCGCCACTACTTGCAGGTGCTGGCGATACGGGCCCGAGTAGAGCGCGCGGAGCACGTTCCGACCGATGCGGCCAAATCCGTTGATAGCCAGGCGTATAGTCATTGAGGTCGTCTCTTTTCTTTTGTTGTGGTAAAAACCATTAAATTTCCACGTTGAAGAAAAGTAAACACCGAGTAATCAACGATAATGTTGTAAAAACAACAACCGATAGTCTGTAGGAGAATGCTGCCATGCACCCCCGTGTGCTTGAAGTCACCCAGCGCATCCAGGCCCGCAGCGCGGCCACGCGCCAGCGCTACCTCGACCTGGTCAAGGCAGCCGCCACCAAGGGCCCGCACCGCGGCACGCTGCCCTGCGGCAACCTCGCCCACGGCGTCGCGGCCTGTGGCGATTCCGACAAACAGGCACTGCGGCTGATGAACCAGGCCAACGTCGCCATCGTCTCCGCCTACAACGACATGCTCTCTGCGCACCAGCCGCTGGAGCGCTTCCCGGAGCTGATCAAGGACGCCCTGCGGCAGATCGGCTCGGTCGGCCAGTTCGCCGGCGGCGTGCCGGCCATGTGCGACGGCGTGACCCAGGGCGAACCGGGGATGGAGCTGTCCCTGGCCAGCCGCGACGTGATCGCCATGGGCACCGCCATCGCGCTGTCGCACAACATGTTCGACGCCGCGCTGTGCCTGGGCGTGTGCGACAAGATCGTCCCCGGCCTGCTGATCGGCTCGCTGCGCTTCGGCCACCTGCCGGTGGTGTTCGTCCCCGCCGGCCCGATGCCCACCGGCATCTCCAACAAGGAGAAGGCTGCAGTGCGCCAGCTGTTCGCCGAAGGCAAGGCCACCCGCGAGGAGCTGCTGGCCTCGGAGATGGCCTCCTACCACGCGCCGGGCACCTGCACCTTCTATGGCACCGCCAACACCAACCAGCTGCTGGTGGAAGTGATGGGCCTGCACCTGCCGGGCGCCTCCTTCGTCAACCCGAACACCCCGCTGCGCGACGAACTGACCCGCGAAGCCGCCCGCCAGGCCGCACGCCTGACGCCGGAGAACGGCCAGTTCGTACCCATGGCGGAGATCGTCGACGAGAAGGCCATGGTCAACTCGGTGGTGGCACTGCTCGCCACCGGCGGTTCGACCAACCATACCCTGCACCTGCTGGCCATCGCCCAGGCCGCCGGCATCCAGCTGACCTGGCAGGACATGGCCGACCTCTCCGAGATCGTGCCGACCCTGGCGCGCATCTACCCCAACGGCCAGGCCGACATCAACCACTTCCAGGCGGCGGGCGGCATGTCCTTCCTGATCCGTCAGCTGCTCGATGGCGGCCTGCTGCATGAAGACGTGCAGACCGTGGTCGGCAAGGGCCTGCGTCGCTACATCAACGAACCCTTCCTCGACGACGGCAAGCTGGTCTGGCGCGAAGGCCCGGCGGCGAGCCTGGACGAGAACATCCTGCGCCCCATCGACAAGCCGTTCTCGGCCGAAGGCGGTCTGCGCCTGATGGAAGGCAACCTCGGGCGCGGCGTGATGAAGGTCTCCGCCGTGGCGACGGAGCACCAGATCGTCGAGGCGCCGGTGCGCATCTTCCATGACCAGTCGAGCCTGGCCGCCGCCTTCAAGGCCGGCGAGCTGGAGCGCGACCTGGTGGCCGTGGTGCGCTTCCAGGGCCCGCGCGCCAACGGCATGCCGGAGCTGCACAAGCTCACGCCGTTCCTCGGCGTGCTGCAGGACCGCGGCTTCAAGGTGGCGCTGGTCACCGACGGGCGCATGTCCGGGGCTTCCGGCAAGGTGCCGGCGGCCATCCACATCTCCCCGGAAGCACTCAATGGCGGGCCGCTGGCCAAGCTGCGCGATGGCGACGTGGTGCGGGTCGATGGCACCACCGGCGAGCTGCGCGTGCTGGTGGACGCGGTTGAATGGGATGCCCGTCCGCTGGTGGACACCCCGGTGATCGATAACCAGGGCATGGGCCGCGAGCTGTTCGCCTTCATGCGCAATGCCTTCAGCCCGGCGGAGCAGGGCGCCTGCAGCTTCACCGCTGAGCTCAACGGTCCGAGCTGATCGTCCGGCGTCCTGGTGTGACGGACTGCCTGTCCGTCGCACGGGGCGTTTCCGCCGCTGTCCTATGCTGGCATGATCCCGCGCCGCACCCTTTCACCCATCTTCCAGGCCCGAGCCCGCAATGAACTCCAACAACGCTCAGCCCTTCTCCAACGGTTTCGCCCTGGTGGGCGACATCGGTGGCACCAACGCCCGCTTCGCCCTGTGGCGTGGTGAAGTCCTCGAATCCATCCAGGTCCTGGCCTGCGCCGATTACCCGCGCCCGGAAGACGCCGTGCGCGACTACCTGCAGCGCGTCGGCCAGCCGCTGTCGGCGGTGGATAACGTCTGCCTGGCCTGCGCCGGCCCCGTCGGTGCCGGCGACTTCAAGTTCACCAACAACCATTGGGTGATCAAGCGTGACGCCTTCCGCGCCGAACTGGGCCTGAGCCACCTGCTGCTGGTCAACGACTTCAGCACCATGGCCTGGGCGGCCTCACGGCTGTCGGAAGAACACCTGGTGCAGGTGCGCCCGGGCAAGGCGCTGGAAGGCCGCGCCCGGCTGATCATCGGCCCCGGTACCGGCCTGGGCGTCGGCAGCCTGATGCCGCTGCCGGCCGGCGGTTGGGAAGTGCTGCCCTGCGAAGGCGGCCATGTCGACCTGCCGGTGACCTCCGAGCGCGACTTCGCCCTCTGGCAACTGCTGCGCGAGAAGTACGGCCACGTTTCGGCCGAGCGCGTACTGTCCGGCAGCGGCCTGGAAAACCTCTACCGCATGAGCTGCCAGCTGGACGGCGTGGAGCCGCAATGCGCCACCGCAGCCGAGATCGGCGAGCGCGCCATGGCTGGCGACGCCTACGCCGATGCGGTGCTGGAGCATTTCTTCCTCTGGCTGGCGCGGGTCGCCGGCAACGCCGTGCTGACGGTCGGCGCGCTGGGGGGCGTGTACATCACCGGCGGCATCGTTCCGCGCTTCCTCGAACGCTTCCAGCGCAGCGGTTTTGCCGAGGCGTTCCGCAGCCGCGGCAAAACCAGCGGGCCGTACCTCGACCCGGTGCCGGTGTGGGTCATGACCGCCGAGCATCCCGGCCTGTTCGGCGCCGGCGTGGCCCTGGAACAGGCGCTGCGCAACGAAGGCTGAGTCAACGTTTCATCGATCAGAAAAACAACAAGAAAGGACGCACGAAGTGAACCAGCCTGCCCGATCCATCCTGCTGGTGGACGACGACCAGGAAATCCGCGAGCTGCTGGAAACCTACCTCAGCCGCGCCGGTTTCCAGGTGCGCGCCGTCGCCAATGGTGCGGACTTCCGTCGTGCGCTGTGCGACGAGGAATCCGCCCTGGCAATCCTCGATGTGATGCTGCCCGACGAGGACGGCTTCAGCCTGTGTCGCTGGATTCGCTCGCACCAGCGCCATGCCTGCATGCCGGTGATCATGCTCACCGCCAGCTCCGACGAGGCCGACCGCGTGGTGGGCCTGGAGCTAGGCGCCGACGACTACCTCGGCAAACCCTTCAGTCCCCGCGAGCTGCTGGCGCGGATCAAGGCGCTGCTGCGCCGCGCGCAGTTCACCCAGGTGCGCGGCGGCGAGGTCATCGCCTTCGACGACTGGCGGCTGGATACCATCAGCCACCGGCTGTTCCACGAGGACGGCGAGGAACATTTCCTCAGCGGCGCCGACTTCGCCCTGCTCAAGCTGTTCCTCGACAACCCCCGGCAGATACTCGACCGCGACACCATCGCCAGCGCCACCCGTGGCCGTGAGGTGATGCCGCTGGAGCGCATCGTCGACATGGCCGTGTCGCGCCTGCGCCAGCGTCTGCGCGACACCGAGAAACCGGCGCGGCTGATCCAGACCGTGCGCGGCAGCGGCTACCTGCTGGCCGCCCAGGTTCGCCCGCACCTTGCCGGCCATGAGTGAACGCCGCCGCCGCAGCCTGGTGCCGCGCTCGCTGCTCGGCCGCATGCTGCTGCTCACCCTGCTGGCAGTGCTGATCGCCCAGGGCCTGTCGAGCCTGTTCTGGATTTCCCACCTGCGCAGCAGCCAGCGCGACGGCCTGCTCACCAGTTCACGCAGCCTGGCGTACTCCATGGCCGCCAGCGTCAGCTACTTCCGCTCGCTGCCCATAGGTTACCGCCCGCTGGTGCTCGACCAGTTGCGCAGCATGGGCGGCACGCGCTTCTTCGTCTCGCTCAACGAACGCCCGCTGAACCTGCGCGCGCTGCCGGACACGACGAACAAACAGGCGGTGATCGACATCGTGCAGGACGTGCTGCACCAGAAGCTGGGCAAGGACGTCGAACTGCAGGTGGAGTTCGTCAGCCCCGATGACCTGCGGTTGTTCAACGGCGAACTGAAGCTGGAGGAGTTGCCGCGCTCCTGGGCGCATTACGCGCTGACCCTGGAGCCGGTGAACCCGCCGGTGCTGGTCACGCAGATCCGCATCGGCGATAGCGAATGGCTGTACATCGCCAGCCTGATGCCCGCGCCCTACGTGACCCTGGAGCCGGAAGGCCTGCCGCCGCAGCAGATCATCTCCATCGCCTTCACCAGCCTCCTGCTGTTGCTGTTCACCGGCCTGCTGGTGCACTGGCAGAGCCGCCCGCTCAAGCGCCTGGCTCGCGCCGCCCGCGACATCGCCCTGGGCGGCCAGGACCAGCCGCTGGAGGAGAGCGGGGCGAGCGAGCTGGTGGAAGTGTCCCGCGCCTTCAACACCATGCGCGAGCGCATCGACCGCTACGTCAATGAACGCGCCCAGCTGTTCAGCGGCATCTCCCACGACCTGCGCACGCCGATCACCCGCCTGCGCCTGCGCGTGGAGTTGCTGGAGGACGAGCAGGCCCGCGACAAGTTCAGCCACGACCTCGACGAACTGGAGCTGCTGGTGAAGGGCGCGCTGCAATGCGTGAAGGACACCGACATCCACGAGAACGTCGAACCGGTGGACCTCAACCAGCTGCTGCAATACGTCGCCGGTCCCTACATTGCCGACGGCCGCGTCGAAGTCCTCGGCGCCGCCAGCGAGCCCTATCCGGGCAAGCCCCTGGCGCTCAAGCGCTGCATCGGCAATCTGCTGGACAACGCCCTGAAATACGGCGGCCGCGCCCAGCTGAGCATCGAGGACGACCCGGACGCAGTGGTCCTGCATGTCGACGACCAGGGGCCCGGTGTGCCGGAGCAGCGCCTGGAGAAGGTCTTCGAGCCGCGCTTCAGGTTGTCTGAGCGTGGCCAGGGGTACGGCCTCGGCCTGGGCATCGCGCGCAATATCGCGCACACCCATGGCGGGGAAGTCACTTTGCAGAACCGCCGTGAGGGTGGGTTACGGGTGACGTTGAGGTTGCCGCGGTTGGAGGTGGAGTAGGGCAGTCGTTTCTGCCGTTGTTTCGGCGTTTGCGGATGCCTTTTCCCTCTCCCTAGCCCTCTCCCTGAAGGGAGCGGGGACTGGATCGGAGCGAGAGGTTATCAAGGAGTCCGCATGACGCCTTGGTGTGAGTGGACGCAAAGGCGTACAGACAGCTCGGAAAGCTCCCTCTCCCTTCGGAGCGGGGCGCGCAGCCAGGGCTGGGGAGAGGGCGGTGGGCCAAGGCACTAGCCTCCAGCATCACTCCCGCTGGAGCCACGCCGATGACCTCCCACCTCACCCCATTCTCGAAACAACTGCGCACCGACCAGACCGAAGCCGAACGCGCTCTCTGGCACCATCTGCGCGCCCACCGCTTTCTCGGTCTCAAGTTCCGTCGGCAGAAGATCATCTGGCCTTACATCATCGATTTCATCTGCCACGAACGGATGTTGATCATCGAACTGGATGGTGGGCAGCATCTGGATTCGAGTACCGATCTGGAACGGGATGCATGGCTCAAGAACAGGGGTTTCACGGTGCTGCGCTTCTGGAATCATGATGTGTTGTCGAGGATGGATTCGGTGCTGGAGGCGATACGCTTGGTGCTCGACTCGGGCTCCTTTCCCTCTCCCCAACCCTCTCCCTGAAGGGAGAGGGGGCTGTCCTCTGCCGTGCCAGGTGCGCAGTGCTCCTGATGCTGTTGCAGCGTTTAGAAATCAGAGAGGAGGCCGGCTGAAACTGCAGTTTCGCTTCATGCCGATCGGCTCCCTCTCCCTTCAGGGAGAGGGCGGGGGAGAGGGTGGTGGGCCAAGGCACAGAGCCCAGGGATTATCCCTAGGCATTTTTCATCCCTGAATCTTGCTGAGCGCCACCCCCATCAGAGGACTCCCAATGTCACCACCTCGTGACAATCAACCATCCCTTCGTTACCCGGAAAGCAGAATGCCTTGGATAGACTCGGACCATCGCAAGCGCAGACTTGCCTCCAATAACAAGAACAAGGTGCTCCCCATGAATGCGATCCGTCGCCTGTCGGCCGCCATCTGTCTGTCCTCCTTCTGTCTCTCCCCAATGCTCGCTCACGCCGGTGAAGTCGAAGTGTTGCACTGGTGGACCTCCCCCGGCGAGAAGCGCGCCGCCGAAACCCTGAAGAAGCTCGTCGAAGCCAAGGGCCACACCTGGAAGGACTTCGCCGTCGCCGGCGGCGGTGGTGAAGCGGCCATGACCGTGCTGAAGACCCGCGCCGTCTCCGGCAACCCGCCGGCCGCCGCACAGATCAAGGGGCCGGACATCCAGGAGTGGGGCGAACTGGGCCTGCTCGCCGACCTCAACGACGTCGCCGCCGAGGGCAAGTGGGACCAGCTGCTGCCACCGCAGGTGGCGCAGATCATGAAGTACAAGGGCGACTACGTGGCCGTGCCGGTCAACGTGCACCGGGTGAACTGGCTGTACATCAACCCGGAAGTCTTCAAGAAGGCCGGCGCTACTCCGCCGACCACCCTCGACGAGCTCTTCGCTGCCGCCGACAAGCTCAAGGCCGCCGGCTTCACGCCGCTGGCCCATGGCAGCCAGCCCTGGCAGGACGGCACCCTGTTCGAGAATCTGGTACTCAGCAAGATGGGCCCGGAAGGCTATCGCAAGGCCTTCGTCGAACTGGACAAGGCAACCCTCACCGGCGCGCCGATGGCCGACGTGTTCGCCGCGCTGAAGAAGCTGCACAGCTACGTCGACGCCGATGCCGCCGGCCGCGAGTGGAACGTCGCCACCGGCATGGTGATCAACGGCAAGGCCGGCATGCAGATCATGGGCGACTGGGCCAAGAGCGAGTTCACCGCCGCCGGCAAGGTGGCGGGCAAGGACTACCAGTGCCTGCCGTTCCCCGGCACGCAGCAGGCCTTCGACTACAACATCGACTCCCTGGTGATGTTCAAGCTGAGCAACGCCGAGAACCGCAAGGCCCAGGAAGACCTGGCACGCGCGGTGCTCGACCCGGCCTTCCAGAAGGATTTCAGCCTGAACAAGGGCTCGATCCCGGTGCGCCTGGACGTCGACATGACGCCCTTCGACAGCTGCGCCCAGCAGTCGATGAAGGACTTCAAGGCGGCATCGGCCAGCAACAACCTGGTGCCGAGCATGGCCCACAGCATGGCCGCCTCCAGCTACGTGCAGGGTGCGATCTTCGACGTGGTCACCAACTTCTTCAACGACCCCGCCGCCGACCCGCAGAAGGCCGCGCAGCAACTGGGCGCCGCCATCCAGGCCGCCGCGCAGTAAGGCGCTCACCGGCTCCGTGATGGAGCCGGTTTCCTGACTCCCCAGAACGATTCCGGGCCGCCACGGCAGCCCGGACGGGCTCACTCATCCTGAGAGAAAGCAGATGGCGACCCAATCTCCGACTTTCACACCCGCCGCCAGTCCCCGCGCCTCGCTGCTCGACGGCCTGCAGACCTGGTTGCCGAAGCTGGTGCTGGCCCCGAGCATGCTCGTGGTGCTGGTCTGCGTGTACGGCTACATCGGCTGGACGCTGCTGCTGTCCTTCACCAATTCGCGCTTCATGCCGGCCTACAGCTGGGCCGGGCTGAGCCAATACCTGCGCCTGTGGGACAACGACCGCTGGTGGGTGGCGAGCAAAAACCTGCTGCTGTTCGGCGGCCTGTTCATCGGCGTCTGCCTGCTGCTCGGCGTGTTCCTCGCGGTGCTGCTGGACCAGCGCATCCGTCGCGAAGGCTTCATCCGCACGGTGTACCTGTACCCGATGGCGCTGTCGATGATCGTCACCGGCACCGCCTGGAAATGGCTGCTCAACCCCGGCCTGGGCCTGGACAAGCTGCTGCGCGACTGGGGCTGGACGGGCTTTCGCTTCGACTGGCTGGTGGACCCGGAGCGGGTCGTCTACTGCCTGGTGATCGCCGCCGTGTGGCAGGCCTCGGGCTTCGTCATGGCGCTGTTTCTCGCCGGCCTGCGCGGGGTCGATCCGGCCATCGTGCGCGCCGCCCAGGTGGACGGCGCGAGCCTGCCGACCATCTACCTGCGCATCGTCCTGCCGAGCCTGCGCCCGGTGTTCTTCAGCGCGCTGATGATCCTCGCGCACATCGCCATCAAGAGCTTCGACCTGGTCGCCGCGATGACCGCCGGCGGCCCCGGCTATTCCTCCGACCTGCCGGCAATGTTCATGTACGCCCACACCTTCACCCGCGGCCAGATGGGCCTGGGCGCGGCCAGCGCAATGCTGATGCTGGGCGCCGTGCTGGCCATCGTCGTGCCGTACCTGTACTCCGAACTGCGGGGCAAGCGCCATGCATGAGTCGACCCTGAATCCGCGCTTCAGCCTGAGCCGACTGGCAGTCCACGCAACCCTCTGGGGCGCAGTGGCGCTGTACGTGATCCCGCTGCTGGTGATGCTGCTGACCAGCTTCAAGTCGCCCGAGGACATCAGGAGCAGCAACCTGCTGGCGCTGCCGGAGGTGTTCACTGCGATCGGCTGGGTGAAGGCCTGGGGCGCGGTGGGCGACTACTTCTGGAACTCGGTGAAGATCACCGTGCCGGGTGTGCTGATCTCCACCTTCATCGGCGCCATGAACGGCTACGTGCTGTCGATGTGGCGCTTCCGCGGCTCGCAGCTGTTCTTCGGCGCGCTGCTGTTCGGCTGCTTCCTGCCGTTCCAGGTGATCCTCCTGCCGATGTCCTTCACCCTCGGCAAGCTCGGCCTGGCCAACACCACCACCGGCCTGGTGATGGTGCACTGCATCTACGGCCTGGCCTTCACCACGCTGTTCTTCCGTAACTACTTCGTGGCGATCCCCGACGCCCTGGTGAAGGCCGCGCGCCTGGACGGTGCGGGGTTCTTCACCATTTTCCTACGCATTCTGATGCCCATGTCCACCCCCATCGTGATGGTCTGCCTGATCTGGCAATTCACCCAGATCTGGAATGATTTCCTGTTCGGGGTGGTGTTTGCCAGCGGCGACGCCCAACCCATCACGGTGGCTCTGAACAACCTGGTGAACATCAGCACGGGCGTGAAGGAATACAACGTCGACATGGCGGCCGCGATGATCGCGGCGCTGCCCACGCTGGTGGTCTACGTACTGGCCGGCAAGTACTTCGTGCGCGGCCTCACCGCCGGCGCCGTCAAAGGTTGAGGTAAGCACCGATGTCCACCCTTGAACTGCACAACCTGCACAAGTCCTACGGCGCCGGCCTGGCGGATACCCTGAAGTCGATCAACCTGTCGATTAACTCGGGCGAGTTCCTGATCCTGGTCGGCCCCTCCGGCTGCGGCAAATCCACCCTGATGAACTGCATCGCCGGCCTGGAGAACCTCACCGGCGGCGCCATTCTGGTGGACGGCCAGGACATCAGTGGCATGAGCCCGAAGGATCGTGACATCGCCATGGTGTTCCAGTCCTATGCGCTGTACCCGACCATGAGCGTGCGCGAGAACATCGCCTTCGGCCTGAAGATCCGCAAGCTGCCGAAAACCGAGATCGACGCCGAGGTGGCCCGCGTGGCCAAGCTGCTGCAGATCGAGCACCTGCTCGAACGCAAGCCCTCGCAGCTTTCCGGCGGCCAGCAGCAACGCGTGGCCATGGGCCGGGCGCTGGCGCGGCGGCCGAAGATCTACCTGTTCGACGAACCGCTGTCGAACCTCGACGCCAAGCTGCGCGTGGAGATGCGCACCGAGATCAAGCTGATGCACCAGCGCCTGAAGACCACCACGGTATACGTGACCCATGACCAGATCGAGGCCATGACCCTGGGTGACAAGGTGGCGGTAATGAAGGACGGCATCGTCCAGC
Source organism: Pseudomonas nitroreducens (assembly GCF_014204515.1). Classification (GTDB taxonomy): domain Bacteria; phylum Pseudomonadota; class Gammaproteobacteria; order Pseudomonadales; family Pseudomonadaceae; genus Pseudomonas; species Pseudomonas nitritireducens_A. The sequence goes on along the minus strand of NZ_JACHLI010000008.1, from coordinate 102,256 downwards.
AGTTCGGCACCCCGCAGCAGATCTACAACGACCCGGCGAACCTGTTCGTTGCCAGCTTCATCGGCTCGCCGCCGATGAACTTCATTCCGCTCAAGGTGCAGCAGCAGGGCGGCCGGCTGGTCGGTCTGCTGGACAGCGGCCAGGACCGCTGCGAGCTGCCGCTGCAACTGGAGGCCGGGTTGGTCGAGGGGCGCGAGCTGATCCTCGGCGTGCGCCCGGAACAGGTGCAGCTGGCCACTGATGGCGCCAACGGTCCGAATGACCTGCGCGCCGAGGTCGAGGTGGTCGAGCCTACCGGCCCGGACACCCTGGCCTTCGTCACGCTCAACGGCGCCAAGGTCTGCTGCCGTCTCGCGCCGGACCAGACGCCACAGCCGGGCTCCTCCCTGCAGCTGCGCTTCGATCCTGCCCGCGCCTTGCTGTTCGATGCGCAGAGCGGCGAACGCCTGCGTGCCGAACCGCGCGGCGACGGTGCGAACAAGGTGACGCCGCTGGCGCGCCAGAAACATTCCTGAGCTGTACGACCACTGCCCTGAAATTCACTGCCTGAAACTACGCTGGAAACCAAGACAACGAGGACGCTGGAGATGCACAAGAACAACAACCGGCCCGCTGCACGAACCCTGGGCTGCCTGCTCGCGCTGGGTTGTGTGGGCAACGTCGCCCATGCCGCCGACGCTTTCTCATCCGACTCCAAATGGGGCCTGGGCGACTGGGGCGGCAAGCGCACCGAGCTGCTGGAGAAGGGCTACGACTTCAAGCTCGACTACGTCGGCGAGGTCGCCAGCAACCTGGGTGGCGGCTATGACCAGCACACCACCGCGCGCTACTCCGACCAGTTCGCCCTGGGCACCCACCTGGACCTGCAGAAGATCCTCGGCTGGGATGCCACCGAGTTCCAGCTGACGGTCACCGAGCGCAGCGGCCGCAACCTCTCCAACGACCGCATCAGCGACCCGCGCGCCGGCCAGTTCAGCTCCGTGCAGGAAGTCTGGGGTCGTGGCCAGACCTGGCGCCTGACGCAGATGTGGATCAAGCAGCAGTACTTCGACGGCGCGCTGGACGTGAAGGTCGGCCGCTTCGGCGAGGGCGAGGACTTCAACAGCTTCCCCTGCGATTTCCAGAACCTCGCCTTCTGCGGCTCGCAGGTGGGCAACTGGGTCGGCGGCATCTGGTACAACTGGCCGGTCAGCCAGTGGGCGGCCCGTGTGAAGTGGAACTTCAACGATGAGTGGTACGCCCAGGTCGGCGCCTACAACCAGAACCCGTCGAACCTGGAGACCGGCAACGGCTTCAAGCTCAACGGCAGCGGCACCAAGGGCACCATCCTGCCGGTGGAGCTGGTGTGGATGCCCAAGGTTGGCGCCCAGCAACTGCCTGGCGAATACCGCCTGGGCTACTACTACAGCACCGCCGAGGCCGACGACGTGTACTACGACGTCAACGGCAACCCGCAGGCGCTCACCGGCGAAGCGCCCAAGACCCACAACGGCAAGCACGGCTGGTGGGTGGTGGCGCAACAGCAGGTCACCGCGCACAACGGCGATGCCTCGCGCGGCCTGAGCCTGTTCGCCAACTTCACCGTGCACGACAAGGCCACCAATACCGTCGACAACTACCAGCAGCTCGGTGTGGTCTACAAAGGCCCGTTCGATGCGCGGCCCAAGGACGACATCGGCTTCGGCGTAGCGCGCATCCACGTCAACGACGACGTGCAGGACCGCCAGCGCCTGGTGAACCAGGTCAACGGCATCGACGACTACGACAACCCGCTGTTCCAGCCCATCCAGGACACCGAGTACAACGCCGAGCTGTACTACGGTGTGCATGTGACCAATTGGCTCACCGTGCGCCCGAACCTGCAGTACATCCGCCATCCGGGCGGCGTGGACGAGGTCAACAACGCCGTGGTGGCCGGCCTGAAGATCCAGTCCAGCTTCTGATTGCTCCGTGGTGCGAACCTGGCCCGTCCTTGCGACGGGCCTTTTTTCGATTCCAACGTGGAGCGTGCTCGAATCGAGTGGACGGCTTCTGGTAGGTTCGGCCTGCCGCCGGCAGGCGCCGGCTTTCGTAGGGTGCATAACGCGCCAGCGTTAACCGCCGCTAGGGCCCCGGCGGATAACCTGTTCCAGGCTATGCGCCCTACGGTGCTGCTCCGGGCGGTGTGTTGGGTGGTCCTTCGGCAGCTTTTTGTAGGAGCGAGCTTGCTCGCGAAGCGCCTGACGCCACAGCCGTGGATTGTTCGCGAGCAAGCTCGCTCCTACAGAAGCAGGAGCCCCAAGCGGGTGGGGAGTCCGTTTTCATTGGCGCAGGCGCTACGCGTGGCTAGGCTTTGCGGTTAGAATCGCGGCCTTTTCTGTAAGATGTAGTGAAACTACAGAGATTTTCACGCCCCGGAATGTCCGGGCAGGGATTGGATCAGGACATCCGGATAATGCTCGAGCATCCGCTGCAGCGCTTTTTTCATTCCATGCGGGCCAAGCGGCCCTTCGACTGGGTGCGCTTCCAGCGTCGCGACCTGCTGCTCATCGATCATCCGCAATGCCAGGCGGTGTTCAGCCGCCAGGGCGCGCAACTGCTGCACTTCCAGCCGCGCGGCGCGCGTCCGCTGCTGTGGTGTTCCAGCCAGTGGCCGAGCCTGAGCACAGCGCCGATCCGCGGCGGTATCCCGGTCTGCTGGCCGTGGTTCGGCAGCCATCCCACCGAGGCCGACTGGCCCCAGCACGGCTGGGCGCGCCAGCGCGAATGGCGGATGCTCGACGCCTGGGCGGACGACCAGAAAGCCGTGATCAGCTGGCAGCTGGATATCGAGGACTGGCACGTGCGCCTGGAAGCGCGGCTGGGCCAGGAGCTGGACATCGAACTTTCCAGCTACCACGAGGATGACAGCGACTGCCTGTTCAGCTTCGCCCTGCAGCCATACTGGCGCGTGGGCTCGCTGCGGCGCTCGGTGGTCCACGGCATGGAACTGGACGGCAAGGCCAGCAGCCTGCCCAACACCTGGGCGCCCCGCGGCGCGGTCAAGCAGGTGCTCTACAACACCGGTTCCCTTGTGCTGGAGGATGCTGGCTGGCAGCGCCGCCTGCGCATCGACAAGAACACCAGCGCCGGCAGCGTCATCTGGCACCCCGGCAGTCGCGCGGTGGAGCAGGTCGAGCCGGGCGAAGCTGAGCGATTCCTGTGCATCGGCGCCGCCGGCTATCGCGCCGGCGGGCTGATCCTCGGCCAGGGCGAGCGGATGCTGCTGAACCTGCGCGCAGGGCTGGTCTGAGTCACTGATATCCGTCGGTAGGCCTGACTGCAGGAGCGAGCTTGCTCGCGAACCGCTTGACCCCGTCGTGCCCTGCGAGCCTGTTCGCGAGCAAGCTCGCTCCTACAAAAGAAACGCCGCTCTCATGTTTTTGCAGGGGGCGAGCCACGCCGTGATTGCGCACTTGGCGCACTCCCACCAGTTGGCTCCGACATTTCGGCTCTCGTAGGAGCGGACTTCGTCCGCGATGGATGCATTCGCGGACAGAGTCCGCTCCTACGGGAATTCGATGCGTCCGCGGGAACTCTCAATCTTCCTCGTCGAGCTGGTAGCGCGTCGGCACCAGGCTCTCCTTGATCTTGCGCAGGTGCGGCTGGAAGTCCACGCCGCGGCGCAGGGTCACGCCGGTGGCGAGCACGTCGAGCACGGTGAGCTGGATGATCCGCGAGGTCATCGGCATATAGATGTCGGTGTCTTCGGGCAGCGGGATGTCCAGGCTCAGGGTGCTGGCGCGCGCCAGGGGCGAGTCGGCGGCGGTCAGGCCGAGCACCGAGGCGCCGTTCTGCCGCGCCAGGTGCGCCACGTCCACCAGCTCGCGGGTGCGGCCGGTATAGGAGATCACCACGAACAGGTCGCCGGTGTGCGCCACCGAGGCGATCATCCGCTGCATCAGCACATCGCTCTGGGCCGACACCGCGAGGTTGAAGCGGAAGAACTTGTGCTGCGCGTCCAGCGCCACTGAACTAGATGCGCCGAGGCCGAAGAAGTGAATCTGCCGGGCCTGGATCAGCAGGTCCACGGCGCGGTCGATGACCTTCGGGTCGAGCAGCTTGTGGGCGCTGTCCAGCGAGGCGATGGTGCTGCTGAAGATCTTTCGCGTGTAGGCCTCGGGGCCATCGTCGGCGGCCACCGCCTGGGTCACGAAAGCCGCGCCGCTGGCCAGGCTCTGCGCCAGCTGGATTTTCAGCTCCGGGTAGCCGCTCATGCCGAAGGAGCGGCAGAAGCGGTTCACCGTCGGCTCGCTGACGCTGGCAGCCTGGGCCAGCGCGGCGATGCTGAAGCGCGTGGCCTGCTGCGGGTCGTGCAGGATCACCTCGGCGACCTTGCGCTCGGCCTTGTTCAGCTCATCCAGGCGGCCCTTGATCTGCTCCAGCAGGTTCTTCATCCGTGCTCCTTGGTTAATCGACGGTTGACCGGGTAGGGCCGGTCAGCGGCGCTATCCTAACTTTCAGGCCGCCCAGCGACCAACAGCGAAGCGGTTGCCGAAAAATATGTTGTTTAATTACTACATATTTGTCTTAATTGCTGCGCAGTTGGCTAACTATCGTTCAAAATTTGGTTGGTAACAACAAATGCCTGAAGTCCGCGTTCTGCCTTGTACCCTTGCCCTGTTCGGCGCCCTGGGCGATCTCGCCCTGCGCAAGCTGCTGCCAGCGCTCTACCAGCTGGACCGCGAAGACCTGCTGCACCCCGCCACGCGCATCCTCGCCCTGGCCCGCGACGACGGCGCCAGCGAAGAGCCCCTGGCGACCATCGAGCGTCGCCTGCGCCAGGCCGTGCCGGCGAAGGAGTGGGACGAGAAGGTGTGGGCCCGCTTCCAGGCGCGCCTGCAGCACCTGAGCATGGATTTCCTCGACGCCGGGTCCTACCAGGCGCTGGCCGAACTGGTCGGTGACGAGCAGACCCTGGTTGCCTACTTCGCCACCGCTGCCTCGGTGTTCGGCGGCATCTGCGAGAACCTCGCCGCCGTTGGTCTCGCCGAGCGCACTCGGGTGGTGCTGGAAAAACCCATCGGCCACGACCTGGAATCCTCCCGCGCGGTAAACGACGCGGTGGCGCGCTTCTTCCCGGAAAACCGCATCTACCGGATCGACCATTACCTGGGCAAGGAGACGGTGCAGAACCTCATCGCGCTGCGCTTCGCCAACAGCCTGTTCGAGACCCAGTGGAACCAGAACCACATCTCCCACGTGGAGATCACCGTGGCCGAGAAGGTCGGCATCGAAGGCCGCTGGGGCTACTTCGACAAGGCCGGCCAGCTGCGCGACATGGTGCAGAACCACCTGCTGCAGCTGCTCTGCCTGATCGCCATGGACCCGCCGGCGAACCTCACCGCCGACAGCATCCGCGACGAGAAGGTGAAAGTGCTGCGCGCGCTGGAGCCGATTGCTCCGGAGCAACTGGCGACTCGCGTGGTGCGTGGCCAGTACACCGCCGGCTACATCGACGGCAAGGCAGTGCCCGGCTATCTCGCCGAGGAAAATGCCAACCCCAACAGCGATGCCGAGACTTTCGTCGCCCTGCGCGTGGATATCCGTAACTGGCGCTGGTCCGGCGTGCCGTTCTACCTGCGCACCGGCAAGCGCATGCCGCAGAAGCTGTCGCAGATCGTCATCCACTTCAAGGAACCGCCGCACTACATCTTCGCTCCGGAACAGCGCTCGCTGATCAGCAACCGCCTGATCATCCGCCTGCAGCCGGACGAGGGCATCTCCCTGCAGGTGATGACCAAGGACCAGGGCCTGGGCAAGGGCATGCAACTGCGCACCGGCCCGCTGCAACTGAATTTTTCCGAAACCTTCCAGACCGCCCGCACGCCGGATGCCTACGAGCGGCTGTTGCTGGAAGTCACGCAGGGCAACCAGAACCTGTTCGTCCGCAAGGATGAGATCGAGGCCGCCTGGACCTGGTGCGACGGCCTGATCGACGGCTGGGGGCGCCTGGGCGAGGAGCCCAAGCCCTATCCGGCCGGCAGTTGGGGGCCGCAGGCGGCCGTTGCCCTGATTGCCCGCGATGGGAGGGACTGGTATGGCGATCTTTGAACCGACACTGAAAGAAGGCATGGCCTGGAAGACCTGGAACAACGCTGCCGAGCAGGCCCGTGGGCTTGCCGATACGGTGGCCGATGCGCTGCGCGAGGCGCTCATCGAGCGCGGCCGTGCATTGCTGGTGGTGTCCGGCGGGCGCAGCCCGGTGGCCTTTCTCGAAGCCCTGAGCGGCGCAGTGCTGGACTGGTCGAAGGTGGCCGTCAGCCTGGCCGACGAGCGCTGGGTGCCCGAGTCGCACCCGGACAGCAATGCCGGGCTGCTGCGTCGTCACCTGTTCAAGGGGGCGGCGGCCAAGGCGCAGTTCATCGGCCTCTACCAGCCGGCGACCAGCCTGGAAGAGGCGGCCGACAAGGCCGACCGCTTCCTCCAGGAACTGACCCTGCCCATTGATGTGCTGGTACTGGGCATGGGCGACGACGGCCATACGGCTTCGCTGTTCCCTGGCAGCGCCAACCTGGTCCAGGCACTCGATCCGGCCGGCAGGCGCCTGTGCCTGCCGATGTGGGCACCCACCGTGCCGCACCAGCGCTTGACCCTGACCCGCTCCGTGCTGCAAGGCGCGCGGGTGCAGATCCTGGCGATCCAGGGCGAGTCCAAGCTGGCCACCCTGAGCCAGGCGCTCGGCGACAACGACGACCAGCGCATGCCGGTCAACGCGTTCCTGCGTGCACCTCTTTCGATCCACTGGTGCCCCTGAGGCACGGAGCTATGGCAATAGGAGCCACCGCAATGTCTGAACAACACATCCAGCAGATCGATGCCCTGGCGCAGCGCGCGCGCATCCTGCCGGTGATCACCATCGACCGCGAGGCGGACATCCTGCCCATGGCGGATGCCCTGGCAGCCGGCGGTATCACCGTTCTGGAAGTGACCTTGCGGACCTCGCTGGGGCTTACCGCGATCCGTCAGCTGAGCGAACAGCGTCCGCAGCTGATCGTCGGCGCCGGCACCGTGCTTGACCCGGAAACCTTCGCCCAGGCGGAGGAGGCGGGGGCGAAGTTCATCGTCACCCCCGGCTGCACCGATGAGTTGCTGCAGTACGCGGTGACGCGCCCGGTACCGTTGCTGCCCGGCGTGGCCACCGCTTCGGAGATCATGGTGGCCTACCGCTTCGGCCTGCGCCGCTTCAAGCTGTTCCCGGCGAAAGTAGCCGGAGGCGTGGAGGCGCTCAAGGCCTTCGGCGGGCCGTTCCCGGATATCCGTTTCTGCCCCACCGGTGGCGTCGGCCCGGACAATCTCAACGACTACTACCGGCTGGCCAACGTGATGTGCGTGGGCGGCAGCTGGATGCTGCCCAAGGCCGCCGTCGACGCGGGCGACTGGGCTACCGTCGAACGCCTGAGCCGCGAGGCGCTGGCGTTGCTGGATACACACTGAGCTGTCCTGATCTGGACATGCCCGGCCTCAGTGCCGGGCTTTTTTATGGACGTTTGAAGTGCTTTTCGTGGGAGCGAGGGGGACGCCTAGTTCTTGCTCGCGAATGGACTTCCCGACGGCTCTGATGCTCAGGCTGTTCGCGAGCAAGGCGATGAATGGAAAGCTCCGCACGTATTGCCATCGTAAGAGCAACTGTCTTCCTCTGGAATGTCCTGTGCCTGGGGTTCCCTCTCCCCCGCCCTCTCCCTGAAGGGAGAGGGAGCCGTATGTGCCGGCTGACGCACTGGTTTCAACCTACGCCGAACCAGTCCCCTCTCCCTTCAGGGAGAGGGTTAGGGAGAGGGCAGACCTTGCGCAGGACTTCACGTAAGCGGACCTCGTCGCGATTCGCGGACGCGGACAAGGTGCGTTCGATTGGTCGGTTCGGTGGATCAATCCACCCCGACAAACCCACCCGTCTGGTGCCGCCACAGCCGCGCATACAGCCCGCCATGGGCGAGCAGCTCGGCATGGCTGCCGCTCTCGACCACGCGGCCGTGCTCCAGCACCACCAGGCGGTCCATGCGGGCGATGGTTGAGAGGCGGTGGGCGATGGCGATCACCGTCTTGCCCTGCATCAGGGTCTCCAGGCTTTCCTGGATCGCCGCTTCCACTTCCGAATCCAGCGCCGAGGTGGCCTCGTCGAGGATCAGGATCGGCGCGTCCTTGAGCAGCACGCGGGTGATCGCGATGCGCTGGCGCTGGCCGCCGGAGAGCTTCACACCGCGCTCGCCGACATGGGCGTCGAGGCCGAAGCGGCCCTCGGCGTCGGACAGCTGCGGGATGAACTCCGAGGCGCGGGCCTTCTGGATCGCGTCCTGCAGTTCCGCCTCGCTGGCGTCCGGGCGACCGTAGAGCAGGTTGTCGCGGATCGAACGGTGCAGCAGCGAGGTGTCCTGGGTGACCATGCCGATCTGCGCGCGCAGGCTTTCCTGGGTGACGTGGGCGATGTCCTGGCCATCGATCAGGATGCGTCCGCCTTCGAGGTCATACAGGCGCAGCAGCAGGTTCACCAGGGTCGACTTGCCGGCGCCGGACGGGCCGACCAGGCCGATCTTCTCGCCGGGGCGCACGGTCAGGTCGAGGCCGCTGATCAGCCCGCCGCCCTTGCCGTAGCTGAAGGCCACCTGGTCGAAGCGTACTTCGCCATGCTTCACCAGCAGCGGCTTGGCGTCCGGCGCGTCGATCACCTGGCGGGGCAGGGCGATGGTCTGCATGCCGTCCTGCACCTGGCCGACGTTCTCGAAGATGCCGCCAACCACCCACATGATCCAGCCGGACATGTTGTTGATGCGGATCACCAGGCCGGTGGCCAGGGCAATGGCGCCCACCGAGATCAGCGACTGGGTCCACAGCCACAGGGCCAGGCCGGTGGTGCCGGCGATCAGCAGGCCGTTGAGGATGGTGATGGTGACGTCCATCGAGGTCACCACGCGCCCGGCGCGCTGGGCCTTGCGGGTCTGGTCGTCGATGGCTTCGCGGGCGTAGTCCTCTTCCTGGCGCGTGTGGGCGAACAGCTTGAGGGTGGTGATGTTGGTGTAGCCGTCGACGATGCGGCCCATCAGCTTGGAACGCGACTCCGAGGCGACCACCGAGCGGTGCTTCACCTGGGGGATGAAGTAGCCCAGAGCGCCGACGTAACCGATCACCCACAGCACCAGCGGGATCATCAGGCGCCAGTCGGCTTCGGCGAACAGCACCAGGGCGCTGAGGGTGTAGATCAGCACGTGCCAGATCGCATCGACCACCTGCACGGCGGAGTCACGCAGCGAGTTGCCGGTCTGCATGATGCGCTGGGCGATGCGCCCGGCAAAGTCGTTCTGGAAGAAGCCCAGGCTCTGCTTGAGCACGTAGCGGTGGTTCTGCCAGCGGATCAGGTTGGTCATGCTGGGGTTGATGCTCTGGTGCACCAGCATGTCGTGCAGGCCGTTGAACAGCGGGCGCAGGACCAGCGCGACGACGGCCATCCAGATCAGCTCGCGGCCGTGCCGGGTGAAGAAGTCGGCGGGGGCGGTGCCCTGGGCAAGGTCGACGATGCGGCCCAGGTAGCTGAACAGCGCCACTTCGATCAGCGCGACGATCAGGCCGACGAAGAGCAGGGCGAGGAATACCGGCCAGACCTGGCGCAGGTAGTAGACGTAGAAGCGGACGACATCGGAGGGCGGCATGCGCTCGGGGACGTCGCGGAAGGGATCGATCAGACGCTCGAAACGACGGTAAAGCATGATGGCTCTCGGGTTGTGTCGGCGAGCCCGTCCCGGGCCCGCCTGGAATGGCCTCCGTCAGCCGTAATCGTGGAAACTTACAGACGCTTGGCGGAGAGGATGACCACCGGGGTGGTCGGTACGTCCTGGAACATGCCCTTGTTGCCGGTCTTCACCCCGGCGATCTGGTCGACCACGCCCATGCCGCGCACGACCTTGCCGAACACCGCGTAGCCGAAGTCGCGGGCGCCGTGGTCGAGGAAGCCGTTGTCGTTCAGGTTGATGAAGAACTGGCTGGTGGCGGAGTTGACGTCGCTGGTGCGCGCCATGGCCAGGGTGCCGCGCTCGTTGAGCAGGCCGTTGTCGGCCTCGTTCTTGATCGGTGCCTGGGTGTCCTTCTCCTTCATGGCCTCGGTGAAACCACCACCCTGGATCATGAAGTTGGGAATCACGCGGTGGAAGATGGTTCCGTTGTAGAAGCCGCTGTCGACGTAGGACAGGTAGTTCTTCACGGAAATCGGTGCCTTGTCGGCGTACAGCTCGATTTCGATTTCACCGGAGGTGGTGGTCAGCACGACGTGCGGCTTGTTGGCGTCGGCGGCAAGCGCCGAGCCGGCCAGGACCAGGGAGCAGGCGGCGAGCAGGAAGCGTTTGAACAGGGTCATTTGGCGGATGTTTCCTGAAGGTCTAGGGATGGTCGACCTGCTCGAGGAAGCCGAGCAGGGTGGTATTGAATCTTTCCGGCTGGTCCAGCGGCGTCGCGTGGCGCGAATCCTCGATCACCACCAGGCGCGCGTTGGGCATGCGTCCGACGTAGGCCTGCTTGAGCGAGACCGGGGTGTAGTCGCGGTCGGCGCTGATCACCAGGGTTGGACAGGTTATGCGCGCCAGGCGTTCCTGCACACCCCAGCCGATGATGGCGTGCAGGCTGGAGAGGTAGGCGCGCTTGTCGTTCTGCGGCCAGCGCTGCTGGATCTTGCGGCGCAGGTCGCTCTGTTCGGGCTTGGGGAACAGCATTTTGCCCAGCGCCTTGCCCACCGTGTCGAGGCCCAGCACGTGGGCGAGGAACAGCCGGCGCGCCACTTCCAGGTAGTCGCGCAGGCTGCGCGGCTTTACTTCCGGGGCGCTGTTGACGATGGTCAGGCTGTTCAGCCGGTCCGGCCAGCGGGTGGCCAGTTCGAAGCCGATCATGCCGCCCATGCTGATGCCCACCAGATGCACGCGCCCCAGCTTGAGGTGGTCGAGCAGGGCGATCACGTCCTCGGCGAAGGCGGCGATGCTGTAGCGTTGGCGTGGCTTGTCCGACTGGCCATGACCGCGCACGTCGAGGGCGATCACGCGGTGGCGCTTCTCCAGTTCCGGTACCTGGTATTCCCAGTCGCGGGTGCTGGAACCCAGGCCGTGCACCAGCAGCACCGGCGTGCCGAATCCGCTTTCCTCGTAGTGCAGGCGGTGACCGGCGTGGTCGAAGAACGGCATGGCGGGCGAGCTCCTTTTCCGTGGGGCCCAGGCTCAGGCCGGGCTCTCGGGCGCGGCGAAATGGGCATCCAGTGGCACGTTGGCGTACGCGGTGAGCAGCTCGACGAGGATCTGCGTGGCCGGACCCAGGGGTTTTTCCTTGTTCGGATAAAGATAGAAGCGGCTCTCGCGTACGCCGCCCTGTTTCATCGGCAGCGGCTTGAGCTGACCGTCGCGCAGCTCGCGCTCGATCATGTGCCGCGGCAGCCAGGCGAAGCCCAGGCCGTTGCTAACGAAGGTGGCGGCTGTGGCCAGGCTGCCCACCGTCCAGCGCTGCTCGGCGCCGAGCCAGCCGACATCGCGCGGCTGCAGACGACCGGAGTCGCGGATCACCACCTGCATCTGGGTTTCCAGGTCCTGGTGGGTCACCTCGCGTTGCAGGCGATGCAGCGGATGGTCGGGGTGGGCGACGGCGACGAAGTCCACCACGCTGAGGTCGGCGCCCAGGTGGCCGGCAATGTTCAGGCCGCTGATGGCCAGGTCCGCATGGCCCTGCACCAGCGCCTCTTCCACGCCGGACAGCACTTCCTCGCGCAGCAGCACGCGGCAACCGCGGCTCTGCGGCATGAACGCGGAAAGCGAGCGCACCAGGCGCACGGTGGGGTAGGCGGCGTCGACCACCAGGCGCACCTCCGGCTCCCAGCCCTGTTCCATGTGGTGGGCCAGTTCTTCCAGTTGCCCGGCGGATTTCACCAGTTGCCGCGAGCGGCGCAGCAGCACCTCGCCGGCCTCGGTGAGCACGGCCTTGCGCCCGTCGATGCGCAGCAGCGGCACGCCGAGCTGTTCCTGCATGCGCGCCACGGTATAGCTGATCGACGACTGCGAACGGTGCAGGGCTTCCGCCGCCTGGGCGAAGCCGCCGTGGTCGACCACGGCCTGCAGGGTTCTCCACTGATCCAGGGTAACGCGGGGCGCTTTCATCCTCGCTTCCTCTTGTCTAATCTGGCGCTCTCGGGAAAACCACAAGAGATCGCCATGAAAAAATTCTGTTGCGCCGTGCTGGCACTGCTGCCGCTGACTGCCCTGGCCTATCCCATCGAGGTGGAGAAGACCCTCAATGGCGCCGAGGTGGACTACGAGACCCAGGACATCGGCGACCAGATGGGCGCCATCCTGCTGCGCAACAATGGCCAGCAGCCGGCGACCTGCACCGCGGTCTTCGTCAACGGTCCGGAAACCCCGCACGTGCGCAAGGCCACCGTCGCGCCGGGCAAGCAGGCCAACCTGACCTCCAGCTTCAGCCGTGCGGTGATCAAGTTGCGGATCAAGCTGACCTGCACGCCGGGCTGATGGCCACAGGGTAGAAGCAGCGCTGTCGAAAATCAATTTATTCGATCATTAGTAGCGATTAATTCCGCTTTTTAATCGATTTATCCATCTTTAGCATGGCCTCCATCGACACAGTCAACGACCGATGGAGGTCCAGTCCATGTCCCGCGTTCTCGTCATCGAAAGCAGTGCCCGTCAGGAAGGTTCCGTTTCCCGCCAGCTGACCCGCGATTTCATCGCCCAGTGGCAGGCCGCCCACCCGGCCGACGAGATCCAGGTCCGCGACCTGGCCGTCGAACAGGTGCCGCACCTGGACGCCAACCTGCTGGGCGGCTGGATGAAGCCGGCGCAGGAGCACAGCGACATCGAGCGCGCCGCGCTGGAGCGCTCCAACCTGCTGACCGCCGAGCTGCAGGCTGCCGACGTGCTGGTGCTGGCCGCGCCGATGTACAACTTCGCCATCCCCAGCACCCTGAAATCCTGGCTGGACCACGTCCTGCGCGCCGGGGTCACCTTCAAGTACACCGAGAGCGGTCCGCAGGGCCTGCTCGGTGGCAAGCGGGCCTTCGTCCTGACCAGCCGCGGCGGCGTCTACGCCGGCGGTGCGCTGGACCACCAGGAACCCTACCTGCGCCAGGCGCTGGGCTTCGTCGGCATCCATGACGTCACCTTTATCCACGCCGAAGGCCTGAACATGGGCGGTGAGTTCGCCGAAAAGGGTCTGGCCAAGGCCAAGGCCCAGCTGGCCGCCATCGCCTGATCGATCCGCTCTCCCTTGCGCGCCCTTTCGCTCCTGGGCGCGACCCTGGCCGATCCGCTCCCCGCAGGATCGGCCATTTTTTATCCGGTGCGCGCTGCAGCGGGTGGAAAACACATCCTTTCCCTTCGGGCTGTTCAAAGCATGACCAGCATGCTAAAAGAACCTAGAGCTGATCTAGCCGCTTGAAAAAGAAGGGAAAACCATGACCAAGTCGGAGTTGATCGAGAGAATCGTCACCCATCAGGGGCAGCTTTCCGCCAAGGACGTGGAGCTGGCGATCAAGACCATGCTTGAGCAAATGTCCCAGGCTCTGGCGACGGGGGATCGCATCGAAATCCGGGGGTTCGGCAGTTTCTCTCTGCACTACCGTGCACCGCGTGTCGGGCGTAATCCGAAGACCGGCGAGTCCGTGCGCCTGGACGGCAAGTTCGTCCCGCACTTCAAGCCCGGCAAGGAGCTGCGCGACCGCGTCAACGAACCCGAGTGACCCCGGGGTATCCGTCTTCAAGAAGGAGTGTCCATGCTTCGGGCAAAGCGTTTCCTGCTGATTCTGGCGCTGGTCGTCCTGGCCGCCGTCGTCGTGGTTTTCGTCCTGGAAAACCTGCAATCGACCCAATTGACCTTCCTTGGCTGGCAGTCGCCGCAGTGGCCGCTGGTGGTCTTCATTTCCCTGGCCTTCATTCTCGGCGGCGTGATCGGTCTGCTGCTGAGCCTGCCCTTCCGCGCGAAGACGCATGCGCGCATGAGCGGCCTGCGCTCCGAAGTCACCCGCTTCCGCAAGGAGAATGACGCGCTGCGTGAAAAGTCGCTGACGGATCATGCCTAGCGTCATCGCCACGCTGTTCTTCTTCTGCGCCCTGGCCATCGGCTGGTGGCTGGGCCGCCGTTCGCTGGCGCGCCCCCCCGCGGCCGCGCAGGAGACCCTCAGGGCGCGCGTCCACAGCATGCACAACCTGCTGGAGCGCCATTCCGACGATGCCCTGGAGAGCCTGTCCCAGGGCCTGGTGGTCAGTCCGGAAACCCTTGAAAGCCACCTGCATGTGGGCAACCTGTTCCGCCGTCGCGGTGATATCGAGAAAGCCATTCACATCCACCAGGACCTGCTCGGTCGTGCCGGCGAGGATGGCTCGCTGGTGGCGCAGGTACGCCTGGAGCTGGCCCGCGACTATATCGCCGGCGGCCTGCTGGGCAGCGCCGAGGAACTGCTCGACGAGCTGACGCAGCAGGGTGACGAGCCGATTTCCCTGGAGGCCCTGGACGAGCAGCGGCTGATCTGCGAGCGGGAAAAGAGCTGGTCGCGAGCCATCGAACTGGCGGCCCGGCTGGTGCCCAGCCGTCCCGAGCTGAGTGCCGCGCTGGCCAACTACTACTGCGAACTGGCCCAGGAAAAAGCCAGGAGCGGCGACCGCAGCGCGATGCAGGAACTGCTGCGCGAGGCGCGGCGGGTGGACCGGCATTGCGTGCGCGCGCTGCTGATGCGCCTGGACTGCGAGCTGTGGCGCCAGGACCAGCCTGCCGCCGTCGCCACCCTCGGCGAGCTGGTCCGCGATGCCAAGGCCTTCCTCGGCGAGATCGTGCCGGTGCTGCGCCGCCATGACGGCCTGGCCCGGCCCGAGATACTCGCCTGCCTGCGCGAGCTGGCCGGCAGCGAGGAGATGCCGCCCGCGGTGCTCGCCATGCTGGCGGCAAGCGGACTGCCGGGACAGGCGCAGTGGTGCGATCGCCTGCTGCAGCGCGTCGAGCGCCATCCTTCCTGGCAGGGCGTGGGCGAGTACCTCGAAGTGGTTGACGGCAAATGTGACAAAGATTCGCCTACGGGAAAAATCGCTCCAATAATCATCGGCTTGTATAAGACAATGGCGCGCTACCGCTGCGGCAAGTGCGGCTTCGCCGGGCGCGAGCTGCACTGGCAGTGTCCCAGTTGCCACGCCTGGAATGCGCTGCGGCCGGTGATCTCGCCCCTCTAGCGACTCCGCTCAAAACATGGAAGACGCCGCTGGCGTCAGGTTCTGCAGGTACTGGATTGAAGGTTCTATTGACGGGCGCGACGGGATTCGTCGGCCGAGGCTTGCTGGCGCGTTTGGAGCGGGAGGAGGGCGTGCAGCTGCGCGTCGCCGTCCGCGATAGCGCTTCAGCCCTGCCGGATCGGGTCGAGGTGTTCCGCATCGACGGGTTGAGCGCGACGCAGCCCTGGGGCGATGCACTGCGCGGCGTCGACGTGATCATTCATGCTGCTGCCCGGGTCCATGTGATGGAAGAGCAGTCTGCCGACCCACTGGCGGCCTTTCGCGCGGTGAATGTCGAGGCGACCCGGCAGCTGGCGCGGCAGGCCATCGAGGCCGGGGTGAAGCGGCTGGTGTTCGTCAGCTCGATCAAGGTCAATGGCGAGGAGACTGCACCCGGCCGACCCTTTACCGCCGACGCGCCTGCGGCACCGCAGGACCCTTACGGCCAGTCGAAGCGGGAGGCCGAAGAGGCCCTGTTCGAGCTGGCCGCGCGCAGCGACCTGGAAGTGGTGGTGGTGCGTCCGCCGCTGGTCTACGGACCGGGAGTGAAAGCCAATTTCGCCAGCCTGATGGGGGCGCTGCAGCGGCGTCTGCCGCTGCCCTTCGCGTCCATCGACAATCGCCGCAGCCTGGTGGCACGGGATAACCTGGTCGACCTGCTGCTGCTCTGCGCGCGTCATCCGCAGGCGGCCGGACAGATCTTCCTGGCCGGCGACGGCGAGGACCTGTCGACGGCGCAGCTGTGCCGCCGGCTGAGTCTGGCCCTGGGCGTTCGACCGCGTCTGCTGCCGGTTCCGCCGGCGGCGTTGCGCCTGCTCGGTCGCCTGAGCGGACGCAGCGCGCAGGTCCAGCGCCTGCTGGGGTCCCTGCAGGTGGATATTTCGGTAGCCCGCGAGCGCCTGGGCTGGACGCCCCCAGTGGCTGTCGACCAGGCTTTGCGCGAGACTGCGGCAGCCTTCTGCGGCGGTGCGCAGCGATGAATATGGGCGTGCTCCTGCTCCTCGTCCTGCTCGCCTCCTGGGCCATGACTGCCGGCGTGCGCCGCTATGCCCTGGCGCGCAGCATCATGGATATCCCCAATGCCCGCAGCTCGCATCGGACTCCCACCCCGCGTGGCGGCGGTGTCGCCATCGTGCTGGCCTTCCTCGGCTTCCTGCCGCTGGCGGGTGTGCTCGGTGCAGTCGACGGGCGCAGCCTGTTGGCCCTGCTGCCGGCCGGCGCCTGGGTCGCGGCCATTGGCTTCCTCGACGACCACCGTCATATTCCGGCGCGCTGGCGCCTGCTCGGGCATTTTGTCGGCGCTGGCTGGTTGCTCTATGGGCTCGGTGGGCTGCCCGCGCTGCCGATGCCCTGGGGGATGCTCGACCTGGGACTGTTCGGCGATGTGCTGGCCCTGGTGTTCCTGGTCTGGCTGCTCAACCTGTACAACTTCATGGATGGCATCGACGGTATCGCCGGCCTGGAAGCCATCAGCGTCTGCGCCGCTGCCGCGGTGTGCTGCTGGCTGTCGGGGGCTCAGCAGCTGGTGTGGCTGCCGTTGATCCTGGGCATGGCGTCGGCCGGGTTCCTGGTATGGAATTTCCCGCCGGCACGGATCTTCATGGGCGATGCCGGCAGCGGTTTCCTCGGTCTGATGCTTGGCGGCCTGGCGCTGCAGGCAGGGACTGTGGCGCCGCAGCTGATCTGGAGCTGGCTGATCCTGCTCGGCGTTTTCGTGGTCGATGCCAGCTTCACCCTGGTGCATCGCCTGTTGCGCGGCGAGCGGGTCTACGAGGCGCATCGCAGCCACGCTTACCAGCGCGCATCACGCCGCCATGGCAGCCATCTGAAGGTGTCGCTGGCGGTCACCGCAATCAATCTGCTGTGGTTGCTGCCACTGGCCGTGCTGGTCAGCCTGGGGAAAGTTTCCGGTCTGTTGGCGCTGATTTTGGCCTATGCTCCGTTGGTGCTTGTCGTAGCTCATCTGGGTGCTGGTCGTCCGGATGATCAGGAAGTGAGCTGAACTCCAGCGGATTTGGTGGTCAATGTAGCGGGGGCGCCGATTTCCCGCTCCGGATAAGGACAAGCGCAAATGCTCCGAGAACGCCTGCTGAGGCTTCCGAGACGATACAAGCGGCTGCTGCAGGTTGCGACCGACATCACCCTGGTGTGGTTTTCCCTCTGGCTGGCCTTCATCGTGCGCCTGGGCGCGGATGATCTCGAGTACCCGGTCCGTGTGCACGGCTGGCTGTTCGCTGCCGCGCCGCTGGTGGCCATCCCGCTGTTCATCCGCTTCGGCATGTACCGGGCGGTCATGCGCTACCTGGGCAACGACGCGCTGATTGCGATCTGGAAAGCGGTCACGGTGTCGGCCCTGCTGCTCTCGCTGGTGGTCTACTGGAATCGCTCGGTCACCGAGGCGGTGCCACGTTCGCTGGTGCTCAACTACTGGTGGCTCAGCCTGCTGATGATCGGCGGTCTGCGCCTGGCCATGCGGCAGTACTTCATGGGCGACTGGTACAGCACGGTGCAGGCGGTGCCTTTCCTCAAGCAGCAGGACGGCCTGCCCAAGGTCGCCATCTATGGCGCGGGTTCCGCCGGTAACCAGTTGGTGGCGGCGCTACGCCTGGGGCGGGCGATGCGGCCGGTGGCGTTCATCGATGACGACGACGAGATCGCCAACCGGGTGATCGCCGGCCTGCGGGTGTTCAAGCCCAAGCACCTGCAACAGATGATCGACGAGACTGGAGCGCAGGAGGTCCTGCTGGCGATTCCTTCCGCCACCCGCTCGCGTCGTCGTGAGATCCTCGGTCTGCTGGAACCCTATCCGCTGCACGTGCGAAGCGTGCCGGGGTTCATCGAGCTGGCCAACGGCCGGGTGCGGGTGGACGACATCCAGGAGGTCGACATCGCCGACCTGCTCGGGCGCGACCCGGTCGCGCCGCGCAAGGAACTGTTCGAACACTGCATCCGCGGCGAAGTGGTGATGGTCACCGGCGCCGGCGGCTCCATCGGCTCGGAGCTGTGCCGGCAGATACTCGGTTCGTCACCGACCGTGGTGGTGCTCTTCGAGCACAGCGAATACAACCTGTACCGCGTCCACCAGGAGCTGGAGAACCGCATCAAGCGCGAGTCCCTGGCGGTGCAGCTGGTGCCGATCCTGGGCTCGGTGCGCAATCCCGAGCGCCTGCTGGATGTGATGCGTACCTGGAAGGTGGCCACCGTCTACCACGCGGCGGCCTACAAGCATGTGCCCATCGTCGAGCACAACATTTCCGAGGGCGTGCTGAACAATGTGATGGGCACGCTGTACACCGCTCAGGTGGCGGTGCAGGCTGGCGTCCAGCATTTCGTGCTGATCTCCACCGACAAGGCGGTGCGGCCGACCAACGTGATGGGCAGCACCAAGCGCCTGGCGGAGATGATCCTCCAGGCCCTGAGCCAGGAGTCGGCGCCGGTGCTGTTCGGCGACAAGTCCGGGGTGCACCAGGTCAACAAGACCCGCTTCACCATGGTCCGCTTTGGCAACGTACTGGGCTCGTCGGGCTCGGTGATCCCGCTGTTCCGCGAGCAGATTCGCCGCGGCGGCCCGGTGACCGTGACCCATCCGGGGATCACGCGGTACTTCATGACCATTCCCGAAGCCGCCCAGCTGGTGATCCAGGCCGGCTCCATGGGCCGCGGCGGCGACGTCTTCGTGCTGGACATGGGCCAGCCGGTGAAGATCCTCGAACTGGCCGAGCGGATGGTCCACCTGTCCGGCCTGAGCGTGCGTTCCGAGCGCAATCCGCAAGGCGATATTTCCATCGAGTTCAGCGGCCTGCGTCCGGGCGAGAAGCTCTACGAGGAGCTGTTGATTGGCGACAACGTCAGTGCCACCGAGCACCCGATGATCATGAAGGCCAACGAGGAGCTTTTGCCCTGGGAGGGCTTCAAGCCGGTGCTGGCCGACCTGCTCAGGGCGGTGGACCAGGGCAACTACGCACGGGTGCGGCAATTGCTGCGGGAAACCGTCAGCGGCTACTGCCCGGAAGGCGACATCGTCGATCTCATCCACCAACAGCGGCGGATGGAGCCCTGATCCGCCGCTGCTAGCAGGCTTCGGCGCAGGCGCATCCGCGAGCGCTGTCAGGTTATTCCCGGTGAAATGTCAGGGGCGGCGGAAACTGCCGCCGACTCTCTAAACCGGCAGTTTCAGGGGTGTTTCCAGCGATATGGTTTGGCGGCGGGTGCATGGGCGCCCGCCTCGAAACCTACAGGGCTGGGAACGATTCATGAAAAGAACGCTGCTTTCCGTTGCAAGCATGCTCCTGCTGGCAAGCCTCTCCTTCGGCGGTGCCGCCCAGGCCGCCACGAAACCCGATCCCGCGACCCAACCTGCCGCCCAGGCGCCGGCGCCCGCAGGCAAGGCGCCGGTCTCGTCGGTCGAGGCGGTGAACATCAACACGGCCTCCGCCGAGGAGCTGCAGAAGTCGATGAAGGGCATCGGCAAGGTCAAGGCCCAGGCCATCGTCGATTACCGCAGCGCACACGGCCCCTTCACCACGGTCGACCAGTTGCTGGAAGTGAAGGGCATCGGCAAGGGCACCCTGGACAAGAACCGCGACCGGGTTTCGCTCTGAGCGCTGATCGGTTGCAATGAGGAAAGCCGGTCGATGACCGGCTTTTTCATGCCCAATAAAAAAGCCCCCGGCGTGTGCCGAGGGCTTTGAATTTTGGCTCCGCGACCTGGACTCGAACCAGGGACCCAATGATTAACAGTCATTTGCTCTACCGACTGAGCTATCGCGGAACAACGGTGCGTATCTTACTGATTAAAAAGGGGAAGTCAACATCGTGCCGACGACTTCCCCGTTATTTCTTACAGCACCTGGACGATGGCGCGGGTCACGGTGTCCAGGTTGCCGTTGTTCAGCGCGGCGACGCAGATGCGGCCGGTGCCGACGGCGTAGATGCCGAACTCGTTCTTCAGGCGCTCGACCTGCTCGGCGGTCAGGCCGGAGTAGGAGAACATGCCGCGCTGCTGGGCCACGAAGCTGAAGTCACGCTTGGAGCCCAGGGCCGCCAGTTGCTCGACCATGGCCACGCGCATGGCGCGGATGCGGGTGCGCATTTCGCCCAGTTCTTCTTCCCAGACGCTGCGCAGTTCCGGGCTGTTCAGCACGGCGGCGACGACGCTGGCGCCATGGGTCGGCGGGTTGGAGTAGTTGGTGCGGATCACGCGCTTGACCTGGGACAGGACGCGGGCGGATTCCTCGCGGCTGTCGGTGACCACCGACAGGGCGCCAACGCGCTCGCCGTACAGCGAGAACGACTTGGAGAAGGAACTGGACACGAAGAAGTTCAGGCCCGACTTGGCGAACAGGCGCACCGCGGAGGCGTCTTCGTCGATGCCGTCGCCGAAGCCCTGGTAGGCGATGTCGAGGAACGGCACGTGGCCCTTGGCCTTGAGCACGTCCAGAACCTGCTGCCAGTCGTCCATGGTCAGGTCGACGCCGGTCGGGTTGTGGCAGCAGGCGTGGAGCACAACGATGGACTGCGAGGGCAGGGCGTTGAGGTCTTCCAGCAGGCCGGCACGGTTCACGCCGTTGGTGGCGGCGTCGTAGTAACGGTAGTTCTGCACCGGGAAGCCGGCGGACTCGAACAGCGCGCGGTGGTTTTCCCAGCTCGGGTCGCTGATGGCGACGGTGGCGTTGGGCAGCAGGCGCTTGAGGAAGTCGGCGCCGGTCTTCAGCGCGCCGGTACCGCCAACGGCCTGGGTGGTGACCACGCGGCCTTCGGCCAGCAGCTCGGAGTCAGCACCGAACAGCAGCTTCTGCACGCCCGAATCGTAGGCGGCAATGCCCTCGATCGGCAGGTAGCCGCGCGGGGCGTGGGCCTCGATGCGGGCTTTCTCCGCGGCCTGGACGGCACGCAGCAACGGGAGACGACCTTCCTCGTTGTAGTACACGCCCACGCCCAGGTTGATCTTGCCCGGACGGGTATCGGCGTTGAAAGCTTCGTTCAGGCCCAGGATGGGGTCGCGGGGGGCCATTTCGACAGCGGAGAACAGACTCATTTTGGCAGCAGCTCTAAGGCGGGAGTGAAGTGCAATTGCAACCCACCCGCTCACGGCGCTGGGGGTTGCGTCGACGGGCCGGTATTATATAGGCCTCTAATGCAGGCGGCGAGTTGTCGCGCATGCTTTTCGACTGGTATGACGCTTTGGCGACCGAAGCGTCACACGCCAATGCGAGGTTCCCATGTCGTTATTCCAGCTGGATTCGCGCTTCAAGCCCGCCGGTGACCAGCCCGAGGCCATCCGACATATGGTGGAAGGGCTCGAAGCGGGCCTGTCGCACCAGACGCTGCTGGGGGTGACCGGCTCCGGCAAGACCTTCAGCATCGCCAACGTCATTTCCCGGATGCAGCGCCCGACCATGGTGCTGGCGCCGAACAAGACGCTGGCCGCGCAGCTCTACGGCGAGTTCAAGACCTTCTTCCCGAACAACGCCGTCGAATACTTCGTTTCCTACTACGACTACTACCAGCCCGAGGCCTACGTGCCTTCCTCGGACACCTATATCGAGAAGGATTCCTCGATCAACGACCACATCGAGCAGATGCGGCTGTCGGCGACCAAGGCGCTGCTGGAGCGCAAGGACGCCATCATCGTCTGCACCGTGTCGTCGATCTACGGCCTGGGCGACCCGGCGTCCTACCTGAAGATGGTCCTGCACCTGGACCGTGGCGACAAGATGGACCAGCGCGAGCTGCTGCGCCGCCTGACCAGCCTGCAGTACACCCGTAACGACATGGATTTCGCCCGCGCGACCTTCCGCGTGCGTGGGGATGTCATCGATGTCTTCCCGGCGGAATCGGACCTGGAAGCCATCCGCATCGAGCTGTTCGACGACGAGGTGGAAAACATCGCCGCCTTCGATCCGCTGACCGGCGAGGTGCTGACCAAGCTGCCGCGCTTCACTTTCTACCCCAAGAGCCACTACGTCACCCCGCGGGAGACGCTGCTGGAAGCGGTGGAGCACATCAAGGCCGAGCTCAAGCAGCGCCTGGACTACCTGCGCACCAACAACAAGCTGGTGGAAGCCCAGCGCCTGGAGCAGCGCACCCGCTTCGACCTGGAGATGATCCTCGAGCTGGGCTACTGCAACGGCATCGAGAACTACTCGCGCTACCTCTCCGGGCGTGGTCCCGGCGAGCCGCCGCCGACCCTCTACGACTACCTGCCGGACAACGCCCTGCTGGTGATCGACGAGTCCCACGTCAGCGTTCCCCAGGTCGGCGCCATGTACAAGGGCGACCGCTCGCGCAAGGAAACCCTGGTGGAGTACGGCTTCCGCCTGCCCTCGGCGTTGGACAACCGGCCGCTGCGCTTCGAGGAGTGGGAGGCGATCAGTCCGCAGACCATCTTCGTCTCGGCGACGCCTGGCCCCTATGAAGAACAGCATGCGGGCCGTGTTATCGAGCAGGTGGTGCGTCCCACCGGCCTGGTCGACCCGGAGGTGGAAATCCGCCCGGCGGCCACCCAGGTGGACGACCTGCTTTCGGAAATCGGCAAGCGCGTGGCGGTGGATCAGCGCGTGCTGGTGACCACCCTGACCAAGCGCATGGCCGAGGACCTCACCGACTACCTGGGCGACCACGACGTGCGGGTGCGCTACCTGCACTCGGACATCGACACCGTGGAACGGGTAGAAATCATCCGCGACCTGCGCCTGGGCAAGTTCGACGTGCTGGTGGGCATCAACCTGCTGCGCGAGGGTCTGGACATGCCCGAGGTGGCGCTGGTGGCGATCCTCGATGCGGACAAGGAAGGCTTCCTGCGTTCCGAGCGCTCGCTGATCCAGACCATCGGCCGCGCCGCGCGGAACCTGCACGGCAAGGCGATCCTCTACGCCGACAACATCACCGGGTCGATGCAGCGGGCGATCAACGAGACCGATCGCCGCCGTACCAAGCAGCTGGAGTTCAACGCCAGGCACGGCATCGTGCCCCAGGGTGTGAAGAAGGACATCAAGGACATCCTCGAAGGCGCCGTGGTGCCGGGCGCCAAGGGCAAGCGTCGCAGCCTGGCGAAAGTGGCGGAGGAGAGCGGTCGCTACGAGAACGAACTGCGCACGCCCGACGAGATCGGCAAGCGTATCAAGCAGCTGGAGGAGCGCATGTATCAGCTGGCCCGCGACCTGGAGTTCGAGGCCGCGGCCGGCGTGCGCGACGAGATCGGCAAGCTGCGCGAGCGGTTGGTGGGGTAAGAGAGGCGGCAGGCTTCAGGCTTCAGGCTGCAGGCAGGAGCACACGCCGCTCTTGCCTGCAGCCTGTAGCCTGCCGCTTGCAGCCGCTCTCAATGTGCCCCAGCACCCGCCCCCGTGCCCATACCTGCCGGCAACGGCCGGGTCAGCAGCACCGCTACCATGCTGATCGCCAGCACGATACCGATTGCGTGGAAGGCGTCGTTGTAGGCCATGATCGCCGCCTGCTGGTGGACGATCTCGCTGATCTTGCCCAGCGCCGCCTGCTGCGTGCCCAGTTGCGAGGTCAGCTGCGCCAGGCGCTCGTCCACCGCGCCGTTCACCGGCACCACCGCTTCACGCAGGTAGTCGTAATAGACCTTGGCGCGGCTATCGAGCAGCGTGGCGAGCAGGGCGATGCCGATGGCGCCGCCGAGGTTGCGCAGGATGTTGAACAGGCTGGAGGCCGAGCCGGCATCCTGCGGCTGCAGGTAGACGGTGGCGATCAGCGAGATGGTGACCATCACCATCGGCTGGCCGAGGGCGCGCACCAGCTGGATCTGGTTGAACTGCGGGCCGGCGAAGTCGGGGTTGAGCACGCCGGAGAAGAAGCTCGCCGCGCCGAACAGGCCGAAGCCGGCGGCGCAGAGCAGGCGCGGCTCGATGATCTTCATCAGCTTGGGGATCAGCGGGATCAGGAACAGCTGTGGCACGCCCATCCACATGATCACCTCGCCGATCTGCATGGCGTTGTAGCCCTGGATCTGTGCCAGGTACAGCGGCAGCACGTAGATCGAGCCGTACAGCCCCATCCCCAGGCCGATGCTGGAAATGCTCGACAGGCCGAAGTTACGGTTGCGCAGAATCCCCAGGTTGATCAGCGGATTGGGCCGCGAGGTCTGCAGGATCACGAAGAGGATCAGGCTGACCAGGGCGATGCTGCCCAGGCTGACGATCAGGTTCGACTCCAGCCAGTCCTTGCGATGCCCCTCCTCGAGGAACACCTGCAGGCAGCCCAGGCCGATGGTCATGGTGACGATGCCGGCGTAGTCGGTGCTTTTCAGCAGCTCCCAGTGCGGCGGCTTCTTCTCCAGGCCGTAGAGCAGCCCGGCGATCATCAGCAGGCCCGGCGGGATGTTGATGTAGAAGATGTATTCCCAGCCGAAGTTCTCCGTCAGCCAGCCGCCCAGGGTCGGGCCGATGGAGGGCGCGAAGGTGGCGGTGATGGCGAACAGCGCCATGCCCTTGGGGCGGTGGTGCTCCGGCAGCTTGATCAGCGCCAGGGTGAAGGCCAGGGGGATCAGCGCGCCGCCGGTGAAGCCCTGCATGGCGCGGAACACGATCATGCTCTCCAGGTTCCAGGCGAACGAGCAGAGCAGTGAGGAGAACAGGAAGCCGATGGAGATCATCACCGCCAGCCGCCGCGCCGAGAGCAGCTGCACCAGCCAGGCGGTGAGCGGGATCATGATGATCTCGGCCACCAGGTAGGAGGTGGAAATCCACGAGCCTTCCTCCAGGGTGGCGGCCAGCGCGCCCTGGATGTCCTTGAGCGAGGAGTTGGTGATCTGGATGTCGAGCACCGCCATGAACGCGCCGAGCATGGCGCTGAACACGGCGATCCAGTCGCGCCGGGTCGGCTCGCCGACCGGCCGGATCAGCTGGTCACCGGCCACGCAGCTCGACCTCGGCCTCGACCGACATGCCCGGGCGGATCAGCCCTTGCAGCGGAGTGTCGTTGGCGAAGGTGATCTTGACCGGAATGCGCTGCACCACCTTGGTGAAGTTGCCGGTGGCGTTGTCCGGCGGCAGCAGGCTGAACTGCGCGCCGGAGGCGGCGAACAGGCTCTGCAGCTGGCCTTCGATGGGTTGGTCGGGGAAGGAGTCGAACACCAGTCGGACGGTCTGGCCGGGGCGCATCCTGCCGATCTGGGTTTCCTTGAAGTTGGCCTGGACCCAGATGCCGTCGTCCGGCACCAGCGACAGCAGTTGGCTGCCGACCTGCACGTACTGGCCGACACGGGCACCGCGCTGGCCGACCAGGCCGCTGACGGGTGCATGGATTTCGGTACGGGCGAGGTTGATCTCGGCCTGGGTGATGTCGGCGCGGGCGCTTTCGATCTGTGCCAGCAGGCGCTGCACATCGGTGCCCAGGGTTTCACGCTGCACGCGCTGGGCCTGCAGGTCGGCCTGGGCCTTGGCCACTTGCGAGCGGGCGACGTTGGAGTCGGCGGCCAGGGTGGTGACGCGCTCTTCCGAGACGTAGCCGGGCTTGCGCAGCGCCTGGGCGCGGCCGAGGTCGACTTCGGTGCGGCCGAGGGTGGCCTGGCTGGCGTTCACGTCCGCCGCGCTGGCGGCAATCATGCTGGTCTGGCCCTTGAGCTTGCTGCGTGCCTGTTCCAGTTCCGCCTCGCGAGTAGCCAGGGTGGCCTTGGCGCGGTCCAGGGCGAGTTGGAAGTCGGCAGCCTCCAGTTTCACCAGCAGCTGGCCTTTCTCCACGTGCTGGTTGTCTTGCACCAGTACCTCGTCGACGCGGGCGCCGAGCTGGCTGGCGATGCGGGTGATTTCACCCTGCACGTAGGCGTTGTCGGTGGACTCGACGAAGCGGCCGACGAAGTACCAGCGCGCCAGGAAGGCGAGGGCGACCACGGCGAGGATGACGAGGAAGACGGTCAGACGACGTTGTAATTGTGCGGGCATAGGTAAACGAGCGTTTGGTTGGCCGAAAAAATGTTTGCCAATGTAACAGTGTTCCGTGGCGGCACGTAGCCGCTACACTTCGGAAACTTTGTTGCTTATAGGGAACAATCATGGGGCTGGATGATGCGCTGATCTTCACCCGCGTCGTGGAGCTGCACAGTTTTACCCAGGCCGCGCACAGCCTGGGCATGCAGAAATCGACGGTGAGCCGGCGTATTGCACTGCTGGAGGAGCGCCTGGGTGTGCGCCTGATCAACCGCACCACCCGCAAGCTGCGCCTGACCGAAGTGGGCCAGGCCTACTACGACCGTTGTCGGCAGATCATGCACGACTTCGCCGAGGCCGAGCAGGCAGTGATGCAGCTGCAGCAGGCGCCCTCGGGATTGTTGCGGATCACCGCACCCATCGAGTTCGGCCAGATGTACCTGGCCAAGGTGCTGGGCGATTTCATGAACCTTTATCCACAGATCACCGCCGAGGTCGAGCTGACCTCGCGCAACGTCGATCCGCTGGAGGAGGGCGTGGACATCGTCATCATGGTCGGCCAGCCGGAAGACTCCACGCTGATCGCCCGGCGCATGCTGACCACCAACCGCTGCCTCTGCGCCAGCCCGGACTACCTGGCGCTGCACGGCCGCCCGGAAACCGTCGAGCAACTGGCCGGCCACCGTGCCGTGCTGCTGCAGGCCGACTCCCAGCGTTACTGGCCGCTGCGTGGGGAAACCGTGCCGTGCCACCGCGTGCTGTCGTGCAACAACATCACCTTCGCCCGCGAGGCGGTGCTGGCGGGGGCGGGGATCGCTTCGCTGCCGGAGCTGATTGTCGACGAACAACTCGCCAGCGGCCGTCTGGTGCGGGTGTTGCCGCAGATCCAGCTGCCGGTGGGCGAGCTTTACGCGGTCTACCCGTCGCGGCGCTTCCAGGCCATGAAAGTGAAGGCCTTCCTCGACTTCCTGATCCACAACCTGCCCATCGATCCCGGTCGCTGGCTGGAGCCGAAGGCGGCCCGCCTGATACCATCGCACCCATGAAAATGAGCGTGAGCGCGCGCGTCGTCGCGCACTGACGCCGCTTCACTCGAAGAATTGCTGCACACGAGAGCCTTCATGACCACAGTCCGCACCCGTATCGCGCCGTCTCCCACCGGCGACCCGCACGTCGGCACCGCGTATATCGCGCTGTTCAACCTCTGTTTCGCCCGCCAGCACGGCGGTCAGTTCATCCTGCGCATCGAGGACACCGACCAGGTGCGTTCGACCCGCGAATCGGAACAGCAGATCTTCGACGCGCTGCGCTGGCTGGGTATCGAGTGGGACGAGGGCCCGGACGTCGGCGGCCCGCACGGCCCGTACCGGCAGAGCGAACGGGGCGCCATCTATAAGCAGTACAGCGACGAGCTGGTCGAGAAAGGCTACGCCTTCCCCTGCTTCTGCTCCTCCGAGCGCCTCGATGCGCTGCGTGCCGAACAGCAGGCGCGCAAGGAGACCCCGCGCTACGACGGCCACTGCATGCACATCCCGAAAGAGGAGTCGGCCAAGCGCATCGCCGCCGGCGAATCCCACGTGGTGCGCATGAAGGTGCCGACCGAGGGCCTCTGCGTGGTGCCGGACATGCTGCGTGGCGACGTGGAAATCCCCTGGGACCGTATGGACATGCAGGTGCTGATGAAGGCTGACGGCCTGCCCACCTACTTCCTCGCCAACGTGGTCGACGACCACCTGATGGGCATCACCCACGTCCTGCGTGGCGAAGAGTGGCTGCCCTCGGCGCCCAAGCTGATCAAGCTCTACGAGTACTTCGGCTGGGAGCAGCCGGTGCTCTGCTACATGCCGCTGCTGCGCAACCCGGACAAAAGCAAGCTGTCCAAGCGCAAGAACCCCACCTCGATCACCTTCTACGAGCGCATGGGCCTGCTGCCCCAGGCGCTGCTGAACTACCTCGGGCGCATGGGCTGGTCCATGCCCGACGAGCGCGAGAAGTTCAGCCTGGCGGAGATGATCGAGCACTTCGACCTGTCCCGCGTTTCCCTGGGCGGGCCGATCTTTGACATCGAGAAGCTCTCCTGGCTGAACGGCCAGTGGATTCGCGAGCTGTCCGTCGAGGACTTCGCCAAGGAAGTGCAGAAGTGGGCGCTCAACCCCGAGTACCTGATGAAGATCGCTCCGCACGTGCAAGGCCGTGTGGAGAACTTCAGCCAGATCGCTCCGCTGGCCGGTTTCTTCTTCAGCGGCGGCGTGCAACTGGACGCCAAGCTGTTCGAGCACAAGAAGCTCGACGCCACCCAGGTTCGCCAGGTCCTGCAACTGGTGCTGTGGAAGCTCGAAGCGCTGCGCCAGTGGGAGAAGGACCGGATCACCGCGACCATCCAGGCCGTGGCCGAGCACCTGGGCCTCAAGCTGCGTGACGTGATGCCGCTGATGTTCCCGGCCATCACCGGCCAGGCCAGCTCGGTGTCGGTGCTCGACGCCATGGAAATCCTCGGCGCCGACCTGTCGCGCTATCGCCTGCGCCAGGCCCTGGAGCTGCTGGGCGGTGCGTCGAAGAAAGAAGCCAAGGAGTGGGAAAAAATTCGCGACGCCATCGGCGTTTAAGATAATTCCTATACTGAAAAAGGCCGAGTGCTGAGAGGCGCTCGGCCTTTTTCATGCGGGCGCCGAGGGTTCTTCACGGGCGGGAGGAGGGCGGGCGAGCCGCGAATTTCGCCGGGCAGAAACCGCAGCGGTCACATAAGTGATTGTTCTGTGGGAGAAAAAAATAAGAATTCTGAAAAAATAATGTTGACAGGGGTTCGCCTCACCCCTAAGATGCGCCCCGTTCCAGCGACGAACTGAACTGACAGGGCGAAGCGGAACGGTAGATCCAGCGGTACTTTGGGGCTATAGCTCAGCTGGGAGAGCGCTTGCATGGCATGCAAGAGGTCGACGGTTCGATCCCGTCTAGCTCCACCAAATTACCAGTAAGCTTCGTTTGTCCGAACGGAGCTGAAATCGAAGGTTTTGCGTCCCCTTCGTCTAGTGGTCTAGGACACCGCCCTTTCACGGCGGTAACAGGGGTTCGAGTCCCCTAGGGGACGCCACTTATCCAGCGACGATGCGTTCGCGTCGTCAGCCAGAGTCATCTGGGGCTATAGCTCAGCTGGGAGAGCGCTTGCATGGCATGCAAGAGGTCGACGGTTCGATCCCGTCTAGCTCCACCAAATTCCCATACGGGATGAAGCCAGAATCCACCGCCTGGTGGGTTTCTTCGAAGGACATGTCCCCTTCGTCTAGTGGCCTAGGACACCGCCCTTTCACGGCGGTAACAGGGGTTCGAGTCCCCTAGGGGACGCCATTTTTATCGCTCTGCGATGCCTATAGGGCCACTGAGATTTTCAGTGGCCCTTTTGTTTTTTCTCCTTCCGGAAAATTTTCCTCCGACCAGTGGTCGCGCATTAGGCTTGCCGATTTTTATTATGAGAATAATATTCTCTCCATAATATTTTCCGAATCCGAGGTCCGCCATGAGCGACAAGAAAGCCCAGACCCGCGAACGCATCCTGTCCGCCGCCACCAGCGCGTTGCTGCAGCGCGGGCCGGTCGGTCCCAGCGTGGGCGAGGTGATGTCGGCGGCGGGGCTGACGGTGGGCGGCTTCTACTCGCATTTCGAGAGCAAGGACGCGCTGATGCTGGAGGCCTTCCGCGAGCTGCTGGCCAAGCGCCGCGAAGGGCTCAAGCGCTTCGATCCGCAATCGAGCTTTGCCGAGCGACGCGCGCTGACCGCGCAGTACTACCTGTCGCGCAAGCACCGTGATACCGAGGAAGAGGGCTGCCCGATCCCCAGTTCGCTGAACGAAGTGGCGAACCTGCCGAAAGCATTTCGCCAGACCCTGGAAGAGCACGTGGAGTTGATGGTGGCGGCGCTGGCCGGCCGCCCCGAGGAAATCGACACCGTGCTCAGCGACATGGCCCTGATGATTGGTGGACTGGCGTTGGCCCGAGCCCTTGGCTCCGGCGACCTGTCCGATCGTGTCCTGCGTGCCGCGAAGAAAGCGGTGGTCTGAGGAGGTAGGTGAAATGAGCAGTCTGAGCTGGGTTCGCGGCATCAATGCCACCCTGGGGCGCGTCGCGCCGCAATGGGCGGCGCAACGCATGCGTCAGCTGTTCGTGACGCCGAATAACTATGCACCGAGTGACTGGGAGCTGCCGCTGCTGGCCAGCTCCGAGCGCGTGACCCTGCGCTTCGGCCTGTCCGCGCTGCGCTGGGGTGAAGGCCCGGCGGTGCTGCTGATGCACGGCTGGGAAGGGCGGCCGACGCAGTTCGCCACGTTGATCGAGAAGCTGGTGGGCGCCGGTTACGGCGTGATCGCCCTCGATGGGCCGGGGCATGGCCGTTCGCCGGGGCAGGAGGCGGATATCGTGTTGTTCGCCCGCGCCCTGCTGGAGGCGGCGGGTGAGCTGCCGCCGCTGCGCGCGGTGATCGGTCATTCCATGGGCGGCGCCAGCGCGCTGCTGGCAACGCAGATGGGTCTGCGCACCGAAACCCTGGTGACCATCGGTGCGCCGAGCAATGTGCTGGCTGTGCTGCGTGGCTTCTCGAAGATGGTCGGCCTGCCGGCGGTGGCACGCTCGCGCTTCATCCGGATGATCGAAGGGCGCACCGGTATCGCCGCCAAGCAGTTGGACGTCGCCCGCTACCAGCTGGACCTCCCCGGTCTGGTGGTGCACGCCGAGGACGATCGTTATGTGCGGGCCAGCGAGTCGGCCGCCATCCACGAGGCCTGGCCGCGCAGTCGCCTGTTGCGCCTGAAGGCCGGCGGGCATCATCGCGTCATGGCGGATGCGGCGGTCACCGAGGCGATCCTGGAACTGCTGGAAGAGGTCGAGAGCCCGTTGCCCCTGGCGCTGGCTTCCTGACTCATTCACCAACTTGATAACGGCGGCTACAGGCCGCCGTTTTCGTTCCATGATGGCCCATTGCGGGTCGTCAGGCCCGGAGCCCTGGCGTAGACTTTCGGCATTTCCGGCCACCCCGGCCTGGGCGCGAGGTCTTGCGCACGCGGGTGGTCGATTGGGGGAATGCATGAATCTGTCGCTGGATTGGGTGTTGCAGAAGGCGCGCCCGGTCATGCCGGTATTGGTGATCGATGACGTGGCGCTGGCCGGTGACCTGGCTCGTGCCCTGTATGACGGTGGCGTGCGGGTGCTGGAAGTGACCCTGCGCACGCCGCAGGCGCTGGACGCGGTGGCCGAGATTCGCCGCGAGTTGCCGGAGATGATCATCGGCGCCGGTACGCTGATCCACACCGAGCAGTTCCAGGAAGCGCGCGATGCCGGCGCGCAGTTCGCCGTCAGCCCCGGCTGCACGCCGCGCCTGGTGGCCGCCGCGGACGACGCCAAGCTGCCGTTCCTGCCGGGCGTGATGACGCCGTCCGAGGTACTGGTGGCGCTGGAGTACGGCTATCGCTCGCTGAAGCTGTTCCCCGCCGATGGCAATGCCGCGATCAAGATGCTCAAGAGCCTGAAGTCGCCGTTTGCCGGCATCCGCTTCTGCCCTACCGGCGGCATCACCCAGGAAAACCTGCTCAACGTGCTGCGCCTGCCCAACGTCGCCTGCGTCGGCGGCACCTGGATCGCCCCGCCCAGCCTGGTGCGCGCCCGCGCCTGGGACCAGATCACCCAATTGGCCGCCGAGGCGCACGCCCTGGCCGCAAGCCTGGAGCACGCTTCATGAGTTGGCAGTTGCCCGATCCCTTCGTCATCGACATCGAGGTCAAGTCCGAGGACATCGACGGCCTCGGCCACGCCAACAACGCCGTCTATGTCAGCTGGCTGGAGCGTTGCGCCTGGCGTCACTCGCAGAGCCTGGGGCTGGACCTGGCCGAGTACCGCCGGCTGGATCGCGCCATGGCGGTGGTGCGCCACGAGGTGGATTACCTGGCCGCCGCCTACGAAGGCGAGCAGCTGCAACTGGCGACCTGGATCGTCGAGTCCGACCAGCGCCTGAAGATGACCCGTCACTTCCAGCTGGTGCGCCCGGCAGATGCCTTGACCCTGCTGCGTGCACAGACCACCTTCGTCTGCATCGAGCTGTCGACCGGCAAGCCCAGGCGCATGCCGGTGGAGTTCATCGAAGGCTATGGCCGCGCGCTGCTGGCCCCGCAAACCGGCGCGTGATCCGTCGCGCCGCGCTTTTCCCGGCACGGCGCATTGCCTACAATCCGCGGCCTTCGCCCTAGCCCGAGATTCCCCCGTGCAGATCGCCCTGGCCCCGATGGAGGGGCTGGTAGATGACATCCTCCGCGATGTGCTGACCCGCGTCGGCGGCATCGACTGGTGCGTCACCGAATTCATCCGCATCAACGACCGGCTGCTGCCGCCGTCGTCGTTCCTCGCCCTCGCCCCGGAACTGGCCCACGGCAGCCGCACCCGTGCCGGCGTGCCGATGCGCGTGCAACTGCTCGGCTCCGATCCGCAACTGCTGGCGGAAAACGCCGTGCAGGCCTGCGAGCTGGGCGCCCCGGTGATCGACCTGAACTTCGGCTGCCCGGCCAAGACGGTGAACCGCTCCCGCGGCGGCGCGGTGCTGCTCAAGGAACCCGAGCTGATGTTCAGCATCATCGAGGCCGTGCGCCGCGCGGTGCCGGCGCACATTCCGGTGACCTCGAAGATGCGCCTGGGCTACGACAGCCCGGACGGTGCCATCGACTGCGCCCGCGCCCTGGCCGACGGCGGCTCCGCCCATGTGGTGGTGCACGCGCGGACCAAGGCAGACGGCTATAAGCCGCCGGCCCATTGGGAGTGGGTGGCGAAGGTGGCCGACGCGGTAAAGGTGCCGGTGTTCGCCAATGGCGAAGTCTGGACCCTGGAGGATTACCACCGCTGCCGTTCCATCAGCGGTGTGGCGGACATCATGCTCGGCCGCGGACTGGTGTCCCGCCCCGACCTCGCCCGGCAGATCGCCGCCTGGCGCGATGGCCGCGAGGTGGTGCCGATGCCATGGTCGGAAGTGCGCGTGCTGCTCGACGACTTCTGGCGCCAGGCCCGGCGCAAGCTGGCGCCGCGTTATGCGCCTGGGCGTTTGAAGCAGTGGCTGGGGATGCTTACCCGCAGTTATCCCGAAGCCGTGGAGCTGTTCGCCCAGGTGCGCCGCGAGCACGACTGCGAAGTGCTGGACCGGATGCTGCAGGTCGAGATCGAAGTCGCTGCCTGACGCTGCTCCTGATTTCGTAGGAGCGGACTCCGTCCGCGATGCCTTCCGGCGCGAGGCGGACCTATCGCGGACAAAGTCCGCTCCTACGATTGTCTGCAGCGCTTCACGTCCGGGAGTGCTAATCAGCGCCCGCCACTGACATCGATGAATCCACCGGTGCTGTAGCTGGATTCCTCCGAGGCAAGGAACAGGATCGCCCGCGCCACCTCTTCTGCCTCGCCGCCACGCCCCAGGGGGATCGCCGCCTGAAGGCGCTCCACGCGCCCCGGCTCGCCGCCGCTGGCGTGGATCTCGGTCCTGATCAGTCCGGGCCGCACGGCGTTCACGCGGATACCTTCGCCCGCCACTTCCTTGGCCAGGCCGATGGTCAAGCTGTCCACCGCGCCCTTGGCCGCGGCGTAGTCGATGTATTCGTTGGGCGAGCCCAGGCGCGAGGCCATGGACGAGACGTTGACGATGCTCCCGCCGTGGCCGCCATGCTGGCGTGCCATGCGCTTCACCGCTTCGCGGCAGCAGAGGAAGGTGCCGGTGACGTTCACTGCGAACACCCGCTGCAGGCGCGCCACGTCCATGTCCTCCAGGCGCATCTGGCGTTCGAGGATGCCGGCGTTGTTCACCAGCACGTCGAGGCGGCCGAAGGCCTGGTCGACTTCGCGGAACAGGCGCAGCACATCTTCCTCCACCGAAACGTCGGCGGCGAAGGCCTGCGCGGTGCCGCCGGCGGCGGTGATCTGCTCCACCAGCGCCTGTGCCGCTTCCCGCTCACGGCGGTAGTTGAGAGCCACACGGTAACCGCGCTGCGCGGCCAGCAGGGCGGTGGCCGCGCCGATGCCGCGGCTGGCGCCGGTGATGAGCATGACGGGTTGCATGGGCGAATCCTTTTGGCGAGGCGGGCCTTGAAACGGCTTTTGCCGTCCCTATCTATGTCCCTGCGGGAGGCCGAAGTCGGGTCCCGCACCGGAGTACTGAAGACAGGCTCCAGATCATACCTTGCTGAAATTTTCAGGAGATTCGCAATGAGCAACGTCCTTTCCCTCGCCCCGCTGTTCCGCCAGTCCGTCGGCTTCGATCGCTTCAACGATCTGTTCGAGTCCGCACTGCGTAGCGAAAGCGGCAGTTCCTACCCGCCCTACAACGTCGAGAAGCATGGTGACGACCAGTACCGCATCGTCATCGCCGCCGCCGGCCTGCAGGAAGACGACCTGGAGCTGCAAGTGGAGCGCGGTGTGCTGACCGTCAACGGCGGCAAGCGCGAAAAGGCTTCCGAGAGCGTCACCTACCTGCACCAGGGCATCGCCCAGCGCGCCTTCAAGCTGTCGTTCCGCCTCGCCGATCACATCGAGGTCCAGGGCGCATCGCTGAAGAACGGCCTGCTCAGCGTCGAGCTGGTGCGCATCGTTCCGGAAGAAGCCAAGCCCAAGCGGATCGCCATCAACGGCCAGCGCCCGGCCATCGAAGGCTGAGCAGTGACCCGGTGCTAGCCGGGTCAACGCCGCAAAGCAGAACGCCCGCCTCGAAAGAGGCGGGCGTTTTCATTTCTGCGGCCGGCGAATCAGGCGTTCTGCTGGTCCGGCAGTGGCGCCGAGCGATTACGCCACCAGGCGATGACGATGGCCGCCATCAGCACGAAGCCCAGGTAACCCATGGCCGGGTAGACCAGGCCCACCAGCTTGACGAAGCCGACCTGGCTGGCGATGAAGGCGAGCACCACGGCGACCACGGTCGCCACCCGGAACGGCACGCCATAGGCAGCGCAGCGCGCGGCCAGGGTGTAGGCGAAACCACTGGTGGTGCAGTACAGCTTCACCAGCAGCAGCGCGAGCATCACGTCACCGAACCAGGGCGCGATGTTGTTGCTCAGCAGCAGGGTGGGGATGGCGCTGCCGCCGATCACGTCGATCTGCACCAGCATCACCAGGGCCATGGCGAGGATCAGCACACCCACGCCGATGCCGCCGAACACACCGCCCATTGCCGCGGTGCGCAGATTCGCCACGCTGCCGCCCATCACCACCACGGCCGCCGCGGTGGCGGCGACGTTGTAGGAGACATAGAGCAGCGCACCCAGCAGCCAGTTGGGCGCCGGGTGCGGCACGGCCAGGGCGATCTGCTCCAGCTCCGCCAGCGGCTTCTGAATATGCGTCAGCGCGTAGATGGCGATGATCGCGACTATGACCATCAGCACCGGGGTGATCAGGCTCATCAGGGTGATCACCCGCTTCAGGCCCAGGCACACGGTGATGACGGTCAGCACGCCGAGGACCATGCCGCCGATGGAGTGGCCGATGCCCAGCTGCTGCTCGAACGAAGAGTTGGCGCCGGCGAACATCACCACCATGGTGCCGAACAGGAAGAAGGTCAGCATCAGGTCGACGACGCGGCCCAGCGGCTTGCCACAGATGTACTCCATGGCTTCCTTGTGCGACTGGGTCTGCAGGCGGCTGCCGATCTGGTAGAGGTTCATCAGCAGGAAGGCGAACAGCGCCAGGGCCACCAGCGCGCCGGCCAGGCCCATCAGGCCGAAGCCGCCGAAGAACTGCAGGATCTCCTGGCCCGAGGCGAAGCCGACGCCCACCACCAGGCCGATGTACGCACCGCCGAGCTTGAGACTGGTTTTCATGATCGAGACTCTAGTTGTTGTTATGGGAGCGGCCCCGCGTGCGGCGGGGCCGCAAAGGTCAGGCCTGGCCGACGTAGGCCTGGACTTCCACCTCGACGTCCACGCCCAGCGCCAGGGCCGAAGCCACACAGGAACGCACCGGCAGGCCCTGCTCGAAGTAGCGCTTGTACACCTCGTTGAAGCCGGCGAAGTGCGCCATGTCGGACAGCCACACGGTGGCTTTCACCACCTGCGAGTAGTTGGCGCCGCACGCTTCCAGGCTCTCGGCGATGCGGGTCATCACTGCCTCGGTCTGGGTCTGGATGTCGCCCTTGACCACCTGGCCGTCCGCGGTCATCGGGATCTGCCCGGACAGGAACAGGAAGCCGCCGGCCTTCACGGCGCGGGAGAAGGGGAAGGGCAGGGTGCTGGGGTAACGCTGGATATCGCTCATTCTAAGGTCTCCGGGGGAATTCAACGCAGGCGCGCCGGGCTCAGGCGCTGGGGTTCGACGCCTTGCTGGCGCAGGGATTCGGGCAATGGCTGGCCGAGCAGCAGCGACTGGGCCAGGCGCGACACGCCATCGGCGGACTGGATGCCATAGCCACCCTGGGCGGCCAGCCAGAAGAACGCCGGGTTCTGCGCATCCGCGCCGATCACCAGGTCGCCGTCGGCGACGAAGGAGCGCAGGCCGGCCCAGCTGTGGTTCGGCCGGCGGATCGCCAGGGTGGTGTGTTCTTCGATGTGGTACACGCCCAGGGCGATGTCCAGTTCTTCGGGCTGCACGTCCTGCGCCTGCACCGGGTCGGCGTTGGCGGGCGAGCCGAGCAGCTGGCCGGCGTCCGGCTTGAAGTAGAAGCTTTCGTCGATGCCGATCACCGTCGGCCAGCGGCTGATGTCCATGCTGTCGGGTACCGGGAAGGTGAAGGCGGTGCGCCGGCACGGCTGCAGGCCGACCGGGCGGATGCCGCAGCGCTCGGCCACGTGATCGGCCCAGGCGCCGGCGGCGTTGACCAGTTGTGCGGCGTAGACGGTTTCGCCCTGGCTGAGTTCAAGCGTCCACGCGCTGTCCGTAAACTCGGCCGACAGTAGTTCGCGATTGCAGCGCAACTCGCCGCCGCGCTGGCGCAGCGCGCGCAGGTAACCCTGGTGCAGGGCGTGTACGTCGAGGTCGCGGGCGTCCGGCTCGTAGAGCGCGCCGATGATGGCGTCGGCGCGCAGGCAGGGGAGCATTTCCAGGGCCTGCTCGGTGCTGATGCGCTCGACGCCCGGCGTGGCTTCGGCCTGCTTGAGCAGCTCGACATGCTCCGGTCCGCCGACGTACAGGCAACCGCGCGGGGTGAGGATCGGGTGCTCGCTGAAACCGGCCGGCGGGTTCTCGTAGAAGGCCCGGCTGGCGCGGGTCAGCGCCTGGATTTGCGGCGTGCCGTAGGCCTCCATGAACATGGCGGCGGAACGCCCGGTGGAGTGGTAGCCGGGCTGCTCTTCGCGCTCCAGCAGCAGCACCTTGTGCCTCTCGCTCAGGCGGTAGGCGAGGGAGGCGCCGGCAATGCCGGCGCCGATGATGACGAAATCGAAATGGCTCACTGCAAGGGCCTTCTGCAGATTTTCTCTTATGTGAGAAATCTAAGATATGAGAATTTTTGCTCCCAAGGCAAGGCCCGGTAAACTTTCGTCGGCCCCCTCACGAGATGTCCCATGAGCGAAACCGCCCAGGCACTACCCAAGCCCCAGCAACTGGATCGAGACGAAGTCGGTGCGCGCCTGCGGGCGGTTCGCAAGCAGCAGAAGCTGACCCTGAAACAGCTCTCCGACCTCTCTGGCGTGGCGGTTTCCACCCTGTCGAAGATGGAGCTGGCGCAGGTCGCGGTGAGCTACGACAAGCTGGCCGCCGCCGCCCGCGCGTTGCAGGTGGATATTGCCCAGCTGTTCCGCCCGTCGCCGTCCGTCGGGCTGACGGTATTGAAGACTTTCGTGAAGACCGACATCGATGACGCCGCCGGCTACGACACCGGCGGCTACGAGTACTACCCCATCGCCGGGGATTTCCCCCAGCGCAGCATGACGCCGCTGTACGCGCGCATCTTCGCCCGCGAGGTCGGCGAGTTCGACGATTTCGTCCGCCACCCCGGCCAGGAGTTCGCCATGGTGGTGGCCGGCCGCGTGCGCATCCAGTTCGAGACGGGCGAGTCGGTGAGCATCGGCCCGCGCGAGACGGCTTATTTCGACAGCAGCGTCGGCCATCTCTACCTCAACGACGGCGAAGCCGACGAGGCGCAGGTGATGGTGGTGATGTCGGAGTTGCGGCCCGCCGAGTGACGGGCCTCAGGTCGCCTGCTGCTCGCGGCTGGGCAGCAGGGCGATGAAGTCGTCCAGCGGCACCGGGCGGCTGAACAGGTAGCCCTGGTACAGGTGGCAGCCCTGTTCGGCGAGCAGCGCCAGTTGCTCCGGGGTTTCCACCCCTTCGGCGATCAGTTCCAGGCCCAGGCTGTGGCCCATGGCGATGATGGCGCGGACGATCTCCGCGTCGTTGCTGTCGTTGGGCGCGTCACGGACGAAGCTCTGGTCGATCTTCAGGCTGTCCACCGGCAGGCGCTTGAGGTAGGTCAGTGACGAGTAGCCGGTGCCGAAGTCGTCCATGGCGAACTGCACGCCGGCTTCGCGCAGGCGTTCCATGCGCGCGATGGTGTCGTCCAGTTGCTGGATCACGATGCCCTCGGTGATCTCCAGCTTGAGCAGGCTCGGCGGCAGCTTGACCTTGTGCAGGATGGCCAGCAGGCGCTCGACGAAGTCGCTCTGGCGGAACTGCCGCGGGCTGATGTTCACGCTCAGGCTGAAGCTGTCGACGTCGATCAGGCCCTCGGCGAGCAGGCGCGCGCCGGTGCGGCAGGCTTCCTCGATGACCCACTGGCCGACTTCGACGATCAGCCCGCTGTCCTCCAGCACGCGAATGAAGCTGGCCGGCGACTGCGGGCCGCGGGTCGGATGGCGCCAGCGCAGCAGCGCTTCGGCGCCGACGATGCGCGAGCCGCGGGCGTCCACCTGCGGCTGGTAGTGAAGGTTGAACTCGCGACGGGCCAGGGCCATGCGCAGGCCGTTCTCCAGGCGCAGGCGCTCGCTGGCGGCCTGCTGCATGGATTCGTGGAACAGCTGCACGGTGTTGCGGCCGGCGTCCTTGGCGCGGTACATGGCGATGTCGGCGCGCTTGAGCAGGTCCTCCGGGGTCGCGCCGTCGTCGGGGATCAGCGCGATGCCGATGCTCGGGGTGATCTGCAGGCGGTGGCCGTCCAGCAGCATCGGCTCGGCCAGCAGGTCGCGGAGTTTTTCCGCCAATTGGCGCACCTGCTGGGCGGTCTCCACGCGGCTGCCCTCGATGCCGGTGATCAGCACCACGAACTCGTCGCCGCCCAGGCGCGCCACGGTGTCTTCCTGGCGCACGCTGGCTTCCAGCCGCGCGGTGACCATCTGCAGGATCGAATCGCCCACCGGATGGCCGAGGGAGTCGTTGATGTGCTTGAAGTGGTCGAGGTCGAGGAACAGCAGGGCGCCGCGCAGGTCGTGGCGTTGCAGCAGGGAGATCTGCTGCTTGAGGCGGTCCATCAGCAGGGCGCGGTTGGGCAGGTCGGTCAGCGCGTCGTGGTAGGCCAGGTGCTGGATGCGCGCCTCGGCCTCGCGTAGTTCGCTGGTGTCGCGGGCGGTGAGCAGCAGGCAGTCGAGGCCGCCCAGTTCGATGGGTTCCACCGACACGTCCACCGTCTTGACTGTGCCGTCGCGGTGGCGGCCGCGCATTTCCAGGTGGTGGACGAAGCCGTCGCGGTTCAGTGCGGCGAGCATGTTCAGGCGCTCGTCGGGGTCGGCCCAGATGTTGATGCCCATGGCGGTCTGGCCGATCACCTCGTCGGTACGGTAACCGGTGAGGCGGTGGAAGCCTTCGTTGACCTCGATGTAGCGACCGGTCTCGCGCTCGGTGATGGTGATGGCGTCGGGGCTGGAGTGGAACGCCTTGGCGAATTTCTCCTGGCTGGCCTTGAGCGCGGCCTCGGCCTGCAGGCGCCGGGTGACGTCACGGAAGCTGGAGAGGATGCACAGCTGGCGGTCGACCCAGATCAGCCGGCTGGCAACCGTGCAGGTGATGGTCTGGCCGTCGCGGGTGAGGAACTGCACCTCGATGTTCTGCAGCGAATGGTCGCGCATCAGCTGTTCGAACAGCCGAGAGCGCTGGTGGTGGTCGGCCCAGAAGGCGATCTGGTGGGAGGAGCGGCCGATGACTTCCTCGGCGCTCCAGCCGAAGGTGCTGCAGAAGCTGGGGTTCACTTCGACGAATTCGCCATCGCGCACCCGCGATACGCAAATCGGGTCCGGGCTGCCCTGGAACAGACTGGCGAACTTTTCCTCCGAGGCCTGCAGGCTGCGCTCACGCAGCACGCGCTCGGTGATATCGAGCAGGGTGCCGGCCATGCGTTGCGGTTTGCCGTGCGGGTCGCGGTACAGCCGCGCGCGGCTTTCCAGGTAGCGCACCTCGCCGGAGCCGAGCTGGGCGCGGTAGGTGAACTGGTAGTCGTTCTCCGGTCCGCGGGCGAGCCGGGCGTAAGCCTGGCGCATGCGCGCACGGTCGGTCTTGTCGACGCAGGCGAAGAATTCGCCGAAGGGACCGTGGAAATCCCGGTCAGGCAATTCGTGCAGCACGGCGGCGCGGGCCGAGCCGTAGAGCAGGCCGCTGGGAATGTGCCAGTCCCAGATGCCCAGCTGCGCGGAGTCCAGCGCCAGGTCCAGGCGCTCCTGGCTGTCGCGCAGGGCGCGCTCCTGGGCGCGCATGCGGGTCATGTCGCGGACGGTGAGGACCAGGCAGGGGCGGCCGTCCTGTTCGATCTGGCAGCCGTAGACGCGCGCGCTGCGGGCTTCGCCGGAGCGGGTGAGCAGGGTAACGTCGAAGCCGTCGATCTGCTTTTGGGCGGTGATCCTGTCGAGCATCCGCTGGCGTTCTTCGAGGCTGTGCCAGAGGCCGAGCTGCAGGGAGGTGCGGCCCAG
This sequence comes from Pseudomonas nitroreducens, assembly GCF_014204515.1. Lineage (GTDB taxonomy): Bacteria > Pseudomonadota > Gammaproteobacteria > Pseudomonadales > Pseudomonadaceae > Pseudomonas > Pseudomonas nitritireducens_A. Next base: position 61,286 of record NZ_JACHLI010000008.1, on the reverse strand, counting down.
GGCTTCCTCGCGGCTCCAGCCGAAGCGGGCGACGAAACTGGCGTTGAGGTCGAGGAACTGGCCGCTGTCGCGGTCGGTGATGACCATGGCGTCGGGCGCGGTATGGAAGGCTTTGGCGAACTTGTCCTGGCCGTCGGTGGCGAACGGTGGCGAGTGCGGGTCGCGGCTCATGCGGCACTCCCCCTGTGTCTGCCGGCGCCGGCCAGATCGGGCCGGAAATCGCGAAGTGACATGCGGACGGGCATTCGGGCCCCTTCTTCTAATTCTGTCAGAACAATAGAGGTTAGGCCGCGACCGGTGCAAGCCCGCCCGCCTGGGCGTCGAGCAGGCGCATGAAAGCCCGCGCGGCGTTGGACAGGGTGCGCTCGGTGTGCAGGATGTAGCCCAGCTGGCGGCTGAGCTGGATGTCCTGCAGCGGCAGGCGCACCACGCTGTCATCGAGCATGGTGCGCGGCAGGACGCTCCAGGCCAGGCCGATGGAAACCATCATCTTGATGGTCTCCATGTAGTTGGTGCTCATGCCGATGTTCGGCGTCAGCCCCTCGGCCTCGAACATGCGCCGCACGATGTGGTGGGTGAAGGTGTTGCCGCCGGGGAATACCGCCGGGTGGCGGGCGACGTCGGCGAGGAACACCGGGCCCTGCACCGACAGCGGATGCTCGGGGGCGGCGACGAAGTCCAGCGGGTCGTCCCACACCGGCACGGCGCGCACCGGTTCGGCGGTTTCCGGGGCGAGGGTGATCACGGCCAGCTCGGCGCGGCCATGCAGAATCTCTTCGTAGGCCACTTCCGAGTCGCAGAACTGGATGTCCAGCGCCACCTGCGGGTGGGCCTTGGTGAAGGCGCGCAGCAGCGGCGGCAGGCGGTGCAGGCCGATGTGGTGACTGGTGGCCAGGACCAGCCGGCCGCTCACCTCGCCGTTGAGGTTGGTCAGGGCGCGGCGGGTGTCGTCCAGCACGTTGAGGATCTGGTAGGCCCGCGGCAGCAGGGCACGGCCGGATTCGGTCAGGCTCACCTCGCGGCCGACGCGGTCGAACAGGCGCACGCCCAGCTGGTTCTCCAGGGCGGCAATGCGCTTGCTGATGGCCGGCTGCGTCAGGTGCAGGCGCTCGCCGGCTTCGGAGAAGCTGCCGGACTCGGCGATGGCGAGGAAGGTGTTGAGGCTGGTCAGGTCCATTGGGGCAGCTCCAGGCGACAGGCTTCAGGCGGCAGGCGAAAAGCGCTCGAGGCTCTTGCCTGGGGCCTGCAGCCTGTAGCCTGCAGCCCTGTCTTAACTTATATCCTGATGCATTCCTGTTGGGAATCCTTTGGATAAAAAATATGAATTTGAGTTATTTGACGACAAGCCATAGCATCATCCCCACAAGCCCTAGGGGCATAGAAAGACGCTGATGAGGACTCTCTGATGGCCGGCAAGACGCTCTACGACAAACTCTGGGAAATGCACGAGGTGAAGCGCCGTGACGATGGTTCGTCGCTCATCTACATCGACCGTCACATCCTCCACGAAGTGACCTCGCCGCAGGCTTTCGAAGGCCTGCGCCTGGCCGGCCGCAAGCCGTGGCGCATCGATGCGAACATCGCCACCCCGGACCACAACGTGCCGACCACCCAGGTCGAGCGCAAGGGCGGCCTGGCGGCCATCGCCGACGAAGTGTCGCGCATCCAGGTGCAGACTCTGGACGAGAACTGCGACGACTTCGGCATCCTCGAATTCAAGATGAACGACGTCCGCCAGGGCATCGTCCACGTGGTCGGCCCGGAGCAGGGCGCCACCCTGCCGGGCATGACCGTGGTCTGCGGTGACTCGCACACCTCGACCCACGGCGCCTTCGGCGCGCTGGCCCACGGCATCGGCACCTCCGAGGTGGAGCATGTGCTCGCCACCCAGTGCCTGGTCGCCAAGAAGATGAAGAACATGCAGGTCCGCGTGGAAGGCAAATTGCCCTTCGGCGTGACTGCCAAGGACATCGTCCTCGCGGTGATCGGCAAGATCGGCACCGCCGGCGGCAACGGCCATGCCCTGGAATTCGCCGGCAGCGCCATCCGCGACCTGTCCATGGAAGGCCGCATGACCATCTGCAACATGTCCATCGAAGCCGGTGCGCGTGTGGGCATGGTGGCGTGCGACGAGAAGACCGTCGAATACGTCAAGGGTCGCCCGTTCTCGCCGCAAGGCAGCGACTGGGACAAGGCCGTGGCAGCCTGGAGTGACCTGGTTTCCGACGCCGACGCGCACTTCGACACCGTCATCGAGCTGCGTGCCGAAGACATCAAGCCGCAGGTCAGCTGGGGCACTTCGCCCGAGATGGTCCTGGCCGTTGATCAGAATGTGCCGGACCCGGCAGCCGAGGCCGATGCGGTCAAGCGCGATTCCATCACCCGCGCACTGAAGTACATGGGCCTGAACGCCAACCAGGCAATCACCGACATCCAGCTGGACCGCGTGTTCATCGGCTCCTGCACCAACTCGCGTATCGAAGACCTGCGCGCCGCCGCCGCCGTGGCCAAGGGCCGCAAGGTCGCTGCCAGCGTCAAGCAGGCGCTGGTCGTGCCGGGTTCGGGCCTGGTGAAAGCCCAGGCCGAACAGGAAGGCCTGGACAAGATCTTCATCGAAGCCGGCTTCGAATGGCGTGAACCGGGCTGTTCCATGTGCCTGGCGATGAATCCGGACCGCCTGGAGAGCGGCGAGCATTGCGCTTCCACCTCCAACCGCAACTTCGAAGGCCGCCAGGGCGCCGGTGGTCGTACCCACCTGGTGAGCCCGGCGATGGCCGCCGCGGCTGCCGTGACCGGTCGTTTCATCGACGTACGTGAATTGATGCAGGCCTGAGGAGACCGAACATGAAAGCCTTTACCCAGCACACCGGTCTCGTCGCGCCGCTCGACCGCGCCAACGTCGACACCGACCAGATCATCCCCAAGCAATTCCTCAAGTCGATCAAGCGCACCGGCTTCGGCCCGAACCTGTTCGACGAGTGGCGCTACCTGGACGTTGGCCAGCCGAACCAGGACAACTCCAAGCGTCCGATCAACAAGGACTTCGTCCTCAACTTCCCGCGCTTCCAGGGTGCCAGCGTGCTGCTGGCCCGTGAAAACTTCGGTTGCGGCTCCTCCCGCGAGCACGCGCCGTGGGCGCTGGACGAGTACGGCTTCCGCACGGTGATCGCGCCGAGCTTCGCCGACATCTTCTTCAACAACAGCTTCAAGAACGGCCTGCTGCCGATCATCCTGAAGGACGAAGAAGTCGACGAGCTGTTCGCCCAGTGCGAAGCCACCGAGGGTTACCAGCTGACCGTCGACCTCGACGCGCAGACCGTGACCCGTCCGGACGGCAAGCAGTACAGCTTCGAAGTGGACGCGTTCCGCAAGCACTGCCTGCTCAACGGCCTGGACGATATCGGCCTGACCCTGCAGGACGCCGACGCCATCCGCGGCTTCGAAACCGGCTACAAGCAGAACCAGCCCTGGTTGTTCCGCGACGCCTGAGTGGCGCCGCACCCCTCTGCAAGGAGAACAGCATGACCGAGAGTCGCCACGAGCAAGTGGTCCAGCGCCAGTTCGGCGCCCAGGCCAACGCTTACCTGACCAGCGCCGTACACGCCCAGGGCGAGGAATTCGCCCAGCTACGCGAGCGACTGTCGGCGACCACCGGTGCGCGCGTGCTGGACCTGGGCTGCGGGGCAGGGCACGTGAGCTTCAACGTCGCGCCGCTGGCCGGCGCGGTGGTGGCTTACGACCTGTCCCAGCAGATGCTCGACGTGGTGGCCTCGGCTGCCGCCGAGCGCGGTCTGGACAATATCTCCACCAGCCGTGGCGCCGCCGAGCAGCTGCCGTTCGACGACGGCGAGTTCGACTTCGTCTTCAGCCGCTACTCCGCGCACCACTGGCGGGATGTCGGCCAGGCGTTGCGCGAAGTGCGCCGGGTGCTCAAGCCGGGCGGCGTGGCCTGCTTCATTGATGTCGCCGCGCCGGGCTTGCCTCTGCTGGACACCTATCTGCAGACTGTCGAGGTCCTGCGCGACACCAGCCACGTGCGCGACTACTCCCCGTCGGAGTGGGCGCGTCTGGTCGGCGAGGCAGGGCTTGCGGTGACTGCCGCCAAACGCCAGCGCCTGCGCCTGGAGTTCACCTCCTGGGTCGAGCGCATGCGCACCCCCGAGGTGATGCGCCAGGCCATTCGTGCCCTGCAGCTGTCGATGGGCGACGAGGTGCGCGAGTATTTCGAGATCGACGCCGAGGGTTCCTTCAGCACCGACGTGCTGGTGCTCTGGGCAATCAATTAACGGCTACAGGCTGCAGGCTGCAGGCGGCAAGAAAAAGCCTGCGGCCTGAAGCCTGTAGCCTGCAGCTTTTTCCGAAGGAAAATATTTCATGAGCAAACAGATTCTGGTTCTCCCCGGCGACGGTATCGGCCCGGAAATCATGGCCGAAGCGGTCAAGGTGCTGGAGCTGGCCAACGACAAGTTCGCCCTGGGTTTCGAGCTGAGCCACGACGTGATCGGCGGGGCCGCCATCGACAAGCATGGCGTACCGCTGGCCGACGAAACCCTGGAGCGCGCGCGCGCTTCCGACGCCGTGCTGCTGGGCGCCGTGGGCGGCCCGAAGTGGGACAAGATCGAACGTGACATCCGCCCTGAGCGCGGCCTGCTGAAGATCCGCTCGCAACTGGGCCTGTTCGGCAACCTGCGTCCGGCCATCCTCTATCCGCAGCTGGCCGATGCCTCCAGCCTCAAGCCCGAAGTGGTCGCCGGCCTGGATATCCTCATCGTCCGCGAGCTGACCGGCGGCATCTACTTCGGCCAACCGCGCGAGCAGCGCGTGCTGGAGAACGGCGAGCGCCAGGCATACGACACCCTGCCGTACAGCGAGAGCGAAATCCGTCGCATCGCCCGCGTCGGCTTCGACATGGCCCGCGTGCGCAACAAGAAGCTCTGCTCGGTGGACAAGGCCAACGTCCTGGCCTCCAGCCAGCTGTGGCGCGAAGTGGTCGAGGAAGTCGCCAAGGACTACCCGGACATCGAGCTGTCGCACATGTACGTCGACAACGCCGCCATGCAGCTGGTGCGCGCGCCGAAGCAGTTCGACGTGATGGTCACCGACAACATGTTCGGCGACATCCTGTCGGATGAGGCTTCCATGCTCACCGGCTCCATCGGCATGCTGCCTTCTGCCTCGCTGGATTCCAACAACAAGGGCATGTACGAGCCGTGCCACGGCTCCGCGCCGGACATCGCCGGCCAGGGCATCGCCAACCCGCTGGCGACCATCCTCTCGGTCTCGATGATGCTGCGTTACACCTTCAACGAAGGCGCCGCCGCCGACGCCATCGAGCAGGCCGTGAGCCTGGTGCTCGACCAGGGCCTGCGTACCGGTGACATCTGGTCCGAAGGCTGCAAGAAGGTCGGTACCCGCGAAATGGGCGACGCGGTAGTCGCAGCACTGCGGAATCTGTAATCTGTCCGGCTCGCTCGTTCCCGTAGCCCTGTAGGAAGGCGGGAACGACGGCCCTCTAAATATTTGAAGGTGTAGTAGCGATGAAGCGTGTAGGTCTGATCGGTTGGCGTGGCATGGTGGGTTCGGTGCTCATGCAGCGGATGCTGGAAGAGCGGGACTTCGACCTGATCGAGCCGGTGTTCTTCACCACCTCCAACGTGGGTGGCGAAGGTCCGTCCATTGGCAAGGACATTGCCCCCCTGAAGGACGCCTACAGCATCGAGGAACTGAAAACCCTCGACGTCATCCTGACCTGCCAGGGCGGCGACTACACCAGCGAAGTCTTCCCCAAGCTGCGCGAAGCCGGTTGGCAGGGCTACTGGATCGACGCCGCCTCCAGCCTGCGCATGCAGGATGACGCGGTCATCGTCCTCGACCCGGTGAACCGCAAGGTCATCGACAACTCGCTGGACGCCGGCACCAAGAACTACATCGGTGGCAACTGCACCGTCAGCCTGATGCTGATGGCCCTGGGCGGCCTGTTCGAAGCCGGCCTGGTCGAGTGGATGAGCGCCATGACCTACCAGGCGGCCTCCGGCGCCGGCGCGCAGAACATGCGCGAGCTGATCAAGCAGATGGGCGCCATCAACGCCTCCGTCGCCGATGACCTGGCCAACCCGTCCAGCGCCATCCTCGACATCGACCGCAAGGTCGCCGAAGCCATCCGCAGCGACGCCATGCCTACCGAGAACTTCGGCGCACCGCTGGCCGGCAGCCTGATCCCGTGGATCGACAAGGAACTGCCCAACGGCCAGAGCCGCGAAGAGTGGAAAGGCCAGGCGGAGACCAACAAGATCCTCGGCCGCTTCAAGAACCCGATCCCGGTGGACGGCATCTGCGTGCGCATCGGCGCCATGCGCTGCCACAGCCAGGCGCTGACCATCAAGCTGAACAAGGATGTGCCCATCGCGGACATCGAAGGCCTGATCAGCCAGCACAACCCCTGGGTCAAGCTGATCCCCAACCAGCGCGAGATCAGCATGCGCGAACTGACTCCGGCGGCCGTCACCGGCACCCTGAGCGTTCCGGTCGGCCGTCTGCGCAAGCTCAACATGGGCACTCAGTACCTGGGCGCCTTCACTGTTGGCGACCAGCTGCTGTGGGGCGCCGCCGAGCCGCTGCGGCGCATGCTGCGCATCCTGCTCGAACGTTGATCCGCTTCTGAGTGTCACCCGCGACGCCGGCCCCAAGCCGGCGTCGTGCATTGTGCGGCATGGAAAGTTCCGTCGCGCCAGGTGAAGCGCCGCACAAAAACGCCGATTGCACCAGGCGCCGGTCGTCTGGCGCCAGTTTCTGTGACGCACCCGCAAAAGCCACCGCGACCCAGTCGCTATCCTCGCTGCCCGTCCATGGGGACAGGTTTCGGCGCGCCTTTTCGTGCCGGCCGAATGCAAGCAGCGGGGGAGAAAATGGCTCGGTTACACAGAATGTTGCTGGCGACGGCGGTGGCCGCCGCCTTCATGCCTGGCATCGCAGGCGCGCTGGAACTGGGCGAGATCTCCTCGCGGGCGACTCTGGGGCAGAACCTTTCGGCCAGCATCGAGCTGGGCGGGGTGGGCGACCTCGGCTCCGATGACGTCCTGGTCAGCCTGGCCTCGGCCGACGACTTCGAGCGCCTGGGTGTGGACCGCAACGTGGTCACCAGCGGCCTGAGTTTCACGGCCGATATCGGCAGGAATGGCCGCGGGGTCATCCATGTGAAGACCTCGCGTCCGGTACGCGAGCCTTATCTCAACTTCGTCCTGCAGGTGGTCTGGCCCCAGGGCCGGCTGGTGCGCGAATTCACCGTGCTGCTCGATCCGCCCAGCTATGTCGCAAGCCCGGTGACGCCGCCGGCGGTTGCGCCGCTGGCAGTGGCGCGTGCGCCGCAGGCCCAGCCGCTGGTGCAGCCGGCGAGCGCTGCGACTCGTGCCGACTCCTACCGCATCCAGCGCAACGATGCGCTGTGGGATATCGCCTCGCGCAACCGTCCCGCCGGCGGAGTCTCGGTCATGCAGACCATGGCGGCGATCCAGCGGATGAACCCGGATGCCTTCGTCGAAGGCAACATCAACCGCCTCAAGGTCGGCCAGGTACTGCGCCTGCCCAGCGAGCAGCAGGCGCGCGAGCAGAGCCATGCCCAGGCGGTGGCGCAGGTGGAGGCCCAGAGCTCGCAGCGACAGGCCGGACGCAATCCGCAGCTGGCCCAGCAGGGCCGCCAGCTGGACGCCACCCACAAGGCCGAGGCGGGCGCCGCACCGGCCAAGGCTGAAGAGCGCGACAACCTGCGCCTGGTCTCCGGCCAGGCCGGCAAGGAGCGTGAGCGGGCCGCCGGCGAGCAACTTGCCGTTGCCCAGGAAGGGCTGGACAGTGCACGCCGCGAGGGCGACGAGCTGCGCAGCCGGATTTCCGATCTGGAAGGCCAGACGCAGAAGCTGAACAAGCTGATCGAACTGAAGGACTCGCAGATCGCCGGGCTGCTCGCGCGCCTCGCCGAGCAGGAGCGCAGCCGTGCCCAGGGTGCGGCTGCGCCAGCCGGCAATGGCCCGGCGGGCAATCCCCAGGCCGCTACCAGCAGCCCGGATGCCGCGCAGGGCGTCGCCCAGGCCAGCGCGCCGTTGACTGCCGGAGCGAGCGCCGCTGAGCCGCGCCCCTGAGGTGCGGCGATAGGCGGCGGAGCCCTCGATTGCTTCGCCGCCGGTGGGGCCGGTAAAGTGCTGCGCTACTTTTCCCACCGAATGCGAGACACCGGATGCCTGAAACCATCGACATCGCCGTAGTAGGCGCCACTGGACTTGTGGGCGAGGCTTTGGTCGAGCTGCTGGAGGAGCGCGACTTTCCGGTCGCCAACCTGTATCTGCTGGCCAGCGGCGAGTCCGCCGGCAAGTCGATCGCCTTCCGCGGGCGCAATATCCGGGTCGGCAAGCTCGATGAATTCGACTTCTCCAGGGTGCGCCTGGCGTTCCTGTCGGTGGGCGCCGAAGCAGCCGCTGACTGCTCCGCGCGCGCAATCGGCGCCGGCTGCAGCGTCATCGACCTCAGCGGCGCTGCGCTGAACCATGCCGCCGCGAGCCTGGCCCTGACCTGCGTGAACGGCAGCGCCCTCGAACAGCTGCAGTTGCCGGCAGTGATCGCTGCACCAGCAGCCCCTGCCGCCGAAGTTGCGGAAGTGCTCGCGGCCCTGCGTACCGTGCTGGAGCCCCGCCAGGTCAATGTGGCTGCCTGCCTGTCCGCCTCGGCGCTGGGGCGCGAGGGCGTACAGGAACTGGCGCGGCAGACCGCCGAGCTGCTCAATGCGCGCCCGCTGGAGCCACGCCTGGTGGACCGTCAGTTCGCCTTCAACATGCTGGCGCAGTTGGGTGAAGTGGACGAGCAGGGTTACTCCACCGTGGAGCGGCGCATGGCGGCGGAGCTCGCCGGGCTGTTCCCCGAGCTGAAGGGCGGCCTGAGCGTCACCTGCAGCCTGGCGCCGGTGTTCTTCGGTGATGTACTGATGCTGTCGATCAAGGCCGCGGCGCCGGTTTCCCTGGCGGCGGTGAGCGCGGCGCTGGAGGCGGCGGAAGGGATCGAACTGGTGGAAGACGATTACCCGACTGTCATCGGCGATGCACAGGGACAGGATAGTGTCTACGTCGGCCGCCTAAGGAATGGTCTTACAGATTCCTGCGAACTGAATTTGTGGATTGCGTCAGATAATGTGAGAAAAGGCGCAGCGCTGAATGCTGTGAACTTGGGCGAATTGTTGATAAAACACTATCTGTAAAAGATACTTACCGAATATTTGAAGAAGTATTCTAGCTTGGCAATACTGGCCGGTAACGTCGCTGACAGGGGAGAACACCACCGTGAAAACGGTTGGTGCAATGGGCAGCGGCGCCCGATAGACGTTGTTCTAATCCAGAAAAAAGCTATTAAAACAAGGGATTAATATATGGTCCGGCTTCGTAAACTGGTGCAGGCAATCGCAGCTGCTTCGGCATTGACCTCTGGCATGGCGCACGCGCTGGGCCTGGGAGACATCCACCTGCGTTCAGCGCTGAACCAGCCGCTGGATGCCGAGATCGACCTGGTCGAAGTGCGTGATCTGTCCTCGGCCGAGGTGATCCCGAAGCTGGCGTCGCCGGAAGACTTCAGCAAGGCCGGCGTCGACCGCCAGTACTTCCTGACCGGGCTGAAGTTCACCCCGATCGTCAAGCCCAACGGCAAGAGCGTCATTCGCGTGACCTCCGACCGGCCGGTGCAGGAACCCTACCTGAACTTCCTCGTGGAAGTGCTCTGGCCCAACGGTCGCCTGCTGCGCGAGTACACCGTGCTGCTCGACCCGCCGCTGTATTCCCCGCAGACCGCCGCCGCCGTGCCGCGCGCGCCGATGGCCGCCCCGGCGCCGCAGGTTCGTCCGGCTGCCACCGCCGCGCCGCGTGCGACTCCCGCTCCGGCTGCGCGTCCCGCCCCGGCAGCTGCCGCAGCTCCGTCGCGGCGCCTGGAAGGCAACGAATACCGTACCGGCAAGAACGACACTCTCTGGGAAATCGCCGCCCGTGCGCGTCCGGATGGCAGCGTTTCCGTCCAGCAGACCATGCTGGCGATCCAGGATATGAACCCTGACGCCTTCCTCGGCGGCAACATCAACCGCCTGAAGAGCGGCCAGGTGCTGCGCCTGCCCGATGCCGAGCAGATCAAGGCGCGGACTCAACCGGTTGCCGAAGCCGAAGTCAAACAGCAGTACACCGCCTGGCGTGAAGGCCGGAGCCTGCCCACTGGCGGTGCGCGCCAGCTCGACGCTACTGCGCGGGCCAATGCCGGTAACGCTCCGGCCCAGGCCGAAAGCAAGGACAGCCTGCGCCTGCTCTCCGGCGAGAATGGCAAGGCCAAGGGTGGCGACAAGGGCAGCAAGGACGGCCAGGCCACCGCCGACAAGCTCGCCGTGACCAAGGAAAGCCTCGACAGCACCCGTCGCGAGAACGACGAGCTGAGCAGCCGCATGACCGATCTGCAAGGCCAGATGGACAAGCTGCAGAAGCTCATCGCGCTGAAGGATGCGCAGCTGGCCAAGCTGCAGAGCGAACTGGGCAATGACAAGGCCGCCCAGGGGGCTGCTGCTCCGGGTGCCGCCGCCGAAGCGCCGGTGCCGCCGGCCGCTCCGGCTGGCGAAGCGCAACCGCAGCCTGCCGCTCCCGCCGACAATGCTGTCGCGCCCGTGGCTCCGGCCGCCTCCGCCGCTCCCGAGGCCCAGCCGCAACCCGCGCCTGCCTCGGTCACTCCGGCACCGGCGCCTGCCGCCGAGCAGCCCAAGCCGGCGCCCGCGCCCGCCGTGGCTCCGGTGGAGCAGGCTCCGACCAGCTTCGTCGACGAGATTCTCGCCAACCCGATCTGGCTGGGCGCCATCGCCGGCAGCCTGCTGCTGGCCCTGCTGGTCCTGCTGATGATCATCGCCCGCCGTCGGGCCGCCAAGGAGCAGGAAGACCTCGCCGCCCGCGCCAACGATGACGACGAACCGACCCTGGATGACGACCTGACCCTGGCCGGCAGCGAGCTGGATACCCTCGACGTGCCGCACGCCGCCGAGGTCGCCGCTCCCGTGGCCGCTCCGGAGCGCGTCGCCGCGCAGACCAGCGATGCGCTGGGCGAGGCCGACATCTACATCGCCTACGGCCGCTTCAACCAGGCCGCCGAATTGTTGCAGGGCGCCATCTACGACGAGCCGCAGCGCACCGACCTGCGCCTGAAGCTGATGGAGGTCTATGCCGAGATCGGCGACCGTGAAGGCTTCGCCCGTCAGGAGAACGAACTGCGCGAGATCGGCGGTGCCGAGCCGCAGGTCGAGCAGCTGAAGTCCCGTTATCCGGGCATGGTCGCCCTGGCTGCCGTGGGCGGTGGTCTGGCCGCCGCCGCGCTGGCCGAAAAGGATGACCTGGACAGCTTCAGCCTGGACGACTTCGAGGTGGAGCCGACTCCGCCGGCCGCCGCCCCCGCCGCGCAGCCGCACAATGACCTGGACGACGCCTTCGACCTGGCCCTGGACGACCTCGACCTGGGCGAAGAGAAACCTGCCGCTCCGGCCGCTGCCCAGCACGACGAACTGTCCTTCGGCAGCTTCGACCTGGATGACGACCTGAGCCTGGGCGGTGCACCGGCCGCGGCGCCGAGCGCCAAGGCCGAGGATGACTTCGCCTTCGACCTGGACCTGCCGGAAGAGCCGGCTGCCAAGGTCGACAGCCCGTCGCTGATGGATGAGCTGGACGACTTCTCCCTGGACCTGGACAAGGACCCGGAGCAGAAGTCTGGTGCGGACAGCCTGTCTTCCGCGGAAGACGATTTCCTCCTGGGTCTGGAAGACGACAGCGCTTCGCTGTCCGGCGTCAGCCCCGAGGAGTTCAGCCTGGGCGGCGAAACCAAGGCACCGCAGGTCGACGACCTGCCGGACGATTTCGACCTGTCCCTGGCGGACGAGGAGCCTGCTCCAGTCCGTTCCGGCGACAGCTTCGCCGCGCAACTGGACGAGGTCAGCGCAGAACTCGATCGCCTCTCGGCGCAGAACGACGAGCCGCTGGCTCCGGTTACTGCCCCGGACGAAGATCATTTCAGCGCCGATGAGCTGGCCCTGCCGGCCGACGCAGGCGACGACGAGGATGACTTCGACTTCCTCTCCGGTGCGGACGAAGCGGCCACCAAGCTCGACCTGGCGCGTGCCTACATCGACATGGGCGACACCGAAGGCGCCCGCGACATCCTCGACGAAGTGCTCGCCGAGGGGAACGACAACCAGCAGCAGGAAGCTCGCGAACTGCTCGGGCGTATCGCCTGAGCCGGAAGGCTCCAGATAGATGATTGAAGTAGTACCCTCAGCGGCGGCCGAATCGGCCGCCGTTGGCGTTTCCAGGATTGCCCTGGGCGTCGAATTCAAAGGCTCGCGTTATCGCGGTTGGCAGCGCCAGGAAAATGGTGTGCCGACTGTGCAGGGCGCGCTGGAAAAAGCCCTTTCGCAGGTGGCCAACCACCCGGTTTCGCTGATGTGTGCAGGGCGCACCGATGCCCTGGTGCATGCGAGCGGGCAGGTGGTGCATTTCGATACCACCGCCGAGCGCTCGCTGATCGCCTGGGTCATGGGCACCAATGCCAACCTGCCCAACGACATCAGCGTGACCTGGGCCAAGGTGATGCCGGCGCATTTCCATGCGCGCTTCACCGCCATGGCGCGGCGCTACCGCTATGTGATCTACAACGACCAGATCCGCCCGGCGCACATGGCCGAAGAGGTCACCTGGAACCACCGTCCGCTGGATGTCTCGCGCATGCGCGAGGCGGCCAGGGCGCTGGTCGGCACCCATGACTTCACCTCGTTCCGCGCGGTGCAGTGCCAGGCCAAGTCGGCGATGAAGACCGTGCATCACCTGGAGGTGATCGAGCATGGCCGCTTCATCGTGCTGGATGTCCGCGCCAACGCCTTCCTGCACCACATGGTGCGCAACTTCGCCGGGATGCTGATGACCATCGGCGCCGGCGAGCGCCCGGTGGAGTGGGCGGCCGAGGCGCTGGCTGCGCGCGATCGGCGTGCCAGCGGGATCACCGCGCACCCCTACGGACTGTACCTGGTCAGCGTGGAATACCCCGAGGAGTTCGTGTTGCCCCAGCGCTACCTGGGGCCACATTTCCTTTCAAGTTTGCCGGATACCTTTGGCTGACGATGCCAGGGTCATTTGCTACCATCGATCGATCACTTGCCTGAAGGTTGCTGCATCTTGTCCGCCGTTCGCATCAAAATCTGCGGTATTACCCGAGTCGAGGATGCCCTGGCCGCCGCCGCGGCGGGCGCCGACGCCATCGGCCTGGTGTTCTACGCCAGGAGCCCGCGCGCGGTGAGCATCCAGCAGGCGCGGGCGATAGTTGCCGCACTGCCGCCCTTCGTCAGCACCGTCGGCCTGTTCGTCGATGCCAGTCGCTGCGAGCTGGGGGAAATCCTCGATGCGGTGCCGCTGGACGTCCTGCAGTTCCACGGCGACGAGACGCCCGAGGCCTGCTCCGGCTGGCACAAGCGTTACCTCAAGGCCCTGCGCGTGAAGCCGGGCGACGACGTCGCGGCGCAGATCGCGAAATATCCACAGGCCAGCGGCTTCCTCCTCGATACCTACGTGGAAGGTGTCCCAGGCGGAACCGGGCAGGCCTTCGACTGGTCGCTGGTACCCAAGGATGTCGAGCGTCCGCTGATCCTGGCCGGTGGCCTGACGGCCGCCAACGTGGCCGAGGCCATCACCCGGGTGCGCCCCTATGCCGTGGACGTGAGCGGCGGGGTGGAGGCGAGCAAGGGCATCAAGGATGCGCAGAAGATCCGCGACTTCATCGCCCAGTGCCGGTCGGTGGCGTGACGCGGAATCTTCATGTGACGACGAGCGGCCTGCCGCCGTCCACTACCCAATCGTTACCTGCGGGTAACGCCGGGAGTCGTCGCAATGGGCAAGCCTGCCCGTCGATGACCCGCATCGAGTGCTGTATCCGTGGCGACGCCCCAGGCGGCGCCTTTGTTTGCGAGGGGTTCCGGCCTTGAGGTCGGAACCGCGACGATGAATTTGCTCAGAGGCACGCGCAACCCACCGCGCCGCGCCCCTGCACTGGAGACGAGAGCATGAGCAACTGGCTGGTAGACAAGCTGATCCCTTCCATCATGCGTTCCGAGGCGAAGAAGAGCTCGGTCCCGGAAGGCCTGTGGCACAAATGCCCGTCCTGCGAGGCGGTGCTGTACCGTCCGGAGCTGGAAAAGACCCTCGACGTCTGCCCCAAGTGCGATCACCACATGCGTATCGGCGCCCGCGCGCGCATCGATATCTTCCTCGATGAGGAAGGCCGCGAAGAGCTGGGCGCCGAGCTGGAGCCGGTGGATCGCCTGAAGTTCCGCGACAGCAAGAAGTACAAGGACCGCCTGACCGCCGCGCAGAAGGACACCGGCGAGAAGGACGCGCTGATCTCCATGAGCGGCAAGCTGATGGGCCTGCCGGTGGTGGTCAGCGCCTTCGAGTTCTCCTTCATGGGCGGCTCCATGGGTTCGATCGTCGGCGAGCGCTTCGTGCGCGCCGCCAACTACGCCCTGGAAAACCGTTGCCCGATGATCTGCTTCTCGGCCTCGGGTGGCGCGCGCATGCAGGAAGCGCTGATCTCGCTGATGCAGATGGCCAAGACCTCCGCCGCGCTGGCCCGCCTGCGCGAAGAAGGCATCCCGTTCATCTCGGTGCTGACCGACCCGGTCTACGGCGGCGTATCCGCCAGCCTGGCGATGCTCGGTGACGTGATCGTCGGCGAGCCGCGCGCGCTGATCGGCTTCGCCGGCCCGCGAGTGATCGAGCAGACCGTTCGCGAGAAGCTGCCGGAAGGCTTCCAGCGCAGCGAGTTCCTGCTGGAACACGGCGCCATCGACCTGATCATCCACCGTGCCGAAATGCGCGAGCGGATCGCCAGGCTGCTGGCCAAATTCACCAACACCCCAAGTACCGCGCTCGCAGGATGACCCAACGTACCCTTGCCGACTGGCTCAGCTATCTCGAACAACTCCATCCCACGGCGATCGACATGGGGCTGGACCGCTCCCGTGAAGTAGCCGGCCGGCTGGGCCTGGGGCGCCCCGCGCCCCGCGTGGTGACCGTTACCGGCACCAACGGCAAGGGTTCCACCTGCGCCTTCCTCGCCGCCATGCTTGGCGAGCAGGGCCTGCGTGTCGGCGTGTACAGCTCGCCGCACCTGCTGCGCTACAACGAGCGGGTGCTCATCGATGGCGCCGAAGTCAGCGACGAAGCGCTCTGCGAAGCCTTTGCCGCAGTCGAGGCGGCCCGCGGCGAGATTTCCCTGACCTATTTCGAGATGGGCACCCTGGCGGCCTTCTGGCTGTTCGAGCGCGCCCAACTGGACGCCGTGGTGCTGGAGGTCGGCCTGGGCGGCCGCCTGGATGCGGTCAACCTGATCGACTCCGACATCGCCGTGGTCACCAGCATCGGCATCGATCACGCCGACTGGCTGGGCGATACCCGCGAGAGCGTGGCCTTCGAGAAGGCCGGTATCTTCCGCGCCGGCAAGCCTGCCGTGTGTGGCGACCTGGAACCGCCGGCGCCGATCCTCGAGCAGGCGCGTCAGCTCGGTGCGCCGCTGACCCTGCGCGGGCGCGATTTCGACCTGGCCCTGGGCGAGGGCGACTGGCACTGGCGTGGTCGCTCCGCCAATGGCGAGGCGCTGAGCCTGCACAATCTGCCGCTGCTCGACCTGCCGATGGAAAATGCCGCGCTGGCCCTGCAGGTCTATGCCCAGCTGGACCTGCCCTGGCAGCCCGAGCAACTGGTCGCAGCCTTGCTGCGCACCCGCGTCACCGGCCGCCTGGACCGTCGCACCCTGCAACGGCACGGCGAGGAACGCCATCTGCTGCTGGATGTCGGACATAATCCGCACGCCGCGCAATACCTTGCCAGCCGCCTGCGCGCCGCGCCGCCCAAGGGTGTGCGCCGTGCAGTATTCGGCCTGCTGGCGGACAAGGATCTCGACGGCGTGCTGGCACCCTTGCTCGGCTTCGTGCAGGATTGGGCCGTCGCGCCGCTGCCCACCGGTCGCAGCCGCCCGGCGCAGGAGCTGGCGGAGGCACTGCAAGCCCGCGGCGCCCCGGTCAGTTGCCATGCCGATATCGCTTCAGCGCTGGAAGCGCAGTGCGACGCGGCGGTGGCCGACGACGAGATTCTGGTGTTCGGTTCGTTCTACAGCGTGGCGGATGCCCTGGAGTGGCTCGCCAAGGCTGCTCAATAAGTAGACCCAAGGGGAGTTGTTGCATGGCGTTGCTCGATAAGGGGCTCAAGCAGCGGGTAGTCGGAGCGCTGGTGCTGCTGGCGCTGGCGGTGATCTTCCTGCCGATGCTGTTCTCCCGCGAGGATGATGTGCGCCAGGTGGTGGTCGAAGCCCCGGTGATGCCCAAGCCGCCGGCCATGCCCGCGGTCGAGGTGCAGCCCACCGAAGTGCCCGAGCCGCAGGCCGGCGACGCCGATAATGCCGAGCCGCAGCAGCAGGCTGCGCAGACGCAGGCGCCTACCGCGCCGATTACCAGCCTGCCGACGCAGCCGGCCCAGGCTCAGGCCCCGGCTCAAGCGCCGAAGCCGGCCGCTCAACCGGCGCCCGCTCCCAAGCCCGCTGCGGTGCAGCAGCCTGCGCCGGCCCAGGCGAGCGCGGCGACCCAGCAGCCGGCCCAGCGCCTGGATGGCGACAACCTGCCGGTGAGCTGGTCGGTGCAGCTGGCCAGCCTGTCCAACCGTGCCCGCGCCGACGAGTTGCAGAAGACCCTGCGCAGCCAGGGCTACAACGCCTATGTGCGCAGCTTCGACGGCATGAACCGGGTGTTCGTCGGTCCGGTGGTCGAGCGCGCCGAGGCCGATCGTCTGCGCGACCAGTTGGGCAAGCAGCAGAAGCTCAACGGCTTCGTGGTGCGCTTCCAGCCCGAGCGCGGCTGAATCGGCTCGTTAGTTTCAATCAATCAGCCCCGGTGCAATCTGGGGCTCTGCTAAATCGAAGGGCTCTGCTAAAATGCGGGGCCTTTCCGTTTCTGGGCCGCAACGTGGCATTTACCTGGGTCGATTGGACGATGATCGGCATCATCGTCATTTCCAGCCTGATCAGCTTGAGTCGTGGCTTCGTCAAGGAAGCCCTGTCGCTGGTCACCTGGATCGTAGCCGGTGCGGTCGCCTGGATGTTCGGCGGCGCCCTGGCCGAGCATCTCGCACCCTACATCCAGCTGCCCTCCGGGCGTGTCATCGCCGCCTGCGCCCTGCTTTTCGTCGTCACGCTGCTGCTGGGCGCACTCGTCAATTTCCTCATCAGCGAGCTGGTGCGGGTGACCGGCATGTCCGGCACCGACCGTGTGCTCGGCATGGTGTTCGGCGGCGCCCGTGGCGTGCTGCTGGTGGTGCTGCTGGTCGGCCTGCTCAGCCTGGCGCCGGTGCAACAGGACCCGTGGTGGCAGCAATCGGTGCTGATGCCGCATTTCCTGATGGTCGCCGACTGGTCGAAGAACTTCATCCTGACGTTTGCCGGGCAGTGGATGTCCGGCGTTACCATCACTCCGCCATCCGGAGTGGGGTCCTTGCTGCCGGCCCAGTGACGGGCGGGCAGAGGCGACGGGAAGCCGTCGCCGCTACGGCAGGTCCGGTGGATACTGCCGAATATGGAATTGTTTTAGCCTGAACACCAACTAGGGGTTGCGTCGCATGTGTGGCATCGTCGGTATCGTGGGCAAGTCGAACGTGAATCAGGCGCTCTATGACGCGCTCACCGTTCTCCAGCATCGTGGCCAGGACGCTGCGGGGATTGTCACCTGTCAGGACGACCGGCTGTACCTGCGCAAGGACAACGGCCTGGTCCGTGACGTCTTCCAGCAGCGCCATATGCAGCGCCTGGTCGGCAAGATCGGCATCGGCCACGTGCGCTACCCCACCGCGGGCAGCTCCAGCTCCGCCGAGGCGCAGCCGTTCTACGTCAACTCGCCCTACGGCATCACCCTGGCGCACAACGGCAACCTGACCAACGTCGAGCAGCTGGCCAAGGAAATCTACGAATCCGACCTGCGCCACGTGAACACCAACTCCGACTCGGAAGTGCTGCTCAACGTGTTCGCCCATGAGCTGGCGGTGCGCAACAAGCTGCAGCCCACCGAGGAAGACGTGTTCGCCGCGGTTGCCGGCGTGCACGCCCGCTGCGTGGGCGGCTACGCCGTGGTGGCGATGATCACCGGCTACGGCATCGTCGGCTTCCGCGACCCCCATGCGATCCGCCCGATCGTCTTCGGCCAGCGTCACACCGAGAACGGCGTGGAATACATGATCGCCTCGGAAAGCGTCGCCCTGGACGTCCTCGGCTTCACCCTGATCCGCGACCTCGCGCCGGGTGAAGCGGTGTACATCACCGAAGACGGCAAGCTCTACACCCGCCAGTGCGCGGCCAACCCGCAGTACGCGCCGTGCATCTTCGAGCACGTCTACCTGGCCCGCCCGGACTCCATCATCGACGGCATCTCGGTGTACAAGGCGCGCCTGCGCATGGGCGAGAAGCTGGCCGACAAGATCCTCCGCGAGCGCCCTGACCACGACATCGACGTGGTCATCCCGATCCCGGACACCAGCCGCACCGCCGCGCTGGAGCTGGCCAACCGCCTGGGCGTGAAGTTCCGCGAAGGCTTCGTGAAGAACCGCTACATCGGCCGTACCTTCATCATGCCCGGCCAGGCCGCGCGCAAGAAATCGGTGCGCCAGAAGCTCAACGCCATCGAGCTGGAGTTCCGCGGCAAGAACGTGATGCTGGTGGACGACTCCATCGTTCGCGGCACCACCTGCAAGCAGATCATCCAGATGGCCCGCGAGGCCGGCGCGAAGAACGTCTACTTCTGCTCCGCCGCCCCGGCGGTGCGCTACCCCAACGTCTACGGCATCGACATGCCGAGCGCCCACGAACTGATCGCGCACAACCGCAGCACCGAGGAAGTCGGCGAGCTGATCGGCGCCGACTGGCTGATCTATCAGGACCTGCAGGACCTGATCGAGTCGACCGAGGGCGGCAAGATCAAGATCGAGCGCTTCGACTGCGCCGTGTTCAACGGTGAATACGTCACCGGCGACGTCGACGAAGCCTACCTGGACAAGATCGAGCAGGCGCGCAACGACGCGACCAAGACCAAGGGTGCCGCGGTCAGCGCCATCATCGATCTCTACAACGACTGATTCAGAAACGAATAGGGAGAGCAGGGCATGGCTCAGGATTGGGAAGCCGGCCGGCTGGACAGCGACCTGGAGGGCGTCGGTTTCGACACCCTCGCAGTGCGCGCCGGACAGCGCCGCACCCCGGAAGGCGAACACGGCGAAGGCCTGTTCACCACCTCCAGCTACGTGTTCCGCAGCGCCGCCGATGCGGCCGCACGCTTTGCCGGTGAAGTGCCGGGCAACGTCTACTCGCGCTACACCAACCCCACGGTGCGCACCTTCGAGGAGCGCATCGCCGCGCTGGAAGGCGCCGAGCAGGCGGTGGCCACGTCCACCGGCATGTCGGCGATCCTCTCGCTGGTGATGAGCCTGTGCAGCGCCGGCGACCACGTGCTGGTCTCGCGCAGCGTGTTCGGTTCGACCATCAGCCTGTTCGAGAAGTACTTCAAGCGCTTCGGCATCGAGGTGGACTATCCGCCGCTGAGCGATCTGGCGGCCTGGGAAGCGGCCTGCAAGCCGAACACCAGGCTGTTCTTCGTCGAATCGCCGTCCAACCCGTTGGCCGAGCTGGTGGATATCGCCGCGCTGGCCGAGATCGCCCACGCCAAGGGCGCTCTGCTGGCGGTGGACAACTGCTTCTGCACCCCGGCGCTGCAACAGCCGCTGAAACTGGGCGCGGACGTGGTGATCCACTCGGCGACCAAGTACATCGACGGCCAGGGCCGCACCATGGGTGGCGTGGTCGCCGGTCGCCGCGCGCAGATGGAGCCCGTCGTCGGCTTCCTGCGTACCGCCGGCCCGACCTTGAGCCCGTTCAATGCCTGGATCTTCATCAAGGGCCTGGAAACCCTGCGCGTGCGCATGCAGGCCCACAGCGCCTCGGCCCAGCTGGTCGCCGAGTGGCTGGAACAGCAGCCGGGCGTGGAGCGCGTTTACTACTCCGGCCTGCCGAGCCACCCGCAGCACGAACTGGCCAAGCGTCAGCAGAAAGGCTTCGGCGCGGTGGTGAGCTTCGAGGTCAAGGGCGGCAAGGACGCGGCCTGGCGCTGCATCGACGCCACCCGGATGATCTCCATCACCACCAACCTGGGTGACACCAAGACCACCATCGCCCACCCGGCCACCACCTCCCACGGTCGTCTGTCGCTGGCCGAGCGCGAGAACGCCGGTATCCGTGACAACCTGATCCGCGTCGCCGTGGGCCTGGAAGATGTCGACGACATCAAGGTCGACCTGGCGCGAGGCCTGGCGGCGCTGTGAGCGTGATGGACGCCCTGGGCAACGGCCAGGTGGTGCTGGTCACCGGTGCAGCACACGGCATTGGCCTGGGCGTCGCTGCGTGGCTGGTCGCCGAGGGCTGGCAGGTGGTGCTGGCGGATATCGACCGCGAGCGCGGCCCGAAGGTGGCGGCGGCGCTGGGCGAACGCGCCAGCTTCATCGCGCTGGACGTGGCCAACGAAGGGCAGGTCGCTGCGGCCGTGGCCGAGTTGATCGGCCAGTTCGGTCGCCTCGACGCGCTGGTGAGCAACGCTGCCATCGCCCGGCCGCACAATACGCCGCTGGAGAGCCTTGGCCTGAACGAGTGGAACCGCACCCTGGCGGTGAACCTCACTGGTCCGCTGCTGCTGGCCAAGCACTGCGCGCCGTACCTGCGCGCGCACAGCGGCGCCATCGTCAACATCGCCTCCACCCGCGCGCACCAGTCCGAGCCGAACTCCGAAGCCTACGCGGCGAGCAAGGGCGGGCTGCTGTCGCTGACCCATGCCCTGGCCAGCAGCCTGGGCCCGGACATTCGCGTCAACGCGATTTCCCCTGGCTGGATCGACGCCCGCGACCTGCGCGAGCGGGAGGCGGAGCCGCTGACCGAGCTGGACCACGACCAGCACCTGGTCGGTCGTGTCGGCACGGTCGAGGACGTCGCTGCGGCGGTGGCCTGGCTGATCGGCGACAGCGCCGGCTTCGTCACCGCGCAGGAGCTGGTGATCGATGGCGGCATGACCCGCAAGATGATCTACCTCGACTGAGCGTCGGGTGTGGCAGAGCAGGGCGGCCCAGGGGTCGCCCTTTTCTTTTCCTGTGGGTTCAGGCATCAGGCGCTTCGCGAGCAAGCTCGCTCCTACAAGTACGTTCTTGATCCAGCCTGTAGGAGCGAGCGTGCTCGCGAACCCTGTCCGGCACCGACGCCGAAATCACCGCGCCGAACTTTTTTCGCGGAAAATGAAAAAAAGTTCAATCAGGGCATTGACTTAGGATCAGCCGGCTGTAGAATGCGCCCCACTTCGAGACGAAGGGTGATTAGCTCAGCTGGGAGAGCATCTGCCTTACAAGCAGAGGGTCGGCGGTTCGATCCCGTCATCACCCACCACTCTCGCAAGTTACGCGCAGCGGTAGTTCAGTCGGTTAGAATACCGGCCTGTCACGCCGGGGGTCGCGGGTTCGAGTCCCGTCCGCTGCGCCATTTTCCCCCTCCTTGGTTCATTGCCCCGAACCAGCTTGTCGAGTGATTCACTCCAGGCGCCAGGAGGTTGCTGTACCGGACGCAAGTCCAACCGACACGCAGCGGTAGTTCAGTCGGTTAGAATACCGGCCTGTCACGCCGGGGGTCGCGGGTTCGAGTCCCGTCCGCTGCGCCATATTCGAAAGCCCTCAGGTAGCAATACCTGAGGGTTTTTTCGTTTCCGTCCGAAAATTCCAGCCGTCGCTCTGTAAGACGCTGTCACAGCTCGTTCACCTTTGCCGTCTAGCTTTTTTCCTGTGGTCTTTGCTAAAACCGGATCGAACGGTCAGGAGAAAAGCCAATGGACGACTATCAGGAAGAACTGCTGGAACAGCACGCGGCAGAGAAGGATCATCCGGAGCCGGCCGACGACGCCACCCAGATGTGATCAGGCGCTGTGGCGCTGGGCGCGGCGGAATTCCCCGGGCGTCTGCCCGCTCCAGCGCTTGAAGGCGCGCTGGAAGGCCTCGGCGGAGGCAAAGCCGAGCAGGTAGGCGATCTCGCCGAAGGCGAGGTCGGTGTCGCGGATGTAGATCATCGCCAGGTCGCGGCGGGTGTCGTTGAGGATGCTGCGGAACTGCGTGCCTTCCTCGGCGAGCTTGCGCCGTAGTGTCCAGGTCGGCAGCTTCAGGCGCGCCGCCACTTCTTCCAGGTCCGGCTCGCGGCCGTTGAGCATCGGGCCCAGCAACTGGGCAACGCGCTCGCGCAGGCTGCGCGTGCGGGTCAACTGCTCCAGCTCCTTCTCGCAGATATCCAGCAGTTGCCGCCAGGTGCTTGGGCAATGGTCCGGGTTGGCGCGCGCCAGCGTGGCCTGGTCCAGGCGCAGCTGGTTGTGCTCGGCGCCGAACTCCACCGGGCAGTCGAGCATCTCCTCGAAGCGTGCTGCCCAGGCGGGCGCCGGGTACTCGATCTGCACCTTCTGCGCACGCAGAGGCTGTGCACCGATGCTGCCGAGCATGCTCACCCAGCCGGCCAGTACCGAGTCCACCACGAAGCGGTTGTAGGCGTTGTACGGGCTGATGGAGTAGAAGCGCAGCCAGGCGCCGCTGGAATCTTCGATGAAGCTGCTCTGGCCGCGGTAGTTCTGCGCGTAGAGCGGCTCGTAGCGGATCAGCGCGCGGGCAGCGGCGCGCAGGTTGGGGGCCTGGGCGGCAGTGACGCCGGCCAGGCCGCTCTGGCTCGGTCGGCTCAGCTGGCCCATGCGCAGGCCGAGGGCGGGGTCGCCGCTCTGCTGGATGGCCGCGTGCCCCAGGCGCATGTAGCGGGGAATCGACAGGCGTGCGCCGGGTTCGCCCAGGCGCGCGGTGTCCAGTCCGTACTGTTCGAGCAATGGCTGCGGAGCGACGCCGCTTTCAGCCAGGGCATCGGCGAGGCTATGGACGAAGCCCACCGAAAGATCGCCCAGGCGCATGGTCGGGCGGTTCATAGCCAGAGGTTGATCAGGCGCGCGCCCGGGCCTTCAGGTGCCAGGGTATGGCTGTCGCCGTTGACCACCAGGCTGCGCCCGTCGCTGCCCAGGTCCCACAGGTGGCCGCGCATGAATACGGTGATGCCGGCGTGGGCGCCACTCTCGCCGAGGCGGCCGGCCAGGGCCAGGCGTTCCCAGGCCTGGCCTTCGCTGAGGTCGCCGGGCTTGAGCGTCACGTCGCTGGGCGTGGGGGCGCCGTTGTAGCCCTTCCACGGCTTGTTCCAGTTGCCGTTGCCGGTGAGGAAGGCGGGGACGGCGATGATGTCCGGCTTGTTCGCCGCCAGGGCGGCGTAGCTCGCCGGGTACCAGCTGTCGGCGCAGACCAGCACGCCCAGGCGCCCGGCCGGAGTCTGCAGGACCTGCAGGTCATCCGGGTCGCCGCCGCGGGTGAAGCCTTTCTCGTCGTCGATGGGGAACAGCTTGCGCTGCGGCTTGCCCAGCGGCTGGCCATCGCTGCCGAAGACCTGGGTGACGTTGTAGAGGCGGCCGTTGCCGGTGCGCAGCTGCCCTTCGACGATGCGCGGATTGGGCAGCACGATGGAGCCGGCGACGAGGGTCACGCCGAATTCCCTGGCCAGGCCGCCGAACAGCGTCTGGTAGTCGTGGGCCATGTCCACCGCCTTCATGCGGAACAGCGCATCGGCCATGCGGTCCTCGCCCTTGGCGCCGAGCCAGCCGCGCGCCACTTTCAGCGGGTTGCTGGCGACCATCCATTCCATGGCCTCGGCCAGGTGCTCGGTCTGGTAGACCTCGGGCTTCTCGCCGGCGGCTACCAGCCAGGTGCCGATGTGCTCGGGGAACACCACCACGGTGCGCGGGTTGATCAGCCCTTCGTCGCGGGCCTTGGCCAGGTAGGCGTGGAACTTCAGACGCAGGCGCTCGACGCTCTGGTAGTCCTGGGTGAACAGCTCCGGCTGCACGCCCAGCAGGTTGCCGCGCTCGGAGGGTTGGCCCTGATTCAGCGCGACCTGGCTACGCAGGTCGGAGAGGTAGTGCCCCACCGGGCGACGCTCCGCCCAGCCGGCATAACCGGCGAAGATCAGCACCAGGACGAGGAAGATCAGCTTGCGCATATAAGGACGGGTACTCATGGGATGCAGCACAGGGTAGGGCCTGGGCCGGGCGTTGCCAAGGCGGCGTGTCATCTTGGGTCAGTAACTTGTCATTTTCGATCATTGAGCGGCGCGGGGGTGCTGCTTAGAGTCTGCCCCATACCGACCGCGCCCCATGCCTCGCCGTTCCGCAGGCTGAGGGCGCGGCATCATCGTGAATGCCGGAGGAATCATGACCGCCACTTATCCACACCTGCTCGAGCCGCTGGACCTGGGCTTCACCACCCTGCGCAACCGTACCCTGATGGGCTCCATGCACACCGGTCTGGAAGAGAAGCCCCAGGGCTTCGAGCGCATGGCGGCCTATTTCGCCGAGCGCGCCCGTGGCGGCGTCGGCCTGATGGTCACCGGCGGCATCGGCCCGAACGATGAAGGCGGCGTGTACTCCGGTGCGGCCAAGCTGACCACTGTCGAGGAAGCCGAGAAGCACAAGATCGTCACCCAGGCGGTGCACGAGGCGGGCGGCAAGATCTGCATGCAGATCCTTCACGCCGGTCGTTACGCCTACAGCCCCAAGTCCGTCGCCCCCAGTGCCATCCAGGCGCCGATCAACCCGTTCAAGCCGCGCGAGCTGGATGAAGAGGGCATCGAGAAGCAGATCGCCGACTTCGTCAACTGCTCCGCCCTGGCCCAGGTGGCCGGTTACGACGGCGTCGAAATCATGGGTTCGGAAGGCTACTTCATCAACCAGTTCCTGGTCGCCCACACCAACCACCGTACCGACCGCTGGGGCGGCAGCTACGAGAACCGCATGCGCCTGCCGGTGGAAATCGTCCGCCGCGTGCGCGAGGCCGTGGGTCCGAATTTCATCATCATCTACCGCCTGTCGATGCTCGACCTGGTGGAAGGCGGCAGCACCTGGGACGAGGTCGTCCTGCTGGCCAAGGCCATCGAGCAGGCCGGCGCCACCATCATCAACACCGGCATCGGCTGGCACGAAGCGCGCATCCCGACCATCGCCACCAAGGTGCCGCGTGCGGCCTTCACCAAGGTCACCGCCAAGCTGCGCGGCGAAGTCAGCATCCCGCTGTGTACCACCAACCGCATCAACACCCCGGAAGTCGCCGATCAGGTACTGGCCGAAGGCGACGCCGACATGGTCTCCATGGCCCGGCCGTTCCTCGCCGACCCGGACTTCGTCAACAAGGCCGCCGAAGGCCGTGCCGACGAGATCAACACCTGCATCGGCTGCAACCAGGCCTGCCTGGACCACACCTTCGGCGGCAAGCTGACCAGCTGCCTGGTGAACCCGCGCGCCTGCCACGAGACCGAGCTGAACTACATCCCGACCACCCACGTGAAGAAGATCGCCGTGGTCGGCGCCGGCCCCGCTGGCCTGTCCGCCGCCACCGTGGCGGCCGAGCGTGGCCACGAGGTGACCCTGTTCGATTCCGCCAGCGAGATCGGCGGCCAGTTCAACGTCGCCAAGCGCGTGCCGGGCAAGGAAGAGTTCTACGAGACCCTGCGCTACTTCAAGCGCAAGGTGGAAACCACCGGGGTGAACCTGCAGCTGAACACCCGCGTCAGCGTCGATGACCTGGTCAAGGGCGGTTTCGACGAGATCATCCTCGCCACCGGCATCGTGCCGCGCACCCCGGCCATTCCGGGCATCGACAACGCCAAGGTGATCAGCTACCTGGACGCCATCCTCGAACGCAAGCCGGTCGGCCACAGCGCCGCGGTGATCGGCGCCGGCGGCATCGGCTTCGACGTCTCCGAGTTCATCACCCACGGCGGCGAGTCCACCAGCCTGGATCGCCACGCGTTCTGGCAGGAGTGGGGCATCGACGAGAAGCTGGAAGCCCGTGGTGGCATCGCCGGCATCCAGGCCCATCCGCATGCTGCGGCGCGCCAGGTGTTCCTGCTGCAGCGCAAGAAATCCAAGGTCGGCGACGGCCTGGGCAAGACCACCGGCTGGATCCACCGCACGGGCCTGAAGAACAAGCAGGTGCAGATGCTCAACAGCGTCGAGTACCTCAAGGTCGACAACGACGGCCTGCACATCAGCATCGCCGGCGGCGAGCCGCAGGTGCTGCCGGTGGACAGCGTGATCGTCTGCGCCGGCCAGGACCCGCTGCGCGAACTGCACGACGGCCTGGTCGCCGCCGGCCAGAGCGTGCACCTGATCGGGGGGGGCGACGTGGCGGCCGAGCTGGATGCCAAGCGCGCCATCAACCAGGGCTCGCGCCTGGCCGCCGAGATCTGATGGGGTTGCGACCTGGGTCGGCTGAGACCCAGGTCGCAAAACCGGGCCCGGAAAAGTTCCCTTCCGGGCCTGGAAACCCTCTGGAAAATCCAACCGCGTCACAGAATTATCCAGCCAGTCAACCGCCCGGCGCGACCGCCGGGGCCGGTGCCAACCGAGTCACATTGCCTGCGACATCAATTCCCCTAGACTTGCCCGGATGTCGGTATTTTCCGGCTGTCCGGGCGCTGCATTTCTGACAGCTCCTTTCTCCAGACTTCCTCCCGCACCCGCCCAGAGGTCAATCCATGAGCATGCAGAAGAAGCCTCAGATGGTGGAAGCCGTGGTCTTCTTCAATGACCATGGCGTCTGCAAGGAAATGCTCTATCCCGAGTTCGAGGCGCTGCTCGACAACGTCGTGCAGATGCCGGAGTACGCCGATCAGCAGATGCAGCTGGCCTACGTGCTGATCAACCCGCGCCTGCTGGTCAAGGCGGTGGTGTTCTTCTACCTGGATTTCGACGAGAAGGGCGAAGCCGATCGTGGCTGGAACCTGCCGCTGCGCAATCTCGCCGACCGCGCCGGGCGTGGTCCGGACATGGGCGCCGGGCCCATCCGCCTGGCCTGCCGTAGCCAGTGCCCGGTGTCCTGGCATCAGATGCACCTGTGGGACCCGACCCTGGAAGCCGGCAGGAATCATCTGGTGCAGTTGCGCGAAGCGGTCAAGCGCAACCACCTCGGCCTGCTGGTGGAAGAGGAGCCCGCCGCGGTGGAGCTCGAGCGCCTGCAGATGGCCGACGAGCACCAGTGGTATGCCCCCGCCGAGGAATCCCGCGAGGAGGCCGAGAAGCTCGCCCGCGCCATGCTCCAGGAGCACCAGCAGAAGACCGCTGACCTGCTCGGCCAGCACGAGACGCGTCTGTCGCAGATCAGCCAGCAGCACGAGGAGGAACTCAGCCGCCTGAAGCTCGGCGCGCAGGAGCAGGTCCAGGTGCTGCAGGCCGAACTCGCCGCCCTGCGCGAGGGCCTCAAGCGCGAGGAAGAGATCAACGCAGGCCTGCGCCGCGAACTGGATGGCCAGGCCAATGGGTTCCAGCGCGGCCGCGAGGAGCTGACGGCGCAGCTGCGACATATCGAGCAGAGCGGCCGCGACGAGCTGGAGCAGCTGCGCCAGCAGATCGAGGAAGAATCGCGCACCCGCGTGGCCAGCCTGGAGGCTCGCTACAAGGAACAGCTGGCTGTCCGTGACGTCGAGCTGGGCTATCGCAACGAGCTCGACCAGCAGCTGCAGCAGGAAAACCAGCAGCTGCGCCAGGAAGCCGGGCAACTGCGCGATGAGACCGCACAACTGCGCGAACTGGCCGGCCAGCTGCAGCAGAGCGCCCAAAGCCTGCGCCAGGAGCTGGAGGGGCTGAGCGCCAAGGCCAACGAGGCTTCGGCGCTGGAACAGCTGTCCGCCCTCGGGGTGATCTTCGTGGTGTACCATCCCGGCGCCGGTCATCTGACCCTGTCCCTGCAGGATGTCGCCCGTTACCAGGAAAACCCCATGGCGTACGCCGCCGCCAAGTGCTTCGTCGCCGAAGACCAGTACCGCGCCTGGCTCGCCCATTACCAGCAACCCGCCTGCGAAGGACGACTGTCCAACGGCGAGCGCTGTGCCATGCCCATCGACCGCGTGGAAACCCCTGGCCGCTTCGTCGAAGGCGACAGCAACTGCTGCACTCGGCACAAGACCGCCGGCCGGCTGCGCAGCGTCACCACTGGCTGATCGGGGAGCCTGGCGCTTCCCCGACTGGCGCCCCGCAGCACCGCTACAGCGCTTGCACCTGGATTGGCTCGACTGCGCCGGCATTGAGCTGGCGCTGTTGCGCCTGGACCTCGTCGACGTGCAGGTCTGCGGCAACAAGTGGTTCAAGCTTGCGCCTTACCTGAAGCAGGCCGCCGATCTCGGCCTGGACGGCGTGATGACCCTGGGCGGCGCCCATTCCAATCACCTGCATGCGGTGGCGGCAGCCGGCGCGCGCTTCGGCTTCGAAACCGTCGGACTGCTGCGCGGGGAAGAGCAGGACAATCCCACCGTCGCCGACCTGCGCCAGCTGGGCATGCAGCTGCACTGGCTGGGCTATGGCGGCTATCGCCGGCGCCATGAGGCGAATTTCTGGTCACCCTGGCAGGAACGCTATCCCCAGCTGCTCGCGGTGGGTGAGGGCGGCGGTGGACTGCCCGGTGCGCAGGGCTGCGCGCCGCTGGTGGAGCAGATTCGCCGGCAACTGGGGGATATCGGTTGGGACGACTATCAACAACTCTGGGTGGCTTGCGGCACCGGCACGACCCTGGCCGGCCTGGTACTGGGTGAGGGCGGTGCGCATCCGGTGGTCGGCGCCATGGCGGTGCCTGCGGGGCACGGCGTCGAGACCCAGGTGCCCGAGTTGCTGCTGGAAGCGGGGGGTACTGACAGCGGCTATCGCCTGATCGACGCCAGCCGCGGCGGATTCGCCAGAATCGACGCGGCGCTGGCCCGCTTCATTCTGGCGACCGAAGCCGAATGTGGCGTACCGCTGGAGCCGCTGTACACCGGCAAGCTGCTGCTGGCGCTGCACGATGAGATCGTCGCCGGACGCATCGCCCACGGCACGCGTATCGTCGCCATCCACAGCGGCGGCCTGCAGGGGCGCCGGGCGCTGGAAGAGCAGTTGCAGTCGCTGGCCGCTCAGCGCGAATAGCCGCTGTGGACCCGCGGCCAGCGGTCGCCCACCAGGAACAGCCTTTCCTGCTCACGCCAGCGGCCTTGCTGCGGCTCCAGGCGCACCAGCATCTGCGGGAAACCGTCATCCGGCAGTCCTGCCAGCCACTCGGCGAATCGGGCTTCGCTCCAGCAGGCGTCTTCGGCTGCCGGGGCCAGCCAGTGCTTGCGTGACAGCACCTGCCAGCCCTGCGGGTTCTGTGCCTGGTAGGTGGGCCAGGCGTGGCGGTGCAGCCAGCGCCCGCGCAGGTGGGTGTTGCTGGAGCCGGCGGGCGGCGGGCAGGGCGTCGGCCAGGAGTAGAACAGGTAGCCACCCAGCCAGAGTCCGGGCGTCGGGCTGGCGTCGCTGAACTGGCGCACCACTGCCAGCCCTTCGGGCGTGGCCGAAAGCGGCAGCTGGTGCTGGTAGAAGTGTTCTACCTTGCGCAGCAGATGGTCCTCGGCGCCCGGCCCGAGCCAGGAGTCGGGACCGTCGTCGCTGGGGCCCAGGTAGAGCTTGATGGCCAGTTCCAGGTGGTGCAGGCCCTCGTCGTCCTGCAGCAGCAGGTCCAGCTCGCCGAGGGTCTGGCCGTTGTCGCGCACCGGCAGGTTGGCTGCCAGCAGGCGCAGGTCCGGCGCGCGCTCCAGGGCGTATTGCCAGAGGCGCTCGTAGTAGCGACCCAGGCGCTGGTGCGGAGCAGCCTGCAGTTGTTCCAGCAACTCGTCCGGCGACTGCTCCTGGGCGCGCAGCCAATCGGCCAGGCGCGCGGGTTGCGAGTGCCAGCGGCTGGCCGCCAGCGGGTGGCGCAGGGCCGGACTGCCGGGCTGCAGCAGGGGCGGCGAGAGCAGCGTCCAGGCGAGGTCGCGGACCTGCGGCTGGCGCAGGCCGATCAGCAGCTCTTCGAGCAGGGCGGTGAAGTCGGTCATGCGGGAAGCCTAGCCGCTTTGCCCGCGCTCCGGCCAAGCTGCGGTTTGCCGCTGCTTCCGCGTTTCGCCCATAATTCCGCCATTCGAGTAGCGCAACGCCGTCCGGAGTCCCATGGAACCCTTTCGCAATATCGGCATCATCGGCCGCCTGGGCAGCACCCAGGTCCTGGAAACCATCCGTCGGCTGAAGAAATTCCTCACCGAGCGCCACCTGCATGTGATCCTCGAGGACACCATCGCCGAGGTCCTGCCCGGCCACGGCCTGCAGACCTGCTCGCGGAAGATCATGGGCGAGATCTGCGACCTGGTGATAGTCGTCGGCGGCGACGGCAGCATGCTCGGCGCCGCCCGCGCCCTGGCACGCCACAAGGTGCCGGTGCTGGGGATCAACCGCGGCAGCCTGGGCTTCCTTACAGACATCCGCCCCGACGAGCTGGAAACGAAAGTCGCCGAAGTACTGGGCGGCCAGTACATCGTCGAGAGCCGCTTCCTGCTCGATGCCCTGGTGCGCCGCCACGGCGAATCCATCGGCCAGGGCGACGCGCTGAACGACGTGGTGCTGCACCCTGGCAAATCCACGCGGATGATCGAGTTCGAGCTGTACATCGACGGCCAGTTCGTCTGCAGCCAGAAGGCCGACGGCCTGATCGTCGCCACCCCGACCGGCTCCACCGCCTACGCGCTGTCCGCCGGTGGGCCGATCATGCATCCCAAGCTGGATGCCATCGTGGTGGTGCCGATGTACCCGCACATGCTCTCCAGCCGGCCCATCGTGGTGGACGGCAACAGCGAGCTGAAGATCGTCGTCTCGCCGAACATGCAGATCTACCCGCAGGTCTCCTGCGACGGCCAGAACCACTTCACCTGCGCGCCGGGCGATACCGTCACGGTGAGCAAGAAGCCGCAGAAACTGCGCCTGATCCACCCCATCGACCACAACTACTACGAGGTCTGCCGGACCAAGCTGGGCTGGGGCAGCCGCCTCGGGAGCAGCGAGTGATGGAACTCGACCCGTCACGCGGCTACGACCTGATCGGCGACATCCACGGCTGCGCACACACCCTCGACCACCTGCTGGAGCGCCTCGGCTATCGGCTGCAGGGCGGCGTGTGGCGGCACGGGCGGCGCCAGGCGCTGTTCCTCGGCGACATCATCGACCGTGGCCCGCGCATCCGCGAGGCGTTGCATCGGGTGCACGACATGGTCGCCGCCGGCGAGGCGCTGTGCATCATGGGCAACCATGAGTTCAACGCCCTGGGCTGGTCCATGCCGGCCGCGCCCGGCAGCGGTCGCCAGTACGTGCGCGAGCACACGCCGCGCCATGCCCGATTGATCAAGGAAACCCTGGAGCAGTTCGAGGGCCACCCGGCGGACTGGCGCGACTTCCTCGGCTGGTTCCAGGAGATGCCGCTGTTCCTCGATGCCGGGCGTTTCCGCATGGTCCATGCCTGCTGGGACCACGGCGTGATCGATACGCTGCGCCAGCAGTTCCATGATGGCCGCATCGACGAGGCCTTCCTCAAGGCCACAGCCGAACCCGGCAGTTTCGCCCAGCAGGCCTGCGATCGCCTGCTGCGCGGTACCGACATGCGCCTGCCCAACGGCATGACGCTGACCGGCAGCGACGGCTTCACCCGCTCGGCGTTCCGCACCAAGTTCTGGGCAGAGGACCGCGCGCCGGAAACCTACGGCGATATCGTATTCCAGCCCGACGCACTGCCCGACGAAGTGGCCAGCGAGCGCCTGAGCGAGGAACAGAAATCGCGCCTGCTGACCTACGGCGCCAACGAGCCGCTGCTGTTCGTCGGCCATTACTGGCGGCGCGGCACGCCCGCGCCGATCCGCCCGAACCTCGCCTGCCTGGACTACAGCGCGGTGATGTACGGCAAGCTCGCGGCCTACCGGCTGGACAACGAGCAGCGCCTGGAGCGCGACAAGTTCGTGTGGGTGGATGTGAAGCGGCCGGAGGGCGATGAGTGAGCGCGATCGAAGCGATGCGACTGCCGGCGGCGGTCGACCTGGGCCAGTTCGTCACCCTGCTGCAACGGCTGAACGTGCCGTTCCGGGTCAGCGAGGAGTCCGGCGAGCAGGTACTCTGGGTGCCCAATGCGCAACTGGCGGAGCAGGTCCGCACCTTGTATGAGCGCTATCCGCAGGGCGACCCGCAGTTCACCCTGCAGGCCGAGCCGCAGCGTCGTGGGCCGGGCTTCCTGCAGCAGTTGAAGATGAGCCGGATGACCGCCGCGGTGTTGCTGGTGACCTTCGTGGTGGCCGCCATCACCCTGCTCGGCACTTCACCGGAGACCCTGCGCTGGTTCACCTTCCAGAATTTCCAGCTGGTCGGCGAGGATCGCGCGCTGTTCTATCCGCTCTCCGACTCGCTGGCGCAGGGCCAGTGGTGGCGCCTGTTCACGCCGATGCTGATCCACTTCGGCTGGCTGCACCTGGCGATGAACGCCATGTGGTATTGGGAGCTGGGCCGACGCATCGAGTACCGCCAGGGGCCGTGGCTGCTGCTGGGGCTGAGCCTGGGCTTCGGTCTAGTGGCCAACCTGGTGCAGTACAGCTGGGGCGGGGCGAGCCTGTTCGGCGGCTTGTCCGGCGTGCTCTACGGCCTGCTCGGCCACTGCTGGATCTTCCAGCGCCTGGCGCCGACGCCGGCCTACCACCTGCCCAAGGGTGTGGTGGCGATGATGCTGATCTGGCTGCTGGTGTGCCTGTCGGGCGTGATCGACCTGCTGGGCTTTGGTTCCATCGCCAACGGCGCCCATGTCGGCGGCCTGGTGGCGGGTTGCCTGAGCGGATTGATCGGCGGACTGCTGGCGCGGCGTCGCTCCAGCGCTTCGTAGGATGGTGTGGAGCGCAGCGATACCCATCGATCCGTGCAACAACAGCATGGGTATCGCTTAGGCTCCACCCATCCCACGAATTGATCCTCGCACGCTGGCGCAAGCTCGCTCCTACAGGAAAGCCCGCCATTTGACCGGCGTTCGTGCGCGCCGGGCGTTCGCCCGGTAGAATGCCGGCTTCGTTTTTCCCCTGCAGGAGCCGGCCCATGTCGTCCTTCGCCGAAATGATCGAGAACATCACCCCCGAAATCTACGAGAGCCTCAAGCTGGCCGTGGAGATCGGCAAGTGGCCGGATGGCCGCAAGCTGTCCCAGGAGCAGAAGGAGCTGTCGTTGCAGGCGATGATCGCCTGGGAGATCGACAACCTGCCCGAGGACCAGCGCACTGGCTACATGGGGCCGCAGGAATGCGCTTCCCACGCCGAGCCGATCCCGAACATGATCTTCTCCTCCAACTCGCTGCACTGATGCAGGAGCTTGGACGTGGCGCCCTGGACAAGATGTCGGCGCGCCTGGAAAACCCCGTGCAGTACAGCTTCCGCCTGGGCGACACAGAGGTCCCGGTCAACCCGCTGATCGGCAGGACGGTGCGCCTGGAGTACCTGGGCGAAATCTTCTGCAGCCACTGCGCTCGCAAGACCAAAAAGAGCTTCGCCCAGGGCTACTGCTACCCGTGCTTCACCAAGCTGGCGCAGTGCGACAGCTGCATCATGAGCCC
Organism: Pseudomonas nitroreducens; assembly: GCF_014204515.1. GTDB lineage: Bacteria > Pseudomonadota > Gammaproteobacteria > Pseudomonadales > Pseudomonadaceae > Pseudomonas > Pseudomonas nitritireducens_A. The sequence goes on along the minus strand of NZ_JACHLI010000008.1, from coordinate 27,627 downwards.
GGAGAAGTGCCACTTCGAGGACGGCTCCTGCCGCGATCCGGAGTGGGGCGAGCGCTTCTGCATGACCGATCACGTGGTCTACCTGGCCAACTCCTCGGGGGCCAAGGTGGGCATCACCCGCGCCACCCAGGTGCCGACCCGCTGGATCGACCAGGGCGCGCGCCAGGCGCTGCCGATCATGCGCGTGGCGACCCGCCAGCAGTCCGGTTTCGTCGAGGACCTGCTGCGCAGCCAGGTCGCCGACCGCACCAACTGGCGCGCGCTGCTCAAGGGCGAGGCCGAGCCGCTGGACCTGGTCGCCATCCGCGAGCAGATCTTCGACGCCTGCGCCGAGGGCATCGTCGCCCTGCAGCAGCGCTTCGGCCTGCAGGCGATCCAGCCGGTGGTCGACATGCAGCCCATCGAGATCCGCTACCCGGTGGAAGCCTACCTGGCCAAGATCACCAGCTTCGACCTGGACAAGACGCCGGTGGTCGAGGGTACCCTGCAGGGGATCAAGGGCCAGTACCTGATCTTCGATACCGGGGTGATCAACGTGCGCAAGTTCTCCGCGTACCAGCTGGCGATCAGCGCCTGAGCGCAACTCCATTGAATTTCCGGCCCGGAGCACGCATCTAGAGAGACACGCATCCTGGATGGATGCGTGCCCGACTCGCCCGCGCCGTTGCCAATCGCTAGAGTCAGTATTCCTCCGGCCGGCCCATCGGGGCCGCCGTTTGCCAAGGGGCCAGAAGCCATGCGTACCGAGCAACCGAAAGTCATCCACCTCAAGGATTATCAGGCGCCCGAGTACCTGATCGACGAGACCAACCTGACCTTCGAGCTGTACGAGGACCACACCCTGGTCCACGCCCAGCTGGTGATGCGCCGCAACCCGGAGCGCGGCGACGGCCTGCCGCCGCTGGTGCTCGACGGCCAGCAGCTGGAGCTGCTGTCGGTGGCGCTGGACGACCAGGCCCTGGAAGCCGGCCAGTACCAGCTCGACGACAACCACCTGACCCTGCAGCCGACGGCGAAGAGCTTCACCGTCGACAGCACCGTGCGCATCCACCCGGAAAGCAACACCGCGCTGGAAGGCCTGTACAAGTCCGGCAAGATGTTCTGCACCCAGTGCGAGGCCGAAGGCTTCCGCAAGATCACCTACTACCTCGACCGCCCCGACGTGATGAGCAGCTTCACCACCACGCTGTCGGCCGAGCAGCACCAGTACCCGGTGCTCCTGTCCAACGGCAACCCGGTGGCCAGCGGTTCGGAAGAGGGCGGCCGCCACTGGGCGACCTGGCAGGACCCGTTCAAGAAGCCGGCGTACCTGTTCGCCCTGGTCGCCGGTGATCTCTGGTGCGTCGAAGACCAGTTCAACACCATGAGCGAGCGCGACGTCACCCTGCGCATCTACGTCGAGCCGGAAAACATCGACAAGGTCCAGCACGCCATGGACAGCCTGAAGAACTCGATGCGCTGGGACGAGAAGGTCTACGGCCGCGAGTACGACCTGGACATCTTCATGATCGTCGCGGTCAACGACTTCAACATGGGCGCCATGGAGAACAAGGGCCTCAACATCTTCAACTCCAGTTGCGTGCTGGCCAAGGCCGAGACTGCCACCGACGCTGCGCACCAGCGCGTCGAAGGCGTGGTCGCCCACGAGTACTTCCACAACTGGTCGGGCAACCGCGTGACCTGCCGCGACTGGTTCCAGCTGTCGCTCAAGGAAGGCTTCACCGTATTCCGCGACAGCGAGTTCTCCGCCGACATGAACTCGCGCACCGTCAAGCGCGTCGAGGACGTGGCCTTCCTGCGCACCAACCAGTTCGCCGAGGACGCCGGCCCCATGGCGCATCCGGTGCGCCCGGACTCCTTCATCGAGATTTCCAACTTCTACACCCTGACCGTCTACGAGAAGGGCTCGGAAGTGGTGCGGATGATCCACACCCTGCTGGGCGCCGATGGCTTCCGCAAGGGCACCGACCTGTACTTCGAGCGCCATGACGGCCAGGCCGTGACCTGCGACGATTTCGTCAAGGCCATGGAAGACGCCAACGGCGTCGACCTCACCCAGTTCAAGCGCTGGTACAGCCAGGCCGGCACCCCGCGCCTGGCGGTGGAGGAGCGCTTCGACGCCGCCGCACAGAGCTACACCCTGACCTTCCGCCAGAGCTGCCCGGCGACGCCGGGGCAGAGCGAGAAGCAGCCCTTCGTCATCCCGGTGCAGATGGGCCTGATCGACAAGCTCGGCAACGCCCTGCCGCTGCGCCTGCAGGGCGAAGAGCACGCCCACGGCAGCGACCGCGTGCTGCAGGTCACCGAAGCCGAACAGTCCTTCACCTTCGTCGGCCTGGCCGAGAAGCCGCTGCCGTCGCTGCTGCGCGGTTTCTCCGCGCCGGTGAAGCTGAGCTTCCCCTACGACCGCGACCAGCTGATGTTCCTCATGCAGCACGACGAGGATGGCTTCAACCGCTGGGAAGCCGGCCAGCAGCTGTCCGTGCAGGTGCTGCAGGAACTGATCGGCCAGCACCAGCGTGGCGAGAAGCTGGTTCTGGACGCACGCCTGATCACCGCCTTGCTCACCCTGCTGCTGGACACCGGGCTGGACCAGGCCATGGTCGCCGAGATGCTTTCGCTGCCCAGCGAGGCCTACCTCACCGAGATCAGCGAAGTGGCCGACGTCGAGGCCATCCACGCCGCCCGCGAATTCGCCCGCCAGCAGATCGGCGCGGCGCTGCACGAGCCGCTGTGGGAACGCTACCAGGCCAACCGCAAGCAGTCCCGCGAGACCGCCTACGTTGCCGAAGCCTCGCACATCGCCCGCCGCAGCCTGCAGAACATTTCCCTGTCCTACCTGATGCAGAGCGGCAAGGCCGAAGTGCTCGCCGCCTGCCAGGAGCAGTACAAGGATTGCGACAACATGACCGAGCGCCTGACCGCGCTGGCCGTGCTGGTCAATTCGCAGTTCGACAGCGAGAAGGGCGAGGCGCTGGCGATGTTCGCCGACTACTTCAAGGACGACCCGCTGGTGATGGACCAGTGGTTCAGCGTCCAGGCCGGCTGCACCCTGCCGGGTGGGCTGGAGCGCGTGCAGGAGCTGATGAAGCATGCGGCCTTCACCCTGAAGAACCCGAACAAGATCCGCGCGCTGATCGGTGCCTTCGCTAACCAGAACGCGGTGAACTTCCACCGCGCCGACGGTGCCGGCTACCGCTTCCTGGCTGACCAGATCATCACCCTCAATGCGCTCAACCCGCAGATCGCCTCGCGCCTGCTGACGCCGCTGACCCGCTGGCGCAAGTACGCGCCTGAACGCCAGGCGCTGATGAAGGCCGAGCTGGAACGCATCCTGGCGTCCGGCGAACTGTCCAGCGATGTATACGAAGTGGTCAGCAAGAGCCTCGCTTAACCCTCCCTCCGCGCCCCGGTCCAGGGGCGCCTGTCGGGTTCGAAAAGGTGTTACCAACTTTTGTTGGTAACACCTTTTTGTTACCTATCGAAATTGATCGACGTCTGGCTTATCGCTTCGAGCTATTGGGCGAAAAAGGCCGATGTGTCTGCGTCGCGCCTTCAGGGGCGGATTGCGCCATCAGGGGTGGCAAATGGCGCAATCGGTCACTGGTTTTGATCAGTGAACGACCAGTCACAAAAAGTAGCGGACTTTATTTTTATTTTTTGTAAGCAGAAACGGATACATCCGTGCTCTTGGCACTGGGGTTGCACCGCCGGACCCCGCTTAGCCTTTACCCGTCCGATGGGGCGGGAGGCGTGTCGAGCACCTTGGGGGAGTTTCCTTCAGATCGACGACAACAAGGCCGTGGAATAACGGCTGAAACGGTGAACCGCCCGCAGTGGCGGCACCGCCAAAGAATGATCAGTCCATGGAGTGAGTCCTAATGGAAATCCCAGTTCGCAAGCCCGTCTTGCGTTATGCGCCTGCCCGTGCGGGCTTCGCCCTGGCAGGCATCCTGCCGCTGCTGATGTCCGCCCCGGCGACCGCCGTCGAGTTCAGCTTCCTCGACAACGAAGTCTCCGGCTCGCTGGACAGCACCATTTCCTACGGCGCCCTGTGGCGTGTGCAGGGCCAGGACAAGACCAACAACGACATCAACGGCAACGACGGCAACCGCAACTTCAGCACCGGCCTGGTTTCCGAGGTGTACAAGATCACTTCCGACCTGGAAGCGACCTACAAGAACTACGGGCTGTTCGTGCGCGGCTCGGCTTTCTATGACACCCAGATCATGGACAAGCGCAACGACTACTACGATCACAACCAGCCGCCGCAACCGAGCCAGACCTACCCCAACAGCAACCGCTTCACCGACGAGACCCGCGACGCCGCCGGCAACCGCGCGGAGATCCTCGATGCCTACGTCTACGGCAACTGGGACGTGGCCGACCACCCGCTGACCGCACGCCTGGGTCGCCAGGTGTTCAACTGGGGCGAGGGCATCTTCTACCGTGGTGGCGTCAACACCACCAACCCGGTGGATGCCGCCAAGTTCCGCCTGCCGGGCTCCGAGCTGAAGGAAGTGCTGATGCCGGTGGAAGCCGCGAGCTTCAACATCGGCCTGACCGACAACCTGTCGATGGACGCCTTCTACCAGTGGAACTGGAAGGAAACCCGTATCGACCCGGTGGGCACCTTCTTCTCCGAGACCGACCTGTTCGCCGATGGCGGCAACACCGCCTACACCACCGTGGGTGCGCTCTCCAACCCGCTGTTCCAGAGCCTCTACCCGCAGCTTTCCGCCGCTCATGTCGGCGGCCTGCAGGGTTCGGAGTACCTGGACTCCAACGGCGTGTTCAAGGTGGCCCACGTCGGCAAGGACATCAACGCCAAGAACGACGGTCAGTTCGGCGTGGCCTTCCACTACGTGGCGGAAGAGCTGAACTCCACCGAGTTCGGGTTCTACTTCGTCAACTACCACGCCAAAGAGCCGACCATCTACGCTGACCTGAACAGCGACTATGCCGGCGTCAACCTCGACCAACTGGCCGGCGTCGGTGGCTTCTCCTCCTACGACCAGCTGGTGAGCGCCGCCGGCAGCGGCAACTCCATGGCCGGCCAGGTGCTGAGCCTGGTCAACGGCGCCACTTCGGTGGACGTGGCCAACCAGGTCAACGCCCGCCGCGAGTACGTCGAGAACATCCGCATGTACGGCTTCAGCTTCAACACCACCGTGGGCGATGCCTCGGTGTTCGGTGAGCTGGCCTACCGCCCGAACCTGCCGATCGGCATCGCCACCACCAACGACCTGCTCGGCGACCTGCTGGTCCAGGCACCGGCGCTGGCCAGCGGCAAGACCGTGAACATCGGCGGCGGCGACGTCTCGATTCGCGACCAGATCCACAACTACGAGCGCGTCGAAGCCTTCAACACCTCGCTGGGCACCATCTACAACTTCGGCCCGTCGCTGTCCTTCGACTCGCTGATGGGCGTGGCGGAACTGGCCTCCGAGCACCTGCGCGGCAGCAGCCTGCAGTACACCGCCTATGACGGCAGCACTCGCTACTACTCCGGCCGCAGCAACGGCGCCTACATCTCCGGCTACGACCGCGACGACCAGGTGAACAAGAACGCCTACGGCTACACCCTGCTGCTCTCGGGTACCTGGAACGACGTCTTCGCCGGCGTGAACATCTCGCCCTACGCCGTCTACAAGGACGACTTCGAAGGCAACTCCTACCAGACCGGCAACTTCATCGAAGGCCGCAAGGCCTACACCCTGGGCGTCAAGGCCACCTACCTGAACGCCCTGGAAGCCGAGATGCAATACACCGAGTTCTATGGCGCCGGGCAGAACAACGCCGGCCGCGACCGCGACAACGTCGGCATCAGCGTCAAGTACTCGTTCTAAGTCCATAGATCTAACGAAAGCCGTGCGGCGGGATCACGAAGTACCCGCCGCACGCACCTCACGGAGAAGCAACATGCGCAACATGCGTACCCTGGTCGGCGCCGCCGTGGCCCTGGCCCTGTCCGCCGGCAGTGCCCTGGCGGCGGTTTCCCCGCAGGACGCGGCCAAGCTGCAGTCGACCCTGACCCCGATGGGCGCGGAAAAGGCCGGCAACGCCGCCGGCACCATCCCCGCCTGGACCGGTGGCATCACCCAGGCACCGGCCGGCTACAAGCCGGGCCAGCACCACATCGACCCGTTCGCTGCCGACAAGCCGCTGTACACCATCACCAAGGCCAACCTTGACCAGTACAAGGCCAACCTGACTCCGGGCACCCTGGCGCTGTTCGCCACCTACCCGGACACCTTCCAGATGCCGGTGTACCCGAGCCGCCGCAGTGGTTCGGCGCCGCAGTGGGTGTACGACAACACCCTGAAGAACGCCACCACTGCCAAGCTGGCCGAGGGCGGCAACGGCTTCGTCGACGCTATCGGCGGCGTGCCGTTCCCGATCCCGCAGAGCGGTGTGGAAGCGGTGTGGAACCACATTGCCCGCTATCGCGGCACCTACATCGTGCGCCGCGCTTCCGAAGTAGCCGTACAGCGCAATGGCGACTACTCGCTGGTGACCTCGCAGCAGGAAGCCCTGTTCAAGTACTACATCCAGGGCAACAGCTTCTCCAACCTGAACAACCTGCTGTTCTACTACCTGTCCTTCACCAAGAGCCCGGCACGCCTGGCCGGTGGTGCGGCACTGGTGCACGAGACCCTGGATCAGGTGAAGGAACCGCGTCAGGCCTGGGGCTACAACGCCGGCCAGCGTCGCGTGCGCCGTGCGCCGAACCTGGCCTACGACACCCCGATCGCCGCCGCCGACGGCCTGCGCACCGCCGATGACACCGACATGTTCAACGGCTCGCCGGACCGCTACGACTGGAAGCTGATCGGCAAGAAGGAAATGTACATCCCGTACAACAACTACAAGGTCTCCAGCCCTGAGGTGAAGTACAAGGATCTGCTGACCCCCAGCCACCTGAACCCGAAATACACCCGCTACGAACTGCACCGCGTGTGGGTCGTCGAAGGCACCCTGAAGCCGGGTGCACGCCACATCTATTCCAAGCGCGTACTGTTCCTCGACGAGGACAGCTGGGGCGCCGCCGAAGTCGACCAGTACGACGGTCGCGGCGAGCTGTGGCGTGTGTCGCTGGCCTACCTGAAGAACTACTATGAGCTGCCCACCACCTGGACCGCTCTGGATACCTTCCACGATCTGCAGGCCCGTCGCTACCACGTCCAGAACCTGGACAACGAAGAACCGACCACCATCGACTTCGGCCAGGCCGTACCGGACGACTCCTACTTCAGCCCGTCCGCCCTGCGTCGCCGCGGCACTCGCTGAGTTGATTGCATGAATGAAAAAGCCCCGCCTCGGCGGGGCTTTTTCATGGGCGGCAGAAAAGTTGTCAGCAGTTGTAGGAGCGAGCTTGCTCGCGAACGATTCAGCCGACAGTGCCGGAGCCGGGCGGGTTCGCGAGCAAGGACTGGGCGTCCCCCTCGGTCCTACGAAAAGAAGGAGCTCGCCTCGGCGGGGCTTTTTCTTGTCCGAGGAAAGTTCCGAAGCGCTGAAAGTGTTACCGCTTCACCCGTTGCAGGCCACCAGTGACGCGCCTTTCAGGCGAGATGGCAAAATGCACTCATCCTTTCGAGTGAGGCGCTCGGGGCTTAACAAAAGATAACGTGCCGTTAATTGTCAGCCCCGGAAAAGGCTGGCTATATAGCTCCAAACTACATACCGCCTGCATAAGAAAAAGAGGTAAAGGCATATGCGTGAGCCCCTGTGGCGCACTTCGAGCGAGCAGCCCGTATCGGGAGTGCGAAGCTCCTTCCCGATGTCGCGCAAGTCGGTTTCCCTGCTCGGCGCGTTTTCCTTCCTGATGATGTCCCTGGCTCCGCTGCATGCCGTAGCCGCAACGGACGCCGCCAGCGACTCCAACTCGATCGTCTCGGCCAAGGCCTCCAGCAGCCTGCTGCTGAGCGTTGCTCATGCCGGCAAGCGCCTGGTCGCGGTGGGTGATCACGGGCACATCCTCTATTCCGACGACGCAGGCAAGAGCTGGACCCAGGCCAGCGTGCCGACCCGCCAGCTGCTGACCTCGGTATTCTTCGTCAACGACAAGAAGGGCTGGGCCGTCGGCCATGACGCCCAGGTCCTGGCCACCACTGACGGCGGCACCACCTGGGTGCGCCAGTTCGAGGACCTCAAGCGCGAAGCGCCGCTGCTGGACATCTGGTTCCAGGACGAGAACCACGGCGTGGCTGTGGGCGCCTACGGCGCGCTGCTGGAAACCACCGACGGCGGCAAGAGCTGGGAAGACGCCAGCGACCGCCTGGACAACGAAGACCAGTACCACCTCAACGCCATCACCGCGGTGAAGGATTCCGGCCTGTTCGTGGTCGGCGAGGCGGGCAGCATGTTCCGCTCCAAGGACTGGGGCCAGACCTGGGAAAAACTCCAGGGCCCCTACGAAGGCTCGCTGTTCGGCGCCACCGGCACCCGCCAGGCCGGCACCGTCCTGGCCTATGGCCTGCGCGGCCACCTGTTCCGCTCCACCGATTTCGGCGACACCTGGCAGCAGGTCAGCCTGCCCACCGCCAATGGCGGCGAGCTGGAGTTCGGCCTTTCCGAAGGCAGCCTGCTGGATGACGGCACCATCGTCGTCGTCGGCCACGGCGGCAGCGTGCTGGAGAGCAAGGACGACGGCGTCAGCTTCAGCGTCGTCAACCGTCCGGATCGCCTGTCCCTCGCGGGCGTCAGCGCGGCCGGCAATGGCAACCTGGTCCTCGTCGGCCAGGGCGGTATCCACCTGGCTACGGCGACCGGCGCCGAGCTGACAGAACAACAATAAGCCGGGGAGCCGCAATGAACGCTCTGAACAAGCATCAACAGGACAAGGCGACTTTCCTGGAACGCATCATCTTCACCCACCGGCCCTTCGTGATCATCACGTGTCTGCTGGTGACCCTCTTCCTCGCCTGGTCGGCCACGCAGGTGCGTCCGTCCACCAGCTTCGAGAAGATGATTCCGCTGCAGCACCCGTTCATCCAGAACATGCTGGAGCACCGCAACGACCTGGCCAACCTCGGCAACACCGTGCGTATCTCGGTGGAAGCGGTGAACGGCGACATCTTCACCAAGGAATACATGGAGACGCTGCGGCAGATCCATGACGAAGTGTTCTACATCCCCGGCGTCGACCGCTCCGGCATGAAGTCGCTGTGGAGCCCGAGCGTGCGCTGGACCGAGGTGACCGAGGAAGGCTTCGCCGGTGGCGAGGTGATCCCGCAGACCTACGACGGTTCCGCCAAGGCCCTGGACCTGCTGCGCAACAACGTGCTCAAGTCCGGCCAGATCGGCCGCCTGGTGGCCAACAACTTCAAGTCGAGCATCGTCGACGTGCCGCTGCTGGAGGTCTACCCGGACCCGAAGGACCAGGGCAAGCTGATGAAGCTGGACTACCGCCAGTTCTCCCATGAGCTGGAAGAGAAGATCCGCGACAAGTACCAGCTGCAGAACCCCAACGTGAAGATCCACATCACCGGCTTCGCCAAGAAGGTCGGTGACCTGATCGACGGCCTGCTGATGGTGGTCGGCTTCTTCGGCATCTGCTTCGTCATCACCCTGGTGCTGCTGCTGTGGTTCACCAAGTGCGTGCGCTCGACCATCGCCGTGCTGTCCACCACCCTGGTGGCGGTGATCTGGCAGCTGGGCATCCTGCACCTGATCGGCTTCGGGCTGGACCCGTACTCGATGCTGGTGCCGTTCCTGATCTTCGCCATCGGCATTTCCCACGGGGTGCAGAAGATCAACGGTATCGCCCTGCAGTCCAGTGACGCGGAAACCCCGCTGCTGGCCGCCCGCCGTACCTTCCGCCAGCTGTTCCTGCCGGGCATGATCGCGATCCTGGCTGACGCCGTGGGCTTCATCACCCTGCTGGTGATCGACATCGGCGTGATCCGCGAACTGGCCATCGGCGCGTCCATCGGCGTGGCGGTGATCGTGTTCACCAACCTGATCCTGCTGCCGGTCGCCATCTCCTACATCGGCATCAGCAAGAAGGCGGTGCAGCGCAGCAAGGAAGACGCCGTGCGCGACCATCCCTTCTGGCGTGCGCTGTCCAACTTCGCCAGCCCGTCGGTGGCGCCGATCTCCGTGGTCATCGCCCTGGCGATGTTCGCCGGCGGCATGTGGCAGGGCCATCACCTGAAGATCGGCGACCTCGACCAGGGTGCGCCGGAGCTGCGTCCGGACTCGCGCTACAACCTGGACAACGACTTCATCATCCGCAACTACTCGACCAGCTCCGACGTGCTGGTGGTGATGGTGGCGTCCGAGGCCGAAGGCTGCTCCACCCACAAGACCCTGTCCGCCATCGACGAGCTGGCCTGGCGCCTGGAGAACACCCAGGGCGTGCAGTCGGCCATCTCCCTGGTCACCGTCTCCAAGCAGATGATCAAGGGCATGAACGAAGGCAACCTGAAGTGGGAGTCGCTGTCGCGCAACCAGGACGTGCTGAACAACTCCATCAGCCGCGCCGAAGGCCTGTTCAACAGCAACTGCTCGCTGGCGCCCCTGCTGGTGTTCCTCAACGACCACAAGGCCGAGACCCTCGACCGCGCCGTGGCCGTCGTGCAGGACTTCGCCAAGGCCAACGAGAAGGACGACCTGAAGTTCAAGCTCGCCGCCGGTAACGCCGGTATCGAAGCCGCCACCAACGACGTGATCAAGCACTCGGAACTGACCATCCTGATCCTGGTGTACATCTGCGTCGCGCTGATGTGCCTGATCACCTTCCGTTCCTTCGCCGCGACCCTGTGCATCGTGCTGCCGCTGATCCTCACCTCCGTGCTGGGCAACGCGCTGATGGCGACCCTGGGCATCGGCGTGAAAGTGGCGACCCTGCCGGTGATCGCGCTGGGCGTGGGTATCGGCGTGGACTACGGCATCTACATCTATACCCGCCTGGAGTCCTTCTTGCGCCAGGGCCTGTCCCTGCAGGAGGCCTACTACGAGACCCTGAAGTCCACCGGCAAAGCGGTGCTGTTCACCGGCCTGTGCCTGGCCATCGGCGTCGCCACCTGGATCTTCTCGGCGATCAAGTTCCAGGCCGACATGGGCCTGATGCTGACCTTCATGCTCCTCTGGAACATGTTCGGCGCCCTCTGGCTGCTGCCGGCGCTGGCACGCTTCCTGATCAACCCGGAGAAGGTGCGGCAGAAGAAGGCTTCGATACTGGTTCACTGATCGACGCTCAAGCAATGCAAAACGCGGCCCTCGGGCCGCGTTTTTTTATGGCTTGCGGATCGGGTTCCGAGCCGCCGGAAATCCATCGCGGACGCAGTCCGCTCCTACGGCGTGTCATGGCGCGTAGGAGCGGACTCCGTCCGCGATCGGCTTCACTTCATCCCGGCGTCCGGGCCGGTCACGGCAGGATCGCAAATACCCGCGCCGGGAAGCCCGTGCCCTGGGCGATCTTCGGGAAGCTCACCACCGCCAGCGCGCCGGCCTCAGGCACCTTGTCGAGGTTGGCGAGCAGCTCGATCTGATAATGATTGGTACCCAGGATGTACGACTCCAGCGAGTAGTCGTCCTTGCTGGTGGCGATGCCTGGATCGGTGTCGGTGGTCTCGTGGCCGGAGGCCGTGATCTTGCGCGTCTCGTAGAGGTACACCAGCGCCTCCTTGCTCCAGCCCGGATAGTGCGCCACGCCCTTGGCATCCTGGTTCTGCATCTTCGCCTGGTCCGGCCAGCGCTGGGACCAGTCTGTGCGCAGCGCCGCGAAGGAGCCCTCCGGCACTGCGCCGTGCCTGGCCTCCCAGGCCTTCACGTCGGCCAGAGTCAGCACGTAGTCGGGGTTCTTCGCCACCTGCTCATGGATGTCGAACACCACCAGCGGCAGGAACTGTTCCTTCACCTCCAGCTGGTCGACGCTGCGCAAGCCTTTGTGGAAGTGCACCGGCGGGTCGACGTGGGTCCCCCACTGGCCGACATGGCTGTACAGCTCCACCTGGAAGCCGTCCTTGTCCACGGTATAGAGCGTCTTGCGGCCCATGGGCTCGAAGCCTTTCCAGTGCGGTGTATTGCTGTCGAACGAGTGGGTCAGGTCGACCCAGTCGTGCTGCTTGAGACTGGCGTAGGTGTCCCACAGGCCGGGTTGGGCGGCCTGGGCGGCGACAGGCAACAGGGCGGTGGCGAAGAGCAGGGCGGGAAGGCGGTGCATGGGTCTGATTCCTTGACGGGGATGGGAGAAAGCGCCTTATCTTTCTCCATCGCTCGACCGCTCATCCAATTCTGAATTCTGCTTTTCTTATTCCTTTTCGTCAGGAGTTGCCATGTCTTTCCAGCTCATCGAATACGCCGACGCCAGCCCCGAAGTCCGTGCCGTCTATGACGACATCATGGCGACCCGCAGGATCGACTGGGTGAACAACTTCTGGAAGGCCCTGGCCAACCATCCGCAGACCCTCCAGCGCACCTGGGAAAGCCTCAAGCAAGTCATGGGGCCGGGGCAGCTGGACCCGCTGGTGAAGGAGCTGATCTACGTCGCCGTCAGTGTCACCAACAACTGCAATTACTGCATCGGTTCCCACGGTGCGGCGGCGCGCAAGGCTGGCATGGACGACGCCATGCTTGGCGAGTTGATGGCGGTGGTGGCGATGGCCAATGAGACCAACCGGCTGGCCATCGGGTACCAGGTGCCGCTGGATGATGTGTTCAAGGGGGCGGTGATGGAGAGCAGTGGCAGCTGATTCCGTTGGGGCTCGGGGCTGATCCGTGCTGGCCCCGTAGGAGCAACAGTCTTTTTCTGATCGTTCGTGCTTTGGATTTCCCCTCTCCCTTTGGAGCGGGGCGCGCAGCCAGGGCGGGGAAGAGGGCTGTCCCCGCGCAGAATTTCACGTAGGAGCGGAGCTTCTCCGCGATGCTCTTGCTTGGCGTTCGGTATTTCTGCGTCGCTTTGGCGTGCGCGCGGAGTCCGTGTTTCGCCCCCTCGGGCGACCTACTTTGGCAAACGACGGATGGCCGCCCCACCCAAAGTAGGCAAAGGTCTCGCCCCTGCCATCCGGCTTTTCGCTTCGCGAAAAGTACCCTCGGTTCCTCGGAGTTCCAGGGGCCCGCGTTGACGGGCCATCCCTGGCCCGACAACGCTCTCGCGAGATCCATGTCGCTCGGCCCCTGGAACTCCGATCACCTTCGGCCTCCTGAAAGGGGCACTCCGGAGCGTGCGGACATTTCTCTGGAAGTCTTTGAGAGCCAGAGCCGGAACAGTGGCTTTTCGTAGGACCGAGGGGGACGCCCAGTCCTTCCGCGAACCATCAGGGACGGGATGGGGACAACCGCTGGATAGCCTTCACCGGCGTGCCATCGCTCCAGCGTCCCATGGACAGCTGCGCCGGGCCGCCGCCCAGGGCGTAGTCGCGGTCCTGGCCGTAGAAGGCGGCGTCGCACAGCGCATCGAACAGCTTCCACGGTCCGTACCAGTCCATGGCATCGGTGGCCAGGGCGTTGTGCGCCGAGGGTTGGCCCTGCTTGAGTCGTTGCTTTACCCGTTCCTGCACGCGGTTGAGCAGCCAGTTGGTGGAATCGCTGGGTGGATAGCGCGGGTCGAAGCGCGGGGCGGTGGGCGCGGCGTGGTTGGCCAGTAGCGGTGGGCTGCCGTGGCGGTCGCTGCGCAGCAGGAGCAGGTCCTTGTCGCGCGGGACCACCTGGGTGCTTTCGCTGTAGATGCGCCGGGCGTCGTCGCAGGCCACGCGTTCGTCCTCGTCGCCGCAGACCGCCAGCAGCAGGGTGCCGGCGGGGATGTTCGACAACGGCTCCAGCGGCACCTGGCGCCAGCGCGGGCCGCTGCTCTTGCCTGGCTCCACCGCCATCAGCGCGCGCGGTTGCGGGATGCCCAGGCGTTGCCAGGAGGCGGCCAGCCCGCTGGCGATCAGGCCGCCGGCGGAGTGACCGACATAGGCCACGTGCTCCAGCTGCGGTTTTACCCCCAGCTTGCCGGCCTGCAGGTCGGCGATGGCGCGACGCACCGAGTCGGCGGCGTTGGGCAGGAACTCCGCGGCCGGGGTCTTCAGCGTCGCCTGGTAGCGCGGGTAGATGAGGATCGCGCCGCGCCGCACGATATGTTCGATCCAGGCGCGATACAGGTCCGGCTGCATCACGCTCCAGCCGTGGGTGAAGACGATCAGCGGGGCGCTGGCCGGAACGGGGCGCTCCGGGGTGAACACCCAGTATTCGTCGCCCTCGACATCGAAATGCCACTGGTGAACGTCGGCGTGGGCGTAGTGCGAGCCGCCCGGCCCCTGCAACGGTTGTGTGGGCGGCAGGATATCGGCGGCTGCTACCGGGGCGGTGTGCAGCAGGGGGGCAAGCAACAGGCTGGCGAGCAGCGCCGGAATCAGCCGGTGACGACGCATGGAGGCACCTCTGGCGGGGATGGCTCCAGCATAGCTGTCAGCGTGGATAGAGCGGCGGCAGGCTGCTGGCTTCCGCTGCCGGCGGCGCGTCCGGGTCGGCTCCGGGGAGCGTGCGGATGGCGCGCCAGAGATCCTCGCCCTGCCAGTTGCGGCCGCCTTCGCTGTCGCTGTACAGCGCGCCGTTGAGGCCATCCAGCGCATCGGACAGCGGCACGAAGCGCGCCGCCATGTCGGCCAGGGTTTCCGGCTGCTGGCGCGCCCAGGCGTCCAGCGCCTGGCGGGTGGCGTGGGAGTCGTTGGCCTGGCAGGCGCGACGCAGCTCGTCGAGCAGCGTGCGAGTGCTCGGCCCGGCCTGGGCCACGCGGATGACCGCCGGTTGGCTGCGGGCGCGCCACCACAGGCCGAAGCCGAGCAGGGTGGTCAGGCTGAGCAGCGCGCAGGCCAACTGCCAGGGCCAGAGCAGGGTGCTGTCGATCGAAGCGCTTTGCGTCGGAGCAGGAGGGGTATCCGTGTGCTCGTCGAGCTGCGGATTGGCCGCTACCTGCAGGGTGCGCGCCGGCAGGCTGGTGCGTTCGACGCGGCTGGTGCGGGTGTTCCACCAGACGATTTCCACCGGCGGCAGGTCGAGTTGCCCGGCCTTGTCGGCGATCAGCGCCTCGCGCTCCTCGCGGCTGCCGATCAGGCCCTGGTCGCCGCTTTCGTTGGCCAGCTGCGGCTGGTCCGGATAATGGCGCAGGCCCTCGGGCAGGCTGATCGGCAAAGGCGGCAGCTGGGCGCTGGACAGGCCCTCCACGCGCAGCATGATGTTGCGCGTCAGCGCTTCGCCGGCCTTGGCCTGTTCCGGCTGCGGGCTCCAGGTCTCGCTCAGGCTCAGCGCGCTGGCCGGCAGCCAGGGCGCCTCCTTGGGGTAATCGGCGGGCTTCGGGTCGACCTGCAGCGGAATGCTCGGCGAGACCACCCGTACCTGCTTGCCCGGTTGCGGGCCGAAGGGGTTGTAGTCGTCGCTGCGGCGCTGGGCCACCTGGGTGGCGTTGAAGGTCTGGCCGGGGATTTCCAGGGTGCCGCTCTTCTGCGGGAAGATCGCGTAGCGCACCTCGATCACACCGTGGCGTACGCCGTTGATGTCCTTCTCGTAGGTGCGCGGTTCGCCCAGTTGCTCGACGCGGGCGTCGGCCATCTGCAGCGGCGAAAGGCTGCTGTCGTCGTACAGCGAAACCGAGTGGTTGATGCGCAGGGTGAGGATCACCTGGGACTGCACCCAGGTTTCCTCGCGGTCGACGCTGGCGTCGATGAACACCGGGGCGAGCTTCTGCGCGTCGGTACTTTCCTCTGCCTTGAGCACCTCCAGGCTGATCGGCTCGCTGGCGTTGCCACCCAGGTGGATCGGCGGAATCTCTACCTGGCCTTCGTCGCGCGGCTGCAGGGTGATGATCCAGCGGGTGGTGGCCTGGGACTTGCCGTTGAGGGTGGTCAGGCGGTTGACCTGGCGCGTGCCGAGCACCACGAAGTGCTCGTCCAGCGGTTTAAGGTCAGGCTTGCCGAACAGCGTCGGGTCGTCGGACTCCAGCGTCAGTTCGACGCTTTCGCCCTGGGTCAGGCGCGCGCGGTCGACGCTGGCGGTGAAGCTGGCTTCGGCGCGGAAGGCGGCGAGGCAGAGCAGGGTCAGGCAGATCAGCCTTCTCATGGATTGGGTTCCTGGCGCTGCTGCTGTTGCTGGTACCAGAACTTGCGGCGCAACAGTTCGGACGGATCGTCGGGAATCTGCCGCAGCCACTGTTCCAGGGCCTGACGGCGCTCGTCACCCAGTGGACCGGCGTCCTCCGGGTTGGTTTCCTCTTCCTGCCCGGCGTCGCGCTCGGCCGGCGGGCCGCCCGGATGGCTGGCGGACGGCCGGTCGGCCTCCTGGGAGGGATTCTTCGCCGCCGGCGCCGGTTGCGAGTCGCGTTCGGCGGAGTGTTCTTCGTCGTGCTGCTGATCCTGCGGCTTGGCGGCCTGCGGGTCGCTGCTCTGTGCGGAGTCGTGGCTTTCCTGGGGCGGCTGCGCCTGGCTGTCCGCGCCCGGGTTGTCCTTGCGCTGGCGCAGCAGGTCTTCGAGCAGCGTCTTGTTGCGCCGCGCGGCCTCCAGTTCGGGGTTGCGCTCCAGGGCCTGGTCGTAGGCGTCGATGGCGGCTTCCAGTTCGTTCTGCCGGGCCAGGGCGTTGCCGCGGTTGTAGTGGTCGGCGGCTTCGTCGCCCTGGGCAAAGGCCTGGGCGGCGTCGACGTAATCGCCGGCGCGATACAGTGCCAGGCCCTTCCAGCGGAAGTCGGCGAAGCGCTCCGCGGCCTCCGCAGGGTGGCCGGCATCCAGCAGGCGCTGGCCTTGCTGGTCGGGACGCAGCCAGAGGTCCCCCAGCTCGAAGGCGTTGGCGTCCTGCGGCGGCGCCCACAGCAGCGGCAGCAGCAAGGGCAGGCTGAACAGCCAGCCACGGCGGCCGGCGCAGGCGGCGAGCAGGAGCAGCGGCAGCAGGAGCCAGTAGCCCTGGTCGGCCCAGCGCTGCAGGCGCAGCAGGGCGTCTTCCTCACTCACCTGCAGGCCCTGGGTGCTGTCCAGCAGGCCGAGGTTGCGCAGGTCGCTGCCGTTGGCGCGCAGGCGCTGGAAGCGCCCATCCAGGTCGGTGGCGAAGGCGCGTAGCGAATTCTCGTCCAGGCGTGGCACCAGGATGTTGCCCTGGTCGTCCTTGAGGAAGGTGCCGTCCTCCTGGGCGATCGGTGCGCCGCCGGGGGTGCCGACGGCGAGCAGCAGCAGGTCCTTGCCCTTGCCCTTGAGCGCCTGGCGGATGCCCTGGCGTTCACGGGCGTCCAGGGCGCTGGTGATCAGCAGGATCCGGCCATTGCCCTCGGCGCCGCTGTCCAGCAGGCGGCGCGCCTGGGCCACCGCGAGGTCGGCGCGCTGGCCGGGCTCGGGCATGATCGACGGCTTGAGGGCGTCGATCAGGTTGCGCGCGGTGCCCAGGTCGTTGGACAGCGGCACCAGCGTGTGGGCGCTGCCGGCGTAGACGACGATGGCGGTCTGCGCGTCGCTGCGGGCCTGCAGCAGGTCGAGCAACTTGCGCCGGGCCTGTTCCAGGCGCGTGGGCTTGAGGTCGGTGGCGAGCATCGCCGGGGTGAGTTCCAGCACCACCACCAGCGGGTCGCTGCGTTCCATGGTCGGCTGTTCCACCTGTTGCCAGCTGGGGCCGAGCAGGGCGAGTACGGCCAGCAGCCAGGCGACGCCGAGGAAGATCCACGGGCGGCGCTCGTGGCGGCCGCCACCGCCGGCCAGCAGCCAGGGATGGAAGGCCGGCGGCAACAGCAGTTGCCAGCGGCCGGCGCGGCGTTCGCGGTGCCAGAGCTTCCACAGCAGCCAGCCCAGCGGCAGCAGCAGGACCAGCCACAGCGGGTGCAGCACGTGCGGCCAGATGCCGGTCAT
Source organism: Pseudomonas nitroreducens (assembly GCF_014204515.1). Classification (GTDB taxonomy): domain Bacteria; phylum Pseudomonadota; class Gammaproteobacteria; order Pseudomonadales; family Pseudomonadaceae; genus Pseudomonas; species Pseudomonas nitritireducens_A. The sequence goes on along the minus strand of NZ_JACHLI010000008.1, from coordinate 9,820 downwards.
GGCCGACGCTCCTTCTGCAGGCGTGTCATCCGCGCCGGCCAGCGCCATTCTTCCGGCGGCCACAGGGTGGCCACCACCAGCGCCGCGCTGATCAGCAGTGCCAGCAGCAGCGGCCAGCGGTACAGGGCGATCGCCGGGCGCGCCTGGGTCGGCTTCTGCTCCACCGGCTCCAGCTGGTCGAGGCTCTCGGAGATGCGCTGCAGTTCTTCGCCGTTGCGCGCGCGGAAGTACTCGCCGCCAGTGGCCTCGGCGATGGCCTTGAGCGCCGGTTCATCCAGGTCCAGGCCCGGGTTGAGGCCGAACAGGCCGACCACGCCGCCCTGCTTGGGATCGGCGCCGATGCCGATGGTGTAGACCTTGACGTGTTCTTCTGCGGCCAGCCGCGCGGCGGTCTGCGGGGAAATCTCGCCAGCGGTGTTGGCGCCGTCGGTGATCAGCACCAGCACGCGGCTCTGCGCCGGGCGCTGGCGCAGGCGCTTGACTGCCAGGCCCATGGCGTCGCCCAGGGCGGTGTCCTTGCCGGCGATGCCGATCAGCGCTTCGTCGAGCCAGACGCGCACGGTGTGGCGGTCGAAGGTCAGCGGCGCCTGCAGGTAGGCGCGGGTGCCGAACAGGATCAGCCCGACGCGATCGCCGCGGCGGCCCTCGATGAAGTCGCCGAACAGCTTCTGCACCAGGTGCAGGCGGCTGATCTCGGCGCCGTCCCAGGTCATGTCGGTGTAATCCATTGAGCCGGAGACATCCACGGCCAGCAGCAGGTCGCGGCCGGTGGCGGGGATCGGCAGCGGCTCGCCGACCCACTGCGGGCGCGCGGCGGCCAGCAGCAGGCAGAGCCAGAGCAGGGCAAAGGGCGCCTGCTGGCGCCAGGCCGGCAGGCGCGCGCGGGCGCGGCGGCCGGCGAGGCCTTCGAGTTCCTTGAGGAAGCTGACCTTGAGCGCCGCCTCGCCGTTGTCGGCCGGCGGCAGGATGAAACGCATCACCCAGGGCAGCGGGGCGAGCAGGAAGATCCAGGGCCAGGCGAGCTCAAACATGCTTGCGCACCCAGGTTTCCACGGCGGCGGCGAGGCCATCGATGGCCTTGTCGTCCAGCTTGCACTCGGCGCGGTAGCCACCTTCCACCAGGATCATCCAGCGGGTCAGGCCGGCGGCCGGGCAGCGGGTGTCGAGGAAGGCCAGCCAGGCGCGACCGCTCAGGGTATGGCTGTGGCTATCCGGCCAACGCGCGCGGGACAGGCGCTTGAGCAGGCCATTGAGCGCCTGCAGCCAGGGGCCGGCAGGGGCGCGGTCGTAGGGACGCGGCAGGCGCTTGAGTTCTTCCAGCGCGGCTTCGCGCAGCGGGTCCAGCGGCGCCTCGGCGACGACCTTGGCCTTGCGCCGGGGCAGCCAGCGTCGGCGCTGGCGCCACAGCGCCCAGAACAGCACCGGCAGCAGCGCGGCGAGCAGCCACCAGCCCGGCGCTGGCGGCCACCAGGCCACGGCGGCGGGCTCGATCAGCGGTTCCAGCTGGTCCAGCGGATTCATTTGGCATATCCCGGCTGGTGCTGTTCCAGCAGGTTGCGCAGTTGCTCCACCAGCTCTTCCTGGGTGGTCAGCGGCAACAGTGGCACGCCCAGGCGCATGGCCAGACGCTGCCAGCGTTCGCGGCGGGCCTCGCCTAGGGCGCGGTAGGCCAGGCGCTGCTCGTCGATGTGGGTGTCCAGCTCCAGCTGTGCCTGGCCTTCGGCGAAGCGCAGCAGGCCGGCGGCGGGCAGGGCGTGGTCGAGCGGGTCGGACACCGGCAGCAGCACCAGGTCGGTGTGCCTTGCCAGCAGCGACAACTGCTGTTCGGCCACCTCGCCCAGGGCGCGCTCGTCGCACATCACCATGATCAGGCTGCCCGGTCTCAGCACCTCGCGAGCGCGGCGCAGGGCCATGCCGAAACCGTCGCCGCTCAGGCCAAGGTTGGAGCCGGCGAGCAGTGCGTGGTTGGCGCGCACGATCAGGTTGAACAGCTGCAGCAGGCTCTGCTTGCTGCGCCGCGGCTTGATCTCGTGGCACTCGCTGTCGGTGAACACCAGGCCGCCGATGCGATCGTTGTGCGCCAGCGCGGCCCAGCCGACGAAGGCGGCGGCACGGGCGGCCAGCACGGATTTGAAGCACAGCCCGGAGCCGAAGAACAGCCGCGAGCTCTGCTCGACGAGGACGAACACCGGGCGTTCGCGCTCCTCATGGAACATCTTGGTGTGCGGCTCCTGGGTGCGCGCGGTGACGCGCCAGTCGATGGTGCGCACGTCGTCGCCGGCCTGGTACACGCGCACCTGGTCGAAGTCCACGCCGCGGCCGCGCAGGCGCGAGTGGTGCAGGCCGATCAGCGGGCTGCGCCGCGACGGCGTGGAGAACAGCTGGACTTCGTTCAGGCGGTGACGGATCTCGATCAGCTCGCCGAGGGAGACCGCCACGCCGGGCGCCAGGACACTGTGCATGTCAGGCGACGGCGACCACGTCGAGGATGCGCTGGACCACGCGGTCCTGGTCGATCCCGGCGGCTTCCGCCTCGAAGGTGAGGATCAGGCGGTGGCGCAGCACGTCGAAGAGCATCGCCTGGATGTCCTCGGGGCTGACGAAGTCGCGCCCGGCCAGCCAGGCATGGGCGCGTGCACAGCGGTCCAGGGCGATGGAACCGCGCGGGCTGGCGCCATAGGACAGCCACTCGGCCAGTTCGGCGTCGTACTTGGCCGGGGTGCGCGTGGCCATGATCAGCTGCACCAGGTATTCCTCCACGGCGTCGGCCATGTACAGGCCGAGGATTTCCTGGCGGGCGGCGAAGATGGCTTCCTGGGTGACCCGGCGTTCGGGCTTGGTCTCGCCGTGCAGCGCTTCACCGCGGGCCTGCTGGAGGATGCGGCGCTCCACGGAGGCTTCCGGGTAGCCAATCTTCACGTGCATCAGGAAGCGGTCGAGCTGGGCCTCGGGCAGCGGGTAGGTGCCTTCCTGCTCGATGGGGTTCTGCGTCGCCATCACCAGGAACAGCGGCGGCAGGTCGTAGGTGCTGCGGCCGACACTGACCTGGCGCTCGGCCATGGCTTCGAGCAGCGCGGACTGCACCTTGGCCGGCGCGCGGTTGATTTCGTCGGCCAGCACCAGGTGGTGGAAGATCGGCCCCTGCTGGAACACGAAGCTGCCGTTTTCCGGGCGATAGATCTCGGTGCCGGTGATGTCGGCCGGGAGCAGGTCGGGGGTGAACTGGATGCGGTGGAACTCGGCCTCCAGGCCTTCGGCCAGGTCCTTGATCGCCTTGGTCTTGGCCAGGCCCGGTGCGCCTTCCACCAGCAGGTGGCCGTCGGCGATCAGGGCGATGAGCAGCCGCTCGATGAGCTTTTCCTGGCCGAGGATCTGGCTGGAGAGATACTGGCGCAGTGCAAGGAGCGACTCACGATGTTCCATCGCGTGGATTTCCTGGACGAAAGGGTGGGGCTGTCGGGCCGCCTACTTTACTGCATCGGCCGTCACTCTTGCAGCGCCGCGCTGCGAGCCTTGTGCAGCGCTAGTGGTTCCTGAGGCGTCGCGGTACCCGGCAGCGCGGTCAGGCAGCGCAGGGCGGTATTGCCGTTGCGCTGCCGGCGCATGTCGCGGGCGCCGCCATGGACCACCGCGAAGCGATAGACCCAGGCCAGCAGGCGCGGCATGCCGGCTTCCAGCAACATGCGGTGGAACAGCTCGTCCGCCTCGGCCTTGGTTACCGGCGCCACGTTGAGGAACTGGTACAGCGCGTCGTGCACCAGGCTGGCGTGGTGCGCCACCGGCCAGAACATCACGCGCTCCTTCTGCCGGCCGTGGCGCAGGCATTGAACACTTTCCAGGTGCTCCCACCAGTCCGGCGTGCCGAGGGTGGCGACCCAGAAGAACGGCACTTTCGGTGAGCAGCCGTCCCAGGCGTAGGTGCGGGCGCAGCCGAAGTCGTAGCTGACGGTGCCGGCGGCGAGGTCCACGCTGGCCGGACCGGGGTTGATGATGAGGCGCCCGTCGTGCACCACCAGCCACTCGCTATAGAAGAAGCGGCCGTTGAACAATGGCTCCTCGCGCACCAGCGGGAAATCGATGTAGTTGATCCACGGGCCGTTGCGGTCGCGGCTGCAGAAACCCCAGTCGCGCACCGAGCGCTCCCGTGCGGCTTCGACACGGCGCAGGCGCTCGCCCCGGCCGACGACGCGCGGCAGCAGGACGCCCAGATAGACCGGCACCGCGCCGATCAGCAGCGGCCGCACGGCCTCATCCAGGAACAGCCAGGCCAGCACCAGCAGCGCCACGCCCAGCAGGGTGACCAGCAGGTTGTCCAGGTGGCGCAGCAGCGGGCGGTGCAGGGGCGGGTGGCGTTGCATGGCGTCCGTTCCAGGCGAGGGGTTGCCATGATAGCGCTATGACATTTCTTTAGTCAGATGCGGAACGATCGTACGACGATTTCTGTCGTCTCCCCGTAGGCGCCGCGCCTGCATGCCGTTGAACGAATATGTCGCAGCCCCGTAAGCCAGCGCCGGTCGACTCCCGATAAGCTCGCTGGGATGAGTGACCGCCCGGTCGGGGCTGTCAATCGTGGGTCACACTGCCCGGCTATACCTGTGGCCCGACACAAGACGATATGCGTTCTACGCTCAATCCATCAAAACGAGTCCAGCGGAGTAACAACATGGCGTTCTTCACCGCAGCCAGCAAAGCCGACTTCCAGCAACAACTGAAAGCGGCCCTGGCGCAGCACGTCGACGACAAGGGCCTGCCACAAGTGGCCCTGTTCGCCGAGCAGTTCTTCGGCTTCATCTCCCTCGACGAATTGACCCAGCGCAGGTTGTCCGACCTGGTCGGCTGCACCTTGTCTTCCTGGCGCCTGTTGGAACGCTTCGACCCCGCCCAGCCTGAAGTGGCGGTGTACAACCCCGATTACGAAAAACACGGCTGGCAGTCCACCCACACCGCCGTGCAGGTGTTGCACCCGGACCAGCCGTTCCTGGTCGACTCGGTGCGCATGGAACTGAACCGCCGCGGCTACAGCATCCACACCCTGCAGACCAACGTGCTCAGCGTGCGCCGTAACGCCAAGGGCGAACTGCTGGAAATCCTGCCCAAGAACAGCACCGGCAAGGACGTGCATCAGGAATCGCTGATGTACCTGGAGATCGACCGCGTCTCCCAGGCCGCCGAACTGCGCACCCTGGAAAAAGCTCTGCTGGACGTGCTCGGCGAGGTCCGTCTGGCCGTCGCCGACTTCCCCGCGATGCGCACCAAGGCCGAAGAACTGCTGGTCTGGCTGGGCAAATCCAAGGCCAAGGCCCGTGCGGAAGAAACCGCCGAGGTGCGCGCCTTCCTCGAATGGCTGCTGGACAACAACTTCACCTTCCTTGGCTATGAAGAATTCACCGTGCAGGAGGAGGCCGATGGCGGCCACCTGGTGTACGACGAGAAAGCCTTCCTCGGCCTGACCAAGCTGCTGCGCGCCGGCCTGAACAAGGACGACCTGCACATCGAGGACTACGCCGTCGCCTACCTGCGCGAGCCGGTGCTGCTGTCCTTCGCCAAGGCCTCGCAGCCCAGCCGCGTGCACCGCCCGGCCTACCCGGACTACGTGTCGATCCGCGAGATCGACGCCAAGGGCAAGGTGGTCCGCGAGTTCCGCTTCCTCGGCCTGTACACCTCGGCGGTCTACGCCGAGAGCGTGTTCGACATCCCCTTCATCCGCGGCAAGGTCGCCGCCGTGCTGAAGAACTCCGGCTTCGACAGCAAGGCGCACCTGGGCAAGGAACTGGCGCAGATCCTCGAAGTGCTGCCGCGCGACGACCTGTTCCAGACCCCGGTGGACGAGCTGTACAACACCGCCATGTCCATCGTGCAGATCCAGGAACGCAACAAGATCCGTCTGTTCCTGCGCAAGGACCCGTACGGCCGCTTCGCCTACTGCCTGGCCTACGTGCCGCGCGACATCTATTCCACCGAAACGCGGATGAAGATCCAGCAGGTGCTGATGGAGCGCCTGAAGGCCAGCGACTGCGAATTCTGGACCTTCTTCTCCGAGTCGACCCTGGCCCGCGTGCAGTTCATCCTGCGCGTCGACCCGAAGAACCGCATCGACGTCGACACCGCCCAGCTGGAGCAGGAAGCCATCCAGGCCTGCCGCTCCTGGCAGGACGACTACGCCGCGCTGGTGCTGGAGAACTTCGGCGAAGGGCAGGGCAACACCCTGCTGGAAGACTTCCCGAAAGGCTTCCCGGCCGGCTACCGCGAGCGCTTCGCCGCGCATTTCGCGGTGGTCGACCTGCAACACCTGTCCAGCCTTTCCGACAGCCGCCCGCTGGTGATGAGCTTCTACCAGCCGCTGGCCCAGGGTGAGCAGCAGCTGCACTGCAAGCTCTACCACGCCGACACGCCGCTGGCGCTGTCGGATGTCCTGCCGATCCTGGAGAACCTCGGCCTGCGCGTGCTCGGCGAGTTCCCCTATCGCCTGCGCCACAGCAACGGCCGCGAATACTGGATCCACGACTTCGCCTTCACCTACGCCGAGGGCCTGGACGTCAACATCCAGGAGCTCAACGAGACCCTGCAGGACGCCTTCGTCCACATCGTCAACGGCGATGCCGAGAACGACGCCTTCAACCGCCTGGTGCTGACCGCCGGTCTGCCGTGGCGCGACGTGGCGCTGCTGCGCGCCTACGCGCGCTACCTCAAGCAGATCCGCCTGGGCTTCGACCTGGGCTACATCGCCAGCGCGCTGAACGCCCACGTGGACATCGCCCGCGAACTGGTGCGGCTGTTCAAGACGCGCTTCTACCTGGCCCGCAAGCTCACCGCCGAGGACCTGGAAGACAAGCAGCAGAAGCTCGAACAGGCCATTCTCGCGGCGCTGGACAACGTCCAGGTGCTCAACGAGGACCGCATCCTGCGGCGCTATCTGGACCTGATCAAGGCCACCCTGCGTACCAACTTCTACCAGCCGGACGCGGCCGGGCAGAACAAGAGCTACTTCAGCTTCAAGTTCAACCCCAAGGCCATCCCGGAAATTCCGCGGCCGACGCCGAAGTTCGAAATCTTCGTCTACTGCCCGCGGGTGGAAGGCGTGCACCTGCGCTTCGGCGACGTGGCCCGTGGCGGCCTGCGCTGGTCGGATCGCGAAGAGGACTACCGCACCGAAGTGCTGGGCCTGGTGAAGGCGCAGCAGGTGAAGAATGCGGTGATCGTGCCGACCGGCGCCAAGGGCGGCTTCATTCCGCGCCGCCTGCCGGTCGGCGGCAGCCGCGATGAAATCCAGGCCGAGGCCATCGCCTGCTACCGCCTCTTCATCTCCGGCCTGCTGGACGTCACCGACAACCTCAAGGAAGGCCAGGTCGTACCGCCGGCCAACGTGGTCCGCCACGACGCCGACGATCCCTACCTGGTGGTGGCCGCGGACAAGGGCACCGCGACCTTCTCCGACATCGCCAACGGGCTCTCCGCCGACTACAACTTCTGGCTCGGCGACGCCTTCGCCTCCGGCGGCTCCGCCGGCTACGACCACAAGGGCATGGGGATCACCGCCCGTGGCGGCTGGGTCTCGGTGCAGCGCCACTTCCGTGAGCGCGGCATCAACGTGCAGCAGGACAGCATCACCGTCATCGGCATCGGCGACATGGCCGGCGACGTATTCGGCAACGGCCTGCTGATGTCGGACAAGCTGCAGATGGTCGCGGCCTTCAACCATATGCACATCTTCCTCGACCCCAATCCGGACCCGGCGGCGAGCTTCGCCGAGCGCCAGCGGCTGTTCAACCTGCCGCGCTCCAGCTGGGCCGACTACGACGCCTCGCTGATCTCAGCCGGCGGCGGCATCTTCCTGCGCAGCGCGAAGAGCATCACCCTGACCCCGGAAGTACGCGCGCGCTTCGACATCGACGCCGAGCGCCTGACCCCGACCGAGCTGATCCACGCGCTGCTCAAGGCGCCGGTGGACCTGCTGTGGAACGGCGGTATCGGCACCTACGTGAAGTCGAGCAAGGAAACCCATGCCGACGTCGGCGACAAGGCCAACGACGGCCTGCGCGTGGACGGCCGCGACCTGCGGGTGAAAGTGGTGGGCGAGGGCGGCAACCTGGGCATGACTCAGCTGGCGCGGGTCGAGTTCGGCCTCAACGGCGGCGCCTGCAACACCGACTTCATCGACAACGCCGGTGGTGTGGACTGCTCCGACCACGAGGTGAACATCAAGATCCTGCTCAACGAGGTGGTGACCGCCGGCGACATGACCAGCAAGCAGCGCAACAAGCTGCTCGCGGAAATGACCGACCAGGTGTCCGACCTGGTGCTGGGCAACAACTACAAGCAGACCCAGGCGCTGTCCCTGGCCGAGCGTCGCGCCCGCGAGCGTATCGCCGAGTACAAGCGCCTGATGAGCGACCTGGAAGGCCGCGGCAAGCTGGATCGCGCGCTGGAGTTCCTGCCCAGCGACGAGGGCCTGGCCGAGCGTATCGCTGCCGGCCAGGGGCTGACCCGCGCGGAGCTTTCCGTGCTGATCTCCTGGAGCAAGATCGATCTGAAGGAACAGCTGCTGGGCTCGCTGGTCCCGGACGACGACTACCTGACCCGCGACATGGAGACCGCCTTCCCGCAGACCCTGGTCGAAACCTTCGCCCCGGCCATGCGCCGGCACCGCCTGAAGCGCGAGATTGTCAGCACGCAGATCGCCAACGACCTGATCAACCACATGGGCATCACCTTCGTGCAGCGCCTGAAGGAATCCACCGGCATGACGCCGGCGAATGTGGCGGGTGCCTACGTGATCGTGCGCGATGTCTTCCACCTGCCGCACTGGTTCCGTCAGATCGAAGCGCTGGACTACCAGGTGCCGGCGGAAGTGCAGCTGACCCTGATGGACGAACTGATGCGCCTGGGCCGCCGCGCGACCCGCTGGTTCCTGCGCAGCCGTCGCAACGAGCAGGACGCCGCCCGTGACGTCGCGCACTTCGGTCCGCGTATCGCGGCCCTCGGTCTGAAGCTCAACGAACTGCTCGAAGGCCCGACCCGCGAGCTGTGGCAGGCGCGCTATCAGGCCTACGTCGATGCCGGCGTGCCGGAGCTGCTGGCGCGTATGGTCGCCGGTACCAGTCACCTCTACACCCTGCTGCCGATCGTCGAAGCGGCGGACGTCACCGGCCAGGACCCGGCCGACGTGGCGCGCGCCTACTTCGCCCTGGGCAGCGAGCTGGAACTGACCTGGTACCTGCAGCAGATCAGCTCCCTGCCGGTGGAGAACAACTGGCAGGCGCTGGCCCGCGAAGCCTTCCGCGACGATCTGGATTGGCAGCAGAGGGCGATCACCGTCTCCGTACTGCAGATGCAGGACGGCCCGGCGGAGATCGACGCGCGTGTGGCGCTGTGGCTGGAACAGCACGCCCCGATGGTCGCCCGCTGGCGCGCCATGCTCACCGACCTGCGCGCTTCCACCAGCACTGACTACGCCATGTACGCCGTTGCCAACCGCGAGCTGCTCGACCTGGCGCAGAGCAACCAGCAGGGCGTCTGCGCGATCTGACGTTCAACGCCCTGAAAACCTTTTGATGCTCTAGCCCCGCCTCGTGCGGGGCTTTTTTTCGGCTTGGGTTTTGTGGGGAGGGACGTGCTTACGACGTGGCGCTGGCCAGGTCCGCAATCAGGACCATGGCGCGCTGTTGTAGATGGGCGGGGGATACCGGCGAACAGTGGACTTCGCGGCGGGGGATGTCGCGGACAAGGTCCGCTTGTGTCTGCCTTTCCCGATACGATCGGAGGTGAGAGCGGCGCAAGGCAAGCTGCAGGTCCGCAGTGTTCGAGCACGAGTAGGAGCCCA